>NZ_JBQFSC010000003.1:0-481030 GCF_056537805.1 Ruegeria sp. C10 | reverse complement strand
CCCAATCAAAAACCTCAGATGCCCCCAGTCTCTCCCGAGCGTCTCCGCAGCTTCCACCGCGTCCCAGCACCTCAGCAGCGCCGGTGAAGGGCGTTCTATGCCTTACGCATTCAACGCGCAAGTGGAAAATTCAAGAATATCGCAAAAAACTTCAAATTCATTTTTTAAGCAATAGTTTCAAATAGTTGAGCGGCACTCACCTCATAGAAATCGGCGAAAATCATCCTTCAAGCACACCAGATATACCGCCTAGGTTTCAGTGCTTGTTGGTTCAAACCCAACATATAGTGAGAACACTACAGTCACCCACAAGACCATACCGACTCGACGGCAATCAGCGATTCATTTCCAATCCCGGAATCGCACCCGATATCGGCGCCGCCAGGCGCAATGCAAGTTGGCCTTACAGGGCCTTGCGCATTGTCTATGGATAGGCTCAGGTCTTTTCAAAGCAAACCCGATACGCCTGTGACCTTGATATGACGAATGACATTAAGTTTCCCTTGCTGCGAACCGTTGGATTTGACGGTCTGTTGGTGACCTTTGCGCAAACCATGTCCGAGCCGTCCAACCGCGCCGCCCTGGCGTTTCGGGGCGCAGTCGAGGCGCAGCAGATTGACGGCGTGCTTGAGACTTCGGCCTCGCTGGCATCTGCATTTATAAGGTTTGATCCATTAAGCCTGTCGCATCATGACATCGAAGAGTTGCTGCGGGCTATGCTGGTCAGTCGCGATTGGTACGCTGCACCTTTGCCTGCGGGGCGACGATTCTGGAAAGTGCCGACGGTCTACGGTTCCGATCTTGCGCCACAGCTAGAAGACGCGGCATTGGCAGCAGGGTTGTCACCAGCGGACGCTATTGATCGTCTCAGCCAATCGCGTGTGCGGGTTTTAACCATCGGATTTGCGCCGGGCCAACCTTATCTCGGGCCACTCGGACCCGAATTCAACATTCCACGCCTGAAAGAGCTGACGCCGATGGTACCTGAAGGGGCCTTGGTTTTGGCAATTTCGCAATTTGTCCTGTTCTCGGGGCCAACCCCAACCGGATGGCGTCATGTTGGACAAACCGCGTTTCGTTGCTTTCGTCCGGACATGGAGAAAAGTTTTGCCCTCAACCCCGGTGATGAGATGCAGTTCATCTCAGTCTCGCGCGAGGAGCTTGAGGATATCCGTACAACCTGCACTGATGGCTCTGGTGGTGCGAGTTGCGAGGAGATCACGACATGACGCTGATCGTCCATCGCATCGGCCCAGCTTGCACGGTTCAGGATCAAGGGCGCACCGGGTATCTGGATCAAGGCCTGTCGCGTTCGGGTGCCGCAGATATAGCGGCGCTTTATGAAGGGGCCGCGTTGCTTGGTAACACCCCAACGAGCGCCGCCCTCGAAATGGCGGGGATGGGTGGTGAGTTTGAGGCAACCGCACCAACCGCCATCGCGGTGACCGGCGCACCGATGCAGGCCAGTATCGATGGCAGCCCCGTCTTGTGGAATGCCTCGCATCAGATGGAGGCTGGGCAGCGGCTGGTAGTCGGGTCGGTGCTGCAGGGCAGTTACGGGTATCTGAATCTGGGTGGCGGGATCGGGACCGACATGACTCTGGGCTCACGCGCGGCCCATCTGACCGCAAGGATCGGGCGCGCCGTTCAAGCGGGTGATCACCTGCCTTCGACGGAAACCGGCAAGACCGGCCTGAAACTGCGTTCGGAGGATCGGTTTTCGGGTGGGACGTTGCGGGTTGTGGCCAGCTTTCAAACCGCACTGTTCGATGACGAGACGCTGGCACGGTTTACGCAAACGACATTCCGCCGCGGTGCCCGAGCCAACCGGATGGGCATGCAGCTGGATAGCGACGGTAACGGCTTCGCGGCAAAGGGTCAGTTGAACATACTGTCCGAAGTCATAACTCCCGGCGATATACAGATGACCGGCACCGGTGCGCCCTTCATCCTACTGCCCGAGTGCCAGACCACCGGAGGTTATCCGCGCATCGCAACCGTTCTGCCCTGTGATCTGCCCCGCGCTGCACAGACCCCGGCGGGAGGCGAGGTGCGCTTCGAATTCGTAACACTGGAACAAGCCATCACGCTGCAAGCCGCATTTAAGGCCGACCTTGCCCGCCTGCCCGCCCGTGTTGAACCATTGGTCCGCGATCCGCATGACATCCCGGACCTCCTGTCCTACCAACTGATCAGCGGAATGATCTCTGCCACCGAATAAGGAGTTATTGCGATGCCGAGCGTCGATCTGAATGCCGATATGGGCGAAAGCTTTGGCCCGTGGAAGATGGGTGATGATGAAAGCCTTCTGAAGATCATCACCTCGGCCAATATTGCCTGTGGCTTTCATGCGGGTGACCCTGATGTGATGGCCAAGACCATGGCTCTGGCAGCCCAGAACGGTGTGGGCATCGGTGCGCATCCCGGTTTTCCTGATCTGCAGGGATTTGGGCGTCGAAACATGAAAGTGCCCCATGACAGTTTGCGCAATCTGGTACGCTATCAACTGGGATCGGCAATCGGCATGGCCAAGGCGGTGGGCACTGAAGTACGGCACCTGAAATTGCACGGGGCGCTGGCCAACATGTGTTCGGTCGATATCGATATGGCGCGGGCCTGTTATCAGGGTGCATTGGACGTGGACCCGGACATCATCATCATGGTGCTGGCGGTCACCAAACAAGAAGAAGCGGTGCGCGAGCTGGGCTGCAAATGGGTGGGCGAGATTTTTGCCGACCGTGCCTATAACGACGATGGCACTTTGGTGGATCGGTCACTGCCGGGAGCCGTGATCCATGATCCGGCGCTGGCCGGACCACGTATTCTGGAAATGGTGAAGGAAGGCGCCATCATCACCAAATCCGGCAAACGCCTTGAGACCTCAATCGATACGATCTGCCTGCATGGTGATGGCCCGACGGCAGTTCAGATCGCGCTCTCGGTGCGCGAGAACCTGATCGCGGGCGGAGTCGAGGTCACAAAATTCATCCGTTAGAGCGTCATGTTATTTACCTGAAACTGCGCTTATCCTTGATCGATCATTCGCCTGCTCGGATATATCTCAGCTTCAATGGCCGTGTTTAGATGCACAAGCATGGTATTTCATTCAGAAAGTGCGTTCTTACTTGCCCCCGCGAACATGGCTACTAATGTTGACCAACATTCCCTGAATGTCCCGGATGCATTAAATCTTCGATCGAGGTGGCGGTGAAAACAGTTGGATTTCTGTGGCTTGGCAATGAACTGCCATGGTTCAACAAAGTCGCGATCAAAACATTTCAGGAAATCGGGCATCCCGTAGAACTGTTCTGCGAGGAGTCGCTGCGCGAAACCGAGAGCGACCTTCCGCTCCGAGACTATCGGGAGGTTTTGGATTCGCAGATTCTGACCAAGCTTGGCACGACTCCTCGTGTGGCATCCGACATATTCAGGCTCATTCTAATGCGGGACACTAATTATATCTGGGCAGATTGCGATTGCGTGGCGCTTCAGCCCCTGCCGGATACGGATATCATTCTTGCCAGGACGGACGCGGAATCGAAGCTATTGAACAACAATGTTCTGCGAGTCCCCTCG
Source organism: Ruegeria sp. C10 (assembly GCF_056537805.1). Classification (NCBI taxonomy): domain Bacteria; kingdom Pseudomonadati; phylum Pseudomonadota; class Alphaproteobacteria; order Rhodobacterales; family Roseobacteraceae; genus Ruegeria; species Ruegeria sp. C10. The sequence goes on along the minus strand of NZ_JBQFSC010000003.1, from coordinate 477,454 downwards.
GAGTCTCAGGAATTGTCAGAACTGCTTGAGATTGCTCTGGACCCCGAGGCTATTCCCGATTGGGTTCCACCGCGCCGCGCCAAAAAGGCAAGACAATTCTCTGGCCGCGAACGCCGCGAAATTGTGACCAGCAGACAGACTACATTCGGGCCCGATCTTCTTAATCATGTTTTCCAGAAATCCGATAATATCGATAAAGCCTTCAGCCACGAGGTTTTCAATCCGATTGGGAACACCAAAGGCTACATGCTTTTCTCTGAAGGGATATCGATAGGCGACGTATCGACTCCCAAAACCTGTGTGACGCATTTCTATCAGGCCAATGTGAGACGTTTCTTTCACGCAAACGGACCACAGAAAGGCACAGTTCTTGGCGACTTAGCCTTCAAGTACGGGATTACTGCCGATTAGGCGTGCCCGACCCGAAGTTCACATTCGCACGTGTAAACCAAGCATTCCATCTGATGCTTCTCTGAACAGGCTGTTGCCCAAGCAAAGCTTTGCGCCTAGCATCGCGGCAAGTGCATGATCTGACTACCACAAATCCAAGCAACGCGCCGCAAGGAGGTGAGCCTATGTCTTTTGATCTGATGTCCTACCAGCCAAGGGGCGACAAGAAGAACTCGGACTTCTTCACCGAATATCTTCCCAGGATTTACGAGCGCCGCATCAGCTCGGGCATTGCGGATCAAGTCGGTGCGATGCGGGCCATTGTCATTCAGGTCGAGACAGATGCGCTGTTTGACACGCTGGTCGAGCTTTATGTGATGACCCCCTATCGCCACACCGCCAGCTATTTGGGACAGACACACAAGTTCTCGGTGATGCATTCACATGCCGATTATCCTGCGCTGATCCTGATGGCTCCGCTCAGCCCGGCATTCGAGGATTTCATCCCGCGTATCAATCGTATGTACCCGCTAGCGCGCGGTAAGCCGCAGACGCGATATGTAGGTGAGATTTACGGTGCCACCGACCTGAAGGCGCTGACTGGAACGCTGGAGGATCAGAATATTCGGTTCGAATATTCTGGGGACACCGAAAATCCGTTCTACACGCTGGAAGGATACCGCTTTACGACGCCATCGGATTTCACGTGCAATCGCGTCGGCTATTCCACGCTGGATTTCAACGACACAGACAGTCTGGGACTGGGTGACCGTGTGCTGTTGAGTGATGCGGAACAGGTCAAGCTGGATCAGGCCGCCGCTTTTGGGACCGAAAGCAATATCTCACCACTGATGCTGGGGATCGACCATCTGGCGACACGCATTCTGGCCGGGGAACGTGAGGACGCAATCCTCGAATTTCTGACCATGGTGCCTTATTACTTCTGGGGGGCGTACAACATCTTCGACATGAACTCGTCGACCAATGTGAATCGCAATGCCAATGTGGATGACGACAAGAAATCCCCTGCCAAAGTCTTTACTGCAAACAACACGCCTTCATTCGTGAACTCTTTCGAGCAATTGCCGATGCCAACCGAGGATTTCGTGCGTAATTTCGGACGACGCTTGCACCACATGGCGGTTGAAATCCAGGACGGCGACCATGGCGCGGGTGAGAAAAATGTCGATTTCGTGGTCAACACTCTTAAAGACAAGGGCGTTCCGTTCCTGGCCCATGTGGTCGGGGAATGCAAAGATGATCCGAACCTGAAACAGATCTTCTCAAAGCACTCGAAACACACGCTGCTGATCACCGAATACATCGAACGTTGTCATCACTACGACGGTTTCTTCACCAAGGATAACGTTGCAGCCTTAACTGCGGCGGCCGGGCAAGATGAACAGTATAAGCACGGCCACGTCTTCGATTGATTTGCCATAAAAAATGGGCTGCGAGATCATCGCAGCCCAGGCCCATCCAGGAGAGAATGCCGGGTCTTATGACGGCCCGATCATGAAACACGTGACATTGCGCGCCTGTAACCGACGACAGGCCAGATCAGCCTGCTCGCGGGTCATGCCCTGAAATGTCGCGTCAAACCCACGCGAGCTTTGGTTCACCTTACGCAAAGTGCCTTCCAAAGTGGTCATTTCCGACAGCGCAGTTTTCAACAGAACCTTCTCGGCCTCATACCGTGTGGTGTAGCGGCCAACATTGACGCCCCAAAGGTGACCGCCGGATGTGGACAAGCGGGTCACAACTTCGGGTTCAGGCTCGGGCTGTTTGGCCGATTCGACCGAGGCCAGCACCACGTTTTCGGAAGGCTTGGCGCCATCCGACGGTGCTATGTCTGCTGCTGCAATCGCAGCAGCGATACCGTCCTGAATCCGGGTGTTGTCTTTTTCAGCCGTTGCGGCGACCGACCCCGCGACCTGAACCGTTTCGCTCGCCACCGGGCGCAACACCGGGCGCAGGCTCTTTTTCGGCGGGCCCGCTTGGGCGACCACTTGTGCGCTACCCAGACCTGCATTCCCTGCATAGGCCGGGCGGGCGGGCTTACGGATTGGCGCACGCGAGGGGGCACGGCGGAAACCCATATCCAAAAGCTCGGCCACCCGGGCGTTGCGCGATGCACCTGATTTGCCACCGAAGACGGTCGCGATGATACGTTCATCCTTGCGCTTGGCCGAAGCAACCAGATTAAACCCTGCAGCGCGGGTATAGCCGGTCTTGATCCCATCGGCGCCCCGATAGGCTGCCAAAAGGCGGCGGTTGGTGTTCGGTACAGTCTTGATCCCGGCATTCGTCGATTGGCGCGAGAACAGATTGTAGTACTGCGGGTAATCATACAGCAGATGACGGCCCAGCGTGGTCATATCCCGCGCGGTCGACAAATGCCCCGACTCGGTCAAACCATGGGCATTCTTGAAGGTGGTCCGGCTCATCCCCATCGCTTTGGCGGTGCGGGTCATGCGACGAGCAAACGCCGCCTCGGACCCGCTGAGGGCGATGCCGATCGCGGTTGCCGCGTCATTGGCGGATTTCACCGCCGCCGCCCGGATCAGATAGCGAAACGCGATTCGCTGCCCAGTGCGCAAACCCAGCTTCGAGGGCGGCTCAGCCGCTGCAGCCTTGGTGATGCGCACCTGAGTGTCCAACGTGATCTCACCATTCCGCACGGCCTCAAACGCAATATACAGCGTCATCATCTTGGTCAGAGATGCCGGATGCAACCGCGTGTCGGCATTGCGGGAATGCAGCACTTCTCCGGTGCGTGCGTCGATCACCATGGCCGCGTAAGGGGCCGCCATGCCCTGAAGTGGTGCAAATGAAAGCAGCCACAGAAATGCTATAAGTAATAAGCCCATTCGGGCCGGAACTGTCCGCCGAATCTGCACGATCTTTGCCTCTGTCTGCCTCGCGCCGCCGGGTTTTCCCGGTCAGCAATTTTTATTTTGATATTCCTCAGGCTAACACAGGGACGGGTTTAAAGAAACTGAAAGCTGCGTTTGAGTGGATCATATGCACGATCAGATTCACGCTACATATGGTGCTTCATGCGCGCCCGGACACCATACCGGCGATTGTGCCGAATTTCAGGCAAGCCGTGTCATCGAATTTTTTGTGACTGATGTCAAACGGCAACAGGTCAGGAAATCTGATCAATCAAAGCTGAAAGATCACCCAAATCCTTCAACTCGCGGAACCGTGGGTTGGAAGTTGGGACCTCGGCCTGCTCGACCTCCCATACCAACCCGTGCGGGACATGCACGCCCCAGCACCCGGCTTCGATTGGGGCCACCACGTCAGAACGCATCGAGTTTCCGATCATCATCGAAGCGTCGGGTCCATCACCGTACTGGTCAAAAATCATCGCATAGGTCGCCGCCGTTTTTTCACTCAAGATCTCGACGCCATCGAACAGCTCACCCAATCCGGATTGCGCCAGCTTACGCTCCTGATCGATCAGGTCGCCCTTGGTGATCAGCAGAACCTTATGCGTCTCGGCCACCGCCTCGATGGCCTCGCGCGCATGGGGGAGCAGTTCGATGGGATGTGCCAGCATCTCCTGCCCCGCTTCAACAAGTTGGCGGATGACGCGCGCCGGTACGCGATCTTCCGTCACCTCAATCGCTGTCTCGATCATCGACAGGGTAAAGCCCTTGATGCCATACCCATAGTGCTGGATGTTGCGCTTTTCGGCGGCAAGTAGACGTTCCATCAGGTGATCGTGATCGGCGTGATCGGCGAGCAATTCGGCAAAATATGCCTGAGTCAGCTGGAAGAAACGCTCGTTATGCCAAAGGGTATCGTCTGCATCGAACCCGATTGTTGTCAGCTTGTCCCGCATCGCATTTCCGTCCGGTTGCTCTTTCCTCTGGCCACCGTGACGTTATATAAGCCGGGAAACAATTCGTAGTGTAAATCGAGATTCTCTTACAGCAATGCGCAAACACCAGTGGATCATGTCTGAAAAAGACAACGAGGACGACGACACGTCTGTCCTGGTGCAAACGCGCCCCAAGACCAAGCGGCCTCCGCTGTATAAGGTGCTGTTGTTGAATGACGATTACACGCCGATGGAGTTCGTGGTGCATGTGCTGGAACGGTTCTTCGGCATGACCCATGCGCAGGCGTTCGAAATCATGCTGACGGTGCACAAGAAAGGCGTCGCCGTGGTTGGCGTGTTCAGCCATGAGATTGCCGAGACCAAGGTCGGGCAAGTGATGGATTTCGCGCGCAGGCATCAGCACCCGCTGCAATGCACCATGGAACGCGAAGAATAACGCGCGGCCATGTCTCCTCGCCTTGATCTAGCCCTGAACAGCGGGCTCAGCCTGTCGCAGCCGCTGACTGTGTTGGCACCAACCCCGGACCACGATCTGTCGAACCTGCCGCACGAGGCGCAGGTGGTGCAGCCGTTCAAACCGTTCCACGATCATTTTGCCGCGCAGGGCTTTGTGGCAACGCCTGACAGTGACGCGCCCTGCCAGGATGCAGTCGTCATTCTGCCGCGCGCCAAGGCGCTGGCCCGGGCGTTGGTTCATCAGGCTTGCAGCCGCGCCAGCGGGATCATTGTGGTGGACGGGGCCAAAACCGATGGCGTCGACAGTTTGCTGAAAGACATCCGCAAGCGCGTAGCAATCAACGGGCCGATTTCGAAAGCGCATGGCAAGATTTTCTGGTTTCAGTCTGATGCGGATGCCTTTGCCGACTGGGCTGCGCCTGAAAACCAAATGGTTGACGGATTCCATACCGCGCCCGGTGTGTTCTCCGCCGATGGTGTCGATCCTGCCTCGGCCCTGCTGCTGAAATCTCTGCCAACCAAGCGCGGCGCGCGCATCGCTGATCTGGGCGCAGGCTGGGGGTTTCTGTCCGCCAAACTGATCGACGACACCTTGCACAGTCTGCACTTGGTTGAGGCCGACCACACCGCCCTCACCTGTGCCCGCGCCAATGTCACTGACCCCCGCGCGCAGTTCCATTGGGCCGACGCCACCACCTGGACCGCGCCCGAGCCGCTGGACATGGTGATCATGAATCCGCCCTTTCACACCTCGCGCAGCGCCGACCCGACATTGGGCCAGGGCTTTATCACCAGTGCTGCACGCAACCTCACCCGCAACGGTCAACTCTGGATGGTCGCCAATCGCCACCTGCCTTACGAGGCAACGCTGGCCGAGGCTTTCGCCCGTGTTGACGAAGTGGCAGGAGACAACCGCTTCAAGGTGTTCCATGCCTCTCGCCCTCGGGGCTGAGGCCCGCTAACCTGCGCCAGAACTCAGGAGGATTCGCATGTCCTTTTCCATCGCGGGCAAGACCGCAATCGTCACCGGGGGTGCCAACGGCATCGGACTGGCCATCGGACGGCACTTTGCCGATGCAGGCGCCAATGTCATGTTCGCCGATATGGATGAAAAGCGCCTGTCCGATGAGCTGGGCGAACAGGCGGATGACAGCAACATCCGTTATTTCGCCGGTGACCTGCGTGAAAAGTTGACCATCGCCAATCTGCTTTCGGCCACGCTGGATGCGTTTGATCAGGTTGATATCCTGATCAATGGTGCGCGGCAGGTGATCCCGTCGGACCCGCTGGACACCGATGACGATTCCGTGCGCACATTGCTGAACCAGAACCTGATGCCCGCGCTGCGACTGAGCCAACTAGTGGCTAAGCGATTTATCAAACAGGCTGATGGAGACGATGAGAACCCTGCCGGGTCAATCATCAACCTGTCCTCGATTGCCGCACGCCGCACCCATCCCGATCTGATGGCCTATTCCGTTTCGACCGCTGCGCTGGATCAGATGACCCGTTCGTTGGCGGTTGCACTTGCGCCCAGCCGCATTCGCGTAAACTCCATCGCACTAGGATCGGTCATGAGCGCTTCATTGCAGTCAACGCTGAAAGAAAACCGAGATTTCCGGGACGACATCGAAAAACATACTCCGCTTTCCCGGATTGCCGCTCCGAACGAACTGGTCGAAACCGCGCAATTTCTCGCGTCGGACGCTGCGGGCTTCATGACAGGCCAAATTCTAACCATTGACGGAGGCCGCACCCTGCTGGACCCTGTCGCAGCCCCGGCCCACTGATCCCAATGATCGATAAAGAAAAAGCCACCGCCTCTGCCTGGTTCCGCCAGTTGCGAGATGACATCGTAACCGCCTTCGAAGCGTTGGAAGACAGCCACACCTCAGGCCCCTTCTCGGATTCTCAGCCGGGAAGGTTCGAAGTCAAAGAAACTAAACGGCAGTCTGACGATGGCTCCGACGCGGGCGGCGGGCTGATGTCGGTGATGCGCGGGGGCCGCGTGTTCGAGAAGGTGGGCGTCAATGTCTCAACCGTCTTTGGTACGCTGGGTGAGCGCGCGCAAAACGCGATGGCCGCACGCAAGGGTATTCCGGGGATGAAGGACGACCCTCGGTTCTGGGCTTCGGGCATCAGCCTTGTGGCCCATATGCAGAACCCGCATGTGCCTGCGGTCCATATGAACACCCGGATGTTCTGGACTCCACATGCCTGGTGGTTCGGCGGCGGCTCCGACCTGAATCCCTGCATCGAATATGACGACGACACTGCCCATTTCCACGCCACCCAAAAAGCGCATCTCGACCCGCACGGACCCAGCCACTACCCGCGTCTCAAAGATTGGGCTGACGAGTATTTTTATATCCCCCACCGAAAGCGCGCTCGGGGTGTCGGCGGGATCTTCATGGATGACTATTGCACCGGCGACTGGCAGGCGGATTTTGCGCTGACGCAGGACATCGGTCGCGCCTTCCTGCCCGCCTTTCTGCCTCTGGTCGAAATACGCCGGGTGCAAAGCTTTGACGACGCGGACAAAAACACCCAGCTGGTGCATCGTGGGCTCTATGCCGAATACAATCTGGTCTATGACCGGGGCACCAAGTTTGGTCTGGAAACCGGGCACGACCCCGATGCTGTTCTGATGAGTCTGCCGCCCTTGGCCAAATGGGTCTGACCGCTAAAACCCCATATCGATGGAATTATCAAAGCAGTAGTTTTGCGCCGAAGCGGCGGACAGGTTCTCACCCACCCTGTTGACGGTCAAAGAATATCCCGGATTGGTATCCGCGCCGGGCGGTGGAGTTAGCGAAAACTGCACTGTGCGAACACCTTTCTCGTAAGCTTTGGAAACATAAATCCGCTGCGAGTTTGAAACTCCCAATGTGCGAACTGCATAATCCCCAATTCCACACCAATAGGTGACCGCAGCCGAGGACCCGCCGACGGGCTTCACTTCGTAGGTTCCATCCTTTAGCGGCGTGATCTGGGTTCTGAACTGCGGTCTTAGTTTATAGCCAAAACCAACGCCCTGAGACTGCGCAATGGTGGGGGCCAGTATGATGGCTGTCAAAGAGAGGCATGTAAGAAAACGCATATAAAACACCCTATAAAAAACGCGATCACGGCTGAGACGACGTGGGACCAACCAGCCTATACGAATCAATATAGTCAAACCGGGCCTCAGGTCTAACTCAACCCGTAACACATCAGCTTGAGTGAAAATTCTTTCTTTGAATATGTGGTGCGCTATGATCTCTGCATCAGCAGTTTCCAGAGTGGCCCGTGGAAAAGTCATTTCCCAAAGACTGGTTCGATCTTTCCGGTGAAAAATACGCCGACTTCGGTGCGTTATTTTATCTGGCTGCCCTGACCAAAACGCATCGTAACCGCAGTTTGGCACAGGTTCTCTATGCGTTCGAAACGCCGCTGAGATTGGGCCAGTATCACATCTTCCGCCAAAACGGCTTTCCGCGCGGATTCGTGACATTTGCCGGTCTCAGCCCGGAAGCCGAATATCGCTATGCGGTGAAGGAAGAGCCGCTGAGAGATGTCGATTTCGCCAGTGGCTCATCCTTCTGGATCATCGATATGGTGGCACCCTTCGGCCAAACTCGTCAGATCGTCGACATGCTGAAACGGGACATCCCGCACCCACGCGTGCGCACCAATCGCCTCAGCAGCGACCTATCCACAAAACGTATCGTCGAATGGACACGCGATGACCAGCAACAGGTGCATATGCGCCTTTACCGCGATGCCGAATTCGCCAGAACGCTCGAGCAGGAAAACGGATGACTTCGGTTGTAACCATATCGGGCGATATCACGGGCGACGTGACCGGCTTTCCTCCGAATGTCGCCTCGGGTGACCTCGATGTCACCGCAACATCGGATTTCGGGACCTTCACCGGGGCCACCTGGGCAATCTCCGATCAACCGGATTTCGGCACCGCCTCAATAGATGCGAACGGTACGTGGACCTACACCGTCGACCCGGCCTTCTTCGATAGCCTCGATGACGGAGAAATCCAATTGGACTCGTTCGAGGTGACGGTCACCGCCAATTTCGCCAATGGTTTCTTCACCTTCAGTGGAACCCAGACCCAGATCATTGATATCACTATCGAAGGCGTTTGCTATACCGCAGGCACTCTGATTGAAACGGCGGAAGGCCAGCGCGCCATTGAGACCCTGCGCGTGGATGACGACGTGTTGACTGCCGATCACGGAATACAGCCGATCCGCTGGATCGAAAGCAGCACCATGTCGCCCGAGCGGTTGCGCGCAAATCCTGCGATGCGCCCGGTGCGTGTGACCGCAGGCAGTCTGGGACCCGGTGTTCCATCCCGCGATTTGCTGGTGTCTCAACAGCATCGCCTCCTGATCCGCGGCCCCAAGGTCGAGATGCTGTTTGGCGCGCCCGAAGTGTTGGTCGCCGCCAAACATCTGTGCTCGTGGCCGGGAATAGATATTGATACCGGTGATGAGCCGGTCGAATACCTGCATATCCTGCTTGACAGGCACGAGATTTTGTTTGCCGAAGGAGCTCAGGCCGAAAGCCTGTTTCTGGGTGAAGAAACCCTCCACACGCTGTCTTCTGACGCGCTCCAGGAACTCGCCGAGATATTCCCCGAGCGCGCCTCGGACGAACATATCGGCTTCGGCCTTGCTGCGCGGCTGATCCTGCGCGAACATGAGGCGCGTGCGCTTGCCTAGGTCCTAGACAACCCGCCCACCGACATCCTGTGGAGCCAGCGCGACGGTCTTGATCACCGCATAGCATGTACTGCCCTGCTGCAAACCCAGCGCCGCGACCGAGCGTCGGGTCACGCGCGCCAGCACAACACCCGCAGTTGTTTTGACCGACACGATTGCACCGGGCCCCTCACCTGCCCGGATCGCCTCGACCTGCCCCGACAACACATTCAAGGCTGAAAGACCCTCGGGTGGTCTATTGGACAGGATCACCTCTTGCGCCGGAATACGAATACGCAGCTCTTCGCCGATTTGATGGGCAATCCGAGGCAGGTAAAGACGAGCGCCACCGGCATCAAGTTCGGACAGGCCATCGTCGTGATGCGCCGTAACACGGACCCGCAGAACGGCCCCCACCGCGCGCACGCCTGCAGGGGCCACGGATGGGTCCGACAGAACATCGGACGCGGGACCATGCCGCACGACACGCCCGTCCTGCAGCGCGACCACGGACGTTGCAAGCCGGGCAACCTCGGCCGCCGAATGGGTCACATAAAGTATCGGGACCGATACCTCGTCCCGCAACCGTTCGAAATAGGGCAGGATTTCAGCCTTTCGCGCGTCGTCGAGCGCGGCCAGAGGCTCATCCGCAAGGATCAGGCGCGGGCTGGCCAGCAGGGCGCGGCCAATGGCGACGCGCTGTTTCTCACCCCCCGATAGCATCGCTGGGCGGCGGTCCAGCAGATGGCCAACACCCAACATCTCGATCACCCGATCCGGGTTTTCGCGTCGTGCCCCGCGCGGTGCAAACCAGCGACCATAATTCAGGTTCTGGCGTACGGTCAGATGCGGGAACAGACGGCCTTCCTGAAAGATATAGCCCAAGCGCCGTCTATGTGGCGGCAGCCACGCACCGCGATCCGTGTCGAACAACACCCAATCGCCAACCGCGACCCGCCCGGCCTCGGGTCTCAGTAGCCCCGCGACTGCATTCACCACCGTCGTCTTTCCCGAACCAGAACGCCCAAACAGAACCGTTACACCGGAAGGTGCGTCGAAATCGAGGTCCAGCTTCATCCCGGGCAGCTGGTGTTGCAGGCGGACGGACAGGCTCATGATCCGGCCACGCGTTTGGCCACACGACGGCCCACATATTCCGACAGCAAAAGCGCGCCCATGGCGACGATGATAGAGATGATCACCAACCGAGTCGCCGCCGCCTCACCCCCTGGAACCTGCAAGAACGCATAGACTGCCGAGGGCAACGTCTGCGTCTGACCGGGTATGTTCGAAACAAAGGTGATCGTGGCACCGAACTCTCCCATCGCCTTGGCAAACGCCAGGATCGCGCCCGCAATGACCCCAGGCAGGATCATTGGCAGCGTCACCGTTCCAAAGACCAGCAGACGCGACGCCCCCAAAGTGGCGCCTGCCTGTTCCAGTTTTGGGTCTACCGCCTCGATCGACAACCGGATCGCGCGCACCATCAGCGGAAAAGCCATGATCCCGGCAGCCAGCGCAGCGCCAGTCCATCGGAAAGCAAAAACGATCCCAAGCTCGGCCAAAGGCGCGCCCAACGGCCCCTGAATCCCAAAGGTCAGCAGCAGCAGATAGCCGGTCACCACCGGCGGCAGGATCAGAGGCAGATGAACCAGACCATTCAGCAACTGGCGCCCCGGAAACCGCCAGCGCGCAAGCGCATAGGCAATGAAAATCCCAAATGGCAACGTGATCAGCGTTGCCCAGAACGATACGCGCAGCGACAGGCGCAATGCCTCCATCTCTGCCGGGCCCAACCATCCCATCGTACTAACCTTCGGGCAGGGAGAACCCCTGCCTCACAAATTCGGCCCGTGCGGAATTGCCTTGCAAATAGGTCAAAAGCGCGTGCGCCGTAGGTTCTGCAGTAGAAGTCAGGGCTGCTGGATACACAATTTTTGGGTGGATATCTGCCGGGATGACACCGATGACCCCGACCCGCTCATCAGCCACAGCGTCCGAGCGATAGACAATGCCCAAAGGCGCCGCCCCCGTCGCAACCAGCGCCAGCGCGGCGCGTACATTGTCCGTCTGGGCGATCTGGTCCTGAACATCGCCCCAAAGTCCCAGACCCTGTAACGCGGCCTTGCCATAGATGCCCGCAGGCACCGCATCGACCAAAGCCATGGCCAGATACCCACTGCCTAGACGGGTGCTCAGGTCAAACCCCGCCTCAATCTCGGCCGTGTCAGCCCCCGGCGCACCAATCAAAACCAGCCCGTTACCCAGCAACTCAATACGTGAAGCGGTATCGATCAGGCCCTGATCCTGCAGCACGTCCATCCAATCCTCGTTGGCGGAAATGAACAGATCGGCGGGCGCCCCCGCTTGTATCTGCCGTGCCAGCACCGAGGAGGCCGCGTACGACACCGTCACCTCTTGCCCGGTCTCAGCCTCATAACTTCTGGCAATCACGTCCAGTGCGGTCTTGAGGCTGGCGGCGGCAAAAACCAGCACGCCCTCGGCCCGAACCGGGACAGCGAGTATCGCGCAGAAGGCCAAAGCTGCGATCAGACAGCGACAGGCGCCCGTCATTCTTTGCCTCCGGATCAGAGGGTTGCAATCCCTCTGGGCATATCGGAGGCAACACGTGGCAGGCAAGGCCCTTTGGCCTTACAACCAAAGCTACGGCCCATATTGAACTCAGAATTCGGTGGAAAACGAGAATCGCCCAACCCAAGATCAATATGCTGTCGCGCTTCTCTAAAACCGGAAACTCCCGAGGTAGAGCGCTCAATCGCTAAACAACGTGTCTGATCCGCCTCGCCTGAACAGCGATATCCGCATTTCGCTATTCAACCACGATATGACACATGAGTTTGCTCGATTGGTAACCGCGCCCAGTTGCCTAAACGCTGATCTGAAACCTTGCGCAATTTTGCAAAAGAAATTGTGCCATACCCTCTTGCACCCACGCACGGGCTTAGCTACATGAGCCCTCACGGGTGATTAGCTCAGTTGGTAGAGCGCTTCGTTTACACCGAAGATGTCGGGAGTTCGAGTCTCTCATCACCCACCATTCCCTTCATTTTCAATGGTTTACTCAGGGTCTTGTAACGAGAACTTGGAGACTATTTGAGGATGAATGCACGGGAATCGAAACTTCAAAACCGTGTTGGACTACCCAGAGGATTGTTCCTTAGAGGTAAAGGGTACGCACTTAACTGCCTTGGAGGAAACAGCTTCTTTGGATCGGTCCAATGGAAAATCAAAATGATTTCCTCGGGAGAGACCTTTGGGAATGAGATTAGGCTATACTGGATTGATCACACCGACCGATCTATGGGCTTTCGGCTGCTCGGTCTTTGGAGCACCTCACCGAACTTTGCGGTTACAGCAACCTGCAACCTCTTTGGAAGCGGGACACCCTAGCAAAGGGCGGGGCGTAAGCCTCGCCCGTGCGGGCTAGAACCTGTTTTCTTTGCACAAGGCTGGTTGCGAATTTGCTCAACCCGCACCGATATCGAGTATTCAAGGAAAAAGGCGAAGCCGACATTCCCTTAGCTTATGCCGAACGTCAGTCCTGCGGACTTTCCTGCTCTTCGTGATGGCCGTTTAAACGTCCGCTTTGTAGTGCTTTAGAAACATCGCGACACAATCGTCCAGTACGTCTTTCGGCGTTGGGTTCTCACCAAGGAAGAACTCTGGCCAGAAGAAGAAGTTTTTTACAAGCGCCAGAAGCTGGTTGGTCGCAAGAACCGGATCAGCCTTTCGGATCACGCCTGCATCCATGGCTTCGCTGATCAGCCTCGTTATTGGGTAATCATGTGTTGCCGTTTCAGTGAAGAATTGCCGGGAACGTTCAAGGTCACGGATCAATTCTGAGATGACCATCCGGTTCAATCCGATGGCGGTCTCATCGGTGATCACCCCAATGTAGCGCCACAAGGCGTTCTTCAGTTGCTCAACGAAGTCTCGATCCGGATCATAAGGCACTGGCTCCATGCTCCGGTTCTGCTCCAGCATGATCTGTGAGATCGCCTCAAAGAGAGCCTCCTTGCTCTCGAAGTGATTGTAGAGCGTGCGACTCGATACGTTCGCTTTTTTGGCGATTGAAGTGGTCTTTGCCCCCAGAAACCCCTGCTCTTTGAACTCATCGATGGCCGCATCGATGATATCTTTTCGTTTTTTTTCAGTACGTTTCAAGATTTCTACCTCAAAAAGTAAAAAGAAGTGTTTACAAAAACACTTGCCTCACCATAAGTAAACTCAACGATTTACTTTAGCAAGGCGCAATGCTGCCTGATCCCGAAAGGACCAAGACCATGACAACTCAAAATCTCACAGCGGGCAAAAACGAAGTCACCTTCAAATCCTTTGGCGTGGATTTGGCGGGCGATCTCTACCTGCCCGAAGGCTTTGATGAGACCAAGACCTACAAGGCCATCGTGGGGGCCAGCCCGTTCCCGCAGGTCAAAGATCAGATCCCGGCTACTTACGGGCCGGAAATGGCCGCGCGGGGTTTCATCTACCTCGGTTTCGATTACCTCGGCATGGGCTCGTCCCCTGCGCTGCCCGGAGAGTACAAGCAATCCCGCTACATGTTCCGGCTGATCGAAAACACCTGGGACGCCGTGTCTTACCTCGGCACTCTACCGTTCGTTGACGAGATTTACGGTCTGGGTGTTTGCCAAGGCGGCTCGATCATCGCATCCGCCGCCGTGACCGATCATCGCATCAAGAAGATCGCCATGGTGTCGGGCATGATGGCGGCTGATGGTTTTCAATGGACCGACCGCGATATGGTCAATCAGCAAATCGCGGCCTCGAACGCCTCGATGCAGAAGATGTATGAAACCGGCGAGCCGGATTATGTCGAACCATTTGGGCTAAATGATGAGCAAACCCGAGAAGAATTTGTTGGATCGGGTGTCAACCCGATGGCCGGAGAATCCTATGACTACTACGGACGCGATGGAGTCAAAGGCCCGGTTGCGGTTCCGACCTATACCAACATGCATATCGGCGATCAGGGCATGCAGTCTCTGATTTCCATTGGAGAGGCTTATGCCGATAAGATCGTGCAGCCGTCCCTAACCATCTACAGCAGCACGGCCTTTACAGCGCCGTGCTCCACGCAGTTTGTCGCGAAGCTGACGAATGAACATGAGGAGTTGGCGTTTGATGAGTTCTCTCATGTGGACTTCTACTACAAGCCCGAGGCAGTAAAGGCGTCGACGGACGCTGTAGCAGAGTTCTTCAATAGATGAAGTGATGAGGCAGAGGTCATACAGTGGTCTCTGCCTCCTTGCCGACAAGCGGAAGTTAGATCGAGGTTCTGCAATGGCCGCTTAGGGCTCAAAGCAGACATCAGGCTAAGACGCAGCATTGGCTGTTAAAGGCAGAAAAGCGGTCTTTCGCAGCGAAATGAGCCTACGTCGGCTAGTCGCAGTGTTTTGGCAGCTGCTATACTCTTCAAGCCAACCTTGGTTAGCTAGATGCACCTAAGCAGGGACAGCAAAAACTAGGCCAACTTTACACATTTCGAAAGTTGTCAGAAATGGCCAATTTGAGCCCGCGCACTCACGCAGTCAGGCCGCATGATTTTGATCCGAAAACCCTCAAGACTCTCACTTGTGATGCGCTCAGAGCCTAACGCGTTTGTGCACACAGCCATATATTTTGTACACTCCTAGGAATAACCTTTCAGGATTGACATGAATTTACATCGAAGCAACCGGGTCAAGGCACTAGTGCTGGCAAGCTTTGCAAGTATGGCGTTCGGGATTGGCGCTGCGGCCTCTGAGCGGCTACCGGCGCTACGCGTCGTACAATCAGGTCATAGCCTCACCGATGGCGTCATCGGTCCGCTTGAGATCATGGTACGTGTAACCAGTATGCGTGGCGGCAAACTGGACAAGGCTACAATTCCGGGCAGTCCGATGGAGTGGCGATGGGAAAATGCGAGTAACCCGGATATCCGTCAGCCTGAGGTGATGGCCCGTTACGACGTTCTAGCAATCACCGAACGTGTCGCACTGACAAACACAATGGACCATCATGACAGCAAACACTGGGCTTTGCATTGGGCGAGCCATGCGTGGGAGCATGGCGCGAATGGTGATGGCGCTCGGTCTGTGCTCTATGCAAGCTGGGTCGATATCGAAAGCGGTTCGGGTTTTGAAAATCGCCACAACGACCCTGAAGGTCATTTGACATTTCGCGAACGACTGCCGCTGGAGATGGTGCGGTGGCAAAGCATTCTTGATCACGTCAACGCAAACCGGCCCGATGGGATGCCTGAAATGGACATGATCCCTGGCCCTCTGATTATGGCTCGCGCTTATGACGAAATTGCATCAGGCACAGCCCCGGGGCTCAATGATATTCACGACCTTTTTTCAGATAGCATTCACCCCAACAAGATGGGTAACTATCTCATCGCACTGGCACATTTCGCGGTGATCTACGACGGCGATCCGCGTGGCTTGCCGCCAACGATGCTGACGCAGGGCGGGCCGGACAAGGTGCAGGCGGCATGGATGCAAGAAATTGTCTGGGACGTGCTTAACGAATACGCAGAAACATCAGGCGGCCCCTAATGAGCCCTGTGTAGGTCGGCTTACGCCGTTCACGCGCATCTTGGTCCGGTTTGGGCCTTCGCTCCTGCTGGGTCCAAAACAGTGAATGGCAGCAATGTCCGCAAAGTGGACGTACAAGCAAGTCGCCGAAAACGACCGCAATTCGGACAACCCCATCTCCAACTTTGCGGACGGAATGTCTGCTTCTGTTATTTTGTCTTGAAGTCAGGCGATTTAGCCAACCGCCATTCAACTATAGACTGAGCTACTAGACCGCTCGAGCTCCACACTGTTAACTCCGATATTACCCATGTGGAGAGTTATTCGCTCTGCTAGCCTTTGTTTGCACAACTCCGCTACGGCCGCTGGCAAGCCTTGCAACTCCTCTTTCCTCGCAACGACCGTCAACGTGCGCGACAAACCCGAAACAGGCAATTCTTGCAATCGCAAAGCCATGTTTTCAACGAGACCATCGATCAACAGCGTCGGGGTCAAAAGGCTAAAACCCTGTCCTGTCGAAACGCAGGAAGTCACCATGCTGGAGCGATCTGCCTGTATGACTTTGTCAGGCTCGAAGCGCAGTCGTCGCAGGTGTTGGGCAATCTGGCGTCCTGCATTGGTCGTATCCCCGAAACGTACAAGAGGCAGCCTTGTCTGGATTGCTTCCAGGCTTTCAGTTGGTCCGTTGTATGCTTCAGGAAGAACCAAGAGGTATTTTTCGGTCAAAATGTGATGCCGTTCTAGCCCGTCCATGTCCAAAAAAGGGTTTGATGTAATTGCCAGGTCCGCCTGCTTGGTGCGCAAGAGATGCTCATGGTTACCGCTTTGCCCGGCGTGCAATGTGATATCTTCGACGTTGAACATCTTTTGCGCAAGATCGATCAATGGCGGTGTAAGGGTTGTTGCAACGGAGGCTTGAATGCCCACCCTTAGCAGCGTCAGGGACTGGCCACCGACATGGCGCAACTCGGTTTCCATATCCGACAAAGCATCAAGTATCTTTTGCGCTTTGCCGTGCAGTCGTGCACCAGCGTATGTCAGTTTTGCGGGTCGCGTGCTGCGGTCCAGTAGCGTCGTGCCGAACGCCTTTTCCAACGCGGAAATGTGCTGAGATGCGGCGGGTTGTGACAGACTCAGCAGGCTCGCTCCAGCCCGCATTTGACCTGTTTCTGCTACCGCAAGGAACACCTCAAGCGAGCGCATAAGACTGGGTGACATTTTATAGCGATCAAGCACGGCTCATCCTTAGTATAAGAATTTCTAATACTATTTAGATTTTCTTGGGTTTGGTCAATCGCTGCGGCATCGTTATCACATGTCTCGCATACGCACCTCTCGCCGCAAAAAAACGGCAAAGCAACGCTCACCGAACGACGCGCGTGCGCCATTCATTTTGCGCAAGCTTTCAACCTTCGGTGTCCTCAGCGATGCCGGGCTTGAGCAGATTGAGGCAAATGCCGACACCATCCTTTCTGAGACGGGTATGGAATTTCAAGACGATCCTGAGATCCTCCTGATTTTTGCGGATGCAGGGTGCGATGTAGACGGCACACGGGTACGGTTCGCGCCCGGCTTTTGCCGCCGGACCATCATGGCAACCGCGCCAAGCCAGTTCATACAGCATGCCCGCAACCCCAAAAACACTGTCCAGCTTGGCGGCGATGCGACGGTTTTGTGCCCGTCCTGGGGTCCGCCTTTTGTGCATGATCTGGATCGCGGCCGGCGTTATGCGAGCCATGAAGACTTCAACAATCTGGTAAAGCTACACCACACACTGCCATGGCTGCATCATTCGGGCGGTGTGGTTTGTGAACCTGTTGATCTGCCCGCCAACAAGCGCCATCTGGATATGCTCTACGCTCATATCCGCCACTCTGACCGCGCGTTTATGGGTGCCTTTATCGGTGCTGAACGGGCGGGCCATGCAATTGACATGGCACGCATTGTTTTTGGCGACATCTCAGAGAAGCCCGCGTTATACTGCGTGTCTAACACCAATGCGCCTTTGGTGATGGACAGCCATATGTCTGGCGCGCTGAAAACCTATGCCCGCGCGGGCCAGCCCGTCGCCTGCACGCCCTGGGTGCTGACTGGGGCGATGTCACCCGCGACCGTGGCCGGCACGCTTGCGCAAGTGCTGGCCGAATCCATGGCGACAATGACGTTAACCCAACTGGTGAACCCCGGCACGCCTTGTCTGATGGGCAGCTTCGCCTCGACCATGTCGATGAAATCCGGCGCGCCAACTTTTGGCACACCTGAGGCCGGGTTGATGGTTCTCGCCGCGGGGCAACTTGCGCGCAGGCTCGGGGTGCCCCTGCACACTGTTGGCACACTAAGTTCGTCCAAACTGTCCGATGCGCAGAGCCAGCAAGAGGCCGCGTGGGGTCTGATGATGTCGATGTTTGCCGGTGCCAACTTGATCAACCATGCGACCGGCTGGCTCGAAGGGGGGTTGGTGACCTCGTTCGAAAAAACCGTGATTGATCATGATCTGTGCGGCAAGATCGGACGCTTTTTTGACGGGATCGATATGAGCGAAAATGCTCAGGCGATGGAGGCTATTGCCACAACAGGGCCGGGGCAACATTTCCTTGGGTCTGAACATACGCAAGCCAACTTCATGACTGCGCTCTTTCGCCCGTGGACACCCGACGATAACTCGTTCGAGCAATGGCACGCGGCAGGTGAACAGGATGCGGCCGTGCGGGCCAACGTCATTTGGAAGGAACGACTAGCAGGGTATGAGGACCCCGGCCTCGACCGAGACATTGATGCAGCTCTCAAGGACTACATCGCCGCCCGCAAAGCCGAAAAACCAGATCAGGAATACTTCTGATGGGCCTGGCTTTCTGCAATCTCACACATCCGCTCGTAGAACGGTACGTGATGCGCAGCTATGTCGGTATAGGGTTCTCCGAGCTGGTGAAGCTCTGCTTGGAAGTCGACCGCTTCAGGCGCCTTGATCGCCCCGCTTTGCAGCACTTCGGTATGCCAGCTTTGAACCGAACCCCATCCATCCGGCACAGCATCGTTCCACGTGAACGCATGGTCCAGAAACGTAAGCCCCACATGTGCCCAGTAGCGGCGCAACGTGGTCTGCGGATCATTGCGCAACTGATCTGCAGTAATCACCAACGGGCTATGGCCCAGCTCGGTCAACGCGCTGTAAAGCCTGCATTGCGCCTCATGTCCCAACTCCAACTGCGTAAACTCAGGATCGCGCTTTGCGTAGGAAAGCGCGGCTTCGATGGGATTGCGCACCAAAAAGGCGTGGGTCATTTCGCCCGCAAACCCTGCATCGCGGGGCAGTCTGTCGGCGACGTAGTATGCCATGTCCTTGAAGAAAACCAGACCACCCTGCGCGGTCTTGCGGATCATGGCGCGAATTTCATCGTAGGTCACCGGATGTCCCGGTTCCGGAGTGAAACCCGGAAAAAGCCGATCCTTGGTCGTAAGGTAGTGGTGGTACATGAACGGTTCGTGCAGGACCGACAGATCACCACGCTCGCGCATGATCCGTTCAAACGCCGTCGAAACCGAGCGTGGGTGGCACCACAAAGCATGTATAGTCATGTGGTTAGCCTAGTGGTGCTGAAAAGCTTGCGTCAACAGGGGTTTGCATGAGCCGCATTTTGATCATTGGCGGCGGCGCAATTGGCCTTAGCGTAGCCTATCATCTTGGGAAACGCGGCGCAGATGATGTCACGTTGCTGGAGCGCAACCAGTTGACGTCGGGCACCTCCTGGCATGCGGCGGGGATTGTTGGCCCTTTGCGCGCGACGCCCAATATGACGGTACTTGCCTCTGCCGCGCTTGAGGTCTTTCCGGCGCTGGAGCAAGAGACAGGCATGTCCACCGGATATCGACGCACCGGGGGTTATTGGCTGGCGCGCGAACCGGCGCGCATGGACGAATTTCACCGGATTGCTGACCTCGGCGCGACGCAAGGGTTAACGCCAGCGGTGATCGCTGCGCGCGATGTTCCGCTGCCCGCGCTCGATCTTTCAAAACATGTCGGCGCATTGCATGTGCCGGAAGACGCCAATGTGAACCCGGTCGACCTATGTATGGCCTATGCTCGTGCCGCCAAGACCCTCGGTGTAACGATCCGTGAAGGCGTCGAGGTCGAAAGACTGATCACCGAAAACAGGAAAGCAAAGGGCGTGGCATTTGCTGACGGCACCACTATGGAAGCGGACCAGGTGGTCATCGCGACAGGAGCCTGGTCGCGAGAGCTGGCTGCGACTGCCGGGGTCGCGCTACCGCTCCAAGCGGTTGAGCATATGTACGTTGTGACCGAACCCTTCCCCGATCTGCCCGACCCTTTCCCAGTGATCCGCGATCTGGATCGAGGCATCTATATCAAGGGCGATGCCGGAAAATTGGTGATTGGCGGATTTGAACCCAATGCCAAATGCTGGAACCCATACGGGCCAGAAGGCAACCGACCTTTCCTTGAGATGGCAGAAGACTGGGATCAGTTTGCCCCTTTTATGGAAGCGGCTTTGGAGCTTTGCCCCGCGTTGGAGCACTTAGGCGTGCAGCATTTCATGAACGGCCCCGAGAGCTTTACCGCCGACACACGCCCACTAGTCGGGGAAACTGACGTTGATCGTCTGTTTGTCGGCGCAGGCATGAACTCGGTGGGCGTTATGTCCTCGGCCGGGATCGGACGCGCCTTGGCCGATTGGATGGTCGATGGCCAACCGCCAATGAACATGTGGGAGGTGGATGTCGCCCGGGTCGACCCACTTACGGCAACGCCCGCGCATTTGGAAGCACGGATGGAAGAGGCCGTCGCGGACCTCTTCAACCTGCATTGGCCTTACAAACAGCCCAAGGCCGGGCGCGGGATGCTTAGGTCCGCACTGCATGATCGATGGGCTGCCCTTGGGGCGCAGTTTGGACAAACCGCCGGGTGGGAGCGAGGGCTTTGGTATGGCGAGGCGCAGGCGTATTCTATTGGCGCTCAAGGATGGTGGCCGATTACCCAAAACGAAGCTGCGTCTATGGCCAAGGGCACGGCCCTGATCGACCTCAGCCCCTTTACCAAGATAGACGTCACGGGGCCGCGTGTTCTTGACGCGCTGAACCAGCTTTGTACCGCGCAGATGGACGTCGCTATCGGCAAAGCAGTTTACACCCAAATCCTGAACGACCGTGGCGGGATCGAGATGGATATCACCGTCTCTCGTCTCGCCGACAGCCGTTTCCATATCACATCGGGTGCCGCGACCCGTGCTCGTGACTTTGCGTTCCTGCGACGCAATCTGGCCGATGGCGTGACGCTAACGGATGTGACCGAGGAGTTTTGCACACTTGGTGTCATGGGCGCAGGCAGTGGCCCGGTGCTGCAGAAACTGGATGCCGGGGTCGCATGGGCAAATGCGCCAATGGGTCAGGTGTGCGAATTTAAGGTCGAAGGCCAAAGTGCGCGCGCCACCCGCGTAAGCTTTGTCGGTGAATACGGCTGGGAGTTAACCCTTCCCAATGCTGTCGCAGTGCGCGTTTTCGACGCGCTCATCGCTGCAGGCGCTGCGCCGCTTGGGCACTATGCGCTTGATGGCTGCCGGATCGAAAAGGGCTTCAAACACTGGGGCCATGACATTGATCCGACCGTCACACCTTTGGAAGCGGGGCTTGGCTTTACCATCGACTGGAATAAGGACTTCACCGGCAAGGCAGCTTTGCAGGAACAAAAGGAACAGGGCACCCGCAAACGTCTTGTCCTGATGCAAATCGAAGGTTCGGCGTTGATTCTGCACGATGAACCCATCTTTGAAGAAGGTCGACATGTCGGGTTCACAACCTCCGGCGCGCGTGGACCTCGCACCGGGCTGAACCTTTGCTTTGCTCTTGTGTCCACCGACCCAAGTGAGGCGAAAGCTCAAACTTGCGCACGTAGTTTCACGGTAAAGGTCGCTGGCAAAGACTATGCTGCCACCCCGTTGCAGCGCCCGCCCTTTGACCCGAAAAATGAAAGGATGCGTGGACAATGAGCACCGTGACCAAGGCACAGGTTGTCATCATCGGCGGCGGCGCGATGGGCGTCTCGCTGATGTATCATCTGGTCAAAGTGGGTTGGACGGATGTGCTGCTGGTGGAGAAGAACGACCTCACCCATGGCTCAACCTGGCATGCAGCGGGCCTGTGTACCCATTTCGCGCACAATCCGACGATTCAGGAACTGCGTGCCACGTCCGTGCGACTCTATCGGGATATTCTGCCACAGGAGACGGGCCGTGACTGCGGGTTTCACACCACTGGCGCAATGCGGATCACGCGCAACCCGGACCGGATGGATGAGTTTCGCCATGTCGCAGGCCTGTCGGATTTCACGGGCTATCCGCTGGAAGTCCTGACACCCGAACGCATCGCCGAGTTGCATCCGCTGGCAAGACTCGACGGTCTGTTGGGCGGAATCTATGAACCCGATGACGGCCACGTCGATCCCACGCTTGCCACCAACGCCATGGCCGAGGTGGCGCGCCAGGGCGGCGCGCAGATCTGGCGCAACTGCCCAGTAACCGCGATCCGGCGCGATGGCGACCATTGGTTGCTCGACACGCCCAAAGGCACGGTTGAGGCGGTACATGTAGTCAACGCGGCTGGCACTTGGGGATGGGAAATCGGCCAAATGATGGGGCTGAACATCCCCTCTGTCCCGGTGCTACACCAATATCTGGTAACCGATACTGTACAGGTCGTGGAAGACCGGATTACTCAGGGGCTGCCTGAACTGCCGATCATCCGCGACCCCGAAGAAAGCTGGTATGTCCGGCAAGAACGCGATGGGCTGATCCTTGGACCTTACGAAAAAGAGGCACAGGTCTGGTCCGTGGATGGCGTCCCGCCCGAATTTGGTGCGGACTTGATGCCGCCTGACCTAGACCGGGTCGAAGATATCATCGAGGCGGCCATGGCACGCATTCCAGCGCTGGAAACTGGGGGCATCAAATCGGTCATCAACGGCCCCATCACCTTTACCCCCGACGCCAACCCGCTGATTGGTCCGGCGCATGGGTTGCAAAACGCGTGGTTGCTGACCGGCTCGTCCATGGGTGTGATGGAGGGCGGCGGCGCAGGCTGGTTCCTCGCGCATTGGATGACCCATGGCGCGCCGCCTATGGATGCGCTGGCAGTGGATAGTCGCCGCTTCGGGTCCTGGGCAGATCGCGACTATCGCGTGGCCAAAGCCATTGAGTGTTTCGGCTTACAATTTGGTGTCCACTATCCCCACGAGGAACGACCCGCAGGTCGTGGCCTGCGTCTGTCTCAATTGCATGAGCTGATGGTCGAACGGGGCGCGGTCATGGGAGCGGCCCATGGCTGGGAACGGCCAAACTGGTTCACCGATACACCCGGCGCAGAGGCGATTGAAACCTTCCGCCGCGCCAATTGGTTCGATGCAGTGGCCGCCGAGGTCGATGCCGCCACCAACCGCGTTGCGATGGCCGATCTTTCGGTGTTCTCGAAATTCGATGTCACCGGGCCGGATGTGGCGGCGTTCCTTGAGGCGCTCGGATCCAACCGCGCGCCAGAACCGGGGCGCATCGGCCTGACCCATGTGCTAACAACAGCAGGTGGGGTATTGTCAGAGCTCACCGTCACCAGATTGGCCGAGGATCATGCCTACCTGACCAGCGCGGCTGCGGCCGAGGAAATCGACTTGGATCAGTTGATCAAGGCAGCGGCGGCGTTCGAGATCACCGTTACCAACCGCTGCGAAGATCTGGCCGTGATCGGTGTCATGGGCCCGAAATCACCCGATGTGTTGCCCGAACTCACCAGCATGCCGTGGCTCACCGCGCAGGCAACCGAGATCGCTGGTATCCCCGTGCGAGCCCTGCGCGTGTCCTACCTTGGGGAATGCGGGTGGGAGCTGCATGTTACGCGCAATCAGGCCGTTGCGCTTTTCACCAAACTGGAAGAGACCGCCCAACCCCATGGCCTTGGCTTTTATGGCGCCTATGCCGCCAACTCGATGCGGCTGGAAAAGGGCTATCGCGCTTGGGGAAGCGACCTGACAACGGAACGCAGCCCGCTAGACGCCGGCCTTACACCCTTTGTCCGCAAAGACTTGCGCAACACCCTGCGTCAAGAATGGGACATGGTTCTGCTGGAGATTGAGGCAGGCGAAGTCGATCCGTTCTATGCCCACACGCTTTGGCATCGGGAGCACCCGGTTGGGATCATCACCTCCGGTGCTTATGGCCATCGCACCGGCAAGGTGCTCGCACTGGCGTACCTGCGCGACCCAACCGCACGCGAAAACTTGACCGTTTCCATCCTAGGGCAGCACAGGCGGGCAACCATTCTGCCGCGTCCTCCATATGACCCTGACAATACCCGTTTGAAAGCTGGAGCCGCCAAATGATCGAACATCCCCTGCATACCGAGTGGAACTTTGACAGCACCGCCGCGCGGCGTGATCGGTTCTATGCGGCCTCACTGACCCGTTTCACACCGTTCCAGGAACCAATCGTATTTCAGAAGGGGCAAGGTCAGTATCTGTGGGATACGGACGGGCGGAAATACACGGACCTTCTGGGAATGAACGTCTGCATCTCTGTCGGCCATTCGCATCCCCGGGTCGTCGCCGCAGCGATGGAACAGGCGCAAGAACTCACCCATTGTACGACCATGTTCTATCACCCGACGCCTGCGCATTTGGCAGAGGAACTTGCTGCCACAATGCCAAAAGGTCATGACTGGGTGGTGCATCTTACCAATTCGGGGTCTGAGGCCATCGACCTGGCCATGACAATGGCGCGGACCTTCACCGGCAATCTTGATTTGCTCGCTTTGAGGACCGCCTATCATGGACCGACCGCTGCAGCGCAATCAGTCACGGGTATTTCTGGGTGGCGGCACCCGGGCATGCCCGGCAACGTGGCCTTTGTCGCTGATCCGAACCAGTATCGCGGCATTTTTGGCCCCGGCACTGCGCCTTATCTTGATGAGATCACCCACACGATCAATGCCGCTACATCCGGCCAGGTGGCCGGGATTTTGGTTGAGAGTGTGCAAGGTTATGGCGGTATCCACCAGATGCCGCCGGGATACATGTCGGGGGCGGCGGAACGAGTACGCGCAGCAGGTGGGCTCTATATCGCGGATGAGGTTCAATCCGGTTTCGGCCGCACTGGCGATCACTTCTGGGGGTTTGAGGCGGACGGCGTGGTTCCCGATATAATTGTTATGGCTAAAGGTTTGGGCAATGGCTTTCCTATCGGCGCCGTTGTGGCCAAGAAACATATCGCAGAGCCAATGGCCGAGAAGTTCATGTTCCACACCTATGGAGCGAACCCGACCTCTGCTGCCGCCGCGCGTGCCGTCCTTGCGGTAATGCGCGATGAGGGTTTGCAAGAGAACGCAAAGACCGTTGGTGCAAAGCTGTTGGAGCGCCTGAACGATCTGAAAGCCAAGCATAAGGCCATCGGAGATGTTCGAGGCCACGGTCTGATGCTGGCACTGGAATTCGTGATCGACCGCGACAGCAAAACACCTGACAAGACGATGACGTCCGAGGTCTTCGAGGCTTGCCGCGCACAAGGAATTATCTTATCGAAATCCGGTCCGTTCCAGCAATGCCTACGCATGGTGCCCCCGCTTTGCCTGTCTATGGAGGATGTGGATCAAGTCACAACGAGTCTTGATCAGGCGCTAGGCGATGCGGCGATTCAGGTATGAACAGCACCAAAAAGTGTAGTGTTCATGACGCGGCCAGGTAACAGCGTGAACAAGCCAGTTACCACAAGCGCCAAAGCAAATAGGGATATCATAAGCACCTTGTGACGGTTGATGTCTCCCTGACGTGCCGCCTTGCTCGCCAGAAAAAGGCTAACAAGTGTAACCGGAATCAACAGGTGGATGGGAGAGTAGCTCCCCCATAACCGTGTCTGGTGCATGAAAACTGCGGTAAACGCCGTTCCCGCCATAAGTAAGGCCCAAGCATATCCGAACAGCCGAAGACAGTGGTTCACCTGATAGGTGCATGATGCCTTAATGACTGAGACGCGCGGCACGATCTTTGTAGCTTTTGGACCAAGCTTGCTGCCAGCGCGGGCTGATGAGTTGTGCCCTCCTTTTTTCGTCGACTTTGAGCCTTCGGCCATCGATCGGCCCATGTACAACCAGCGCACCCGATACCTCTTCGCAGCTGATATATTTATCGGGATGTGCTGCTTTCCAGGTGATCAATCGGGCGCTTTCGTTTTGGGCATTGTTCTTTGCCAACCAGTGCCAAAGCTGATCTTTGGATGTGATCACGATCTCATCCATGGTGCCCCAGGTAGATCATGTTCAGGTTATCCGCTGCAGAAAGGCTTCGGCGGTCGTGACGTGCTTGTCTTTGACATCCGAGGACATGCGCTCAGCCGTGCGGCACATCATTGCCCATCTTGGATTGCTGGCAAGCGTGCCCGCGTGTTTCAGGATGAAGCGCCAATACAGACCATCCCATATGTCGGCCCACGGCCCTTTGCCCCAATGGCTCATTTTGCGGATGTAGTTTGAGCCGGAAAAATAGGGCTTCGTTGTGATCAGCCCGCCGTCAGCATGCTGGCTCATGGCATAGGCGTTGGGAACCATGACCCAATCATAGCTGTCCACGAACATCTCCATGAACCAGCGGTAAACATCGTCAGGATCGATCTCGCAAAGGAACATGAAGCCACCCAGAACCATAAGCCGCTCGATGTGGTGGCAATACCCGGTTTTAAGCACCCTGCGGATCGTGTCGTCCAGCGGATCGATCCCTGTGCTGGCGTCGTAGAATGCGACTGGCATAGTGCGGCGATGGTTCCAGTGATTTGTGGTCCGCATCTTTACGCCTAGGTCATCATAGGTCGCCCGCATAAATTCACGCCATCCGATGATCTGGCGGATGAACCCTTCCACCGAATTCAGCGGAACATTTCTGCGATAGGCATGGGCGAGCGTTGTATTCAAGACTTGTTTCGGCGTCAAAAGTCCAATGTTCAATGCGGGCGTCAGGACAGCGTGCCAAAGCCAGCTTTCGCCTTCGACAATGGCATCCTCATAATCGCCAAACCGATCAAAGCGCCGTTCCAAAAACTGATTTAGCCAGTCGGCAGCTTCTTTGTGGAATGTTGGGTAATAAAGACGATCCAGTGTCCCCAGAGCGTCCGGAAACTCGGCAAGAACGCTGTCTTTTGCCGTTTGATCAATTGCATCATGGGTCGGCCAATCAATCCAAGGCAGGCTCTTGAGCAGCGCTTTGGGGACTTTCTTTCGATTGTCTTCGTCATAGCTCCACTGACCGCCCACCGGTTGATCGCCATTCATCAGCACGTTCAAACGGCGGCGTTGGCTTTTGTAGAACTCCGCCATGAACCAGCGCTTTCTGCCGGTCGACCAAGCCAGGTTATAGTCTTGTGTGTTCAAGAAGCCTGGGGACGGCTGTAAGTTGATTGTGATGTTTGTAATACCCGCCGCCGCACTTAGGCGTTTTTCGGCGATAAAATCGACAGGATCGACCATGTTCACTTGATCGACGCCGAGTTCTTGCAGGTTCTGAAATAACCGCAAACACGAACCCGCCTCCCGTTCATAGGGCCAGATCGTCGCGTCGAAACCCTGCCTAATCAGATCGTCGCGATATCGGGCCATCGATGACCGGTGCAGCCAAAGCTTTTGCTTGTGCATGTTGGCGGGATAGATCGGGTCGCCAAAGAATAGAGGGTCTTCAAAGAGCACCACTTTGTCCGGCTGGGGAGTCAGACTGGGATGTTGGGCAAACAGTTGGTTAGGGAGCAGCAGGGCAGCGGTTGACAAACTGAGATCTCACTTCGTTACAGCGACAAAATTCAACTGGCTCAGAACGTTCGGTATCTTTTTCTTTAGTCCGAAAAATCCCGCCTTCGCGTGGGGCCATGAGACAGCGTCATAAGGGCGAATTAACCGTTCCAGCGTCAGGCCTGCTTCACGCAAAATAGGCTCAGCACGATCTAACCTGGACCGTACCGGACCTATTGGCGCATAAGCAGTCGCAATTCTTCTTACTCCGGCACTTTGCGCAGCTTCAATTATTGGCAGACTCCAATCATCGGCAGATTGCGCACGCACTTCATGGTCTGACAAAACGCTGTTCATTGCTTCTTTTGCAAAATTCACCGGGATAAATCCAACCGGATTAGGGGAGCGACCGTGGGTTGCCAAAAGTCCTACCACTGCAACGGGCGGTACGGGCATGATGGATGCACCGGTCATGTCATCCTCGCTTACTAGCAATAGAAATGGCTCTTTCGGCTGCATTTGAAGGATTGGAAAAGAAACACGTGGGTGTTCTACCGGTTCGGTCAGCGGTTCTGCGAACTTGGCCAACCCAGTGGGGCGAAATCGGCCTTCGGTATATTTGGCGATGTTGTCAGGTCGGGCGAGGTAGGTCTTGCCTTTCGTGTGCAAGCCCGCGACCCATCGCCAGCTCAATGTGTTCGACGCCGGATCACCATCAATCAGATGTCGCAAAAACAAGTCAGCGCCCAACTGCCAAGGCAGACGCAAGGTGAATATCCAGATTGAGGCAAACCAAATCCGCGCATGGTTATGCAGATAACCGGTGCCCACGAGTTCTTTTGCCCAATGATCAAAGCAGTCTATGCCGGTATTGCCTGACACTGCATCAGTATGGCGGCTTGCCAATGACGTGTCGTTATCAAGTGAGTTAAGCGCGTCCATCAGGTCGCGTTGATAGTGTGACCAGACGCTTGGTCTTTGTTCCAGCCAACCTTTGAAGTAAGCCCGCCAAAAAACTTCTTGTACAAACTTCTCAGCAGTGTCGGGACTGTGCGACGCCAATACCCGTGTAAGCACCTCCTCTTCGGTCAACAAGCGATGGCGGAGCCATGGTGACAAGACTGATACATTGTTGCGCCGCTCGGTCCCAAAATCGTAGCTCCGCGTGCGAGCATAGTCCTGTCCAGCAAGCGTCACGAATTTCTCTAGCCGTTTGAGGCCACCCGCGCGCGTCGGGCTGAAATCGACGGTCTCGGGTAAAGTAATAAGTTCCGGGAACAGTTCAGTCATGCGGCGGATCTGCATTTTTTTGAGCAGTACTTAACCTCATCCCAGACCTTTTCCCATTTCTTGCGCCAAACAAACGGACGCTGACAGACTAAGCAGATTTTCTGTGGTAGATTCGCTTTTTTTCGCATCTTCATTCGGCGTCTCCGCGTGGTAGACTGAGCTGTGCTAGATCCTCTGTCGATCCTGTGCGTTTAAGTGTTCTTTTACCGGATTTTCTGCTGGTGTGTTTTGACATGATCTTTTTGGATCCATCGCGGAATTCATCGCCTCTGCGGACCCCCCAGACCCTTTCGCGCGCGGCTTTGACGGCCGCCAAATGATCAAAGACGCGTACAGGATAGGCAAAGCCTATGATCTGCCCTGCGTTCGGTGCCGTCCAAGGTTCATGGATGTACGGGTCAGAGATCGGTGCCAATTCGGGCACCCATTTTCGAATGAACTGCTCATGCGGGTCCTGATCGCACCCCTGTTTCACTGGATTGTAGGTGCGCACCGTATTGATGCCCGTGGTTCCCGATTGCATCTGCACTTGGCTACAATGAATACCCGGCTCGTAATCCGAAAGCATCCGCGTCAAATGCAAACCCCGAGCCCACCAATCAAGCCAGAGGTGATAGCTAGCCGTGGCCGTCACCATTGCCCGCATCCGAAAATTCAGCCACCCAGTCGCTGAAAATGACCGCATGCAGGCATCAAAAAACGGATACCCCGTTTCCCCCCTTGACCATGTGGAACGTAAATCCGCGTGGGGCTCCCGAGGACGAAGACCATCGTAGAGCGGATTTAAATTCTCCGACTCCATCCGCGGTTCGTCCTCAAGCTTTTGAATAAAGTTGCAATGCCAATGGAGCCGGCTGGAATATGATCGGAGAGATTTGCGCCAATTTCTGGCATTCGCAGGCATTGAACGACGCTGTCGATCCGTCGCTTGCTTCACTTCACGCATCGAAAACGCACCCCATGCAAGATAAGGCGAAATGCGCGAGCACGCGACTGAGCCCTCAATAGGGCTCGACATTTCGCGCCGATATCGTTTGCCGCGGCTGATCAGATAACTATCCAAGGAATCAAGTCCCGCACGGCGGCCACCAAATTGGCGGTGGGCGCATGGATCATCCGCCAGGTTAAGGTCACACCGGATCGGCGTGGGGCCGAGCTCTATGTCTAAAGGGGTAAGTTGCGTTGACGAAGACACGGGCCGCTCCATAAACTCTGTCCAACGGGCCGCCCAGCCATCGCGGGATTTAAGCGGGCGAAACACACCATGGTTCTGAACCTGGGTCCAAGGATTACCTCTCTGCCCGCACCACGCGCTAACTTCACGATCCCGCCGATAGGTCCAATCATTTCCCTTTTCATCATGTGACCAAAGGGCTTCGATCAGTCGGCAGGTCGCCAAATCAGACAGCACCTGTGTCACCCGCCCCATACGTACGATGAGCAGTTGGCCCAAGTCCGCTAAATCTCCACGCAATTCAGCAAGTGTTTCGGCAACAAAGTCCCAATGTCGCGCCGCGGCATCGGGTTGCTGCCAAAGCTCGGGCTCAACCACATAAAGCAGCAAAACCGGACCGTTACGAGACGCCTGCGCCAGCGCCTCATGATCATCGACCCGGAGATCGCGTTTGAACCATACAACCTGCACGTAATCTCCTTTTTGATAGAATACGTGAAAGCTCTTACGTTGGATCTGCCGTCCGACAAGTCACCTACCAGTGTCAGACTTGAGCACAATGAACTCTGGCAAACCGCACTCAAACAAGAACTCGAATGTCCACAAATTTTTCGGTTCGATACTGCTCCGATTTCGCGTTTGCACCGAATTTCCATTCTTAGGAGCTACGTAGCCGGGTATCTAAAGGTAACTGGAAAGCAAGTTTGGGTCGTTCGTTTATGGCTCAATGTCAGCTCTGGGCGCATCGGTGCGTTTGGGGTGAGGCGCAGCATTTGGGAGATTGGGCACGAAGCAGTCGTTGTTTGAATTCAACTCAATGTCTGCTCTACGGACAAAGCCGCCTTTTGATTGCTTGCGATCAACGACTATTTCTAACCAGATGCGGCCACCTTTAGCTTGATATAAGTACTCGGCAGGCCAAGCCGCCAAGGTCCGCCGATTTCTCCAGTTTCAGTTTGCCACCGTAAGCGTTCATCAGATCAACACAGATTGCCAAACCCAATCCTGTGCCGCTGACAGAGGTATCCAACCGACCTCCGGATCGAACTACCCCGTCACGTGCATCCTCCGGAATACCTTGTCCGTCATCCTCAACGCAAATCTCAATGCCGCCGTCTACACGCTTTGCGGCGATGTGAATTGTTGTCCGACACCACTTGAGCGCGTTGTCGAGGAGGTTTCCAATCACCTCTTCGATGTCCTGAGTATCCATTCGAACCTGAATCCCATCCTCGCAATCTGTCGTCAGAGATTTTCCTTCGCGTTCTGCCATGACCGAAAACAGTCTGGATAACCTGTTGACGGAATTGGTAAGGTCAGTTCGTGAATGCGTAAGTTCTGCGGTGTTCGATGCACGCATACGCGCAAGTGAGCGCTTTAGCTGAGCATCAATTCGATTTAACGCGTCATCTGCAGGTTCGATATCTGCACCCGCGTCCGACAAAGTCGCCAGTTCATTTCTGAGAATTGTCGTCGGTGTTTTGAGCGCATGTGCCAGATCCGCAGCTTGTCGCCGAGAACCAGACACAATTTCACGATTCCTGTGAAGCAATTTATTTAGGTCCTCAACAAGCGGCGAAACCTCTTCTGGGTAGTCTTCCGGAATCAAGTCATCTCCCTTGTCCCAGCGATGCGCCACATCTGCACGCAACTTCCTGAGGGGGCCGATAATTGCTGACATCAACAACAACGAACCGGCAACTCCAATCAAACCAACCAATCCAAAAACCGGTAGCAAGTTGTTTTGCGCGGCTCTGCGTTCGCTTATCAGCTCTCGCCTGCTTTCGGCGACCGTTACGCCCCACTCAGTTCCGTCTTCGAATGTGATTCTCTGATATGCGCTACGAACGGCTTCGCTGTCCGGACCTGTGGTGTTCCAAACGATTGCCTCTTCGCTCACACGTACAGGTTCGGAAATTGTCTCGTCAAAGAGCGAGGCTGAAGTGAATGTAGCCCCGTTTCCATCGGTAACCTGCCAGTATCTGCCTGAATACGGCGTTCCATAGGCTGGATCGAATATCAGTTCGCGCAATGCCTCAGGGTTATGCGTCGTTGCGCTCAAACCGACAACGAGTTGGGTGTGCCGGTCACGTAGCGTCTGGTCGAATTGTTCCAGAACACGTGTGTTGATGTACGAAAACACAATCAACGTTCCGACGCCGACAGAAAGCGCGCCTGTCGCAAGGCCGCCAAGCAAAGCGCGTTGGCGCAGCGATAACATCAGGCCGTATCGATCATATAGCCGCGTCCTCTGACCGTTGTAATAAGGTCAGAGCCCAGTTTCTTTCGCAGCCGGGTTATGAAGACGGCAATGGTGTTCGAATCCCTGTCACCGTCATATTCATAGATATGCTCTGACAACTCGGTACGTGACACCATGCGTCCGATGTTGTGGGCAAGGTATGTCAGAACTGCGATCTCTTGCGCCGTCAGATCAACAGGAATGCCGCCCACGCTGACGCGACCGTTTCGCGTATCGAGCATAACGTCCCCCATTTCGATAACCGGGTTTAACTGACCGCTTTGTCGGCGCAGGATGGCCCGTACACGAGCGGCCAGCTCGGGCATGTGAAATGGCTTGGTCATATAGTCATCAGCACCTGCATCAAGACCATCCACCCGCTCGCTCCACCCATCGCGGGCGGTGAGGATCAACACGGGTGTCTTGACGCCCGCGCTGCGCCATTCGCGCAGGACAGAAATACCGTCGCGTTCCGGCAACCCGATGTCGAGGATGATCATGTCGTAAGGTTCGGTCGCACCTAGGTGCAGGGCGTCAGTACCATTCTTGGCCACATCTACCACGCGGCCTTCTGCGCTAAGAAGTTTCTTAATCTGCTCGCATAGCTGCGGTTCATCTTCGGCCAGAAGTACTCTCATATTCAAAAACTACAGTCACAACTGCTTTGGTTTAAGCCCTATTTTTTACCGTTGCCCTTGCCGTTCCCGCCAGAGTTTCCACCGCTGTTTCCGCCACCATTGCCGCTGCCGTTACCACCGCTATTACCTCCTCCGTTTCCACCACCATTTCCACCTCCATTGCCGCCACCGTTGCCGCCGCCATTGCCATTGCCACCGCCGTTGCCATTGCCACCGCCGTTTCCACCAGCATTGCTATTGCCACTGCTTTTGCCGTTGTTTCCACGGCTCGCAGAAGCTCCACGATTGCTGTTGGTGTCGCGGCTGTTGTTGGCGTTGGCGGGGTTCGAACGGGCTGCTTTCGATATTTGACGCCCAACACTGGATCGATTGGAAACGACTGTACCGGTCTGTGCATCCACAATGACACTGACAATTTTTCCATCGGGCTTTTTGACTAGAATACGATAGTAAATTTGATCAGCCTGAAACGCGCGCGCATCGACAGGGGTGCCGCCATAGGCTTTTTCGACACCTTTGATAACCCGTTTCAAACGAATGGTGTCCCCGGTCAGGGTCGCTTTGCGCAGTTCACCTTGCTTGAGCTCGCGTGTCTGGGCAGCCGCTTCCCTAAAAGGCAAAGCAACAATCAGGCTTGCTACCACCAAGATCACCTTCGCGCGCATGAAAGTCCTCGTATTTCGCGGCTAGAGACTACGTCTTTCGACATGAACCGATGATGAACAAGCAGTTAGCCCTGCGTTCAAGCACCCTCAAGTTAAATGGCAAGAAGCATTGGGGATTCGTGCGTGAATCGAGACTATTGAACATAGCGAGTTGTTTCAGAAAACTGATACCCGCTGATTTCCACCGAGGAGGTCGATATGAAAATCACCAGTTTGAGACTGCTAAAAGCATCGACCCTGGCAATCGCGTTGTTGGGATCTACAGCCATCGTAGCCACCGTTGCGGTGCCGGATATTGCATTTGCAAAGGAGGGCAAAGGCAATGGCGGTGGAAAGGGTAACGGTGGAGGCAACGGCAAAGGCGGCGATAAAGGAAACGGTGGAGGCAACGGCGGCGGAAAAGGCAATAGCGGTGGCAAAGGGAACTCCGCCAGCGGAGATCGTGATGACCACAGTTTCGCCGGTAACAAAGGCGGAAAGAAAGGTGCCGACAAAAGTCTTGGTGGCCGAAACACCGGTAAATCCAAGACAAAATCTTCGCGCTCTGCTTTGGGCAAGGGCGGTCGTTTTTCCTTGAAGGATATCTTTAGCGGCAAAGGCAAGTCGAGAACGGTTGCCACATCTGGAAAACGCTCGACCACCAGCGGTAGCAAACAAAAGCCCAGGACGTACAAGAAGCCTTCGAAAACAGTAATTGTCGAAGAGTCCATTCGCCCAGCGGTCAGGGAAAAGGGGAACAAGATGGCGGCACTTCTTGGTGCCCACCCGTCTGAGTTAGGGGCGCTCAATGCCGCCAACGCCAGCGCAACTGCATTAGAAAATGCAGCACCCAATTCCCGCGTAGGCCGAATTGCCAATTATCGAGATACCGTGTTGGCCGGAGAACCCTTGCGCGAAGAGTTTGAGGAACAATTGGAAGAGCTCGCTGGCTTGGAGCCGCCGGAGCGGACTGTTCCTGAGATTGAAGAAGACCTGGAAGCCGCGTTGAGTGAAGTCCAGGAAAACCAGGAACGCGTCGAGGATCTCGAACAAGCTCTGGAAGACGCAGGCGGAACTGACCCAGAGATTGAGGAGCAATTGGATGAAGCCCGCGCTGATTTGGACTCTTCGATCGAAGCAGCGCAGGACCTGAACGATGAACGTCAGGCTGCCGTCGAATACGAAGAAGCGACTGAACAAGTGCAAGAACTGGCTGACCAGGTCGAGGAACAGGAATTGACCGAACGGGAAGCCCTGGAAGCCGCCGCCAACAAACCCGTGACCGACGCCGTTGAACACGAGGTAAAGGTGCTGTTGGGTCTGTAACGAAAGACAACGACTCTCTGCGTCAATCAACCCTCAGTACTGACCACTCACGGAAGTACTGAAACCCGGGTCGGCCAAAGGCTTCACAGAATGGGTAGCAGCTGGCCGGATACTTTTGCATATCAAAGGCTACGCCCTTTTTCCCAAAGGCATAATAAAGAAACCCCGCCCCATAACTGGAGCGGGATTTAGTTTTCAATTCCAATATCTAGGACGAATACCGGGAATTGTGTGGGGGTCTGCTGAACTGCCTTCAGACGTTGTTATGTGCCTCGGAAAGCCGCTTGTTTTTGACGATCTGTGTTAATGCATTTTCGATAGGAGGGAAGCGACCACTGCTCGATTTGGTCGTGGTTGGCAAACGTTCTTCGGCGATTTTGCCGGAGGTTTGCATCACAGCTGTTGTGCTGGACTCTTCAGTCACAAAGGCAGACTTGATCATGCGTTTCCCCTTGTCAGCGATCAAATGGAACAACGTCCCGAATGATCCAACACCATCACTATGCCTGAGACTATTTGAACACTCTGAGAATACATTGTTCACGTTCAGTTAATGTTGTTCGCGAAATAAAGACAAACGAATAGGCGGGCGACCAGATGGAGGAAGAACATCCTGTTTTGGTGCTTTAGTTGAATTTGCGATGACAATCGCAGCCGATGATTTCAGCTCGTGAACAAACTGCTGCATCGGAAAGCGACTCTTCGCTTATGAACTCGCCAAGGCCCATTCAAGATCATATCTAGGCTAAGAAGCTGAAAAAGGCGCTGGGAATGAAAAAGATTGTTGGGATTCTAGCGGTGGCACTTACCGTGCAAGGCGCGTCATTTGCGAACGCCAGTGTCAGCTTGTGGAGCCTTAGCACGGGGCACGTTAGCGGAACCGGCGCTACCTCGCCGATCCATGTGAAATCCAAATCCGGACATTGTCCGCCGGGCTTGGCAAAAAAGGCAATCCCGTGCGTACCGCCGGGACAGGCAAAGAAATATCGACGTGGCGATTACATCTACGATGGGTATGTCCGCATTGATGATCCCAGCCGTTGGGGACTACGGCGCAACGGATATTACGTGCGTGCCGGAGACTATGTTTACGAAGTAAACCGTGAAACACATGAAGTGCTGAACCTGATAGGGGCAATCGCCGACGTTCTGAATTGAGAGCTGGTATCGCTCACCACCTTGAAGCACTGTTTGCGGCCATTCGGTTGGATTGCGGCAGTCGAAAGTATGGACTCGCTGCGGCCATTCACTGTGGTGCGCTTGGACTGGTGGTGAGAGCCCTGAG
Organism: Ruegeria sp. C10; assembly: GCF_056537805.1. Lineage (NCBI taxonomy): Bacteria > Pseudomonadati > Pseudomonadota > Alphaproteobacteria > Rhodobacterales > Roseobacteraceae > Ruegeria > Ruegeria sp. C10. The sequence continues at coordinate 441,133 of NZ_JBQFSC010000003.1, read as the reverse complement.
CGGACCTTGATCGCCGTTTAGGGTTTCGCTCTTGCAGCAAGTCGCGAACTGCAAAAAAAGGTCGTTAGACCTAATGACGACTAAAGGCGAGTGTGCAGACAAAGACGCCGTTCAGTTTTTGGGTGGTTCGTAGGGATCGGGCGTTCCCGGTGGAATCGGAGGGTATTCCTCGAAGGTAGCGATGTGCTCTTGCAGCTGCGGAAGCGCCTTTTCGACCGCCCACGTGTAAGGGAAAAGTACACTTTCGCGCTCGTGTGGATCGTTCAATAGATTGTAGACCCTTGGTGTGTCGAAAGACTCCGTTGCACCAAAAGCCGTCGTATTCTCTTTGAAAAGAACTTTCCAATCCTTCCATTTTACTCCGAATATTTGCTCTCCCATGTAAACGATCACGCCTTCTCGGTTTGAATTTGGCTGGACACCAAGAAAGAACTTCGACTGGTCGATACCATCAAAGGCCCTGTCATCAGGCACCTTGCCGCCTGCAAATGCCGCAAGTGTCGGATAGAGGTCCATCGAATGGACAACATCGTTACTTGCTGAACCCGCGGGAATCTTACCCGGCCACTTGATCGCAAAAGGCACCCGCATGCTTCCTTCGAGGCTTGTGAACAGAGTGCCACGCCAGGGCCCGGCGGTGCCATGTACCGCTGGCACGGGCGAGACATTTGCGTTTCCAACCGGAAGAGCTTCGGGGCCATTGTCAGCAGTAAATATCACCACAGTGTCGTCGGAAACACCTGCCGCCTCGATCGCATCAACGATGCGCCCGACATAGGTATCCGTTTGAAGCAGAATATCGGCCCAAACACCATTACCGGTGGCGCCTTCAAATTCCTCGGACGCGATATTTGGATAGTGAGTCTGAGTATAGGCAAGATAGATAAAAAACGGCGCTTCTTCGGCACTCTTCGCTTTGATAAACTCGATAGCCTTTTTCGTCAGGTCGCCGTCTATCTCGCCGCGATAGTCGAGATCGTAGTCCCGCGCGATGGTTGCTGGCTCACCTGCAACACCCTGCATCACAACAGGCTCTTCCAAGTTGGCTTCAGCAAATCCCGGAAGCGTGCGCCAGACTGTAACGTCAGTGGTCTCAACTCCGAAAAATTCGTCGAATCCTTGATTCGTTGGATATCGTCCTTCGGTCCAGCCAAGGTGCCACTTGCCGTACATGGCCGTGTTGTATCCCACATCCTTTAGCATCTCGGCCATCGTGAGTTCCCACTGAGTTAGGCCGTAGACACCGCCGCCTAGTGGGACCGTGTGGTTGCCGCTCCGGATGCCATATCGTCCCGTCATGGTCGCTGCGCGGGACGGCGTGCACTGGCTTTCCACGTTGAAGTTCGTGAGTCGCAGTCCCTCCGCAGCGAGGGCATCCATCTCGGGGGTCGCTGTACCTCGGATTATGCCACCTCCATTGAACCCGGGTTCACCCCAACCAAAATTATCTAGAAATATGAATACGATGTTTGGTTTATCTTGAGCTGAAGCTCCCGTGGCAAATTGAAGGGATAAGGCCAGTAGGAATGTTCGCGACAACCATTTCATAACAACGCCTCCAATCAAGATCACAGGTTCAAGTCTGACGATCCAGGCCACAAGTCGTCAAGAACACCCACTCGTTGCGGTATTTTCTCACAACGGCTGAGCGTTAAAGAATTGGGCGAAGCTGCGGTCCGATTTTGGTCGAACTTCCCCCGCGGTCCTTGTGCAAAACTAAGAAAAACTGTTGTTTTCCTTGACGAACAGCCAGCTCAGATGTTGCCATGGGCTGGCATTCAGCTCGGCTGGGAGGTTCAAATGAAGTTTTTTCTGACGACATCAACAGCAATAGTTTCCGCAGCATTCATAACAAGCTCTTCACATGCTCAAGAGGCCGCTCAAGGTGGGCAAGTTGGAGAGATGACCATATCAGTTGATGATATGCGTGAACCCGCGCCTGCTGATTTCTCACCTTATGCAGGTCGAAACTTTCCTACACGACCTCTGTGGGGTGACACTCACCTGCACACGTCAAATTCGCTCGACGCGCGGGGGTTTGGCGTCATCCTGAGCCCAGACGATGCTTATAGATTTGCACGCGGTGAGGAAGTCACTACGTCGCACGGCCTTCGGGTGCAGTTATCGCGTCCCCTCGACTGGCTTGTCGTATCCGATCACTCGGACGCCATGGGCGCCATGAATGAGATCGTCGCAGGGAATTCTACGCTGATGCGTGATCCAACACTTCGAGACTGGAACGAACGTCTTAATGCCGGTGGAGATGTTGCTCTCGGCGCAACAATGGAGGTCATAGAAACATTTGCGGGTATAACCGGTGATGCTCTTCCCGAGGCTGTTTCAGATCGCAGGTTCGTACAATCCGTATGGGACGAGTTCACGCAAACTGCAGATCATCACAACGCCCCCGGCACATTCACTGCGTTCATCGGATACGAGTGGACGTCCACCGAAGCTGGCAACAACCTCCACCGCAATGTGATCTACCGGGATGATGCCATTCGCGCGCGGCAAATGCTGCCCTTCACAACCGCTGAAACCTTTAATCCAGAACGGTTATGGGACTGGATGGAAACTTATGAACTAGAGACTGGCGGTCGTGTACTGGCCCTTGCCCACAACGGTAACGTCTCCAATGGCCTGATGTTTCCTGTCGAGACCAACCCTGAAACGGGTGAACCTTTGACAGAAGATTACGCAGAGCGGCGTGCCAAGTGGGAGCCGATGTACGAGATCACCCAGATCAAGGGCGATGGAGAAACCCACCCGTTTCTCAGCCCGAATGATGAGTTCGCGGACTATGAAACCTGGGATAAGTCAAACCTGGGTCCGACACCCAAAGAAGACTGGATGCTTCAGTACGAATACGCGCGTGAGGCTTTGAAGAATGGTCTTAAACTAGAGGCTCAACTCGGCACCAATCCATACAAGTTCGGAGTAGTGGGCTCGACCGACAGCCATACGGCTTTGGCAACGGCGGAAGAAGACAATTTCTTTGGCAAACACTCCGGTGTCGAACCGGAACCTGGCCGTTGGCAGCATGTCGTTGGCGAGTTCGATACGACAAGGATTCTTGGATGGGAAATGGCAGCCTCAGGTTATGCTGCAGTCTGGGCAGAAGATAACACGCGCGAAGCGATATTCGATGCCATGGAGAGGAAAGAAATATATGGGACGACTGGTAGTCGCATCGCGGTTCGCTTCTTTGGTGGCTGGGACTTTACTGAAGCTGATGCAAAATCTCGTTTGCCCGCCGACGTCGGATATGAAAAAGGCGTTCCGATGGGTGGGGACCTCGCAACCGCTACAGAAGGCGCGGACGCCCCGACATTCCTGGTTGCTGCCCTGAAAGACCCGTTTTCCGGCAATCTCGACCGTATTCAGATTGTGAAAGGCTGGTTAAATGCCAACGGCGACACTGAAGAGCGGGTTTATGACGTGGCATGGTCGGGAGACCGCGAACCTGATGCGGACGGCAACCTACCGGCGGTGGGGAATACCGTGGATGTTGCAACGGGTACGTTTACCAATTCGATAGGATCCCCGGAACTGATCACTGTTTGGACGGACCCTGAATTCGATCCTTCTGTGCGGGCTTTCTACTACGCCCGCGTCCTGGAAATTCCCACACCGAGGTGGACAATTTACGATGCCGTTCGGTTCGGAGACGAATTGCCTGCTGAAGTGCCGACCTCAACACAGGAACGCGCTTACACTTCGCCAATTTGGTATACTCCGGGGGGGTGAAATATACCAAATACCTACGTCGTTGCTGTAAAAGCCCGGCAGTTCAGGTCGCCGCAACATTAGGCTAATCCGTTCATGCGAACGTCCGCTAAGAGCTAAACTCGGTCATTCGCAACCGATCGTAAAAACGTCCGCTTTGGGACCGGACGAGAATTTACGGCACATTTTTTGGGAGGGTAGAGGCAAGCTCCAGACGGTTACCGTGAATAGTATCCATCACGAAGTTCTTGCCTCAGGCGCAAACGCTCAGGGTATTCTTTCATGAATTGTTCGGGTGGTTTGCCTTCCCAAACTTGCGCATAAACCCGCATCTTGTTGCCGCCATAGATCTTTGCAAGGTCCTCGTTTGAATAGCCCCGCGCCCAAAGGTCATCGGTTATCGCCGCAAGGATTTTGGCGAGTTCGCCGTTGCCGGTAGCCCCTTTGTTGAACGCGTCGATCATGTAGCCGCCATCATCGTACATACTCGCATTGTCAGTCGCCCACTGCACGACGAGTTCAAGTGAGAACATGTCATCCGTTGCGATTCCGACATGGTCAACTCCTACAAGTCGGACGTAATAGTCGATCATGTCAGCGGCCTGCTTGGGTGAGATATCTTCAGGCCAGACGCCGTCCATCATCCATTCAGTGAAGGTCGGAGAAATGTAGCCGCCCGATTTGGCCGCGCGCAGCGCCTCGTCGTCGGGAATGGCACGATAACACCCGCGCAGCGTCGCATTCGGTTCATTCGCGTAAAGACCAGCAGGGACAGAGTGCGTGTAAACATAAGGCACACCGGGATAGGTCTCATCCATGTAGTCCATTGCGTCATTGGCCGTTTTTGAGCCAGTATGGCTCAGGTCCAGCAGGATACCGAACCTCACCATTTCATCGATGACCGACTTCCCCCAAGGGGTCAGACCAATATCGCGCCCGTTGTAGGCCGCCAATTGTCCTGAACCTGTGCGGAAGATGTCATTGTAGGCCAGGATCATACTCTTGATCCCCATATCCTTGAGCACCGCCATCTTCTTAAGGTCGCCGTCCAGGATCGTAGCCGTTTGGCTGTTCCAGATGACCGCCGTTTTGCCTTGTAAATGGGCAGCTTCGATATCGCGGGTTTCATTCACAATCAGGTAGTTTTCCGGTTGCTGCGCCATGGCCGCACGGAAGTGGTAATGCTGATCCAGAAAGGTTTCGAAAGACATATCTGCAGCAGCCAGCGTCATTTCGTGCCCTGTGATACCGTTCTCGCGAGCACGCTCAAAGTATGTGTGAAGCTGCTCGTCTTCGGTCCAGCCGGTGCCGTGGGGGCTGGCCAACATGCCAAGGACAATTGCGTCCTGCACAAATTGCTTCGCCTCATCTGACGCTTCCCAAGTCTTGCTTTCCTCGCTGGCGTTCAATGCGCCCCCAATAGCAATCGCTATGGCACCTAGGGCTAACAAGGTCTTCATGTCCGAACCTCCCAATCTACTTTGCTTTTTGGTTGTCACTCTCGAACCATCTCAGAAAACGATCCGAGTTCTTAGACCGAACAGCATAATGCTATCCTGCGTGGGGTTCAGCAGCGGGTCAGAAATGAACTGCAGTGATGGCGTGATCTGCAGCCCGGGTGATATTGAAAAACGATAGAATGCTTCGAGCGTGAACTGATCACCGTCTATGCCCCTTGCCTCGGCCCAGTTCAGTCCCAGCCCGGCCAGATCGGTATTACGACCGTAATATCCCAGACCTGCAGAAACAGACCGATCATAAAGCGCCGCTGTCCCTTTTGAGGCCCCGGCCCTGAAGAACGGCATCCATTTATTGCCAACAAACCACGCCGCTGAAAACGCGGCCCCGTAGTCTTCTGGACGGCTGCCATCGTCGGCTGCATCCGCGTGCCAAAGGGTCAGGTGGATATTGTCAAAGTAGATGCGATCAAAGCCGGAGGTGTAACCAAGCTCGAGTGACTTGAAGAGATTGCCATCGCTAAACACATCAAAGTTTGGATCAGACGGGTCGGCGTTTGCGTCTGAGATGCTCGCAACAGCGTAGAAGTTTTCGCTCAGCTTTACTCCACCGGCAATGCCAAGGCCTTGATTGGGTGTGTTAATAGTCGGACTGGTATTGAAAGACAGGTTTTGGAAACCACTGTATGGGCTGACCAACCCGTAAATGTCCACAAAGTCCGTTACATCAATCTGCCCGACTTGCAGCGTCCACGCGCCGTTCTCGGCCCTTTGCGTCCAGAATAGATTGGTCAGCAGCAAACCATTATCGTTGAAGGCTGTCCCAGTGATCGAAAGTGCTCCGCCATCCAGCCCAAGGAATTGCGGGGCAACATCGGTGTAACTGTGCCGGTCTTCGATCTTGAATGTCAAAGAGCCGCGTTCAGTTGCCTGCCAACTGCCGTAAAAACGAGCAATCCCACTGGCCGCTTCGCCGGTTCCCAGATCAGCATTCGTGGATTGGCCCAATGCCAGGTAATCAATATTGAAGCGAAAACCGCCCTCGGCCAGTCGGTCTTTCCACTGAAACCAACCTGGTGCGATATTGCGTGGAAAATCGGAACGGTATTGCGGATCGGTTAGCCCATCTCCGGGCTCTAGATCAGCTTCAACCGAAGATGGCCCGGACAGTCCCTGAGCCGATGCTGCGCCAGCAAAGGCAATACTCAATGCGGCAAACAGAAGTCTTATCATTCAGACGTCTTTGCCCCGCTGGTCTTGCGAGCTCCCGCCGCCCGGATGCGATCGGCGGCGCGCTGCCTCCATTCAAGCCTGTCTGCTTCAGTCTCCAGAGTTTCGACACGTTCCGTCTCCAACTGGAACGTCGCATTCATAGGCATAAGGCCGTCCACAACCATCATGTTCTGAACAGAAGGATTGATGGTCAAAGTGCCCGTCAGCCGAACGGGTTCGTGGAAATAGCTGGGCGTCCAGTCGCCGTTCAGCCGTACACGGATCATTTGGTTGGGCGGAGGTGGAGGCATGTGACTGCACATCCCGCGTTCCGGCACCAGATAGGCGACAGGTCGCCCATCCGGATCGCTCGGGGCGGGAATGGCAAAGCCCACGAGGGTGATTGTTTGACCGTCGAATTGCGGATTTCCATTTGTACCGGCTTTTCTTCGACGTTCCGTTACGACCTCTCGCTGATCCAGCAGCCAGTCGACATCAATACCATCTGCCACCAAGGCATCCTCAATCTCGGTCAGAAGCTCTTGCCATTTCTGCCTTTCTTCATCGCTACCAGATTCCCGCTGCAATCTGCCGCGCAGTCGTACGACGTAAAGGACATCGTCGAATTGTTCAGCGCTAAGTTCGCGATAGGGGTCTTCAAAGACCTGCGCGGACGGGTCAGGCAGGTCAGACCAGTCTAACGCGGTTCCTGGCGTCGCAATGACAGGATGAGCACACCAAACCAACCCTGCGAATACTACGGAGCGGAAGCAATGTCGCATAAATACTCTCCGGCTGTTCAGACAGGTCAATCCAGTGTGTTTTTATAGATGACGCCGTCCTTCATGATCAGGCGGATCGTATCTGGGCTTTCAGGCCTCGGGTCGGCACCGAACCATTGATCACCCGTGCCAACAACCGAGAAGTCTTCAAGTGGGTTACCATCGATGAGCAGGATATCCGCATAAGCTCCTTCCTCGATAACGCCGAGTTTTCCGGCGGTATACGGGTTCATAAAGTCACCTGACAAAGCGACCACCTCACCACCCGTCGATGTCAACGTCACCATCGACGTGTAGGGTCCAAAAAACTCATTGTTCAGGTGCTTCTCGTAGGCAATCTGGATATTGCATGCCTCGACCGAACCAACACAGTCGGTCTGGAACCCTCGCTTCACCGGGCATTCCTTCATATTGTCGATGTAGCCCGCAAATGTGGCCGAGGCGGATTTTGCTTTGGCAAGGCTCGACGGGACATTTGCCACTGCCGGAATATCAAGCAATCCGGGATCGAAGGCCGTCAGGTTGGTCGTAATATATGCCCCTTTTTCGTTCATGACTTGGGCAATTTCACAGTCAAACGAGAAGCCGTGTTCGATCGACATCACACCCGCCTCTAGCGCGCTCAGGATTGCTTCCTTCCGATAGGAATGCGCCATGACATAGCTGCCATACTCGTTTGCCACCTGTACCGCAGCTTTGATTTCCTCAGGCGATCCAGCCAGCAACTGCCACGGATCGAAGGCCGATACGACGCCACCAGATTGCATGAACTTCAACTGCGTCGCGCCCATGCGGAAATTGTTGCGTGCGAACTTGTAAACGTCATCAACACCGCTAATTTCCTGCGCCAAGTTCAGCCTGCTCATGTTTGTTTCAGACCCGGGCGGTGCGGTGAAATTCGCGAAGTCAGCGTGACCACCTCGCGTTCCGATAAATGCACCAGATGGAAAGTAACGCGGGCCGTCAATTTGGCCTGCGTCAATTGCGCGACGTAACCCGCCATTGGCGCCACCCGCATCCCTGACTGTGGTGAAGCCCTGCATCAAATACATCTCGGCCATCCGTGCACCGTGTATGGCAAAGTCCTCCCACGTTGTGTTGGCCTCCATCGCAGGTAACGTAGGCCCCATCAGCATGAGGTGCGCGTGCAGTTCAATAAACCCGGGGGTCAGTGTCCGTCCCTCTCCGTCAATGACCGTAGCATTGGGGGCATCGATCGCATCGGTTGATACGGCCTTAATCAGATTACCCTCGACCAATACGCTGGCATTCTCGATACGCTGTTCATTCACGCCATCGAAGACATGCACATTGGTAAACAGCGTTTGAGGTTCTTCTTGATCCTGAGCCTGCACGGACGTTGAAAAAGATAGACCTGCAGCGACAATTACCGCCGAGCAAAGGGACATTCGTAGACCGGACATAAGCACTCCCTTCATATTCGTGTTTTGCAAACTGTAGTCCGGAAAATCTTGGCTCGGTTGCCACTTTCGAATTAGGATGTTCGAAAGTGATTGAAAAAATGGCCACTTCTTAAAACTAATCCAGACAAGGGTGACGAGCTTGCCTTTCAACTCCACCTCTCAAGAGCATAGCGAGGGCTTTATTCGCCTCTCCTTAGCTGCTCCGTTCCTGCAATATCTCACCGAACGTAAGATCAATCCGCAACCAGCATTGGATCAGGTCGGCCTGAAAGCCGAACTGTTGTCTGACCCAGCCGTGTTCGTGCACTCAGAGTTGGTCTATGGTTTGGTAAATGCCTTCTCAGAAGTATCAGGGGATCGATACCTTGGACTGAAAGTAGGGGAGACGTTTGACCTGCAACAGTGGCCTCCGTTCGCTCAGGCCCTGCAATCGACAAAGACGCTGTTCGAGTTCTTTACCCGTTTCGTGGGGCTTGTACCGCAGGAATCCAATTCTGTGCGACATAGCCTTGTCATTGAAGCGGACAAAGCGACTTATCGTATCGAGAGGCAACAAGAGCCTACTGTCCCACCCATTCAGGTGACCGGATTTGGTGCCGCAATCTATGTACGCCTATTGCAGACCGTCGTCGGAGATGCCTGGGATTCTTCTCGTGTGCGATGGGAAAGCAGATACATCAACGGACTACCTATCGATTACAAAGGGATCGAGGTCGGCCTTGGGACCGATCCCGGAATGCAAATTAGTTTTCCTGTGGAATGGTTGTTTTTGCACCATGTCTCTGAGGGCTCTGCCAAGCCCATCGCCTCACCGCGACAAGATGAAGAAGTAACCGTAGTAGCTGCTTTGCGATCTGTTTTACGCGATAAGCTGGATGAAACCGATTTGGGACCAGAGGTGGTGGCTGGATTGTTGGGAATACAGCCGGAACGGTTTCTTAAGGCGCTTCAGCAGCAAGGCACAACGCTGCCCCGCGAAATCAAACGGCTTCGTGTCGATGTCGCCAAGGAACACCTCGGAGAAGACAAAATGACAATAGCTGAGATCGGTCTGATGCTCGGCTACTCCGACAAATCCCATTTCACACGCTTTTTCAGGGGCCAGACCGGAATGACACCGACCAAGTTCCGCCTTGGCTCGTAATTATGTTGCAAATGCTTGGATCAGCTGTGCGAACTTGATCTCGGAACAAAAGCAAAGGCGCGACCAGACTCCCGTCTCGACCGCGCCTTAAACCATTCTATTCGAACGCCATTATTGGCCCGTGGTCTCTACGCACGTTCCCTTGCCCCATCCTGACTTGCTGCCCGAGGCAGAGTAGTCGAACGTGCCCTTCTCAGGGTGAACGTTATAATTCAGCGTGTAATCCTCACCGACATACAGATAGGTCAGGGTGTCGAGGCCGGGAAACACATCCACATCCTTGTCGATGTCCCCGATCGTAATGTGGCCCTTTTGCTGGCCATCATACTTCACAAGCCGAGCGGCCATTTCCGGGTGTTCCGCATCCGGTGCCTCACATTCAAACACCCGCTCCTCAGCAACTGCGGCTGCTGGCAATAGGGCAAGAAGAAGAGCTGCCTTTTTCATTGATTTCCAATCTGTATTCGATCTGTTGCACTGTGGCGGCTATTGACGATTTTGGGCGGAATTTTGTCCAAACTCGGGTCGTTCTGCGGTCTCGTAGCACGCATCTCGTTAGACCAATTCACGTTTGGGTTTCGCCTGCGTTTTGAGGTGAGCCCCAAGCGCATTTCCATCGCGTTTTGGGGAGTATCCAACCCAGCATTGAGGGCTCGAAGACAGAGACAATCGGTCTTTGCACCCATCAGCTGCTGAGAAATTTCTTAGGGTTCGCCATGGCAACCATTTGGAACCTCAATTTGTGAATTCCAATGCTGAAGGGGGCAGCGCGGGACCGGGCCAACTCTGCCCTATAGCTTTGCCCATAGCGGGACGTGCGGTCGCAGTGGGGTGAAAATCCCTGCGCGCGCTCCCATCTGTTCAGGACAGAAAAAGGAGAGCGTCTGATGCAATGTCCGATTGATGGAACTCAGCTGGTAATCACCGAGCGGAGCGGGGTCGAGATTGATTATTGTCCGCAATGTCGTGGCGTGTGGCTGGACCGTGGAGAGCTGGACAAAATCATCGATCGCTCTGCCGACCATACGCCGCCGCCACCGCCGCAGCGGGGTTATGATGACCGATCTGATCACGGATACCGTAAAAAGAAGAAACGCGGCGGCTTTCTGGATGAGCTGTTTGACTTCTAAGACGTTGGCACCGTGATCTGAGAGGGTTTTATCGGTTGTTGTATAGTCACGGGTGAGATGGGTGTGAGCACCCATCCTACGCTTGCTACAAAAATCAGTTCATCATTTGATCGTGAGCTTTGCAGATCAGCCCTACGAGAAACTGATCATTCAGCCCTTCATCATCGGACTTCAAACTGAATTTATAGGTCCCATACCTTTGGTTGTAGCCAAGATAATCACACTTAGATTCTTCGATTGACGCCAAAATCTCTGCTTCCAGAGGTAATTTAACCTCAAGAACCATCGTCGATTTTCTAGGATGAAAGACACAAAAATTTCTCGAACGACCTTCGATTTTTGGTCCAATATAATGTTTGGCAAAATTTAGCTCAGAGTTAGATATCTGATCTTTCATTAAAGTGAAAATCCGTTCGACAACACCAATCGACGCTGAGGATGCGCGCTCAACCCAATATGAGCGATCTACCTCAACGTACTCGTCGAGTTCCTTATCGCCTCCATAATACTCTTGCCGGGTATCCAAGATTTTAGAGAACATGATACTCAATCCGAGATCGTTTTTTGTGGCCGAAAGCTTAATTGCAACTATCGGCACTGAGTTTCCTAGCAGTGTGATAACGTTGAAGAAGCGTCCAGTGATTTCTTCTGCAATCAACACGCAAACGTGATCGATCCCTTTGTAACGCGAACGCTGCAAATCCCAATACTCTATTGCTCGAATAATGTGAGAAGGATCAGTTTTGCCAAGTTGAACTTCCACGCAGTAACGAGTCGGTTCACCATCCTGAAGAAGAAGATCTAGAAAGCCGCCACCAACCTGCGGTACTTCTACGCCGACCAAATCCAATTCACCTAGCCCGAGACACCCCGGTGACTTCTTTATCAGTTCTGCGATCTGTTTTTCGCTAACACATTTCTCGTTCTTGAGGTTGATCTCGTTAAGTATATCTAACTTCATACCTTTTCCTAAATATTAGTGGAGCAAATTCTTCACCGCTTCCGTCTCTTCACATTCCCACCCCGCTGCCCCGGCCTGCCAGCCGTTGACCGCCCGCGCGATTTCACCGCGTCTTCCGAGGCTTTCTCGACCGCCCATTGGCGCGCCATGGGGTCGTCGGCGACGGCCAGATCGACCGCTTCCAGACGTTTGATCTCATCCCGGATATTGGCGGCCTCTTCGAATTCGAGGTTCTCGGCGGCTTTGCGCATCTTCTCGCGCAGACCGTCCAGATGCGCCTCGAGATTCGCGCCGTGCATCGGTTTGTCGATGGTGGCGGTGACGCGGTTCATGTCGACATCGCCTTCGTAGAGACCGGCCAGAACGTCCTCGACATTCTTTTTCACCGTTTCCGGGGTGATGCCATGTTCCTGATTATAGGCCAGCTGCTTGGCGCGGCGGCGGTTGGTCTCGCCCAAGGCGCGCTCCATCGAGCCGGTGATCTTGTCGGCATACATGATCACCCGCCCATCGGCGTTGCGCGCGGCGCGACCGATGGTCTGGATCAGTGAGGTTTCCGAGCGCAGGAAACCCTCTTTATCCGCGTCCAGAATGGCGACCAGCCCGCATTCTGGGATGTCGAGCCCTTCGCGCAGCAGGTTGATGCCGACCAGCACGTCGAATGCGCCAAGCCGCAGGTCGCGCAAGATTTCGATGCGTTCCAGCGTGTCGATGTCCGAGTGCATGTAGCGCACTTTGATGCCCTGTTCGTGCAGGTATTCGGTCAGGTCCTCGGCCATGCGTTTGGTCAGCGTTGTCACCAGCGTGCGGAATCCGTTGGCGGCCACCTTGCGCACCTCGTCCAGCAGGTCGTCCACCTGCATCGACACCGGGCGGATTTCAACCTCTGGGTCCAGTAGACCCGTGGGGCGGATCACTTGTTCGGTGAAGACACCGCCGGTCTGTTCGATCTCCCACTTCGCCGGGGTGGCCGAGACAAAGACGGATTGCGGGCGCATGGCGTCCCATTCCTCGAACTTCAGCGGGCGATTGTCCATGCAGGATGGCAGGCGGAACCCGTGTTCCGCCAGCGTGAACTTGCGCCGATAGTCGCCACGGTACATGCCGCCGATCTGCGGGACGCTGACATGGGACTCGTCGGCGAAGACAATCGCGTTGTCCGGAATGAATTCGAACAGGGTTGGCGGCGGTTCACCAGGCGCGCGACCCGTGAGGTAGCGCGAGTAGTTCTCGATCCCGTTGCAGACGCCGGTGGCCTCGAGCATTTCCAGATCGAAGTTCGTACGCTGTTCCAGCCTTTGAGCTTCCAGCAGCTTGCCCTCGCCAACCAGCTGATCCAACCGGATGCGGAGTTCCTTTTTGATCCCAATGATCGCTTGATTCATCGTTGGCTTCGGCGTGACGTAGTGCGAATTCGCATAGACCCGCACCTGCTCCATCGTTGCCGCGCGTTCGCCGGTCAGCGGGTCGAACTCGGTGATGGTTTCCAGTTCCTCGCCGAAGAACGAGAATTTCCAAGCACGGTCCTCAAGGTGGGTCGGCCAGATTTCCAGGGAATCGCCACGCACCCGGAAGGACCCGCGCTGGAAAGCCTGATCGTTGCGGCGGTACTGTTGGGCAACCAGATCAGCCATCACCTGCCTCTGGTCATACTCATGACCCACCTTCAGATCCTGTGTCATCGCTCCATAGGTCTCGACCGAACCGATACCGTAGATGCACGAGACCGAGGCGACGATGATCACGTCATCGCGTTCCAGCAGCGCCCGCGTGGCCGAGTGGCGCATCCGGTCGATCTGTTCGTTGATCTGCGATTCTTTCTCGATGTACGTGTCCGACCGCGGCACATAGGCTTCTGGCTGGTAATAGTCGTAATAGGAAACGAAATACTCGACCGAGTTCTCTGGGAAGAAGCCCTTGAATTCCCCGTACAGCTGCGCTGCCAGCGTCTTATTTGGCGCCAGGATGATCGCAGGCCGCTGCGTTTCTTCAATCACCTTGGCCATGGTGAAGGTCTTGCCCGTCCCGGTCGCACCCAGCAGGACCTGATCTCGCTCACCATCATTCACACCACCTGCCAGCTCTTTAATCGCCGTCGGCTGGTCGCCAGCCGGTGCGAACTCGGTGTGCATGACGAACTGCTTGCCGCCCTCCAGTTTCAGACGCGCGCGCACGTCGTCTGCGGTCAGTTGAGTCTTGTCGGAATGGGCATAAGGCATGGGCGGGCTCCGGGTCAGGCCCCTACATTTGTTCTTATTTTGTCCATCTGCAAGGGCTGATCTGGATTCATTTTCAGCTAAGCGGTCCGGGGTTGGGCTTCGCGGTGCGTTTGAACCTTCGCCGCCAAGGCCGACAGGTTCTCGGCCAGCACGCGGCCCATCATCATCTTCAACAGGGTTTGTCCCATTAGCCAGCCCAACGGTCCATATTTCATACGAAAATCCATACTCCAGATAACACGGCTGCGCGTGTCGGACAGCGGTGTGATGGCAATCGCCGCCTTTGCTTCGCGCAGAGGCATCGCCATCTGCGACAACCGCACGGTGTAGCCGCGGTCAACCTGCCAATCCGTCACCTCTTCGACCAATGATGTGCCGTTCGCGAAGTGACACCGGCGCTGTGACCCAACACCATCCGATCCGGCAGTCAAAGCATCAACCGATGTCACCTGCGGGGCAAACTCATCGATATGCATAAAGCGGCGGAGGATGGCCCAAATCTCATTGGGTCGGGCGTTGATGTCGAGGTGGCGTTCTTGGTGAAGCATCCTGCTGTCCTTATAAGTCTGCGCATTTTCTACCCCGAACTAATGACAATACCTGTCATTAGGCAGTCCATGCGACCCGCGACAATTGTCATCTTGTCCCGGCGCGCGCTCTGACGCATAAACAAGCCCACCAAGTGAGTACGGAGAGGCGACATGCGCGCACGGATTTACCAGCCTTCGCGAAACGCGATGACCTCGGGGATGGCCAAAACCCGCAAATGGGTTCTGGAATACGCCCCGGCTTCTGCGCGTGAGGTCGATCCGCTGATGGGCTGGACATCGTCCAATGACACCCAAACGCAGGTGCGTCTGAAGTTCGATACCAAGGAAGAGGCGCTGGACTATGCCAAAGACAACGGTATCGACGCGCAGGTATGCGAGCCGCACAAGCGCAAACCGAACCTGCGGGCGCGCGGCTATGGTGAGAATTTCGCCACTGACCGGCGCGCTCCCTGGACCCACTGACAAGGCCCAGTGAATGATCGACATCCGCCAAGCAGACCCCGGCGCCAAGGATCTGCGCCCGATCATTCAAGCGCATCTCGCCCATAGCTGGGACGCGACACCGCAAACCTCAAATCATACGCTGGACATTGATGCCCTGCGCGAGCCGGGCATTCGCTTTTGGGCTATTTATGAGGCGGGTAAACCCTTGGGTTGTGGTGCGCTTAAGGCGCTGCCGGATGGCACTGCCGAAGTTAAATCGGTGCACGTGGTTGCTGCTGCGCGCGGCCGAGGATTGGCGCGTGTGATCATGAACCATCTTGCCGATCTGGCCCGAGCCGAGGGCGTTTCCGCACTTGTCCTGGAAACTGGCGCAAATCATCTCTCGGAATATGACGCAGCACGCAAGCTATATGAAACATTGGGATATTCCTATTGCGGTCCGATCTACGGCTATGACGCCGATCCAAACAGCGCGTTTATGCGGTTGGACCTTACGTCCAGCCCAAAACGCTGAGGGAAAAGCTGAATGCACCCGCTTGGTGCAGTCTGACCGACCGCTTTGAATTCAGATATAAGGGCCGTACCCTTGCCCCGTTTCGAAAAACATCTGAAAAAATGGCGAGCCGTGGAGGACTCGAACCCCCGACCTGAGAATTAGAAGTTCCCTGCTCTAATCCAGCTGAGCTAACGGCCCGGTCTTGTTCCGTTTGTATCAGTCAATCCATTAGGATTGTCAACTTGATAGAGGGCAAGCTTGTTCTTTCAAAAAGGTTATTTCCATCAGGGTATTGGCCGAATCTGGCAGACCTCTCGGCAAGAGACATCGAACCTACCTGCAGTTCAAACTTGCAGCCCAGCGCTCCCTGCGTCACGTTTGAAATCACAAATTGTGATTCCAAACGGATATGATGACGAACCCGGAAAACCTGCCCAGCCCTCAAGAGGTCCAAAACGCCATTCATCGGGTGCGCGGTGTACGCGTGGTTCTGGCAGAAGATCTGGCGCAGTTTTACGGGAAATCCGTCAGCGCCTTCAATCAGGCCGTCTCGCGCAATAAGGATCTGTTCGAAGGCTACCGCTTTCAGCTTTCCGACGCAGAGGTCGCGGATTTGCAATCACAGAAAGTGATCTCAAAACCCGAAGGCCGCGGTGGCCGACGGGTCAATCCGTGGGTCTATACCGACTACGGCGTAGCTATTGCCTCGACTTTGTTTAAAGATCCGCGCGCGATCAGGATCACGCGGATGATCACCGAAGCCTTTGTTGACGGCACCAATGCGCTCGCGGAAACCCCGCGCAACCCGCCTGAGATTCTGCCACCGCAAGATGCCCCTACGCCGTTGCTTCCAAATGGGGATCAACTGCGTGATCTGGCCGAAAACATCCTTGATTCCGGACAGCAAAGCCTTGTGGACTACATCGCCAATCCCACCACCAAACGGCAGCAGGCGGTGGCAGTGATCATGAAGACCCTCGCGGAAACGGCGGGCGAAGAGGTTCGCACACAACATGACCGTCTGCGCCTGAGCATCGCCGAACGGCTGGCCAGCGGAGACTATGCCGACGATGATGACCGGAAAAAACTGCTTGAGCTGCTGCACGCCATGAAAGACTGACCGCCTTAAAGGCCCAGCTCTGCCCGCGCCTTTCTGGTCAGCTTAGCTACGACCAGATCGTATGAGATTACAATATGATCTCGCAGCGACGCGTCGCTCATGCCACGTTCATCGTAAACCTGCAGCCATTTCATACCTCGCGATGCCAGATAGGGCGCTGGGCGGATACCTGGCTCATCTCCGAGGACCTCAAAGGCAAGATCGGTAGCCTTGAAGGTAAACGCATCCTTTCCGTCGTTCCAACCACAGATGGCAAAGACTTTGCCGCCTACTTTCCAGACATCTGCGTTGCCCCACTGCACGACATGGCTGGTGGCTTTGAGGTCCGAGCAAAAGGCATTGAATTCATCACGAGTCATCGCGGCGACTGTGGCGCTCTGGTCAGGACAAGGCAAGACCCGCTTTGCGGGCGCAACTTTCTTTACCCGGCATTAACCTAGCTGCGCCAAATCATAGGCGATGTATAACTGTAATTCTCCCCTCTCGCCTGAGGTCTGGCTCAGTGATCTATTCGCCTCCAAGGCGGTGCAGCAAGGTGGCGTAATCCGTCGCAAGGCGCGCGATATAGAGCGCTTTGCCGGGATGGAGCGTTTTATGGCCGAAATCAATCGTCGTGGTTATCAAGTGGTGGAAAACTCGGGCCAGATCGTAATCTTCTGCAACCGCGCGCCCGTGCGTTGGCTCACCTGAGCCACGCAACGCTTTCTTGAAAAGAAAGCGCACCGAAATCTTCTCAAGATTTCGCCCCCCTCCGATTCAAGGCTTCAAAAATTTTGCCGTTCCGACAGTGCGCTGTTTCGGGGTCTGAAGATTCCGGGGATTGGCTTGGATATCTCCCGGCATCGCGACATTGCGTGGTTTCTGCAAGGCAAACGAGCCACAGGCGACACCATCGCCATCGGGATCATTGCGCTTATGGTATCCGGGCCTTCCTTCGCGAAAAGGCCCGAAACCCAGCATCTCCACAGCATCACACCCAGCCAGCGCCACCAGATGGATCACCGCTTCATGACGTTCGTAGTCTGAAACGCGCAGGTAGACACCGATTGCGATCATTCCTGTGGTTAAGGGCAAGGCCAGCACCATCAGTAGAATACGCACCGGAGACAGAGCCTGCCTGCGCAACGCGTCTGCCCGCCGTTGCCGCCGTGTAAGACGAGGGTTCGGATCGGTGTCTTTCGTTGGTTTCCCGGTTGTCATGCCATAGGTCTTACACGCGGTATGTGGCAAAGCCATGGCCGCAATCGGGGTCGGCTTGGAAAAAGCTCGACTTTATCGCACCACATGCACGGCACATTTGGCGTGGCGCACCACATGGGTCGCGGTTGAACCCAACAGCAGGTCCTGCATCCCCGGGCGGTGCGAAGCCAGGATTATCAGGTCAGGCTTATTCACTTCGGCCCAGTCCAGAATCGTTCGCCCGGAATGGCCTTCAACCACCAGCCCCTTCGCATTCGGGACGCGCGCCGCCAGAGCATCAAGCTCGGTCTGGATGGCCTTGCGCGCTTCGGACAGATACTCGGCGGGCATGTACGAGATCGCATAATCCGGAATGTGCTCTACCACATGCAGCAGCGTAACCGCAGCCTCGGGCGTCGACAGTAGCTCTGCCATCTTCAACGCTGCCGAGCTGTCCCGTTCGGCATCAAAGGAAATGGGAACAAGAATGTTATGATACATGGCTCGCGCCTCCGTAGTTGTGCCGCTATACTGCGCGACCGGTGGCGGCCGTGCATTGACTCAGATCAGGTCTCACCGAATGTCTCGGCGACATCGTACATCACCGGTTCAAAGCTCTTGCACAGCTCGTTAACCCTGCGATTCCGCTCTCGCATCTCCGGTGTGCGCAACATCGCCAGGAAATCCTCGCGGCGCTCCCATTGTGAATAATTGGCAATCCGCGTCTGGGCATCATTCACATGCAATCCGGCTGAAATGAAACCCGGCTGTTTCGAAATGAACTCGGCATAAGCATCGGTCAGCGCCTCAAGAAGGTCCTGGCAGGTTCCGGGGGTCATCTCGAAGGTGGTGATGACAGTCTGATAGCTGTTGGTTTTGGAAATCTGCGGCATAAGGCTCCTCCTTTATAGCTGACCCGAGCCTAGCACAGCTTTTGAAAACGCCACCCTTTTCCTGCACATAGACAATGTTTTTGGATCAAAAAATCTTTCTCAAAGATGAACAAGAAACTAACCATCCGTTAACCATGTCTGCCGATGCTGCCCCCATGGCTCGTCTGGTTCTCGTCATTCCGCTGCTTTTTATGGTGTGCACTCCGGCATGGTCCGGTGCGTGGCTCCGCGAGAAGGGGTCAAGCTTCACCGCGTTATCTGTGACCGCTTTCAAAGAGGAAGACGTCTACAAGTACAAATCCTCGCTTTATACCGAGTGGGGATTGCGGCCGAAACTCACGATCGGACTGGATGCCGAGGAGCATCAGGATTTGTATGGGCACGCGCTGGTCTTTGCACGCGTGCCGGTTGCAGACATGGGGTCAGCAGGGCGTCTGGCGGCCGAGTTCGGCGTTGGCGCGCACCATCGCCAGTACAGTAGTTGGGCAATGTACAAAGCAACACTTTCCTACGGCAAAAGCATTCAAACCGGATTGGGAGGCGGATGGATCAATGTCGACGCAGCGCTCGAAAACCGCACCCATGAGGCAGTGATCCGCAAATTGGATTTCACGGCCGGTCTGTCCTCGGGTCGACGGTTTGACCCGCTCCTGCAGATCGAAACTTCTTATGTTTCGGACCGACCATGGTACTGGAGGGTGCGACCTTCGCTGATGTATCGCCCAAAGACGGGCAGACTCACCTGGATTCTGGGTGCCGAGCGCAATTCGGCTGATGATAACATCGGGATCAAATTTGGATTGTGGCGCAGCTATTAAAGATGGGCCGCCTACATTCAGGCGGCCCACCACATCAATCAGGTATCAATCCGCAGAATGGTCGAAACCGCACCACGCAAGCCTTCGGACCAGCGCAGGCGGATATCGCTCTGGCCCGATCCCTGTCGCAACTCGACATATGGCGCGGTATAGCGCACCGCATTCAACGATGTCCTGAGGCTTCCCAGGGCAACAACCGCATCACACCCGCGCGCCCTGCCCCCGAACGGCAATTGGCCCTGCGAACTGACGGTCCAGGCTGATGACGGTGAGCTTTGCGTGTGCTGCAGCCGCAATGGATTGGCGCAAGGCGTATCGATGCCGTGGAACGTATTGTTCTCGAAACACACCCTCTTGTGCCTTTCCGGGTCGAGATCGGCAAAACTGGTATCGACCCGGTCCACTCGGTCAATCCGCACGTTGTTGACGCGGAACTTGTTGCCGGTCACGGTCAGCCCGTTCAGGAAATGCCCTGTGCCATGGGGGCGGATCACCAGATAGCTGAACCAGGGGGCAACATCGCTGGCATAAAAGATGTTATCAGTGATGCTCAGCGCGCTGAACGAGAAGCTGGTGAAGTAATCCGGGTTGGCATCGTGCTCGTTGGTCCATTCGATAAAACAGTTATCGACATAGTTCTCGGCGATGGACGAACTGTTATAGCCGCCGATGATCACCAACCCAGCGTTGCGCACCCCGTTCGCGACGTTGTCGCCCTGGAAGAAGTGGTTGCCCAGCACCAGATTGTTGTCGCCGCTCAGCACCGCGAAATGATGGAACCGCGTGGCCCGGTTGTGGCGCAGCTTGACGTCGTTGGCATTGGCGTTCAGCGCGATTGAGCTTCGGTCCGGCACGTCCAGACTTTCCTCGGTCGATAGGAACTGACAGCCATCGATCAGCATCCCCTGACATCCGCGCCCGATTGATGTGATACCCCGGTCCTTCGGGCGACTGATGAAACAGTCTTTCAGTACAAAAGTGTTCCCGCCCGGAGACAGCCGGATCGCGCTGCACCGACCGTTACACTGGAACTCGATCCCTTCCATGTTGAACTTCTGCAGCGCACTGAAACCGCTGAAATCTAGCAGATATTTGAACGACGTGAAGGTAAAGGTCTGCGTCCCCGCAGCATCATAGGTCGGCGCGCTCAGCGTGATTTCACCGGTGCTTTCGTTTTTCGACCGCACATAAACCTCACGCCCGACCCCGCTGCCGGTGACCAGCGACCCCACCGGTATATTCGCCACATTGGCCACGTTGGTCAGCGTATCAGGATCAGACGGGCTGTAGGTCGCAACCGAGGTGAAGGTTTCGGTATCCCAATTCGAGCTGCTTTTCACATCAAACTGCCCGTTGCGCACCACTCGACGGGTGGCATAACCCGTCCGGTTCGGCACCGCTGCCGCCATATCGATGGGCTCGGTCACCGCGATCTTGCGCCCGCCCAGATCCAGCGATTCATGGTCCGAGCTGTTCAGCAACGCCTGAAACGCCTTTTTAAACGCCAGCATTTCATCACCAAAGGCGGTGATATAGGTGGGCAGATCGAAATTCTTGGTCAGCAGCAGCATCTTGTCGACCGGCATCGTGACGGTGCCGTCAAACGCGACCTCGGACGCCATGTTAGTGTTCTCTTCCAGCCGGAACTCACCTTGCGGAATATAAACCTTGCGCCCATTCGCTGCCTGATCCGCCGCCTCAAACGCTGCCGAGTCATCGGTGACCCCGTCACCCACAGCGCCGAAATCGCGCACGTCGACCAGACCAATCAAATCGCGCAGGAAGACCGAGGTCACATCCTCGATCTCGATATCATCCACCCGCACCACCGCACCGTTGGTGCCTTCGATATCTAATCCAAAATGGCCATAAAGCGCCGCATTGCCCCAGGGCATATCCACGCCGGGGCGCAGGCCCGTGCCCACGATGGCCGTCACCTCATGCACGGTGCCATAGCCGGTCAGCTGCACCGCCGGACCCTGCTCGGCCAATCCGTCCACGTGCGCATCTCCGGCTCCTCCGGCCCAGCCGGCGATCCGCACCTCGGGCAGCGGCCCGCTGATCGCCTTCACCCGCGCCTTGATCTGCAGATAGCAGCCCGGCAACAAAGGCGTTTGCCCCATATACCGCAGTCGCTGCGGTTCTGCCGTCTTATAAATTTCCAGACAGCCAGCGAAATCCGCATCCGCCGGAACGAACACCCCCGTGCCCGACCCCTCATAGGTCGGAGAGCCCGGCGTGCCGTCGCCACTGGACCAGACCCCAAGACCAGCCGCATAGGCGGGCGGCATGAACACGATGCCGTCGGTGATTGCCTTGTTCATGTAAAATCCCTTTCCCAATCGCGCCAAGCACGCGCGCCAAAACCCGAAACCGCCCGGGCCCTGAGCCCAAGCGCATGGGTCTGAGTATCGAAAAGGGATTAATCGCGGCTCTTACCACCGTGACGGTGGTGTTGCCTCAGGCCGCCGGGTCGGAGTTGCCCAGCAACTGTACACCGTTGATCTTCCAGCCGTTTTCCTGCCGGATCATCTGGTAGTCCAGCAGATGCACCCGTCCGTCACCATCAGTGATCATGACCTTCTGCCACAGGGCTCCGCTAATTTCGCGCAGCTCCAGAAACCTCACATCCGCAGGCCGCCAGACCATAGGATAGCCGCGGCGCACCATGATCCCGAAATTCTCGGGATCGCCGAACAGCCGCTGGATATTGGGGCTAGCAAAGGTGAAGGCGGTGGCAAAGTCATCCGCCTTGAAGGCCTGAATCTGCGCCGAGATATTGGCCTCAATCTCGTCACTCTGAGCAAAAGCTCCGGTTGCCAGTCCGGCACTCAGGGATACAGCAAGCAATAGTCGACGCATGGGGCCACCTCCTGATGCAAGGGTAGCCCCACACTGGATCAGGTCAAATCAGACCAATTCCCCGGCCAGCGCCTTGTCGATCAGAGCAATCGTCTCTGGCACGCCATAAAGCGCGATGAACCCACCAAACCGAGGCCCTTGCGACGCCCCCAACAGCACTTCGTAAAGTGCCGTGAACCAGCCGCGCATCGGATCGAACCGCTCACGCCCGATGGAATAGACCACCGATTGCAGTGCCTCGTCTTCCATCGGCCCGTCATAGGCTTCCAAGGCCGCCCTCAATGCTTCCAGCGCCTCATGCTCCTGATCCGTCGGCGCGCGATGCTGGCGCGTCGGCTTGACGAAATCGTTGAAGTACCTCACTGCAAAGCCCGCCGCCTGATCCAGATCGGGATGGGTCTCGGCAGTGGCCTCGGGCGCATAACGGCGGATAAAGCCCCACAGCGCCTCCTTGTCCTCGGCCCCAGACACGGACGCCAGGTTCAACAGCATCGCAAACGGAACCATCAGGGTGGATTCCGGAACGTCGCCACCATGGATATGCCAGACGGGATTATTCAGCTGAGCCTTCAGGTCCTGTCCCGGATAGGCCCGCAACTGTTGATGATATTCATCATACGCCTTTGGGATCACATCGAAATGCATCCGCTTCGCGGTCTTGGGCTTTTGATACATGAAATAGGCCAGCGACTCGGTGGGCGCATAGGTCAGCCATTCATCGATCGAAACACCATTGCCCGACGACTTCGAAATCTTCTGGCCGTTCTCATCGAGGAACAGTTCATACGAGAAATGCTCAGGCGCACGACCTCCCAAAGCCCGGCAGATCGCGTCATAGATCTTCTCGTTGGTGGCATGTTCCTTGCCATACATTTCGAAATCAACGCCCAAAGCGGCCCAGCGCGCGCCAAAATCAGGCTTCCACTGCAGCTTCACATTGCCGCCAGTCACGGGCAGCGTCCATTCCTTGCCATCCTCGTCATCGAAGGTGACAGTGTAGGTATCGGCGCAAACCTTCTTCATCGGCACATACAGAACCCGCCCGGTCTCGGGATGGATCGGCAGGAAGATCGAGTAGGTCTGCTGACGTTCTTCGCGCAGGCTTTTCAGCATGATGGCCATCACGTCGTCATACTTCTCAACGGCGCGCTTCAGGATCTCGTCGAACTGGCCCGAGCGGTAAAACTCGCGAGCCGAATAGAACTCATACTCGAACCCGAAAGTATCGAGGAACCGGCGCAGCATCGCATTGTTATGCTCACCAAAGCTGTCATATTCACCAAACGGGTCCGGCACCGAGGTCAGCGGACATTGCAGATAATCCTGCAGCGCCTCGGGGTTCGGCACATTGCTGGGAACTTTCCGCATCCCATCCAGATCGTCAGAGAAACAGATCAGCTTGGTCGGGATATCCGACAGCGCCTCAAACGCGCGCTTGACCATCGTGGTCCGCGCCACCTCACCAAAGGTCCCGATATGCGGCAGACCCGAGGGGCCATAACCCGTCTCAAACAGCACATATCCCTTCTCCGGAGCGCCCTGCTTATACCGTTTGAGCAACCGCCGCGCCTCTTCAAACGGCCACGCCTTGGACGTCATCGCGGTTTCACGCAGGTCAGACATTTGGATACTCCATCGGGAAACGTGCCAGACACCCCATGCGCCCGGACCGGCCCCTGTTATTGTGCAGGTGCAGTATGAGTCAATAAAGGGTGGTGATTTTCATGCCTCTATGCGCATGAACGGCGTACAATCCATATCTGGTCTTGGTTACAAGTGTCCGCAGCACGGGGCATTGCGGCATTCTGAAAAACGTAGTCTGTTGATCGCTCTCGCGGATTTGCAAGCAAGGCAAAAGATTAAATCGACATAAGCCATTTCCTGAAAATTCTCACGGTGACCCGTTCCTGATCGCCGGGGCGGCAGACGAAATAGAGCCCCCGATCCAATGGAACCCGGCTTTCATCGAGGCGGATCAAGCGACCAAGTTCCAAATCCCTCTCCGCCAAGAGATGTCTTGCCAACGCTACACCTTGCCCGTCAATCGCAGCCTCCAACAGAACCGCGCTGTCCACGTACTTGATGCTCTGCGAATTGATCCGGTCAGCGCCCAGCCCGACCTGCGCAGCCCAGCTTTCCCACCCGACGTTGTAGGCATCATGCAAGAGTGGAAGATCAGCCACATTCTCGGCGGGCATCGGCAGTCGGGTTTTACCAACAAGGGATGGCGCTGCTACAACAATCAGGTCCTCTTGTCTTATCTGCTCATGATAGAGCCCGTCCCAACCGGGTTCCCCGAACCGCAGGGCGACATCGACCTCAGACGCATCAAAATCCGCAAATCGATCATTTGTGTCCAGCAGCAACGCGATACTCGGATGTTCTTGCTGAAATGAACTGAGCAACGGGACAAGCCATTTAAGCGCCAGCGATGTTGACAACGACACCGTAATCGACTGGCGGTGATGCAGCCGCTTCACCTCCATCACGCCCAGTTGCAACGCCGAAAATGCCCCGCGCGTCGATTGATGCAGAAGCTCCCCGGCACTGGTCAGTTCAACCCCATTTGGGCGGCGATGAAAAAGCGTTACGCCAAGATGCAGTTCCAGCAGCTTAATTTGCCGACTGATCGCCCCGTGGGTGACGTTCAGAACATCCGCTGCCTTGGTCAGGCTGGAGTGGGTTGCGGTTTCATCAAAGGCCTGAAGGGCACGTAGATGTCTAAGGTTCTCCGGCATGTGAGAAAACCTAACAGCATTGCCCCAAAAACTCGATAGGTCTGCTTTGTTTCCGGCAGTTACACTGACCACAGATCAATAAACCTCACACACTGTGCGCCCAAAGAAAGGACATACCATGCCCGATACCAAAGTTGCTTTGATGACAGGTACAGGACAGGGAATTGGCCGGGGTTGTGCCATTGAAATGGCGAAAGCCGGCTATAAGGTTTCGCTTATGTCTCCGTCCAACCGCTCGGTTGAATTGGCGGAGGAACTTGAGGGCATTGGCCGTCGCGGCTCTGTATTAGATGTCGATGATTTGCAAGCGATGGTCGACGACACCATGAGCAAATATGGACGGATTGATGCAATCGTCAGTAATATGGGTCACGGTGGAACGGTGCCTGAAGCCATCAAAACCGTCGGTTTCGATCCTGACTTTGACGGACCGCTATTGGAACTCAGCGACGAGTTATGGCACGAAAGTCTGGACATGTATGTGCTAAATGTCGTCAAGATCGCCCGTATCGTCACGCCCATTCTGATCGAACAAGGCGGCGGTGCATTCGTAAATATCTCATCCATGAACACAATCGAGCCACGTGCGCCCTATCCCATGAGCATGCTGCGTGGAGCATTGCATAGTTTCTCAAAGCTTTACGGGGACCGATATGCACGGCACAACATTCGCATGAACAACCTGCTGCCGGGGTTCTGCGAAAACGTGAACCTGTCCGAACAGGCACGCCGGGAAATCCCCGCTCAGCGGCCCGCAACGTTCGAAGAAATTGGGCAGGCTTGCGTGTTTCTCGCCAGCGATGCAGCCCGGTATATCAACGGTCAGAGTATACTGTCCGACGGCGGGATGAACCGGGCAGTGCGATAGCAAAAAGGCGGTGAAGCGTGATTTTCGCGGCCCTCGATGAAATCCTTGACACAGATCGGGAGGCAACAGGTGATGCCCCCCGAGGTTTGATTTCTACTGCGACATCCCACCTTCGGTCGATATCTGCTCTTCGACATGGCCCTGGTTGGTTATGTCCGGCCCCCGCGGAGGATAGTCCTTGAAGGTAGACAGGTGGTTTTGGACGATTTTGGCAGCAGGGCCAAAGGCCCACATTTTGTTGCCCATCCAACGGGTATACATCCCCGATTCCTCAGCTGCCTTCTCATAGGGATCGCGGCGCAGGTTGAACAGCAGGGGCGCGTTCAGTTCCTCTTTTGGACCTGCCCATCCTTCGGTTTGTATCGTGAAATGTGCTTTCCAATCACCATGGCGTACCGCTTGCAGGTCCGGACCTTCATAGTAGATAATCTCGTCCCGGTTGCTCTCACCTTTACCAGTCAGGAAAGGCAGTTGGTTGTAACCATCCAGATGCACCTGATAGCCCTCATAGCCCTTCAGTAGTGATCCAGGCAGATCGTCAGGTCCTCCGGCGGCGGCGACGAGGGTAGGCATCCAGTCAAGACCAGCAAAAATTCCGTTGCTTACGGTCCCGGCGGAAACTCTTCCGGGCCAGCGAATGATAGCAGGAACGCGGAAGCCGCCTTCCCATGTCGTACCTTTTTCGCCTCGGAACGGTGTTGTTCCACCGTCAGGCCAAGTCATGGTTTCGGGGCCGTTATCCGAGGTGAAGACTACAATAGTGTTGTCCGAGATGCCAAGTTCGTCCAGACGGGCCATGACCTTGCCCACGTTGTCGTCAAGCTCTTTCATTACGACATCCTGCAAACCGCGCCCGTCGCCCAGCATTGCCTCGTATTCGGGGCTCAGATGTGTCCAGACATGTGCTCGGGCCGGGGCCATCCAGACAAAGAAGGGCGTGTCGCTATCGACCGCGCGGTTGATGAAGTCCAGAGTATGGGCCGTCACCTCATCGTCGAGCGTTTTTTGCCGATCGGGCGGAGCCGGGCCATCGTCGATTATACGCTGCTTTCCAACCAGGCCCCAGCGAGGATCTACAGTTTCATCAATTGTATCCGTGGCATAGGCGTGGATGATGTTCCGTGGGCCAAATGTGTCGTTGAATTTCTGATCTTTGGGCCAATCGGGGTCAGAGGTGTATTCCATCGCATTCAGGTGGTAAAGCCAGCCCCAATATTCATCGAAACCTTTCACAGTTGGCAGAAACTTGTTCATATCGCCCAAGTGATTTTTGCCAAATTGCCCGGTGGTGTAGCCTAGAGATTTAAGGATGTTGGCCAGAGTAGGGTCTTTTTCATTCAGACCTTTTTCCGGATCTCCGGGCAGCCCGACTGTGTGCATCCCCGTCCGAACTGGCAATTGTCCGGTGATAAAGGCAGATCGCCCGGCGGTGCAGCTTGGCTGAGCATAGTAATCCGTAAGGCGCATACCATCCGCAGCAAGCTGGTCAAGGTTGGGGGTTTTGATACTTTTCACACCCTGATGATAGCTGCCCAGACTGGCCCAGCCGACATCGTCGGCCATGATGACAAGGATATTGGGCTGGTCGGTTTCGGCCAAAACTGGCAGGGCACAGACCGAAGCTGTAGCCAGCGTGGCGGAAACCACAATAGATCGAAAAATGAACATTTTTACCTCTGCGAACGTAGAAGACGATACCGGTGAAGGGAATATCGAAAGTCCGATCAGGGATAGCGGTCGAAACTTTCGCGTCGCAACAGAGCTTTACCGGAATTTCATATTGTGAAATCTAAAGAGCAAAACCTGAAATGTGTTTGACGGCATGATGAACGAAAACTCTTTGACCGCTTTTCTTACATTGGCTGAAATCGGCAGTTTCCAAAATGCTGCCCGTGCGATGGGTGTGTCCAACGCATCATTGTCCCGCTATGTCGGGCAGGCCGAGGACTATACGGGGCTTGTTTTGTTTCATCGAAGCCGAAACAACAGCACTCTGACACGCGCAGGGCAGGAGTTCTTGCCAATCGCCCAGGCGCTGCGCGAAGACCTGAACCAGTATGCAACGCGCGTGGCCGCTTTGCGCGAAACCGGGCCGGGCACTTTGCTGATCGGTTGTGGGCCTCTGACCACGAGAACCCTGATCCTGCCCGCCCTGCGATCAGTGCGGCAAGTGATGCCTGATCTTCGTTTCCGAATTCTGGTAAGCGCCTACGCACGACCGCTTGATTTGTTGCAGGCGGGAAAGTTCGACATGTTCCTCGGTGACCTGACCTACACACCCGAAGCTGACAACGTCGAGATTATGGTGATGGAGAAACAACAAATCCAGTTTGTGGCACATCGCGACCATAAGATTCATCAGCGTGGCCCGCAAACGATGGCAGGCATATTCGATTTTCCCTTTGCATCTCCGCATCTCCACAAACACTGGAAAGCCGCTTTGACAAAAGCACTTGGTGGCGGTGCTGAAGCCGTCGAAAAGGTGAATGCACAGCCGCATATCGAATGCGACGACTACAACCTCCTGACCGGATTGTTGGCAGAACCGGACTACATCGTGGGAGGGATGGCGGACACATTTGCGGATCTGATCCATGCAAAGACGGTGAAACCCGTGTCTATGGCACAGAACCTTACGTGGAACATCTGCGCAGCGCGTAAGTCACAGAACACTTCGGATGCTGTAGAATTATTCTGGAGTGAGCTTGCTAAATATCGGGCATGACCGGCGGTGCAAGGCATAGAAAGACGCCCAACTGAAACGCATCTTAGCTAGTGCCTGGTCGTTTCCGTATGGCCAATTAACTTGGCGAAGTTCTGCTTTGGAATGCTGGCGGTGAAAGTCCGAAATGCTTGGTTCGCGACGCGCAGCACATGCAAAGAATAGAAGCCTGGTCGACGGCAGGTGTAAGCTCTCAACGGACGTTTACATCGCAGCCGAAATCACCCACCCTCATCGATCGCATTCATTGCACCCCAAAACTACCAGTTGAACCTCCTTGCACCCGCTCCTATCGTGCGGCAACAAATGTTTCATTCAGGACGACACCATGACCGAGCAAACCCCACATCCGATGTCCCCGCAGGATTGCCTTGTGGCGATCATGGTGGCGATTTCCGCTTCGGACGAGAACATCCGAACCGCCGAGCTGGTCAAGATCGAAGGCGCGGTCAACATGCTGCCGGTGTTTGCAGGCTACGACATCGACCGAACCCGCCGCGTCTCGCAGATCGTGTTTGATTTGTTTGAGCAGGTGGACGGGCTGGATGCCCTGTTCGGACTGATCCGTGACAACCTGCCCGAACGCCTGAACGAAACCGCCTACGCGCTGGCCTGTGATGTCGCCGCCGCTGACGGCACTCTGGCCGAAACCGAATTGCGCCTGCTGGAAGAAATCCGGTACGAGCTGAGCATCGACCGCCTGCACGCTGCCGCTATCGAACGCGGGGCACGGGCGCGGCATACGACCTAGCTGCCGTAGAGCGTACCCCACCGCTCAATCAGATTGCGCTGCAAAGTGCGAGACCGTCGGTTCCAGGCCCGCGCGCCGTCCGGGCGCTCGCGCGACGCACGCGGGATCGTGGCACGGTGCGCGGTATCGGCGGTGAAGATCGCAAAGGCCAGATCCACCCCATCTGCCGTTGTCATGTAACCGCCAAGACCCGAGACGAAGTTCAAAGTACCCGTTTTTGCGTCGACCTTGATCGGATGATCCTTGACCGGCTGCCCGTTTTTGTCGGCCAGCGTAAAGGACCGAAGCAACGGCCGCAGCTCCTCTGACTGCCCCGCCGCCACCAGCGTATTGACCAGACCGAAGGGGGCCATACGTGAGGAACCGCTAAGTCCGGAATGATCGACCATCGCGATCCCATCTGCGCCAAAACGCTCTGCCGCCCATAGGTTCATTTCTGCGGCCGAGTCCTCAAGGCTCTGCGGCGCAACCCCGCGCGCCTTGGTGGCCGCCAAACCCACCATTTCGGCGGTTATATTGGTCGAATATCTCAGCATCCCCTTCAGGATGCTCTCCAACGGATCACTCTGATGCACCACCAGCTCGGTCCCTTGCGTTGCTTGCCGCGTTACCTGCACCCGGCCAAGTATGATCCCGTTCACGCGTGCCAGCGTACGGAACACGTCCCCGGCATAAAGCGCAGGCTTGCGCACCGGCAGCCACCGGGCACCGCCATTGCCCAGCGCCCCTTTGGCCACGGTCCAGCGATCCTGCCGCGCGCTTGGCTGATAGGTGTAGATCGGCAGGCTGCGGTTCTCGACCCGCATTGATGCCATATCCACCGACGGCCTGTAACTTGCGCTGCGCGCATCCATGGTCACGTCATAGCCGGTGCCCTCGCGTTTCCACTCGAAATGCACACGGTTGAAATTCAGGGAAATCCCGCTGATCGACGGGCTATAGCCCAGATGATCCGGCTGCCCCGGATCAATGCTGAAGACGTAGGGCAGCGCACCATCATAGACCTTGAACGCGCCCTTCACCTCGGTGATCCCGGCCTTGCGCAGATTGGCTGCCATTGTGGCCAGCGCGTCTGTATCCAGCAGCGGATCACCGCCACCCGCAAGGATCAGGTCACCTTTCAGAATGCCATTCTCGACCGGTCCATCCGCGATCAAGCGCGTTTCGAACCGATACTCCGGACCCAGCACATCCAGCGCATAAAGCGCGGTCAGCGCCTTGGCGACGCTGGCTGGTGGTAGGCTTTGGCCCTCGCCGAACACCTCCAGCGGCGTTCCGGTTTCCACGTCGGCCACGGCGAAAACAACCTCGCCCTTCAGCCCCGCTGCCTGAACCAGTCGCTCGGCCCCGCTGGGCTGCGGGCCACGCAGCACAGGGCGCAGAGACACCGAAGGCGCCTCGGCCAGACCTGCGCCCGGAACCAGAGACGCCCCTAATCCACCCAGAAACAAACGACGCGAAATTCGATCGACCATGGGTCTATTAGAATCCCAGAGCTTAAATGCAGACAATCACTTGATTAAGATTATGCGCCAAGTGGAGTCATTCGGGCAACACCCCATCGCTCCAATTCCCGCGATTGCGCAACTCGGTCGAACTGACGTCAACCATCGGCACGTTCACAAAACACCACGCCGGAGCATCCGCCCGCCCCAGCAAATGCCGCGCCTGCCCGTCGATACGGTACTTGGCATAAAGCCGAGCCGCCGGAGACATCCGCGCCGAGATCCGATCCCCCGGCCGCGCCACAACGCCCACAGGCACGCTGTCCATGATCTGTCGCCAGTCCTTCCAGCGGTGAAACTGCGCCAGATTGTCGGCCCCCATCAGCCATACAAACCGAACCTGCGGATAAAGCCGCCGCAGCGCCGCCAGTGTATCCGCCGTCGCCCGCGTCCCCGTCAGCGCCTCAATATCCGTCACATCAACGCGCGGATGCTGCATCACGTCCCGCGCCGCCGCAACCCGCCGCTCCAAAGGCGCAGGCCCCCGCTCCTTCAACGGATTGCCCGGCGACACCAGCCACCACACCCGATCCAGCCCGAACGCCTTCATCGCCTCGCGCGTCACATGCACATGACCTTGATGCGGAGGATCAAATGACCCTCCGAACAACCCCACGACCTGCCCGGGCCCCGCATATGGAATGGTACTGCGTTCCATCCTCTGCTGATGTTCAGAACTGAGAGGTGTTGTCAATCAATCGGCTGCACCACATCGCCAAGCCTGACTTGCCCCGGTTGCACTACTTCGGCACACCATCCCCCATGCCCCCGCACAGCAGAATAGCCGCCTTTGCCCAACGCCTCCTCCATCCGACTGCACGGAGCGCATATCACGGTAAAGCGCAAAACGGCCTCCCCGACCTGCACCTCCCGCCCCTTTAGCGCCGCCAGATTGATCCCAGAAACCACCAGATTGCGCCGCAGGATCTCAGGCTTAACCGATCCTTGCCCCAGATAAGAGCCAATCGCCGCCAGATGTTCCTGCTGGATCAAAGTCACCGCCCGCTTGCCCGCCCGGCTGCGGTCGCCGTCGAGCCCATCGGCTGATACCCAAACCTCGTTGCGCCCATCCATTTCCGCTCTGCGGCCGGGACGTAAACCAATCCATGTCACCCGGCCCGGTTGCGCCCAACCGGCAATCAGTTCCGCAAGTTCTGCCAAAACCCCACCACTCCTTGTCGTGTTGGTTCTACCGGATCAAACGACCACAGAAAATTCACAAAACCACCAGCTTGCCCCGCCCGCTCGCCTCGGATATCCAGCGTTCCAACTTGATTTCCCCGACCCAGAGGACGCGACATGGCCGCCTATCAATATGTCTACCACATGCAGGGTGTCTCCAAGACCTATCCCGGTGGCAAGAAGTGCTTTGAAAACATCCACCTGAGCTTCCTGCCCGGCGTGAAAATCGGTGTCGTGGGCGTCAACGGCGCGGGTAAATCGACGCTGATGAAGATCATGGCGGGCCTCGACACCGACTTCACCGGTGAGGCATGGGCGGCCGAAGGCGCCAAGGTCGGCTATCTGCCGCAGGAACCTCAGCTGGATGAATCGCTGACCGTCCGCGAGAACGTCATGCTGGGCGTGGCCGCGAAAAAGGCCAAGGTCGACCGCTTCAACGAAATCGCCATGGAGATCGCCGAGAACTACTCGGACGAGCTGATGGAAGAGATGACCACCCTGCAGGACGCGATCGACGCGGAAAACCTGTGGGACCTCGACAGTCAGATCGATGTCTCGATGGAAGCGCTGCGCTGCCCGCCGGACGATGCCAACATTGCCAACCTCTCGGGCGGTGAAAAACGCCGCGTGGCGCTGTGCAAGCTTCTGCTGGAAGCGCCCGACATGCTGTTGCTCGACGAACCGACCAACCACCTGGACGCCGAGACCATCGCCTGGCTGCAACAACACCTGATCGACTACAAGGGCACCATCCTGATCGTCACCCACGACCGCTATTTCCTGGACGACATCACCGGCTGGATTCTGGAACTCGACCGGGGTCGCGGCATTCCCTACGAAGGCAACTATTCCGCATGGCTGGAACAAAAGGCCAAACGCCTCGAACAGGAAGCCCGTGAGGACAAGTCCAAGCAGAAGACCCTGCAGCGCGAGCTGGAATGGATGCGTCAGGGCCAAAAGGCCCGTCAGGCCAAATCCAAGGCCCGGATCAACGCCTATAACGAGCTGGCCGACCAGTCCGAACGCGAAAAGCTGACCCGCGCCCAGATCGTCATTCCCAACGGCCAGCGCCTTGGTGGCAAAGTGATCGAGGTTGAGGGCCTGTCGAAACACATGGGCGACAAGCAACTGATCGAAGGGTTGGACTTCGCCCTGCCCCCCGGCGGCATCGTTGGCGTCATCGGCCCCAACGGTGCAGGTAAATCGACCCTGTTTAAGATGCTCACCGGGCAGGAACAGCCCGACAGCGGCACCATCACGCTGGGCGACACGGTCGAGCTGTCCTATGTCGACCAATCCCGCGATGACCTCAAAGACAACGACACCGTGTGGGAGGCGATCACCGGCGGCGCCGAGATCATCCAACTGGGCGACGCGCAGGTCAATTCCCGCGCCTATTGCTCGTCCTTCAACTTCAAGGGCGGCGACCAGCAGAAAAAGGTCTCGTTGCTGTCAGGGGGTGAACGCAACCGCGTCCACATGGCCCGCCTGCTGAAAGAGGGCGGCAACGTCCTGCTGCTCGACGAACCGACCAACGATTTGGACGTGGAAACCCTCCGCGCGCTGGAAGACGCGCTGGTCGATTTCGCCGGCTGCGCCGTCGTCATCTCCCACGACCGCTTCTTCCTCGACCGGATTTGCACGCATATTCTGGCGTTCGAGGGCGATGCCCATGTGGAGTGGTTCGAGGGCAACTTCGAGGACTACGAAGAGGACAAAAAACGCCGTCTGGGACCGGACGCGCTGGAGCCCAAGCGGTTGAAGCATAAGAAGTTTGCGCGGTGAACTAGTGTTGAGTCTGATTACCCTCAACGCAAGTTTCGATATGTAATTTGTGTTGAGGGGCGTGAAAATACCACCGTAGCATCATAAAATCCACCAACATTACTTTCAAACTCAAATAGAAAACTAAACGATTCGAGCCCCCCTCCAACAACCCTCCTGCAATCCGGTCCAATACCTACTTCAGTTTTTTTACCTTCTTCTGAAATAGCGTACGCGTGAGGTGTGGATTGACAAACATCTAAAGTTTTGTCGGTCCTGTTGCGCAGTGTCAGACTCAAATCTGCAAACGCACCTCTAATTCTTGAACTATCAACACAAACCTCAAAATTCTGTGTTGATTTACAATCAAATAGCCCGGACGAATTCCCGTAATCTGAAGTAAGCTGAGCTTTTTCCGCTACATCAGTCTGGTCACTCGAATTAACGCCGGAAACAATATCGCTCCAAATTTTCAGACGGCAAGCTCTGTTATTCAGTATTTCTTCACCAAGTTCTTCCCTTAGTACCCCTACATATTCCTCGGCTGAAAAGTCACCATCGCCTTCCAGACCAAGATCTGCCAATATTCGAGCCAGATTTTTCAATTCGACTCCCGCAGCGCCACTTGCGTTTATTTCACTCGAAGAACCGCCTTGCGCGAATTCGCCACAAACGACTACAACTGCCTCTCTGACTCTCCTTAGATCTTCGTCTTCAAGCGATTGTGCCTGCATAGAGCTGGCAAGCAACAACACTATTCCGATAATCAATTTCAAAAGAACATCCATCAAACAAATTCCAAACTTTTTCGGACAACTATCAACCAAGTTTATTCAACAGGCTAACGACTGGAAACGTTTTTTTTAGCAAGTGTAGAATGTGTGCTCTCACCCATCACTCCTCAATTCTCCAATATCCCACCACATAAATTGATGGGTGAAATCACCCATCCTACGCTTCCCCAAACGCTCCTTCGGTGACAACGCCACTCCATACCGGATCAACCCGGCCTGCGCGGATATCACGATAAATCGACGAATACGGCCAATCGGTTGGATGCTCCACCAACCCATGTTTGACCGGATTGCCCCAACAATAAACCACATGATTGCGGTAATCTCGTTCGTCCCGAATGGTGTGCTCCCAAAACCGGCGTTGCCAAATCCCGCGTTCCTGTTTGACAACCTTGGACTCGCTTCGCGGACCGAATTCTCCGACGGCACGCACAAATCGGCTTTTGATTAACCGCCACCGCGTCGAATAATCCGCATCCCCCGGCGGCAAGGTCCAAACCGCGTGCAGGTGATCCGGCGATACAACAAACGCATCGCACCAGAACGGCCGCTCTATCTGCGTTGCTGCAAAGGCCGCCCGCAGATGCGCTACCTCACGCACCAGCAAATCCGACGACCGGTCGGCCAAAGACACGGTGAAAAAATACTTGGCTCCGGGAACGCGGACGTGTCGATAATCGCTCATGCTGTAACTTGATCATGACGAGGGTTAACGGATTCTGAATGCCACTCCAACGCGCCAGATAAATAACCGGACCTTATCAAAGCTCCGCCAACTAATAACCAAAACCATCGGCGGATTCTTGTACAAGTCGGACGATTGCCCCTCAAACCCCTGTACAAACCGTACAATCCGCCCTTGCCACACCGCCTGACCGATGCCATATCCATGAGGCTTACGTTTTTCTATTTCGACCTGCAGTCTCCTTCTACGGCGCTCAGTCTATCGATCCAGACAACGACGCCGGGCTGCCGCATCCACGTGGGCAGCACTAAACAGGAGACAACGGATATGCCCGCAGGCACCGTAAAATGGTTCAACACCACCAAAGGCTATGGCTTTATCGCACCCGAAGATGGCGGCAAAGACATCTTCGTACACATCTCGGCAGTCGAGCGTTCGGGCCTCACCGGTCTGGCCGACAACCAGAAAGTCACGTACGAGCTGCGCGCTGGTCGTGACGGCCGCGAAAGCGCCGACAATATCGAACTGGCCTAAGCCGTTCAAAGGGCGGGATTTTTCCCGCCCTCTCTGCTATTCCCTCGTTGATTGTGTGGCATAGGGAATACATCACAATCGGGTTATCCCTCCCCGGTGATTGACCAAATCCGCTATCATTTCAAAACTAGCGTTATGATTTCTTTGGTCATTTGAGGGATGTCACCATGTTCACACGCCGCGTATTTCTGGCCGGTACTGCCGTCAGCCTGCTTCCGGGCGTTGTCAGCGCCAAGAAAGCGGTCGAGTATGATCCCACGCCACAATTCGTGCGGGTCAAAAAGCAATTCCTACCCGGTCAGCTGCTGGTCGTTCCCCGTTCCTTCTACCTTTATTACATAACCGAACCCCGCAAAGCGATCCGCTATGGCTGCGGCGTCGGCAAAGCCGGACTGGAGTTTACAGGAACCGCAACTATCGACGTAAAGAAGGAATGGCCCACCTGGCGACCGACCGATGAGATGATCGAACGCGACCCGGTGGCCTATGGTCGGTTCAAGGACAACGACTATGTCCAACCCGGAGGGAGCGATAATCCACTGGGCGCGCGCGCTTTGTATCTGTTCCAAAACGGAGTCGACACCTATTTCCGCATCCATGGCACCACACAACCGCAAACCATCGGTCGCGCGGCCTCGAACGGCTGCATACGGATGCTGAATCAGCATGTAATCGATCTGTACAACCGGGTGCCGATTGGAACCGTGGTGACCGTGGTCTAAGCCGCCGACCAATCCACATCGTCGGCTTGTTCAATCCTCAGGCGACCTTCTGGCCATGGGCGCATCAGCTTCTGCGCCTCTTCTTCGGATCCATGTAACCAGCAATCCACATCCTGCGACCCCAGCAACACACCCATACGGTGGTGGATCGGCTTTACATCGGCATTTGGCTCGCAGGTGACTGCGGCGACCTGATCCACACGCTGCCCACCAGGGGCCTCCCAACTATCCGTAATTGCAGCAAATAACAGCGGCATGCCATCCTTCGCTGCGATACGCCATGCAGTTTTGCGCCGTTTCTCTCCGATCCACTCGTACCAGCCATCAACTGGTATAACTGCGCGCCCAACACCTTCGAATGCGCTTTTGTCAAAAACCGTTTCAGAGCGAGCGTTGATAATGGTCTCCATCACCGGACGTCCGCGCGCATTGACCCTGCCGACCGGGATCATCCCCCAACGCATCATCTTCAAGCCTTCTCCGGTCAATACCGTCACCTCCTGACCCGGTTGAATGTTCCTGCGCGGGGGTTGAGGCCCTACGTTATCTTTCACGTTCAGGAACTTAGCAATCTCGCCAATTGGTCGTGTGAGAAAAAACCGGCCTGGCATAGGATCCTCCTAATCGGCAGCGCGCTCCGCTAAAGCCAGTACAAAAGGTCCTAGCGCGTCAACGATCAGCGCAACGCCTTGGGCATTTGGATGGATGCCATCAGATTGCATGAACTGGTGCGCGACTGCAGGATCGCCCTCGGTCGCGATCCCGTCAAAGAAGCTTTGCGCATAGATCGCGCCATACTGCTGCGCCAGTTCCGGATACATGGCATCGAAACTTTGCTTGTAATCCGTCCCATAGTTCCCGGGGGCTTGCATGCCGATCAGCAGAACTTCGACATTCGCAGCTTCAGCGGTGTTCAGGATTGCCTCAAGATTGGCGCGCGACACATCCGGATCGATACCGCGTAACAGATCATTGCCGCCGAGGGCTACAATCATGCCATCGACCTCTGGCGTCAGAGTCCAATCAACGCGGGAGGCTCCTCCTGCGGTCGTATCCCCGGAAACACCGGCGTTGATAAGCTGAATATCCGCCCCTTCCTCCTGCAACCAGCGTTGCAGTTGGGACACAAACCCGTCTTGTTGCGGAAGTCCATATCCTTGTGTCAGGGAATCTCCGAGCGCCGCAATCACCACCGGCTCAGCCGTCGCGGCAAATCCGCAACAGATGAACACGCCTGACATCAAACCCTTGCGCAGCTTCTGTATCGCGCCATATCCCAATGGACTGTACCCCTCTTGATGGCCTGATCGATGACGACACCCGTTCTCACCCTCCAAGATGCCGCATTATCGCTGGATGGCAATGCCGGAAGAGTGGATATCCTGCACGACATCACCTTGACTGTGAGCAAGGGTGAAACTCTGGGGCTGATCGGTCCCTCTGGTTCCGGAAAGTCTTCGCTACTGATGCTAATGGGCGGCTTAGAACAGGCAACCGGTGGACGCGTTACCGCATTGGGCCAAGATTTGACGAAAATGAGCGAGGATGCGCTGGCACGGTTCAGAAGAGATGCCATGGGCGTAGTGTTTCAGAATTTCCACTTGATTCCGACGATGACCGCGCTTGAGAACGTGGCGACCCCGTTAGAACTCGCGGGACACAAAGATGCTTTCCAGCGCGCCGCGGCCGAGTTGGAGGCCGTGGGCCTTTCACATCGTATCGATCACTACCCGGCGCAGTTGTCCGGCGGCGAGCAACAGCGTGTGGCGCTGGCCCGCGCTTCGGCCCCGCGCCCGCATATATTACTGGCAGATGAACCAACGGGAAATCTGGATGAAACCAACGGTTCAGCAATCATTGATCTGTTATTCGGACTGCGGGACCGTCACGGGGCAACTCTGGTTCTGGT
Organism: Ruegeria sp. C10; assembly: GCF_056537805.1. Taxonomy (NCBI): domain Bacteria; kingdom Pseudomonadati; phylum Pseudomonadota; class Alphaproteobacteria; order Rhodobacterales; family Roseobacteraceae; genus Ruegeria; species Ruegeria sp. C10. The sequence goes on along the minus strand of NZ_JBQFSC010000003.1, from coordinate 402,541 downwards.
CACGCACAGCCATACGCTGGCTCAGAAATGCGACCGCGTTGTGCGCTTGCGCGATGGGCGTATCGCCGAGGAATCCCAGCGTGAGGCCGCCGAATGAGCCTGCGTCTGGCCGGTCGCCTGGCCCGGCGCGAACTGCGCGGTGGGTTGCGCGGGTTTCGAGTGTTTCTGGCCTGCCTGGCTTTGGGTGTTGCAGCAATTGCTGCGGTTGGCATGGTGCGCCAAGCCATTCAGACCGGATTGCAACAAGAGGGCGCGTCGCTCTTAGGCGGCGATGCCCAGCTGGAGTTCACCTATCGCTTTGCAAATGATGAGGAACGTGACTGGATGGCGGACACCGCGCAAGCAGTGTCGGAGGTCGTCGATTTCAGGTCCATGGCAGTCACGGGTGATGGCGCAGGCGCGCAACGGGCGTTAACTCAGGTGAAGGCCGTGGACGGGGCCTATCCGCTGTTGGGATCGGTGGCTCTGGAACCCGCAGTTTCTTTGCCCGAGGCCTTGGCGGGCGCCGATGGGCTGCCCGGCGCCTTGATGGCTCCGTCCCTGATTGACCGCCTGAACCTTGCGATTGGGGACCAATTTGATCTCGGCACGCAGAGGTTCGTTTTGATGGCCTCGCTGGAACACGAACCGGATGGTGCGGCAGATGGGTTCTCGCTGGGACCGCGCACGTTGGTTCGAACCGAGGATTTGCAATCATCGGGCCTGCTGGCTCCGGGTACTTTGTTTTCCACCAAATACAGGATGAACTTGCCGCAAACCGCCGAGTTGGAGGCGCTGTCGCAGCAAGCCAGGCAGGCCTTCGAGGGAACCGGCATGCGCTGGACTGATGCCCGCAATGGTGCACCGGGGATATCCGAGTTTGTAGGGCGCCTCAGCGCGTTTCTGGTGCTGGTTGGTCTATCCGGATTGGCGGTTGGGGGGATCGGCGTATCGGCTGCCGTGCGCGCCTATCTGTCCCAGAAAACGGAAACCATTGCGACATTGCGGACTTTGGGCGCTGATCGGGCCACAATCTTTCAGACATACATGATCCAGATCGCCGTTCTTTCAGGCGTTGGTATCGTCATGGGTTTGACCCTGGGCGCGGCGCTTCCAATGCTGCTGGCACCGGTTATCGAAACCCAACTGCCGATCCCCGCTGTATTCTCGCTATATCCGCAGCCCCTGTTCGAGGCCGCACTTTATGGTGTGCTAACCGCGTTCCTGTTTACGCTTTGGCCTCTGGCCAGAACCGAGGAGGTGCGTGCGGCAACATTGTTCCGGGATGCGCTGACTTCGGTAAGCAGCTTCCCGCGCTTGATCTATGTAATTGCGACTGCAATTGGCCTGGCCGTACTGATCGGAGCCGCCGCTTGGTTCAGCGGTTCAACCCGGTTGACCCTCTGGACAAGCGCAGGTCTGGCGGGGGCGCTCACTTTGCTGACCCTTTCTGCCATTGCCATTCGCAAATTGGCCCGCGCGGGCGCTCCTTGGGCCAGAGGGCGTCCAGCCCTGCGGTGGGCGTTGTCCGCAATCTCTGACCCACGCGAAGGCGCAGCATCGGTGGTCCTGTCCCTTGGGCTCGGCCTTTCGGTCCTTGCGGCGGTGGGGCAGATCGACGGCACGCTACGCAATGCGATTTCGGGCAACTTGCCCGAGGTCGCACCCTCGTATTTCTTCGTCGATATCCAGAAGGATCAGATGCCCGGGTTCAGCGAACGTCTCGACACCGACCCTGCCGTCAGTCGGGTAGAAAGCGCTCCGATGCTGCGTGGGATCATTACCAAAATCAATGGGCGACCCGCGCGCGAGATTGCAGGCGATCACTGGGTTCTGGACGGCGACCGGGGCGTAACCTACTCTGCCCGCCCCCCACGGAATGCCCGCGTGACTGACGGGGTTTGGTGGCCAGAGGACTACAGCGGCCCACCGCAAGTCAGCTTTGCCGCAGAAGAGGCCGACGAGATGGGCCTGAAACTGGGCGATGAGCTGACCGTTAATATCCTGGGCCGCGATATCACAGCTGAACTCACATCGCTGCGCGAGGTTGATTTCTCTACTGCAGGAATGGGTTTTGTCATGTCGATGAACCCCTCTGCACTGGCTGGTGCCCCACATAGCTTCATCGCTACCGTTTATGCCGAAGAACAGGCCGAGGCCGCCATTCTGCGTGATTTGGCCGGTCAATTCCCCAACATCACGGCAGTCCGGGTCAGGGACGCCATCGACCGGGTATCAGGCCTGCTAGCAGGGCTTGCGGCAGCCACGTCATATGGCGCAGGGGTTTCTTTGTTGACCGGGTTTTTAGTGTTGATCGGTGCGGCGGCAGCGGGCGAACCGGCGCGTAGGTACGAGGCAGCGATCCTCAAGACTCTGGGTGCCAACCGTGGGCGCATATTGCGCAGCTTTGCCCTGCGGGCAATCCTTTTGGGAGCAGCCGCAGGTTGCGTTGCTTTGCTGACCGGAATTCTGGGCGGTTGGGCCGTGGCTACTTATATATTCGACACAGAGTTCGCGGTCATCTGGCCATCCGCGCTTGGGATCGTCATCGCCGGTGTTGGCGTTACCTTAGGCGCGGGGATGGTCTTTGCCCTGCGCCCGCTTTCAGTACGCCCTGCGCGCATACTGCGCGCCAGCGACTGAGTTCAGCGCATACAAGCGACAGGCTGCAATATTTTCAGCAATTGGTCATTGTCGCACACCAACGCATCAAGCGTGATTTCGTCCAGCGACGCATAAAACACCTCAGCCGCATCCCGCAGCGCCAACCGGAGGCGGCAGGCATCGGTCAGTGGGCAGGTGTTGTCAGCATCCGCAAAACACTCGGCAATCGGCAATCCGCCTTCGACATGGCGAAACACGGACCCGACCCGGATCTGATCCGCCGGGCGCGCCAGCGTCATGCCGCCATTGCGGCCGCGTTGTGTGCTGAGATAGTCCAGCTGGCTCAGTTGGTTGATCACCTGTGCCAGATGGTTTTCTGAAATATTACAGACATCGGCGATCTCGGCCTTCGTGACCAGCCGTTCCTGATGTGCGGCGCAATACATCAAAACACGCACCGCGATATTCGTCCGTTTGGTAATCCGCATTAGGGCCTCCCGAATCTCAAGGTGAAGCTTTATTGCATGTCTCGTAAAAAGACTGTTTGACATACATCAATCGTCAAAGAAGGACGCGACCCGCATGGCAGACCCTTATTTCTTCGGCTATGGCAGCCTCGTGAACCTGTCGACGCATGATTTCCCCGACCCGCGCCCAGCGCGACTGAAAGGTTGGCGACGCGCATGGCGGCACACGGATCTGCGCCCGGTGGCGTTTTTGACCGCTGTGCCGGATGCTGATTCCGAGATCGATGGTATGATCGCCCATGTTCCTAAAAACGACTGGGCCGCGTTGGATGAAAGAGAATGGGCCTATGACCGCGTTCCAGCCACACGGTCGGTCACGCACACTCTGACGCAAGAGGTGGAAATCGCTGTCTACGCAGTCCCGCATGATCGACACACCGCGCCCAGCAATCACCATCCCCTATTGCTCAGCTATATTGATGTTGTCGTGCAAGGGTATCTGCGGGCTTTTGGACCAGAGGGCGCCGATCGCTTCTTTGCAACAACCGATGGTTGGGATGCTCCGATTTTGAACGACCGCGCCGAGCCCAGTTATCCCCGTCACCAACAATTGAAGCAGGCAGAGACCGAATTCGTGGATGACCGCCTGCAACGCGTTTCGGCGCAAGTTTTGCGACCCGGAGAACAAAGAAAGGCAGGTGATTTACCTGCCTCCTTCGTATTCTAAGCACTGACCCTGAAGTCAGCCGCGAGCGCGGATCACCTGCAACAGCGGCAGCAAGGTCGCCATTTCGGGCCCGCGCTCCATCCCCGTTAGCGCTTTGCGCAGCGGCATGAACAGGCCTTTGCCCTTGCGGCCTGTGGCCTCTTTCACGGCCTTGGTCCATGTGCCCCAAGTTTCCCCATCGAATGGGCCTTCGGGCAGCAACGAGACAGCCTGAGCAATGAACTCACGGTCCTCGTCAGCGATCAGGGGTTCGGCCCCATCACGGCACAATTCCCACCATCCCTCCAGATCGCTCAGCGTCGTGATGTTTTCGCGCGCCATGGTCCAGAAAGGCTCGGCCAGTTCAGCAGGTACACCTGCTTTAGCAACGGCATCGGCCACATCGGTCAGCGGCAGCGATTGTAGATGCTTCGCAGTCAGCGGGAACAGGTCCTGCACGTCGAACTTGGTTGGGGCTGCACCGAAGCGTGTAACATCAAAGCCGTCGATCAACTCTGCCATATCCGAGCGCAGCTCAACCGGATCTGACGACCCCAGACGCGCCATCAGACTCAGTAAGGCCATTGGCTGCACGCCCTGCTCTCGCAGATCGCGCAAGGCCAGAGTGCCCAAGCGTTTCGACAACGCCTCTCCCTGCGGGCCAGTCAGCAACGAGTGGTGCGCAAAACGCGGACAGGTCCCGCCCAAGGCCTCGATGATCTGAATCTGCGTTGCGGTGTTGGTGACATGGTCCGAGCCGCGCACGACATCGGTTACGCCCATCTCGGTGTCATCGACCACAGAGGCAATCGTATAGAGAACCTGACCATCGCCCCGGATCAGCACCGGGTCGGATACTGAAGCTGCATCGATCGAGATGTCGCCCAAAATGCCATCGTTCCATTCGATACGCTCGTGGTTCAGTTTGAACCGCCAGACGCCATTGCCACGCTCAGCGCGCAGGGCTTCTTTCTCGGCATCGCTGAGGTTCAGCGCGGCACGGTCATAGACCGGCGGCTTGCCCATGTTCAGTTGCTTCTTGCGCTTAAGGTCGAGCTCGGTGGGCGTCTCGAACGCCTCGTAGAACCGGCCCATCTCGCGCAGCTTGTCGGCGGCCTCGGCGTAGCGGTCCAGACGCTCCGACTGTCGCTCGACCCGGTCCCAATGCAGGCCCAACCACTCCAGATCCTGCTTGATCGCGTCGACATATTCTTCCTTCGACCGCTCGGGATCGGTGTCATCAATGCGCAGAATGAACGTACCGCCAGCCTTGCGGGCGATCAAATAGTTCATCAGGGCGGTGCGCAGGTTGCCCACATGGATGTAACCGGTGGGCGACGGGGCAAAACGGGTGGTGGTCATGGAAGTCTCCTGTTGGCGCGGCTCATCTCACATGGGCGCGTTTTTGTCCAGAAGAGGCTTTCAGGTTGGTTCAACCGGCCAAATGCCATCTAGGCGTTCGAGCCCGGCTTTGATGAGTTCACCAAGCACGTCGAGATCGATATCCGGTAGCTTATTCACGTAGAGGCAGGATTTCCCCAGCTTGTGTTTGCCCAGTCGAGACAGGATATTTTCGAAATCAGCATAACCCGGCATGATGTAGATAGAATGCGCCGCCTTACGCGGAGAGAACCCAGTTGCGAGAAAGTCGCCCTCACGCCCTGACGCATAGCGATAATGATATCGACCATAGCCAATGATCGACGGGCCCCACATTACGGGCGCATAACCTGTGGTTTCACGAAACAGCCTGTCCAGCACGTGCGCCTCTTCCGCCTTGCGGGTCGGCTGAATGCTCGCCAGTAAATCAGCAACGTTTTGCCCGGTGGGTACGGTTTTATTCGCAGATCGCGGCATGAACAAAAATTAACACGTAATGTTCAACCACGCAGCCCATATAACAGTGCCATAGTATGGCCACAGGCCCAGACTGACCTAATTCAGTCAAACATGCTCTGACAGGGAGAACGACCATGACCATCAGATTGACTCGCCGGGCGGCGCTTGGAACGGTTGCGGCTCTGCCGCTTGCGGCAGCTACTTCGCCTGTTCTGGCCGCAGGTACCGAGACCAAAGCCAACTCTACAATAGCAAAATCGTTTCAACTGGGTGATTTCACCGTCACCACCTTGTTGGATGGCAGCCTGCCTCGTGATGGTGCGCAGGACATTTTCGGCGGCGGCGCCTCGGATGAAGATTTCGCCCGTGTATCGGCTGACAACTTCATCTCGCCAGATGTTGCGCAGTTCTTCTTCACACCAACGCTGGTTAATACGGGGTCCGAGATGATCCTGTTTGATACTGGGCTTGGCCAAGGTGGAATTCAGGCCGCGTTGGCCGACGCCGGCGTAACGCCTGATCAGATCGATGTGGTGGTCATTACCCACATGCATCCCGATCATATCGGTGGTATGACAACCAATGATGCCGCGACTTTTGCCAATGCGCGTTATGTAACAGCAGCACCCGAATACGACTTTTGGTCAGCGCAAGACGCGGGCAACCGAGTGGGTGATATGGTTGCAGCCAAAGTCACCCCGATGGCAGAGAAGATGACCTTTATCGGGGATGGTGGTGAAGTCGCATCCGGCGTCACCGGTATGGCAGCGTTTGGGCATACTCCGGGCCATATGGTCTATCACCTAGAAAGCAACGGTCAGCGTCTGGTCCTGACGGCGGATCTTGCAAATCACTATGTCTGGTCCTTTGCACATCCTGAATGGGAAGTGCGATTCGACATGGACAAAGCCGCTGCAACGGAATCGCGCAGGAATGTGCTGGGCATGCTGGCTGCGGACAAAGTGCCTATGATCGGCTATCACATGCCTTTCCCGGCCGCTGGGTATGTCGAATCCCGTGGCGACGGGTTCCGGTTCGTGCCGGTCAGCTATCAAATGATGGGTTAGAGGCTAAAAACCAGCATCCGGCCGCACTTTTGACCCATCCGTGAAACGGGACAGGCGAAATGCGGTCGGATCAACGCAAGGCGTGCTTTCCGTAACAAGGTCCGCCACTAATCGACCTGCGGCAGGACCGATGCCAAAACCGTGGCCGGAGAAACCGGTCGCAATATGCAGGCCCTGCACCGCGTCCACTTTCGAGATGACCGGGATCGCATCCGGGGTCACATCGATCAGGCCGGCCCAGCTTTGCACGATCTCCGCACTATCAAGCGCAGGCAACGCCTTGCGGGCGTTGGCCCACGCCCTTCGCAACACTTTCTGGGAAGGTTCCGGGTCGAGCACTCGGCAATGTTCAAACGGTGTCACATCGGTCGGCAGCCAGCTTCGGTCCTCATTCGCCTCGACCATCCAGCGTCTCGAAAAGCGAAACCTTAAGGACCGCCACTCTTGCCGGAATGCGGGCAGAAACTGCAACCCGAGTCGGAAACTGTCAGGAACGATATCCACTGTATTCTCGTGACCCGAAGCTATGGTGTATCCCCCGTCCGAGCGCTTTCGAATGGCAAAATCATCACTCCAAAGCGACACCTCTGGCCCTGCTGCAACCGGAGAGGTCCGCATGACCGTATTGAGCACTTTGAGCTGTGGCAGAGCGATTCCAGCGTTCCCCGCAAACAGCCGAGACCAGGCTCCGCCTGCAAGTACGACTTGACTACACCGAACGCGGCCGCGTTCGGTGAAAACACCTGCGATCCGGCCCGCAGCAACATCGACACTTCGCACCGCGCATTGCGTCATGATCGCGGCCCCACGGTCGCGCGCCGCCTCGGCGATTGCGGGGGCCGCCCATTGCGGCTCGGCCCGCCCGTCCTGCGGCATGTAAAGCGCTGAGCGCAGTTTCATACTGTTATCCGACAGCAACCCGTCCAGTTCAGGGCCGGATACCATGCGAGCACCTGTTTGCAGCCCTTCAACATGGTCCAGCCATCGCGTCAGGTTTTCATCGTCTCGTGCGCCAGATGCGCCAAACACGATTCCTGATTGAACATAGCCTGTGGCGCGTCCCAATCGCGCATCCAGCCCTTGCCAGATTCGAAGCGCCTCTTGCATCAGGGGGATTTCGCGCGGATCACGTGTCCCAAGGCGCACCCAGCCCCAATTGCGCGAGCTTTGCTCGCCCGCAATCCGGCCTTTCTCGCACAACAGAACGGAAACACCTCGCTCAGCAAGCTCGAAGGCAGCCGAAGCCCCGATGATTCCACCACCTATGACGACAACATCTACGTGTTTGGGAAGTGTGAGATCAGATTCGACGGGTGTCGGTGTGGGGCCTGGCATTAACCGCTCGGTGCTCGTTCATCGGAGCGACATCCAGCCTGAAGGCGATTTCACTGGCAATGTAGAAAACGATTGGTCCCGGGCAATTGCCGGAACCTGTGGCCAATTGGCCAATGCGCGGCGAATTAAGCCGCGCAGATGCGTTCAGATTACGCCGCCCCGGAAAGTTGCGCCCATTTCTGGCGCAGTACCGTGCTGAGCTTGGGATCGGACTTTGATGCAAGCGATTCCTGTGGCTGCAACACCGGAAATTCCGATCGCAACGGAACCGGGCCTGCCACCGCGTCGGGCGTCGGCTCTTCCTGGCTCATAATGTCTGCAATCGCAGCATCCAGCGCCTGTTCATCCAACTTGCGCGGCGCTGATTCCATAGGCTTCAACTGCAACGGAGAATGAAGCGGCTTATCGTATCCATTCGTCATTTGACCACCAATACCTTTACTGACATCCCAAACACGGATGCCTTTTCCCAGTTCCACAATCCCGGTCATCGGCTCTGAAAATGGCAGGACAACCTACCGGATTGCGTCACATCCGCCCCATATGAGGCAGACCCCTGTCGTAAATGTGGCAAAAAAAGGACGCGCGTACAAGCGAAACATAGTCTTTTCACCGCACAACTGGCTGAAATGGAAAAACAAACTGCCGCAGAAATCCGCATTACCATGCACTTTCGAAACAATGGTAAATTCTTCAACCAGAGCGGTGCTTACGTTCTATCTCGCCAGCGATTTACAATCGGATAGCGACGATCCAGCCAGAAGGCCCGTGGCGTCAACCGTGTGCCAGGCGCGGACTGGAAGCGCTTGTATTCACTAATGTAAATTAGGTGTTCGACCCGCCGGGCCTCGGCCTCGTCAAATCCGGCTGCAACGCAGTCGGCGATTGAGCCATCCTGATCCACCAAGATATCAAGAATCGCATCGAGAACAGGGTAGTCCGGCAGGCTGTCGCTATCTTTCTGATCTTCACGCAATTCAGCACTTGGCGGCTTGTCGATCACCGAAGGGCGTATGACTTCGTCTTCGGGTCCCATCATCCAGTCGCGATGATTGGCGTTGCGCCAGCGGCAGGTCTCGAACACGCGAGTTTTGTACAGATCCTTGATCGGGTTATAGCCGCCGTTCATGTCTCCATAAATGGTGGCATATCCCACTGCGACCTCGGACTTGTTGCCGGTGGTCAGCAGCATCTCGCCAAACTTGTTCGAAATCGCCATTAGCAGAAGACCGCGCAGGCGAGACTGGACATTTTCTTCGGTCAGGTCCTCATTCCGCCCTGCAAAAAGCGGAGCCAAAGTGTTGGTTACCGCTGCGCGTCCCTCAGAGATCGGCACAAAGTCGTAGTGCACGCCCAGCGCCTTGGCGACGGCTTCGGCATCATCCAAAGAACTTTGGCTTGTATATTCCGAAGGCAGCATTACGCAGCGTACATTTTCCGCACCGATCGCATCCACGGCTATTGCGGCCACCAGCGCCGAGTCGACGCCGCCCGACAACCCCAGCACAGCTTTGCCAAACCCCGTCTTGCCCATGTAATCGCGCAGAGATTGCACCATCGCGCGATAATCCTGCTCCCATTCGTCGGGTTGCGGCACGACTTCACCAGCCACAATACGCCATCCGTCATCTTGGCGCGACAGATCGATATGGCTGACGGCCTCATCGAAGACGGGCATGCGGAACGCAAGCTCTCCACCCGGGTTCAATCCAAACGTAGCACCGTCGAAAACCTGATCATCCTGCCCGCCGACCATGTTCAGGTAGATTACCGGCAGGCCCGTTTCGACCGTGCGAGCCACCATGTGGTTCAACCGGATATCGTATTTGTTTCGAAAATAGGGCGAGCCGTTGGGGATCAGCAGAAACTCGGCCCCGGTTTCTTCCAGTGTCTCAGCGACATCCTCGTGCCAGCCATCCTCGCAAATCGGGCTACCGATACGAACATTTCCAACCGCATAAGGGCCGCCCATAGGACCCGCATCATAAAGACGAACTTCATCAAAGACGGTTTCATTGGGCAAATGATGTTTAAGAACTTTGCTGACAATCCGCCCACCTTTGAGGATCAGGTAGGCGTTATAAAGCTTCCCATCTTCGACCCAGGGGCCGCCGATGGCCAACGCCGGGCCGCCGGCACAGTCTTCAGCCAACGCCTGCACCGCATTCATCGCGGCCCGATGAAACGCGGGCTTCATCACCAGATCCTGGGTATTGTAGCCGGTTATGAACATCTCGGGCAGCGCCACAAGATCAGCCTGCGCCGCGCGCCCTTGCTGCCAGGCTGCAGCAGCCTTGGCGGCATTACCGTCGATATCCCCAACCGTTGGGTTCAATTGCGCCAGAGTGATGCGGAAACGATCGGCCATTTTTGCCCTCTTGCCCTCATGTCTTTCAGGGATTTAGCAGATCACACCGCGAGTGAAAGGCAAATGCGCCAAAAGCCGTTGCTCTGCCCTCGGCGGTATCTTAGTTTTGCGCCAACACAAACACCGCAGGCAGGTACAAAAATGAAAGCGATCCGCACATCCCTTACCGCTGCAACGCTTACAATGCTGGCGTCTTTTGCTATCGCCCAACAGGACGGTCAGATTGTCATCGCTGATGATGATGTCGGAGGTGTCTACGAGGGCACGTTCGAAAACGGGCTGCGCCATGGCACCGGCACTTACCGCCTGCCGAACGGTTTTGAATATTCCGGTCAATGGGTCGAGGGCGAGATTCAAGGACAAGGCACCGCGCGCTACGCCAATGGCTCTGTCTATGAAGGGACATTCACCAAGGGCCAACCAGAAGGGCGCGGCAAAATCGTCTATTCTGATGGCCAGTCCTATGAGGGCGAGTGGGCCAACGGCACGATAAACGGTACCGGTATCGCGACATATTCCAACGGCTCGCGATACGAGGGCGGCTTCAAGGACGCCAGATATCACGGTCACGGCGTACTGACCGGCCCGGATGGCTCGGTTTATGAGGGCGACTGGGTAAACGGCCAGAAAACCGGCAGCGCCAAGATCACCTACGCCGATGGAAGTACCTATGAGGGCGACTTGAATGGCGGGCAACGGCATGGTCAGGGTAGTCAAGTCTGGGTCGACGGCATGACTTATGCTGGGTCCTGGGCCAACGACCAGATGGCCGGAACAGGCCGTTTGGTTCAACCCAACGGAGATGTCTACGAAGGCGAAATGGTCGAAAATCGCCGACAGGGCAAAGGCAAATCCATCTATGCCAACGGTGCGACCTATGAAGGCGACTATGCTGATGACCAGCGCCATGGTCAGGGCACCTACAATGGTAGCGACGGGTTTGCGTACACAGGTGCCTGGCAAAAGGGCCAGATTGAGGGCCTGGGTGAGATGCTCTATCCTGATGGTTCGGTCTATATCGGCGACTTTCTGGATGACCTGCCTCATGGCACGGGACAAACGACATACCCCGACGGATCAGTTTACGACGGCAACTGGATTGCCGGGATTTTTGAGGGCACCGGCACGGCAACCTATCCCAACGGAACGGCTTATAAGGGCCAGTTCAAAAACGCCCGCTTCGACGGCAAAGGTATTCTGACCTTTGCAAATGGCTATCGCTATGATGGCGATTGGGTAGACGGTGTCCGACAGGGCAAGGGCAAGGCTACGTTTCCGGACGGGATCATTTACGAAGGCGATTTTCTGAATGGCAAGCGTCACGGCAAGGGAACACTGAACCGACCGGGCGGATACAGCTACACAGGCGACTGGGCCGACGGCAAGATCACTGGCTTTGGAACCGCCACCTATGAGACCGGGGATGTCTATGAGGGCAATTTCCTGGAAAACAAACGCCATGGTGACGGCACGATGCGTTTCGCAGGCGGCGAGGTTGAGACCGGCGTCTGGGAAAATGACACGCTGGCGACCGAGACAGAGATTGCGCCCGAAACACCCGCTTCGAGCGCCGAAACCCCTGAGCCCGACTCTACCCCCGACGCGCCCGCCCCTGACGCGACGGACCCGGATACAAACGACGGCTAAATCAGCCTTACCACGGCACGCGCTTGCCAGCCCAATCGTAAAAACTGCCCGAGTCAGCGGGGGTAAGTCCATTGATGACGGACAGCAGATTGGCTGCGGCCTCATTGGGTTCAACAGCCGGGTGGCGGGCAAGGTACTTTTCGGTAAAGGCCGTTTTGACTGTTCCGGGGTGCAAAGCGACACATATGGCCTGTTTGTGCGTGCGCGCCAATTCGATGGCAGCCGTATGTACTATCTGATTCACAGCCGCCTTGGCCGCACGATAACTGACCCACCCACCCAGCCGGTTGTCCCCGATTGAACCAACCCGGGCCGACAGCACGGCGATCACCGATCTGCGGTCGCGTGGCAGCAGGCGGTGCACGTGCTTCAACACCAAGGCCGGGCCAACTGCGTTCAGTGCAAACTGGTCCATCATCGCCTGCGCGGACAAGGTGCGCATAGATTTTTCCGGACCCATACCGTTAATCTCAAGCGCCCCTGAGGCTACCAGGATCAGATCAAACGGATCAGAAAGGGACGCCAGCATACGCTCTGCGCCATCCGGGTCGGTCAGGTCAAACCCATCCGTTGATCTGGCCAGTCGGGTGACTTTGACACCATCCGTTGTCAGGTGGTCATTCAAAACGCGCCCGATACCGCCAGAAGCTCCGATGATTAATGCTGTTTTCATGCTCGAGAAGTTAGCCGAAAGCTTCATCGCTTCAACTCCACCGTCATTTTTGTTCCCCCGTAAATTTCCCGCTTTTCATTCGCCGCGCGCCCTGTATAAGCTGATCCCCATGATCAACCGCGCAGATATCGCTTTTGCAAACGCCGCACCCAGCGGCGCGTTGCTGCGTGGTCTACTGATCCTAATCCGCCTCTGAGCGTGCCATCCGGCGCGCCCGCTCAGAGGAGGACGCCCGCGCGCCAAGAGGCTTTAGGACAGAAGAAGAAAGAGAACCCCATGACAAACGTGACCGACCAAGACCGCGTCGTGATCTTCGACACCACCTTGCGCGACGGCGAGCAGAGCCCCGGCGCGACCATGACCCACAACGAAAAGCTCGAAATTGCCGAGCTTCTGGATGAGATGGGCGTCGACATCATCGAAGCCGGATTCCCCATTGCATCGGAAGGCGACTTCAAAGCGGTGTCCGAGATCGCCGAGCGCTCGAAGAACAGCCGCATCTGTGGTCTGGCCCGCGCCAATTTCGCCGATATCGATCGGTGTTGGGAGGCGGTGAAACACGCCGAGAAGAACCGGATCCACACCTTTATCGGAACCTCTCCGCTGCACCGGGCGATACCAAATCTGACGCAAGACGAGATGGCCGACAAGATCCACGAAACGGTCAGCCACGCGCGCAACCTTTGCGAAAACGTGCAGTGGTCGCCGATGGATGCGACCCGGACCGAATGGGATTATCTGTGCCGTGTGATCGAGATTGCGATCAAGGCTGGCGCTACCACGATCAATATCCCCGATACTGTCGGTTATACTGCCCCGGTCGAGTCTGCAGATCTGATCAAGCGCCTGATCGAGACGGTTCCAGGCGCGGATGAGGTAATCTTTGCCACCCACTGCCACAACGACCTTGGCATGGCGACAGCGAACTCTCTGGCAGCGGTCGCAGGTGGTGCGCGTCAGATCGAATGCACCATCAACGGGTTGGGTGAACGCGCAGGCAACACCGCGCTGGAAGAAGTTGTGATGGCGTTGCGCACACGCAACGACATCATGCCGTGGCATACTGGCATCGACACTACCAAGATCATGCATATTTCACGCCGGGTCGCGACCGTGGCCGGATTTCCGGTGCAGTTCAACAAGGCCATTGTCGGCAAGAACGCTTTTGCCCATGAAAGCGGCATCCATCAGGATGGCATGCTGAAGAACCGCGAAAACTTCGAGATCATGCGCCCTGAAGACATTGGGCTCTCTGGCACCTCTTTGCCGCTGGGCAAGCATTCGGGTCGCGCTGCACTGCGCGATAAGCTCGAAACGCTGGGGTATGAGGTTGGTGACAACCAGCTAAAGGACATTTTCGTGCGCTTCAAGGATCTGGCCGACCGCAAGAAAGAAGTCTTTGACGATGACCTCATCGCGTTGATGAGCGTCGACGACGAAGCGGACGATCATCTTCAGCTGGTGTCGATGAAAGTGACCTGCGGTACCGGAGGTCAGGCCGAAGCGACGGTCGAACTGGAGGTAGAGGGTGCAGACAGGATCGCCACGGAAAACGGTGACGGCCCAGTCGACGCAACCTTCCGGGCGATCCGGGCGATCTATCCCAACACTGCGCGGCTGCAACTGTATCAGGTGCATGCGGTAACCGAAGGTACGGACGCGCAAGCCACGGTTTCGGTCCGTCTGGAAGAGGATGGTATGATCGCCACCGGTCAGTCTGCAAATACAGATACGGTGGTTGCGTCGGCCAAAGCCTATATCCACGCGCTGAACCGCCTGATCATGCGTCGTGAAAAGGCTGGTCCGGGAGCAGATACACGCGAGATCAGCTACAAAGACCTGACCTGATTGAAGGGTAAGGCGAATGGCTCCCGCACCCGCGGCGGCCCGGCTTCGCCGACCCTTCTTGGGTTTTGGGCCCGGCAGCGCGCCTCGGGCCCGCTGCCGGGCCCAACGCGTTTGACGGCATCTTTGATGCAGGCAAACGGAGCGGGAGCCTTCCCTGTTTAATTCTTGCTTTTCAAAGCTGAGCGAACAGCTCCGACAAGCGGCGCATTTCGTCTTCGATCCCGAAGGGCGCATTCAACATGAACATACCTGATCCGACCATGCGATGACCTTCCCGCGCCGGAGGGAACGTGACCTCATGGCAAATTGTTTTGGGATATCCAGCGGATTTCAGAGACGAAATCATAGCCTTGTGACGTGCGTCCGTCAGGATTGGATACCAAAGTGCGATCACACCCACATTCCATTTGCGGTGCAGCTTCGCGATCACCCCAGGCAAACGGTCATACTCAGCTTTCACTTCATAACTGGGATCGATCAGCATCATGCCCCGCCTCGGGGTCGGAGGCAGCAACGATTGGGCCAACTCAAACCCATCCTGCCGATAGACCTTCGCCCCGAAAGGAGACAGCGCCAGAGAAAGTGCCGTATGTTCCTGCGGATGCAACTCGGCGAAATGCAGGCTATCCTGTTTTCGCAGCAGGTTGGCCGCAATCAGAGGTGAACCGGGATACGCTTGCACGCCGTGACTGGCCTGTATGGTATCCAGCACCCGCGCCATTGGATGATCGGAATCAAACCAACCTTCGCGCCTGACGCGCCCGATCCCGGCGACAGCTTCACCCGTTCGAACCGCCTCAGCCGCGTCAAGGTGATATAGTCCACGCCCGGAGTGCGTTTCGATATAGCTGAGGGGTTTGTCCTTTTGGGTCAAATAACGCAGCGTCCACGCCAATAAAGCGTGCTTTTGCACATCAGCCAGATTTCCAGCGTGGTAAATGTGTTGATATGAGAGCATTATGCCTTCTAAAGTCTCCATCAATAAGGCGGAAAGGTGCTGATTGTCGCGGAATCAGCCCTTTAACCGGGCGAGTTGGCACCCTATAAGGCATCCGTCCCGGAACCGTCGAGTCGCGGGCAGTGGAAATTCTGACAAACGGGATCAGGGAAATATGGGCATCTTTGGCAATCTAGGCGGCCTGTTCACAGCGGACATGGCTATCGACCTTGGAACAGCGAACACGCTGGTTTATGTCAAAGGGCGCGGAGTGATCCTGTCTGAGCCCTCGGTTGTTGCCTACCACGTCAAGGATGGGGTCAAGAAAGTCCTTGCTGTTGGCGAGGACGCCAAGCTGATGTTGGGCCGGACCCCGGGCTCCATTGAAGCCATCCGTCCGATGCGCGAGGGTGTCATCGCGGACTTCGACACCGCCGAAGAGATGATCAAGCATTTTATCCGCAAGGTACATAAACGCTCGACATTCTCGAAACCCAAGATCATCGTTTGCGTCCCTCATGGCGCAACCCCGGTTGAAAAACGCGCAATCCGCCAGTCGGTTCTGTCTGCAGGCGCGCGCCGCGCCGGCCTGATTGCCGAACCGATTGCTGCTGCGATTGGTGCAGGAATGCCGATTACCGATCCAACTGGCAACATGGTTGTCGATATCGGCGGCGGTACCACCGAGGTCGCGGTTCTGTCGCTGGGCGATATCGTCTATGCCCGCTCGGTCCGCGTTGGTGGCGACCGGATGGATGAGGCGATCATCTCGTACCTGCGGCGTCAACAGAACCTGCTGGTGGGTGAATCAACTGCGGAACGGATCAAGACCACCATCGGTACCGCACGGATGCCAGACGACGGGCGTGGCCAGTCGATGCATATTCGCGGGCGCGACTTGTTGAATGGTGTACCTAAGGAAATCGAGATCAGTCAGGCTCAGGTGGCCGAAGCGCTGTCTGAACCCGTGCAGCAGATTTGCGAGGCGGTGATGACCGCGCTGGAAACCACGCCGCCCGATCTGGCGGCGGACATTGTGGACCGGGGCGTGATGCTGACCGGTGGCGGTGCGCTGCTGGGTGATCTGGATCTGGCGCTGCGCGAGCAAACCGGTTTGGCAGTTTCTATTGCTGATGAAAGCCTGAATTGTGTGGCTTTGGGCACGGGCAAAGCACTCGAATACGAAAAACAACTGCGCCACGCGATTGACTACGAAAGCTAAGGCGCGCACCCTGATGGGGTGAGAACTCGGGCACGAGCAGCACGGGAAGGTAACCTGTGGCAAAGGACCGATCACAGCGCGATGAATACACGACCCCTTTGCGCCGCCTGCTGCTGGGGATCGTGGTCCTGTGCCTGCTGGGTATCTTCCTGATCTGGCGCATCGACAGCCCGCGCGTCGAACGGTTCCGCGCGCAGGTGGTGGATACGGTTGTCCCCTCGATGGAGTGGGCAATGGTTCCGGTCACTGCGCTGGTGAACTTGTCTCGTGATTTCCAAAGCTATCAGCGGCTCAGCGAGCAGAACCAGGAATTGCGCAGCGAGCTGCGCCTGATGCGCGCCTGGAAAGAGGCCGCGCTGCAGCTGGAACAGGAAAACGCCCGCCTGCTGGATCTCAACAACGTACGGCTCGATCCGCGCCTGACCTATGTCACCGGGGTGGTGATGGCGGATAGCGGCTCACCCTTCAGGCAATCTGTGCTGTTGAACGTAGGCGAGCGTGACGGGATCGTGGATGGTTGGGCAACGATGGACGGGATCGGAGTGGTCGGGCGCATCTCGGGCGTGGGCCCGGATACCGCGCGCGTGATCCTGATGACCGATGCCTCAAGCGCGATCCCGGCGACGATCCAGCCTTCGGGGCAGACGGCGCTGATCGCAGGTGACAATACTTCGGCCCCTGCAGTGGAGTTTCTGGAAAACCGGGAACTCGTGCGACCGGGCGACCGGGTCGTTACATCAGGCGATGGTGGCGTGTTCCCCGGTGGCTTGCTGATCGGTCAAATCACGGTTGATCCCGGTGGCAGGTTGCGCGTGCGGCTGTCGGCAGATTTCGAGCGGCTCGAGTTTCTGCGCGTACTACGCTATCAGTCGGCCCCACCGATCACGGAATCCGGTGATATCGTCGGCCCCCGTCAACCCGAAGCATCCTTGACCCCATCCGAGGTCAATGATGGATAGGTCGGTCTCAGATCTGTGGGCCAAGCGCGGTCTCTATGTCGCGCTGGCGGTATTTGTGGTGTTTCTGCACCTGTTGCCGCTGGATACAAAACCTGATCGCCTGCCCTTTCCTGACCTACTGATCGCTCTTACCTACGCATGGGTGCTGCGGCGGCCGGAATATATTCCGATCCTGATCATTGCCATGGTCATGTTCATGGCCGATTTGCTGTTGCAACGCCCACCGGGGTTGCTTGCTGCGTTAGTGGTTCTGGGTGCAGCCTATCTTCATTCCACTGCAGCTGGCATGAAAGACAGCGGGTTTGTGGGCGAATGGGCAACCGTCGGGGCCGTGATCACGGTTGTGTTTGTGCTCAATCGACTCATTCTTGCTATCCTCTCGGTGCAACAGGCAACTCTGGGACCGGTAGTGGTGCAAGTTATTCTGACAATCGCAATCTATCCTGTGATGGTTTTGATGAGCCAAACTGTGTTTGGCGTTAGGCGCAAATCTGTTGCCGACAGCACGATGCCACGGGTGCGGTCATGAAGCAGCGCAAACCAAAGCCCAAGGGCCTTGCTTACAAACGTTTGCCGCGTCGCGCCTTGATCCTCGGTGGGCTACAAGCGGCCTTTATCGGGGGGCTGGCAGCCCGCATGCGGTTCATGCAGGTGGATCAAGCGGATGAATACCGTCTGCTGGCCGAAGAAAACCGGATCAACATCCGTCTGATCCCACCAACCCGGGGCCGGATATATGACCGGAACGGGCAGATCATAGGATTAAACTCTCAGTCCTATCGCATCGTCATCGTGCGCGAGGATGCAGGCGATATCGACAAGGTTATCGCCAAGCTTTCGGAACTGATCCCATTGACCGAGGATGAGATCGAACGTGCCAAAACCGAGATGCGTCGATCGGCCCCGTTTCTGCCGGTCACGCTGGCCGATCAAGTAACGTGGGAGGATATCTCGAAAGTCGCGGTCAATGCCCCCGCACTGCCTGGTGTCACGCCCGAGGTCGGCATGACACGCCAGTATCCGCGCTATGAAGATTTCGCCCATGTGGTCGGCTATGTCGGCCCGGTCAGCGACTATGATCTGAGCCAGATTGAAGACCCCGAGCCGGTACTGCGCATCCCACGGTTCCAGATCGGCAAGGTCGGGCTGGAAGCCAAGCAAGAGATCACCTTGCGCGGCAAGGCCGGGGCCAAGCGGGTTGAGGTCAACGCCACAGGCCGGGTGATGCGCGAGCTGGACCGCCAGGTCGGCGAAGCCGGGGCAGATTTGCAATTGTCAGTCGACGCCAATCTGCAGCAATACGCGCAGGCGCGATTGGCTGGGGAAAGCGCCGCTGCGGTCGTGATCGATTGCGAAACCGGCGACATCCGCGCCATCAGCTCGGCCCCCAGCTTCGATCCGAACCTGTTCGTGCGTGGGATCTCGGTGGCGGACTACCAGATGCTGACGCAGGACAAGTATCGCCCGCTTGCCAATAAGACAGTACAGGGCACCTACCCTCCTGGATCGACTTTCAAAATGATCACAGCCATGGCTGCGCTCGAAGCCGGGGTGATCAGCCCTTCCAGCACGGTGTACTGTCCGGGTCACATGAAAGTGGGCAGCCGCCGCTTTCACTGCTGGAAACGCGGCGGGCACGGGACGGTCGACCTTGAAACTTCGCTGAAGCGCAGTTGCGACGTCTACTATTACGACGTGGCAATACGTGTCGGGATCGACAGGATTTCCGAGATGGCACGCACCTTCGGACTGGGTATCAAACATGACATTCCGATGTCTGCCGTTGCTGCCGGGCTTGCCCCCAATCAGGAATGGAAGCAGCGGGTTCACGGACAGGACTGGCTGGTGGGTGATACTGCAAACGCTTCGATCGGTCAGGGGTTCATGCTTGCCTCACCGCTTCAATTGGCCGTGATGACGGCGCGTTTGGCGACAGGTCGCGCCGTGCAACCACGCCTTGTTCGAACAATCAATGGGGTTGAACAGCCCTCGGGCGCGGGTGAACCGCTGCAGGTGAACCGCAACAACCTTGAGCAAGTGCGCAAAGCCATGTTCACAGTCTCGAATAACAGGCGTGGCACCGCGTATCGCAGTCGCATCATCGCCGATGAGTTCCGCATGGCAGGCAAAACCGGCACCAGTCAGGTGCGCAATATTACCAAGGCAGAACGCGCCGCAGGTGTGATCCGAAACGAAGACCTGCCATGGGAGCGTCGAGACCATGCCCTGTTCGTCAGCTTCGCCCCCTATGACAATCCGAAATACGCTGTGGCTGTGGTGGTGGAACACGGCGGCGGCGGCTCCAAAGCCGCGGCGCCAGTGGCGCGCGATATCATGCTGCAGGCACTCTACGATGGCACGCCACCGCTCGAGGCGTATCCGGCCGGAGACCGAGAGCGCATCAAAGAACAACAGAAACGGCTGGAGGGTGACCGTCGCCCCAAAGCGCGTCCTGACGAGAAGGACCGCGCATGAGCTATCTTGAATATGCCGTCAAATCCACGCCGTCGGGGTTTCGCAAGTTCCTTTATATGAACTGGCCGCTCACCCTATTGCTGATCAGCGTGGCAAGCGCGGGGTTCCTAATGCTCTACTCGGTCGCGGGTGGATCCTGGATGCCGTGGGCGGAACCGCAAATGGAACGGTTCGGTCTGGGCTTGGCAGCCATGTTTATCATCGCGCTTGTGCCTATCTGGTTCTGGCGGAACATGTCGGTTGTGGCCTATCTGGGCGCGATCGGTCTACTGATCGTGGTCGAACTGTTTGGAACGATCGGCATGGGGGCGCAGCGCTGGATTGATCTGGGCTTCATGCGGCTGCAACCCTCAGAAGTAATGAAAGTGGCGTTGGTGATGGTGCTGGCCGCTTATTACGACTGGCTGCCGGCGCACAAAACGTCGCGCCCGCTCTGGGTGATTATCCCGGTCATTTTGATTCTGATCCCGACATTCATGGTGCTGCGCCAGCCCGACCTAGGCACATCGATCCTGTTATTGGCTGCTGGTGGTGGTCTGATGTTCCTTGCCGGGGTGCATTGGGCCTATTTCGCTGCCGTGATTGCAGCGGGGGTTGGCCTGATAGCTGCGGTGTTCAACAGCCGAGGGACAGAATGGCAGTTGCTCAAAGATTACCAGTTCCGACGCATCGATACGTTTCTGGATCCTTCAACCGATCCGTTGGGAGCGGGATATCACATCACGCAATCCAAGATCGCTCTTGGTTCGGGGGGCTGGAATGGGCGCGGTTTCATGCAGGGAACGCAATCACGTCTTAACTTCCTGCCCGAAAAACACACCGATTTCATCTTCACCACCTTGGCCGAAGAGTTCGGCTTTGTCGGCGGCATCACACTGTTGATCCTTTACGGTCTGATCCTGATCTTCTGCATGGTCACGGCGCTGTCGACCAAGGATCGTTTCTCGTCTCTGGTGACACTTGGGATCGCGCTGAATTTCTTCCTGTTCTTTGCCGTCAATATGTCGATGGTGATGGGGCTGGCCCCTGTGGTCGGAGTACCGCTGCCGATGGTCAGTTATGGCGGCTCGGCCATGCTGGTCCTGATGGCCGCCTTTGGCATCGTTCAAAGCGCCCATATACATCGTCCCCGCTGAAAGGTTTTCCATGCCCGTGAATGTCCTGTTTTCCGCGCGCCCTGAGTTGTGGCCTGAGTATGAAGCTCTGATGCATCAATACTTGTCGGACGCAGGGCTAGATTTTCATCTGGCCACGGACATCCCTGCAGATCAGGTCGACTACATCGTTTACGCCCCGAACGGAGGGGTGCAGGATTTCACCCCCTTCACACGGCTCAAGGCAGTGCTGAGCCTCTGGGCGGGGGTTGAGAAAATCTCGGGCAATGAAACCTTGACCGTTCCGCTGGCGCGTATGGTTGACGGGGGGTTAACGCAAGGCATGACGGAATGGGTGGTGGGCCATGTGCTGCGCTATCACCTTGGGATGGACCAACACATTACGCTACAGGATGGGGTCTGGACACCTGATGCGCCACCACTGGCCCAGCAACGCACCGTCTGCATCTTGGGTTTGGGCGCATTGGGTGAAGCATCGGCCCACGCGTTGGCAGCGTTGAATTTCCATGTCATCGGTTGGAGCCGTACCGCCAAGACTATTCCCGGCGTGACCTGTCTGCATGGTAAGAACGGGCTGCGCGATGCACTGTCCCAGGCCGAGATAGTGGTTTTGCTGCTGCCAGATACTCCGGCGACCGAAAACACGCTCAACGCCGAAACACTGGCGCTGTTGCCGGAAGAGGCCAAGATCATCAATCCGGGTCGCGGGCCGCTTATCGATGATGAGGCCCTGCTGGCCGCGCTGAATTCAGGGCAGGTCGGGCACGCCACGCTGGATGTCTTCCGCACCGAACCCCTGCCGACCGAGCATCCCTATTGGGCACATCCCAGTGTGACGGTGACGCCACATATAGCCTCGGAAACCAGACCTGTTACCGCAGCTCAGGTGATCTGCGAGAACATTCGCCGAGGTGAAGCGGGTGAACCCTTTCTCCACCTCGTTGACCGAAAGCTTGGGTACTAGGCCGCGATCAGCCCGCGGCCTTTGAGCAAGGCTTCGACGCCAGGCAGACGTCCACGGAAGGCCAGATACAGCTCTTCCGCCTCGCGGGATCCGCCAGTTGACAGGATGTGTTCCTCCAGTGCCTTGGCGCGTTCGGGATCAAACGCGCCGTCTGCTTCTTCGAAGGCAGCAAAGGCGTCGGCATCCATGACTTCGGACCACATATAACTGTAGTAACCCGCGCTATAACCGTCGCCCGCAAAGACATGGGCGAAATGCGGGGTGGCGTGGCGCATTCCAATGGCCCGAGGCATGCCGATTTCGGCCAGCACCTCGGCCTGTTTCTCCATCGGATCAGCGGGGGCAGCCCCCTCATGAAACGCCAGATCGACCAGGGCCGAGGCAACATATTCCACCGTCTGGAACCCCTGATCGAAATTGGCGGCCTGTAGCACCTTCTGCAACATCTCCTGCGGCATCGGTGCGCCCGTTTCGGCATGAGTGGCGAACTCAGCCAATACCTCGGGCACTTCCAGCCAATGTTCGTAAAGCTGGCTGGGCAGTTCAACGAAATCACGCGCCACCGAGGTGCCCGAGATACTCTCATAGGTCACATTGGACAGCATCTGGTGCAGGGCATGGCCGAACTCGTGAAACAACGTTCGGGCGTCATCATAGGACAAAAGCGCTGGTTCACCTTTGGCAAAGTTACAGACGTTGATCACGACCGGAGCCTGTTCTTTCGGGTATTTCGCCTGCCCGCGCATTGCGCTGCACCATGCACCCGACCGTTTCGATCCGCGTGCAAAGTAGTCACCGATGAACACCGCAATATGCTGCCCGTCACGGGTCACCTCCCACGCACGGCAATCGGGATGATAGAGCGGCACATCAAGCGGCGCGAACTCCAGCCCGAACAGCCGTGTGGCGCAGGCGAAAGACGCCTCGATCATCCGGTCCAGTTGCAGGTACGGCTTCAGCGCCGCTTCATCGAGATCATGTTCGGCCTTGCGGCGTTTCTCGGCATAGTAGCGCCAATCCCACGCCTCCAGCGGGCCATTTACGCCATCCTCTTGCATCATTGCCGTCAGCACCTCGGCATCTGCGTCGGCGCGGGATTTGGCGGGCTCCCACACATCCAGCAGCAGCTCTCGCACGCGATCTGGTGTGCGGGCCATCTCGGTCTCAAGCTTGTAGGCGGCGAAGCTGGCATACCCCAGCAGCTTGGCGCGTTCTTCGCGCAGGCGCAGGATGTCCGCCGCAATCTCGCGGTTGTCGGTCTCACCTCCATTTGCCCCCCGTGCAGTCCACGCGCGATAAGCCTTTGCACGCAAATCCCGGCGGGGCGAGAGTTGCAGAAAGGGCACGATAATCGACCGAGAGAGGGTCACCACCGGGCCATCCGCCCCCTTTTCCTGACCCGCTGCGCGCGCTGCATCGATAACAAAATCCGGCAAGCCTTGCAGGTCTTCTTCGGTCAAATCCATGAACCAGTCGCGTTCATCCACCAGCAAGTTCTGCGTGAAGGACGTGCCCAGAGACGCCAAACGGGCCTTGATCTCTTGCATTCTCGCATCGTCGGCGCCGGTCAACGCCGCCCCCGCCCGTATGAACCCGCGATGAGACAGCATCAAAACGCGCGCCTGTTCATCGGTCAGGTCTAGATTATCGCGCCGGTCCCATAAATCCGCCACGCGCTTAAACAGTGCTTTGTTTGATGAGATGCGCGAGTAGTGTGCCGCCAGCTTGGGCGAAAATTCGCGTTGCAGTTCTTCACGCTTGGGGTTGCTGTCCGCACCTGCAACGGTGAAAAAGACCGACAGAACCTTATCCAACTGCTCGCCTGCAGCCTCCAGCGCTTCGATCGTATTGGCGAATGTGGGCGTGTCCGGACTCGCTGCTATCGCCTCAATCTCGGCATCATGTGCGTGCATCGCCTGATCCAGCGCAGGGGAAAAATCATCATCCGAGATTGTGTCAAACGGTGCGATTTCGAAGGGCGTGTTCCAGTCAGAAAGGATCGGATTGGTCATTGAGGTCTCCTTTGACCTCATAGCTAAGACCGTCCGTCGAAATGATCCAGAGCTACCCGAAAATTTGAGGCGGCGTTAGTGTGCTGACCCACAAATCGGGCAATTGGTGCGGCGTGCTAGGGTGATCTTGCGGCTTTCGCCGTATAGCGCATCGTAGATCAACATCTCACCTCGCAATGCCTGCCCGGCGCCGGTGATCACCTTGATCGCCTCAACCGCCATCATCGAGCCGACCACACCCGGCAGTGGGCCGATTACTCCAGCCTCGGCGCAAGAAGGCGCAAGGCCGGGGGCGGGTGCTTCGGGGAAAATGCACTGATAACATGGGCCGGTGGTGGCAGGGTCAAAGACGCTGAGCTGCCCTTCCCACTGCGACAGCGCGCCAGATATCAGGGGTTTTCCCAGTGCAACCGCCGTACGGTTTGCAAGGTAGCGGGTGTCGAAATTGTCAGTGCCGTCGAGGATCAGATCAAAATCAGCAAACAGATCTGCTGCAATCTCTTCGGTCAGGCGACGGTGGTACGGCAAGACGACCACGTTGGGATTCTGCGCCACCATCGCCTGCTGGGCCGAGAACACTTTGGGCATGCCGATATCTGCGTCGCGGTGGATCACCTGCCGCTGTAGGTTGGCGTTCTCGACCACGTCATCGTCGATCACGCCGATTGTTCCCACTCCGGCGGCAGCCAAATATTGCAGGGCGGGCGCGCCGAGCCCCCCCGCACCGATTACCAGCACGCGCGCCTGTTTCATTCGCTTTTGGCCGGGACCGCCCAGTTCACGCAGAACGATGTGGCGGGCATAGCGTTCAAGCTCGGTCTCGCTGAACTGTTCGGATGGCTTGGCGGGCTCCGACGTCTGGCCGGACGCGGCGCGATTTCGCAACGCCTTCAAACCCCGCCCATAAAGCAGCACCAGCACAGCCGCTCCAGCGAGGATCAGCCACATCGCTGCCGACCCACCGGTCGCCTGACGCAACGGGTTTCCCTCAGGCAGGAGAAGTTGAGCAATAATCACGCCTATCAGGAGCGCGCCAATGGAAACCAGACGCGCGCTGCGCGACACCCCGGCGATATAGCCGACACCCCAAAGCCCGGTGGCAAGGATCAGAACCAGTAGCATCAGCCGCGCCCGGTCGAGCCGAAGCCACCCGCGCCGCGATCAGTCTCGGTCAGAGCCTCAACGTCCTGGAACATGGCCTGCACCACCGGTGCGACGATCAGTTGCGCGATACGTTCGCCATGCGTAATCTCGAAGGGGTCCTGACCCGCATTCATCACGATCACGCCCAACGGCCCGCGATAGTCGCTGTCGATTGTACCCGGAGTGTTGGGCAAGGTGATCCCGTGTTTCAAGGCTAGGCCCGATCGTGGACGCACCTGAACCTCGAACCCCTGCGGAATTTCGATCCTAAGGCCTGTCGGTATCAGCGCACGACGGCCCGGTTCAAGAATAACAGACTCACCATCCGGCAGATTGGCGCGCACATCCGCCCCGGCAGCACCCGCGGTTTCGTATGAAGGCAATGGCACCAACGGGTCAGCCCCCTCCTCTCGGATCACGCGAATTGCCACCATACCTGTACCTCTTGTCTTTATGGCTGCTATCTGGTCAACGCGCCGGCGATCTTGGCTGCCAACCGCTTTGCCACATCATCCTTGCCCATACGCGGCCATTCTTCGGCACCTTGCTCTGAGATCAGAATCACCGCATTCTCAGAACCGCCCATGATACCTGTCGCGGGACTGACATCATTCGCAACTATCCAGTCACAGCCCTTGCGGGCACGTTTGGCCGTAGCATGTTCGATCACGTTGTCTGTTTCGGCGGCAAAACCCACCACCAAAACGGGCCTGCCATTTCCCATTCGCGCGATGCGCTTCAAAATGTCGGGATTCTCGGCAAACTCTAGCGCGGGCACCCCGTCGCGGCTTTTCTTCAGCTTCCGGTCCGAGGCACTGGATACCCGCCAATCGGCCACTGCAGCTGCAAATACCCCCGCATCCACCGGAAGCGCTGCGTCGACCGCATCCGACATTTGCAGCGCGGTCTCTACACGCACGACCTTCACGCCGTCTGGAGGAGGCACGTCAGCCGGACCCGTGATAAATGTAACATCGGCCCCCAGCGCAGATAGCGCGCGTGCAACGGCTGTTCCCTGAGCGCCCGATGATCGGTTGGCGATGTATCGTACCGGATCAATTGGTTCATGTGTCGGACCCGATGTCACCAGAATACGTTTGCCAGCCAAAGGCCCATCCCCGAACTGCGCCTCGATCGCCGCGACAATTTCAAGTGGCTCCGACATGCGGCCCGGACCGTATTCACCGCAAGCCATATCGCCTTCGTTCGGGCCGACAAAACGCACGCCGTCTGCTTCCAGTTGCGCATGGTTACGCCGGGTTGCGGGATGCTCCCACATGCGGACATTCATCGCAGGCGCACACAGAACCGGCGTATCGGTCGCCATCAAAAGGGTCGAGGCCAGATCATTAGCTAACCCGCCTGCCATCTTACCCATCAGATCGGCCGTTGCCGGAGCAACCACGATCAGATCAGCCGAACGGGAAAGCTGAATATGACCCATCTCCGCTTCATCGGTCAGATCAAAGAGATCTCGATAGACCTTTTCACCGGCCAGGGCAGACACGGATAACGGAGTTACGAATTCTTCGGCAGCACGGGTCAAAACCGGCGTGACCGCTGCACCACGTTCCCGCAACCGCCGGATCAGGTCCAGCGACTTATAGGCCGCGATTCCACCACCGATGATCAGCAGAATACGTTTCGATGACAGCATGGCTCGCCCTTCCCCTCCCGGTCGGCCCTGACATTAGGCAACGCTGGCGGGCAGTTCCAGCAGTTAATTCTGCATCTCAAAGGCTTTGCAGGGGTCTTCTCGCTCGACTGTGGGGCTATCGATAACAGCATCAAAATCCCCGCTCACGACCCCATCTTCGGATTGTCCCAGTACAAAGACCTTCAAACCGGGGCGCAGTCGCGACAGAAAAGTCGGAATTCCGCGATCCTTACGGGCATGGCCATTGCCAGTGATAACCGCGACAGGCCCACCAGTTTCGTCGGTGGCGCGCAGAATGGCTCGGGTCAACACAGCGTCCCTCAGACGTTGAATGGCTACCATCTGCGGTAGAACTTCAGCGGGCAATGCGTCGCAATGTGCCGCCAGTTGATCAGCCTCGCGTGCGGCTTGATCTTCATCCGACAGAGGTACAGTCAATCCATATCTGGCCGCATCAGCCCCCAACGCTGTGGCCGCCCCGCGTTCCATAGCAGCGCGGGCCGCTTCACGCGGAACCATCGCGCCATACACTGGCACATCCGCGGCCTGAAAAATGGGGTAGTACATTCTGAGAGGCGGCCAGCCGGATTCTGCCCAGCGCAGAATTCGGGACAGTTCCTCGGGATTGGTTGCCGCTTTTTGAGCCAACCGCTGAGCACCTTCTTCGGTCACCATCTCCCAGACAACCGCCGTGGGCGTGATTGCCTCAACTGCTTCGGCTTGGACCAGATGATGCTGAGGGTTGTCATGTATCTCGCCCAGAATGACGACATCCGCGGCCCGCATGTCGGCCAACACGTCCTGAGGGATAAATTCAGCAGCTCGAACCGTTTGAGGCAAAGTGGCGAGCAACACAAAAGCTGTAAGAATCGCAAGAGGTTTCATGCGAAGAAGTGTTGCACCTCGCGCGATTGCGCTTCAAGGTTCTTGCGCATCTTTGTGAATGCTGCCGCCTCGAGCTGGCGCACACGCTCTTTCGACAGGCCAAGCTCTTTCCCAAGACTTTCCAGCGTCCGGGCAGGCTCACGCAGTTTTCTTTCGCGAACGATAAACCGCTCGCGATCGTTCAAAGCTTGCATCGCCGCCACCAGCCATTCGCGCAGTTGCTGGTTGTCGTGGCTGTTCTCTACTACCTCGGCGGCTTGTTCGCTGTCATCTTCCAGCGCATCAATCCACTCGCGCCCGTCCTCATCTGCAGACTGCACCGCATTCAGCGAGAAATCGGACCCTGCCAGACGGCCTTCCATCATCTCGACATCACGCAGCGGGACTCCGATTTCGGCGGCAATCTTCTGATGCAACTGATGGCGATCCAGCTCCAGCCCCTCAGTTGCGGCTTCGCGCTCCAGACGCGCCTGTACCCGACGCATATTGAAAAAAAGCGATTTCTGGGAAGAGGTCGAACCAGTGCGCACCATCGACCAATTGCGCATCACGTAATCCTGAATGCTGGCCTTGATCCACCACACTGCATACGTTGAAAACCGCACACCCCGATCCGGATCGAACTTGTCGGCGGCTTTCATCAAGCCCAGTCCCGCCTCCTGAATCAGATCATTCATCGGCGCGCCGTAGCGTTTGAATTTCGCCGCCATTGATATCGCCAGCCGCATGTAAGCCGTAATGAGGCGATGCAGCGCCTGTTCATCGCGTTCATCGCGCCAGGCATAGGCCAGTTTCAGTTCTGTCTCGGCATCCAGCAACTCAGCCTTCATTGCCTTACGGGACATCGAAAAATCATGTGCGTTGTCGAGTGCCATGCAATTCTCCCCTTTTATCACAGGCGATGGGCCGGGCTTGCCTTGCCGACTTGAGGTCGATACGCAGGACAAAACCGGGTGGATCACCAGAAAGGTAATAAAAGTGCATGCCGATTTAACCTTTATCCTAGGCGGCGCTGCATCCGGAAAATCTGCTTTTGCGGAGCAACTTGCTGTTTCAACTGGGAAAAGTCGCGTTTACCTTGCGACATCACAAGTGTTTGATGACGAGATGCGCCTAAAAATCAGGCAACATATTGCACAACGCGGCAGCGGGTGGACGACGATCGAAGCGCCATTTGATCTATTGCCGGAACTCGCCAAGCTGACAAATGATCAGATTTGCCTGATCGATTGTGCAACCATGTGGCTGACAAATCACCTGCTGGCAGAGAATAACCTAGAGGAAGCACAGGCCGGGCTGCTTGAGGCGATGAAGACCTGTGCCGCCCAGATCGTCGTGGTATCAAACGAAGTCGGCCACGGGATCGTCCCCGACAACGCCTTGTCCCGTCGATTCCGCGAGGCGCAGGGACGGCTGAACATCGCTTTGGCTGCGCAGGCAGATCGGGTGGTGCAGGTTACGGCCGGGCTGCCGCTGGTTCTCAAAGGGCAACCCCTATGACGCGCCTGCATTTGGTACGGCACGGCCCCACCCATGCTAAAACTATGGTAGGCTGGTCCGACCTTCCTGCCGACTTGAGTGATAAGGCCGCG
The DNA here is from genome assembly GCF_056537805.1 of Ruegeria sp. C10. Taxonomy (NCBI): domain Bacteria; kingdom Pseudomonadati; phylum Pseudomonadota; class Alphaproteobacteria; order Rhodobacterales; family Roseobacteraceae; genus Ruegeria; species Ruegeria sp. C10. The sequence continues at coordinate 373,047 of NZ_JBQFSC010000003.1, read as the reverse complement.
ATTGCACGGCTTGATGCGCATCTGCCTTCCAATGCCGTCGTAATCTCATCAGACTTGTCACGCGCCAGCGATACGGCCAGCGCCATTCAAGGCACGCGACTCCGCCTTCCGCACCACCGCGATCTGCGCGAAATTAATTTCGGCAACTGGGAGATGCGCCCCTTCGCCGAGATCGAGGCGGAAGACCCCGAGCTTTGCTTTGCCTACTGGGATAATCCGGGCGAGGTCAGGCCTCCAAACGGGGAAAGCTGGAATGAGGTCCGCGCGCGTGTCGATAGGATCGTCGACACCCTGATCGCGGCCCATACCGGATGTGACCTAGTCCTGGTCGCCCATTTCGGAGTGATCCTGACTCAGGTCCAACGCGCTCTGGACGTGGACGCCCAACACGCGTTTGGTCACCGCATCGACAACCTGTCCGTCACCGAGATCACGCGCCATAACGATGGTTGGACTGTAGGTCGGATTAATCACCGACCGTGATAAGGTTGCGCACAAATCTCTGATTTACCGACGCGTCTCTGTCCGACATCGTTGCCGCATGACATATGATCTCTTTATCGGTGACCGGTTGTTCTCGAGCTGGTCCATGCGCGGATGGCTGATGCTTGAGAAATTCGGCCTGCCATACCGCACCCACATGATTGGCCTTTATTCCGGCACAATGGCGGCGGATATGGAACCACTGGCCCCGGCGCGCCTTGTTCCTGCGCTGCGTCTACCAGATGGAACCGTGGTCGGCGAAAGCCTCGCGATGGCAGAGACATTGGCCGAACGCCACCCCGAAGCAGGGCTTTGGCCGTCAGACCCCGCCGCGCGCGCCACAGCCCGGTGGCTTTGTGCTGAAATGGTTGCCGGTTTCACAGCGCTGCGGGGGCAATGCCCCATGCAGTTGAAACGTTGCTGGGAAGGGTTCAAACCTTCACCTGAAACGATGACTGATTTGCAGCGGATCGAAACCCTCTGGGCCCATGCACGGAAGGTCTCTGGCGCCGCGTCGGGCCCGCTGTTTGGTGCCTATTCTCTGGCTGATATTTTCTACACGCCGGTCGCTGCGCGGATTGTCGGCTATGGCCTGCCCGTGTCCGAGGTCAATCGTGCATACTGCATGCACCTGCTCTCTGATATCGCAGTTCGGCAATGGCGCGCCATGGGCATGACGGTCGCGTATGAGCCCTTCCCGTATCCGCAAGACCTTCCCGCACACAGTTGGCCAATTGGCGGGGGTTCAGGGGCATTGGCAGTCAGCACAGGCCCCTCGGTCAACACAGCCTGCCCCTATTCCGGCAAGCCTGTACAAGACTATCTGGAACTCGATGGCAAGATTTGGGGCCTTTGTAATCCGTTTTGCCGAGACAAGACCATTGCCGACCCTGAGGCGTGGCCGAAATTTACGGCGATGGTTGCTGACGTTAACGATTCTTAAACTGCAGCCATGGCAGCAACGTCCTGTTAACCAAGAACAGGATTGCCATGGTCGCCCGCGCCTACACCGTTGCCTTTCAAGGGGTCGATGCCCGCCCGGTCGAGGTGCAATGCGCCGTCTCACCGGGCCTTCCGGCCTTTTCCATCGTGGGATTGCCGGACAAGGCAGTCTCCGAAGCACGGGACCGTGTTCGTAGTGCGCTAAGTTCGATGGCGATCGCGCTGCCGTCGAAACGGATCACGATTAACCTTTCGCCTGCAGATCTGCCCAAAGAGGGCAGCCATTTCGACCTGCCTATCGCCGTCGCTTTGTTGACTGCGTTGGAAATCATTCCAGCGGATGCTGCCGAGGGCGCTGTCGCGTTGGGCGAGTTGTCTTTGGATGGTTCTCTGGTACCCGTCGTCGGCGCGCTGCCCGCAGCCATGACAGCAGCCGCCGATGATCGCAGCTTGCTTTGTCCCAGCGCCTCTAGCGCCGAAGCCGCGTGGGTGGATGCCACGCAGGTAATCGGAGCGGGCTCGTTGGGGGATGTGGTGCGGCACTTTACCGGTCAGTCTGCGCTGCCCGCTGCGACACCGGGCGAAGTGAAACTATCACCCAACGCACGGGACCTGCGGGACGTGAAGGGGCAAGAGCGCGCCAAACGCGCCTTGGAAATCGCCGCAGCCGGGCGGCATCATTTGATCATGATCGGGACACCGGGTTCCGGCAAATCCATGCTGGCGGCGCGTCTGCCGAGTATTTTGCCGCCTCTGAGCCCGGTCGAAGCTTTAGAGACATCGATGATCCAGTCGCTTTGCGGCTTACTGGACGAAGGTGGCATCAGCCGCGCCAGACCGTTTCGCGAGCCGCACCATACCGCTTCGATGGCCGCGATCGTGGGCGGTGGCAAAGGCGCGAAACCCGGTGAGATTTCACTGGCGCATAACGGCGTCCTGTTCATGGACGAGTTTCCCGAATTTCCGCGCACAGTTTTGGAAACCCTGCGCCAACCTATTGAAACCGGAGAGGTAATGGTCGCCCGCGCCAACGCCCATTTGAAATACCCATGCCGCTTTATGCTGGTAGCCGCCGCGAACCCGTGCAAATGCGGATACCTGACGGACCCATCCCGCGCCTGTTCACGCGCGCCGGTCTGTGGTGAGGATTACTTGGGGCGTATCTCAGGGCCGTTGATGGACTGGTTCGATTTGCGCATCGAAGTCCCTCCGGTCGGATTTACCGATCTCGATCTGCCGCCTACCGGCGACAGCTCTGCGACCGTCGCAGAGCGGGTCGAAGCGGCGCGCGCCATACAAGCAGATCGCTTTCGCGACACGCCAAATACCCGTCAAAACGCAGATGTCGAAGGCAATGTGCTGGAAGAAATCGCCGCCCCTGATGCCCAGGGCAAAGAACTATTACTGAAAGCCGCGGAACGCTTTGGCCTGTCGGCCCGCGCCTTTCACCGCATCCTACGCGTGGCCCGCACCATTGCCGACCTCGAAGGTGAGCCGGATGTGCGCCGCCCCCATGTCGCCGAGGCGCTGAGCTTTCGCATCAGCGCCAAAGCAGGAGCTTAAAGTTTCGCCTCAATCGCTTGCCAGATTTTCTCGGCGATGTTCACGCCATTGAACCGCTCAAGCTCCTGAATACCAGTGGGTGAGGTCACGTTGATCTCGGTCAGGTAGTCGCCAATTACATCGATCCCCACAAAGATCTGACCACGTTCCTTCAATAACGGTCCGATCGCAGCGCAGATTTCCATATCTCGCTCGGACAGGCCGATTTTCTCGGGGCGCCCGCCCACATGCATGTTCGAGCGGGTCTCGCCCTCAGCTGGAACCCGGTTGATGGCGCCCACCGGCTCACCATCGACAAGTATGACCCGCTTGTCGCCATTGCGCACATCGGGCAGGAATTTCTGCGCGATCAGAGGCTCACGAGAAAAGCCGGTGAACAGCTCATGCAGCGACGTCAGGTTGCGGTCATTCGCATCAAGACGGAATACGCCAGCACCTCCGTTGCCGTAAAGCGGCTTGAGGATGATGTCGCCATGCTTTTCCTTGAACGCCTTGATGGTTCGCAAATCCCGCGCAATCGTGGTGGGCGGAGTCAGTTCAGGGAAATCCAGAACCAGCAGCTTTTCGGGATAGTTTCGCACCCAAAACGGATCGTTAACCACCAGGGCCTGCCCCTTTAGCCGGTCAAGCAAATGGGTCGAGGTGATGTAGTGCATGTCAAACGGGGGGTCTTGGCGCAGCCAGACGACATCAAATTCAGCAAGGTCCACTTCACGCTCAGGGCCCAACACTGCCGGGTTGCCAGCGACTCGTTGCACCGTCATGTCATGGCCGCGCGCCGTGATCTTGCCTTCCTGGTAAGCGAGTTGATCCGGGCCGTAAAAAAACAGCTGGTGGCCGCGCGCCTGAGCCTCTTCTGCCAGACGGAAAGAGCTGTCGGCGTTGATATCCACGGCCCCGATTGGGTCCATCTGAAAGGCGATCTTCATGGTGTATCCCTCAATTCCACGCTCGATACATGGCGCAGAGGCTTGACGGGTTCAATGGGGGTCAGTCCAAACCAAAGGCGTTTTCGATGATTTGAACAGTTCCAGTGTCATCAACCAGTGCCGCATCAAACCGAGTATTCGTCAGCTGACCAGCAGGCTCCTGTTCAAGAAACTGGGCAGCGGATGCGCAAATTCGATCCATCTGTCGGCGACTAATCCGAGCGGCTGCACGGTCAAAACTACGGCTTTTCTTAACCTCAATGAAGACCAACCCATCTGCGTTGCGCGCGATCAGATCTATTTCACCGCCAGCACCGCACCACCTGCGTCTTGCGATTGAATAACCCCGTCGCACGTATTCGGCGGCCACGCAAAGTTCGGCGGATTGTCCAGCGTGATAAGATACAGAACCCCGAACGGATCTCTGTGCCATATCATCCCTTTCCCAGCTTCAGAGCCATCTGATAGATCGGACGGCGCGGCAGGCTGAACATCTCTGACACCAAATCTGCCGCATCCCGCACCGAATGCGTTTGCAAAGCTTTTTTCAATGCCCCTTCTACATCAGAGTCCTTAACAGATTGCGAATGGGCGCGATCCACAAGCAGAACCACCTCGCCCTTAACCGATAAGCCCTCGTACTCTGTTGCCAGATCAGCGAGCGTCCCTCGGCGAGTTTCTTCAAACTTTTTGGTGAGTTCACGGCACAGGGCCGCCTGTCGGTCGCCACCCAAAATATCCGCGAGATCAGAGAGGCAGGCAGCCACGCGCTTCGGCGATTCATAGAAGACGAGCGTTCCGGGGACGCTGCGCAGGGATTCGATTCGTGAACGCCGTGCGCCAGAGGCATTGGGCAAGAACCCGGCAAAGAAAAATGCATCCGTGGGAAGCCCCGCCAATGTCAGCGCCGTCAAAACAGCAGACGGTCCCGGTGCACATGTCACGTTGTGCCCAGCCTCAGCCGCCTGACGGCCCAAATCATAGCCGGGATCGGCGATCAGCGGCATTCCCGCCTCGGACGCGTAAGCCACCGATTGCCCTTGTTCCAGCGCCTCAAGTATTTTGCCCCGCGCGCCCGCGCCGCTGTGATCGTGGTAGGCCAATATGCGGCGCCCTTCGAGCGGCACGCCATGGATTTCCATCAAACGTCGCAAGCTGCGTGTATCTTCGGCAGCAATCATGTCTGCCGAGGCCAAAACATCGAGCGCCCTGAGCGTAATATCGCGTGCCGTCCCGATTGGGGTGGCAATAAAGTACAGCCCAGCGGCCAATCTGATCTTTTGGAAATTCAAAGCTGGACCCTCACAGCGTGACGTTTATTATCGCGGTTCAATAGACCAAGGTGCCCTCAGACGCCGGATCAGGGAGTTTTCTTTTAGATGTTTACCGTTTGCAAGCCCGCACGCAAACTGGCGAAATCCGCCATTGTACTGGCCACGGCCGCTTTTCTGGCCGCCTGTGAAGTCGGCGGCATCAGCGGAGGCCCCTCGATCGACACCTCTGACCCGGTTCCGGTGGCCCTGTTGGTCCCAAGCGGATCACCTCAGTCTGGCGATGCGGCCCTTGCCCGTAGCCTTGAGAACGCAGCGCGGCTGGCTATAGCGGATTTGCCGAACGTCAAGATTGATCTGCGCGTCTACGACACGGCCGGAAATGCCGGAACGGCCTCGGCGGTTGCACAGCAAGCTGTAGCGGACGGGGCCAAGATCATTCTTGGGCCAGTGTACGCACAAGCCGCAAACGCGGCAGGACTTGCGGTGCTAAACAACAATGTGAACGTGCTGTCCTTCTCGAACAACACCAGCATTGCGGGCGGCAATGTCTATGTGCTTGGCCCCACTTTCCAGAACACGGCCAACAGGCTGGTGAACTACGCCGGACAGCAGGGTAAAAACAGTACTGTCATTGTGCACAGCAATGACTCAGCAGGCCAGCTAGGCCAGTCTGCCATCGCTGCCGCGCTCAGCAACAGCCGCGTCAACAATGCGGGCACAGTTGGATATGACCGGTCTCAGCAGGGCGTGATCGATTCGGTTTCGGCGATCAAAGCAACGGTCGATTCGACCGGCGCGGATTCAATTTTCCTGACCGCGACAACCGCAGGCGCGCTGCCGCTTTACAGCCAGTTGTTGCCCGAGGCTGGTGTATCTCCTGCGACAACTCAGTATATCGGCCTGACACGCTGGGACATTCCGGCCCAAACGCTGGAATTGCCTGGCGTACAAGGTGGCTGGTTCGCACTTCCCGATCCGGCAAAGGCACAGGCTTATCGCCAGCGTTACAACAACACCTATGGTGAGGCACCACACCCGATCAGCGGGCTTGCCTATGACGGAATCGCTGCGATCGGAGCCTTGGTCAGCCAGGGCAAATCGAACGCGTTGACAGGTGCAGCATTAACCCAGAACGCCGGTTTTCAGGGTGTCGGCGGTATTTTCCGCCTGCGGCCAAACGGTACGAACGAACGCGGTCTGGCTGTTGCCACGATCCAGAACAAACAGGTGGTTGTGATTGACCCTGCCCCACAAAGCTTCTCTGGCGCCGGATTCTAATCGACCGGCGCAGGGCTCTGCGCCCGATGTCAATCTGATCTGCGCGGCTGACGAGATTTTTAACAACGCCGAGGTCAATGCCAACCTGTCCGCCGCTGTTGAAATCAGTTCGGACAACGCAGCCTTGCGCACCGAGACGGTGCGCATTCTGCGAGAGGCGCAAAAGACAGGCCGCAAGGCGATTGCGGACGCCTTTGCCGAGCGCCCATTTGATGCACTGCCGCTGACGCATTCCTATACCTATCTGACGGATCAGATGGTCGGGACAGCAATGCGCATCGCCAGCGAGCATCTGCATCCGCTGGCAAATCCCACGCAAGGCGAGAAAATCGCTGTGCTGGCAGTGGGAGGTTATGGCCGGGGTGAGATGGCCCCGTCATCCGATGTAGATCTGCTTTTTCTGACGCCGTACAAAATCACCGCCTGGGCCGAGAGCGTGATCGAATCCATGCTCTATATTCTCTGGGATCTGCGGCTGAAGGTCGGTCACTCTTCACGCACGATCAAAGATTGCCTGCGTCTGGGGGCCGATGACTTCACCATCCGTACCGCCATGCTGGAACAACGGTATCTCGTCGGGGATCAGCCCCTTGCGCAAGAACTTGAAGCGCGCCTGAAGACCGATCTTTTCAAAGGCACCGAGCGGGAATTTATCGAAGCCAAGCTGAAAGAGCGCGATGAGCGGCACCTGAAGCAGGGTGAACGCTATATGGTCGAACCCAATGTCAAAGAGGGCAAGGGCGGCTTGCGCGACCTGCAATCGCTCTACTGGATCGCAAAATATATCTATGGCGTAACGGATGTGGCCGAACTGGTCCCTATGGGCCTCTTTACGCCCGAAGAGTTTGACGAGTTCGCGCAAGCCGAAGAATTCCTCTGGGCTGTCAGGTCTCATTTGCATCTGGTGACAGGCCGCGCGACGGAACAACTGACCTTCGATCTGCAGGTCGAGGTGGCCGATCGTATGGGATATCAAGACCGCGCCGGTCGGCGCGCCGTCGAGGTGTTCATGCAACGCTATTTCCGCGAAGCCACCCGTGTGGGCGAATTGACACGGATTTTCCTGACCAAACTGGAAGCCTCGCACATGAAGGGCGCGGCCTTGCTGGAACGTATTTTCCGCCGTCGCCCCCGCGTCAAGGCCGGTTACCGCGTGGTCCATGGCCGTCTGGATATCGCGGACCCTGACACGTTCCTGTCAGACAAGGTCAACCTGTTACGGTTGTTCGAAGAGGGTTTGCGCACGGGTATGCTGATCCATCCCGACGCAATGCGGTTGGTAACGGCCAACCTGAACCTGATCGACGATGAGATGCGCAACGACAAAGAGGCGCGGCGCATCTTTCTTGATCTGATGCTGAAACACGGCAACCCCGAACGTGCCCTGCGACGAATGAACGAGTTGGGGGTTCTGTCAGCCTTTTTGCCCGAGTTTGAGCACATCGTGGCGATGATGCAGTTCAATATGTATCACAGCTACACGGTGGACGAGCATACGATCCAGTGCATCGTCAATTTGGCGCAGATCGAGCGAGGAGAGTTAATCGAGGAACTGCCCTTGGCGTCATCCATCCTGGAGGGTGGTGTTAGCCGAAAGGTTCTATACGTGGCTCTGTTGCTGCACGACATCGGCAAAGGACGCCCCGAAGATCATTCGATTCTGGGTGCGCAAATCGCGCGCAAAGTGGCACCACGATTAGGGCTGAGCAAGGCGGATTCTGAAACCGTCGAATGGCTTGTACGCTATCACTTGCTGATGTCCGATATGGCGCAAAAACGCGACATCTCAGACCCGCGCACAATCCGCGATTTCGCGAAAGCTGTTGCAACCGTCAAACGGCTGGACTTGCTGACGGTGCTAACAGTCTGTGACATCCGCGGTGTCGGACCAACGACCTGGAACAACTGGAAGGCTACATTGCTGCGCGCTTTGCATGCTGACACCAAACACGCACTGGAATCCGGGATGGAGGCGCTTAACCGAGCCAATCGTGGAGATGGGGCGAAAAAGCGGTTGCGGGCCGAATTGGAAAACTGGTCCAAATCTGATCTGAAAACCGAAACCGGGCGGCATTATGATCCGTATTGGCAGGGACTGAACCTTTCGACACATGTCGAATTCGCGGAAATGTTGAAATCGCTGGAGGACAGCGGCGATCCAGGTGCCGTAGAAATCCGTCTGCATCCGGATGAGGATCGCGACGCCACCCGCGCGTGTTTTGCCATGGGTGATCATCCGGGTATTTTTTCTCGCATTGCAGGGGCACTTGCCCTTGTCGGAGCCAATGTGGTTGATGCCCGCAGCTATACGACGAAAGACGGATATGTAACTGATGCGTTCTGGGTTCAGGACGCCGAGGGCCATCCCTTCGAGGCCACGCGCCTGCCTCGGCTGACCCAGATGATTCACAAGACACTCAGGGGTGAGGTGGTCGCACGGGACGCATTGAAATCCCGCGACAAGATCAAGAAGCGCGAACGCGCCTTCAACGTCCCGACCCATATCACCTTCGACAACGAAGGTTCAGAGATTTACACGATCATCGAAGTCGACACCCGCGACCGGCCCGGACTGCTATATGATTTGACGCGCACGATGGCAGCCGCCAATGTCTATATCGCGAACGCAGTGATCGCCACCTATGGCGAACAGGTGGTCGACACGTTCTATGTCAAGGATATGTTCGGCCTGAAATACCACTCTGAGGCCAAGCAACGCGGGTTGGAAGCCAAGCTGCGCGCGGCCATCACCGAAGGTGCCGAGCGGGCCGCATCATGAAGCCGATCCGCCTGATTTCAGGCTTTTTCACCGTTGGGTTCTGGACCTTGGCAAGCCGCATTCTGGGCTTTTTGCGGGAAATCCTGCTGACCGCTTATATCGGGCCCGGACCTGTGATGGATGCCTTCGTCGCAGCCTTCCGACTGCCTAATATGTTCCGCCGCTTCTTTGCCGAGGGCGCATTCAACGCAGCCTTTGTTCCAATGTTTTCAAAACGCCTTGAAGGCGGCGAAGACGCCGAAGGTTTCGCACAGGATGCGTTTAACCTGTTGGCGGTGGCGGTGTTGGCGCTAGTCGGTCTGGCGATGGTCTTCATGCCCGCGTTGGTTTGGATAACCGCCGAAGGATTCTATGGTGATGAACGCTTCGATCTGGCGGTGGATTATGGTTACGTCGTGTTCCCCTACATCCTGTTTATGTCCCTCGCTGCGTTGTTTTCCGGAGTATTGAACGCAACCGGACGCTTCGCCGCTGCAGCCGCCGCCCCTGTGCTGCTGAACATATTCGCCTGCTCCGCGTTAATCTTTGGCGCGATATCTGGTGGAGACATCATACGCTGGCTCATCGCGGTCATCCCAGTCGCAGGCATCGCGCAATTGGCGCTTGTCTGGATTGCGACTGAACGCGCCGGAATTCGCATTCGGCTCGGTCGGCCAAAGCTCAGCCCAGAAATGCGCCGCATGGTGCGGATCGCGGTTCCTGCGGCGTTGGCGATGGGCGTAACGCAAGTCAATCTTGTAGTCGGACAGCTTGTGGCATCAAAAACCGAAAAGGCAGTCAGTTGGTTGTTTGCCGCAGATCGTTTGTATCAACTGCCGCTCGGAGTGGTTGGCATTGCCGTCGGCATCGTGCTGTTACCCGACCTGTCGCGCCGCCTGCGCGCAGACGACAAAGATGGAGCACGCAACGCCTTTTCAAGAGCCGGAGAGTTTACTTTGCTGCTGACCTTGCCTTCGACAGTCGCCTTTATGATCATCCCCGGCCCGTTGGTCTCGGTCCTGTTCCAACGTGGCCAGTTCAGCGCCGAAGATACAGCGGCGACCGCCTTGGCCGTGGCCATCTATGGTATCGGGCTGCCCGCATTCATGCTGCAGAAGCTGCTGCAACCGTTGTTCTTCGCCCGCGAGGATACCAAATCACCGTTTCGATACGCTGTGGTTGCGATGGTGGTGAATGCCGGGCTTGCCTTTGGGCTTTATCCCATTTTCGGGTGGATTGCGCCCGCAATCGCAGCGTCGACTGCTGGCTGGGCCATGGTTGCGCTGCTTGCAATCGGCGCGCGCAGAATGGGCGACGAAGCCCGATTTGATGACCGGTTCAAACAGCGGATCTGGCGGGTCGTGGCGGCATCGGCTGGCATGGGGGTGGTGTTGTTTACGGCCATTAACCTCTTCGGCTCGACGTTCGGCGTACCAGGCTGGCGTTACCTTGCGCTGATCGTGCTCATTGTAACTGCGGCGGTGGCCTACTTCCTATTGGGGCACCTCTTGGGGGCCTTCAGGATTTCGGAATTCCGAACAGCGCTGCGCCGTAGCTAAGGCGCATCAATCCCGCCGGGTTTTGCTAAGGATACGCGCCCATCCACCCGGAGCCAGAAAGAAAGACAAACCAAACCCGGTGGCAAAACCGCCCAGATCGGCGACCCAATCCGAGGTCCCACCGAAGATCAGACCGAACAGCAACTGAATGCCCATAAGAACCGCGATCAGGCTGAATGCGCGCGATTGGTTTTCACCCACCAGAGAAAGCTTGCGCCATAGCAACCACGTGAACGCACCGATTAGCCCGTAGACCGGAGGAAACCCACCAACCAATGGATATGGCGGGTTCAACAGCACCGCATAGGCCAACGCTCCGCCGACACCGGACAAGACGAATATGATCAGCATGGCGACGCTGCCAAAGACCTCAGCCACCATCTTCCCCATCGCCAGAACAAACACGCAGACAAACACAGCTTGTGTGAAATTGGCCTGAACAAAGGGATATGTGACAAAGCGGATCACATGTTCGAACGGCCAGCGCCCGTTCTGGACCATCCAATCGAATATATCGGGCGAAAAGGTATATTGCTGCAACGCATCCAAGCGCCAACCAACAGCAGTCGGCCCTCCGACCAAGCCCCTGCTGCCAAGCAAGAAGATCAGTTCAATCCCGATGATGAACAGAACCAGCGCCACCACGACCGGCGGCAGAGGGTTCACGGGCGGTGTATAATGCTCACTGCTCATTGGGCTGGCCTTTCGCGGCTGTTGACGTCCCTTGGCCTCATGGGTAAGCGACGGGGGCTGATTTTTCCAGACAGGAGTTTCCTTCGATGACCGAGACCCAATTCACGCCGCGCGTGTTTTCCGGCATCCAGCCTTCAGGAAACCTGCACTTGGGTAATTACCTGGGTGCACTTAAACGTTTCGTGGATATGCAGGGGCCGGAATACGAGACCGTCTACTGCATGGTCGACCTCCACGCGATTACTGTCTGGCAAGATCCGGATCGTCTGCGTGAAAAGACCCGCGAAGTTTGCGCGGGGTTCATTGCCGCTGGTCTGGATCCCGAGAAATCCATCCTGTTCAATCAGAGCCAGGTGCCCGAGCACACACAGCTGGCATGGATCTTCAACTGCATCGCCCGTATCGGCTGGATGCAGCGAATGACACAGTTCAAGGACAAGGCCGGTAAGAATGCGCAGAATGCTTCGCTGGGTCTGTTCGCCTATCCTGCCCTGATGGCGGCAGACATTCTGGTCTATCACGCGACCCATGTGCCTGTTGGTGAAGACCAGAAGCAACATCTGGAACTGACGCGCGACATCGCAATCAAGTTCAACCATGACTATGGCGTCGATTTCTTTCCGGTAACCGAACCGGTCATCGGTGGGCCTGCGCCCCGTGTGATGAACCTGCGTGACGGGTCCCGGAAGATGTCGTCGTCAGACCCGTCTGATATGACGCGGATCAACATGACCGATGATGCCGACGCCATCGCCAAGAAGATCCGTAAAGCCAAGACCGATCCGGACGCTTTGCCATCGGAGGTCGATGGCCTTGAAGACCGTCCCGAGGCGCGCAATCTGGTGAATATCTATGCCGCGCTTAGCGACCAGACGGCCGCACAAGTGCTGGCTGAGGTCGGCGGGAAGCAATTCGGTGAGTTCAAGCCATTGTTGGCAGAACTTGCGGTCTCGAAACTCTCGCCCATTTCAACCGAAATGGCGCGCCTGATGGGCGAAGAGGCCGAGATTGATCAGATTCTCGCCCGAGGTGCTGAACGGGCACGTGCAATCGCGGCCCCGATTCTGCAGCAGACCTACGAGATTGTAGGGATGGTCGGTGCGGGCAAGTCCTGACCACGCGATCGCAATCCAAAAAGAACGCCGCCCTTTCTCGGGCGGCGTTTTTCGTTCCGTCGGCTCTTATGCCGCCTGCAGGCTCAGCATCTCGTGCACGATGGATTCCGCAACTTCGTGCGGGCTGACCGCTTCGGCTTTGGCCCGTGTCAGGATGCGATCCATCGTCTGCTCCAGCGCCTGCAACCTACCGGCGACCCAAGCTTCACGCTCTGCGACACGGAGGATTTCCGTCGCCACATTCACGATACCACCGCCATTGGCGACGAAGTCAGGGGCGTAAAGAATGCCACGCTCGTGGAGCAACTGCGCGTCCCGATCGCTGGACAACTGATTATTTGCCCCTCCGGCCACAGCGCCGACTTTCAGTAATGGAATACTCGTTTCGTTCAGGATGCCGCCGATCGCACAAGGCGCAAAGATATCCGCTTCAACGCCGTAGATCGCATCGGGTGCAACGACCCGTGCCGCAAACCGTTCGGCCACGCGGGCCGCTTGCCGGGTGTCGATGTCAGTTACGATTAACTGCGCACCAGAATCGTGCAACAACTGGCACAAATGCTCGCCTACATGGCCAAGACCCTGAACCGATACCGTCAGGCCTTTAAGGCCAGAAAGCCTGAACCGGTGCTGCGCTGTCACCCGGATAGCATTGAATATCCCGCGCGCCGTTATCGGAGACGGATCACCGCTGGCGAACTCACCTTCCGCCAGCCCAGCCACAAATTCGGTTTCAGACCCGATATGCGCCATATCTGCAGGCGTCATACCCATATCTTCTGCCGTCCAGTACAGACCGTTCAAACCTTGAATCACGCGCCCAAAGGCCTGCAAAAGTTCAGGTGATTTATCCTCATGAGGATCCCCGATAATGACAGCCTTGCCTCCCCCGAGCGGCAGATCTGCCGCGGCGTTCTTGAACGTCATGCCCCTTGCCAGTCGCAAAGCATCGTCCAGGGCCTCGGCTCGGTGGCCATAAGGGCGCATGCGCACACCGCCCGCAGCGGGGCCACGTTGCGTTGAGTGGATCGCGATGTAGCCCAATAGACCAAGTGAGTTATCTTTGAATTCGACCACGCGCTCGTGCTCTGGCGCGTCTACGATGGTGATGTCCATTCTTCTCCTCCGGAATGCTTCCGAGAGTTTGCCACCTATCGTCGAGTGATTTTCACCCTTTTGTCACTATATCAGGGAAATTTTTGGTGCTAAAATCTAAAATTGAAAACTTTTGTGGAGTTTTTCGCCATGGATGATATCGATTCCAAGATAATCCGCGCCCTTCAAAACGATGGCCGTATGACTGTCATTGATTTGGCGGAGCATGTCGGGCTGTCCCCGACACCCTGCGCACGGCGTTTGGATCGACTACAGCGGGACGGGATTATCACCGGCTACTCCGCTCAGGTCGACCCCGAGCGGCTTGGATTCGGCGTTACAATCTTTGTGTCTGTGGAGTTGGAGAAACAGGATCGCAACGCCATCGATTCCTTCGAAAAGGCCATTCGCCGCTGTGATGAGGTGATGGATTGCTACCTCATGACCGGATCACGCGACATTCTGCTGCGCGTGGTTGCCAAAGACCTCAATGCGTTTGATGCATTTCTGGAAAACCGACTTATGAAAATTTCGGGCATTCGAAACCTACGATCAAACTTCGCTTTGCGCACCATGGTCAAACGCGAAGCGCTGCCTCAGCACCACGGATAATCTGCTGGACCTTGCGTCAGCCCCAACCTAGGTTTCCCCGAAGCTTGAGGGAGGGCGCAATGGCAGTCGGCAAAAACATCCGCACCTATTTCAACGGCCAATGGCATGACGGGGACGCACCGATCATGCGTGCTGCTGACCATGGCGCATGGCTGGGCTCATCGGTGTTTGACGGAGCCCGCTTCTTCGATGGAATGACCCCGGATCTTGATGCCCATTGCGCCCGCGTAAACCGATCGGCCGAGGCGCTTATGCTCACACCATCTGTGACGACCGAACAGATGGTCGATCTGGTTCACGAAGGGTTGCAGAGTTACGCACCTGACACCGCCGTTTACATTCGCCCCATGTATTGGGGCATCGACGGGGATCACACCGCCATCGTCCCTCAGGAAAACAGCACTGGCTTTGCCATCTGTCTTGAAGAAATCCCAATGGCACCCGAAACCGCCTCGGCGACGCTGACAACCACTCGGTTCCGCCGCCCTGTTCTGGAATCCGCTGTGGTCAACGCAAAGGCAGGGTGCCTGTATCCGAACAATGCCCGGATGTTGCAGGAGGCACGCAGCAAGGGCTTTTCAAACGCCCTTGTGGCCGACGCGATGGGGCATGTGGCCGAGACTGCGACCGCAAATATCTTCATGGCGCGCGATGGTGAGGTTTTTACTCCAATCCCCAATGGGACATTCTTGGCCGGGATTACACGCGCGCGGCATATTAAAAACCTGCGCGCCGACGGTGTAACCGTGCATGAAACCGTGCTGAGTTTCGATGACTTTCACGACGCGGACGAAGTGTTCATGAGCGGTAACATGAGCAAAGTGACGCCCATCACCGCGCTGGATGACACCCAGTATCAGGTGGGCCCAATCGCCCGTCGCACACGCGAGATGTACTGGGATTGGGCTGCAAGCAATTGCTGATCTGCTCCTTTTCTGTTTCAGTTGCCACTGCTTACCCTGTGGGGCATGATCCCGAAAACAAACGAGGACAAACATGCGCAAGTTCCTAGTCGTTCTGGACGACAGCCGTGAATGCCTGAACGCCATGCGCTTTGCCGCTATGCGTGCGGCACATACTGGCGGCGGGGTTACGGTTCTTTCGGTAATTCCACCGGACGAATTCAACCACTGGATCGGTGTTGCCGAGGTGATGCGCGAAGAAGCGCGTGAACGTATTCACGCCCATTTCGAGGTGTTCGCCAAATGGATGCGCGACAAACAGGGTGTCGAGCCCGAATTGGCAATCCGTGAAGGCGATCCGGTGGCCGAAATCATTGAACATGTCCAATCCGATCCCGAGATCGGGGTATTGGTTCTGGGTGCAGGTACTGACAAAAAAGGCCCCGGACCGTTGGTGACACAACTGACCCGGAACTCTGGAAGCTTGCCCATTCCTATTACTATCGTGCCCGGCGATCTGAGCAAAGAGAAGCTGGAAGCCATCACCTGAGGTGAATTTATGTCCGCGAAGCTGCAGTTCTGGTTCGACTTCGCATCGACCTATTCTTATCTCAGCGCGATGCGTATCCAGCAGGCGGCTTCGGAATATGGAGTTGCCATAGAATGGCACCCATTCCTTCTGGGGCCGATCTTTGCTGAACAGGGATGGAACAACTCGCCGTTCAACCTCTACCCTGCAAAAGGTCGGTACATGTGGCGGGACATGGAACGGCTTTGCGCCGCGCGCGATTTACCATTTCGGCGGCCTGAGCCATTTCCGCAAAACAGCTTGAAAGCAGCAAGGCTAGCGCTGGCGATCGAACCAGCTGATCAACGGGCAGCCTTTGTACGCACTGTCTATTCTGCACAGTTTGGTTCCGGTCGTGACATATCGAATCCGGCGGTTCTGGTTGAGTGCCTTACCAAATCTGGCGTTTCGACTGATCTGATGGATCGGATAAGCGACCCCGCGATCAAGGCTGCCTTGTTCGAGCAAGTTACTCAGGCCAAGGATAAACACATCTTTGGTGCGCCGAGTTTCGTTATTGGGGACGAGCTATTCTGGGGTGATGATCGTCTGGATGATGCGATTTCTTACGCCGCCGCAATTTAGAACGGTTCCAAATCTTGACTTCCCCCGCACGGACGCGCATATCAGGTGCATCTTAGACGGAGCCGCGCCATGTTCATTCAAACCGAATCCACACCCAACCCGGCCACACTAAAATTCCTACCCGGCCAGACGGTTCTGGAAGCAGGCACCGCTGATTTTCCAAGCGTCGACGCTGCAGAAAAATCTCCGCTCGCCAAACGCATATTCGGTGTAAACGGCGTAACAGGCGTGTTCTTCGGCAACGATTTTGTCACGGTAACCAAATCTGATGACGTGCAGTGGGATCACATCAAGCCCGCAATTCTCGGCGCTGTGATGGAGCATTACCAGTCCGGCCAACCGGTTATGGGCGCAGGCGCAGAGACCGCCTCGGGCCACGCTGAACACACCGGCGAAGATGCAGAGATTGTCAACCAGATCAAAGATCTGCTGGATAGCCGCGTGCGTCCTGCTGTGGCTCAGGACGGCGGTGACATCACCTTCCACGGCTTCGACCGCGGCGTTGTTTATCTGCACATGCAGGGAGCCTGCGCGGGCTGTCCGTCCTCGACCCTAACGCTGAAAATGGGGATCGAGAACCTGTTGCGTCACTATATCCCCGAAGTGACCGAGGTTCGCCCTGTTGCCGTCTGAACCGACGATTTTGGCATTCGATACATCGGCCGCGCATTGCGCGGCCGCTTTGCTGCGAGAGGGCAAGATTATCGCATCGCACGCCGAGGCGATGACTCGTGGGCAGGCGGAACGGTTGATGCCCTTGCTTGAAGAAATCCTGACCCGGAACAATTGCACATGGCGGCACCTTGACGCGATCGGCGTCGGAATCGGCCCCGGGAATTTCACCGGCATCCGAATCTCGGTATCCGCAGCGCGCGGGTTGGCGCTTGGGCTTGGTGTGCCGGCGGTTGGGGTGTCGGGGTTTGATGCAATTGCGGAAATTGCGCCCGACGGGCATCTCCCGGCGATTGTCGCACCGCGCGATCAGGTTTATCTGCAGCCTCAGGGGGAATTGCCTTACCTGACCTCACGTCATGCTGCGTCCGATATTGGGCCATTGTATTTCTGCGATGACCCTGAACAGCAGGTTCGTGCGATCGCCCAGGTGGCTGCTGGTCGTTGGACGACAGTTCAAGCGCCACCTGCTCCGCTTTATGTCCGCCCTGCAGATGCGGCCCCCTCCAGCGATGTACCACCGGTGCTTTTGGACGAATGACACCACAGGACATGGCAGAAACCCACGCCGCAGCCTTCACACAGTCACGCCCGTGGAACGCTGAAGAATTCAGCAATCTGATCGCCAATCGCTTTACCCATGTAGTTGGTGACAAACGGTCTTTCGCTCTCATTCAAGTGATCGGCGAAGAGGCCGAGCTGCTCACGATCGCGACACGTCCAGACTATCAAAGACGCGGGCTGGCGCGGCGCATCATGGCAGACTGGCACGCCAAGGCACGAGAACTCGGTGCAATCCGTGCATTTCTGGACGTTGCCTCAGATAACCATTCGGCGATATCTCTGTACCAAACCAGCGGATACACGCCATGCGGCAATCGCGCAGCCTATTATCATCGCAAAAGTGGCCCAAACGCCGATGCGATCGTCATGGAACGCCCCTTGAGCGAAAAATATCCGCTTTTTTAGACCATATGGTCAAAAATGTGTTGACCGAAGCTGTTGCAAACAGCTTCAATTCCCGCCATCACAACAGGTATGCTCGCTCTGAGTGGGTACCGGGGGATTAAGCCCCGGACCGATAACAGCCAACGGGAGTAACAAATGACATTTATGAAATCCTTGATGGGCGCAGCCGCTGCGGTTGCACTAACAGCAGGTGCTGCTATGGCAGAACCGGCCCTTATCTTTGATCTGGGTGGCAAGTTCGACAAATCGTTCAACGAAGCCGCGCATAATGGCGCTCAGCGTTGGGCGGAACAGACCGGCAAAAGCTATCGCGAGATCGAGCTTCAGTCGGAAGCGCAACGCGAACAAGCGCTTCGCCGCTTTGCCGAAGCGGGCGCAAACCCGATTATCACAATGGGCTTCGCCATGGCCGATCCATTGGCTGCAGTGGCAGGTGACTATCCGGATACCAAATTCGTTGCGGTCGACGTGACCTGGCTGGAAGCCCCGAACATTCGCCAGATAGGATTTGCCGAACATGAAGGATCATACCTGGTCGGCATGATGGCGGCGATGGCGTCCCAATCCGGCACAGTGGGCTTTATCGGTGGTATGGATATCCCTCTGATCCGTCACTTTGGTTGTGGTTATGCACAAGGCGCGAAATCCGTGAACCCGGACATCAACGTTGTTGCTAATATGACAGGCACCACCCCTGCAGCATGGAACGACCCGGTGAAGGGCTCGGAGTTGACCAAAGCACAGATCAGCCAGGGTGCTGACGTGATTTACGCCGCTGCGGGCGGTACCGGTGTTGGCGTTCTGCAAACCGCAGCCGACGAAGGCATCCTGTCAATCGGTGTCGATAGCAACCAGAACCACCTGCACCCGGGCAAGGTCCTGACCTCGATGCTCAAGCGTGTGGACGTTGCTGTATATGACGCCATGAAAGCTGGCGAAGACGTCCAGACCGGTGTTTACACCATGGGTCTTGCACAAGATGGCGTTGGCGTTGCGATGGATGAAAACAACGCGGAACTGGTGAGCGAAGAAATGAGCTCGGCCATTGAAAGTGCCCGTCGCGACATCATCGATGGCAACGTAAGCGTTGTCAGCTACTACGAGAACGACAGCTGCCCTGCACTGCAGTTCTGATGTAACTGGGGGCGGGGGCCATGGCCTCCGCCCTGCACCACTCTGCCGCATGCGGCCCTTTCGGCAACCCAAGGACAAGATATGACCGTCCCCGCCATTGAACTCAAAGGGATTTCCAAAGCCTTTGGGCCGGTTCAGGCTAATAAAGATATTTCCATCAGCGTCGCCCGCGGAGCGATCCACGGGATCATCGGTGAAAACGGAGCGGGCAAATCCACGCTGATGAGCATCCTCTACGGATTTTACAAAGCCGACAAAGGCGAAATCTGGATCAACGGCACCAAGACCGACATCCCTGACAGCCAGGCGGCGATCGCCTCGGGCATCGGGATGGTGTTTCAGCATTTCAAACTGGTCGAGAATTTCACCGTTCTGGAAAACATCGTTCTGGGTGCGGAGGACGGTGGGCTGTTGGCTCCGTCGCTCGCGAAAGCCCGGAAAGAGCTGAAAGACCTAGAGGAAGAATACGAACTGTTCGTCGACCCGGACAAACGCATCGATGAGATCGGTGTGGGCATGCAGCAGCGGGTTGAGATTCTCAAGGCGCTCTACCGCAAGGCCGAAATTCTGATTCTGGACGAACCCACGGGCGTTCTTACCCCTGCCGAGGCGGACCAGCTGTTTCGCATTCTCGACCGGCTGCGGTCCGAGGGTAAAACAATCATCGTGATCACGCACAAGCTGCGCGAAATCATGGAGAACACCGATACGGTTTCGGTTATGCGCCGTGGTGAGATGACCGCCACCGTCAAAACAGCTGATACCAATCCGCAGGCCCTGGCCGAATTGATGGTTGGCCGCAAGGTCTTGCTACAGGTTGATAAGGTGCCTGCACAGCCGGGCAAACCGGTTCTGGAAATCGAAAACCTCAGTGTCACCGATTCGGCCGGTGTCGAGCGTGTCAAAGGCATCGACCTAACCGTTCGCGCGGGTGAGATCGTTGGCATCGCGGGCGTTGCTGGCAACGGGCAGTCCGAGCTGCTTGAAGTTTTGGGCGGTATGCGACCCGGGGTAGGCTCGATCAAACTGAACGGCGAGCCTCTGGCGTTGCACGGCCCCGGATCGGACGGGCAAGCGCGGCGCGCCCGACATATCGCTCATGTCCCCGAGGATCGGCAGCGCGAAGGCCTGATCATGGATTTTCACGCGTGGGAGAATGTGGCGTTCGGCTACCACCGCGACCCTGCTTACAAACGCGGGCTGTTCATGGACAACGCTGCCCTGCGTGCCGACACCGAAGCCAAGATCGAGAAGTTCGATGTGCGCCCGCCCAATGGCTGGCTGACGGCAAAAAGCTTCTCGGGCGGCAATCAACAGAAAATCGTCGTTGCACGAGAAATCGAGCGCAATCCCGATCTGCTGCTGGTGGGCCAGCCCACACGCGGCGTGGATATCGGTGCCATCGAGTTCATTCACAAACAGATCGTCGCCTTGAGGGATCAGGGCAAAGCAATCTTGCTGGTCTCGGTCGAGCTGGAAGAGATCTTCTCACTCTCGGACCGGATCGCGGTTATGTTTGACGGACATATCATGGGCGAGCGTCTGCCCGCCGAGACGGATGAAAAAGAACTGGGCCTGCTGATGGCCGGTGTTGCAGGAGAGGCCGCCTGAACCATGGAAAAAATGCCCAAATGGGCCGATGTGGTGCTGATCCCGCTAATCAGTCTGCTTCTGGCCACAATCCTTTCGGCAATCGTCATCCTTGCCATCGGGGAAGATCCGCTTGAGGCGGTAAATCTGATGGTCACTGGGGCCCTAGGGTCAACCTACGGCTGGGGCTATACACTTTATTATGCAACGAACTTCATCTTCACCGGACTCGCGGTTGCAGTTGCCTTTCACGCGCGCTTGTTCAACATCGGCGGCGAGGGTCAGGCCATGCTGGGCGGACTGGGCGTTGCCATCGTCTGCCTATCGGTTCCTTGGCCGCATTGGACAATAGCTTTGCTGGCCGCCTGTGCTGCTTCGATGATCTTCGGTGCAGCCTGGGCCGCGATCCCGGCCTATCTGCAGGCGAAGCGGGGCAGCCATATCGTGATCACCACGATCATGTTCAATTTCATCGCTGCCGCTTTCCTGAATTACATGCTGGTCAACGTCATGCGCCCGCAAGGGTCGCAAGACCCAGCAACGGCTCGTTTCCCCGAGGCAGTGCATCTCCCGACTTTCCAGTCGATGTTCTCGAGCGCCGAAAACATCGTTTTCCGAGGTGCGCCTGCCAACATCTCGTTCTTCGTCGCAATCCTTGCGTGTTTTGTTGTCTGGGCGCTGATCTGGCGAACTCGGTTGGGCTATGAAATCCGCGCCTACGGCCATTCGGAAACCGGTGCCGTCTACGCCGGTATCTCGCCTGTACGCATCACGATTATTGCCATGCTGATCTCGGGCGCTCTGGCGGGCCTGATGGCAGTCAACAACGTGATGGGCGAAGCCGAGCGGTTGGTGCTGAACGCAACCGAAGGCGCGGGTTTCATTGGAATTGCCGTGGCACTGATGGGTCGGTCGCATCCATTCGGGGTATTTCTAGCCGCTATTCTGTTTGGGTTTCTGTATCAGGGCGGGGCCGAACTGGCGCTTTGGACATCGATTCCGCGCGAACTGATCGTGGTCATCCAAGCGCTGGTCATTCTGTTTACCGGAGCACTGGACAACATGGTGCGCATGCCGCTTGAAAAGCTGTTCATGGCGCTTCGGAAGGGGTCGGCCTGATGGATTTCTTCCTGACACTCATCCAGGTTCTGGATTCGACCATCCGACTGGCTACGCCTTTGCTGCTTGCCTGTCTGGCCGGTCTATACTCCGAGCGCGCGGGCATCTTCGACATCGGCCTTGAAGGCAAGATGCTGATGTCAGCATTCTTCTCGGCTGCCGTCGCCGCCGTAACCGGTTCGGTGTGGCTGGGATTGCTGGCCGGGATCGCGGCATCTCTGGTCCTTTCGGCGCTACACGGGTTTGCGTCGATCACGTTCCGGGGCAATCAGCTTATCTCGGGGGTTGCGATCAACTTTCTCGCCTCAGGTATGACCGTTCTTGTCGCCCAAAGCTGGTTCAAGCAGGGTGGTCGTACGCCATCATTGTTCGGTGAAGGGCGGTTTGAATCCGCAGAATTCCCTTATGCGATCGGTCCGGCTGACGCCGAACTGACAGGCCGTCCAGTTTCCGAGCTGATGTCTGAAACCAATCCCCTGCATATGGCCTATTCCGAGCTTCTGTCTGGCCATTCCATTCTGGTGTACGTGGCTTTCCTTATGGTGCCACTGACTTGGTGGATTCTGTTCCGCACCCGGTTCGGGCTGCGTCTGCGCGCGGTCGGAGAGAATCCTGCGGCGGTGGATACTGCTGGAGTTTCGGTTGTAGGTCTCCGCTACGCAGCGGTTGCGATTTGCGGCGTACTTTGCGGCATCGCAGGTGCCTACCTGGCCACCGCGCTGCAAGCAGGCTTTGTGAAAGAGATGACTGCTGGGCGCGGATTTATCGCACTGGCTGCTCTGATCTTTGCAAAATGGCGTCCGTGGCACGCGATGTGGGCATGCCTGTTGTTCGGGCTGTTGCAGGCCATTGCCTTGCGGTTCCAGAACATCGATCTGGGCGGGGTCGTGATCCCGGTGCAGGTCATGGACGCCCTGCCCTATATCCTGACCGTGGTGATTCTTGCCGGGTTCGTCGGCAAGGCAATACCGCCACGCGCAGGCGGCGAACCATATGTAAAGGAACGCTGATAGAGCCAGTTCAGGACTGCCCCTCAGTCCTGTTTGCTGCAAAGCGGCATACAGAGTTGATTTTGTATGCCGCAACCGCTCTAAGGGGGTATGGACGTGTCCCGCATCAGTTCCGCAGCCATGCTATCGACTATTTTCAGGTTGAGCCACGGAAACAACTAGATGGCCCCACCTGGCACGCGCGCTTCGTCTGTTGAGATTTATGTTACCAATGGCTTTGCCACACCGCGTGGT
This sequence comes from Ruegeria sp. C10, assembly GCF_056537805.1. Classification (NCBI taxonomy): domain Bacteria; kingdom Pseudomonadati; phylum Pseudomonadota; class Alphaproteobacteria; order Rhodobacterales; family Roseobacteraceae; genus Ruegeria; species Ruegeria sp. C10. The sequence goes on along the minus strand of NZ_JBQFSC010000003.1, from coordinate 349,963 downwards.
ACGGCCTCTCCTGTCTAGAAGAAGCCATGCAGATTTACCTCCCGATTGCCGAAGTATCCGTAAACGCGTTTCTACTGTTTGGACTGGGTGGAATGGTGGGCATTCTGTCTGGAATGTTTGGCGTTGGCGGTGGATTTTTGATGACCCCACTGCTGTTCTTCATCGGCATTCCGCCTGCAGTGGCGGTTGCAACCGAGGCAAACCAGATTGTTGCTTCATCATTTTCTGGGGTGCTGGCGCATTTCAGGCGCCGAACCGTGGACCTTAAAATGGGTACAGTCCTTTTGGTCGGAGGGCTGACAGGCGCTGCGTTGGGTGTTGTTGTCTTCAACTATCTCAAGAGCCTCGGACAGGTCGATCTGCTGGTCAAACTTTGCTATGTCGTATTTCTGGGCATCATCGGCAGTCTGATGTTTGTCGAAAGCCTGAACGCGATTAGAAAAACGCGGAAAGGCGGCACGCCGCCTCCGAAACGACGCCAGCGCGGTTGGGTGCACGCCATGCCGTTCAAGATGCGGTTTCGGACGTCGGGCCTGTACATCTCGGTCATTCCACCGCTTGTCGTAGGCCTGTTTGTCGGTGTCCTGTCTGCTATCATGGGTGTCGGCGGCGGGTTTATCATGGTGCCCGCGATGATCTATCTATTGGGCATGCCGACCAAGGTTGTTGTCGGAACTTCGCTGTTTCAGATCATCTTTGTAACCGCCTTCACCACGATGCTGCACGCCACCACCAACTATACCGTTGATGTCGTGTTGGCGGTTCTTCTGCTCGTCGGTGGGGTAGTTGGTGCCCAAATCGGAACAGTCATCGGCGCCCGAATGCCGGCTGAACAACTGCGCGTTTTGTTGGCGGCTCTGGTACTTGTTGTCTGCGGCAAGCTGGCGCTTGATCTTCTGCTTCAACCCGCCGAGTTGTACTCGCTTGGCGATGCGGGAGGGCACTAAGATGCTACGCCTGATTGCTCTTCTTTGTCTGATCTGCCTGCCAGCCTACGCAGCCGAAGAACAGGTTGTTCTGGGCCTAAGTCAGGATCGCGTCTCGATTACCGCCAATTTTGACGGGTCCGAAATACTGGTTTTCGGCGCGGTAAAGCGCGAAGCCCCAATCCCGGACGGTCCACCGCTTGAGGTCATCGTATCGGTGGTCGGCCCATCCGAACCTGTCACCGTACGCCGCAAAGAGAAACGGTTCGGTATCTGGGTGAACACCGACAGCCTTGTTGTTGATCTGGCACCAAGCTTCTACGCCGTTGCCACCAGCGCCCCGTTTTCCGAGGTTCTGACCCAGACCGAAGACCTACGCTATAAGGTTTCGATCGAGCGTGCCATCCGGTCGGTCGGTGCGGACATGAGCATTCAGGGCGCACAGGATTTTTCCGAGGCGGTCATCCGCATCCGCGAAGATGAAGGGCTATACTCGATCCGGGAAAACACAGTGGCTGTGGACGAACAGACGTTGTTCCGCACATCAATCGACATGCCATCGGACCTGACCGAAGGCGACTACAGCGCCCGAATCTTCCTGACGCGAGACGGAAAGGTGGTCTCAACCTTTGAAACCTCGATCGGAGTACGCAAAGTCGGGCTTGAGCGATTCTTGTACGCGATGTCGCGTGAACAACCCATTTGGTACGGGCTTATGTCACTGGCCATCGCGATTGCCGCCGGTTGGGGCGCTTCGACAGCCTTCCGCCTACTGCGCGAGAACTGATCGTCACCCGCGACCGATATAGGGCATGGTCGTGGCCATAACGGTCATGAACTGCACATTCGCCTCTAGCGGCAGTTCGGCCATATGCAGTACCGAGCGGGCGGCATCCCCGACATCCATGGTGGGATCAGGGTCGCGGCCTTCGGCAAGCGCCTCATCGACCAGCCCCTGCACCATCGGGGTGCGCGCATTTCCGATGTCGATCTGACCACAGGCAATTCCAAAACTCCGCCCGTCCAGAGAAAGGCTGCGCGTCAGACCGGTAATCGCGTGTTTCGTCGCAGAATAATGCACCGAGTTCGGGCGCGGCACATGAGCAGCGATTGAACCGTTGTTTATGATACGCCCCCCCTGCGGCGCCTGAGCCCGCATCGCAGCAAATGCAGCCCGTGCACATAGGAACATGCCGTTCAGGTTCACATTGACCGAGCTGTACCAATCCTCAAGCGCGATCTGGTCGATGGTGCCACCAGGGGAAAAAATCCCGGCATTGTTGAACAGCACGTCCAATCGCCCGGTCTGTCGGGTGAATGCAGTAAAGGCGTTTGCAACGGCATCCGGGTCAGTCACATCGGCAACCAGCGGGATCGCCGAGGCGTTATGCTGTGCCATAGCATGAAGTTTGTCAGCGCTGCGGGCCAGAAGCCCGACAGTCCATCCTTCTGACAGAAACAGCTCGGCGGTGGCGCGGCCTATGCCCGAGCTTGCGCCGGTCACGATGATCGTCTTCATGTCTCTTCCGCCTCCAATGTCAGGGATGGTGCCGCAACCGCACGCAGGTCATCCACACGCAACGGGTGGGTCGGTTTCGACAAGCGGTTCCGCACTACCCAGATTAGCCTCTCCTGTGCGCGGGTTATGGCGACATAAGCTAAGCGCTTCCACAACGGTTGCCCGGCCTCAGTACGGCCCATGCGGGCGGCTGCGTAGATGTCTGGCGCAAAGACCTGAACCGTGTCCCATTGCGACCCTTGCGCCTTATGGATCGTCACAGCGGCACCATGCAGGAACGTTGCCCCCATACGGGCAGCATAGGGAATGAACGGCTCCTCCTCATCGGGCTTTTCAATCTGCACGATCGACGCCGCCGAGACCTGAGGGTCTTCGGCCCCCATCACATGCAACCGCGAAAAACCCGGCTTGCGACCAGGGCCAAGATAGATGACCTGTGCGCCTTTGATCAGCCCGCGCGCCTCAAGGTCCAGCCGCTTTTTGCGGTGCTTCAACGGCAGCTCAATGCCGTCACAAATCAACGGTTCCCCTTCCAGTAGTTCAGTTTCCGGCGCGCCATGTACGGTGCGGAACGCCTGAATCAGCCGGATTCGGGTCGTATTGCGCCAGACAAGAACCGGGCTGCGCGCCATCAGATCAACTTCTACCCGCTGTCCCCAGACAACGCGGTCATCCTTTCGGGCAGTGTCCTCGATCAGACGTTCGAAATCCTCAAACCCCATGACCGGATCGGACAGAGCATGGGCGAGGTCTAGGATCGGGTTGTCCGCAGTTTGCCGATGCACTCGATGCAGGATTTGTTTGCGCGGCTCTGGCAACCCGTCGAACACCATCGAGCCCGATTGATTGACCGGCGCCAACTGCGCCGGGTCACCAAATAGCAACAAGGTTGGAAAGATTTCCTTTAGATCCTCGAATTGCCGGTCGTCTAGCATCGAGGCTTCGTCCACAAAACCGATATCCAGCGGCTCTTCCCGACGTTTCCAGCCGGTGATGAAATCCGAACCGCGCAACCCAGCAGCGGCCAGCGCACCAGGGATGGATTTGTTGTTGGCATAGAACGCGGCTGCGCGGTCCAGCGCTTCGTCTGTCAGCCCTTCGATCTCGGGCCGTTCGTCATTGCCCGCGAGCCATTCGGCGATCCGCTCGTATTCAGGGTCGTAAACAGGCGTATAAAGGATGCGATGGATCGTCGTCGCGGGCACCCCACGCAGCCGCAATACGCTGGCGGCCTTGTTCGTCGGCGCGAGGATCGCAAGGCTGCGCTTGTCGCGGGATTTGCGGCTTTCGAAATCGCCCGAGATCAGGTTGACCCCCGTCTCGGCCAAAGCTTTGTAAAGCTCTGCCAGCAACAGGGTTTTGCCCGATCCAGCCTTGCCAATAACGGCCATAACACCAGACTTTCCGCTGCCGGGCAGTTTCAGCAGAGCGTCGTCTTCAAGGTCTACTCCGGCACCTCGCAACATCTCGGCAATGTTGTCAAAAGCGGCAGCCTGATCTTCGGAAAATGTGACTTGGGGCAAGGACATGGCGCGACCCTACAGGGACGCGCCGCGCGCTGCCAGATGCCGATTGGTTTTTCCGTATGCTTATGCCGACAAAGCGAACCGGTGCTGTGCGCCATGGCCAAATGCTGTCTTGAACCACAGGCGCGACAACTCTCGCGGGATGCCTGCGCGGGCTGCTACACGGTTGCAATCATCCGCTGAATAAGGCCACAGGCCGACCGAGATCTGATCGCGCCCTTTCCCTTCGGTGCCCAAAACCACCGGAGACGATCCGATCATACGGTAGATCCGGATCATGCGGGCATCAAAAACGCCCGCTATGTGGGTCAGGCCAAACCCTTCCATCACCTCACCGCCGCTCAGCATGATGGCCCCGGCGGTATGAGCGCTGGCGTTGCGCGAGAGGCAAAAGCGAGTGACCTCCCAGATTAGTGGGCTTCGGATCGGACTGCCCCCGGTGAGATGTCCGAATATGTCGTTCACCATGACCGGACCGGTCGTCGGTAGGATCCGCATGGACCCGCCATGGCTGCCATCTGCCTCTTCCCAAATCACATAGAGCGGGTTCAGGTCATCGTACTGATCCCGCTCTTCCCCCTTTTCATTAACCTTAACATCCCAGCCAAGGCGGGTTTTGAACTGATCCGCGCGATCCCTGAACATCCCCCTGGCCAATTCCGGAAAGTTATGCAGCTCATCGGCATACAAATAACGCAACATGACGTGTTCCCCTTGTCGTCCATAGTTGGAACAAAGGGGGTACGAACACGTGGTTAATTTAAGGTGAGACCACCGTACGGTCGTTAAACGACTATTAATCCTCTACTGAGTGCAGTGGCGATTGCATGAGTCGTATTTTGCGCACCGAGTTTTGAGCGTGCGCTTTCGATATAGGCCCTGAGCGTATGCTCAGAAATGGAAAGCGAGTGCGCCACCTGCGCTCGGCTATACCCCAGCGCCAGCAATGTCATTGCATCGATTTCGCGGGGCGAGAGCCCCCGCATGTTGTCCGGCTGCCGTTCTTTTGCAAATTCCAGCGCTTTTCGATTGAGGAAATGCGCCACCAATATGAGATCGCGGCCATACGTTTCGACAAATGCCTGCCATGCGATGTCATCGCAGCTGTTGTTGACCGTAAACAGCGCGAATTGCCCGCCTGGCCCCCGCAGCGGGATCGAATAGCCCTGATTGCCGACGCCATGTTCCTGCGCGTCCTGCAGGAAGGCCTTTACTGCTTTGCCCGACCAATTCAACTGTTTCCAGTCCACAGCGTGAAATCGCTGAAAACAACCCAGAATAACCGGATCAATACGATGATAATTCCTGTCTCGATACCGTTCATCCCAGGCATCCGAATAAGTCGTGAACCCGTATTGATCCCCGGCCCCATCAACCCAATGATATGTCATGTGGTCAATTTGCAGCTTGTCCCGCAACTGGACTGCTACGCTGGTCAGCTCGTCAAGCGTGCTGGTGCTTTCCAAATCCCCTAGGATCTGGCTCAAATCGAATTTTCTTCCCATTCGCGGGCGCGCAAGCCTCATCCTTTGAGGACGCAATCTCGGCCGCGGCGATCAGTCTTGTGTCGTCAAGCTGCTCGGCCAGCGCGCTCAACCCATTCGCCACAGCAAAGGCGTTGAGGTCCGACAGAACGTCCAAAATCCACTCATTTTGCGCCATCAGGGTGTCCCCGAAATAGTTAACGAAGGGTTAACACAACCATAACATGTGCAGACTAATTCGGCCTACTCGCTGCTTTCTACTCCCCAGAAATAGCGGGGTGCGATTTCTTAAAGCATTGAAAATGCATAATCATCGATAGAAACGATGAACACCCGCAAGGCGTGTTTGCGCCCTGCGGGTGTTGCAGCTGCTGTTTGCCTGAGACCGTTAGTCGCGGGCAGCCAATACTTCTTCAAGGGTGCGCATGCCTGTATGCGGAGCCTGAACCAGCACCGACATGTTGCCCGGCTTGTGTTCGTTGCGCATCATCTTCATGTGCGCCTCAGGCAGATCCTGCCAAGTGAACACTTCGGACATGCACGGATCCAAGCGGCGCTCGACCATTAGCTGGTTTGCAGCCGAGGCCTGTTTGAGATGCGCAAAATGTGAGCCCTGCAAGCGTTTCTGGTGCATCCACATGTAACGCACGTCGAAGGTCAGGTTGTAGCCAGTGGTCCCGGCGCAGATCACAACCATACCTCCCTTTTTCACGACAAAAGTGGACACCGGGAACGTGCTTTCGCCGGGGTGCTCGAACACCATGTCGACGTTCACACCTTTGCCGGTAATGTCCCAGATGGCCTTGCCAAACTTGCGGGCTTCTTTGAACCATTCAGCATATTCCGGAGTATTCACCGTGGGCAGCTGGCCCCAGCAGTTGAAATCCTTGCGGTTGATGACGCCTTTGGCGCCAAGGTCCATCACAAACTCACGCTTGCTTTCATCCGATATCACGCCGATCGCATTGGCACCCGCAGTGTTGATCAACTGTATCGCGTAAGAGCCCAGACCGCCCGATGCGCCCCAAACCAGGACGTTCTGGCCCGGCTTTAGATCGTGCGGTTCGTGCCCAAAAAGCATCCGATAGGCTGTTGCTAAGGTCAGCGTGTAGCAGGCGCTTTCTTCCCAGGTCAGGTGCTTGGGACGCGGCATCAGCTGCTGTGCCTGAACATTTGTAAACTGCGCGAACGAGCCATCAGGTGTCTCATATCCCCAGATGCGCTGGCTGGGCGAATACATCGGATCACCACCATTGCAGTGTTCGTCATCGCCATCGTCCTGGTTGCAGTGAATCACGACTTCATCGCCGACTTTCCAGCGCTTCACTTTGTCACCAACCGCCCAGACGATGCCCGACGCATCTGAACCTGCGATGTGAAAGGGTTGGCCGTGGCCATCAAACGGGCTGATCGGCTTGCCAAGCGATGCCCAGACGCCGTTGTAGTTCACACCCGCCGCCATAACGAGAACCAGCACTTCGTGGCTGTCCAGCTTCGGGACATCAACGACTTCCAACTGCATCGCTGTGTCTGGCTCACCGTGGCGCTCTTTCCGGATGGCCCAGGCATACATTTGCTTGGGAACATACCCCATCGGGGGGATTTCACCCATCTCGTAGAGGTCCTTTTCCGGCGCCTCATACGACGCGATACCGCTGTCGACATCCAAAGCCATGCTGGCCTCCTTTTTCCAACTGTTGCCGCGCCGCAGAATCGCGGCTTTCCAAAGACGAAATATTAGCCCCTGAGTAATATTGCAACCGTTTTTGGTATCTATTTTGTAATTTTATGACCCAGCAGTTGCAGAAATACTTTCTGCACTTGCATCATTCTCAGCCCGAACAACGGGTTCTGATGCTGCCGCGTAATAAGCAAGCAGCTCTGATCGCTCGCCTGATGGGCGCAACACTCCAGCCTCGCGACGCAGAATCCGTCGCTCGACCAACTGATTGATGGCATCGTCAACAGCCTCTCCATCATCCTGGGCAACCGCGTCGCCGCCCAACGTCAGCAAACGCGCCTTCAACTCCTGCTCTGACATTTCACCTTCTTCCTGAACCAGCCGACACGCTGCAGGCACTGGAACAAAGGGAATTGCGGCACCGATCCTGCGCATCAACTCGCGGGCCAGATCGGTCGTTAGGTCCCGTTCGTGCGCGACTCGAAATTCTTTCAGAGAAATCGGTGTCGCATACCGCACCGAGGCAATCCCGAATCTCTTGTAGCGCCCGACAAGCCTGCGCCAAATCTGCTTGAGCGACCAGCGGGTGATAACCCCGATCCGCGCGCGGAAGCGGCGTTCACTATCCTTCGCTGCCGCTGTTAATACGGTATCTTCAAGCACCCGATCATAGTTCAAAGCAACCGGAACAAACACCACATCCCGCCCCTGCGGTTCGACTCCGTCAAGGATATACTTCAACAATCCCAGCTTGGGGCGCCCCAGTTTGCCAGTCAGACTCAGCCCGCCCTCAGGGAACATGGCCTGCGTCACGCCCGCTTCGGTCGCGTGTCTTACATAGCTTGCAAGGACCTGTCGATATAGGTCGCTACCCGACTTGCGGCGAATGAAATAGGCCCCCATCGCGCGAATCAATCGACTTAGAGGCCAGACACGGGCCCACTCGCCCACAGCATAGGATAAGGTCGAATGGTCTGCCGCCAGATAGGTGACCAGCACGTAATCCATATTGCTGCGGTGGTTCATGACATAAACGACCGTCGCATCGGGATCGATATTGTCCAGCGCGGCTTTGTCCTCGTAACCCAACTGCACCTTGTAAAAGGCGTTACTCAGCATGCGGGCAAAACGGATCGCGATGCTGAAATAGGCCACTGTCGAGAATGAGGGCGCAATCTCGCGCGCATAACGCCGTGCCAATTCTGAGGCAACAGCGTCAGGCACACCTTCTTCTTTGGCATGCTGCTGCACCGCCCGGCTAACCTGCGGGTCATAGATAAGCCGTTGAATCATGTCATGCCGCCCCGCCAATTTGAACGGTTGGATCGGGCGCTGAAGGCGCTTGTTCAACCGTGCGACGGCGCGCTCAAGGCGGCGGCGGAAAAACCAGCGCACCGACGGAAACAAAAAATGCGAGGCAAATGTGACCGCGGCAAACAGCACGATCAGCACAAACAGCCAAAGCGGGATTTCCACAGTCTGCATCATTCGGGCACAGTGCCATCAAACGCGACCACCCACAATCTGCAGAAACCGTCGATGCCGCAACGCAGCGAATTGACATGTACTGAAAATTACTATTTACCACCATAGAACGTAATTTTGTTACCCCATCGATCCGCGAGGCCCGACCCATGACGCAGTTGCAGAAAGATCGCCCCTGGCTCATCCGTACATATGCCGGTCACTCAACGGCCAAAGCGTCAAATTCGCTTTATCGTGCGAACCTAGCCAAAGGTCAGACCGGCCTGTCCGTGGCCTTCGATCTGCCAACCCAAACAGGGTATGACAGCGATCACACTTTGGCGCGCGGCGAAGTTGGAAAAGTTGGGGTTCCGATCTGCCATCTGGGGGACATGCGGGTTCTGTTCGATCAAATTCCGCTGGAACAGATGAATACCTCGATGACGATCAATGCGACTGCTCCTTGGCTTTTGGCGCTATATATCGCAGTTGCCGAGGAACAGGGCGCGGATGTCTCGAAATTGCAGGGGACCGTCCAGAACGACCTGATCAAGGAATACCTGAGCCGCGGCACTTATGTGTGCCCACCCAAGCCATCGCTGAAGATGATCGCGGACGTGGCCGAATATTGCTACGATAACGTGCCCAAATGGAACCCGATGAATGTGTGTTCGTACCACCTGCAAGAAGCAGGCGCGACGCCCGAGCAAGAGCTGGCCTATGCTCTGGCGACTGCCATTGCAGTGCTGGACGAACTTCGCCCGCGCGTTCCGGCTGAAGACTTCCCGGCACTCTGCGGGCGGATTTCGTTTTTTGTGAATGCGGGCATCCGGTTTGTCACCGAAATGTGCAAAATGCGCGCCTTTGTGGATCTTTGGGACGAAATTCTGCAGCAGCGCTATGGCATTGAAGACCCTAAGTTCCGCCGATTCCGTTATGGCGTTCAGGTAAACTCGCTGGGACTGACCGAACAGCAGCCGGAAAACAACGTTTATCGCATACTGATTGAAATGCTTGCGGTGACGCTATCCAAACGTGCCCGCGCACGTGCGGTGCAGTTGCCTGCATGGAACGAAGCGCTCGGCCTGCCTCGTCCCTGGGATCAGCAATGGTCGATGCGGATGCAACAAATCCTCGCCTATGAAACCGATCTGCTGGAATATGGCGATTTGTTCGACGGCAATCCGGTTGTCGACGCCAAAGTCGAAGAACTTAAAAATGGCGCACGAGCCGAATTGGCTAATCTCGAATCGATGGGCGGCGCAGTAGCCTCGATCGAATACATGAAATCGCGGCTGGTCGAGTCCAATGCCGAGCGCCTGAACCGTATTGAACGCAATGAAACCGTCGTCGTTGGCGTAAACAAATGGACCGAGGGCGAAGCCTCGCCTTTGCAGACCGAGGATGGCGGCATCATGGTCGTCGACCCGGCGGTTGAACAGGAACAAATCGGGCGCTTGAACGACTGGCGTGCGGATCGGGATGACGCAGCAGTGGCCGCGGCGCTACAAGCATTGCGCGAAGCAGCGCGATCCGGTGCCAACGTGATGGCACCTTCAATCGCTGCGGCCAAGGCCGGTATCACAACTGGCGAATGGGCCGAGGAAATGCGCAAGGCCTACGGTACATATCGTGGACCAACCGGCGTCTCGGGATCTGTTTCGAACAAAACCGAAGGACTGGAAGACCTGCGCGCAGCCGTAGATGCGGTAAGCGACCGACTGGGGCGCAGGCTGAAGTTCCTTGTTGGCAAACCTGGTCTGGACGGACACTCGAACGGAGCCGAACAGATCGCCTTCCGCGCACGCGACTGTGGCATGGACATCAGTTACGAAGGTATTCGTCTTACGCCCGAAGAAATCGTAACTGCGGCACAAGAAGACAAAGCGCATGTGATTGGTCTATCGATCCTCTCTGGCAGCCACCTGCCTTTGGTGAAGGACGTGATGACGCGGCTGAAAGCAGCAGGGCTAAGCGATATTCCCGTCATTGTAGGTGGGATCATCCCCGATGAGGACGCGGATCAATTGCGTTCCATGGGTGTATCGAAAATCTATACGCCGAAAAATTTCGAATTGAATGCAATCATGGGCGATATCGTCACATTGGTTGACCCAACGGAAATTGCGGCTGAATAGAAAAGCATATTACAGAAATCTCCATTTCTATTTCCGGTAAAATGGGAATAGATAGGTTCGGGTTTATTCAATTTCCCCTGCAATAAGTAGGGGAATAGCCGAAATGGAGAAGATTATGGCAATCGATCTTGAAAAAATGTCGCGCAAAGAACTGCTCGAATTGCGCAATCGGGTCGAAAAGGCGCTAAAAACCGCCGAAGTGCGTGAGCGAAAAGAAGCGTTGAAAGCCGCCGAAAAGGCGGCGGCGGAATATGGGTTTTCGTTGTCTGAATTGTCAGGAGACAGCGCTAAATCGGTAAAATCATCTAAAGCGAAGTATCAAAATCCGAACAATCCGTCGCAAACCTGGACCGGGCGGGGCCGCAAACCGCAGTGGGTTCATGACGCCATAAAAGCCGGTACCGATATTACTGATCTGGAAATCTGATCGGGGGCAAGTGGCAAAATGACTATCCATATTGGAGCCCAAAAAGGCGAGATTGCCGAAACCGTTCTTTTGCCCGGCGACCCGTATCGTGCAAAATGGGCGGCCGAAACGTTTCTTGAAGACGTAAAGCTGGTAAACGAAGTGCGTGGCATGCTGGGGTTCACCGGCACCTGGAAAGGAAATCGTGTTACCATTCAGGGTAGTGGCATGGGGATGCCGTCTCTGTCGATCTACGTGAACGAATTGATCCGTGACTACGGCGCCAAAACTTTGATCCGGATCGGGTCCTGTGGCGGGATGCAAGACAGTGTGAATGTGCGTGATGTTATTCTGGCGATGACGTCGACCACACTCAGCACCCCTTCGCGCGGGATCATGAGAGAAATGAACTTCGCCCCTTGCGCGGATTGGGGTCTTTTGCAGTCTGCAGCATTGGCTGCACAAGCCAAAGGTACGCCAACCCATGTTGGCGGCATCTATTCATCCGATGTCTTTTATGACGAACGCCCGGACCTGAACGAACAAATGGTTCGGCACGGTATTTTGGGTGTCGAGATGGAAGCGGCAGAGCTTTACATCCTTGCCGCGCGTCACAAATGCCGCGCATTGGCGGTACTGACAGTCTCGGACCACCTGTTGACCGGCGAAGCCCTGCCCTCCTCGGACCGAGAAAGCAGTTTTGGCGACATGGTCGAAATCGCGCTGCAGGCGGCGTTCCCGGACAGCTGAATTGCGCGATATCTAGCGCCCGTGCGTGCGGTCATATCCGTTGCGCGCGGGGCTGCGCCATCCCTCAAGCGCACCTTCAGCCGGGGCAAAGGTTTCTACCAGCAGGGGATAACAGGCTGCGGTATCCGATGAATGCTCGGACGAGCAATCACCGCCCGGGCACGCGCTTAGATTTCCCAGCAGGTCAATCTCGGCGAAAAACTCAAGATAGTCTCCCGGACGGACAGGTGAGGCTTTCATGAAATACTGCCCGGTATCACGCGTGAAACCGGTGCACATGAACACGTTCAATACATCATGTACCGCAGGCTCGGCTTCGGCCAAAGAGACGCCCAAATGATCCGCCAGCGCGCGTGTCAGATTCGAATGGCAACAGTGATGGTACTGGGATCCAGCTAGCAGATTACCGGTATAGGGATCACATCGGGTCCCGATCACATCGTGCACCGACCCGCCGAAATCATCGATTCCGTACCACCCCAGCGTATCTGCAATGATTGTCGCCATCGGTCGCATATGTGGAAAGCTCGACCACATGCGCTCACCCACGGTGATATGTGTGCCATGCAACGCGCGCGTCTTGCCGGAATAGAACCGCTCGGAAAGGTCGTTGAGGTTCCACAGGTTTAGATCGCCAACTTGCGATCCTTCAACAGAAGTGATCCGAAAGAAATGCCCTGCAGGCACCTCAAAGCATTGCGCATCTCGCGGTGGCACCAACACCTCACCCGTTTTGTGCGCTGTATCACGCGCAGTTTGATAGAGCCCTAGATCGGGTTTTGGTAGCCCTTCATTCGGGTAGCAAATAACGGGCGCAATCGCGCGGCGCGCATCTGCATCCATGGGTGGGCGGGGAGTATTCCGAGATTCTGACATGGGCCGAGAGTGGCGCAGTTCGGCCCGGTGGGAAACCCCCAACAGCAGCTATTGTCCTTTCAGACACTGTGTGGGCTCAACATCAGATTTTGACACCGCGCCACAGTAAGCACAGCGCCACTGGCCCTCGCTTCGATGTTGCCGCCACCTGCAGTCGCGCGTCAGAGACGACGTGCGGGACCGCCAGAAAAAATAGGCAAAAACGCCAGCGGCGAGCAGAAGCAATAGAACGGGCATAGCTCTGCATTGCCTATTGTGTCGTAATTTTCAAGCCCGCGCGACACGGTTAAGCCGCGTTCGCATATTCAAACAATTCTGGTGTTTCGTCTTTGGCCGGAACTTTGGGCTCGGGCGTATAATAGGCCCAAGCTTGCTCCAGAAATTCCAACGCTTTGGCCGCGTCGTGTTTTTGGTTTTGCATGTTCATCGGAGTGACCTCTTTTCGAACTCATCACTCCTCCCTGCGCCAACTTTAGATCCGCGCTCGTACAAGCGCATCGCATAGTTTTGCAGAGGCGGCATGCACTTGCCGCAACCCGGCAAGTGCTTTGTTTTGGTGCGTGATCAGACCGCGCGGTCCACCATCATCTTCTTGATTTCTGCAATCGCTTTGGCCGGATTCAGACCCTTGGGACAGGTCTTGGCGCAGTTCATGATGGTGTGGCAGCGATACAGCTTGAAAGGATCTTCCAGCTCGTCCAAACGCTCACCGGTGGCCTCATCCCGACTGTCGATGATCCAGCGGTAAGCATGCAACAGCGCGGCAGGGCCGAGATAGCGGTCGCCGTTCCACCAGTAGCTGGGGCACGAGGTCGAGCAACTGGCACACATCACACATTCATAGAGACCATCCAATTTCTTGCGGTCTTCGATGGATTGCTTCCACTCTTTTGCCGGACGATTGGTCTTAGTCTCCAACCACGGCATGATCGAGGCGTGTTGGGCGTAGAAATGAGTCAGATCAGGGATCAGGTCCTTGACCACCGGCATATGGGGCAGCGGGTAGATCTTCACGTCGCCCTTGATCTCATCCATCCCATAGATACAGGCCAGCGTGTTAATCCCGTCGATGTTCATCGCGCAGGACCCGCAGATGCCTTCGCGGCACGAACGGCGGAAGGTCAGAGTCGGATCGATCTCATTCTTGATCTTGATCAGAGCGTCCAGAACCATCGGGCCGCAAGTATCCATATCGAGGAAATAAGTATCGACGCGCGGGTTCTGGCCATCATCCGGGTTCCAGCGATAGATCTGGAATTTGCGCACATTGGTCGCGCCGTCGGGCTTGGGCCAGGTTTTACCGGTGGTGATCCGGGAATTCTTGGGGAGGGTCAGTTGTACCATGGGTTCCTCTCCTTAGAACGTCCGCGCCTTGGGCGCGATTCTTTTCATGCTGATGCCGCCCTCGTCTTCGGTCGTCAGCGGATCAACGATAACCGGACGGTAGCTAAGCTCTACTTTATTGCCATCGACACGGCTGACCGTGTGGACGCGCCAGTTCTCATCGTCACGCTCGGTGAAATCTTCATGGGCGTGTGCACCGCGGGATTCCTTACGCGCTTCGGCACCAACGATGGTGGCGAGCGCGCTTGGCATCAGGTTGGTAAGCTCGAGCGTCTCCATCAGATCGCTGTTCCAGACCAACGATCTGTCAGAAACCTTCAGGTCGTCCATCTTGGCAGCGATCGCGGTCATCTTCTCGACGCCCTCAGCCATGGTCTTCGAGGTGCGGAAAACCGCCGCGTCCTCTTGCATGGTGCGCTGCATCTCAAGCCGCAGATCTGCGGTTGGAATTGCGCCGCTGGCGTTGCGCGCCGCATCGAACCTGTCAAACGCTTTATCTACAGAGGCCTGGTTCAGAACCGGGTTCGACGCGTCGGCATCCACAACTTTGCCCGCCCGGATCGCCGCCGCACGGCCAAACACCACGAGGTCGATCAGCGAGTTTGAACCAAGACGGTTTGCCCCGTGAACCGAGGCACACCCGGCCTCGCCCACAGCCATCAGGCCAGGGACCACGGCGGTCGGGTTGTCGGCTGTCGGGTTCAGAACTTCACCCCAATAGTTCGTCGGGATACCGCCCATGTTATAGTGCACGGTCGGCAGAACCGGAATCGGTTCTTTGGTAACATCAACCCCTGCAAAAACGCGCGCAGATTCTGAAATGCCCGGTAGGCGTTCCGCCAAAGCTTCGGCTGGCAAATGGCTGAGGTTCAGGTGGATGTGGTCGCCGTTGTCACCATGTCCGCGCCCTTCGCGAATTTCCATGGTCATTGAACGGCTAACGTAGTCGCGCGGCGCGAGGTCTTTGTACTGGGGCGCATAGCGCTCCATGAACCGCTCGCCTTCCGAGTTGGTCAGGTATCCGCCTTCACCACGTGCACCTTCAGTGATCAGGCACCCCGATCCGTAGATGCCGGTTGGGTGGAACTGAACAAATTCCATATCCTGCAGCGCAAGACCCGCGCGGGCCACCATACCGCCACCGTCGCCGGTGCAGGTATGTGCTGAGGTTGCACTGAAATAGGCGCGGCCATAGCCGCCGGTCGCCAGAACAACCATCTTGGCGTTGAAGACGTGCATCGTGCCGTCGTCCAACTTCCAGCACACGACACCCTGACACTGTCCGTCCTCAGACATTATCAGATCAATGGCGAAATACTCGATGTAGAACTCAGCGTTGTTCTTCAGCGACTGACCATACAGCGTGTGCAGGATCGCATGACCGGTCCGGTCGGCGGCCGCACAGGTCCGCTGCACAGCGGGGCCTTCGCCAAATTCGGTGGTGTGGCCACCAAATGGGCGCTGATAGATCTTGCCTTCTTCGGTCCGGCTGAATGGCACTCCGTAATGTTCTAGCTCATATACAGCTTTGGGTGCTTCACGCGCGAGGTATTCCATCGCATCGGTGTCACCCAGCCAGTCCGAGCCCTTGACGGTGTCATACATGTGCCACTGCCAATGGTCTGGCCCCATATTCGACAAGGACGCCGCAATGCCGCCTTGGGCGGCCACAGTGTGTGACCGGGTCGGGAATACCTTCGTCACGCAAGCGGTGCGCAAACCCTGCTCGGCCATGCCCAATGTTGCACGCAGACCCGCGCCACCGGCACCGACAACCACCACGTCATATTCGTGGGTTTCGTATTCATATGCTGCTGTCATTGTTCTTGTTCCTTACTGCGCATATCCGAGAGCCAGACGCGCGAGCGCAAAGAGACCCGCAGCAATCAGTGTGTATGCAAAAGCCTGCGCTGCCATCAGCGCCAGCTTTTCCGCGACGCCATGCACGTAGTCCTCGATCGCTTCCTGGGCTTCGCGCAACAAATGCGGGACGACAACAACCAGTATCAGACCCATGATAATCGCCGGGAACGGGCGGCTGTAATAGGCCAGAGCCTCTTCGTAGGTTCCACCTAGGGCGTGCCCGAAGGTAAATACAAACAGCGGAACAAGGATGACCAATGCCGCCGAGCTGAGCATCATTTGCCAGTGGTGATGTGTACCTGCACGTCCGGCCCCCATGCCCTGCGCGCGTTTACGGTCTGTGAGAAACTGCATCGCGAACCTCCCCTTAAAGCGCTACGGCTGTGATCAGAGCCAGAACAGTTGCCAGCACGAACATGCCAATGCCCATCTTCTCGGACACCTCAACATCCACGCAATATCCCAGATCCCAGATGACGTGCCGCAAACGGCCCAACATGTGATAGAAAATGGCCCATGCCGCGCCAAACATGACCAGATCACCCAGGAAACTGGTCATCAATCCATTGATCAGCTCAAAGGCGCTTTCCGATGTGGCCGCAGCAAGTAACCAACAGACGACCAACAAAGCCAAACCAAAAGACGCAAGACCCGTGATGCGCACCATAATCGAAGATATGGACGTCATCTGTGGACGATAGATCGTCAAATGTGGAGAAAGCGGGCGGTTGCCTCGATTTACATCGGCCATGTTGGCTCCTTTTCGGTTGGCTACCGAACGTTTTACTGTTTTTTACGACTCTGTCACGCGCTGCAGTTGCAAAATCCAGTAAATTTAACGCAAAATCGCTGATAAGCCGTGTTTGTGATCACACAAAATATTCTCGTGATCACAAATCACATTCGATACCGCCAATGTTAGCGTTTTCAATGAAAAAGCAATGTGATCACGAATCTATTTTTGGAGCGGCGTCAGCCCTGCAGTCTGCTGTGTCACCTCGCGTAAAAGCTTCTTGCGAATACGTTCGGGATAATCCGCGAAGCCTGCTGCAGAGACGACAAAGGCCCCCTCGCCAACGATGACGTTCTCGAAGAAATAGGCTGTCAGATCGGGTTCACTTTCTTCAATCGCGATCGCGTTCACCGTGATGCCGCGATCCCGCAGTTTGGCGTGGATGGTCGACGGCTCGATTCCTTCATTCGAAATTCCGTCGCCCGAAAGATCAATAAGATGCCTTTCGCATTCGGGCACGTCGTCAAAGCTGGCAACCGTCATATCGAGCGCCTCACCTATCGCAGTTGAGAAGTTACGCCAGACACGAGGGTCAGCTGCGACCAGATCAGCAAAACTGTCCAGGGTGTTAAAACTATCGATCCGGGTCCAGGGGATCGTGATCCTCTGGCGAGAACTGCCTGTCCATTGCACAAGCATCAGCCGAGCCTGTCCGCGCACCAAGGCCTCGGATACGATAGGGTCCCGCAGACCTGCGGCAAGACCGTCCATTTGGATACGATACTCCTCGGAATCAACCGAGCCTGAAACGTCTACGGCCAAGGCCAAGGCCAAATCACAAGCATAGGCCTGAGATGCCAGATACAGGCTGGCGGCGAGCGCACGAAACATCATCATGCGCCAAGCGTAGCATGGATTTCGCGGACCGTGATCACATGAATGTCAGCCGCCAGAAGGCATTGGCTACATTGGCATAAGAGCCCAATAATCCAAATCTAACAGAACGTTAGACAGGTACTTACCCTCATCATTGCGCAAAGTGAAAGGCTCGCCACCTTTGGTCGCAACCAAGCGCAAGCGGATGGCACCGATTCCGGGAGTTCCGGTCTCGGCCTTGTCCAAAACCTCGGACCAGGCTTTGATCGTATCGCCCGAGAAACAAGGGTTGGCGTGGGCACCGCCGTTCAGGCCAACGATCATCTGCGCATTCGCCAGGCCATTAAACGACAAGGCACGCGCCATCGAGATAACGTGGCCGCCATAGATCAACCGCCCCTCTGGTCGGAAGGTGAGGTCGAAATGCACTTTGGCGGTGTTCTGCCACAGGCGGGTGGCCAGCATGTGCTCGGCCTCTTCGACGGTCACGCCATCGACGTGATCAATCGTTTCTTCCGTGTTGTACGCATCCCAGCGGTGGTTTTCGCCGGATTGTACAAAATTGTATTTCGAGAAATCGAGCCCCTGTGGTACCACCAGATCGCTGACATCAAGCGCCTTTTTCAGATTGGGCACCACCGTCTCTGGTGCAGGCGCATCGAGGTTTGATTTGCGCACCATGACCCAGCGAACATACTCGATCACCACTTCGTCGCGTTGGTTCAGCCCGCGGGTGCGGACCCAGACGACACCGGTTTTGCCGTTCGAGTTCTGCTTGAGGCCGATCACCTCAGATTCAGCGCGCAGCGTATCACCGGGGTAGACCGGTTGCAGCCAGCGCCCTTCGGCATAACCCAGATTAGCCACCGCATTCAGCGAGATATCGGGAACCGTTTTACCGAACACCACATGGAAGGCCGCCAGATCGTCAATCGGACTTTGCGGCAGGCCACAATTCCGGGCGAACTCATCCGAGGAATAGAGTGCGTGTCGCGCGGGATAGAGCGCGTGATAAAGCGCGCGCTCGCCATCTGTCACCGTGCGCGGCACGGCGTGATGCAGGATCTGCCCGACTGAATAATCCTCGAAAAAGTTACCCGGATTGGTTTTTGCCATTATTGCTGTCCCAGTTTCATGTCGGGGGTGTAATCAGCGGCGACCTCTTTGGTCACAGCCTGCGCGCAACGCATCACGTTATTTGCGGCGTCAAAGGCATAAGACGGGTCGCCATAAAGCTCCCATCCCTTTGCCAACGCGTCCGAGACCTTGTGGCAGAAGGCTGATGTGTCTTCCTCGGTCAACAAACGATAAAGTTTCGCCATTGATTAGGCCCCTTATCCACCAAACGGAGACGGACCAACCAGCCCGTGAATATAGCCCACAACGCCCAGCAGCACGATGGAGCCCACAAAGAACATGGCATCTTTGCCGTATGTGCCGGGTTCGCCCGGTGCCCAGTCTGGTTCGGATTTGTTGATCACGATCACTTCGACAATTGCCCAGGCCAGCAAGCCACCAAACAGGATGATCGAGGCCAGATCACCGTTCACCAACAGGTGCGCAAATGCCCAGAGTTTAAAGCCACCCAGCATGGGGTGACGGACCTTGTTCAACAGGCGACCTTTGGTTCCCGCAGGGCTGGCCAGATAGAACGCGATCAACACCAGCAGGTTGTTGACGTGAATCAGAAAGGTTGGCGGCGCCCAGACATATATGAAATCGGTCATGCGATAACCGAAGATCATCAACAATACCGAGGCCACCAAGGCGAGCGCCACGACGCCCTTGCCCGCGTCGCCCATGGCGGCACGTCGTTCCGGCATCGCGCGCTTAAAAAGATGTGCGGCCCACCAAAGTGCCACACCAAGGATTAGAAGAACAAAGCCCATACTGGCTTACCCCGCTTGCAAAGCTACTATCGCCTCTGCTTTTGCCAGAGTTTCGCGGGCAGTTACAACGTGTAGGTTTTCAACAATCTTGCCATCGACAACGGCGACCCCCTGCCCCTGCGACTCGGTTTCCTCGAAAGCGGCAATCTGACGGCGAGCCAGATCAATCTCATCCTCGGAAGGGGCAAAGGCGGAGTTTGCGATGTCGACCTGGGCCGGGTGGATCAGGGTTTTGCCATCAAAGCCCATGTCGCGGCCCTGGGCACACTCGGCGGCCAGACCGTCGGTGTCCTTGAAGGCATTGTAGACGCCATCGACGATGATCAGCCCCTCGGCCTTGGCCGCCAACAGGCACAGGCCAAGCGAGGTCATCATCGGCAAACGGTCGGGGCGGAAGCGCGTCTGCAGCTCTTTCGCAAGATCGTTGGTCCCCATGACAAAGCCTGCCATCAGCGGATGTGCGGCAATTTCGGCTGCGTTCAGCATCCCGCGCGGCGTCTCCATCATCGCCCAGATCGGCAGGTCTCCGGTGATTGAGGTCAGCGCATCCACATCCGCAGCAGAACTCACCTTTGGCAACAGAACGGCATCCGCATCCATCTCGCGCGAGGCTTCGGCATCCGCGCGCCCCCATTCGGTATCAAGCCCGTTGATCCGCACAATCTTGACCCGAGCACCATAGCCTCCGGCGGCCAAAGCCGCCTTGAGGGTCTCGCGCGCGTTCTCTTTCTCATCAGCCGCAACCGCGTCTTCGAGATCAAAGATGATGGCGTCCACCGGCAAGGTGCGGGCCTTATCAAGCGCGCGTTCACGCGAGCCGGGGATGTATAGTACCGAGCGATAGGGTCGTTGGCGCGGGTCCACTGGACTCTCCCATTGAAATAATGTTGCGCGGAATGGGGCATTTTTTGACGGAAAGTTCAAGAACAAAATCGCCGCAGCGCAGCATTTCCTGCGCTGCGCAACGTGCGTTGCCTTAACGCGATGTCCTTTTGCCTACGGCACGCTGCTTTGAGGAAGAGCTTGAAAGGGGTGACCAATGAAAACGATTATGCTGAAAATGACGATTGGCTTGGGCATCATGGTACTGGCAGCGCAACAAGTCAGCGCACAGAATTGTGCGCCACGCGAAGACGTGATCAAGCGATTGACAAAGTCATATGGCGAAACCCGACGAGGCATCGGTATTGCGCGTCGGGGAGCGGTGATGGAGGTTTTTGCCTCGGACCAAACCGGCAGCTGGACCATTGTTGTGACCTTGCCGGAAGGTGTGACCTGCCTGATCGCCTCAGGCCAGTCTTATGAAACACTGGCCGAAGCATTGCCGCCCAACGCCTAAACCAGCGCATCCCAAATAAGTTTGCTTCCCGTCAGGGTCAGCAAGACGTAGGCAATGTTGAAAAACAATCGTTCGGAGAGCATGAAATGCGCCCGGACGCCCAGCCAGGCCCCGAGGATCGCAAACGGGGTCAGCAACAGGTCTGCCAAGGCTGTGTGCCAGGTGAAGAGGCCCAGATAGGCGAAGGGCACGAATTTGACGGCGTTGATTACCCAGAAGACCAGCACGGTCGAGGCTTGAAATTCGGTTTTCGTCAGGCGTTGTGACAGCAGGTACACGGCGGCGGGTGGGCCGCCCGCATGGCTGACAAAGCTGGTGAATCCAGCGATCAGCCCGGCAAACAGGCCCGCCGATGGAGGCAACCGGTTGGCAAAGCCCCGCACCCAGCCTCTGGTCTGGGCAACGTGCCAGATCACAAAACCGACCGATATTCCGCCAATCAACAGACGTAGCAGATCGTCATCCGTCGCACGATAAAGCCACGCGCCCAGCGCGATACCGGGTACTGCGCCCAACATCAGAAGGCGCGAATCCGGCCAGCTCCAGCGTTTCCAATACGGCTTTAACGTCGCCAGATCGATCACCATCAGTATCGGCAGCATTAGCGCTAGCGCCTGTCCTGGCGTCAGTATCAGAGCCAGAATCGACGAAGATGCAAACGCCACTCCCGAGCCGAACCCACCTTTCGAGATGCCCGCGAAGATCACCGCCGGGATCGCCACTGCAAAAAACATCAGGTTCATGTCGAACATCAGGCACCCCGGAAATATGCATGATTCACAGGCGGTTTAGCGCAATCGGCGGGGTGTGTGCAAACGGTATGCGGTGGCATGCCGCGCCGCAGAAGGCTTGCGTGACGCCGCTTTTGCGACTAGCACAACCGCGATTTCAAAACCGACCGGAGATATTCCAAATGGCCAGACCCAAGATCGCGCTGATCGGCGCAGGTCAGATCGGCGGCACGCTCGCCCACCTCGCTGCAATGAAAGAACTTGGTGACGTCGTGCTGTTCGACATCGCCGAAGGCACCCCGGAAGGAAAGGCGCTGGACATCGCCGAATCCGGCCCCTCGGAAGGCTTCGACGCCAAGCTAAAAGGCACCCAGTCCTATGAGGACATCGCCGGTGCCGACGTCTGCATCGTCACCGCTGGTGTGCCGCGCAAGCCGGGCATGAGCCGCGACGACTTGCTGGGCATCAACCTGAAGGTCATGAAATCGGTCGGTGAAGGCATCGCCGCAAACGCTCCGGATGCGTTCGTCATCTGCATCACCAACCCGCTGGACGCGATGGTTTGGGCGCTGCGTGAATTCTCGGGCCTGCCGCATAACAAAGTCTGCGGCATGGCGGGCGTTCTGGACTCGGGCCGTTTCGCACACTTCTTGTCGGAAGAGTTCAATGTGTCCATGCGCGACGTCACCGCCTTTGTTCTGGGAGGCCATGGCGACACAATGGTGCCTTCGGTGCGCTACTCGACCGTTGCCGGTATCCCGTTGCCCGATCTGGTTGAGATGGGCTGGACCACGCAGGAAAAACTGGACGCCATCGTTCAGCGCACCCGTGACGGCGGCGCAGAAATCGTTGGCCTGCTGAAGACCGGCTCGGCTTTCTATGCACCGGCGACTTCGGCGATCGAAATGGCCGAAGCCTACCTGAAAGACCAGAAACGCGTTCTGCCCTGTGCTGCCTATTGCAACGGCGAACTGGGTGTCGACGGCATGTATGTCGGCGTGCCTACCGTAATCGGTGCAGGTGGCATCGAGCGCGTCGTCGACATCAAGCTGAACGAAGAAGAACAGGCCGGTTTCGACAATTCGGTCAATGCCGTTAAGGGCCTGATCGAAGCATGCAAGGGCATCGACAGCTCGCTGGCCTAAGTCACGAACCCTAGAACCAATGAACCGGCCCTCTTCACGGGCCGGTTTTCTTTTACACGGTGCCAAGCTGGCTAAAAGATGTTCGCGCAAACGTCGCAAAACTCATCTATGAATGTGTTTTGTGGGCATGATCCCGGATCATCGAATCAATTTCCACGCCCCGCAATTTTTGTGATCACACCCCAAAAACCTGTGATCACAAATACTGAAAATCTTCGACAATTTCCCGTGACCCGTCAAAAAACTCTTTAATTTTGGCGCTTAGACACCCCTATAACGGTGTAATCGTAGTCAGACGGGACAATTTCGATGAACATTCACGAATATCAAGCCAAAGCGCTTCTTCGCAGCTATGGCGCTCCGGTCTCCGATGGTCGCGCAGTTCTGCGCGCCGAGGAAGCCAAAACCGCAGCCGGTGAATTGGACGGGCCGCTTTGGGTCGTCAAGGCGCAAATCCACGCGGGTGGTCGCGGCAAGGGTTCCTTTAAAGAGGCCGACGCCGGTGAAAAAGGCGGTGTCCGTCTGACCAAATCGGTGGAAGAAGCGGCGGAGGAAGCCAAGAAGATGCTGGGCCGCACTCTGGTCACACATCAGACCGGCCCCGCAGGCAAGCAGGTCAATCGCATCTATATCGAAGCCGGTTCCGGCATCGAACGCGAACTCTACCTGGCCCTGCTGGTGGATCGCCAGACCAGCCGCATCTCGTTTGTCTGCTCGACCGAAGGCGGCATGGACATCGAAGAGGTGGCCGCTGCGACGCCTGAGAAAATCCTGTCCTTCTCGGTTGATCCCGCCACTGGTTACCAGCCCTATCACGGCCGCCGCATCGCGTTCTCGCTGGGCCTGGAAGGCGCGCAGGTCAAGCAATGCGTCAAGCTGATGAACCAGCTCTACAATGCCTTCGTCGAGAAGGACATGGAGATGCTGGAGATCAACCCGCTGATCGTCTCGGACAAGGGCGACCTGAAAGTACTGGACGCAAAAGTCGGCTTTGATGGTAACGCGGTATACCGCCACCCGGATATTGCCGAGTTGCGCGACACGACCGAGGAAGACCCCAAGGAACTGGAAGCGTCCAAATACGACCTGAACTACATCGCGCTGGACGGTGAGATCGGCTGCATGGTCAACGGTGCCGGTCTTGCGATGGCCACGATGGACATCATCAAGCTTTACGGTGCCGAGCCTGCCAACTTCCTGGATGTGGGCGGTGGCGCGACCAAAGAGAAAGTAACCGAGGCGTTCAAGATCATCACCTCGGACCCCAACGTCAAAGGCATTCTGGTCAACATCTTCGGCGGCATCATGCGCTGTGATGTGATTGCCGAGGGCGTCGTTGCCGCGGTGAAAGAGGTGGGCCTGCAGGTCCCGCTGGTCGTGCGTCTGGAAGGCACGAATGTCGAGAAGGGCAAAGAGATCATCAACACCTCGGGCCTCGATGTGATCGCAGCGGACAATCTGAAAGACGGTGCCGAGAAAATCGTGAAGGCCGTCAAAGGCTGAGTGTCATCCCGTAGGGTGGGCTTCAGCCCGCCTTTCCCAAGATTTTGGCGGGCAGAAGCCTGCCGTATAAAGGAGAACGCCAGATGGCAGTCCTCATCGACGAAAATACCAAAGTGATCTGTCAGGGCTTTACCGGCTCGCAGGGCACATTCCACAGCGAACAGGCCATCGCCTATGGCACCAAGATGGTCGGCGGCGTGACCCCCGGCAAAGGCGGGATGACACATCTTGACCTGCCCGTGTTCAACTCGGTCCACGAGGCCAAGCATGTGACCGAAGCCAATGCCAGCGTGATCTACGTGCCGCCGCCGTTTGCAGCGGATTCGATCCTCGAGGCGATTGATGCCGAGATGGAAGTGATCGTCTGCATCACTGAAGGCATCCCCGTTCTGGACATGATGAAGGTGAAGCGTGCGCTGGAAGGGTCGAACTCGCGCCTGATCGGCCCGAACTGCCCCGGTGTCATCACGCCCGACGCCTGCAAGATCGGCATCATGCCCGGCCACATCCACAAGCGCGGCTCGGTCGGTGTTGTGTCTCGTTCGGGTACCCTGACTTATGAGGCCGTCAAACAGACCACCGATGTGGGTCTGGGCCAGTCCACCTGCGTGGGCATCGGCGGCGACCCGATCAAAGGGACCGAGCATATCGACGTGCTGGAATGGTTCCTGGCGGATGACGAAACCGAGTCGATCATCATGATCGGTGAAATCGGTGGCTCGGCCGAGGAAGAAGCTGCACAGTTCCTGGCGGATGAGGCCAAGAAAGGCCGCAAGAAGCCCACGGCAGGGTTCATCGCGGGCCGCACGGCCCCTCCTGGCCGCCGCATGGGCCACGCGGGCGCCATCGTCGCCGGCGGCAAAGGCGGCGCCGAGGACAAGATCGAAGCCATGCGCTCGGCTGGTATCGTCGTGGCCGAAAGCCCGGCGCAGCTGGGTGAGGCTGTGCTGGAAGCCATCGGTTGACCAGAATTTGACTGCTTTGGGAGGAGCGGTAAACATGACTTTCGGCGAAGCCATTAAAACCTGTTTCTCCAAGTTTTTCACCTTTTCGGGCCGTGCCTCGCGGCCCGAATACTGGTTTTTTTTCCTGTTCATCGTGATCTGGAGCATCATTGCCGGGATCATCGACTGGCAGTTCTTCACTCAGGTCGCAGTGACTGAAACCGAAACATCCAAATCCGTCACGGCCACCTCAACAGGCCCGGTCCAAAGCATCGTCAGCCTGATTGTCTTCTTCCCGCATCTGGCCGTTGCATGGCGGCGGATGCATGATACCGGGCGCAGCGGGCTTTATGCTCTGCTGCCGATCCTGCTGATACTTGGTGCGCTTGCCGTCCTGATCTTTGGCATCGGCCTTGCCAGCCAGTTCCATGGCGGCACGTTGGATATCCTGTTCACCCGCGCAACTCTTCTTATTGTCATTCCGACACTTCTTGTCCTGTTTGTGTCGCCCCTCTTGGTTCTGTGGTGGCTGACCCACCCCAGCGAACCAGGCACCAACCAATACGGTCCCAACCCATATGAGGTAGCCCAATGACCGAACACTCGCCCAACACCGCCTTTCATGCCTCAAGCTTCATGCAGGGGCATAATGCCGAATATCTGGAGCAGCTTTATGCCCAGTACACCAAGAACCCCGGTGCGGTCGACGCAGCCTGGGTCGAGTTCTTCAAGGCCATGGGCGATGACGCGCCGGATGTGCAGCGCGAGGCCGAGGGCCCTTCGTGGGCGCGCAGCGATTGGCCTCCGATGCCTGCCGATGATCTGACGGGTGCGTTGACTGGCGAGTGGGCCGAGATCGACGCCAAAGCAGCGGGCAACAAAATCAAGGACAAGGCGGCGGCCAAGGGTGTTGAGGTCAGCGATGACCAGATCAAGCGCGCGGTGCTGGACAGCCTGCGGGCGCTGATGCTGATCAGGGCCTATCGTATCCGGGGCCATCTGGCAGCTGATCTGGACCCTCTGGGCATGCGCGCCGCCAGTACGCATCCCGAGCTGGACCCGAAGACTTACGGGTTCACCGATGCTGACATGGATCGACCGATCTTTATTGACAACGTGCTGGGCCTGCAGATGGCCAGCATGCGCCAAATCGTCGAGATCGTGAAGAGGACCTATTGCGGCACCTTCGCGCTGCAATACATGCATATCTCGAACCCGGAAGAGGCCGCGTGGCTGAAGGAACGCATCGAGGGGTTCGGTAAGGAAATCGCCTTCACCAAGGAAGGCCGCAAGGCGATCCTGAACAAGATGGTCGAAGCCGAGGGTTTCGAGAAATTCCTGCATGTGAAATACATGGGCACCAAGCGGTTTGGTCTGGATGGTGGCGAGGCACTGATCCCCGCGATGGAACAAATCATCAAGCGCGGCGGCGCCTTGGGCCTCAGCGATATCGTCATCGGTATGCCACACCGGGGTCGTCTGAACATTCTGGCCAATGTGATGGGCAAGCCCTATCGCGCGATCTTCAACGAGTTTCAGGGCGGCAGCTTCAAGCCCGAAGACGTGGATGGATCAGGCGACGTGAAGTATCATCTCGGCGCGTCAAGCGACCGGGAGTTCGATGGCAATAGCGTTCACCTGTCGCTGACCGCAAACCCAAGCCACCTTGAGGCAGTGAACCCGGTGGTTCTGGGCAAGGTCCGTGCCAAGCAGGACCAGTTGAACGACGAAGACCGCACCAAGGTGATGGGCATCCTCCTGCACGGTGATGCGGCCTTTGCCGGTCAGGGCGTTGTCGCCGAAGGCTTTGGCCTGTCGGGCCTGAAGGGGCACAAGACCGGCGGCACCATGCATATCGTGGTAAACAACCAGATCGGCTTTACCACCGCGCCACATTTCAGCCGCTCCAGCCCTTATCCCACGGATATCGCGCTGATGGTTGAAGCTCCCATCTTCCATGTGAACGGCGACGACCCCGAGGCGGTGGTGCATGCCGCTAAGGTGGCGACCGAGTTCCGTCAGAAGTTTCACAAGGACGTGGTGCTGGATATCTTCTGCTACCGCCGGTTTGGTCATAACGAGGGTGACGAACCCATGTTCACCAACCCGATCATGTACAAGAAGATCAAGACGCATAAAACCACGTTGTCGTTGTATACCGAGCGCCTTGTCAGGGACGGGCTTATCCCCGAAGGCGAGATTGAAGACATGAAGGCGGCCTTTCAGGCACATCTGAATGAAGAGTTCGATGCCGGGAAAGACTACAAGCCAAACAAAGCCGACTGGCTGGATGGGCGCTGGTCGCATCTGGACAAGCACAAAGACGAATACATGCGCGGTGAAACCGCAATTACACCAGAGGCGCTGGCCGAGATCGGCACCGCTCTGACCAGCGCCCCCGAAGGTTTTGCGATGCACAAAACCGTGGGCCGGTTGCTGGACCACAAGAAACAGATGTTCGAAAACGGAACCGGCTTTGACTGGGCAACGGGCGAGGCTCTGGCGTTTGGCTCTCTGCTGACCGAAGGCTACCCTGTACGTTTGGCCGGACAGGACGCGACGCGGGGCACATTCAGCCAACGCCATTCCGGATTTGTCCATCAGGAAACCGAGGAACGGTATTACCCGCTGAACAATATCCGCAAGGGCCAATCACATTATGACGTGATTGACTCGATGCTGTCCGAATACGCGGTGCTTGGGTTTGAGTATGGCTATTCACTGGCCGAGCCCAACGCGCTTGTTCTCTGGGAGGCACAGTTTGGCGATTTCGCCAACGGGGCGCAGATCATGTTCGATCAGTTCATCAGTTCGGGTGAATCGAAGTGGCTGCGGATGTCTGGTCTGGTCACGCTGCTGCCGCATGGGTTCGAAGGGCAAGGCCCAGAACACTCATCTGCACGGCTTGAGCGGTTTCTGCAAATGTGCGGTCAGGACAACTGGATCGTGGCGAACTGCACAACGCCTGCGAACTATTTCCACATCCTGCGCCGTCAATTGCACCGGACCTTCCGCAAGCCGCTTATCCTGGTGACGCCGAAGTCGCTGCTGCGCCATAAGCTGGCGGTCAGCAAGGCCGAGGAATTCACCACAGGCTCGAGCTTCCATAGGGTGCTGTGGGATGATGCTCAACAGGGCAACTCGGACACTAAACTGGTGGCAGATGACAAGATCAAGCGGGTCGTCATGTGCTCGGGCAAGGTCTATTTTGATCTGCTTGAGGAACGCGACGCGCGTGGCATCGACGACATCTACTTAATGCGGATCGAGCAATACTATCCTTTCCCCGCGCATTCGCTGATCAACGAGCTTGAGCGCTTCAAGGGGGCCGAGATGGTCTGGTGTCAGGAAGAACCCAAGAACCAGGGGGCTTGGACCTTTATTGAGCCCAATATCGAATGGGTTCTGACCCGCATTGGCGCAAAACACACTCGTCCGGTCTATGCCGGTCGCGCAACTTCGGCCTCGCCCGCGACGGGTTTGGCCAGCCAACACAAAGCCCAACAAGAAGCGCTGGTGAACGAAGCGCTGAGCATTGAAGGAAAGTAAACGATGACGATTGAAGTTCGTGTTCCCACGCTGGGCGAGTCTGTCACCGAAGCCACCGTTGCGACTTGGTTCAAAAAACCCGGCGATGCAGTCGCCGTAGATGAGATGCTATGTGAACTTGAGACCGACAAGGTCACGGTCGAAGTGCCCTCACCCGCTGCTGGCGTGATGGGCGAGATCGTTGCAGCCGAAGGTGAGACCGTGGGCGTCGATGCCCTGCTTGCCACGATTGCGGCGGGCGAAGGAGCTGCGCCTGCTCCGGCAGCGGCGGCCCCGGCCCCGGCGGCAGCGGCACCCGCAGCATCAGGCGGCAGTGTAGATGTGATGGTGCCGACATTGGGTGAATCCGTCACCGAGGCTACAGTCTCGACATGGTTCAAACAGGTCGGCGACAGCGTTGCACAGGATGAAATGCTGTGCGAACTGGAAACCGACAAGGTCTCGGTCGAGGTCCCTGCCCCGGCGTCAGGCGTTCTGGCTGAAATCGTTGCGCCTGAAGGCAGCACGGTCGATGCTTCTGCCAAATTGGCGGTGATCTCGGGCGCAGCCGCAGGTGCGGCAGCGGCTCCGGTGGCAGCCGTCGCCGCTCCGGCTGCAGCCAGCACAGGTAAAGACGTGTCCAACGCTCCATCGGCTGAGAAAGCGATGGCCGAAGCCGGTCTGTCTGCGGATCAGGTCACTGGCACCGGACGCGATGGTCGTATCATGAAAGAAGACGTGGCAAAGGCAGTTGCAGCAGCTACGGCCCCAGCGCCTGCGGCGGCTGTGCCTGCCCCCGCTGCCCAAGCTACGCGCGCGCCTGTGGCTGCCGAGGATGCGAGCCGCGAAGAGCGCGTGCGCATGACCCGTCTGCGCCAGACCATCGCCAAGCGCCTGAAGGACGCGCAGAACACCGCCGCGATCCTGACCACCTATAACGAGGTGGACATGACTGAGGTGATGGCTTTGCGCAACCAGTACAAGGACCAGTTCGAGAAGAAGCATGGCGTACGTCTGGGCTTTATGTCCTTTTTCACCAAGGCCTGCTGTCATGCGCTGAAAGAAGTGCCCGAAGTGAATGCCGAGATCGACGGCACTGACATCGTCTACAAGAACTTCGTGCATATGGGTGTGGCCGCAGGTACGCCGCAAGGGCTGGTGGTTCCAGTCATCCGGGATGCGGACTCGATGTCTTTCGCAGCGATCGAGAAAGCCATCGCCGAAAAGGGCAAGCGCGCCCGTGATGGTAAACTCTCGATGGCGGAAATGCAGGGCGGCACTTTCACGATCTCGAACGGAGGCGTCTACGGCTCGCTGATGTCTTCACCGATCCTGAACCCGCCGCAATCGGGCATTCTGGGCATGCACAAGATCCAGGATCGTCCCATGGTCATCAATGGTGAGATCAAAATCCGCCCGATGATGTATCTGGCGCTGTCCTATGATCACCGTATTGTGGACGGCAAGGGTGCTGTGACATTCCTTGTCCGCGTAAAAGAGGCGCTGGAAGACCCGCGCCGTCTGCTGATGGATCTGTAAGATGGCGACTCATGTACTGTGGCAAGCCGATGTGGCCGATTTCGATGCCTGGCTGAAAGTGTTCCGCGAGGATCAACCGATGCGCAAGGCCGCGGGTATCCGCGACCTGCATGTCTGGCGCGATCCAGATCAGCGGGATCATGCGATAGCGATGTTCGAGGTTATGAATCTGGATAAGGCCAAAGCCTTTTTTGGGTCCGAAGAACTGGCGATGCACCATGAACGCGGCGGAATTGCGCATATATCAATCAAGCTGCTGGAACCCGTTTGAAATATAGGTACCCGACCCGCCATACCGGATCGGGACGCTGCCGGATCACCCGGTCGATTTAGGAGAATGTAATGGCAAATTATGACGTCATCGTAATCGGCGCCGGACCCGGCGGCTATGTCTGCGCCATCCGTTGCGCCCAACTGGGCCTTAAAACCGCAGTTGTCGAGGGGCGCGAGACGCTGGGTGGGACTTGCCTGAACGTTGGCTGCATCCCCTCGAAAGCATTGTTGCATGCCAGCCATCAGTTGCACGAAGCCGAACACAACTTTGCAAAGATGGGTCTGAAGGGGAAGTCACCTTCGGTCGATTGGAAGCAGATGCAGGCCTACAAGGACGAGGTGATCGATGGCAACACCAAGGGCATCGAGTTTCTGTTCAAGAAGAACAAGATCGATTGGCTGAAAGGCTGGGGCTCAATCCCTGCTGCGGGCAAGGTCAAGGTTGGTGATGAGGTCCATGAGACCAAGAACATCATTATCGCGTCGGGTTCTGAGCCGTCAGCGCTGCCCGGCGTCGAGGTTGACGAAAAGGTCGTAGTGACTTCGACTGGCGCGTTGTCTCTGGGCAAAGTTCCCAAGAAAATGATTGTGATAGGTGCCGGTGTGATCGGGCTTGAATTGGGCTCGGTCTACAGCCGTTTGGGCGCAGAGGTGACGGTGATCGAATTCCTCAAGGAAATCACGCCGGGTATGGACCCCGAGGTTCAGAAGACTTTCCAGCGCATCCTGAAGAAACAGGGTTTGAAGTTCGTCATGGGCGCTGCGGTGCAAAAGACCGAAGCCACCAAGACCAAAGCCAAGGTAACGTACAAGCTGCTCAAGGATGACAGCGAGCACGTCATCGATGCTGATACCGTGCTGGTGGCCACCGGGCGCAAGCCATATTCGGATGGGCTGGGGCTGGACGCTTTGGGCGTCGAGATGACCCCGCGCGGCCAGATCAAGGTCGGTAGTGATTGGCAGACCAACGTGCCGGGCATCTACGCCATCGGCGACGTGACCGAAGGCCCGATGCTGGCCCACAAGGCTGAAGACGAGGGCATGGCCGCAGCCGAGCAGGTTGCAGGCAAGCATGGTCATGTGAACTATGGTGTCATTCCGGGGGTCATCTACACTTGGCCCGAGGTGGCCAATGTGGGTGAGACCGAAGCGACACTCAAAGAACAGGGCCGCGCCTACAAGGTCGGCAAGTTCATGTTCATGGGCAATGGCCGGGCCAAGGCGAATTTCGCAGCCGACGGGTTCGTCAAGATTCTGGCAGACAAAGAAACCGATCGCATTCTGGGCGCGCATATCATCGGCCCCGCGGCCGGAGACCTGATCCACGAGGTTTGCGTCGCCATGGAATTCGGCGCATCAGCCGAAGATCTGGCCCTGACCTGTCACGCTCACCCGACCTATTCCGAAGCAGTGCGCGAGGCAGCGCTCGCCTGTGGTGACGGGCCAATTCATAGCTGACCAAACCTGAGCAGGTCCTCTACCTAGTCTCCTTGAGCGGCACCCCGTGTCGCTCAAAACCATTTGCGGCAGGTGATCAGACGCGGTTTACTGACTCCATTGCTTTTGGAAAGGAAGTCAGATGAGCGTCAGTTTACAGGTGATCTATCCCATAGGTACAGAAACACATTTCGATTTCGACTATTATGTCGACACACATCTTCCGCTTGTCGGCGAGCACATGGGGTCACATATCGAACGTACGGTCGTAACCAAAGGCATTGCGGGAGGCCCTGAAGCGCCAGCAGGTCATTACGCGATCGCAACGATCATGTTTGAAGATCAGGACGCCATGAACGACGCTATGTCAAAGGCAGGCCCTGTCCTGGCCGATCTGCCAAACTTCACCAATGTCAAACCGCAGATGCTGATCGGTGAGGTGATCGGCTGAATCAGAGCCATCCTTGCCTACCACATGGTTTTAGCGGCGCGGGCACCCCATTCCTGATCATATTGCGCGCCGCCTTCCTCTCCTGACGTCATTTCCGACAATATCTCGCCAGCCGTCGGCAGGCCCTCGCTTTCATCGTGGCCACTCCAGGTTCTGGCCCGGATCAGGGCGCGCGCGCATTGTGTGTAAATCTCGGATATCTCGATTACGATGACGGTTGCGGGGCGTTTTCCGTGTTTTTCGAACCGGGCGCGCAGGGCTTCATCAGCAGTCAGTTGAGCGTTCCCATTTACCCGAACCACATTGTTCGAACCGGGCACCATGAACAACAATGAGACGCGTGGATCGAGTACGATATTTCGCAGGGAATCCAAGCGGTTGTTTCCCCGCCAATCCGGCAGTGCCAGGGTGCCTTGGTCCAGTTCCAACACAACTGGCCCTTCATCTCCACGCGGGCTGCCATCGACACCTTCGGAGCCGACGGTGCTGAGGATACACAAGCGTGAGGCCATAATCCATTTGCGGTAGAGCGGTGTTAGCCGCCGCGCCACTTTGCGTATGGAGGCTGCGCCGGGCGTGCCATACAGAGCCTCAAGGGCAGTGATATCCTTAACGAATTCCATCCGGATCAAACCCCACTTCTCTCATCAATTCGTTCGAGCGTGTCTCAATCACGTTTTCCAGCCGTTCCAGAAAGGCATTCCGCGCAACGCCGGGTTCGATTGGATTTAGGAAATCGACAATCGCCGTGCCGGGCTTGCGCATGACACCGGTTCTGGGCCAGAAGACGCCCGCATTTGTGGCAACGGGTACGCACGGGAACCCGAGCCCTTCATACAGAACCGCCGTTCCAACCTTGTAAGGCTTGTGTACCCCTGGCGCGACGCGCGTACCTTGCGGGTAGATCACCAACTGACCGGGTTCGCTGAACTCGCGCGCAACATCCTTGACCATTTTGGCAACCGCCGCCCCTCGTTTTCCGCGATTGACCGGGATACATCCCAGACGGCGCGCATACATGCCAATGACCGGCGTCCACAGAAGCTCTCGCTTCATGATGAATTTGCCGTGTGGGATGGCGTCGAAGATTATAATGATGTCCAGAAACGACTGGTGCTTGGCGCCGATCACAACCTCGCCATGTGGGACTTCCCCGCGCACTTCGCAGCGAATACCAACCATCCAGCGGGCCAACCACTTAGTTGTGCGCGCATAGGTTTTGCATGCTCGCAATGCGCCACGCTTGGCGAACAGCGCATAGGGGGCAAAGACAAGCCCCAGCACCAGCATCCAGGCATAGATGGTGATCATAAAGATCAGCGACCGGACCCATTGAATAGCCATGAACATCACGAAAGCTCCTTCAACTTGCGCTGCGCGGCTGACCATGTGGCCAGAAACGCAACGGCCGCGCCCAATACCGGGATCAGCACGGGCAGGATCCAACCGATACCCTGAAATCCAAGGCCAGTGAGAAAACCACCCGCATCCGAGGCTTCAGGGAGCAACAATACACCCGTCATGCCCAGCAAAGTGCCAACCGCTGCCCCAAACAGCGCCCGGAACGTAAAGCGGCGCACGAACGCTCCGGCGATGAACCGGTCCCGCGCGCCGACCTGGCGCAGAACCTCGATTATCTGCGCGTTGGCGGCAAGCGAGGCGTTGGCGGCAAGCGTGATCATGGCGGCAGTGGCGCCACCGATCAGCAGGATCGAAATCCAGCCCAGACGCCGCAGTGAATTGGCCGCATCAACCAATGGTTCGCGCCAGCGAGTGTGATCATCCAGCACTGCGCCCGGCACCTCAGCCCCTAGCCGCAGCCGCAGGCCAGCCGCATCAAGACCCGGCTCACCTTCGATAATCTCTATCAGCTGCGGGATTGGTAAAGTGTCCAGAGGCAAGTCCGGTCCGAACCAGGGTGACAGCAGTGTGGCCTGCTCTTCGCTCGTCAACGCGCGAGCCGAAGCCACACCCGGCGTTTGCTGGAGGACGTTCAAAGCAGCCTCGGTTTGCGCCGCACGTTGATCTGCAGGGGCATTGATCCGCAAGGTCGCTGCCCCCGCCAACTCTGAAGCCCAACGATCCGCCACACGGCCCGAGGCTAACGAAAGAGCCAGCGCAAACACCGCCAGAAAGGCCATTGCGCCAGACACGAACAGGGTCAATTGCGCCGTAAAGCCCGTGGGTGGCACCACCCGGTCGGCACGGGTGTCGCGGCGCAGCAGGTTGCGGATCGTGCCCTTGCTCATAGATCCGCCCCCGCAAGCTGCACCCGGCGCTGCGCGATGCGCAGAACGCGAGCCTGAACCTGGCTTTTGGCGGCGCGGATCAGGCTTAGGTCATGGGTGGCGATCAGCACGGTTTTTCCCATCCTGTTCAATTCAACCAGCAGGCGCAGAAGTCGTTGCGACATCTCCCAGTCCACATTGCCGGTGGGTTCATCCGCAAGCACCACATCGGGCGATAGGATGACTGCGCGGGCCAATGCGGCACGCTGGCGTTCGCCCCCCGATAGTTCAGGCGGGTGCGCCTCAAGCCTGCTGCCAAGCCCGACCCAGCCCAGCAGTTCGGTCAGATCGTCCTGCTGCCCATTTTCAGAGCGCCCCGAGACCATCAGCGGCAACGCGACATTCTCGGCCAGCGTCATGTGATCCAAAAATCGGCAATCCTGATGCACCACGCCAATTCGGCGGCGCAGCAGCGCCATCTGATCACGGTCCATGCGGGCGATATCCTCGCCAAAGGCCATCAACCTGCCCGAGGTTGGCAACAACGCGCCATAACAGAGTTTCAGCAATGTGGTCTTGCCCGCACCCGAAGGCCCGGTCAGAAAGTGGAACGATCCGGGCTGTAATTGCAGCGAAACATCGCTTAGCAACTCACCACCGCCGTAGGTATAGCTGATATTCTCCAGCTCGATCACGCCTGCCCCCTTTGTTCTGCTCACCTCTTGCCCGAGCGCAGCGGTGGATTCAATGCCTTGGGCGGGGCCAATTGGCGACACTTGGCCCGCGAAACCGAAAACACGCTTTGCTGTTGGGTCTTAACGGAATATCATCCCTGAAAAAACTATTATCAGGCCAGCCTTGAAGGCCAGGAGGCAGAATGCGTTTAACGTGTCCGAATTGCAGCGCCCAGTACGAAGTCCCGGACGAAGTGATCCCCGAGGACGGGCGCGAAGTTCAATGCTCGGCTTGCGAAGAGACCTGGTTTCAGGAAAAATATCCAGTCGCCAGCAAAGCAGAGCCGGAAGCGAAATCTGCACCTGCAATCCAGGCAGCCTTTGCCGAACCGGAAGATGTTAAGTCAGAAGATGCGCCAGAACCCGATGCGGCCAAGGCCGAGCCAGAAAAGGTTAAGGCAGAAGACACACCAGAACCCGATGCGCCCGAGGAATTGAGTGTTGGAAACGTAGACCCGGCGGTATCTAGCATCCTCAAGGAAGAGGCTGCACGCGAGGCAGAGCTGCGCGAGCGTGAAGGCAGCAATCTGGAAAGCCAACCTGATCTGGCATTGGATCCGCCTGAAGAGCCCAAGGTCAAACCGAAACGGCCCTCGGCCACTGAAACCGCCGCTGACGCAGGTCAGAAAGATGAGCTGCCGGATGTTGAGGCGATCAACTCGGGTCTGCGCAGCGACTTGACATCGGACGAAGCTGAAGCCGTTGCTCCGGCCCGCAAATCCGGTGGGTTTCTGCGTGGCTTTGCCTTGATCATTATCATCGGCGTCATTCTGTTTCTGATATATGGAAACGCCAATCAGATCAGCGAGGCGGTTCCTCAGGCTGATCCGATGCTGAAATCATATGTCTCACTGGTCGATCAAGCGCGCCTTTGGCTTGAGACACAGACCGGGGGCGCAGGGCAGAACTAGAACCTTTCGAGCAATCGCTTGAGGTATTCCAACTCGATCAGAGGCCGATCCTGTTCACCGGTCCTACGGCGGATTTCATCCAGCAACTCGCGCGCACGGCGATATACATCTTCGCCTTGCAGCAAGTTGTCGTCGGTCGAGATTGATCCCGCGGAACCTGGCGTACGACCCAATGGATCGCGGTTATTGGCCTGCATGTCGCCGGCCTCGGTCCCTTGACCCGGCTGGTTCTGCTGGTTCTGCGCCAGGGCTTCGCCCAGTGAACGCATGCCTTCGCGCAGGGCTTCCATCGCCTCGGATTGACGGTCAATCGCCTCGGCCAGATCATCGCTGCGCAAGGCGTCTTCGGCGTCGTCCATGGCCCGGCCCGCACGGCCCAATGCTTCGCGCGCAGCGTCGCCTTCGGGTGTACCACCGCCGGGCAGACCTTGTTGTTGCCGACTCAACTCATCCCGCAGCGCCTGCTGCCGATCCGCCAGTGTCCCCTGACCTTGCTGGCCTTCACCAGCCTCATCCTGACCCTGGCCCTGGCCGCCTTGGCCTTCATGGCTCTGGCCGCGTCCCAGACCACCGTTGCGACCCTCATTGTCCTGACTTTCGCCCGCTTGCGCACCGGGGTTGAACTGTTCCTGCAGGTCGCGGAATGCCTGATCGCTGAGGCCCTGTTGTTCGCGCAGGGTTTCTGCCAGCCCTTCCATGGCCTGCTGTCCTTCGGACTGGCCACCTTGGCCCTGCCCTTGTGTGACGCGCATGTTTTCCATCATTTGCTGGAACTCTTCTAATGCCTGCTGCGCCTCGGCCATGCGGCCTTGTTCCATGAGCTCCTGAATGCGGTCCATCATTCGCTGCAGGTCATCCTGCGTCATCTGCAGGGTTTCGCCGTTCTGGCCCTGCTGTCCTTGCTGCGTCTCACCGTTTTCCTGCGCCAGACGCTGGAGTTGCCGCATGTAATCCTGTGTCGCTTCGCGCAGCTCCTGCATCAGTTCGGCAATCTCTTCGTCGCTGGCACCGTTCTGCATCGCTTCGGTCAGACGCTCCTGCGCACGACGCATCCGTTCCAATGCGTCGGCCAGCGTGCCATCCTCGATCAGAACCGCCAGATCCCACAGTGCTTGCGCAACTTCTTCCTGCTGTTTGACGTTCAGTGCGCCGTATTTGTCGAAGGTCTCCAGCCGCCGCAGGATCACACGCAGACGCAGATACGCTGTATCTGAGCGGAACAGGTCCTCGGGTAGGTGCGAAACCGCACGCAGCAATTGCGATACACGCAGCGCATTTTCGCGCGACCAGAGCAGATCGCGCCGCTGTTCGATCACCGCAGCAGCCAATGGGTCAAAGAACCTACGGGCTGGCAGTTCTGTCAGATAAGGTTCTGCCACCGTCTCTTGATCTGACGCGTCGATAGCCATGAGGGTTATTTTTACCGGCAAATGTGCCCAAGGGTGCTGCGAGAAATCCTCGATCAAGTCTTCGGTGAAATCGGTCCGATCGCCTGTAATCGGCATTGGCAACTCGACCGTAATGATCTCGCGCGGTTCAGGCTCGGTCGCAAGACCGAATTGACGGTTGACCGCTGGCAGGTCCAATTCAATCCGGGCTGTGCCGGAGACGATTCCATAGTCATCCGCAGCAGCGAAGGGCAGCTTCATCTGTCCGCCAGCCTCTGATTGCGCCACTCCTGCCGTCGCGATCCTGGGCGCAGTGTCTGGAAGGATCTCAAGCGCCCAATCGCGCCCTGCCGGGCCATCAATCCGCATCTGGCCCGAGCGTTCCGCAACAAATTCTTGTTCCGGGTCCGTCGCGGCTTGTGTGCCCAGAGGCGTCGAAGTTTCCGTCAGACTATGTGCGCCGACTTCGCCATAAAATCGAAGCGTGATGCGGCTGCCTTTGGGCACTGTCAATGTTGGATCGGTCTGATCGGCCAGATAGAGCGTTGGCAGCCCGGTGTAGCGCGGCGGTTCAACCCAACCCTCCCAAGTCGGGCCCTGCCCCGCCTGAGCGGTCCCCGGCGTCATGTCAGCGACCGAGCCTATCCGCCAGAACGAGCCGAACAGAGCCGCAACGACGAGTGCCAATAAGGCAGCATAGCGAAGCGCATAGGGATCGCGAGACGCCAGCCGCAAGTCGGGTTTCACCGGATCGGCCTTTGATGCACGATCTGCCATGCGCGTCTGGTGCGCATGCCACAGTGCCACCGAATCCGCATCCATCGCACCGATTGCCTGATCGTCCATCAGTGCTTGTATCGGGCGTCCGGGCAGGGTTTCATCCAGCCGAACCAGCGCCTCGGCCCGGGTTGGCAGGTGGAACCGTCTGATTCCCAAAACCGCTGTCGCAATTAAAGCAATCAATCCGACCGCTGCAGAAATCCAAACGGCTTCAATGCGCACAAGATCGTGCAGACCCAGCATCAGGGCGGCCAGCAGCGCCATAAGAATAGAAAAGAACGGCCAGAAGGCGCGCATCACCTGCTCAGCCAGCATACCCCCGTGCGTCAGCCACAGGGACAGTCTTGGAATTGGCAAGGTCTGGTTGTCGCGCAAGGCGGGCCTCCTGATCGGCCCGACGCGCCTATCGCGTCAAAGCCACTCAGGTATGGTATCGCGGTTTATGATTTCGTCAAAGCTTGGGCGTTCACGAATTACGGCAAATTGATCCCCGTTCACCAGAACCTCAGGGATCAGGGGCCGCGTATTGTATTCGCTAGACATGACTGCACCGTAGGCACCTGCACTGCGGAATGCGATAAGATCGCCCGATTTCAAAGCCGGCATGTTGCGTTGTTTTGCAAAGGTATCCCCGGATTCACAGACCGGACCAACGATATCATACGGGCGCTGTTCGACCCCTGCGGCAGGTTCTTCGACCGCCACTATATCATGATACGCCTCATACATCGCGGGGCGGATCAGGTCGTTCATTGCGCCATCGAGGATCAGGAAATCGCGGTCTTCGCCGGATTTAACATAGATGACCTTGGACACCATCAGACCCGCATTGCCAGCGATCAGCCGACCGGGCTCAATCTCGATCTCGCAGCCCAGATGGCCCAGTGTTTTCTTGACCATCGCACCATATTCAACCGGCAGCGGAGGCGCGTCGTTGGAACGGGCATAGGGAATACCCAAGCCACCGCCCAGATCAAGGCGGCGGATGTTATGCCCCTCTGCGCGCAGACGCTCGGTCAGCTCGGCGACCTTATTGTAGGCCAGTTCAAACGGTTCCAGCTCGGTCAGTTGTGAGCCGATATGGACGTCGATCCCAATCACCTCCAACCCCGGCAGGCTGGCGGCCAGCGCATAAACCTCGGACGCGCGCGAGATCGGGATGCCGAACTTGTTTTCAGATTTGCCGGTGGCAATCTTGGCGTGGGTCTTTGCATCCACGTCCGGGTTCACCCGGACGGTGATCGGCGCAACCTTGCCCAATTCTTGTGCAACCGCGTTAATCACCTGCATTTCGGGTTCAGATTCGACGTTGAACTGACGAATGCCACCAGTCAGAGCGGTGCGAATCTCATCCGCCGTTTTGCCGACGCCAGAGAAGACGATCTTGTCTCCGGGTACGCCTGCGGCTTTGGCGCGCAGATATTCCCCGCCCGAAACCACATCCATCCCCGCGCCAGCTTGCGCCAGCGTCTTCAGGATGGCCTGATTGCTGGCCGCTTTCATCGCATAGCAGATAAGGTGATCAGTGCCCTCAAGCGCGTCATCGAACAGCTTGAAATGCCGCTGCAGCGTCGCCGTCGAATAGACATAGAACGGGGTTCCGACCGCGGCTGCGATTTCGGAGATTGGCACATCCTCGGCGAAAAGCGCGCCGTCGCGGTAGAGAAAATGATCCATGCCTGCGCGCTTAGACCAAAAGAGGTATGTGGATCAAATGATTCCGGTAGGGTTGTCGTCACCGTCGCGGTTCAGAACGTCTTTGACGCGCCAACCCTCGCATATCCTGAAACCGAGACCCCGGACCCGCTAGGTGCGGCCGTTGGTTCCGTTCGGGGTGCGCCTGACGGGTCGCAAGCTGCAAGTACGGCGAGGCAGAGGATCAGGCCGACAGGTCTCATGCATTTTCTCTTTGTCATTCAGGACGTGTCAGATGCAGATGGGTGTGCGATCAGCAAATTGCAATTTTGGAGTTCAGAGCCCCAGATAAACGCCCAGCCCACCGCGTCTGAGACCAACGCCAACACCGCCATAGGTGCCGCTGCTGCCTACGCCGACGCTTGCGCTCATGGTGGGCTGTATGGGTTCGCCATCGGCACCACACCCAGCCAAGGCCGCTGCGACCGCAATCAATAGCACCACCCGTCGTATCTGCATTACACCAGCGCCTTCCATCGCTTGATCTGGGCCCGCACCTGATCCGGTGCGGTGCCGCCATAGGATTGGCGAGAGTTTACCGAATTTTCGACGGTAAGAACAGAATAGACGTCGTCGGTGATGTCCGCGTGGACCGATTGCATGTCCTCCAGCGTCAGATCCGGTAGGTCGCAGCCCTTGCTTTCAGCCATGGCCACCAGCGATCCAGTGACATGGTGCGCGTCGCGGAAGGGCAGGCCCAGCACGCGGACCAACCAGTCGGCTAGGTCGGTCGCAGTTGAAAAGCCAGACCCGGCAGCGGCAGCCAGGCTTTCGCGATTGGCGGTCATGTCCTTGACCATGCCTTCCATCGCGGCAAGTGCCAGCATCCAGTTATCTGCCGCATCAAATACCTGTTCTTTGTCTTCCTGCATGTCCTTGGAATAGGTCAGCGGCAGCCCCTTCATCACCATCATCAGGCCAGTATTCGCACCAAATATGCGGCCAACCTTGGCACGGATGAGCTCAGCTGCATCGGGGTTCTTCTTTTGCGGCATGATTGATGAACCAGTCGAGAAGCGATCAGACAGTGATACAAACCGGAATTGGGCCGAGGACCAGATTACCAGTTCCTCGGCAAAGCGCGACAAGTGCATGGCGCAAATCGAGGCGGTCGACAGGAACTCCAATGCGAAATCGCGGTCGCTGACAGCGTCCAGTGAATTGGCTGCGGGGCGGTCGAAGCCCAGCGCCTCAGCTGTCATCTGGCGGTCGATTGGGAAAGAGGTCCCGGCCAACGCGGCTGCGCCCAAGGGGGATTCGTTCATCCGGGCACGGGCGTCACGCACGCGGGACAGATCGCGACCAAACATCTCGACATAGGCCATCATGTGGTGGCCCCATGTCACCGGCTGCGCGGTTTGCAAATGGGTGAAACCGGGCATGACCCAATCCGCCCCGGCCTCGGCCTGCGCCAAAAGCGCGCGGATCAGGGCCAGAAGACCGGATTCTGCGGCATCTAGCTGGTCGCGAACCCAGAGTTTGAAATCGGTCGCCACCTGGTCGTTTCGCGACCGGCCCGTGTGCAGACGGCCTGCGGGTTCTCCGATCACCTCTTTCAGTCGCGCCTCGACATTCATGTGAATGTCTTCCAGCGCAGTCGAGAACTGAAATTCTCCGTTCTGAATTTCTGACAAAACGGTGAGCAGGCCTTCCCGAATGGCGTGCGCATCACTATCAGTAATAACGCCTGTGGCAGCCAACATGGCGGCATGGGCGCGCGAGCCTGCGATGTCCTGGGCTGCCATCCGCTGATCGAACCCGATCGAGGCATTTATCGCCTCCATGATCGCGTCTGGACCAGCGGCAAAGCGGCCGCCCCACATCTGGTTCGAAGATTGATCGGTCATGAAAGAAAACCCGGAGTTGATATGCGCCTGTTACGTCTGATCCCCCTTTATATGGCCCTAGCGCTGGGTGCAAACGCCGCTTTGGCAACAGATGCGGCAACGCTTGGCCCATTGCGTGAGGGCAGCCTGAAGCGGCTGATCCTGCATAGTGAACCCAAGCCGGTCAAAGTGGTCGATTTTGAACTAGAAGATGATGGTGGCACCGGATCGCTGGCCGACTACAAAGGCAAGTATGTGCTGCTGAACTTCTGGGCCACATGGTGTGCGCCGTGCCGCAAAGAAATGCCTCAGATCGCTGAACTGCAACAGGAGTTTGGCGGTGACAAATTCGAGGTTCTGACCCTGGCGACCGGTCGCAACACACCTGCCGGGATCAAGAAGTTCTTTGACGAAAACGGCATCGACAACTTGCCGCGTCATCAGGATCCGAAACAGGCGGTTGCACGCGAAATGGGAGTGATTGGCCTGCCGATCACTGTGATCATCGACCCCGATGGCAATGAGATCGCACGCCTGATCGGTGATGCAGAATGGAACTCGGACAGTGCCAAGGCGATAATTTCAGCGCTTGTCGAAGGCAATAGCTGAGGTCCCGCGCGCTCTTGCAGAAAATCTGTGTTAGAATGAGACCGGCCCCAACGGGCCGGTTTTCGTTTGCGACCGGAAGAAAGGGAGACTCCGATGAAACCGGTAGTTCTGTTGATTGGGCGGTTGCCGAATGTAATCGGCAACGTGGCACAACAACTGGATCACCTGCCAATTCAGTGGCTGGGCGCGCATGATCAGGATGAGGTGCGGCGGCAGCTGGACGCGGAACCGCGCATCGCCTGTGCGATCATGGGCGCGGGTCTTGATGACAAGATACGCGGAGAAATGGTTGGCATCATCGCCGCGCGCAGGCCCGATATCTGCATCCATCTCAAAGATCGGGCCTCTGGCCCTGACGGGTTAATGCCGTTTGTCGCACGCATCGTCCAGCATGAGATTCTGGAAAGCCTGGAAAGCGGCTGACGCCACGCCACCTTTGACAGACAAATCGGCCGCTTGCAGGTTATCTGCAGGAGGATGGAATGCCGCTGGAAATACTATTGATCCTCGTCGTCGGCGGCATTGCCGGGGTCGCCTTGCTGCTGCATCTGACGGGCAAGTCTCGCTTGCAAGTGCTGACGCCCGAGACAGCGCACGAACAGTGGCTGCGTCACTTTCCAGATGATTCCATCATTGACGTGACCGTTGCCCATGATGGTCACGCCGCCCTTATCCGAACCGAAACCGGAGCCGGCCTGCTGTGGTCCTTTGGTGCCGATACCGTGGCCCGCCATTTACGGGATTTCGATTGGCTGGATCATCCCGAAGGCTTTGAA
The DNA here is from genome assembly GCF_056537805.1 of Ruegeria sp. C10. Classification (NCBI taxonomy): domain Bacteria; kingdom Pseudomonadati; phylum Pseudomonadota; class Alphaproteobacteria; order Rhodobacterales; family Roseobacteraceae; genus Ruegeria; species Ruegeria sp. C10. The sequence goes on along the minus strand of NZ_JBQFSC010000003.1, from coordinate 306,651 downwards.
GTCCTGTTCCACGATTTCAGCACTCCTCGGGTCATCGTCCACCTTGATGAGACCGAACGCCAGCACTGGCAAAATCTGATGGATCCCGCATGACCGATCACGTGAGTTTTCCCGACGCGGTGCAATGGGCCGTGCCCTTCTTCATCGCGGCCATTCTTGCCGAATTCCTTTGGATCGCGATCAAAGGCCGGGGCGGTAGGTACGAAACCCGCGATGCCTTGACCTCGCTAATCATGGGGGCAGGCAATATCGCCTCGGGCTTTTTGCTGGGCTTCATCGCATATGCGTTTTTCATGTGGCTGTGGCAGATCACACCGCTCAACCTAGGGACCTCGATCCCGGTCATCATCTTGTGCTTTGTACTGGACGATCTGCGGTATTACTGGGTGCACCGCTTTGGGCACCGCATTCGCTGGGTCTGGGCCAGTCATGTGAACCACCACAGCTCACAGCATTACAACCTGACAACGGCGCTGCGGCAGACCTGGACCTATACATTCACCTTCATGATGGTGGTACGTGCGCCGCTGATCCTGCTGGGCTTTCACCCGGCGATGGTGCTGTTCGTCGGAGGTCTGAACCTGATCTACCAATTCTGGATCCATACCGAAGCGATCGGCAAAATGCCGCGCTGGTTCGAAGCCGTCATGAATACGCCCAGTCACCACCGCGCCCATCATGGGCGAAATGCGCGATATCTTGATTGCAACTATGCGGGTGTCTTTATCATCTGGGACAAGATGTTCGGCACATTTGTCCCCGAGCAAGAAGATGACAAGGTCGACTATGGGCTTGTCCACAATATCGGCACGTTCAATCCGCTGCGCGTGGCGTTTCATGAATGGGTTGGAATCTGGCGGGACGCCACCCAACCGGGCCTGACCTTGCGCCAACGTCTGGCTTATTGTTTTGCCCCTCCGGGCTATAGCCACGATGGCAGCCGCGACAATTCCCAACAGATCAAGGCCAAGCACCTTGTCCGCCATCCGCAAGATCACGGCACACCGGGATTCGAGCAGTTCGGCACCAAATCACCTGCTTCCACAGCCAAGCGGGCCTAGGTCTCAAAAAGACCTTTTCTTTGCTTGAAATTTGGCACAAGCGCTCCATATCCCCTGAGATGTTTTAAGAGTGCATTTCCGGAGGTCCGCATGTCAAAGCTGATGAGAATTTCTACGATCACAGGTTTGCTGGGCCTCGTCATCACAATGACCGCCGCACTCAACGGAGCAATGCCCGCGCTATTGGGGCTGGGATTTGTCATGGCCGCGCTGGGACTTTTAGGAGCGCTTATCGGTGCGGCTGCTTCGCTGCGTCATGCTTGGCAATCAACACACTGATCTTCCGCCCCGCCACCTGCGATAAAATTTTGAGCGTTAACCCCGGTTTTACCTGTCTTCCCTGAAACTGGCCCCGGCCAAAATCATCGGGATCAGGGGAACGGTACGTCATGGGAAACAGGAAACGCGCAGACCTGCCCGAGGGATCGGACGACCCTTTGAGCGCCGCCGTCACTTCACGGGATCGATCGGTGGTACAGATGGCGACCGAAGCCGTAAAGCATAGACAATGCAGGCTGGCGTTTCAGCCTGTCGTTCAAGCACATCCTCCTCAGGGCATCGCGTTCTACGAAGGGTTCATCCGTGTATTGGATGAAACCGGCCGCGTCATCCCCGCGCGCGAGTTCATGCCACAGGTTGAGAACACGCCAATTGGCCGGGACCTTGATTGCGTCGCGCTTGAAATGGGGCTGCGCACTCTGATCCGCAACCCCGGCATCCGCCTGTCGATCAACATGTCCGCGCGGTCCATCGGTTATTCCAACTGGTCGCGTGTGCTGGATAGGTTTCTGAAAAAAGACGCAAGCTTGGGCGAAAGGTTGATTCTGGAAATCTCAGAATCTTCGGCGATGCAGGTGCCCGAACTGGTGGTAGATTTCATGGATCGCCAACAAGCCCGCGGTATCGCCTTTGCGCTGGATGATTTTGGGGCCAGTAACTTTGGCTTTCGCCACTTTCGTGAATTTCTGTTCGATGCCGCCAAGATCGATGGGCAGTTCATCAGGGGCATCAGCAGCAATCCCGACAATCAATCGCTGGTGCGCGCACTGATTGCAGTTGCGCGGGAATTCGAAATTCTTGTCACCGCCGAATCGGTCGAAAGTGACGAAGATGCTCATTTCCTGATCGCAAACGGTGTCGATTGTCTGCAGGGCTTTCTGTATGGAGCGCCTTCAGTCACTCCGCCCTGGAGCTCGGAAAAAGCTGCAAAAACGGGCAGTTGATAGCAGCTGGTCGCGCGGAACACCGCCAAGGCTCACTCTGAGACAAGCTGTCCGTTGCTGCAGATGCAGCATTGCGCTATTGCAGAAGATGCTTGAGCGGGGGATCACGAGGCGCTCTTGCACCCGGAGAAGACTTCTCCTCAAACCGCGCCGTCAGATTTCCCACAGGACCATGACGGTAAAGGATTGACTTTATGACCAACGTAGTAATCGCATCCGCCGCACGTACGGGCGTCGGTAGCTTTAGCGGTTCGTTTGCGAACACCCCCGCACATGATCTGGGCGCTGCCGTCCTTGAAGCAGTTGTCGAACGTGCCGGGATTGACAAGGGCGAAGTAAGCGAAACCATCATGGGCCAGGTCCTGACTGCCGCCCAAGGTCAGAACCCAGCGCGCCAGGCGCATATAAATGCGGGCTTGCCGCAGGAAAGCGCGGCTTGGGGCATCAACCAGGTCTGCGGTTCGGGTCTGCGTGCTGTTGCTCTGGGTGCACAGCATATCCAATTGGGCGATGCCGACATCGTTGCGGCTGGTGGACAAGAAAACATGACCCTGTCGCCCCATGCCGCCGCCCTGCGCGCCGGTCATAAGATGGGTGACATGAAATACATCGACACGATGATCCGCGATGGTCTGTGGGATGCCTTCAACGGCTATCACATGGGTCAAACGGCTGAGAACGTCGCCGAGAAATGGCAGATCAGCCGCGATATGCAGGATGAATTTGCGGTCGCCTCGCAAAACAAAGCCGAAGCGGCCCAGAACGCTGGCAAGTTCGCCGATGAAATCGTGCCCTTCACCATCAAGACCCGCAAGGGCGACATCGTGATGGACAAGGACGAATACATCCGCCACGGCGCGACAATCGAAGCCATGGGCAAACTGCGCCCCGCCTTCGCCAAGGACGGTTCTGTCACGGCCGCAAACGCTTCGGGCCTGAATGACGGTGCCGCAGCCACCCTGCTGATGTCGGCTGAGAATGCCGAAAAGCGTGGGATTGAGCCCTTGGCCCGAATTGCATCCTACGCGACCGCCGGACTTGACCCGTCGATCATGGGCGTTGGCCCGATCTACGCTTCGCGCAAGGCGCTGGAGAAAGCTGGATGGTCGGTCGATGATCTGGATCTGGTCGAAGCAAACGAAGCCTTCGCAGCGCAAGCCTGCGCTGTAAACAAAGACATGGGTTGGGATCCGTCGATCGTAAACGTCAATGGTGGTGCAATTGCCATCGGACACCCAATCGGCGCGTCCGGCTGCCGGGTTCTGAACACCCTGCTGTTCGAAATGAAGCGCCGGGATGCCAAGAAAGGTCTCGCGACCCTCTGCATCGGCGGCGGCATGGGTGTCGCCCTGTGTGTGGAGCGTGACTAAGTGCGCTGAAAACTAAATACAAAAGGGCGTCCACTGGGCGCCCTTTTTTGTTACAATCGGATCATACCCCTTAGATGCGACAATATCGCCGGACAGAAAGACAAGATCGATCACGAAACGATATTGCGCACCCTTAACTCTCAGAGTAACAGAATTACCAAGACGACTAAATTTGGAGGAGTCCTAAATGGCACGTACAGCACTCGTAACCGGCGGTTCCCGCGGCATCGGCGCAGCAATTTCCAAGGCGCTGAAGGCCGAAGGATACAATGTTGCCGCCACTTATGCAGGCAATGACGAAGCCGCCGCAAAGTTCACCGACGAAACCGGTATCAAAACCTATAAATGGAATGTTGCGGATTACGACGAATCCAAAGCGGGTATCGAAAAAGTCGAAGCCGAGGTCGGCCCGATCGACATCGTGGTCGCCAACGCCGGTATCACCCGCGACGCACCGTTCCACAAGATGACACCTGAACAGTGGCATCAGGTCATCGACACCAATCTGACTGGTGTTTTCAACACCGTGCACCCGGTATGGCCGGGTATGCGCGAGCGTAAATTTGGTCGTATCATCGTGATCAGCTCGATCAACGGTCAGAAAGGCCAGTTTGCGCAGGTCAACTATGCCGCAACCAAAGCGGGCGATCTGGGCATCGTGAAATCTCTGGCGCAGGAAGGTGCGCGGGCCGGTATCACGGCCAACGCGATCTGCCCCGGTTATATCGCGACCGAAATGGTCATGGCCGTGCCGGAAAAAGTGCGCGAATCGATCATCGGTCAAATCCCGGCTGGTCGTCTGGGTGAACCGGAAGAAATCGCGCGTTGCGTGGCCTTCCTGGCGTCGGACGATTCGCAGTTCATCAACGGCTCGACCATTTCCGCAAACGGTGCACAGTTCTTCGTCTAAACCGACGATCTGAGAATGAAAACGGGCCGGTCCATCAAGGACCGGCCCTTCTTTTATCCCGTAAGATCACGCGCGCTGCGATCAGCGGGAACCGAATAGCCAGGACCAGAATCCTACAACCGCCTTGCCGCGCTCTTCATGCGCGCGGTGAATGGCGTTCTGAATTGCTGGGTTTGTTGTCATCTCGATCATGCTGAACCCTTCTCAATCAAGTTGGATTTGTCTTGCCATCAACATGGCCTTTGATTTTAAATTACACAAACGAGAGTTTTCGATCCTTCAGTTCAGAAAAACTTAACCGCCATGACCGACCGCCTGCCTCCGCTGACTGCTTTGCGCGCCTTCGATGCCGCCGCACGACATATGTCGTTTGCCAAGGCGGCGGAGGAGCTGAATGTGACACCTGCGGCCCTGTCCTTTCAAATCAAGTCGTTAGAAGAGCATCTGGGCCACCCCGTGTTTCGCCGGCTCAATCGCGCCGTCGAACTGACCGAAGCCGGGCGCACATTGGCACCCGGAACCGCAGATGGCTTTGCCGCCCTGCAAGCCGCGTGGCAAGCGACGCGGAGGCTGCAGGATGAAACCAGCCTAACGGTTACCGCTGGCCCTGCCCTGACGGCGAAATGGCTGGCACCGCGCCTTTATGAATTCGCCCGTGCAAATCCGGGGATTGACCTGAAATTCTCGGCCACTCTGCGCAACATGGACCTTGAACGGGATGACGTGGACGTGGCGATCCGCTTTGGCTACGGGCCGGATGAGGGGCTCTATTCGGTTCCCGTCCGCAAGGAGTGGCTGACACCGGTTATGACCCCGGAGCTGGCCGAACAATTCCCCACGCCTGCGTCGTTGCGCGACGCCCCCCTGATCCATGACGATTCGATCAGTTTCCTCAAGCCGCGTTGCGACTGGCCCGCGTGGTTCCGTGCGGTTGGATTGGATTTCACTCCGACCCATGGGGCGCATTTTTCGAACGCCGATCACGCCATCGACGCTGCCGTGGCCGGGGTGGGCGTGGTTCTGGGGCGGCGCGCCATGATCCTGAAAGACCTGACCGAAGGGCGACTGGTCGCGCCGTTCAAAGTGGCACTGGAGACCGCCGGGCGATTTCGTTTCCTCTGCCTGCAAGGGGCAGAGAAGCGACCGCAGATCGCAGCGTTCCGCGACTGGTTCATTTCCGAGATTGAAAAGACCGCGCATATATCGGATGAGTTTGAAATCATCCCTGTTGAGAAGGTAGCTGGTGAATGAGCCGAATGGGCGCGACCGCGATTGGTTTTGTCGCCGTTTTGCTGTGGTCTCTGCTGGCGCTGTTCACTGTGGGTTCGGCCCCGACGCCGCCTTTGTTGTTGAACGCGATCTGTTTTACCATCGGCGGTACGCTGGGTCTGATTTGGACATTCGCCAGCGGCGGGCTGGTTCAACTGCGCCGGGTCGCGTGGACGACATACCTGCTTGGATCAATTGGCCTTTTTGGCTACCACGCGCTGTACTTTTCAGCCCTTCGCATGGCCCCTGCAGCCGAGGCTGGGCTTATCGCTTATCTCTGGCCTTTGCTGATCGTTCTTCTGTCAGGTCTGCTGCCCGGAGAACATCTGAAACCTGGTCACCTTATCGGAGCCTGCCTTGGCTTTGCTGGAGCCGCCGTCATCATCACGGGTGGTGGCAGCGCAGGGTTTCAGGTCCAGCATCTGCCCGGCTACGGGCTGGCCTTGCTGTGCGCGCTTACATGGTCCAGCTACTCGGTTCTATCGCGACGGCTGGGTGATGTGCCGACAAGTTCGGTCGCGGTGTTCTGCATTTTGACGGCGATCGCCTCATGGGCCTTGCATTTCACGGTGGAAGAAACGATCTGGCCGCAAGGCACATTTGGCTGGGCCTCGACCTTTGCACTTGGCCTGGGACCGGTTGGGCTGGCGTTCTATGTCTGGGATATCGGCGTCAAGCGCGGGGACATTCAAATACTGGGCACCGCCTCATACGCGGCACCTTTGCTATCGACGCTTGTGTTGGTTCTGGCCGGGATCGCCGCCCCGTCCTGGGGCCTGGCGATCGCGGCCTTGTTTGTCACCGGTGGCGCTGCCATCGCGGCCCGCGCCAGCCTGAAGGCCTAGAACCTTAGGTCGACAGGCGCTCGATCTCTTCTTTTAGCTTCAGCTTTTGCTTCTTCAGCTGTGCGATATGGAGATCGTCAATACCAGGTGAGCGTTGCGCTTCTTCCACTTCAAGACCGAGAATTTCGTGTTTTTTCTTCAACTCCGTCAGATGTGCGCTCACGCTCATGGCGGTCCTCCTTCTCTGGTTTGTAAGTGTCACGTAAGAAGTTGATCACATCATTTCCAGCCTGTCACGCTACAGACGCACGAAATCTATAATAAATCCGACAAATTCGGCTGGTCATTGCCGATCAGGCAAAGTGCCCGGTCAAATCCGCCGCATCGCGCAACACCGCCGAAACCACAGGAGTATAGCTTTCACCGTCTTCTACGTGCTGTTCACCGAGGTGCAGAATCAGCGGAGCGTGCAGCCGAAATGCGGCGCGTCCGCCCTTTCTGGCGCGCAAAACCACTAGCTCAGCCCCGCGATCCACACGGGGGGCCAGAGGTAGCACCTGAATCGAGCCCAAGCGGCCCGCGCACCCCGCAAGCATATCGGGCAGCCGGTCTGCCCTCTGGATCATGTGAAGATAACCGCGCGGCGCCAGACGTCGGGCGGCGACATTGATCCAGTCCTCAAGCGGCGTGTCTTCACCCAGTGCGATCTGCCGACCCGCGTCGGTGGCAGGGCTATGCGCGCCTGCCCGGTAGTAGGGCGGATTGGCGATCACATGATCGAACTGTTCTTGTCGCAGATCATTCGGTAGTGCGTTCAAATCCGCCTCAACCACGGTGATCGCTGCGTTTTGTTCCGAATTGCGGCGGGCCAGATCTGCATAGCCAGCCTGCAGTTCAACCCCAGTTGCCTTCAGGTGCGGCACTCGCGCCATTAGGCACTGAATAGCAGCCCCTGCCCCGCAGCCCAATTCCAGCACCGACTGGCCAGCTTGTGCCGGGACCGATGCCGCCAGTAAGACCGGATCGACCCCTGCACGATATCCTGAGCGCGGCTGCCACAGACGCACACGCCCGCCCAGAAAATCATTGCAGGTCAGATCACTGTCGGAAAAGCTGCTCATCGCCCCAGCGGGATCTCGTTATCGCGCATGACCCGTTCGGCGCGGGTCAGATCATCTGCCCGCACCATCAGGCGACGGGGAAAGATTCCGATGCCGCCTTCTAGGATGCTCATATTTACGTCCATCTGAAAGCAGTCTATATCCTCGCCCTCAAGGAGAGCCGTTGCAAAGGCTAGGATTGTCGGATCGGTGCTGCGCAATAGTTCTTTCATGGGGATGGATGTAAGGGCAAGGTGACAGGGATGTCGAGCCTTGTATCAGGAGAGTGATGAACGTCAGCACGATCTCGAAACCGCATGAGCGTCTGGCAGAGATGCTTGCGGGCGAAATGGCAGCGGTAAATACGCTGATTCGGACGCGTATGGCGTCGGAACATGCCCCGCGCATTCCCGAAGTGACCGCGCACCTGGTCGAGGCGGGCGGCAAGCGTCTGCGCCCGATGCTGACCCTGGCGGCGGCGCAGCTGTTCGGCTATTCAGGCGACCATCACGTCAAGCTGGCTGCAACGGTCGAGTTCATTCATACCGCAACCCTGCTGCATGACGATGTCGTCGATGAAAGCGGGCAGCGGCGCGGGCGACCCACGGCAAACCTGCTATGGGACAATAAATCCAGTGTTCTGGTTGGCGATTACCTGTTTTCCCGCAGCTTCCAGTTGATGGTCGAAACCGGTTCGTTGCGGGTTCTGGATATCCTTGCAAATGCATCGGCCACAATTGCCGAAGGCGAGGTGCTGCAGATGACAGCAGCCACCGATCTGGGCACGGATGAAGGTGTCTACCTGCAGGTTGTGCGCGGCAAAACGGCGGCGCTGTTTTCTGCCGCAACCGAAGTGGGTGGTGTGATCGCAGGCGCGACCGAGGCGCAGGTCAAGGCGCTGTATGACTATGGCGACGCGCTTGGAATCGCGTTCCAGATCGCAGATGATCTTTTGGATTATCAGGGCGATAGTGCGGCCACAGGCAAAAACGTCGGCGACGACTTCCGTGAACGCAAATTGACCCTGCCAGTGATCAAAGCCGTGGCTCAGGCAACTGCCGAGGAACACGCGTTTTGGGAACGGACGATCGGTCGCGGGCGGCAGGAAGAGGGTGATCTGGATCACGCTTTGTCGCTGATGGCCAAATACAGCACGCTGGATGCAACCCGCGCGGATGCGTTTGGTTGGGCGGCCAAGGCCAAGGCTGCGCTGGCGCCTCTTCCGGATCACGAAATCCGCACCCTGTTAGGCGATCTGGCCGATTACGTCGTATCGCGCCTTAACTGAGCGTCGTTGCGCGGCACCACCAACCGGGTTGGGCCGCGCCGATCTCATAGGCGGCAAAATGGGCTGCTTTGAGCGTTGGAAAAAGTGCGAAACAGGTTGAGCCTGAACCCGACATACGAACCATCAACGCGTCTCGGGTGCCTTCCAACGCCGCTATGACCTCCGCAATGCCCGGCGCTACAGATATTGCAGGTGCCTCTAAATCATTCCGCTGAACCTGCAACCACGTGGCGCAGTCTTCCGGTGTTTTGAATGCAGGGATCTCAGCAGGCATCGGTGCGTTGTCTCTGCTGTGCAAAGCGGAAAACACCGGGCCGGTGGGAACTTCAATACCCGGATTGACCAAAAGCGCCGGGAGGGGCGGCAACGCCATCGGCTCAATCTGTTCACCAATCCCGCGCATACGCGCTGCAGCAGCATGTATGCATACCGGGACATCCGCGCCGAGCGACAGCGACACGCTATCGGGCCACTCTCCCCCCTTCTTCACGGTGCGCAAAACCGCCGCAGCATCCGAGGAGCCGCCCCCGACACCGCCACCGTGCGGCAGTTGTTTGTTCAGATGAATGCGACCGGTCCAGCCTGCGGCCTCGGCGGCCTGCCAGACCAGATTGCGATCATCGGTCGGTACGCCATCCGAAAACTCACCCGTGACCGACAGAGACAGCTCGGGGCCGGAACTGAGGCTCAACTGATCCCCAACATCGGCAAAGGCCACCAACGAATCAAGCAGATGATAGCCATCCGCGCGTTGGCCGGTCACATGCAGGGTCAGGTTGATCTTGGCGGGGGCAAATGCCTCAGCCTTCATTGGCGACCTTCAGGGGTTCGGCACCTTCCTCGGCCAGAACCGCATCTAATCCGACTTCGATCTTGCGGCGGATGCGTTCAGGATCGGCTTCGCCGTCGGTATCTTCAGGATCAATGAAAGACAGTGCTCGTTTCCACTGGAACTCGGCTTCACGCCCACGACCTACGGCCCAGTAAACATCGCCCAGATGGTCATTTACCACCGGATCGACCGGCATCAGCTCAACGGCGCGCTCCATGTGGTCAACTGCTTCGTCGTACCGGCCCAGGCGGAACAACACCCAGCCCAAGCTGTCAACGATATAGCCGCTGTCAGGGCGCGCTGCGACGGCGCGTTCGATCATATTCAACGCTTCGTCCAATTTCTCGCGCCGCTCGACCAGCGAATACCCGAGATAGTTCAGCACCTGTGGTTGGTCCGGGTTCAACTCAAGCGCGCGGCGGAAATCGGCCTCGGCCTCGTCCCAGTTCTTCAGGCGTTCATGCGATATCCCGCGGGCATAATGCAGGAACCAGTTTCCGCCTGCACCCTCTTCCGTCAGGCCAATCGCCTTGTCGTAAGAGGTGACCGCTGCCGCGTAATCCTCTTGCTGGCGCCGCAGGTCGGCCAGGGCTACATGCACACCGGGCAAATCGGGGCTTTGAGCGGCAAGGTTTTGCAGGACCTCGGCGGCAGCTTCTTTTCTGTCAGAGCGACTTAGGACCTCGGCGCGCCCCAGCTCGGCGGCATGATAATCGCTGCTGTTCGGAGGCACCTGCCGATAGACATCAACCGCCAGATCATATTGTTCCAGCCCATCCAACAACTCAGCGCTTAGCAAAAGCGCATCAATATGGTCAGGCCGCAGAAAGGCCGCGACGCGGGCATATAGCAGAACATAATCCTGCGCGGCCTCCGCACTCAGCGCAGCGCCAACGGTGAAGAAAACCTCGGCCATGCCATCCTGTGCAGAACGGACATGGGTAAAGGGCAGCGTTTCGCCATCAGACAGCCGAGTGACGTAACCTTCGATGGTCGGATCACTGCCGGCGGCAAAGACGTTATCCAGAAATTCCAGCGCATCGTCGTTGCGATCCAGCTGCGACAGCACTTCGGCACGCGCCAGCGCAGCCCGGCGTGAAAAACGGGCGACCAGGCCATCATCTGCGGCAAGGATCGCCTCGGCCCCCTCAAAGTCTCCGACTGACGCCAACGCCATGGCCTTGTGATAAAGTGCAAATTCTTTCAGACCTTCCTGCGTGGTAACAACGTCAAATTGTTCCATCGCTTTGGTCATGGCGCCTTGCCCCATATGAGCCCAAGCAATCATCAGGCCATCAACCAGCGGTCCAACCCCTTGCGTTTCAGGATCGCGGGCCAGAAATTCATCCAGCTTGCCATCTGCCACCAGATTGGCGGCGATCACCATCCGAGCGGCCTGGCTGGGCAGTTCATTTTCCTCGATAACTTCGGCGACGGTCAGGGCCCGCTCAATCTCACCCAAAGCGAGCCGGGCGACGACCACGTTTTCCAGCAGTTTCGGATTTTGGGGATCAGCGCGCAGCGCCTGCGCATAGTAACGCTCGGCAGCGGGATAATCGCTCTGATAAATCGCCTGACGTCCAGCCAGATACGACCCCGATCCGGTATCCGATACCGCAGGGAGCGCAATTGAAGAGCTGAGGATCACGGCCAGTGCCGCACGTCGAACCAGGGAAACCACTGATAATCTGCCTTGCTGTCGTTGACTGACCGACAAGCTAGGGCTTTGCTGGGCGAGAGGCAATGGCAGAGCCTTCACGACCCTGCCAACGCCCGTGTTCTTGCCTACATATTGGGGTAGTTCGGCCCGTCGCCGCCCTGCGGTGTAGTCCAGGTGATGTTCTGGCTGGGATCCTTGATGTCACAGGTCTTGCAGTGAACACAGTTCTGGAAGTTGATCACGAATCGCGGCCCGTCTTCATCCTCGACCATCTCATAGACGCCTGCGGGGCAGTAACGCTGCGCCGGCTCGTCGAATTTGGGCAGGTTGACCTTAACCGGGATATCCGGGTCGGCCAGTTTCAGATGGCAAGGCTGGCTTTCCTCGTGGTTGGTGGCCGCAAACGATACGTTCGTCAGGCGGTCAAAGGACAGTGTGCCATCGGGTTTCGGATAGTCGATGGGTTGATGCTTGCTGGCATCTTCGGTCGATTCCGCGTCGTTCTTGCCGTGGCCCAGCGTGCCCAACAGCGAGAAGCCCAGCGTGTTGGTCCACATGTCCATACCGCCCAGTACCAGGCTGGCGGTCAGGCCGTATTTCGACCACAGCGGTTTGACGTTGCGCACCTTCTTCAGATCCGAGCCGATTGCACCATCGCGAACGTCGGCCTCATAAGCGGTCAGCTCATCACCCGAACGCTCGGCCTTGATGGCATCATAGGCGGCTTCGGCCGCGGCCTTGCCTGACAGCATCGCGTTGTGGTTGCCCTTGATGCGCGGCACGTTGACCATGCCCGCCGAGCAACCCAACAGCGCAACACCCGGTGCGACCAGTTTCGGCATCGACTGGTAGCCACCCTCGGTGATCGCGCGGGCACCATAAGCCACACGCTTGCCGCCTTTCAGCAGCTCGGCCACCATCGGGTGGTGCTTGAAACGCTGGAATTCCATGTAGGGGTACAGGTGCGGGTTCTTGTAGTTAAGGTGGACCACAAAACCGACATAGACCTGATTATTTTCAAGGTGATAGATGAACGACCCGCCACCCGCGTTGCTGCCCAGCGGCCAGCCCATGGTGTGCGTGACGCTGCCTTCTTTGTGCTTGGCCGGATCAATCTCCCAGATCTCTTTCATGCCAACGCCGTATTTCTGCGGCTCTTTACCGGCAGACAGGTCGTATTTGGCGATGACTTCCTTGGACAGTGAGCCGCGCACGCCTTCCGACAGGAAGACATATTTGCCATGCAGTTCCATGCCCGGCTCGGTGTTGGGGCCGTAGGATCCGTCTGGCTCCAGACCAAATACACCGGCTACAACGCCTTTGACTTCACCGTTCTCACCGTAGACCAGCTCGGAACAGGCCATGCCGGGGAAGATTTCGACGCCTAGTTCTTCGGCCTGCTCTGCCATCCAGCGGCAGACATTGCCCATCGAGACGATGTAGTTGCCGTGGTTGTTCATCAGCGGCGGCATCGGGAAATTGGGGATGCGGATCTTGCCAGCCTCGCCCAGCATGTAGAAATTGTCTTCATGCACAGGCACGTTCAGCGGGGCACCCTTTTCCTTCCAATCGGGGATCAGAGCATCCAGACCACAAGGGTCCAGCACCGCACCCGACAGGATATGCGCACCCACTTCCGAACCCTTCTCTAGAACCACGACATTCAGGTCGGCATCCAGCTGTTTCAGACGGATGGCCGCAGACAGGCCCGCAGGGCCAGCGCCCACGATCACCACGTCATATTCCATCGCTTCGCGTTCAATCTCGGCCATCGCGGGCTCCTTAGCTAACTTTCCGAATTGGCGCTTTCTTCATGCGGTCGGCGCAATATTGTTTCTCGGCTGATTACATGGTCATAAAGACTTTGGTCAATCGAAACACGGCGTAACAACGCCGCTATTCGACACTTCAGGCTTCGGGTGCGTCCCCCATAAGGTATCTGGGACCGCTACCATGGGATTTGGCCCTGTCATCGGGGTTGTAAAGCTTGCATTTCGGCAGGCTGAGGCAGCCACAACCAATACATCCATCCAGATTGTCGCGCAGTCGCATCAGCGTATCGATTCGCTGATCCAGATGCGTGCGCAGCCGTTCGCTGATACTCTTCCAGTCCTGAGGCGTCGGTGTGCGGTTTCCTGGCAAGCCCGACAATACCTCGCGGATCTCGGGCAAAGTCAGACCGAATTGCTGCGCGATCATCACAAAGCTTAGCCGTCGGATATCGGCGCGCTGATAACGCCGCTGCCCACCCGCGTTACGCCATGGAGATATCAAACCTTGCGCCTCGTAGTATCGGATCGCCGACACCGCCAACCCGGTGCGCCGGGCCAATGCTCCAATCGCCAGACCTTCCGAAAAAACCATTACATCCTCCCAAAGAAATCTCTTGACCTAAAGTTAGGTTTAGAAATTACAGTGAGTCGGGACAAGCCTCAAATTGGAAGGAGAATCCCATGATGGCGACGCTGGAACATACTAATTTCACGGTCCGCGACCCAAAGGCATCTGCGGCGTGGATGCAGAAAGTCTTCGACTGGAAAACACGCTGGGAAGGCCCTGCCATTGCCGGTGGCTATACGGTGCATGTGGGCAGCCCACATACCTATCTGGCACTCTACGCCCCCGGCGATCCCAAGCCATCAGGCGAAAACAGCTATGATTTCGTGGGCGGCTTGAACCATGTAGGTGTGCTGGTCGAGGATATCGACGCCACCGAGGAAAAGGTCCGCAAAGCGGGATTTGAACCGCACAACCACGCAGACTATGAGCCAGGCAAGCGGTTCTATTTCGAAGATGACAATGGCATCGAATTCGAAGTGGTTCAGTATGATTGAGATGCTGTGGCTTGGGCACGAAGCCAGCCGCTGGCGAAATGGGGAATTGTTGGGACAGCGCCACAGGCGCACCCGCCCCCCGGAACGGCGGCGCTAAGTTGCGAGTTTACTGACAACGCACACCTCCCCTCTTGCAATTCACGCCTCATTTGGGTCAGGTAATTGCCAACCCATCCTTCGCCCCGACGCTATTGTGCGGCGGGGCGTAACAATTTCTGCGTGGACGACAAGACAATGGAAAAGATCCCCATGACGCCTTCGGGCAATGCCGCGCTCGAGGCAGAGCTGAAGAATCTGAAATCCGTCGAGCGCCCGGCGATCATCGAGGCGATTGCCTCAGCCCGCGAACTGGGCGACCTGAAAGAAAACGCCGAATACCACTCGGCGCGCGAAAAGCAGGGCTTTATCGAAGGCCGCATCAAAGAGCTTGAAGGCATCCTGTCGCTGGCAGATGTCATTGATCCGGCCAAACTGTCAGGGGCCATCAAGTTCGGCGCGAAGGTCACGTTGGTGGATGAAGATACCGACGAAGAAAAGACCTGGCAGATCGTGGGTGAGTATGAGGCCAATATCGAAGCGGGCCTTCTGAACATCAAATCCCCCATCGCCCGCGCCCTGATCGGCAAAGAAGAAGGCGACAGTGTCGAGGTCCGCACCCCCGGAGGCGTGCGCTCTTATGAAGTTCTGAGTATCGAATACGCCTGACCGGAGCGTTTGTCATGTCAGGGTCTGAACCTGAGCAAGAACCCGAGAAACCCACCTCGCTGGGTATCTACGACCGTCCGGCGCACCGTTCGGTCACCGAGATCGAGATTGCAGCAGTTGTTCTCAGCCTGATCTGGCTGGTGGTGTCGGTCGTGTTTCTGGTACTGCCCGGCGGGCAACAAGGAGGGTTCATCGTCACCTTCCTGGCGGTGTTCATGCCGGTCGCAATGATCTGGGTCGCAGCCCTTGCGATGCGCGCCAGCCGCGTGATGCGCGAAGAAAGCGCCCGCCTGCAGACAGCCATCGATGCGATCCGCAACAGCTATGTCGTACAGCAACAACGCGCGGCCAGCACGTATGAGCCGACGGTCGGCAAGAAACTGGATGAAATCGCCGAAAGCGCAAAAAAGACCGAGAGCGCGCTGGCGACATTCTCGACCAATCGCGGTGAACCCGGGCGCACCCAAAGGCCCGCGCCGGACATGGCCAATCAGACTTCGTTGGAACTTGGCACCTCAGCGGAAGAAATGGCGCCCCCGTTGCCCACCGACATCTTTATCCGCGCCCTGAACTTCCCCGAGACGCAAAGCGATGCCGAGGGATTTAACGCGCTGCGGCTTGCATTGAAAGATCGCAAGACCTCGAAACTTGTGCAGGCCTCACAAGATGTTCTGACCCTTCTCAGCCAGGAAGGCATCTATATGGATGACCTGCGCCCCGATATGGCGCGACCCGAAGTCTGGCGGCAATTTGCCCAAGGCGCGCGCGGGCGGTCGGTGGCTGCCTTGGGTGGCATTCGGGACCGTTCGTCACTGGCGCTGACTGCGGCGCGGATGAAACAGGATCCGATCTTTCGCGATGCCGCACACCATTTCCTGCGCCGCTTTGACCATATGATCGTCGAGTTCGAACCTAATGCCAGCGATGCCGAGCTTACAGCCCTGAGCGAAACCCGCACAGCGCGTGCCTTCATGCTGGTGGGGCGTGTCGCAGGGACGTTCGATTAAAGCCCAAAATTCCCGTAGGGTATGAACCTCACCAGATCGCCGGGCTTGATATCGCGGGCACCGTCCTCGATTTCGACCAAGCCTTCGGCCCAGCTCAGCCCGCTGATCCGGCCAGATCCTTCCGAATGGAATACCTCGGCCTGTCCTTCACGGATGCGCGCCCGCAGATATTCGCGACGCCCCGGTTTCTTGCGCTTTTCGAACGCGGCGGGCACGTCGAAGCCTTGCGGCTCTTGCCAGCCTGCACCGGCCAGCAGGTTCAGTGCCGGGCAGGCAAAGATCAACGTGCAAACCAGTGCTGCCACCGGATTGCCCGGCAAGCCAAACACCGGCGTCTGATCCCACATGCCCAGCGCCAATGGTCGCCCGGGTTTTAATGCGATGCGCCATTCCTGCATCGCCCCGGCCTCTCGCAATAATGCCGAGACGTGATCTTCATCGCCGGCGGAGGCCCCGCCACTGGTCAGGATTACATCCACTTGCTGAGCCGCGCGATCCAAATGCTGTTTCAGCGCCGCGCGATCATCCTCGGCGCGCCCAAGATCAACCGCTTTGAATCCAATCCGCTCGACCAGTGACAGCAGCATCGGACGATTGGCATCATAAATCTGCCCCAGTCCGGCGCTGTCACCCGGCTCGACCAGCTCATCCCCGGTCGATAGTACCCCGACGCGCAAAACCTTGCGGACGGAAACCTCAGCCAGACCAACCGCCGACAAAAGCGCCAGATCCGTTGGTGTTAAACGCCGCCCAACTGGCAAGGTCAGCGCGCCTTCAACCACGTCTTCGCCTGCCTTTCGCGTGTTCGCGCCCTGTTTTAACGGACCTCGGAATGCAATGTGCCCCTGATCAAAGGTCACATCCTCTTCCAATATGACCGTATTAACACCCTTTGGCAGTGCAGCTCCGGTAAGAATGCGTATCGCATGGCCCTCTGGGACCTCACCGTCAAAGGGTACACCCGCAGCCGCCCGGCCCTCAACCAATGGCATGACACAGGGTCCGTCCGGCACCGGACCGGCAAATCCGTACCCATCGACAGCGGTGTTGGGCTGAGGCGGGTTTGATCGTTTGGCCGACACGTCCACCGCCAGAACTCGGTCCGCCGCCCGCATCACGGGCACGTTTTCAACCCCAGCTACCACCGACAATCTGTCTCGCAAAAGCGCCAGAGCCTCATCAACGGGTGTCCAGTTCACCCCTGCAGGCAAGGCGAAACAATCATTGCGCAAGGGCGGAGGTGAGATATCCGGCGTGCTCATAATCCGACCTCTTCCAGGATAAAATCTGCAATGGCCGCCGTATCATCCAGATCAAACACCGGACAATCCAATTCCAAAGGCGTATCACTTGCAACCGCGCGAACCGTGTCATCATCCGTGGCGATCAGCGGATTTCCGGGTTCTGCGCGAAACGCTTCGATCTTGGGGTGACGCTCGCGTTTGAAGCCTTCGATCAACACCAGATCGACAGGAGACAACCGCGACAGCAAGGTGTCCAGCTTCGGCTCGGGCGCACCGCGCAACTCCTGCATCAGTGCGATCCGCTGGCCGGATGCCAACAGCACTTCGGACGCACCCGCCGCGCGATGCCGCTGGCTGTCGGTACCCGGATGGTCTACGTCGACGGAATGATGCGCATGTTTAACGGTGGAAACGGTATACCCACGTCCGGTGATTTCAGCCACCAGCCGTTCCACTAGGCCGGTTTTGCCCGCGTTTTTCCAACCGGTGACGCCGTAGACCCTCATACCTGCTCCAACAAGGTTTCAGCGCGGGCCAGATCATCGGGAGTGTTGACGTTGAAGAACGGATCAAACGGCTGGGCCGAAAACAGCGCCTCTCGCCCATCATGCTGGTCGGTCCACAGGACAACCTTGCGCAATCCAGCGTTCAACGCTTCCCTCAGATCATCGCGCAATACTACCGGCCAGAGCCCAAAGGTCGGATGCCGATTGATCCGCTTGCCGCCGCCGGATTTTAATGCCTCGTCACTCGTGCGCGGGGTGGTTGCCAGAACAAGGGGGTATTTCTGCCCTTTGGATGCGTTCACCAGTTGCGCCACAAGATCATGCGGAAAGAACGGAGTATCCGCCGCAACCGTCACGATAGATTGAGCGCCCTGTTCAGCGGCCCAATCAAGCCCGGCCAAAACGCCGGCCAGCGGTCCTGCAAAGCCCTCGATCGAGTCCGAAACAACCGGCAAGTTCAAGCGAGCAAACCGTTCGGCATCGCCGTTGGCGTTCAAAGCCAGCCCGCCGACCTGAGGGCGCAGCCTGTCTATCACCCGATCCAGCAGGCTCTGCCCGCCGATCCGCAACAGCCCTTTATCGCCGCCTCCCATTCGCGTTGCGAGGCCGCCTGCCAGAATAACCCCCAGCGGTTTTTGCGACTGTTCAGCCATCGGCACTTTTCCTGCGATGTTTTTTGTCCTCAATCGCCACGCTCGACGGATCAACATCGCGCACCAATCGGTCTTCGCCCGACAAACACACGAACCGCTGCCCGCGCATCCGGCCGATCAGAGTCAAACCGACCTCGCGCGCGATCTCGACACCCCAGGCGGTGAATCCCGATCGCGAAGCGAGAACTGGGATGCCCATCATCGCCGTTTTGATCACCATTTCCGAGGTCAAACGACCGGTCGTATAGAGGATCTTGTCAGACGCGCTCGCACTCTCGGAGAGCATCCAGCCTGCGATCTTGTCGACTGCGTTATGGCGGCCCACGTCTTCCATATAAACCAACGGGTGGCTTTCATGACAAAGCACCGTACCATGGATGGCACCCGCCTCAAGGTACAGAGACGGGGTGCGGTTGATCTTGGACGCCAACTCATACAGCCACGAGGTGCGCACCGAGACCTGTGGCAGGCGCACGTCCTCTAGCCCCTCCATCATGTCTCCGAACACAGTGCCTACTGCGCAACCGCTGGTACGGGTCTTCTTCTTCAGCTTGTCCTCGTATGAGGTCTCACGCGCGGTACGCACGACCACGGTTTCCAGATCGTCGTCATAGTCGACCCGAGTAATTTCATCATCTGCAAGCAGCATCCCCTGATTACGCAGAAACCCGAGCGCAAGGTATTCGGGATAGTCGCCGATGGTCATTGCCGTCACGATTTCCTGTGAGTTGAGGAAAATGGTCAGCGGGCGTTCCTCGACCACCGAGATCTGACTTATCTCACCATTCTGGTCCACACCCTCGACACCGCGCGTCAGGCGCGCAGCCCCCGGATCGGGCGCAATGAGGTAGTCTGACAGGTCGATCTCCGTGGCCAATTGCAACCCCTTCCCAAGACGGCTACTGCTGCTCGCGTCACCATAGGATTTAGCCATGGCCTCTGCCACATCCAAGTCATACTTCTGGAAAGGTTTTCGCGACGGGACGCCGTTTATCTTCGTCGCCATGCCCTTTGGCCTTCTGTTTGGTGTTTTTGCCACAGAAGCAGGGCTGGATATCATCCAGACGATGGCCTTTTCCGCCACCGTGTTTGCCGGCGCTGCTCAGTTCACCGCATTGCAATTGCTGCAGGACAATACACCAACGGTTATCGTTCTGATCTCGGCCCTGGCTGTGAACCTGCGGGTGGCCATGTATTCGGCTTCACTGACCCCTTATCTGGGGGCGGCTCCGCTGTGGCAACGGGCCCTTGGAGCCTATCTTATTGTTGATCAGTCTTACGCCTGTTCGATTGTCCGATTCGAGAAAGAACCGGATATGTCCGTGCCTCAGCGCATGGCGTACTTTGTCGGCTCGGTCACGCCGATCACGCCGCTTTGGATACTCGCCACTTATCTGGGTGCTGTTCTGGGGGCGCAGATTCCGGAAAGCTGGGCTCTGGATTTTGCGCTGCCGATCACGTTCTTGTCCATGATCGGACCGATGATGCGCACCATGGCGCATGTTGTAGCCGCGCTGGTGGCGATTGTTGTCGCCCTGCTCTGCGTGGCAGTGCCGTTCAATCTTGGACTGTTGATCGCAGGAATAGCCGGGATGATGGCAGGTGCGCAGGCTGAATTGATGTTAGAGCGAAAAAAGTCATGACGCAGATCGACCCGACAACCATGTGGATCATCATCGTAGGTCTGGCGATAGGCAGCTACCTTCTGCGCTTTACCTTTATCGGGCTGGTTGGCGACCGCCCGATGCCGCCCTGGCTTCTGCGGCACCTGAGATACACAGCAGTGGCGATTCTGCCTGCCCTGATCGCACCTTTGGTAGTCTGGCCGACAGCCACCGAAGGACAACCGGATATGCCGCGCATGGCGGCTGCGGCAGTTGCGTTGACGGTGGGAATTGTAACGAAAAACGTCATAGCGGCCATCTTTTCAGGGGCCGCCACGCTTTACGGTCTGCTTTACCTAGTTGGTTGAGACCGCTTCAAGCTGATTGAGTCGCGCATTGTTTTCCGCCAGCCCCTGCTGCAGATCAGCCGAGTCATTCTCACGATAATCCGTGGTGACAACGCCTGGAATCTGACCAAACTGATCGGATAGCTTCACCGGGTAGAATGTTGTTTTGATTTGCTCGAACCCCGGGACCTGTTGCAGCAATTGCGAGGTCGAATTTGCACAAAAAGCCTGCGAAACCGGGCCCATTTGCTTGGCCAATTGCAGCGCGATCTCGGCCTGCTGTGGCGTCACTTCGATCGTCTGAATACGGGCATAATGCGTCTCGCGCGCATGACTGCTACGATAGGCGCGTTCGACATTTGGCGTGATGCCATAAAGGACATCATTCTTGATCGGCACCACATCCGCCCGGAACGATCCGGCAGGATCAAATATGACCCGCTCGCTCCCGCTGATCATCAGCGACGTGTGTGCCCCCGACCCGGTGCGCGTGCTGATCATCGTATAGAGCGTCAGTGTCGATGGCCCCGGATCACGATAGGACCGGGCCGAGATTTCCGAGGGATCAGCCTGCGGGCGCTGCGATCCCGCGCAACCCGCAACTGTCACTGCCAGCAGGCAGGCAATCAGAATCCTGAACAAGAGATGCGCCTCGTGTACCGTTTAGGCCGCAAAGACCGCCAGGAACAGGCAAAGGAGTACAATTGCCACCACGCACCACGTGGTGAATTTGATGAAACCGTCAAAGGTTTTTGTTTGAACGGTGATGTCCATCTCGCCGTGCTTGTGATCAGCCATGTTTATTAGAATCCCAATTCGCGTATTTGAAATGTTGGATAATGCAAAACTCAGGGCCTGTCACGACGTCATTCGCGCGCAGTTGGTCCAAAAATCGTGCAGCCTGGATAACCAAACCCCCAGCGCCAGGGCAACCCGCTGCAGGGACCACCCCCAAAACGCACGGCCAGAAACATCGCCTCGGAGGTGATCGAATGAACCGAGCGTATCTGATCCGGCGTCATGTCATAACGTTCGGCGTATTCATCGGCGTGGCTTTCGCCGTGGGTTTTGACACAGGTGCGCAGCGCGTCATCGGCAGCGAGCCGGGCGTCAAAGCTGGCCTCGGCCTGCGATGCGCCGCCTGCGTTGTAATAGGCGCGATCGTGGGTAACGCAGCAGTACTCCCATGGCGGGTGTTCTTCATAAAGCAGACTGAACTTCGGAAAGGTCTCGGCAACCATACGCCAGCTGGAAGATAATCCGCCCGAACAGCCGTCCGTTTCGAAGGGGGTCAGTTCAGCGCCTTCTATCGTGTCGGCCAACGCCCGGTGAGCGGGCATTTCCACGCTACGCATCAGGTCCTGCGCGGCTGCAGGCAGCGCGCAACAGGCCAGAATGAGGGTGAGTTCACGGGTTCGCATCGCGCATCTCGGCAGTATCAATGGACAATCCGAATGTCGTCGCCAACCAAAGCATCAGGCGTTCGCCCGGTCCCATCTCGGCACGAACACGCAGCACTTCACGGGCCATGGCCGGGCGGTCAGTGATCAGCCCGTCGACCCCCATCGATGCCATCGCCGACATCTGCAACGGGTCATTCACCGTCCAGACATAGATGTCCTTGCCCGCCTCATGGACCGAGCGGATCAGGCCCGGTGACACCGTCGCCGCATTTACGGCCACAAAATCGCCCTCAAGCCCCGACAGATTGCCGATGGCGGTCGCGGCCAGAACGCCTGCCCGCCAATCGGGGCGCAGCGCTTTCATCTTCTGTACTGCCGGGTATTTCAGCGACATGGTGGCGATGTCGTCCTGCATCCCCATCTCTTCGACAATTGTGGCGACTCGGTTTTCCAGGTCGACGTCATGGCCATAGTATTTCAGCTCGATGATGACCTTGGATTTGCCCTTCGCAGCTTCCAGAACATCGCGCAGCGTGGGCGTCCGTTCCGAGGCATATTCGGGGCCGAACCAACTGCCGATATCGATCTCGGCCACATCCTCCATGGTCGCGTCCCAGACCTTGAGCGGCACACCAGCCAGTTTCATAAAATCGCTGTCATGCGCGATGATGACCACACCATCCGCGGTCTCCTGAACGTCGATCTCAACCCAATCGGCGCCATCTTCGATAGCCTTCAACACTGCCGCCATGGTATTTTCCGGCCTTATCGCCGCCGCACCTCTATGACCAATGACATCCGCATGATCGGGGGCCTGAATGCGGGCCAGCAACTCCTGCCCGGACCAGAGCCCGATCAGCAGGGCGATTGCCGCGCCACCGACCACAGCGTAAAGCGGCGCGCGCAGGTTGCCGGGTTCGGGATGAGGGACCTCTCGGCCTTGTGTGTCGAAGAACCCATCCAGCAGAACCGCCAATGCTCCCAGAGCGACGGCTGCAAGCACAAGCCCAGCCAGCGACCAGAGGCCCGCTACGATCATACTGAAGATCAGCGCAAAGCGCAGGTTCGTGCTTTCCTGCAACGGCACCAGATCGAACAACAGTCCGGCCACAAAGGCAATCAGTGCGGCGATCACGAGACGCATCGCAAGCCAAAGGCCAAGCTCGATCTTGAGGCGACCGCGTTTGCCTTCCATTCGATCCGTGCTGGCGGAGAAGGCCTCGGCGGGTTGGCAGCCCTCAAATAATACAAGATGCAGCGACAGCGCCCAGGCCGAGAGCCTGCGGATCAGAACCCAAGCCAGACACAGCACCACAAATCCGATCAGCACCACTGCGACCCAGAATGAAGGCGGGTGGAAGGTGAGGTAATAGTTGATGTCGTATTCAGTCAGCATCCACCAGGCGATCAGGCCAGCCACGGCGACAAAAGGCAGCGCAAGCACCAGCACACGCAGAATGAACCGCGCCGCAAAGCCAAAAAGTGCAGGTAAACGCGTCAGGATCAACCGGATGGAAGCACTGCCCGCGCGCCACGGGTCGCTTTCACCCATCCGCAATGATCCGGCCATGACCGAGAAGACAAAGACCTCGGCCAGTAAGAACAGGCTGAGAACTACAACCGCCGCGATGAAGCCTGCTGGTGACAGCAGGAACATCGCAATGTCCTGATCCGTCAGCGCCGATTGATCAGACAATGAAACAGCAAGATTGACGGCAATGGCAACGCCCGGAGCGATCAGTGCAACCAGCAGCAACCGGACAGCGACATAAACTGGCACAAACACGCGCCGCCGCGCCCATGCGCCCCGGTAGGCAGTTGTAACGGCTGAGAAATTGGTCACGCGGTTGCCTCCTGAATGGTCTATCCATTCAAGGCTGCGTAAGTGTGAATTGCAAGAGTGGGCGTCAGCTTTCTTCCAGATCAGCCGCCAGCCGGAAACCAATGCGGTTGGCTGGTTTATCCTCGATCGATTTCGGCAAGGCACGCAGCATCACATTCAACTGGCTGACATGCTGGACGAGCTGCGTTTTGGCGCCGCCTCCGTCCGAGCCATAGAAGGTGATCACATCCGGATCGAAATAGCCCATGCCCTCGATCCGCATTACACCGGCATCACCACCGGTGAATCCCATGGCAACCTCGTGATCGCCATCCAGAGTCTTCTCGAAATTCTGAATATACATGATCAGCCGCTCATAGGCCCATTGAGCAGGGCTTTTGCTTTCGACCGGCTTTTGCAATGGCTTGGGCAAATCCTTGTTCCCCGATGCCGCTTCAGGGTTGGCGTGCACCTCATAGCACCGCGGCAACGCCGCAGATTCCGCTGCCTCGGCTGAGGTTTCGATCTTGTCCATTGCTCTACCCTTTGCGCTGATATTCCCAAGCTCCGTCCGCGCGCCGCGTCCGGGTGACCGCTCCAATGTGGTAGAGATGGTTCATATGTGCAACCGCCTCGACCAGCGCGAGGCCGTATTCCCCGCCCCTGATCTGGCGCTTGAACAGCGGGGCAAAGCACTCGGCGGCGGTTTTGGGTTGATCGAGATCGTTCAGCAGACGCTCAAGCGCGCCGTGGTGGTTATCGATCAACTGCCGCATGCGGATCGGCAACCCGGTGAACGGCAGTTTGTGCCCGCCCAAAACCAAATGATCGGGCCGGGCCAGCGGTTGCAGGCGTTCGCACGCCTCCAACCAGTCGGCCACCGGATCGGCCATCGGCTCGGTGGCATAGACGCCCAAGTTGGAACTGATCGAACTGAGGATCTGATCACCGGTCAGCACCAGATTGTCCTCGCGGCTCCAGAAGGTGCAATGCTCGGGCGCATGGCCGTTGCCCATGTGAACATCCCAGTCGCGGCCACCCATGCGGATCACGTCGCCCTGTTTGACACGGGTAAATCCCAGCGGCATAGGGTACACGGCGTCGGCAAAGTTGAACGGACGCTCGGCCATCCGACCGGCCAGCACGTCCGGATCCATCCCCGCGCTGCGGTAATAATCCAACGTTTCCTTCGGCCAATTCTCTTGCACATCCAGCGTCAGCATACGTGCGAACAACCATGCGGTACGACTGGTGACCAGTTCTGCACCATGCTCGGACTGGAACCAGCCCGCATTGCCGACATGGTCAGGATGGTGATGAGTCACGACAACGCGACGGACGGGTTTGCCAGCCAATGGCCCTTCCATCAGGGTCTGCCAGATTCCCCGTGTTTTCTTTGAAGAAAGCCCTGTGTCGACTATGGTCCAACCGTCGCCATCATCCAATGCATAGACATTCACATGATCCAGCGCCATCGGCAAAGGCAGCCTGATCCACAGAACTCCTTCTGCAACTTCGACCCATTCGCCAGGAGCGGGTGGTTCCTCCCACGGATATCGCATCACTTGCGGAGCCTCGCCATCCATCAAACCGCCAGTTCCTCTGGGCTGAGGGCATAGAGGTCATCCGCCCCGTTCTGCGCCTGCGCAAGCAAGCCCGTATGTTCAGGCAGCAGCACATTGATATAAAAACGTGCCAACTTGGCGCGCGGTCCATCGGGATCGGCCAGCGCCGCTGACAAATGGTAATGCCCGCCCAGAACCCGCGCGAACGCTTTTAGATACGAAGCCGCGCCAGCAAACCGGTTGTTCATATCCGATTGAGCAACGAGCCACTCCGTCGCTTCCCGCAGCGACTCGGAAGCTTCCCAAACAGGACCAGCAAGTTCAGGCATCGTGGCGCGCGCCTTCTCGGCTTGATCCTCGATCTCATCCAGAAGGTTCGAGGCCGCCTCACCCCCATCCATCATCTTGCGCGCTACTAGGTCCATGGCCTGAATACCATTTGTGCCCTCGTAGATCGCGGTCACACGGACGTCGCGATAATATTGTGCAGCACCAGTTTCTTCGATGAAGCCCATGCCGCCATGCACTTGAACGCCGGTCTCGGAAACGCGCATGCCGGTCTCGGTGCCAAAAGCCTTGCAGATCGGCGTCAGCAGCGCCGCACGTGCCGCCCAATCGGCCTCACCCGTGGCCTGCGCCATGTCGATTGCAGCTGCGTTGGCCAGCATGATCGCCCGCGCCGCAAACACATCCGCGCGCATCGACATCAGCATCCGCCGCACATCCGCATGGTCGATGATGGTGCCCGAGGGCGTCTTGCCCTGTTTACGCTCCATCGCATAGGCCAGCGCATGCTGGTAGGCCCCTTCGGCGACACCCACACCTTCGCCACCAACGCCCAAACGCGCGTTGTTCATCATGGTGAACATCGCGGCCATGCCGCCATGTTCCTTGCCGACCAGCCAACCCTTGGCCCCGTCATACTGCATCACGCAGGTGGGCGAGCCGTGCAGACCCATCTTGTGTTCCAGCGAGACCACCTTGAGGTCATTGGCCACGCCGGGGTTGCCGTTCTCGTCGGGTATGTATTTCGGCACCAGAAACAGCGAAATCCCTTTGGTTCCCGGAACACCGTCTGGCAGGCGGGCCAGAACAAGATGGCAGACATTCTCGGCAAAGTCGTTGTCGCCCCAAGAGATATAGATCTTCTGCCCGGTCACCGAATAGGTGCCGTCGCCATTGTCTTCGGCCTTCGAGGTCAGCGCGCCCACATCCGATCCGGCCTGCGGTTCGGTTAGGTTCATGGTGCCTGACCATTCACCCGCCATCATCTTGGGCAGATAGAGCGCCTTCAACGCATCGCTTGCGTGATGCTCCAGCGCCTCGATCTGGCCTTGGGTCATCAGCGGGGCCAGTTGCAGCGACAGGCAGGCCGCGCTCATCATCTCATTCACGGCAGTGGTCATGGTCATGGGCAGACCCATACCGCCATATTCGGGATCGCCGCTCATCCCGATCCAGCCGCCTTCGGCAATCGCCCTCCAGCCCTCGGCATAGCCCGGAGAGGTCCGCAGCACGCCGTTCTCCAGCCGCGCGGGTTCCAGATCACCAGGGCGTTGAAGCGGGGCCATGATCTCTTCGCACATCTTCCCGGCTTCGGTCAGAATGGCGCTAACCACATCCTCGCTGGCTTCCGAGAACTTTTCGGTCGCGGCGATCTGGTCAAAGCCGATCACGTTGCGGAACAGGAATTCATAGTCTGAGATCGGGGCGCGATAGGGCATGGTTTCCCTCTGGTTCTGGCAAGTTGTCAGCGTGGGGTTGGAATCCCGGCCCCACGCCGGTATTCATCTGGGCTGGCACGATTACCTACCGTTACCTGAACTGCAAGCAACCAAAACGCGGCGTCACGATCCATGACCCTTCTCGGTACTCAAGACTTACCAGCAAACGCCGACGGGCTCGCCAAGGCCGCTGACCTGTTGCGACAGGGGCTGCTGGTCGCTTTCCCGACCGAGACCGTCTATGGACTGGGTGGCGATGCACGGAACGGCGAGGCTGTGGCCGCGATCTATGAGGCCAAGGGGCGACCCAGTTTTAACCCACTGATCGCCCATGTCGCCTCAACCGAGACCGCAAAACGCTTCGTCGAATGGACCGATCAGGCTGATTTGTTGGCTGATGCCTTCTGGCCCGGACCGTTAACTCTGGTTCTTCCTCTGCGCCCCGATCACGGGATTTCGTCGCTGGTCACAGCTGGCTTGGATACTCTGGCCGTTCGTGTGCCTGCGCATCCCACAGCGCAGGCTTTACTGGCCGCTTTTGACGGTCCTGTGGCAGCGCCATCGGCCAACCCCTCTGGTCAGATCAGCCCAACGACGGCGGCCCATGTCCGAGCGGGGCTGGAGGGACGCATAGCCGCAGTTCTGGACGATGGGCCGTGCGGTGTCGGGCTTGAGTCCACTATTGTGGGTCTGGCCGGCACCCCTGCCTTGTTGCGTCCAGGTGGTGTCGCATTGGAACAAATCGAAGAGGTTCTAAAGGCAGAACTGCATCACCACCGACCCGGCGATCTGCTTTCTGCGCCGGGGCAGTTGCAATCCCATTACGCGCCGGACGCGCCGGTGCGGCTGAACGCCCGGTCACGGCAGGGGGACGAGGTGTTGCTGGGTTTTGGCCCCGTTGATTGTGATCTGAACCTCTCCAGCACCTGCAACCTGCCCGAGGCCGCCGCCAACCTGTTTGCCGCCCTTCACAAACTTAACGATACCGGTCGGCCAATCGCCGTATCACCTATTCCCCAACACGGATTAGGTACGGCCATCAACGACCGTCTACGCCGCGCAGCAGCCCCTCGCGATTAGGCGCGGCCTGCGCTGGCTGAAAGGGTCAGCGGATCAACACCAAGCGTGGCCAAAGCCGCCTCCCATTTCTCGTCATCAGGGACATCAAAGACCAGTTTCGACGACGCATCAGTCGTTAACCAACCATTCATCGCGATCTCATCTTCCAACTGACCCGGCCCCCAGCCGGAATAACCTAAAGTCAGCATCGAATTCAGCGGGCCCTTGCCCGAGGCCAGATCCTCGAGCACATCCAGCGTTGCGGTCATGCTGAAATCTTCGGAAATCTGCATTGAATGCAGATTCGCCTCGTAATCTGCGCTATGCAGGACAAAGCCACGCGACATCTCGACCGGGCCGCCAAACTGCACCAGCCGTTCGCCAATTACAGGTATCCGACACGGAATGTTGAGCTGTTCCAGCAAGGTCTTGATCCGCAAGTCCGAAGGCTTATTCACGATCAATCCCATCGCGCCGTCATCACCATGGCTGCAGATATAGACGACCGAATGCTCGAATCGCGGGTCGCCCATTCCGGGCATCGCAATCAACAGTTTTCCCGTAAGGTCCATCAGCAGATATCTCTTGCGCCATAGGATATCCCTAGAATGACCCTGTGAACCGGGGAATGGCAAGGGATCAGCCGGGATTTCCGTGCATTTCACAGAAGTGACCGGAACGTGACTTGGCAATCCCGACCGGAATGCGCATGTTCTGCATATGAAAGCGCTTTGCAAATCTGCTGCAGCCGTGTTGGCCGTCAGCCTTTGTTTTGGTGCCCCCGCCACTGCGCAGGGGGTTGATAATCTGGTTCAGCTTGAGGTGTTGGACGGCGGCAAAACCGCCGAAGGTACCTATCAGGGGGCCTTGCGTCTAAAGCTCAAGGACGGGTGGAAGACCTATTGGCGCGCACCCGGCGATGCGGGCATTCCGCCACAGTTTGATTGGAAAGGCTCTCGCAATATTGCTGACATAGCCTTCACATGGCCCGCGCCGCATGTGTTTGATCAGAACGGGCTGCGCTCGGTCGGGTATGAGGATCAACTTGTACTGCCCGTTGAAATTACGCCTAAGAACCCTGCCAAACCCGTGCGTTTGCGCGGCGAGATGGACTTGGGCGTGTGTAAGGATGTCTGCGTGCCGGGTCGGTTGGAATTCGATCACACAATGGATGCCGACGCTGCACGCAATCCGGCCATCGCCGCAGCCCTCGCCCAGCGCCCGTTTTCCGAACGCGAAGCAGGCGTGGCGGATGCGACGTGCCAATTGACTCCCACTGCAGACGGAATGCGGATCGAGGCGCGTATCACCATGCCTTCAGCGGGCGGGTCCGAATTCGCCGTCATTGAACCAGGAAACCCGGCACTCTGGGCATCGCAGCCCGATACACGCCGTCAGGGCAACACCCTGATCGCAAGCTCAGAGATTATCGGCGCCTCCGGCGGGCCATTTGCGCTGGA
This sequence comes from Ruegeria sp. C10, assembly GCF_056537805.1. Taxonomy (NCBI): domain Bacteria; kingdom Pseudomonadati; phylum Pseudomonadota; class Alphaproteobacteria; order Rhodobacterales; family Roseobacteraceae; genus Ruegeria; species Ruegeria sp. C10. The sequence continues at coordinate 277,220 of NZ_JBQFSC010000003.1, read as the reverse complement.
TCGGTCCGAAGTGCGCATCACGGTTCTGGGGGCAAACCACGCTGTCGATATCCAAGGATGCAGCGCAGGCTGACCGGATGAGCCAGACCCCAAAGATCGGTGCCTTGGCTGTCGTGCTGCACGATGGCCAGGTACTTTTGGTGCAACGCAGCAAGCAACCCGATCAGGGGCTGTGGGGTTTTCCAGGCGGCCATGTGGAATGGGGTGAAACGGTTCTGGACGCCGCCACCCGCGAGCTGCGGGAAGAGACTGGTGTGATTGCTGAGCCTTTGGTCTATCTCGACAATCTCGACCTTTTGCTGCGCGATGATAGCGGGCAGACCCGGGCGCACTACCTGCTGGTCGGAGTTGCGTGTCGCTATGTAACCGGCACGCCTGTCGCTGCAGACGACGCGCAGGACGCTCAGTGGTTTCCGGTGGACCAGATCACCAGCGGCGACCTGCCAATGAGCGACCGCGTTCCCGATCTTTTGCGGCGAGCTTTAGAGATGGATCAAGCCTCGATCCGATCCGACAAGCGCGCATAAAGCACGCTGGACAGCACGACACCCAACAGCAGGATTACGGTCGCACCCGCCACGAATACACCAAAGCCCATTTGCAGCACACCTGGACCTTCGGCGGCTGGGTAGAGACCCGAGAGCAGCGCCAACGGCGCACCTGTCACTGCGGGCCAGATCATCGAGGCCCCCAGCCAGATCGCCAACGCTGCGCCCGTTGCGCGCACGGCATTGCGCACCACCCTGTCCGGCGCGCGCAAGGCCCGTCTCATCGATGTCATCGGGCGTGAGATATCGTTCAGGATGGCCAGCAACGCAGGCACCAGCAGCAGGATCAGGGCCATGCCAAAGCCCAGCCCATAGACCAGTGTGATCACGGTCGGTTTCAAAAACTGCGCCTGCTGCGAACTTTCATACATCAAGGGCGTCAGCCCCAGTACCGTGGTCAGCGTGGTCAGCATCACAGGCCGCAAACGATCTGCCGTACCTTCTACGATTGACGGCACCAACCCGCGCTCTTTCCGGTATCCGTCGATTGTGGTCACCAGAACAATCGAGTCGTTGATGATGATCCCGGTCATGCCCAACAGGCCGACGACGGTGAACATGCTTAACGGCACGCCCCACAGGTAATGCCCCCAGATCGCGCCCACGAGGCCAAAGGGAATGATCGCCATGACCACCAAGGGCCTTGTCCAACTGGCAAAGACCCAAGCCAATACCAGATAAATTCCGGTCAGACACAGGATCAGGCCTGTGCGGGCCTCGGACAGGAATTCATCCTCCTGCTCACTCAGGCCAGCCATGCGCCATTCGACCTGCCGTTCGGCGGCGATGTTTGGCAATATCTCTTCGCGCATGGCGCGGGCGATTTCGGCAGCCTGCGCCGGGTCGTCCTCGGAAATATCACCATTCACCGAGATGACCCGCAGACCATTTTCGCGCCGGACGGTCGAGAAACCCGATTTACGCTCGACCGAGACGATATCGGCGAGCGGGACATAAACGCCATCCGGAGTCCGCATCAATGTGCGTTCGAGGAAATCAGCCGTCAGTTCGCCCTCAGGCAGTTCGATCCGAATCTCGGTGCTACGCGGACCATCCGGGAAGGTCGCGGCCTCAATCCCGTTCAGCCGGTTTCGCAACACGCGGCCCAGTGTTTCGATGCGGAAACCCAGCGCCTGACCCTGCGCGGTGAGGTCCAGAATGAACTCTTCCTTGTCATAGGCGAGGTTATCCTCGAGCGCTGAAACTTCAGGGTATTTCGCGAGTTCCGCCTGGAGGTCCTCGGATGCAGATTTCAACGTGTTCACATCCGCACCATAGAACTGCACGTCAATCGCGTCGCCACCGGGCCCTGAACGCCAACCACGGAAGCTAAGCAGCTCAACCTTCGGGTGGCGCGGCACGAAATCCTGCAGCTCGCCCACAAATTCAAAGCTGGAATAGGGGCGCAAGTCGGCATCGATCAGCTCGATCGAGATGCCGCCCAGTAGATCGTCATCCTTGCCATCCGCCGCGCGCAGCCCCCATCCGGCCGAACCGCCAACCTCGGCTAGAACGTATTCGATCGGGTTGCGGCCATGGCGTTCTTCGTAAACCTGACCCAGTTCTTCCGTGGCTTTCTGGACCATGCGCATCATTTCCAGCGTCTCAGCACGCGTCGCGCCTTCGACCATGATGAAATTGCCAGTGACCGAACCGCGTTCCGGTGCGTTGAAGAACCGCCAATTCACATCACCCCGAATGAACAGAGCGATCTGACTGGCCAGTATCACCACCATCAGTGCAACAACCACATACCGTGCCCAGACCACCCACGCGACCAGCGAGCGGAACAGGTGGTCGCGCACCCAGCGGAAGCCCTTGTTCACAACCCGGTTGGGCCAGTCATACCAATGCTCCTTAGCCGAATGCGCGATGGCATGGGCCATATGGTTCGGCAGGATCAGGAAGCATTCGATCAGTGAGGCAATCAGGACAGCGATAACCGTGAACGGGATGTCTCGGATCAGCTCTCCGAAGCGGCCACCGATGGCGGTGAGACCAAAAAAGGCGATGACCGTGGTCACTGTTGCAGCAAACACCGGCATCGCCATTCGGCGGGCAGCGCGTTCTGCGGCGACGATTGGCGCTTCGCCCAAACGGCGGGCACGGAAATCGGCGTGCTCTCCCACGACGATGGCGTCATCAACCACGATGCCCAAGGTAATAATCAAACCGAACAGAGACACCATGTTCAGCGACAACCCGCCCAGATACATCAGCGCAATCGCCGCAGACATTGCCACCGGAATACCGGCAGCCACCCAGAAAGCGATGCGGGCGTTCAGAAACAGGAAGAGTAGACAAACCACCAGCCCAAGCCCAACCAGCCCATTGTCGACCAAAATATCCAGTCGGTCGGTGATCGCTTGCGCGCGGGTGCGGATCAGCTCAACCGTGATACCTTCGGGCAGGCTGGCCTGCATCTCGGCCACGACATCCTCGACATCGCGCTGAATTCCGATGGCATCGCCCAAATTGGACCGGTCGACGCGGATCGACATCGCCGGATTGTCACCGACGAAATAGCTGCGGTTGCGCGTGACCCCTTCGACCCGAATTTCCGCCACATCGCCCACAACCAGCTTTGAACCATCGGCAAAGTTGCGCAGGGCTATACCTTCGATCTCTTCCGGGGTGCGTTTCTCAACACCTGTCCGAATACGCGCATTGGCACCTGTGACATCGCCCGCGGGGTTCGCGGTGACTTCTGCCGCAATGGCCTCGGCAATATCCGAAAGCGAGATATCATTGGCGATCAACTGTGCGGTGGGGACTTCGACCACCACACGCGGCGCGGCCAGTCCCCGGATCGTTGTCCGCGTGACACCAACCGCAAACAGGCGGCTTATCAATTCATCGGTGAATTTGGCCAGTTGTTCAGCTTCGATGGGCCCCGTGATGACCACATCCGTGACACGATCCCGCCAAGCGCCGCGCCGGATCGTTGGTTCCTCGGCGTCTTCGGGCAGGTTGGTGACGCTATCGACAGCTGTCCGCACTTCTTCGACGGCGCGGGACATATCCCAGTTGGGCTCAAACTCCAGCCTGACCTGCGCCGTTCCCTCGCGTGAGGTCGATTCCGTGCTGGCAACGCCCTCAACCGCCAAAAGCGCAGGTTCCAACAATTGGATGATGCCATTGTCGACATCCTCGGGGCCTGCGCCGTCCCATTGAACGTTCACATCGACGCGTTCGAGAATCACATCAGGAAAGAACTGTGCCCGCATGTTGGGGATCGCGGCAGCCCCCAGCACCAGCATGATCAGCAGCAACAGATTGGCCGCAGTCCGGTGCCGGGTGAAATAGCTGAGGATACCGCCCGCCGCGTTGGGAATGTCGCGGATCATCGCGCTTAGCCTCCGGCCCGATTGTCATCAAGACGGCGTATTAGGGTGGCGGGCACTTTGGCCTCGCTCAACTGGCCCAATACTTGGGCTTTGTCTTCCTGAGACATAGCATCACTGGCCTCGACCTGAGCCACAAGCTGAGCGCGCTTTTCGTCCGAAAGCTCGACCATGCCCGGATCAGCTTCGGCATTCGCCTCAATCCGTAGGGGCCGCACACGTACACCCGAACCCAGCAGAGGCGTCCGGCCAATCACAACCTCGCGGCCTTCCAGGCCTTCACCACGCAAAAGCACCTCATCGCCCTGACGACGGATCAATTGCACAGCCAACGGTTCCAGCCGGTCATCGGGGCCGAGAACAAGCACATTGCCCGTGGCGTCCAGAACCGAGGATGGCAGACGGACCACATTATCGAGCGGCTGTTCTTCAATCGAAACGGTGACAAAATCCCCCGGCTTGAATCCCGGCGCGTCGTCGAGACGCGCATAGATCAGACGCCCGGTTTGCCCTTCACCCGCCGCGCCACTATCGCGACTGATCCGGCCGGTGGCAGTGAGATCGGTCCCCGTGACCTCAAGCGATACAGTCACCGGGGCTGAGATCAGATCACCTTGCGCGTCCAGCAACCGCACGAATTGCGCGGTGGAAACCCGAAACGCGACCTCAAGCGCATTGGGGTCGACGAGTTCGGCCAGCTTTTCGTTGGCCGCGACCAAGCGGCCTTCAACCAAAGTGACCTCGGTCAGCGTCCCATCAAACCCGGCATGGATCGTCATATCCTCCAGGTCACGCTCGGCCCCTTCCAACGCGATACGAGCCCGCGCAAACAAGGTTGTTGCCTGATCCACACGAGATTCGGCCTGCGCCAAAGCGATCCTGCGCGCGAGAACTGCCTGATGAGCCGATGTTGCGGCCAGTTCCGCTTCTTCGACGCTTGCAGCAGCCCCGACACCACGTGTCTGCAGATCCTGCTGGCGCTGCAGCGCCCGGTCACGCAGTTCGGCCTGTGCCTCGGCTGATTTCAACTCATCCTGCGCCAACAGCAGCGAGCGTTCGGCGTCCCGCTCTTCAAACTGGGCATCCAGAAGATCGGATTTGGCACGGTCCAGAGCAGATTGCATATCGGCTGGGTCCAGTTCGACCAGCAATTCTCCCGCCGTTACAGTACCGCCATCTTCAAAATCTTCGGCCAGTGATACAACGCGCCCACCCAAGGCCGCGCGCAGCTCTAACCGGCGGCGGCTTTGAATCTGGCCAAACGCTTCCAGATAAGGAGTGACGGTTTCCGGCTCGGCGGTTCGTACGGTAACGGCGAATATGCGTTCCCGCGCCTCAGGTGCCTGATTGTCCCGCGTCAGCACATCCTGAACCGCGCCCGAGATCATCTGTGCGGCAACGATCAACAGGCCCAGCGTCAGAAACGCCAGGAAGACCCCAACAAGGCTTTGCCGCAGAAATCGCATCGGTCACTCACCTTTGGTCGCACACGCTGCCTTCCGCAAAGGTAGCCGGGTCGCAAAAAATGCCAAGCCACAAAGCGGTTATGATCCGTTAAACGCAGAACCAGTCTACTTCCGTCGCAGGTGTTCGTCCAATCTGGGCATTATTTCAACGAAATTACAGGGCCGGTGGCGATAATCGAACTGCTTCTCCAGAATCGCATCCCAAGCGTCTTTGCAGGCACCCGGGCTGCCCGGCAACGCAAACAGATAGGTTCCGCCTGCAACTCCGCCTGTGGCGCGTGACTGCACGGTAGAAGTACCTATCTTTTCCATGGACACGATGGTGAAAACGGTGCCAAACGCTTCGATCTCTTTTTCATAAACGTCCCGGTGCGCCTCGACTGTAACATCGCGACCCGTCAGACCTGTGCCGCCGGTCGAGATCACGACGTCGATTTCAGGATCCGCGATCCAACTGCGCAATTGCTCGGCAATCTGGGCGCGTTCGTCCTGAATGATCTTGCGGTCCGCCACTGAATGTCCAGCCGTTTCGATCCGGTCGACAAGCGTCTGGCCCGAGCGGTCGTCGTCCAGCAAGCGAGTATCCGACACAGTCAGAACCGCAATGCGGACGGGGATGAACTCAATGCTTTCGTCAATGCGCGACATATGTCGTCAAGCCCTTTCCATAATGGCAAGCCGGATGGCAAGAGCCGCGAATATCCCGCCCGTGACCCATCCAATGATACGTGAAGCGCGTGGGTTTGAGATCAAAATGCGCCCTGCTCCGCCCGCAAAGATACCGACCACCCCGTTCACCAGAATGCTGCCTAAGGTGATAATTGCACCAAAGGTTAGGAATTGCAGCAGAACCGGGCCGTTTGCTGGGTCCACGAACTGAGGGATAAAGGCCAAAACAAACAGAATGACCTTGGGATTGGTCAGGTTCACCAGCAACCCCTCGCGAAACGCGAAATGAGCAGGCTTGATTGCTGCATCGTCCGACACTGCCCCTTTCCGGATTGCGCCCCATGCAAGAACCAATAGATAAGCAACGCCCATCCACCGGATAACGTCAAACAGCCAAGGCACGGCTGATACCAACGCCCCAAGTCCAAGCCCCGCCAGCAAAACTTGCACCATCAGACCCGTCGAAACACCGAGGCTGGCCATCATCGCTGGGCGTGACCCAGACCGTAACCCTTGCCCGAAACAGAACATCATGTCAGCGCCGGGTGTGAAATTCAGCACCAGTGCGGCTGGGACGAAGGCCATCAATGTCACTGTCTCGATCACGTTGTTACCTCGAACCAATGTGGTTTTGGGCCCAGATTGGCGATCTGAGACCGCCCGAGCATGCCGCGGTATCCCCAACTGTCGTGGATATGACCGCAAAAGACAAAATCGGGCTGGATGCGTTCAACCGCGTCCCGAACTGCGGTCGAGCCGACCGACACGTCTTGTGATGTCACATCCCCATATCCTTTTGGCGGAGAGTGCGCGATCAGAACATCCGCAGCCTCGCACCGGTCCAGCAGTTCCGATGCTTCAGCTTCAGTAAGATCGCAGGACCAGTCTCCAAAAGGCGTCACCGGCACGCCGTAGCCCAGCCCGAACAGGCGCAGACCATCCAATGTCATGCCCGTCCCGTGCAGAACATGCGCGCCTTCGGGCGCAGCGGCTGTCAGTTCCTCGGCGCTCTCAGCGTTGCCCGGCACCAGGATCAGCGGCGCTGCAATGACCGACAGCATCTGCATCGCTTCATTCAGGCCCCGCCGCGCATTGCAAAAGTCCCCCGCACCGATGACAAGATCAGCCTCGGCGCTAGCGACCACCAGATCAGCGGCCCGGTTGCGCGCCATATGAAGATCGGAAAACGCCAGAACTCTCATCCCGCGCCCCTCAGCCTTGCTTGCAAATCCAGCAAATCGGCCCAGGCCTGACGTTTCATCTGCGGTTGACGCAGCAGGTAGGCCGGGTGGAACATCGGGATGACCGGCAGGTTCAGCGCCTGATCCCATTTCCCGCGCAGCCGCGTGATACCGCGTTTGCCCAGCAAGGCCTGACAGCTAATATTGCCCATCACCACGAGCACCTCGGGCTTGGCCAACGCCACATGCCGTTCCAGAAACGGCTTCATCATGCCAATCTCTTCCGGCTTGGGATCGCGATTCTGCGGGGGCCGCCACGGCAACACGTTGGTAATGTAGACATTCTCGCGCCGATCCAGATCAATCGCGGCCAGCATCCGGTCCAGCAATTGCCCAGCGCGCCCGACAAAGGGCTTACCTTCGCGATCCTCATCACGGCCGGGCGCTTCGCCGATGATCATTACCCGTGCACCGGGGGTGCCATCGGCAAACACCAACTGCCGCGCGCCGCGTTTGAGGTCGCAAAGATCAAACGCCTCCATCGCCGCACGCAAATCGACGAGCGATCCAGCGGTTTTCGCCGCCTGTTTTGCAACAGCTGCGGCATCGACCGGTTCTGGTTTTTTCGCAGGTTCAACCGCAGCTGGTTTCTTAGCCTTGGCCGCTTTGTCCGGCAACGCATAGCGATCCACCGGCGCGTCGCCGATCGCCTCGGTTGCGCCCAGCTCGATCTGCCATTCCAGCAGCGCCCGCGCGGTATGATGGTCCAAACCCGATTCCATAACCCTCAATCTAACCAGCTTTTGACCGAGGGAAAGCGAATAGACCTTGCCATGGCACAGGGTCGCACCGACCATGGCAGGGTCATGCTGTCATTTCTGCGATTCCTTCTGATTGCTCTATTGCTGGCAACCTTTGGCGGTTCGGCGAGTGCGCAGCTGTTTGATCGGAATACTCAATGCCGCGCCGGACAGTTGCAATGCGGGCGCGGTTGCTGCCCCGCAGGCCAACGCTGCAGCTTTGATGGTCGCTGTATCCCGCCGGGACACACCTATTGTGGAGGTGGGCGCACCTGCGGCCCGTTCGAGCGCTGCGTGGCAGGAGGAACCCGTTGCGCCCCTGCTGGGGCGAATAAGTGCACCTCGCGCCTGGATTGCCCCGGTGGTAGCTTCTGCAACGGACGCGGTGAATGCGAGCGCAGCAGACCGGATTTGGTCCCCGCTCCACCCACAACCTGCGCCGATGGCAGGAGTTGCGGAGCCGGTTCATCCTGCTTGCCGGGCGGCGGATGTTCGCGCCCAGGCTGGTTTCTGTGTGAAGAAACCGGTTCGCAATGCCGACCCGGCTTTAAATGCTCGGCTCATCAGGGCTGCGTTCCGATCAAGGCTATCGATTGCGGCTACGGCAAGTGGTGCAAACCCGGCGAACAATGCCTGCCCGAAGGCGGATGTGAGAAACTAACCGAAGGGTCGGAACCTTAGGTTGCCTTGGCCTGCATGGCTTCTTATAAGCGGTCCGATTGTCAGACAGGAGCCCGCCCATGCGTTTCGCCCATCGTCACCTTCTTGGCATCGAGCATCTGTCGCAATCCGATATCACCGCTATCCTTGATCTGGCCGAAACCTATGTCGATCTGAACCGGCAATCGGCTAAGCATTCCGATGTGCTGTCGGGCCTGACTCAAATCAACATGTTCTTTGAAAACTCGACCCGTACGCAGGCGAGTTTCGAAATTGCGGGCAAGCGATTGGGCGCGGATGTGATGAACATGGCGATGCAGGCCAGTTCGATCAAAAAGGGCGAGACGCTGATTGATACAGCAATGACGCTGAACGCAATGCATCCCGATCTGCTGGTGGTACGGCATCCTCATTCCGGCGCGGTGGACCTGCTGGCGCAGAAGGTAAACTGCGCTGTGCTGAACGCAGGCGACGGGCGGCACGAACACCCGACGCAAGCCCTGCTGGACGCGCTGACCATCCGCCGTGCCAAAGGCCGCCTACACCGGCTGAACATCGCGATTTGCGGAGACGTGGCGCATTCGCGCGTGGCGCGTTCGAACCTGATCTTGCTGGGCAAGATGGAAAACCGCATCCGTCTGATCGGCCCGCCGACGCTGGTGCCGTCGCAATTCGCGGAATTTGGGGCCGAGATCTATGATGATATAAATGAGGGTCTGAAAGACGTCGACGTTGTGATGATGCTGCGTCTTCAGAAGGAACGGATGGACGGCGGCTTTATCCCCTCGGAACGCGAGTATTATCACCGCTACGGTCTGAACGCTGAAAAGCTGGCGCTGGCCAAGCCAGACGCCATCGTGATGCACCCCGGTCCAATGAACCGCGGGGTCGAGATTGACGGGACGCTGGCGGACGACATCAACCGATCCGTTATTCAAGAGCAGGTCGAGATGGGCGTCGCCGTCCGCATGGCCGCCATGGACCTGCTAGCGCGCAACGTACGAGAAGCCGCATGAACGATCTGGCCATCGCCCCCCATGAGCGCGGCGTGATCCGCCTGTTCTCGCTGGACATGCGCCCAGAAGAGGCGAAATTCCTGCGCGAACCGGGGGCTGTTGATCAGGTGTTGGGTGTCGAGGGGCTGGATCCAGAACAGATCGACATTTTTCCGGTATCCGACCTCGAAGATCTCGGGCTTTATGGCTATCTCAGCGAAGGCTGTGGTGTCTCGGAAGACCAGTTGGATCGCGCGAAGTTGGACGCCATTGAAGGCTGGGTGATGGTCCTGCGCAGTGCGGCGCTGGGTGGTCGATCTGCAACCCTTTCCCTCGATCCCCGCCTGCATCTGATTGGCCTGTTCACCGAAGAGGCTACCAACTGGTCCGGCGGCACGATTGAGACCGAAAGCGCAAAACCGTTCTCGGCCCCGCAAAGCCCGCCAGTGGATAATAAACCAAGCCGCATCGGTTCAGCCGTCATTGCCATACTGATTCTGATCGCCGTCGGAGGTGCCTTGTGGCTGATCCTGTAACATTCACGCCAGACAAGGGCGCTTATATCCGCACCAACGCATGGCTCGCCGCGTTTGCAATGGCGGCCGCGATGGTCTTGCTTTGGTTGATAGGCAACCCTTACGTCTGGACCGGCGCGCCCGCAGGGTTGGCCGCCATCACCATCCGCGCTTGGTATTTGGCTTCGGAAGAACTGGTCGCCAAGTGGGAAATGACGGGCACCACTCTCACCGGTCCTGGTCCGCGTAAGGTGGCGCTGAACCAAATTCAGGCGGTCAATACCATTGGCAGCTTTGTCCAGATCGTCACAAAAGGCGGCGACAAGCACCTGATCAAATATCAGGCGGACCCCGCCGCCACCAAAGCTGCAATCGAAAGGGCCATGGCATGAGCAATCTGATTTTTACTAACGCTCGCCTGATCGACCCCGAAGCTGGCACAGATAGCATCGGCTGGCTGCAGATTGCCGATGGTCGGATCGCAGCGCTTGATGAAGGCACGGCCCCAGACGCTGACACGCAGGTGGTCGATTGCGGTGGGCAGTGCCTTGCGCCCGGTATCGTCGACATTGGCGTTAAGGTTTGCGAGCCCGGTGAGCGACACAAGGAGAGTTATAAATCTGCGGGTTTGGCCGCTGCCGCCGGGGGAGTGACGACCATCGTCACCCGTCCAGACACGCTGCCTGCCGTCGATACACCCGAAACGCTGGAGTTTGCCACCCGCCGCGCGCAAGCGGACGCGCCGGTAAACGTCTTGCCGATGGCCGCCCTGACCAAAGGGCGCGAAGGGCGTGAGATGACCGAGATCGGGTTCCTGCAAGACGCGGGAGCTGTGGCCTTCACCGATTGCGATCATGTCATCACCAATACCAAGGTCTTCTCACGCGCGCTGACCTACGCCAAATCCTGCAGCGCTCTTGTGATTGCCCACCCGCAGGAGCCGGGCCTGAGCAGCGGAGCCGCGGCCACCAGCGGCAAGTTCGCCGCACTGCAAGGCTTGCCCGCCGTATCGCCTATGGCCGAGCGTATGGGGTTGGACCGCGACATCGCCCTGCTTGAAATGACCGGGGCCGCCTATCACGCCGATCAGATCACCACGGCCCGCGCCCTACCCGCACTGGAGCGCGCCAAGCGCAACGGGCTGGACATCACAGCAGGCACCTCGATCCACCATCTGACGTTGAACGAATTGGACGTGTCCGATTATCGCACCTTCTTCAAGATCAAGCCCCCGCTGCGATCCGAAGATGACCGGCAAGCCGTGATCGAAGCAGTGCGAACCGGTCTGATCGATACGATCAGCTCGATGCACACGCCGCAGGATGAGGAAAGCAAGCGTCTGCCGTTTGAAGAGGCGGCCTCGGGCGCGGTGGCGCTGGAAACACTGCTGCCTGCTGCGCTTCGGCTATATCATTCCGAACAGCTGGACTTGCCGACCCTGTTCCGCGCCATGGCCCTCAATCCGGCCAAACGGCTGAGCTTGGAGAGTGGTCGCCTGTCCCAAGGCGCGCCCGCTGATCTGGTACTGTTCGACCCGGATGTTCCCTTTGTTCTGGACCGCTTTACGCTGAAATCGAAATCGCAGAACACACCGTTTGACGGCCAGCGGATGCAGGGTAAGGTCACCGCAACCTATGTCGCTGGACAAGAAGTGTACCGGAGAGCCTGATGCCCCTGATCGACAGCACAATGACTCAGCTCATCCTGTGGGCCGCGTTGGGATACCTGCTAGGTTCCATACCCTTTGGCATGATCGTCGCGCGCGTGATGGGTCTGGGAAATCTGAGGCAAATCGGGTCGGGCAATATCGGCGCAACCAACGTCCTGCGAACCGGCAATAAGGCAGCGGCAGCGCTGACATTGCTGTTTGATGCAGCCAAGGGTGCCGTTGCTGTTCTGCTGGCACGCGCTTTGGCTGGTGAAGATGCCGCGCAGATCGCCGCGTTGGCCGCGTTCCTCGGGCATTGCTTTCCGGTCTGGCTGGGCTTCAAAGGCGGCAAAGGCGTTGCGACTTTTCTGGGCCTTTGGCTGGCACTTGACTGGCGCGTGGGTGTCGCCTGCTGCTTGACATGGCTGGTCGCGGCGCTGATCTGGCGTATTTCATCCGTTGGTGCGCTGGCCGCCGCCGCCCTATCCACCACCTGGATCATGGTGCTGACAGATGGCAGTACCTTCGTTCTTGGAATTGCTCTGACCTTGCTGCTCTACTGGCGGCACAGCGACAACCTAGCGCGGATCAAGGCGGGGACAGAACCGAAAATCGGGAAATCGTGACAGCGCCCAGCGCGTTTCTGAAAGCGTTCCATGATCTGCCGGTCGGCACGTTCACCGGTTCCGTTGGGCCGCATCGATATTTGGTATCGCATCAGATCATGGCCTGCGGGAAATCTCACAAACTGGTGGCTCATCAATTGGGCGGGCCGGATTACATCAGCCTGAACCTTTATCTCACACAGAAAAGCGGCGCATTGCTTCGCCCCTGCGAAATGCCTGCGGAAAAGGTGGTCGATTTTGTCCTGGCGCTGGTGCCTGACGTGCAGGAATGAACAACCGGTCTTTGTGATTGCACAATCACAATTGATTGCTTTGAACGTGATCGGGCCATTCCCCAACTGGGATTTTGTGACGGCCAATTACAGGCGTCGCGACAATCAAATCCGGTTCGCCCGGGCAAAATTACAGTGCTCTTCAGCGAGCCTATTCACGAAAGGTGAAGTCATGAACACGTTCAAATCCATCATCAGCGGAGTCGCGCTGTCTGTTGCGATCGCAAGCTCAGCAATGGCGGCTGGCGTCGAAATCAACGCAAGCTCGACCGGATTGGCAATGCAGGGCTATGACCCGGTCGCCTATTTCACCGTTGGCGAAGCAACCAAGGGTGATTACAAAATCACCACGCTGCACAACGACGCCCTGTACCGTTTTGCATCAGAAGAGAACAAAGCCGCTTTTGAGGCGAACCCAGAGGCCTATCTGCCTGCCTACGGCGGCTACTGCGCATTTGGCACCGCAATGGGCTTCAAGTTCGATGGTGACCCGAACTACTGGAAAATCGTCGACAACAAGCTGTATCTGAACCTGTCACAAGACATTCAGGAGCGTTGGGAAGGCGACATTCCGGGCTTTGTTGAGAAAGCCAGCGCGAACTGGGAAGACATCGCCGACAAAGACCCGGCTGAACTACAGCAATAATTCGCTGACAAGACCTTTGTGCATCGGCGGCAGATCGTATCTGCCGCCGATCTTCGTTTGAAGGCATCATGTTTCACCCTATCTAGCATATGAGAAAAGAGCCCAACCTGAGTGGGCCCACGCCGGGGCACCGGCCAGAATAAATTTGTTCGGGACAGTCAAAACATCACTGATCCGGCCTAAGGGCCGGAACGTAGATTCAATCATAACGCTGCCATTAGATTTGATTGGCAGCAGGTTTCGAGCGAAAGGAATGAGACGATGACAGGAAGATTGGCACTGATCACCTCGGTCGCCGTATTGGCTGCGGGATCCGCCATGGCGCAATCCTCAGGCAACTGGACTGGATTCTACGGCGGTGCACAGTTTGGTTATGCGGACATCGACACAAACGTATCAGGCGTCGACGGCGATGGTGCGATCGGCGGTATCATCCTTGGATATGATTACGATCTGGGCGATTGGGTCGTCGGAGGTGGCTTCGACTATGACTGGAGCGACGTAGACCTTTCCGGCGCCGCCACGGTCGAGAATGTCTGGCGGCTCAAAGCGCGCGCGGGCTACAAGTTGAACCCGCAGGGCCTGCTTTATGGCACCGCCGGTTATGCCGATGCGGATACCGATAATCTGGGCAGTGACGATGGCTGGTTCATCGGCGCAGGCTATGAGCAGATCGTAGCCCCCAATATCAGCGTTGGAGGCGAGATTCTGTATCATGAGTTCGACGACTTCAACTCATCGGGCGTCGATGTTGACGCAACTACAGTTCAACTGCGTGTAGCATATCGGTTTTGATGAGAAAGTTGGGCCCGGCTATTTGCGCCGGGCCCGTGCCACTAGGGCACCAAGACTGTGCTGCCGGTGGTTTGTCGTGCTTCCAAAGCACGATGCGCATCAGCAATTTGATCCAACGGAAACTCCTGATCGACATGGATCTTGACCTCGCGCCCGTCCACTTTGCCAAACAAGCGTCGCGCCATCGCCTGACAGGTGGCGTGATCCGAGATATGCGTGAACAAGGTTGGCCGCGTCACCTTCAGAGATCCCCGCTGCGCAAGCATTCCCAGATCGACAGGCGGCACTGGCCCCGAAGCGTTTCCGAATGAAATCATCATGCCCAAGGGTTTCAGGCAATCCAGCGATCCCTCAAACGTGTCCGCACCGATGGAGTCCATCACCACATCAACCCCTTTGCCTCCGGTGATCTCGGCCACACGCTCGACAAAATTCTCGGTCCGGTAGTTGATGCAATGTGACGCGCCATTGAATTGCGCCAGGCTGCATTTCTCATCCGTTCCCGCTGTCCCGATCAGTTTGATGCCTTCGGATTTCGCCCATTGGCAGGCGATCAGTCCCACACCTCCGGCAGCCGCGTGGAACAACACGGTATCTCCGCGCCGCAGCGGCGTTGTGCGGTGAAACAGGTATTCAACCGTCATGCCCTTTAGCATCATGGCCGCTGCGGTGCGGAACGAGATACTCTCGGGCAGCGGACAAACCTGTGCTGCAGGCATCACGCGCGCTTCGGAATATGCTCCCGATGGGCCTGCGGCGTAGGCCGCGCGTTGGCCGGGGGCAAGATGCGTAACGCCTTCGCCTACCGCCTCAACGACTCCGGCCGCTTCCATTCCCAACGCATGAGGCAACTCCAGCGGATAAAGGCCGGTACGCTGGTACACATCGATGAAATTCAATCCGCAGGCATGATGGCGAATGCGCACCTCACCCGGGCCGGGATCGCCAAGCGGGCGATCCTCAATCCGAAGAACCTCGGGGCCGCCGGATTCGTGTATGACGACTGTGCGTGCTGTCTGCTGCATGAATGCCTCCCTTGCCTGTGGAAACAAAGCTAACACGCCTGTGCGGCAGAGCAATCCTTCCGGCTCTGCAAGGGTGATCGGGCAAAATTTCGCAATATGTGCTATAATGCAACGAGACGTTGTAATTGGGCAGACGTTGCCGGCTGATCCGGTCACGCGAATTGCCACGCCGGATGCATCCCGCGGCGCACCCACGCCAGAAAAGGGGATGAACATGGACAAGACAATCGGTAACCCAATCACCTGGGTCGCCCGAAATCTGCGGGCAACCAGCGATCATGTCACTGAATCCATGACCGAGATCGGCAGCGCGGATGTTCAGGCTCTGCCGACGGTGCATACGCTGACCCTGCAGGATCTGCGCGAATGCCTGAAAGCTGGATATAATGATTTTCTCGAAACCCGGGCCGATGCGATCTTTGTCGTTCTGATCTATCCAATCGCAGGTCTGCTGATGTTCGGTATTGGGCTCAACAAAGACATGGTGCCCCTGCTGGCCCCGCTTGTCATGGGCTTTGCCCTGATCGGGCCGGTCGCCGCCGTCGGGCTTTATGAGATCAGTCGCAAGAGGGAACAGGGCGGAGACGTTCATTGGCTAGACGCGTTCGGCGTATTCCGTTCGCCTTCCTTCGGAGCCATACTGGCACTGGGCTTCTATCTGGTCATGCTATTGATGATCTGGCTGATGGTCGCGCAAGGCATCTACGCGCAAACCCTAGGGCCAGAACCTCCGGCCTCGGCCATGGCATTCGTGACAGAAGTGTTCACCACCGGAGCAGGCTGGAGCATGATCATCATCGGCACCGTCACCGGTTTCCTGTTTGCACTGGTCGCATTGGCGCTAAGCGTGGTCAGCTTTCCGCTGTTGCTGGATCGCAAAGTGGGCGTTCCCGTGGCCGTCGTAACCTCGGTACGGGTCTTGCGTCAGAACCCGGGTGTGATCTTGACCTGGGGGGCCATTGTGGCCGCGATGTTGGTACTGGGCGCGATCCCGATGTTGCTGGGGCTGATCGTCGTCATGCCCGTTCTAGGCCACGCCACATGGCACCTGTATCGCCGGGCGGTCGCCTGACTACATGGCAGCAGCTTAACCAGAGACCTTCAGAACGATCTTGCCAATATGGCCCGATGCTTCCATCCGCGTATGTGCAGCGGCGGCATCAGAAAGATCGAATTCTGAATCCATCACCGGTGCGACCTTCCCGGCCTCAAGCAATGGCCACACGGCTTCACGCAAGTCTTGCGCGATTCGCGCCTTGGCCAAATCGCTTTGTGGGCGCAAGGTGCTGCCCGTCAGGGTGAGGCGTTTCACCATCATCAGCGCAAAGTTCAGTTCGACCACCGGACCTTGCAGGAAAGCGATCTGAACCAGCCGCCCGTCTTCCGCCAAAGCCTTGATGTTGCGCGGGATATAATCACCACCGACCATGTCCAGAATCAGGTTCGCCCCGCCCTCGGCGCGCATCGCAGCCACGAAATCTTCGTCGCGATAGTTGATCGCCTTTTCGGCACCTAGCTTGATACAAGCCTCACATTTCTCAGCCGACCCGGCGGTTGCAAAGACGCGGGCGCCAAACGCATTGGCCAGCTGAATAGCCGTCGTGCCGATCCCGCTGGAACCGCCATGGACCAGAAACCGCTCCCCCGGCTTCAAGCCGCCACGGGTGAAGACATTGGACCAAACAGTAAAGAAGGTTTCGGGCAGGCAGGCAGCTTCTTTCAAACCCATACCCGCAGGCACAGGCAGGCAATGAGCGGCGGGCGTTGCGACATATTCAGCATAACCGCCGCCGGGCAACAGGGCGCAAACCCGATCGCCAACGACCAGACCTTCGACACCCGAGCCGATGGCGATGACCTCGCCCGAGGCCTCTAGCCCCGGCAAATCGCTTGCACCGGGAGGCGGATCATACGCCCCTGCCCGCTGCAGCGCATCAGGACGGTTCACCCCGGCGTACGCGACTTTCAGAACCACTTGACCCTCTGCCGGTTCCGGCATCGGGCGTTCCGTCAGTTGCAGAACGTCCGGGCCACCAGCTTCGGTGATCTCGACAGCGCGCATTGTCTGGGTCATGGGCATATCTCCTTTGCCCAATGCCTAGCAGGCGAAAACGCAGAGGCCCAGCGGCAAGTGGAAACGCTGCGACTATTTACCCGATGACAGCGAACCGGGCAGGTTGTTGGGCAACTTCGTCGGAGCCTTCACCTGACCCGCAAGCCAGTTGGGGACGGCCAGAAACGGTTTCAGCAGCGGGTTGCCATTCACCTGCGCCTTGAACTTCTCAAACTGCATTACGCCCTCGAACCGCCGATCCAGGAATTCCCATGTCGCCTGATAATCCGGGCTGTCATCACCCAGCCAATACAACAGTGTCGAAGAATAGACGCCCGACAGAGTGGCACGTTTGGTGTACCAGTTCACGTCGTCCGAAGTATCGCCAAGCGCTGTCCAGATCTGGTCACAGGTGCCCCAGACCGCCTTGGCCCCATCCGCGGCATGGATCGGCAACGCGAACAAAGTCATACCTCGGCGCACTGCTTCTTTGTCTTCGACCGCCTGCAGGCGGAAACGGACGGCAGCGGCGATCTTTTCACGGAATTTCAGACCGCTCAGGTCTTCGGATTTCAACCGCTCCAACATCGCGGCATCCCCGCGCGCATGAAAGGCCAGTGCCAGATCGACGGCACCACGCGGACAGATCGCTCGGGCCAGCGCGGGCTCCAGATCGCAATCGCTGATGGCCGCACGAAAGCTGGTTTCCGACCAGCCGTCGAACGGCACATGGTTCAGAATCGCATCGAGAAGCTTCTCTTTGGTGTCTTCATAGGTTGCTGTCATGTCGGGTCTCCGAGGCTGCGGGTCCAGTACTAGACAAGTTAGGCGTGCTTTGCTATACGGCCACTTCCTGCAATTTCCTTGCAACTCTATCTAGAAAGGTGGTGACAACCACATGCAGGTTAGTGTTCGCGACAATAACGTCGATCAGGCGCTTCGTGCCCTGAAGAAAAAGCTGCAGCGCGAAGGCGTGTTCCGTGAAATGAAGCTGAAGCAACATTTCGAGAAACCGTCCGAGAAAAAAGCGCGCGAGAAAGCTGAAGCGATCCGCCGTGCCCGTAAACTGGCACGTAAGAAAGCACAGCGCGAAGGTTTGCTCTAAGAGCTTACTGCGACTCGTCCAGCTTTGGATGACACTATTTGACGACCCCCGAGGCCCTGCCCGGGGGTTTGTCGTTTTTAGGGCGGATGATCCCGCCAATTCCCGGCTTTACCCTCGCGGCAACCTGCCGATTTTAATGCAATCGCCGCAGTCGGCATTTTACAGCGCAGCGAATCGCCGTTCGGTTGCATTCTGCCGCCGAAAAACGCCCATCGCCGTACCCGCCCTATTCAGCGTTCTTTGATCGTCTGTAAGTGAGGCCGTCCACTCAGACATAACCAAAAACGGAGGCACTGATGTCGACAGCAAGTACGGTCGAGCGCGAAATGCTCGCGCTGATCAACCAAGAGCGCACATCCCGCGGTCTTGATCCCCTGGAACTTGAACGCAACCTGAACGAATCTTCCGAGGACCACAGCAGCTGGATGCTGGACACCGACCGGTTCAGCCACACCGGTCAGGGTGGTTCATCCGCGACCCAACGGATGCAAGCCGCAGGGTTCGACCTGTCCGGGAGCTGGCGCACCGGAGAAAACATCGCCTGGCAATCCGAGCGTGGCGCACCCGGTATCAGCGATGATGTCGCCCAGTTGCACGAGAACCTGATGAATAGCCCCGGTCACCGCGCCAACATTCTGAACCCCGATTTCAAATATATCGGCATCGGGATCGAAGAAGGCGACATGCAGGGGTACGACGCCGTCATGGTGACGCAGAACTTTGCGGCGACTCAGGGCGATGTCGATCTTGATAACGGCGGCACCACCCCGCCGGTGACGCCTCCGGTTGAAGAAGTTGTTGAGCCAGAGGAGGAAGAGGTTACCACCCCGACCGAACCAGAAGTGCCGGAAACCGATGTGACCGAGACTGAGGAACCAGTTGACGAAACACCGGTAGCGGAAGTTCCCGATGCCGGAGAACCGGCAGAGGAGACCCCGGAGGAAGACGTCACCGAAACCGAAGAACCATCGGACGAAACACCCGACACCGATGTGACGGAAACCGAGCAACCGGCAGACGAAACGCCAGAAACTGAGGTTAACGAGACCGAGGACCCGGTTGAGGAGACTCCGGGAACAGACGTGACCGAAACTGAAGAGCCGGAAACGCCTGATACCGATGTGACTGAAGTTGAAGACCCGGAACCCGATGTGCCGGATACTGAAGTCGTCGAGGTCGAGGAACCCGAAACTCCGGAGACCGACGTCACCGAGGTCGAAGAACCCGAGCCAGAAACACCTGAAGTTGTCGTTGACAATGGTGCACCGGGCGCGGACTGCTTTGACGTTCAGGCCTTCCTTGCCGGGATCGAAGCGTTTGTTAATGCGCTGCAAGCCCAATTTGACCAGTTCGAATGGTCTCCGGTGCAGCAGGCTGACACGACCCCGGAGATGGATGATTTCGATCTGGTGTTCGACACCGACTTCGCTGACTACATGATCGAAACCGTTGAAGCCACAGTCGAAGACATGAATGACGACATGTGCGGCGTGTTTGTTTTCGAAACGAACTGCGGATTTGATTGGGGTTAATCAAACCGTTCAGGTGCGGGGATCCTTTTCCCGCACCACTTTCCTGCCAAATCAATATATCTTAGGCACGTGTAGCTCATCCGGCAAAATGCGCCGTTCGTATTCGGGGTTATAGCGCCGATCCGGCAGATTGACCTTTTCCTGCGGCACATCCTCATAGGGGATCTTGGTCAGCAGGTGCTCGATACAATTGAGCCGTTCGCGTTTCTTGTCGTTGCCTTCAACAATATACCAAGGCGCCTCGGATATGTTGGTGCGAAAGAACATATCCTCTTTGGCCTTGGTGTATGCCTCCCACCGGATGCGGGATTCCAGATCCATCGGTGACAGTTTCCACTGCTTCATCGGATCGTGAATACGCATCAGGAATCGCAATTGCTGTTCTTCGTCTGTAATCGAGAACCAGTATTTCAGCAGGATAATCCCCGACCGCACCAGCATCCGTTCGAATTCGGGAACGTCCTGAAAGAACTGTTCGACCTGATCCTCGTTGGCAAATCCCATCACGCGTTCAACACCAGCGCGGTTGTACCAGGACCGATCGAAGAACACGATCTCACCGGCCGCAGGCAAATGGGGCACGTAGCGCTGAAAATACCACTGGCTTTGTTCGCGTCGGCTGGGTGCAGGCAAGGCGACCACACGCGCTACACGAGGGTTCAAACGCTGCGTGATCCGCTTGATCACACCCCCTTTCCCGGCGCTGTCGCGCCCTTCAAATAGAATACAGACCTTGGCCCCTGTATGGACCACCCAATCCTGAACTTTGATAAGTTCAGCCTGCAGCCGCAAAAGGTTGCGAAAATAGACCTTGCGATCCAGCATGTCAGGATGCTGGTCCTTGTAAATCTTGCGCACTTCCATCGAAAGCATGGGCTCGCTGAATTCGATCTCGAAATCTTCGTCCAGCGTGTCTTCCAGTTCAGCTTCCAGCCAATCTTTCGGCGTGCTGTTGTTTTCGTAAGCCAAGGTCTGCTCCTTATCGTTCATCGGGTTCGGACCGTACACGGCCAGTGTAACCACGGAGTGTCAGCGCAAAGTGCCGAGGTCGTACATAAGGTCGGAAACATGGATTTTGGCCCGACCGCACGACAGATACAAGCGGCAGAATTGACGCAAGGCTAACCCCCAATAGTTGGTTTCAGACAGGCAAAGCCGTGGTTTTAAACACCGTGCGCAAAGCAAATGAGCTTTGCATCTGCGCCACCCCAGGCAAGCGAGACAGGTATTGCCGATGGATGCGAGCAAAATCCTCAGTATTTTCTGCGACGACCTTCAGAATGTAGTCCGCCGTGCCCGCCATCAAATGGCATTCCAGCACATCCGGAATCCGTGCTACGGCTTTTTCAAACGCCTCCAGCACTTCTTCCGCCTGACCCTGCAACGTGATCTCGACAAACACGGTGGTTGGAACGTTCAACTTCCGTGCGTCCAACAGGGCGACGTAGTCCTTGATATAACCCTCAGCCTCAAGTCGCTGCACGCGCCGGTGGCAGGCCGAAGGGGATAGATTCGCCTGTTCGGACAATTCCGAATTTGACATCCGCCCTTTGCGCTGCAGGGCTGCCAGAATCTTCCGATCTGTTGCGTCAATCGTCATTTGCGCACATCCATTGCGTCAAGTTGTCTATACGCTGAATATTTTCCCGCAGATTGTGTGTTTAGCAAGTGGGGTTTCACAAAAATTGCGCCAATTTATGCCCATAATTTAGGCAGTTTATGAATGGAGTCTCACATGAAAATCGGCTGCCCCAAGGAAATCAAACCTCAGGAATTCCGCGTCGGGATGACCCCGAACGCTGCTGGCGAAGCTGTGGCCCGCGGTCACGAAGTCATCATCGAAACCGGTGCCGGGATGGGCTCGGGCTTTGATAACGATGCTTATGTAGCGGCAGGTGCCCGCATCGTCGACACTGCAGAAGAAGTGTTCGCCACGGCTGATATGATCGTCAAGGTCAAGGAGCCTCAGGCGGTCGAGCGTAAAATGCTGCGCGAAGGTCAGTTGCTGTTCACCTATCTGCACCTGGCACCCGATCCAGACCAGACTCACGATCTGCTGGAATCCGGCTGCACCGCGATTGCCTATGAGACCGTGACTGACTCCAATGGCGGCCTGCCGCTGCTGGCGCCGATGTCCGAGGTTGCCGGTCGCTTGGCTCCGCAAGTTGGATCCTGGACTCTGCAGAAGGCCAACGGTGGCCGCGGCGTTCTGATGGGTGGTGTTCCGGGTGTAGGCCCTGCCAAAGTGATCGTCATCGGCGGAGGCGTCGTAGGCACCCACGCAGCGAAGATTGCCGCAGGCATGGGTGCGGATGTGACCGTACTGGACCGTTCGCTGCCGCGTCTCCGCTATCTGGACGATGTGTTCGGCGGAACCTTCAAGAACCAGTATTCAACCGCTGGTGCGACAGCCGAGCTGATCCAGGATGCCGACCTGGTCATCGGTGCGGTCCTGATCCCGGGCGCAGCTGCTCCCAAACTGATCTCGCGCGAACAGCTGTCGACCATGAAGCCCGGCGCGGCTCTGGTAGACGTTGCGATCGATCAGGGCGGCTGTTTTGAAACCTCGAAAGCCACCACCCACGCCGATCCGGTTTACGAAGTTGACGGCATCATGCACTACTGCGTCGCCAACATGCCCGGTGCGGTTGCCCGGACTTCGACCATCGCACTGGGCAACGCAACCATGCCGTTTATGTTGTCGCTGGCAAGCAAGGGCTGGAAGCAGGCCTGTAAGGACGACGCACACCTGCTGGCAGGTTTGAACGTCCACGCCGGCAAGCTGACTTACGAAGCGGTGGGCACCGCCCTCAACATCGCCTCTGTCGATCCAACAACTCTGTTGAACTAAGAGCGCTCCCGCCTCTGAAAGCGTCCTTTTCCAAAGGACGCTTTACAGACTTGGGCCCAGCGCCGCGCCAATAGCGCGGCGCTGTTTTTTCTGGACCAAGGTTCGCGCAAAAAAGCACCGCGCCTTAGCGCGGTGCCCGGCCCAACCGGAAGAGGGCATTTCAATGCCCGATCGACGGGCGGGAGGCTTACGCCTCTTTGTGAATCTCCACAGAATGCGGATACGGGATGGATACGCCTTTGGCGTCAAACGCTTCTTTGATCGCTTTGGTAAGTTCAAACTTCACATCCCAATAGTCAGCCGCTGCGCACCACAGGCGCGCGGTCAGATCAACCGAACTATCCCCAAGATTTGTCACGCGCACCCAGGGCTCAGGATCAGCCATGATACGATCGTCAGCTTTGGCCACATCCAGGATGATGTTCATAGCCTCATCCGCGCTATCGCCGTAGTCGATGCCAAACACCAGATCGACCCGGCGGGTGTCATGGGCGGAATAGTTGGTGATCACCGAACCCCAAGCCTGACCGTTTGGCACGATGATCTGCACGTTGTCCGGCGTCACCAGCTCGGTCGTGAACAGGTTCAGGTCTTTCACAGTACCCGCTGTGCCACCAATATCTACATATTGGCCCAGCTTATAGGGCCGGAACACCACCAGCATCACGCCCGCGGCCAGATCGCTGAGTGTTCCCTGCAGCGCCAAACCGATGGCCAGGGATGCGGCACCCAGAATGGCCACGATGCTGGTCGCCTCGATTCCGAAAATGCCCAGAACGGCGACAAAGACAATCGCCAGCAGCACCCATTTCACGAGGCTCGCAACGAAATTCCCCAAAGTCGGGTCGATATGTGGCGTGGCGTTGATCCGCCGCCGCACCAGACCGCTAATGGCTCCGGCAACGATCCAACCCAATACCAGAACGATCAACGCTTTGATCGCGCTCATGATCAGCGGACCAAATGCGCCCACCTGTGTTACGACATCTTCCACACGCTTCTCCTTTGCGCCAACAGCAAACCCGCGCCTTTTGGCGCGGGATCGCTGAAAAGTCTGGGCTAATTTTGCGCGCAGGTCTAGGTGCGGGATTTCCGAGTTTTCCCCCCTGCTGTTCCCCAGCAAACATCGACTGACCGATCACGCACAGAATTGGACCTTACAAAAGCGCCACAAATTACCAGATTGACTGCAACACGCGCGATAAAAGGAGCTCATCATGCTGGACACAATCCAATTCCCGATCATGAATAAATGGTCCCCACAGTTCCCCGAGCGGATTCAGCTTTATTCCTTCCCCACACCCAACGGGGTAAAGGCGTCGATCATGCTGGAAGAAACCGGCCTGCCTTATGAGGCACATCGTGTCACACTGGCCGATGCAGATGTCAAAAGCCCGGAGTTTCTTTCGCTGAACCCGAACAACAAGATCCCGGCGATCATTGATCCCAACGGGCCCGACGATGCTCCGTTGGCTTTGTTCGAAAGCGGTGCAATCCTTCTGTACCTCGCTGAAAAGAGCGGTAAGCTGCTGGGTCAGAACAAAGGCGACAAGCACCGGGTCACCCAATGGGTTATGTTTCAGATGGGCGGTATCGGACCAATGTTTGGCCAGCTTGGGTATTTCCACAAATTCGCAGGGGCTGAAATCGAAGACCCCCGCCCGCGCGAACGCTACGTGTCCGAGGCCAAACGCCTGCTGAACGTTCTCGACCGGCAACTGGACGGCCAAGATTGGATCGCCGGAGAATTCTCGATCGCCGATATCGCAATCGCGCCCTGGCTGCGCGGTTTAGATTATTACGGCGTCAAGGATGTCATAGGCTGGGAAAGCTATGGCAACGTTACGCGCTATCTGGACAGGTTCCTGGATCGACCCGCAGTGCAAAGAGGACTGAACATCCCCTCACGGGATTGATACCCAAGGCCTGTGCGGCGGGATCCAAATCCGCCGCCACGGGCCATCGGGTTACCCAGGCAGCGCGCCTGTTAGAACGTAGCGCAAGATCTCAACAACTTGCGCGGGTTCTTCAGCGACGGCGAGTGCTGCTGCATCTACTTCTTTCAGCGCGTGCTGATGATCAGCCCCGTGCAGAACAATGATCGACTTGCCCAGTGCTGCCGCATAGCCCGCGTCAAATGCCGCGTTCCACTGCTTGTATTTGTCCCCAAAGCGTACAACCACAACATCCGCGTCTGATATGCCCTTGCGGGTCCGGATCGCGTTGACCATAGCACCCTTGTGATCGTGCCAGTACTTGTTCGGCTCGGCCCCCAAGATCGTGACACCGCAATCGTCCGAAGCACCGTGATCGGTGACCGGGCTACTGAACTCAACATCCAACCCATCGGCGCCCGCAATGATCTGCTCGCGCCAATCCGTGTGAATCTCTCCGGACAAATAGACCTTCAGCATTTTTCTCTCCTCCCGTGAAAAAGGGGCGCAATGGCCCCTTTATCATTTCAAAAATACTCCCGCCGGAGGCGAAAACCAACTCATCCCCGCAAGACGCCGCCAGTGGCTTTCACCACTTTTTCGACAATCTTGGTGCTGACCGCCTCGATATCCTTCTCCTTCAGGGTCGCGTCCGACGGCTGGAGCCTTACGGTAATGGCCAAAGACTTCTTGCCCTCGCCGACGCTACCGCCAATGAATTCGTCAAAGACGCGCACGTCCTCGATCAGAGCCTTATCAGCACCCGCAGCCGCATTGACCAACGTCAGAGCTTCGATATCCGCATCTACAACAAAGGCGAAATCGCGCTCGACCGCCTGCAGGTCGCGCAATTCCAAGGCAGAACGGGTCGCACCGGATCTACGTGGCATCGGCACCTGATCCGGCCAAATGGTGAACGCCATCGCCGGGCCCTTGATGTCCATCGCCTGCAACACGCGCGGATGCAATTCGCCAAAGACGCCCAGTACCTTTTTCGGACCCAGACAGATTTTTCCATGTCGGCCCGGGTGCCACCAGGCATCGCCGTCGCGCAGAATCTGAACCTTCGCGGGCGCGCCAATTGCGGCCAATACCGCCTCGGCGTCAGCTTTCGCGTCAAACAAGTCAACCGGGCGGGACGCACCGTGCACATCCTTGGGACCGCTACGCCCAACCATCAGGCCGGTAATCTGTGTCTGTTGATCCCCCGGCTCACCATCGTGGAACACCGGCCCGACCTCGAACAAGGCCAGATCGGCATAACCCCGTGCCTGATTGCGCGCCGCCGCTTGCAGCAAACCAGGCAGCAGATCAGGGCGCATATGGCTCATCTCGGACGAGATCGGGTTTTCCAACATGGTTGCTGCGTCACCGCCCCCGAACAAGGCTGCCGAGGCCTGATCGATGAAGGTATAAGACACACATTCATTGTACCCCAGCGCTGCACAGGTCCGGCGCGCCATCGACTGGCGACGCTGCGTGGGTGTCATGACCGGTTTGGGGATACCTGCTGTCGTACGCGGCAGCGGAATACCCTTCAACTTGGTCAGAGAAGCGATCCGCGCAACCTCTTCCACCAGATCGGCCTCCCCCATGATATCGGGTCGCCAGCTGGGCACATGCGCCATCTCGCCATCCAGACGAAAGCCCAAACGGGTCAGTGTCTGCCGCTGCTCGCTTTCCGGAATCTCCATCCCGACCAAGGACTGCACGCGCGCCGCGTCCAGTTTGTAGGCCCGCGCGTGGTTCGGCGCTTTGCCCGCCTCGACCACATTCGAGGCTTCACCGCCGCAGATATCCAAGATCATCTGCGTCGCATGCTCCAACCCTTCGCGCGTGTATTCCGGGTCGACGCCGCGCTCGAATCGATACCGCGCGTCCGAGTTTATCTTCAGCGCCCGACCTGTGAGGGCGATCTGTACATGATCCCAGAACGCGCTTTCAAGGAAGACGTTCACGGTCTCCTCGGTACAACCGGTTTCCTCGCCGCCCATGATGCCCGCGATAGATTCCGGGCCTTCGTCGTCCGAAATTACCATCATGCCGGGCTGTAGTGTGTATTCTTTCTCATCCAGTGCAACCAGCTTCTCGCCACCTTTGGCACGGTGAACGCGTAGGTTACCCTGCACCTTGTCGGCATCGAATACGTGCAGCGGGCGGTTGTGATCGAAGGTCATATAGTTGGTGATATCCACCAAGGCCGAGATCGGACGCAGACCAATCGCCTTCAACTGGTCCTGCAGCCATTGCGGGCTGGGGCCGTTTTTGACGCCCCTGATAAGCCGACCGGTGAAATGCGGCGCGCCATCCAGCGTATCTTCATCAATCGACACTTTGATCGGGCTTTCAAAGTCCCCCGGCACGGGGACATAGTCACGCACCTTCAGCGTGCCCAATCCACGTGCAGCCAGATCTCGCGCAATACCCGCTACACCCAGCGCATCCGGGCGGTTCGGCGTGATCGCGATCTCGATCATCGGATCAACCTTTGACGGATCGTTCTCAGCCAACCAATCGACAAACCGATCACCGACCTCACCCGAGGGCAGCTCGATAATCCCGTCGTGTTCATCCGACAGCTCAAGCTCGCGCTCGGATGCCATCATGCCAAAGCTCTCGACGCCACGGATCTTGCCGACGCTGATGGTGATATCCAGGCCGGGAATATACATACCCGGTTTACAAACCACCACGGTGATGCCTTCGCGCGCATTGGGCGCGCCGCAAATGATCTGCAGATCGCCCTCGTCGGTTTCAACCGTGCAAACGCGCAGCTTATCGGCGTCCGGGTGCTTCTCGGCATGTTTCACATGGCCCAGCGTAAAGCCCGCCAGACGGTCCGCCGGGTTGACGATCTCTTCGACCTCAAGCCCGAGATCGGTCAGCGCTTCGGCGATCTCATCAACCGACGCATCCGTATCGAGGTGGTCTTTCAGCCAGGACAGAGTGAATTTCATTGCAGCGGGCCTTTTTCGGCAAACATTCAGTCGGCACAGGCAATGGCAAAGATTGCGCCGAGGTGCAAGCGCTGCGGCTCACGGATAGGTGGGGGTGCGACCCAAAAGCTCGTCCAGCTGCCAGCCGATCCAGCCGTGGGGAATAAAGTGCCCGCCGGGATGGGTGTCCAGTGTCACCTGCCCTTGCGCGCAATCGGTCCACTCTACCCGGCTGAGCGTCAGGAACGGCTTCACGCTCCAATCCCCGCGCGGGGTCGCGCCGTTGCAGTTGAACTTGGCCTTCCACAGCGCCACCGGATAGGTCGTATCGCCGTCCGGGCCAAAGGGAAAATCCATCACCGTATCGTCCAGCCCATGCACATGGCGCACCTCGCGCGGGGCTTCCGGGCAGTCCTCGGTCTGGCGGATCGAGCCCGCAACCGCCAACAGCGCGGCGATGTCATTGCCCGACTGGCAGACATAGCGCCATGCCATTGCGCCGCCATAAGAATAACCCGAGACATATATGCGTTCAAGATCAATGGGATAGCGTTTGGCGACGTCCTCAAGCACGCGATCTGCGAACGGCACGTCTGCGGTATCGGCAGTCCAGAAGTTCCAACTTTTGCCCAGCCCATTCGGAGCCACCAACAGCACATCGCGCAGCTTGGTCGCCCCGGCGATACGTTCATGGTTCACCACCACATCGCCCTGCCGCGCCCAGCCGTGGAAATGCAGCAGCACCGGCAGAGGCGTTTCGCCATCCCAGCCATCGGGTTCCAGCACATGGTAAGAACGGTCGCCGATCTCACAGGCAGTATCGCCGTGGCAGTCAGATTTCCACGGCCCCATAGCGATGGCTGGAGTCGCGGTCAGCAGAAGAAAAAGCAGTTGATAGATCATACGCCGGAGCCTAGCGACATGCTCCGCCCTGTCACGTAACTTATTGGTGTAGGGTGGGGTTTCACCCCACCAACCACCCCACGGCGGGGTGAAACCCCACCCTACAACGGATCAAATCACAAAGCCGCGCTGGTCAGAAAACCAAACGGATCACCACCAATTCCAAAATCCGCCCTTCCTTTTGTCTATCAAATCCCGCGTCTTTTCTCTCTGAATTCTGTCGCGAAGCTGAAACGCACCTGGTCGTGCAAACTCCATGCCAGCAACTATCATTCCAGGCAAAAACAGCAGTAAAGATCCAATAAACACAATAAAGATTGCCGCTGAGTCGTTACCCCATACCCAAGAAGTGAGCATGAGAGGCAATACACTGGCGATAAAAAGACCCAAGAACCAAACCAATGGTCTTTTGGAAACTCGCTGCTTCCACCAGTCTTGGCATGCTATCAGACAGCTATCCAACACGCACTCTATCGGCTCAAACCACCATGCAAATTCGGCATATCCAATGCCGCAAACCCATAGTGCCGCAGCCAACGGAGGTCGGAATCAAAGAACGCCCGCAAATCCGGAATGCCATATTTCAGCATCGCCAGACGGTCGATACCGATGCCGAACGCAAAGCCCTGATAGACCTCGGGATCAATCCCACCGGCGGCGATCACCTTGGGGTGGACCATGCCGGAGCCCAAAATTTCCATCCAGTCGTCGCCCTCGCCGATCTTCAGCTGACCGTTATCCCACGAGCAGCGGATATCGACCTCGGCCGACGGTTCGGTAAAGGGGAAGTGCGATGCGCGGAAGCGCAGCTCGACGTCGTCGACCTCGAAGAACGCTTTCACGAACTCTTCCAGAACCCATTTCAGGTTCGCCATCGAGATATCCTTGTCGATGGCCAGCCCCTCGACCTGATGGAACATCGGCGTGTGAGTCTGGTCATAGTCGGCGCGGTAGACACCGCCCGGGCAGATCACGCGGATCGGCGCGCCCTGCAGTTCCATCGAGCGGATCTGCACTGGCGAGGTATGGGTGCGCAGCACATGCGGCGGGCGATTGTCGCCCTCGGCGCGGTGCATGTAGAATGTGTCCATCTCGGCCCGCGCAGGGTGGTGGCCGGGGATGTTCAGAGCGTCAAAGTTGTGCCAGTCGGTCTCGATCCGCGGCCCTTCGGCCACCGAGAAACCCAGTTCGGCAAAGATCGCGGTCAGTTCCTCGGTCGCCTGGCTGACCGGGTGGATCGAGCCCTGACGACGTGCCCGGGTCGGTAGTGTAACGTCGAGCCACTCGGTGCGCAGACGCTCATCCAGCGCGGCGTCGGCAAGCGCGGCCTTTTTGGCAGAAAGCGCCGAGTTGATCTCATCCTTCAGGGCGTTCAGCGCGGGGCCTGCGACCTGACGTTCCTCGGGGGTCATCTTGCCTAGCTCGCGCATCTTCAGCGCGACCTCGCCTTTTTTGCCGACGGCGGCGACGCGGATCGCCTCAAGCGCGTTTTCATCGCCAGCTTCGGCGATTTGGCCCAGATATTTTGCCTTAAGATCGTCCATGACGCCCTCTGAATTTGGTCGCCAACCTGCTATCGGCCCCGCCCCGCGAATGCAAGCGGGACGGTGGGGATCAATAGCTGTATTCGGGATAAATCCGGGTCAGGTCGCCATTCCAGTCGCCATTGTAGTGATCCAGCAACTCATCTGCGGGCACCTTGCCCGTATCGATGCTGTCCTTGAGCGCGTTCAGGAAATGCGTTTCGTCCTGCACCAGACCACCCGCACCGGAGCGCGCGCGCGACGCCAGACCGGCGCCGGCGATCGAGACCACTTCGCGCGCCAGATCATGCATGTTGATGTTGCCGACCTGCGCTTGCAGGCCATCCTTGGCAGCCTCAACCCGCAGCGCTTCGCGCGTCTCGGCATCCCAGCCTTTGACCAGATCCCAAGCGGCATCCAGTGCGGTTTGATCATAGGTCAGACCAACCCAGAAGGCAGGCAGCGCACAGAGCCTGCGCCATGGGCCACCATCGGCGCCGCGCATCTCCATGAATTTCTTGATCCGCGCTTCGGGAAATGCCGTGGTCAGGTGATCGGCCCAATCGGACAGAGTCGGCGTCTCACCGGGCAGCGCAGGCAGTTTGCCCTGCAGGAAGTCGCGGAACGACATGCCCAGCGCGTTGATATACTGGCCGTCGCGATAGACGAAATACATCGGTACATC
This sequence comes from Ruegeria sp. C10, assembly GCF_056537805.1. NCBI lineage: Bacteria > Pseudomonadati > Pseudomonadota > Alphaproteobacteria > Rhodobacterales > Roseobacteraceae > Ruegeria > Ruegeria sp. C10. The sequence goes on along the minus strand of NZ_JBQFSC010000003.1, from coordinate 246,508 downwards.
GAGCGCATATTGTACATAGCGTTCGAACCCGAAGCCTTCTTCGAACACAAAGGGCAGCATGCCCGTCCGTGCATCGTCCAGATGCCGCCAGATATAACTGCGCCAGCTTTTCTGGCCGTTCACCTTGCCCTCGAAAAACGGAGAGTTCGCAAACAGCGCCGTCGCGACCGGCTGAAGGGCCAGCGCGACGCGCAGCTTCTGCACCATGTCGGCCTCGGACCCGAAGTCGATATTGACCTGAACCGTGCAGGTGCGCCGCATCATGGCGCGGCCCATGGTGCCGACTTTCTCCATATAATCGTTCATCAGCCGGTAACGGCCCTTAGGCATCAACGGCATCTCTTCATGGGTCCAGATCGGGGCTGCGCCTAGACCAATAAAGCCTACACCGATCTCATCGGCGATATCCTTCACTTCACGCAGGTGAGTGTTCACCTCATCACACGTTTCATGAATTGTCTCGAGCGGAGCGCCGGACAGTTCCAACGCACCGCCTGGTTCCAGGCTGACGTTCGCGCCGTCCTTCTCAAGCCCGATTAAATGTCCAGCTTCACGCACTTCAGCCCAGCCATGGCGGTCTCGCAGACCTTCCAGCACGGCCACAATCGACCGTTTGCCTTCAAACGGCAGTGGTTTCAGAGTGTCTTTGCAATAGCCGAACTTTTCGTGCTCGGTTCCGATGCGCCAATCTTCCTTGGGCTTGCAGCCCGATTCCAGATATTCGGCCAGTTGCTCATGGCGTTCGATCGGTCCGCCGCCGGACTGGGGGATGGACATGTGACCCGTGCTCCGATCCTGATGTGTCTGTCTTGGCGGTCAGTCCTGAGCGCAAACCGCGCCAGTGTCAATGCAGCCTAAGGTGCGCAGGCCGTGACGGCGTGCGTTCCCAGATCACCACCGGATGTGCCGCACGACCGTTGAGTTCCGACAGCATTTGCTCGGTTTTAAGCCCCGGAAGTGCTGAGAACACATCAAACAGTGCCTCGGCCCCTTCGGCGTTCACCGGAATGTGAAGGGTCGGCTGCCCCGGCTGATCCAAAACCCAATGCGCAGGTTGCGAGGTCGGATCCAACGCCAACCGCTCGATTTCGCGGGCTGCAACGATGCCGCCGTCGAGCGGGCCCAGATAGGTGATCTGGCCTTCATCAATAGTCACCACACCCGGTCCTCCCGCACCATTGCGAAAGCGCGCGCGTTGCACTCCGATCACCGCCAGTGCCATCGAGACGACGATCAGCAGCCACCCCAACCACGCCAGCATTCCGCCGGGGCCGCTGATCCAGCTGAGGCCGAGGATCAGAACAAACCCTGCAACCAGCACTTCGCGCCAGCGCCACAGGGCCAGTTTGGCTTCGGGTCGAAAGAAACTCATGCCACGTCCTCCGGGTTTTTGAACAGGATCAGCGAGTATTGACCTGCAGGCTGGAACCCAATGGATATATAGGCACGCGCGGCCGCATCGGAAGCCGCAAAGAGGACAGCTCTGGAAACTCCCGCGTCGCGCGCCTCAACCAGATGCAGGGCAACAGCCAAACGCGCATAGCCCCGCCCTCGTAAATCTGGTGGCGTGTAGACACCGCCGATCTGCACCACATCAGGCAGGCGGGCGTTGAAGCCGGTCATGCTGACCGGTAGGCCATTCTGTAGCAAAACTCGATGCGAATCCCGCTCGATATAGGTCTTGATGTCCTTCCTAGCCTGCGTCTGTGCGCGCACAGCATCAAAATCCATGGCTTCGATGAGGTAGCATTCTCGCCAGTCTTCAAAGACCGAACGGTCTACATCAGTAAGCGGCATGAGATCTGCCCCACTGAAATCCGGTATTTGAAGTCGATCCAACGCTAGGGAAAACCCCGGCTCATCGCTGTTCAGGGTCGCGGGTCGCCCCTCCCAACCTGCCAACTGCATTATCCGACGAGCCTGCGTTGCCTCAGCCGCGATGCCGAACAGGGCCCGGCCTCGAATAAGGTCAATCGCTGCGGCAAGTTCGGTATCCGAACAGTCGGGACATTGCAGCAGGATCATGCCTTCATTTGTTATGGCAAAGACCGCACGCAACGGGCTGCCAAGCGTCCATGCATTCAACGACCGGGGATGCGTACCGCACAGGCCAAAATCCCGTAGATTGGCCAAAGGGAACATCGATGTTTGGATATGTTGGGACAAAAACGAGTCGATCCTGGACAGGTCCGTTTCCTGCGCCAATTGCCACGTCACGTCCAATCTCCCAACGCTTGCTGCCACATTGTCATCGCCGCAACGGCTGCTGTATCGGCGCGGAGGATGCGTGGGCCGAGGCTGACCACATGGGTAAATGGTAGCTCCGCCAACCGTTTACGTTCTGGCTCGGAAAACCCGCCCTCGGGGCCGATCAGGATCGCCCACGGCTTGCCTTTCTCATTCTCTGCCAAGCGCAGGGCCGAGCCGGCTTCAGCCTCGTCACAGAACATCAATTGGCGATCATCGGGCCACGCGCCCAGGATACGATCCAATCGCTGGAGGTCAGCGACCTCAGGCACAAAAGTGCCGCCACATTGTTCGGCCGCCTCAATTGCGTGGGCCTGCAAGCGATCCTGTCGAATGCGCTCAGAGTTGGTGAATTCGGTCTGAACCGGTATGATCCGTGCGGCCCCCATTTCAGCTGCTTTTTCAACGATGAAATCGGTCCGCGCCTTCTTGATCGGTGCAAAGAGAAGCCACAGATCGGGCGGTAATTGCAGAGGTTTCGATTGCTCCACGCACGACAGAATACCGCCTCGTTTGCCCGCTTCTGCAACCTCTGCCTGCCACTCGCCATCGCTGCCATTGAACAGGGCGACCCGGCCCCCAACCGACAGGCGCATGACACCGAACAGATAATGCGCCTGCTCACGCGTCAAAGGAACCGATTGCCCCGGACCCAAAGGGTGCTCTACATACAGTCTGATCTTCGCATTCATGAGACCCTACATATGCAAGGCAATGCCCCAACACCAGACGGTCAGGTCGCCGATGCCGTAACCGGCAATTGGGTCGACACCCACGCCCCCGCCTTTGCCCGCCCTTACCTGCGGCTCAGCCGTGCAGACCGACCCATCGGCACATGGCTGCTGCTGATTCCCTGCTGGTGGGGTCTGGCCTTGGCCATCCTGAGCGACGGCGCACCACGATGGGAGGATCTTTGGATCGCAGTTGGTTGTGCCATTGGTGCGTTTTTGATGCGTGGCGCGGGCTGTACGTGGAATGACATCACCGATCGAGAGTTTGACGGGAAGGTCGAGCGTACAAGGTCGCGCCCGATTCCCTCGGGTCAGGTGAGTGTCCGTCAGGCGGTATTCTGGATGGTGCTGCAATGTCTGTTGGCCCTGGCCATCCTTCTGACCTTCAACCGGGCCGCGATTGCGATGGGAGTTTTGTCTTTGCTGCCTGTTACCATCTATCCCTATGCAAAACGATTTACCTGGTGGCCGCAGATTTTTCTGGGGCTGGCCTTCAACTGGGGCGCATTGCTGGCCTGGGCTGCACATACCGGCACCGTGGGCTGGCCTGCGATCATGCTTTATCTGTCAGGAATCGCCTGGACTTTGTTCTACGACACGATCTACGCCCATCAGGATGCCGAGGATGACGAGCTGATCGGCATCAAGTCCACCGCACGGTTGTTTGGCACCGATACCGCCCGTTGGCTCAAGTATTTTCTGATTGGAACCGTCAGTCTAATGGCCTTTGCAATTATCGACGCGGCTTTGCCCGGGACATCGGTTCTTGCTTTGGCGGTCGCCCTTGGCGGGCCCTGGGCGATGGGGTGGCATCTGGCCTGGCAATTGCGGGGGCTGGACACGGAGGACAACGCCAAATTGCTACAGCTTTTCCGGGCCAATCGTGACACCGGCTTGATTCCGCTGATCTTCCTCTGCGTCGCCCTTTTCCTCTGATTGCACCTCTGTGCTGCGCTCTGTATGACTCCCGGAACCAACCGCCCGAGGAGTCTCGATTTCGCCCATGCGTTTGCCTTACGCCCTAGCTGTTGCGTTGATTTTCGCGGTGTCCGCCTTGCTATCGCTGGTGGTCGCTGGATTTGCGGTCAGCAAGATCGAAGACGCCTCGGAACTGGCCGTGCGAAAGGCCTTGAACTTGCAGGGCCATGATTGGGCCGAAGTCGAATCCGATGGCCTGCGTGTCGTTCTGACCGGCACAGCTCCGACTGAGGCGACCCGATTCAACGCCCTGATCGCTGCGGGCACCGAGGTCGACACCTCGCGCGTCATTGACGAGATGGAGGTTGCTCCCACCGCCGATCTGACACCGCCCCGCTTTTCTACCGAGATCCTGCGCAATGACAGCGGAATTTCGATTATCGGGCTAGTACCTGCGGCACTGGATCGCGATGATCTGGTAGACAGGCTGCAACGCCTTGATCGGGACGCGTCAGTCTCGGACCTGATGGAAAGTGCCGACTATCCCAAGCCAGACGGTTGGGATCAGGCAATCGACTATGCGATCGAAGCGCTCTCGGATTTGCCACGGGCCAAGATATCTGCCAGCCCAGGGTTGGTGCGTATCACGGCCATTGCCGATAGCCAGCAAGAGAAAGACCAGCTGGAACAAGACCTGAGCCGCGCCGCGCCACCAGGTCTGCGAATTGGCCTTTCGATTTCGGCACCTCGCCCGGTAATCACACCATTCACGCTGCGCTATTTGATTGATGAAGATGGCGGGCAGTTTGATGCGTGCTCGGCCCAGGATGAAGTTGCGCGCGACATCATCGTCGCTGCAGCACGAGAGGCCGGACTGACCGGCCCCTATTCCTGCACCATTGGGCTAGGCGTACCATCTCCGCGTTGGGCGAATGCAGCGCAACTCAGCATTCGTGCGCTATCCGAACTTGGTCAGGGTTCAGTTACTCTGTCGGATGCAGATATCACTCTAGTTGCCACACAAGGGACTAACCCTTTGGAGTTCGACCGCATCGTGGGAGAGCTCGAAAATACGCTGCCCGAGGTCTTCGCCTTGCATGCAATTCTTCCCGAACCCGAACCGGATGACCCGACTGGGCCTATTGAATTCGTCGCAACACGTAGCCCTGAGGGTTTGGTTCAACTGCGTGGCCGTCTGAGTGACGAAACGCTGCGTGAAATGACCGACAGCTTTGCACGTGCCGCCTTTGGATCATTGCAGGTGCACACAGCCACCCGGATTGCACCGGACCTGCCCGCGGATTGGCCCATACGCGTCTTGGCCGGGCTGGAGGCACTGTCGCAACTGCACAATGGCGCCCTGACCGTTACGCCGGACAATGTAGCGCTGTCGGGCATCAGCCATGATCCCGACGCCAAGGCCCGGATCGCCGGCATGCTGTCGGACAAGCTGGGCGAGGCGCAGGATTACACCCTGTCAATCACCTATCAGGAGCCGCCCGCACCCGCCGACGCGCCACCCGACCCTGAGGTCTGCGAAGAGCAGCTGGCAGAGGTACAGGCCGCCAGAAAGATTGCGTTCGAACCGGGTTCAGCCACAGTAGCCGCCGACTCGCGCGATGCCCTGAACCAGATCGCTGACATCCTGCGCGAATGTGGCCCCATCCGGTTGGAGATTCAGGGCCATACCGACAGTCAGGGCCGTGAAGAGATGAACCAGCAGCTCAGCCAGTCGCGCGCACAGTCGATCCTGAACGAATTGCGCGGACGGCGCGTGCCGACCTCAAGCTTTTCTGCGGTCGGGTATGGCGAGACGCAGCCCATCGCCGATAACGAAACCGAAGAAGGCCGCGAAGAGAACCGCCGCATCGAGTTTCGCCTGATCCGTCCTGAACCCGTGGCCAACACCCTGACCGGGCTGGAGGCGATGGAAGCCGAGGCCGAATCTGAGGCCGAAATCGAGACACCTGAAACCGACGCACCGGATGCAGGCTCAGAGGACCAGTAAGTTGAACAGAACAGAATTCATCATCGCCACAGCCATCATCCTGTTCGCAGCTTTCTGCATGGGTTGGTTCGCCAACTGGCTGGCGCATCGGCTGTCCCGTGTTCGCCAAAGCGACGTAGCCGATCTGGACCGCATGAGTCAGGAGCTGCACGAGGCCGAAGAAACACGCGATCAGGCAATCACATATCTTCAGCAGCGTGAGGCAGAGCTAACCAACCAGCTGACGCAAACCGAAGCCGAGTTGAATGCCGCAATGGAAGGGCTGCGCGCCGCGCGGCAGGAAGCCGAAGAGATGCGCGGGCGGATCAACAACGCAGACTAGGCACCCTACCAGCGGGTCAGCGCGTCTTCATCCTCGTCCTTGGCAACCACCCATTCTGCTCCGGACGTGGTGATTTCCTTCTTCCAGAATGGCGCGCGAGATTTAAGGTAATCCATCAGATATTCCGCCGCCTCAAACGCATCTTTGCGGTGCGGTGCGGCGGTGGCGACCATCATGATACGGTCACCCGGAGCAAGCCTTCCGTGGCGGTGGATCACCAGAACGTTGCCCAGTGACCAACGGGCTTGCGCCTCTTCCGCGATCTTGGTTAGGGCGCGTTCGGTCATGCCGGGATAGTGCTCGATCTCCATCACATCCAGATCGCCCGAAGCCAGATCGCGCACAACGCCTGTGAAGGTCACGATGGCCCCGTTGGCATCGTCCCCGGCGGCAAAAGCGTTGGCTTCGGCCCCCAGATCGAACGGGGCCTCCTGCACGACGATCCGCATTCTAGCCACCCGTCATGGGCGGAAAGAACGCAACCTCGCGCACGCCGGTCAGTGGGGCGTCAAAATCCGAAAGCTCTTGGTCCAGCGCCACGCGCAAGGCCGACAGATCGGCAAAGGCAGCAGCATAGCGATCCTCACGCGCGCTCAGTTCCGCGACCAAATCGCTGACTGTTGCGGCCTCAGTTTCAATCTTCTCTTTCGGCAGGCCGATGCGTTCGCGCATCCAAGCGAAATACAACACGTTCATCGGTTAGCTCTCCTTCAGGTGGGGCATGGCTTTACGTAGGTAGTCATAGCCCGTGATCAATGTCAGCGTCGCGGCAATCCAGAGCAGCCATAGCCCGATACGACCTGACCAGAACATGGCCTCAAGATGCCAGCGGATGTTGTTCAGGTCCTCGACCTGCCCTGCCAGAACCTGATCAATGGTTGTCGCATCCATGCCAAACGTGGCCATCACAAAATGGTGCTCGAATATCCCCTGCGAGAACAGGATCGCGATCGCTACCATCTGTGCCGTCGTTTTCCACTTGGCCAGCTTGGTGACCTTCAGGGTTCCGGCCACATCGCCCAGATACTCTCGCAAGCCTGAGACAAAGACTTCGCGAAACAGGATCACTGTCGCGGGCAGGACCAGCCATGGTGTCCAGTGTTCAGTCGAATAGCCCACCAATATCATCAGCGCGATTACCACCATTGCCTTGTCGGCAATGGGATCCAGCATGGCGCCAATCTTCGTTTCCTGTTTCCAGGCGCGCGCTAGATACCCGTCGAACCAATCGGTGATCGCCGCTGACAGGAACAGAATCAAAGCAAACCAATCCGCATAGGGACGGGTGAAATACAGAAACATCACGGCGAGACCGGGGGCCGCCACAAGGCGCAGTACAGTCAGAATATTCGGCAGGTTCCATTTCATGGCTTGGACCCTACATCGCCGGTTCAAGACAGAAAAGACAGGGTCTTAAAAAACTGACCCAGCACAAGCGTTTGCTGTCTTAAAAGTCAAAGCGTCGCAGCGGTGGTCACATTACAGGTTTCATCTTGGCACTTGATTGCTTTGGCGTCAGATTGTCGGCTGGCCAACCAGACAACACCCCAGAGCTGACATGACACCGCATATTCAAACCGATCCCCGGTCAAATCTGATCGGCAGCGCCTGGATGGTCGCCGCAATGGCACTGTTCGCGCTGGAGGATGCGCTGCTTAAGGCGGCTTCGGCGTCGATCCCGATCTGGCAAGTGCTTGTTCTCTTCGGTGCGGGCGGTGCAGTAATCTACGCAGCGGTTGCCACAGTACGTAGCACGCGACTGTTCCAGCCCGACGTGTTGTCGCGCCCGATGAAGGTACGTGTGGTCTTCGAGATCCTTGGACGGCTTTTCTATGTATTGGCGATCGCTTTGACGCCACTGTCCGCGGCTACGGTGATCCTTCAGGCCACACCACTGGTTGTCGTCGCAGGGGCCGCGTTGTTCTTTGGAGAATCCGTCGGCTGGCGGCGATGGAGCGCCATTTTGATCGGTCTTGTTGGCGTTGTGATCATCATCCAACCGACCGGAGACAGCTTCTCGGCCCTGTCAATCCTTGCCGTGCTGGGGATGCTCGGCTTTGCGGGGCGCGATCTGGCCAGCCGCGCCGCACCCGCAACACTGGGCACTGAGGTTCTGGGGTTCTATGGCTTCCTCTGCATCATTGTCGCGGGTTTGGCTTATCGATTCTGGGAAGGAACATCGCTGCAAACCCTGACGCCTAATGTCAGCCTGCACATGGGCGGGGCGATCGTGATGGGGGTCATGGCCTATGCCGCGCTGATGAAGGCGATGCGCACCGGCGAGGTCTCATCTGTGACGCCGTTTCGCTATTCGCGGCTGTTGTTCGGTATCGGCTTGGGCGTGGTGATGTTTGGCGAGCGATTGGATCAGACCATGTGGATTGGCTGCGCCCTCATCGTGGCGTCGGGCCTCTATATCCTTTGGCGGGGGCGAAAGGCCTAGCCCTTGTCATGGAAGAAGTCATAGACCTTCTGCGCCAACCCGGCTGAAATCCCCTCGACGGCTTTAAGATCCGCCAAATTGGCTCGGCTCACCGCTTTGGCGCTGCCGAAATGAGTCAGCAGGGCGCGTTTGCGCGCGGCCCCGACGCCGGGGATTTCGTCCAGTGGCGTTGCACCAACCGCCTTGGCGCGTTTCGCGCGATGGGTCCCGATGGCAAAGCGATGCGCCTCATCCCGCAAGCGCTGGATAAAGTACAATACGGGATCGTTGCGTTTCAGCGCAAAAGGGCGCTGCCCGATGCGGTGGAATTCCTCCTTGCCGTGATCGCGATCGACACCCTTGGCGACACCGACCATCGGGATATCCTCGACCCCGTGCTGGGCCATGATCTCATTCACGGCGCTCACCTGCCCTGCACCACCGTCGATCAGCAGCAGATCGGGCCAATGCCCCTTGTCCCGATCCGGATCTTCCTTTTGCAGGCGCGTAAAACGGCGGGTCAGGACCTCTTTCATCATGCCGAAGTCATCGCCGGGGGTTAGATCATCGCCGCGGATGTTGAACTTGCGATAGGCGTTTTTCATGAACCCCTCTGGGCCCGCGACGATCATGCCACCCACGGCGTTGGTGCCTTGAATGTGAGAGTTGTCGTAAACTTCGATCCGGTTGGGCGGCCCGTCCAGATCAAAGGCCTCGGCCACGCCGCGCAGCAATTTGGCCTGCGTGGCACTTTCCGACATCCGCCGGGCCAGCGATTCACGTGCGTTGCGCAAGGCACCGGCGATCAGTTCCTGCTTTTCACCGCGTTGGGGCACCAGGATTTCCACCTTGCGTCCAGCTTTTTCGGACAATGCCTCCTGCATCAGATCGGCATTCTCGATTGCATCAGACAGGATCAACTGCCGGGGTGGTTCCTTGTTGTCATAGAACTGGCCCAGGAACGCTTCCATCGCCTCAGCCTGTGACACATCCGGGCCGACGCGCGGATAGAAATCGCGGTTACCCCAGTTCTGGTTGGCGCGGATGAAGAACACCTGAACGCAGGCTTGACCGCTGTCCATGTAGAGGCCAATGACGTCAGCCTCGGCCACGCCGCGCGGGTTGATGCCCTGAGACGTCTGCACCTGCGTTAGCGCCCGGATACGGTCGCGCAAACCGGCGGCGCGTTCGAACTCCATCGCCTCGGAGGCAGCCATCATCTGCTGGGCGAGATCTTCCTGCACCTTGGTGGATCGGCCTGACAGGAACCGTTCCGCATCCTTGACGCTTTCACGGTAATCGGCTTCCGAGATCAGTCCGACGCACGGCCCAGAACATCGCTTGATCTGATAGAGCAAGCACGGCCGGGTCCGGCTATCGAACATGGAATCCGAACAGTTCCGCAGCAGGAACGCCTTTTGCAGCTGGTTCAGCGTCCTGTTCACCGCGCCTGCACTGGCGAAGGGGCCGAAATAAGCCCCCTTTTCTTTCTTTGCCCCTCGGTGCTTTTTGATCTGCGGAAAAGCATGATCCTTGGCGACCAGAATATTCGGGAAGCTTTTGTCATCCCGCAACAATACGTTGTATTTGGGCTTGAGCTGCTTGATCAGGTTCTGTTCCAGCAGCAGCGCCTCGGTCTCGGTCCGAGTGGTCAGAAACATCATCGAGGCAGTTGCGGCGATCATTTTCTCGATCCGACCCGAGTGCCCCGGGCGCGTGTAGTTCGATACCCTCGCCTTCAGGTTTCGCGCTTTACCTACGTAAAGAACTCGGCTGTCCCCATCCAACATCCGATACACACCCGGCGAGCTGTCCAGCGTTTTCACATAACGCTGAATGCAGGCATAGCCGTTGGCTTGGGTCGACGATTCGGAATCAGTGCTAGCGGTCATGAGTCTGAGATATGATTCTCTGACCATGGCTGCAATCTTGTGCGCTTCAGATCAAGAGAAAACAAATCCACGGCTTCTGTGGATAACTGTGCAGATAACTTTTGGGGCATCACGATTTTCCCTTGAATCCTTGCCTTTTCGTTGATCTGCACAAAAAATAGGCAGGAAATTATGACGTTGTTTTTAAAGGATAATTTTCTTGATCTGCGACAAGTGTATGAAAATTAAGACATTTTTGTAACGCTCGAGTAACAGAGATGAGAGCGGTGCAAAACTTGCAGCAGATTTACTTATTCTACACCAAGAACATCGGGTGTTTGCCAACCCAAATGTTGCCCACCATCGACGCAAAGAAGCTGCCCCGTAACGGCATGTGCATCCAGAAAGTATCCCAGCGCAGCAGTAATATCCGACGGGTTCGCGCCGCGCTCCAGAATCGTGTTCTGCCGCTGAGCGCTAAAATGAGCATCACTTTGGCGATGACCCTGCAGCGTTGGACCGGGGCCGATCGCGTTCACACGGATTGCGGGTGTCAGAGCCTGCGCTGCAGTCCGGGTCAAGGCCCACAACCCCATCTTGGCAATCGTGTATGACATGAACTCAGGCGTCAGTTTACGCACCCGCATATCCACCATGTTCACGATCAGCCCAATCGCCAGAGGCTCTCCCTGATCATCAAGCTCCGACTGCAACCCCTGCTCGGCCATGGCTTGGGTCAGTACGAATGGTGCGCGCAGATTGCTGTCGAGATGCCGATCCCAGCTTTGGCGGGTAGCTGTGTGTATATTGTCATACTCAAATATCGATGCATTGTTGACCAGACAGGTGATCGGACCACCCAGCGCCTCAGCTGCACGCGGCAGCAATGAGCTGACTTGCCCCTCATCAAGCAGATCGGCCTGCAGCGCAACTGACCTTCGGCCCAGCGCCTGAACCTCATCAACCGTTTCACGCGCGGCCTGATCCGAACTGGAATAGTGCACAGCGACATCCATTCCGCGCTGCGCCAAATACAGCGCCATGGCACGACCAAGGCGTTTACCGGCACCGGTCACCAATGCTCGGGTCATGGGCTCATTCTCCTCGTCAGGTCAGGCTAACAGGCTTGCAACATAGATCACATAGAGCGCTGTCAAGATCAGGCCCCAGACGCGTGTGATATCTTTCTTGAAGAATACAAAAGGAACCAACAAGAGCGACGCGCCGAGCATCACCCACAGATCGAAACGCAGGAATTCAGGATCGACGGGAATACGCCCAAACAAGGTCGTAATGCCGACAATGGCCAGCAGATTGAACATGTTCGATCCGATGACGTTACCCAGTGCCACATCCGCTTGTCGCCTCAGGGCAGCCATGACGGTTGTCGACAGTTCCGGCAGGGACGTACCCACCGCGATCAGCGTAAGGCCGATCACTGTTTCGCTCACACCATAGTTCCGGGCAATGACGGTCGCATTTTCGACCAGCAGATGCGCACCCATTGGCAGTCCGATCAAGCCGAGGATCAGGTAGATCGCCACCTTCCAATAAGGCATGTCAGGATCTGCTTCCTCAAGACCCTCAAGCTCGTCCTCATCGGCACAAGCTTCACCACAGGCTTTACGGTGCGCATGTGCTTCGCGAAACGCGTTGCCGAGGATCAGAGCCAACGCAGCCAGCAAAATTGCCCCGCTGAGCAGATTAAAGACCCCGCAAAAAGCCAACCCGATAAATAACACCGACGCCAGAAGCATGAAGATGTAGTTTTTGCGGCTGTCGCACTCACTTGTGTGCAAGGTCGCCAGAAGCGCGGGCAATCCCAGAACCAGCAAGATATTCGCTGTATTCGAGCCCACCACGTTACCCAACGCAATGCCCGGCGCGTTTTCCTTGATGGCGCTGATTGCTATCAGCAGCTCAGGGGCCGAAGTTCCAAATGCAACGATTGTCAGGCTGACGATCAGGGCGGGAACCCCCAACCGCAGGCTGAGGTTCACGGCCCCACGCACCAGCGCGTCACCTGCCAACAACAGGATCAGCAGCCCGAGGCCGGAGAACAGCCATGCCGTCATCCACGGCCTCCTTCTTCGCAAGGACACGGGCCTTTGCCGATCCTAAACCGCCCACAACGCGGACATTTCGCAGAACTCAATCGTTTCTGTCCAGGAAAGCGTAGCTTGCCGAACATCGCCAGAACGCCCATGGCGATCAGGAACAAGGTGACTGCTTTGATGATCACTCTACAACCCGAAACGCGCGTAGGCAGCGCGCTCCTCAATACCGGCTATGGCATCCTGCGCCAGCGTCGCGCCAAAGCGCGACCAGATCGGTTTGCGCAGGCCATAGCGGCGGAACCTGACTTTGTCGCCAAACTTCTCCTGCATCTTGGGCTTCAGATGGGCAATACCATCAATCAGGCCCAGCTGTTGCGCGCGACGGGCCAGCCAGACCTCGCCATTGAACAGATCAGCGCTGCTGTCCAGCTTGCCATCCCGGCGAGATTTCACATGGGTTATGAAATTCTCGTGGATATCGCCCAGCAGCACTTTGAGCCGTGCAATGTCTTCTTTCTTTTCCGGAGCAAACGGGTCGAGCATTGATTTCGACTGACCCGCAGTATGTACGCGTCGTTCAAAGCCCTGACGTGCCAGAAAAACATGCGCGCCAAATCCCGACGATATCACGCCGATCGACCCCAGAACCGAACTGTCATCGGCCCAAATCTCATCCGCTGAAACCGCCAACCAATATCCACCCGAAGCCGCCACGTCTTCGACGAAGGCGTAGACAGGGATCTTAAGCTCTTCCGCCAGCCGTTGGATACGCGCACCGATCAATGAGCTTTGAACGGGGGAGCCGCCCGGCGAATTGATCTCCAGCGCGACCGCAGCGGGCTTGCCCTTGCGAAAGGCTTTCTCCAACACCGGTGCCAGAGCGGTCGCGTTCATCGACCCTCGCCCGGCCATTCCAATGGCACCGGACAGGCGAACAACGGCCACAAGTGGCGGCTTTTTCATGAAGGGCAGGCTGAGTTTCATGGAAGCCGATGTAGAGCGCGCCGGAGCCGTAAACAAGAGACCCGAAGCGCCATAAACGCGACGTGAACCAATTTCACACACCTGATGGGCAAAAATGCAACGCACTAGCTGCGGATGCGCCAACCGGTTTTGAAGATCCAGCCAATGATCGCGAGGCATATTCCGGTGAAGGCCAGTATGGCCAGAAGGCTCCAAAATATCGGGACATCTGCGATACCGTAGAATGACCAGCGGAACCCGGAAATCAGATAAACCACGGGGTTGAACAGAGTGATCGTCTGCCAAAGCGGAGGTAGCATCGAGATCGAGTAAAACGTCCCACCCAGAAAAATCAGGGGCGTCACAACAAGCTGGGGGACAAGCGACATCTGTTCAAAATTACCCGCCCAGATACCCACGATGAAACCCAGCAAGGAAAAGCTGAGGCAGGACAGGATCAGGAAAGCCGCCATGGCAAACGGGTGTTCAATGCGAATGTCCACAAAGAACGTCGCAGTGGCCAGAATGACAAGACCTACAAACAGTGCCTTAGTTGCGGCCGCGCCCACATAACCAATCACAATCTCGATGAAATTGATGGGGGCTGAAAGTAACTCATAAATCGTACCCAAGAATTTGGGAAAGTAGATGCCAAAGGACGCGTTCGAGATTGACAGCATCACTACGGACAACATGATCAGACCCGGCACAATGAAGGCCCCGTAGGACACGCCTTCAATCTCTTGAATGCGACTGCCGATGGCAGTGCCAAACACCACGAAATAAAGCGAGGTCGACAGGACCGGCGACAGAAAACTCTGCGCCAGTGTGCGAAAGAACCGGGCCATTTCAAACCGGTAGATGGCAGTAATAGCGGACCAGTTCATGCGGGTTCTCCGGACACGAGGTTGACGAAAATCTCTTCAAGGCTCGATTGCCGCGTCTGCACATCACGCAGCACTAGACCGGCCTGTGCAACATCATTGAGAAGAGTGGTGATGCCCGTGCGCTCGGCATTGGTGTCGTAAGTATAGATCAGCGCATCGCCTGCACCGTTGAGCGTCAGTTGATGATCGGACAGAACGTCGGGAACCGATAAAATAGGCTCGGTCAACATGACCTCAATCTGCTTTTTGCCCATCTGCGCCATCAATGTGTCTTTGTCCTGCACGAGCAAAAGTTCACCCTTGTCGATGACACCCACACGGTCGGCGATTGCCTCGGCTTCCTCGATGTAGTGAGTGGTCAGGATGATGGTGACACCAGCCTGCTTCAATTCGGCCACGATCTCCCACATGTCCTTACGTAGCTCGACATCTACGCCGGCGGTGGGTTCATCCAGAAACAGCACCCTTGGCTCATGCGCCAAGGCTTTCGCGATCAGCACACGTCGCTTCATGCCTCCGGATAGTTCCTTGATTGCGTTACGGCGTTTGTCCCATAGGGACAGCTTGCGCAGGATTTCCTCGATCCTAGCGTTGTCTCCGCTATGACCGAACAGCCCGCGTGAAAAGCGGACAGTGTTCCAGACCTTCTCGAACGGTTCCAGCGCGATTTCCTGCGGCACCAGCCCAATCATCTTGCGGGCCGCGCGATACTCGGTCTGGATGTCATGGCCACCTACGGTGACCGAGCCCGAAGTCGGCGTGGTAATACCGCACACAGTCGAGATCAGCGTTGTTTTACCCGCCCCATTGGGGCCCAACAGCGCTAGAATCTCACCTTCTTCAATGTCCAGAGACACACCTTTCAGCGCCTCAAACCCATCGGCATAAGACTTCCGCAAATCCCGGATCGACAATATGGTCGTCATGCGTACCCTCGTTCTGACCCCGCAACCTATCGTGACGGACCATCGTCGAACAGTCCAATTCCGCACAGTGCCATGCGCGTGTGCGCAGGGTTCAGTCTCGTCCCGTCAGGCGACCTAGCCAGCCTGACTTGGTCTCTTCTTCGGCAGCGTCTTCTTGCGGTGGCGGACCTTCGAAATATTCTTGAAGATTGGCGAAAAACTGATCGGCCATCTTCTTGGCAAACCCATCAATCAGGCGGCTGCCCAGCTGAGCCAGTTTGCCACCCACCTTAGCCTCGACCTCGTAGGTCAGAAGGGTGCCACCAGCCTCGCTGGGCGCGAAGGTTACATCTGCGCTTCCCTTGGCAAAGCCTGCGGCGCCCCCCTTGCCCTCACCAGCGATGGTCAGGCGTTCAGGCTCAACCATGTCGGACATGGTCACAGTGCCTTTGAAAGTCGCCTTCACAGGGCCAACCTTTTGCACCACGGTCGCATTATACCCCTCGGTTGGATCGCCGGTAATCTCCTGCGCGCCGCTGATGCAGGCTTTCAATACTTCAGGGTCCAGCAACGCAGCGTAAACGGCGGCAGGCGGCGCCTGAATTTCACGGGTATCGCTTAACTGCATCTCTCAACCTCTTTTTAATCCTACGGCAGACCACAAAGACCTAGCCCTGAAACATCGATGCAGGCAACCAGTTTGCTCACACCAAGGCACTGGATCGGGATTCTTCGCTTGCATTCGCTCCGCCCAACAGAAACCCTGCGCCGCAGGAGGAAGACATGCTGCACGGCATACGCATCATCGAAATCGAAGGGCTGGGCCCAGCCCCCTTCGCGGCCATGCTGCTGGCGGATATGGGCGCCGATATCATCACCATCCATCGCAAAGGGTCCGCCGTCACTCCGGGTATGCCTGAACGTTCGCTGCTGGATCGCGGCAAACGATCAATTGCACTGGACCTCAAAGACCCGCAGGATCTTAGCGTTGCAAAACGGCTGATCGCAACGGCTGATGCGCTGATCGAGGGTTTTCGCCCCGGCGTGATGGAAAAGCTGGGGCTGGGGCCGGAAGACTGTCATCACCTGAACCCAAAGCTGGTCTATGGCCGAATGACAGGCTGGGGGCAGCATAGCCCACTTTCTGAGACAGCGGGCCATGATCTCAACTATATTGCCCTTTCAGGGGCTTTATCCTACGCGTCGCCGCCCGGCCAACCGCCTTTGACGCCCGCAACACTAGTCGGGGATATCGGCGGTGGTGCGATGTATCTGGTTGCAGGTCTGCTCGCCGGGCTTCTGAATGCCCGGAGCACAGGCAAAGGCACGGTGGTGGACGCCGCCATCTACGATGGCTCGGCACACATGATGAATTTGCTGATGAGCCTGCGCCAAACCGGCAACCTGTCCGACACCCGGGGTCAAAGCCTGCTTGACGGACCGCATTGGAGCCGAACCTACGCCTGCGCAGATGGCGGCTTCATCTCAGTTCAATGTCTAGAGCCAAAATTCTATGCTCACTTCCTGGACATCCTCGGGCTCAGCGATGATGCGGAGTTCGCTCAGCAATACGACCAGACCGCTTGGCCCAATCTGACGGAACGGTTGAGCGAAGTCTTTGCCAGAAAACCGCGCGACGAATGGGCGGCGCTATTCCAGGGGACAGACGCCTGCGTTGCGCCGGTCCTAAGTCCACAAGAAGCACGAGATCACCCCATGAATTCGGCTCGCCAAACATGGGTCGACCACGACGAAACACGTCAAGCCGCAGCCGCTCCTAGATTCTCAACCTACAACTGGCAACCGCGGCCCAGCCCCAAACGCGGAGAGCATACAAATGAGATTTTGAACGAACTTCCTCCCGCTTCATCTGGCTAAAAATACCTCGGGGGTGAATTGGCCGCAGGCCAAGAGGGGGCTGGCCCCCTCGCCAGGCTTACCGCCCGCGCACCGTATCGATCATCAATTGAACGTTCTCAGGGTCCGCATCTGGCGTAATACCATGACCCAAATTGAAGATATGCGGTCCTTTTGAGAAGGCTTCGACAATCCGCCGCGTCTCATCGACAAGCGCTTGCCCGCCTGTCACCATATGCGATGAAGCCAGATTGCCCTGCACACACCCATCGACTTGCACATTCGCAGCAGCCCATTCGGGCGACACAGAATTGTCCAGCGCGACACAATCCACACCGGTGGCCTTGGCGAAACCGATGTAACCCTGATCCGCTTCGCGTGGGAAACCGATGACGGGAATGCCCGGATGGCGGGCTTTTATGGCGGCAGTAATCACGCGACAGGGTTCTACGGCGTATTTCTGAAACGCTTCGCCCTTCAATGATCCCGCCCAACTATCAAATATTTTGACAACCTCGGCCCCTGCCTCGATTTGGGCAGACAGGTATTCTATTGTCGCGGCCGTGATCCGATCCAACAGCGCCTCGAACAGCGCAGTGTTTTCTTCGCGCAGCGCATGGGCTGGCCCCTGATCCGGGGTGCCCCGTCCGGCGATCATGTAGGTCGCCACTGTCCAGGGCGCGCCTGCAAATCCGATCAGAGTTGTCTCAGAAGGAAGCTCACGCGAAAGAATACGCACGGTTTCATACACCGGAGAGAGCGTCTCATGAATTGCATCAACCGGCTTCAGCGTATCAAACTCCGACTCCCGTGTAATAGTCGAAAGGCGAGGACCTTCGCCGGTGACAAACCACAAATCTGCACCCAGCGCCTGCGGCACAAGCAGGATATCAGCAAACAGGATCGCGGCATCAAAGCCGTAGCGGCGAATGGGCTGAAGCGTGACTTCGGCGGCAAGCTCGGGGTTATAGCAAAGAGACAGGAAATCTCCGGCCTGCGCGCGCGTTGCACGATATTCAGGCAAATACCTCCCGGCCTGCCGCATCATCCAGATCGGCGGCACATCCTGCACTTCCCCCGCCAGCGCCCGTAGCAATTTCTTTGTCTCGGCCATTCGTGCCCCCAGTGTTCCGGTTTGGTGCAACGCGTCGGCCCTCAGTGGCAATTTGTCAAGCGCTGCCCCCATTGTCAGGGCAATGTGACGCGACTAAAGCTGTGCACATGAGTCTGATATTGCCTACCCCCGCATCGCCTCTGAAAATCGGCACCCGTGGATCTCCGCTGGCGCTGGCGCAGGCCTATGAAACCCGTCAGAGACTTGGCGCCGCTTTCGACCTGCCTGAGGACGCGTTTGAGATCGTGGTAATCAAGACCACCGGTGACAACCGCGCCATGATCGACGCGGACCGGCCGCTGAAAGAGATTGGCAACAAGGGTCTGTTCACCAAGGAAATCGAAGAGGCGATGCTGAAAGGTGAGATCGACATCGCCGTACATTCGACCAAGGACATGCCCGTCGAACAGCCTGACGGGCTGGTGCTGGATACATTCCTGCCGCGCGAAGATGTGCGCGACGCGTTTATCTCGCCGACTCTGAGTTCGATTCACGATCTGCCAGAGGGCGCAGTTGTCGGGACTTCATCGTTGCGCCGCCGGGCGCAGTTGCTGAATCGGCGGCCCGATCTGAAAGTGGTCGAGTTTCGCGGCAATGTGCAGACTCGCCTGAAGAAGCTGGCAGATGGCGTGGCCGATTGTACCTTCCTGGCCATGGCCGGATTGCGCCGCTTGGATATGAAAGACGTCCCCGCGACTGCTATATCGCCTGATGACATGCTACCTGCCATTGCGCAGGGCACCATCGGCATTGAACGGCGCAGCGACGATAGCCGCACCGCCGAGATGCTGGCGGCGATTCATCATGTTGAAACAAGCCAACGCCTTGCGGCTGAACGCAGCCTTCTGGCCGGGCTGGATGGCTCATGCGAAACACCGATCGCCGGTTTGGCGCAGGTTAAGGATGGCCAACTTACTTTGCGCGGAGAAGTTCTGCGCCCGGACGGTTCCGAGGCGATCAGCGAAGAGGCCACCGGGGCGCTCGAAGACGGCGCAAAACTGGGTCAGACAATGGCCGCCTCTCTGCTGATACAGGCCGGACCAGGGTTTTTCGACTGGCGCTAAGAAAAAATTTAAACAATTTCAGGGTAATGTGAACTTCTTCACTGTCTACCCTGCCGAATTCGTTAAATATGGGGACAGAAGGTCGATCTCGAATATATCGAAAGTTTTAGCCCGTGTTGTTTTAGATGGTATTCGAGGGGGCGAGATTGATACTTCCGGCGGGGCGCAGTTGATTTTCAACAGCGCCCCGTTCTCTTTTCCAAAGCATATGGCGAAGTACTTACTCTGCACCTTCGCGCAGACCATGATGATGACTAAACACCGGCCGCGCATGAAGCACCTCTGATCGGAAATCCGCCATGCGCCCCGGTAGCGCGCGATAGAATGATGCCAAACCTGGCTCAACCGCCATCGCATGCTTGGCACATTCCTTGCACAACCCAGCGACTACGGTCTGTGATTTCCGTGCGCGTATCGCCTCTAGTAGACCTATGTGTGCGGTCTGCAGCTTTTGAAACGATGCACTGCCTGCAACTTCTCGATCTCCGACCAGTACATAAACAGGCTCTGGCTCGCTTTTGCCTTTCAAATCCACGAAGCCCGCCTCTAGCAGCGCAAGATCAGAATTGGTGACACGGCGAATAGAGTCTGAGACCAGAATATCATAATCCACATGTCGGCAGTTTTGTTCGATCCGCGCTGCCACATTCACCACATCTCCGATTACTGTATAATTGAACCGGCGCCGCGAGCCGATATTGCCTACGCAGGCGGCTCCGGTTGCGCAGCCTGTCGCCAGAGCGATGGGAGGACGCCCGCGCATGATGGGCAAAGTGTTGAACTTATCTAGCGCGCCGCGCATCTTCAGCGCGGCCAAAGCAGCGCGGCACGGGTGATCATCCACGGGCAGCGGTGCGTTCCAAAAAGCCATAACCGCATCGCCGATGAACTTGTCGATCGTTCCACGCTCGACCAGAATCTGATCCCCGATCTCTGAGAACAGCGCATTCAGCAAGGCCACCAGATCGGTGGCTGATACAGACTCGGACAATGGCGTGAAGCCCCGAATGTCCGAAAACATCACCGTGATCTCCTGAGATTCACCTCCCAATTGCAGCTGATGCCCGTTGGCCTCCATCTCATCGAGGATTTCCGGTGCGACATAATGCGAGAAAGTCTGGCGGATCACCCGCTTCTCCCGCTCGGTCGAAACAAAGAGGTACCCGGCCAGAAGCCCGAAATTGGCCATACCTCCGGCCAAAGGGAAGGTCGCATCAAACAGAACCGACTGGTTCTGGAACGCCAACCAACTGATGGCAATCACGGCCGATGCGGCCACACCACCTGCAGCAAAAGAAGCGACCGCCCCATAGTTGGACATGACCACTGTGACAACGACGCCCAGGATCACGAACGCCAACAACTCAAGCGCTGAGGTAACATCCGATCTGCTCAGCACATCGCCAAGGATGATCTGTTCGATAATCTGGGCGTGAATCGAAACACCGGGAACAGATTCACCCAGTGCCGTTTCGCGCATATCGAACAGGCCCGCCGCAGAGGTGCCGACCAGAATGATCCGTCCTTCTATCTCTGACTGAAGCGTTGGATCACTACCGCTACGCATGACATCATCGGCCGACAGATAGAGGCCAGGATTGTCCCGCCTGTAACGCACCCAAATCTCGCCATTCTCGGTGGTCGGCAGCACAAAATCACCCAGACCAACCTCAAGCATGATGCCGATCTCGTCCTGCGATCCTTCGGCAAAATAAACGGATTCGCCCATGGCCACCCGCAGGGCTTCAACCCCAAGCGCAGGTAATACACCGTTGGGCCCGGACCAAAGCACAGGGACCCGTCGCACCACACCCAAACTTCCTTGGGGCGAAACATTAACACCCCCGATCCCGGCCGCTTCTTCCCCCAATGGCGGTGCCAGAGAGGTCCAGTGGGCAACGCTGACAAGGCCAGCTGCGGGGTTCTCTCCGATTTCGACTAACCCCGCCTTCGGTACAATGGCCGAACCGCTATCGGTTTGCCGGGCTGCCACACCCAGAACCACTGGCCATTTCGCAACTTCGTCCCCAAATCTGACGTCATTGTCCAGATCGATCGCGGCCTGATCCACCTGCAATAGTCCGGACAAGGTCGGGTCTTGCAACAGTCGCATCGGAGAGTATCGGTCGGGCTCGGCAAACAGCATATCAAAGGCAATCGCAGCGGCACCGTATTCGCCCAATCGTTCGACCATCTGACCCAACAGGGTACGAGGCCAAGGCCATTGGCCCCATTCTGCCAGAGACCTTTCATCAATATCCACCACGCGGACCGGCAGATCCGGGTTGTAAGCCCGTGGTGAAATACGCTGCAGGATATCGAAGTAAATCAATCTGGACATTTGAACGGGATACGGATCCGCGACCCTAATGAAGCAGCCCATCAGGATCAGCGCCAAGCCCACAAGCCTGAATACTAATCGATGCCCAATTTTGTCTCTTATCTTACCCACCACGTTCACCTTCCAGGCGCAGGGGAACATGAAAATATATGTAACCTGATGCTACCAACCAGCTATCGCTGAAGCGTTACCTGCCGTCGCCGTTGCCCTGACACCCGATCCACCGCTATCTCCACTGGATGCGTTTACGGATGTTCTCGTTTCACCCGAGGCGCTTACACCTGCGCGCGCTGATGTCCCGGAACGCCCTTCGGCGCTGGCTGAGGCCCGGTCTGGCGCTTCGGATCGCCCGCTTTCGCGGGCCGCCGACACCTCAGAACGACCTTGTTCCGTTTGCCGCCGTGCTTCGCGCCGCTCTGGCCTTTCAGATTCAATCTTTAGGGCCTGAGCCTGTCTGCCCGAACACCCTTCGGCACTCACCCGAAACGGTGGCAGCAGTTGCGTTTGCGAGCGTATGAAGGGGAAACCACCTTTTAGCGCTTTGTCATACTGCTCCTGATCTATCGGGCGCCCCACCTGACCGCCCGAACCGGTCGCAAAGAGACTGCACTGTCGGCTTGCCGACCGGCACGACCCGCGTCGGCCGCACATCTGAACGGTGCCCTCGATTACCAGCATCGCGCTTTGGCTGCCGGATGTAATCCACATGTCAAATGTCGTTCCCCGCACGGCCATGGTGGCATCGGGCGTTTTGATCGAATAAGCGCGCTTTCTGCTTTTGCCCGAAATGAAACGGAAACTGCCGCCCAGCGCCTGCACGGTGAAGTTTTTTGCCTTCCGATTGCCTCGCAGCATCGAGACATCCAGGATCATTCGCGCGTTCGGACCAACCGCGATCTTGGTTTCATCTACGAACACCAATTGAACCACGCCTGATCTGTCGGTCGAAATAGTATCGCCTGAAACAACATCCATCCCTTCACGCAAGCGTATCTTTTTACCGGCCCGGATAATATCCGCGCCCGGTTTAGCACTGAGCACTTTTCCGATTGATGCGATGGCCGACGCAGGCAGCGTCGCTAGAACCAAGAAAACACAAAACAATTTCAACCAGGCCAAACCCAAGTCCCCTTCCCCCAAAAGGTACCTACCAGGGTGCCAAACACCCCATGCCCGATATCTGTCGCCTCAGAAAGCTAAATCTGAATAGTTATTAGAGCCTTAAAACTAGACAAATATGCGCCAGAACAGGTGGAGTTGGCAAGGTTTTGCATGTTTTTCAGCATTTCGGGGGTTTCGCACCCCTGCTTCCGGTAGCCCCAGCGCTCCTTCTTGTGGGTTTGATCATCGGTATTCAGAAAAATTTTCCAGACATAGAAAATCGCCTTGTATCTGGATGACAGGCAAGGATATACCGGCCAGCGGAGACGTGGCCGAGTGGTCGAAGGCGCTCCCCTGCTAAGGGAGTAGGCGGGAAACCGTCTCGAGGGTTCGAATCCCTTCGTCTCCGCCACCCATACCGGGCATCACCTGCGATGCCTGCCATGGTCTGAACGATCTCATAAAATCATCCCACTGAATTCACGACATTTCACGGGCGTTGCACACTACCATTTCTCAAGGCGGATTGGATCTCTCGCATCAACCATTGCACCCTGATGCCGGAGCTTGGTGCGTTCTCTGCAGTACAATTCAGCCCAGGATGTTGGAGGCGGTGAGATATTTATCTTCATCGCCCTAGGGAGCTCAATTTGCCAACCTGGCGCAATCGACACCCGTTACGGATTCAAAAAAAAGGCCGTCCCAGCTGGGACGGCCTTTCATTCACTGTCTCTCGAAAGAGGTTCAGGCAGCCAGCGCGGCCTGTGCTTTGGCGACGATCGCGCCGAACGCTTCCGGTTCGTGCACAGCCAAGTCGGCCAGAACTTTGCGGTCCACTTCGATACCGGCCAGGTTCAGGCCGTTAATGAAGCGCGAATATGTCAGTGCCTCGTCATGCGAACGGACAGCGGCGTTGATCCGCTGGATCCACAGCGCGCGGAAGTTGCGCTTGCGGTTCTTGCGGTCGCGGGTTGCATACTGGTTGGCCTTGTCTACGGCCTGACGGGCAACCTTGAAGGTGCTCTTGCGGCGGCCATAGTAACCTTTGGCAGCCTTGATGACCTTCTTGTGACGGGCGTGAGTTACGGTTCCACCTTTAACGCGGGACATCTCTTAATCTCCTCTTAGCGGTCGTAGGGCATGTAGCCCTTGACGATCTTGGCGTCGGGGGCGGACAGGGTGGTGTTGCCACGGGCGTCGCGGATGAATTTCTTGGTCCGCTTGATCATGCCGTGCCGTTTGCCGGCCTGGCCAGCAAGGACCTTACCGGTCGCAGTCACCTTAAAGCGCTTTTTGGCGCTCGACTTTGTCTTCATCTTAGGCATTTCCGTCTCCTTTCGGGGTTCGGTTTCAGACGCGACTCGGCATGCCATCTCGGCCGGTCACGCGATCAGAAGCGCCGTTTACGCAAGTTCGGTCATACTGGCAAGGGGGTTTGGGCCAGAATCTGCGCTTTTTGCAGGCTGGCTAGGCACCGGGGCGACGCGCGCCGCCCCGGTAGTTTGGATTAATGTTCGAATTTGCGGATTTCGCCACTCTTCAGCCGTTCGGCGTAGGACGCCAGTTCCTGACGTACCACTTTCATCAGGAAGTAGAGCGCGAAGACGTTCACAACCGCCATGGCAAAGATCGCCGCATCCGAGAAGTCGATAACGGGGCCAAGGTTAGCCGCTGCACCGATGACTACGAAGATGCAGAAGATGACCTTGAACACCAGTTCCTTGGTGTGCCCCTCACCGAACAGGTAGGTCCAGGCCTTGAGGCCGTAGTAGGACCAGCTGATCATGGTCGAGAAGGCGAACAGAACTACTGCGATTGCCAAAACGTAAGGGAACCAACTGAACGCGCTGCCAAAGGCGGCTGAAGTCAGGCTGACGCCCGAGTTTCCGTCAACCGTTGCGATGGCATTACCGGCTTCGTTCAGCATATAGTTTCCGGTCTCCGGATCGACGATCAGCTGCTGCGTGATGATGATCACCAACGCGGTCATGGTACAGATCACAACCGTATCAATGAACGGCTCCAGCAGAGACACAAAGCCCTCGGTGATCGGTTCTTTGGTGCGAACCGCCGAGTGGGCAATCGCCGCAGAACCAACGCCCGCTTCGTTCGAGAACGCCGCACGCCGGAAGCCCTGGATCAATGCGCCGACCATACCGCCAGCAACACCAAGACCGGTGAAGGCTCCTGCGAAGATCTGGCCAAAGGCCCAACCGATCTGATCCGCGTTCATCAGGATGATCACCAGAGCCGCGGCCACATACATCACGCCCATGAAAGGAACGACTTTCTCAGTCACGCGCGCGATGGATTTCAGGCCGCCCACGATCACTGCAAAGACGATGCCTGCAAAGACCAGGCCAGTGATCCAGCCCGGGTAATCTCCGACGATGCCTGCGATCTGCTGATGCGCCTGATTGGCCTGGAACATATTGCCCCCACCAAGCGCGCCAAGGATGCAGAAGATCGAGAACAGAACGGCCAGAATTTTACCGCCCGGCAGGCCAAGTTCGTTGAACCCTTTCGACATATAATACATTGGACCACCAGAAACGGTGCCGTCATCATATTCGTTGCGGTACTTTACACCCAGCGTACATTCGGTGAATTTCGACGCCATGCCCAACAGGCCTGCGACAATCATCCAAAAAGTTGCACCTGGCCCGCCGATACCGACGGCGACCGCAACACCGGCAATATTACCGAGGCCAACTGTACCGGACAGCGCCGTTGCCAGCGCCTGAAAGTGGCTAACTTCACCCGCATCATTGGGATCAGAATAGTCACCTTTCACAAGGCTGATCGCATGACCGAAGAAACGCAATTGTACAAAGGCAAAATAAAGCGTGAAGACGGTCGCGGCGATGACCAGCCAACCCACGATCCAAGGGAACCCGGTGCCCGGAAACGGGGCAAAAATAAAGCTGACGAAAGGCCCGGTGAAATCAGCAAAGGCCTGGTTGATTTTATCGTCCAACCCGACCGCCTCCTGTGCGGCAGTGGGGCTCGCAACCAGAGCGGCAAGTGCTGCCAGACTCAGTTTGTTCTGAATATTCATCATAATCTCTCCCCTCAGTTCACGACCGTAACCGGAACATCGGCGTGCATGACAAGGTTCTGGGTCGAACTGCCAAACAGGCGTTTTTTAAACCCATCTGCCGAGGCCCGACCCACAACGATCTGGGAGCCACCGTTTTCAACCGTGATTGCATTCAGCGTTTCCGCCACATCTCCGTGACGGACGATGCCGCGCGCCTCGAATCCTGCAGCCTTCAACGCTTCGACCGCTGGCTCGATGATCCGTGACGTAGCTAACGCAACCTCTTCTTCGCGCCGTTTGTGGCGCAGGGCGTTCTCTTCTGGTGTCTGGAATGTGAAAGGAGACCATTCGATGACGTAAACCGCCAGAAGCTCGCATGAACCGATACGCCCGGCCAAGTCTTTGGCAAAGGCGATCGCGCGTTCTCCGGTTTCTGTCCCGTCCAGTCCTATGACAATTTTCGTTGTCATGCCGTTCCTCCGTTATTGTTGCTTTGGCCGGGGCCCTCGCCCCCGGCAGGGCAGCCGGAACCTGGAACTTGCTTGAGTAGACCGCCCTAAGGGCAAGTATCCCGAAAAAACACGCAAAAACAGAGAGATTATTGCTGGATACAACCCTCAAACTTCTAAGGCACTGTAAATAAATATTATTATATGCCCAAATATTAGGCATACGCTTGGTATCAAACTGAAATTAGTAGTGGTGATCCGGGCTTAGCCCGGATCAGTGTTGTAGATCAGCCGTTCATCACAAGGGGCGATACGTAAGATGTTGGTAGTGCCAGGAACATTGAAAGGGACGCCGGCGGTGACCACGATCTGATCAGTCTCAGCGGCGAAACCACCCGATCGGGCGGCGCGAGCGGCGCTGACGACCGCACCTTTGAACCGCTCTTGTTCAGGGGTTAAGACGCAATGACAACCCCAGCTCAGGCAAAGCCTGCGGGCGGTGCCGGTGGCGGGGGTCATCGCGATGATAGGCACACCGGGACGCTCACGGGCGGTGAGCAAGGCGGTGGTCCCGCTTTGAGTGAAGCAGCAGATGGCTTTGATGTCAGTCTTTTCGGCAATCTCGCGTGCCGCAGCCACGATACCATCAGCGATGGTCGTCCCCTTGGCGGTACGCGACGCGGCAATAATCTGCGTATAGGTCGGGTCAGCTTCAACTTCGATGGCAACCTTGTTCATCGTCTGAACCGCCTCGATGGGATAAGAACCAGCAGCCGATTCAGCACTCAGCATGATTGCATCGGTACCCTCGTAGATCGCGGTGGCCACGTCCGAAACCTCTGCTCTGGTGGGCATTGGGCTTTCGATCATGCTTTCCAGCATCTGGGTTGCGACAATCACAGGCTTCGCGGCTGTACGGCATTTACGCACCAGACGTTTTTGGATCGGGGGGACTGCCGAAACAGGCAGTTCGACGCCCAGATCACCCCGCGCAACCATGATCCCGTCTGAGGCGTCAAGGATATCGTCAAAAGCTTCGACCGCAGCAGGTTTTTCGATCTTGGACAAGATCGATGCTCGGCCATCCGCCAGTGCGCGCGCCTCGAACACATCCTTGGCACGCTGAACGAAGCTCAGCGCCAACCAGTCCACACCCAGTTGGCAGACAAATTCCAGATCGTCGCGATCCTTGGCCGACAGCGCTGCCAATGGCAGCACCACGTCAGGCACGTTCACACCCTTTCGGTTCGAGATCGTGCCGCCGACTTCAACGGTACAATGTGCAAAATCCTGTCCGCAATCCTGTACGATCAGACGAATCTTTCCGTCATTGACCAGCAGGCGCGCACCTGGCTCCAATGCGGCAAAAATTTCGGGATGTGGCAGGCAGACCCGGGTGATATCCCCGGCTGCCGGATCAAGATCCAGACGGAATGCGGCGCCCTCCTCCAGTTCTTCCGCATCATTTGCAAACACGCCAACGCGCAGCTTTGGCCCCTGCAGATCAGCCAGAATCGCGATCGGGCTTTCCAGATCCTTTTCGATCTGCCGGATTATACGGTGCCTCTCGCGAATCTCATCGTGGCTGCCATGGCTCATGTTCAGCCGGAATACATCGGCCCCTGCCTCATGCAGCGCACGGATGGTGTCATAGTCATTGGACGCCGGTCCCAGCGTCGCCACGATTTTCACATTTCTCAGGCGTCGCATTGATCAGGCTCTCCTCAAACGCGTAAATGTTACCGCAAACATTGCTCAGGCTGCTTATTGCGCAATTCCCTTTCCAACGCAACTGTCCTACACCTGCGACAAACAAGATGACAGGCTCATGACATACTCTCCGTTTTTTGTTCACGGCGCGGATCGCCCGTCGCGTTGGCTGATTACTTGCGACCACGCCACCAACATGGTGCCGCCCGATATCAACGGCGGAGACCTAGGCCTGCCGCGCGAGGATATGGAGCGTCACATCGCTTATGACGTGGGCGCCTACGAGGTCTCTAAACATCTGGGTGAGGTCCTGAACGCCCCCGTAATCGCAGCCAACTTCTCGCGCCTCGTGATTGACCCCAACCGGGGCGAGGACGATCCGACGCTGCTGATGAAGCTCTATGACGGCTCGATCATCCCCGGTAACCGACACGCAGATGCGACCGAGCGTGAGCGTCGTCTAAATATGTGTTACCGGCCCTATCACGATGCGCTGGCACAGCTTGCGGCCTTGCCGCATGCGGTCATCATCTCGATGCATTCCTTTACGCGCCAGCTCCGTGGCCGCGATCCTCGGCCGTGGCACATCGGCGTCTTGCACACACCGGATGAGCGGTTCTCGCGCCCGCTGATTAACCGGTTGAACGCCGAGGATGATCTGTGCGTTGGGGTAAATGAACCCTATACAGGTGTGCTACCCGGCGATGCGATCGACAAGCATTGCAGCAGTTTCGGCCGTCCTAATGCACTGATCGAGCTGCGTAATGATCTGATTGCGGATCATGTCGGGCAACGCAGCTGGGCCGAACGATTGGCCGTTATTCTGCAGGATGCACTGAACGATAGCGGACTATGACGTAAGGTCACTTCGTGCCGCTTCCGATCCTCGAAATATTGTGAGCCAATATACTGACACCCATATATTAAGGGAAAGGAGACGACCATGACTCAGGAATTCCTGACAACTGTCTTCGGCTGGATGACCGCCCTTAACATTGCGGTTTTGTTGTTCAGCACGCTGATGATCATCATCATGCAGGACTGGATCGCAGGCGTACATGGCAGAATGTTCCAAATGGAGCGGGCCGACGTAAAGAGGGCCTATTTCAGGTATCTTGCGAACTACAAAATCCTGACAATCATTTTTTGCCTTGTGCCGTGGCTGGCCCTCAAACTGGCATAAAGCATCAAAACCTGACGTTCCAAGGGGCCATAAGGCCCCCGCTGTTCGTTGTAACATGGCCCACGGATTGCTAGGTCAGGTTCAGAACGCAAGACAATCATTCGGAGCCCGACAATGGACAAGCAAACTGAAATCGAACTTCAGGCCGCAGCGTTTCGCCGTTTGCAGCAGCATCTGATGCAGGATCGCACCGACGTACAGAACATCGACATGATGAATCTGACCGGGTTCTGCCGCAATTGCCTGTCGCGCTGGTATCAGGAAGCCGCCAATGCCAAGGGCATCGACATGGACAAAAACGAAGCGCGCGAGATTTTCTATGGCATGACCATGGATGAGTGGAAGGCCAACTACCAGACCGAAGCGAACGCAGAGAAACAAGCCGCCTTCAAGGTCGCGTTTGAAGAGAACGTCACGAAAAAAGGCTGACGCCCCGAAAACGAAAAAGCCCGCCGTTTTGGCGGGCCTTTGCTTTAGATTGCGGCCTTTCGGCTTTCGTCCAGATAGATCTCGCGAAGGCGTTTGGCAATCGGGCCCGGCGTGCCATCACCCAGTGCCACGCCGTCAATCTCAACCACCGGCATGACAAAGGCGCTGGCCGAAGTGGTGAAGGCCTCATCCGCCTCTTTCGCCTCGTCGATGGTGAACAGGCGTTCCTCAATCTCCATCTGCGCCTCGGCTGCCATGCGCAGAACCGCCTTGCGGGTGATGCCGTGCAGAATGTCGTTGGACAGCGGGCGGGTGACGATCTTGCCGTTTTTGACGAAATAGGCGTTGTTGCTGGTGCCTTCGGTGACATAGCCATCTTCAACCAGCCAGGCATCGTCACAGCCAGCCGCTTTCGCCATCATCTTGCCCATGGACGGATACAGCAATTGCACGGTTTTGATATCGCGGCGGCCCCAACGGATGTCATCGATCGAAATGACCTTGGCCCCTTTCTTCGACGCGGGGCTGTCGGCCAGACCTGGCTTATTCTGCGTGAACAGAACCAGCGTAGGCTTGGTATCCGCTGACGGAAACACAAAATCCCGGTCGCCGTCACTGCCGCGCGAAACCTGCAGATAGATCAGACCTTCTTCGATGTCGTTCAGCTCGACCAGTTTGCGGTGAATTTCCAGAAGTTCATCCTTG
Source organism: Ruegeria sp. C10 (assembly GCF_056537805.1). Lineage (NCBI taxonomy): Bacteria > Pseudomonadati > Pseudomonadota > Alphaproteobacteria > Rhodobacterales > Roseobacteraceae > Ruegeria > Ruegeria sp. C10. Next base: position 216,184 of record NZ_JBQFSC010000003.1, on the reverse strand, counting down.
CTGCAGGGCTCGGCCATCTGCAACTCGTCCAACGAGCGTTTCAAGCGCACAGCGTGGCCTTCGAAATCGACCAGCTTGCCATCCAGCACACTGGTCACTTCATAGACGGCATCTGCAAACAAGAAACCCCGATCAAAAATCGAGACGCTTGCTTCGGTTTCAGGCAGGTATTCGCCATTCACATAAACGGTGCGGGTCATGTTCTTCTCCTCAGCCCCAAAGTGCCGCTTTGGGCGGATGCACTCCGGCGTCATCAAAAATCAGGGGTGTGTCGCGGTCTTCTGCCAACAAAAGCGGTCCGTCAAGGTCCGTCACCATCGCACCCTGCGCGACCAGCGTTGCAGGTGCCATGGCCAGCGAACTTCCAACCATGCATCCGACCATGATGCCATAGCCCTCGGCCAGCGCGGCCTTGCGCAGCTCCAGCGCCTCGGTCAGACCGCCGGTCTTGTCGAGTTTGATGTTCACCACATCATATTTGCCCTTTAACTTAGGCAAGCTGGCCCGATCGTGACAGGATTCGTCGGCACATACCGGCACCGGACGATCCATACCGATCAGCGCATCATCCTCACCGGCTGGCAGAGGTTGTTCAACCAGAGCAACGCCCAGTCGCACAAGATGCGGCGCAAGATCGGCGTACACTTCAGCAGACCAACCCTCATTGGCGTCGATAATGATTTTGGAGTCCGGCGCACCAGCCCGCACGGCCTCAAGCCGAGGCATGTCGTCCGGTGTACCAAGTTTGATCTTCAACAAGGGTCGGAACGCATTTTCTGCCGCCTGTGCCTGCATTGCCTCGGGAGTGTCCAGGGAAAGAGTATAGGCCGTAACTTCAGGCCCCGGTGCGGCAAGTTCCGCCAGCTCCCACGCCCGTTTGCCGGAGCGTTTCGCCTCAAGGTCCCAAAGCGCGCAATCCACTGCATTCCGAGCCGCGCCGGCAGGCAGCAGATCCATCAGGGAATAGCGAGAGAATACGTCGGGCAGGCCGGCAATCTCGGCCACGACTGAATCCAGTGTTTCGTCATAGCGCGCATAGGGCACGCATTCGCCCCAACCATGATGCACACCATCCGAGATCCGAACCGTCAGGACCTTTGCCTCAGTCCGTGAGCCGCGCGAGATAGTGAATACCTGCGCCAGCCGAAATACATCGCGGGAAACGTCAATCTGCACGCGTTCAACCTTTCATCGAAAGTGGTGTCTGTTGCCGACAGCAAGGGGCGATCGGCAACCTGCTTAGATCACAGTGCGGCCAGCGCATCCACCAGTTTACCGGCACCAAACCGGTAAGGATCGGTTGCTGGGATACCCATCTCGGTCTCAACCTTGGCGATGTATGCATGTGCGTCGTCTTCGCTCAGATGCTGGGTGTTGATCGACACTCCTGCAACCTGGCATTCCGGGTTTGCCACGCGCGCCAGCGGCAGTGCTGTGTCGCGCAACTGCTCCAGCGTCGGCAGCGAATACTCAGGCAATCCTCGCATATTGGTCCGGGTCGGCTCGTGGCACAGGATCAGCGCGTCGGGCTGACCGCCATGAATCAGCGCCATGGTCACGCCAGAATAGGACACATGGAACAACGAGCCCTGCCCTTCGATGTGATCCCAGTGATCCGGTTCGTTGTCCGGTGTCAAATACTCAACGGATCCCGCCATGAAATCGGCGATAACCGCATCCAGCGGGACGCCCTGACCCGTGACCAGAATTCCGGTCTGACCGGTGGCCCGGAAGGTGGATTTCATGCCGCGTTTGCGCATTTCAGCATCCATGGACATCGCAGTGTACATCTTGCCGGCAGAGCAGTCGGTTCCAACGGCCAGGCACCGCTTACCGGTACGCTTGCGGCCGTTTGCGATAGGATATCCTACGGTCGGCACACGGACGTCGTGCAACGTGCAGCCGTGAGTCTGTGCCGCAGCAACCAGATCGCCTTCGTCGCGCAGCAGGTTGTGCAGGCCCGACGCCAGATCATAACCCATTTCCAACGCTGCGATCAGGACCTCTTTCCAGGCCTCACTGATGACCCCACCCCGGTTGGCAACACCAATGACAAGAGTCTTGGCACCAGCAGCTTTACCTTCGGCAAGTGTCATTTCGGTAAGACCCAAATCAGTCTTGCAACCATCCAGCCTTATTTGACCCACTGCATTCTCAGGACGCCAGTCCCGGATACCAATGGCCACTTTGGCCGCCAACAAGTCGGGCGCATCGCCCAAAAACAACAGGTACGGTGTCTCGATCATTGCGGTGCACTCCTTTGATTCTGGCTTAAGCTAGAGAACCGTTTTGACGAGGGTTTCTCAAATTCTTCTTGCCTGCCAGCCCACAGCGGGAAGTTTTTGCGCATTTGGGCATTCTTACACAAGATTGTTCGAAGTTTTTAAACTGATCAAACTTTAAGCACCCCATTTTGCCAGTATCTTCAATCTTGCTGCATACGCATTGCCGCATATGCACAATCAAGCTTGCGCAGCATTGCGCAATTTAATATCCCATGACCAACCCTGAACGCAATTTCCTTACTCGCATGAGGTCCAAATGAGCTTCCGCATCCAACCTGCCGCTCCGGCCCGGCCCAATCGCTGCCAACTGTTTGGCCCGGGCTCGAACACCAAGCTATTTCCCAAGATGGCTGCATCAGCTGCAGACGTCATTAATCTGGATCTAGAAGATTCGGTGGCTCCTTCCGACAAGGATACCGCTCGCGCTAACGTAATCGAGGCGCTGAACACAGTCGATTGGGGCAATAAATACATGTCGGTTCGGATCAATGGGCTGGATACACCCTATTGGTACCGTGACGTGGTTGATGTGCTGGAACAGGCAGGCGACCGTCTGGATCAGATCATGATCCCCAAGGTAGGCTACGCGGCCGATGTCTATGCCGTGGACGCTCTGGTTACCGCAATCGAGCGTGCCAAGGGCCGAACCAAGCCAATTTCATTCGAAGTGATCATCGAATCTGCCGCCGGACTGGCGCATGTCGAAGAAATCGCAGCCTCATCCCCGCGCCTGCAGGCCATGAGCCTTGGTGCCGCAGATTTTGCAGCCTCAATGGGCATGCAAACAACCGGCATCGGGGGTACGCAGGAAAACTACTATATGCTGCGCGAGGGTGAGAAGCACTGGTCCGACCCGTGGCACTGGGCGCAGGCCGCAATTGTCGCCGCCTGCCGCACCCATGGCGTGCTGCCGGTGGATGGTCCGTTCGGCGATTTCTCAGACGATGAGGGCTATATCGCACAGGCCAAACGGTCTGCCACGCTGGGGATGGTCGGCAAATGGGCCATCCACCCCAAGCAAATCGCATTGGCCAATCGGGTCTTCACACCGTCGGATGAAGCAGTGTCCGAAGCGCGCGAGATTCTGGCCGCCATGGAACAGGCAAAAGCCAATGGCGAAGGCGCGACGGTCTACAAAGGGCGTTTGGTCGATATTGCTTCGATCAAACAAGCCGAGGTTATTGTGGCGCAGGCGGAATTAATCGCGGCGGGTAACTAAGAAAAAAGGGCGCTCAGCTGAGCGCCCCAATCGATCTGATCAGCGTCCAAATACATTGTTTGGTGTCCATGTGAAACGCTCACCCTTCTTTCCTGATTTCATCATCAGGCACGAGGTACCGTATTTCTGAAAATACTTGATTTTGATTGGATACCAACCCGCCTGCGGCACCTCGACCTCGGTGCGTTGGTTGGCTTCGCAGCCCTGACGGCCGTTGACATAGCCGATCTGCTGACCACCGACCCAGGCGTCAATCCCATCGTTCGACCAGGTCTCAAGCTCGTAAACTCCGGGTGAATCAAACCGGATATATCCGCTGATTTCCGCGGCAACATTGAACGCCTGATTGTAGGTCAGGACAGGATCACCTTCGTTCGTGTCTCTGTAGTCCAAACCTCGGAGGGGCTGACCCGGCTTTGCCTTTTTCAGCAGATGATTGACCTTCGAGAGGTTCTGGATTTTGCGAGGCGGGTTACCTTCCCAACTGTATTTTACGTTCAAACCGGCTTTTGGGCTGGGCTGAGGGCTAGCTGGCTGTAACTTCAAAGGTGCTGCTGTCGCAGCGCCGGCAAACATTGCCAAGGCAGCCACCAGCGCTCCGGTGCGGAAAAATGTCATGGTCTACTCCCTGAATTTGCGCCTGCTTCGGGGTTAATCCCTGCCGACGATCCTGTTGAGATGACACTAGGCGCTGAACTTTGACCTCGCAAGATGGTTAAAAATCACTTTTTAATGGTCACGCACGCATATCCTTAGGCGATCCCATCACAACATATGAGGTGATCGAGGTCACATGCGGCAATGTACCCAGCACCTCGGTGTGGAAGGTTTTGTAGGAAGGCAGATCGGCACATTCGACCCGTAACAGGTATTCGATCGTGCCGGTGATGTTGTGACATTCCACCACTTCGGGCGCTTGTTGCAAGGCCCTTTCGAACCCTTCCTGCGCCGCTTTTGTGTGCTCGCCCAGACCAACGCCGATATAGGCAACGAAACCCACCCCCAGCGCCGCCGGGTTCAGCACCGCTCGGTAGCCGGAAATGATCCCTGCCCGCTCAAGCTCCTGCACCCGGCGCAGGCAAGCGGAGGGCGACAGGCCCACCCGCTCGGCAAGATCGAGGTTGCTGATGCGACCGTCCCGCGAAAGCTCTTGCAATATATGTTGGTTGATCTGATCAATCTTCGCCATTTATTGCAACATTAACCTTTGAGCGCACGAATACGCAATTTCATTTGCCGGGTTCAGCGAGAAAATGCAGCCATGACCTACGATATCCTGATGGCCCTGATCGCGTTTGCTTTTGTCTCGTCAATCACTCCAGGCCCCAACAACCTTATGCTGATGGCATCAGGTGCGAATTTCGGCTTTCGCCGCACGATCCCGCATATGCTGGGTATCGGTTTGGGCTTCACCTTTATGGTGCTTCTGGTGGGGGCGGGGCTGGTTCAGGTCTTTGACCGGTATCCGATTAGTCATACCGTGTTGAAAGTTCTTTCGGTTCTGTATCTGCTGTATCTGGCATGGAAAATCGCCCATGCAGCGCCCGCTAAAGGTGCCGATACTGCGGGCACCCCGATGACGTTCCTGCAAGCTGCAGCCTTCCAATGGGTGAACCCAAAAGCCTGGGCGATGGCGTTAACCGCGACAGCCGCCTATGCGCCTGAACAATCGCTGAACGCCATTCTGCTGGTCGCGCTGGTGTTCGGCGCCATTAACCTGCCCTCGGTCAGCACCTGGACGGTTCTTGGACAGCAAATGGCGCGAATCCTGACAAACCCGCACCGATTGCTGGTTTTCAACTGGACGATGGCGGCCCTGCTTGTGGCCTCGCTCTATCCGGTGCTGTGGCCGAATTAGGTTACCTGAGCGGCAGGCAAATTTCGGTCAACAGATCCTCGGGGGCCGTTTCTCGTGGATCGTTGAGATAGATCTCATAACACGGATGGTCCGCAGGTTCTTCGCCAAACTCGGGCAACCAATTGCCAAATAATGCCTGATACGCGCCGTGAAGGCCGGAATAAGGGCCCTTGAAGGTCAGCACCGCTGTTTTGCCACCCGGAATTTCAAGGTCTTCCATCCCCTCGGGCGTATCATCACCGCAGAATTCAGCACCTGCAAAACTGCGCAATTCATCCTCGGGCACATCGTCCGGACTGTCGAGATACAGCCCGATCATCGGGCCGACTTGCGGCCACAGTTTGCGGGATTCGCATAGGGCACCAAAGGCCTCAAAGCTGCGGCCAATCTCGGCATACGCCCCTTTATGTGGCAGCGCTATGACTCGGCGGGACGGTTCGGTTCGGGTTGTTACGGGATGCATCGGATATCCTCCGGTTTTGAACATTGGATGGGCCGGCAGTATTTGCCCCGCACGTCGAAACGCGGTGGGGCTGCTGCCGTAGGCCTCGGAAAAGGCCCGCGCAAAGGATTTTTGGTTCGGATAGCCAATGTCGGTCGCGATCCGCGTAACCGGTCTGTCTGTTTGCACCAGCCAGCAGGCGGCACGGTGCAGGCGTATCCGACGGGTGGCCTGCGCGCAGGTCTCGCCAGTAATGGCGCGAAACACGCGATGCCAGTGAAACCGCGACATGGCTGCGACCTCGGCCAAAGCATCCAGCGACAGATCCCCGGCGGGGTGATCATGGATGTAGGCCAACACGCGCAACACGCGATCTTCGTAGCTGGCGGCCATCGGTATCCTTCCTTCTCTTTGCCCGTCCGTGGTCGCATATTCCGCGACCACAAATCTTGCTGAGTTGCATCCCGGACCACCTTTGGTCATATAGCAGGGAACTTCCGCGTTGAGAGGCGTCATGACCCAGTATCTGGATTTCGAAAAACCGCTGGCCGAGATCGAAGGCAAAGCTGAAGAGCTGCGCGCGCTGGCCCGTGCCAATGAAGAAATGGATGTGACGGAAGAGGCCGCCGCGCTGGACGCCAAGGCCGCCAAGCTTCTGGACGAGCTGTATGCCGATCTGACCCCATGGCGGAAATGTCAGGTGGCGCGTCATCCTGAACGTCCACACTGCAACGACTACGTGGATGCGCTGTTCACCGAATTCACTCCTCTGGCTGGTGACCGGAACTTTGCCGACGATCTGGCGGTAATTGGCGGTCTGGCGCGATTCAACGATCAACCCGTCATGGTGATTGGCCACGAAAAAGGCAGCGATACCAAATCGCGGATTGAACGCAATTTCGGCATGGCCCGCCCCGAGGGCTATCGCAAGGCCGTACGCCTGATGGAAATGGCGGACCGCTTTGGCCTGCCGGTAATCACCTTGATCGATACAGCTGGCGCCTATCCCGGCAAGGGGGCGGAAGAACGTGGCCAGTCCGAGGCGATCGCGCGCTCAACCGAGATGTGCCTAAAGATTGGCGTTCCTTTGGTGTCCGTAATCATCGGCGAAGGTGGTTCTGGTGGCGCGGTCGCCTTTGCGACTGCGAACCGCGTAGCGATGTTGGAGCATTCGGTCTACTCGGTGATTTCGCCCGAAGGCTGCGCGTCGATTCTTTGGAAAGATGCCGAAAAAATGCGCGAGGCCGCCGAAGCGTTGCGCCTTACCGCTCAGGATCTGCACAAGCTGGGCGTTTGTGACCACATCATCACCGAGCCCAAGGGCGGTGCACATCGCAACCGCCCGGCGGCGGTCGAAGCCGTGCGGTCTGCAATTACCTCGATGCTGGAAGAGCTTGATGGGAAAGACGCGGCAGCCCTGATCAAGGACCGCCGTCAGAAGTTCCTGGATATCGGTTCGAAAGGGCTGGCGGCTTAACCCGTCAGCCACCCAACCGCTGCAACAGAGCCACCGAAGGCTGGCCAGTCACGGACAACCCGTTGGCGCGCTGGTAGGCGCTAATTGCCGCCTCAGTATTCTTGCCGATAACACCATCTGCGCCTTGTGTGTCATAGCCCGCGGATGTCAGGCGGCGCTGCAGTTCTTTACGATCCTCCAGCGTCAAACCGGTCGCATCCGGCCCGAATGACGCTTGGAACGGCGCGCCGCCAGCAATGCGATCAGAAAGATGACCTACGCCGATCGCGTAGCTGTCCGAATTGTTGTAGCGCTTGATCACCTGAAAATTGCGGAACACAACAATACGTGGGCCGGGCGTCTGCGGTTGCAGCACTGCCGCCGGCGTACCCGAAACCGTGCCCACTTCACCGCCCCAAGGCTGCCCTCGCACCCAACCGGCACGTGCCAGATAAGCCGCCGTTGACGCAAGTGAATCTGCTGGGTCATCGGACCAGATATCGCGCCGCCCGTCGCCGGTGAAATCGACCGCATAAGCAAGGTAAGACGTCGGAATGAACTGTGTGTGGCCCATCGCTCCGGCCCAGCTGCCGGTCATGTTAGACGGGGTCGTATCGCCCTCTTGAATGATCTTCAGCGCTGCCACCAGTTGCTTCTCAAAAAACGCTCCGCGCCGCCCGTCATAGGCCAGAGTCGACGTTGCCGAGATCACCGGTACATCGCCCCGCCGTGCGCCATAGCGGCTTTCCAGGCCCCAAACAGCCACGACGACCTCTTTGTCGACACCGTATTGGGCTTCGATCTGCGACAGGGTTCCTGCATGCCGCACAAGCATTTGCTTGCCAGTGTTGATCCGTTCTTCCGAGGCAGCAATCGCCAGATAATCCTCAAGCGAGCGTTTGAATTCGACCTGATTGCGATCGCGTTCGATCACTTCAGGCAAATATCCTGCGCCTTGAAACGCCCGGTTGAGGGTCGTTTGTGAAATGCCCTGTGACGCTGCCCGGTTTTTGAAACTGGCCACCCAGGCATCCCATCCTGCGTTCGGAACCGCACGCATCCGCGAAGCCGGAGCACTGTTGGGTGCGGTGCCTGTGGAACAGGCCGCCAACAGGGTTGAACCAAGCCCTAAGGAAAACACTCTTCGATTAATCATGGTTAAATCTGCTCTTGTTGTGATTTGCGTTCAGAATAGCGCAGCCCGGTCGCTCAAGCCAGCAAAGCGACATCCGAAATCAACTGAATTGGAAGATGGGCATCAAGCCGCTCAGGTCACAAGCAGCCGCAAGCCCTGGGTCACATCCGAACGCACTGCTAGTCGCAATCCAGGCTCATCCCCGGCCTTGAGCGCTGCGATGATCAGACGATGGTAGTGCGGTGGCTCGGTCCTCCGCAACCGACCGTATAGGGCACGCATCGTGGGACCCAGCTGCAGCCAGACAGTTTCGGCCATGGCAAGCATCGCAGGGGCCTGTGCGCGTAGATACAGCGTGCGGTGAAATTCCAGATTTGCACGGATATATCCCACCCCATCGCGTTTCGTGACCATCTCGGCCACTGCCATGTTGATGCTTTGCAACCGGTCAATCAGCGCCATATGCGCGCGCGGCAGGGCCCGGCTGGCCAGTTCAACCTCAAGCAGCGCGCGCAGCGCCGCCAGCTCTTCGATCCGATCGCGCGTGAGTTCCGGCGTTGATACCCGACCGGAGGTGGACAGGAACAAAGCACCTTCTGCCGCCAGACGCCGCACCGCCTCGCGCGCCGGAGTCATCGACACACCGAATTCCTTGCCAATCCCGCGCAGTGTCAACGCCTGCCCCGGGGCAATCTCTCCATGCATGATGCGGGATCTGAGGGCGCGATAAACGCGATCATGGGTTGCCGTATGAGACTCGGCGGGGCGTGAGGTTAACATGAGTTTATGTGATCACAAATCGCGCCGAGGTCAAGCGACGGAGTCGAAGCGATATCTGTGCAGTTCAGCCCCGTTGTCTCGCAGCCAGCGGCGTGGTTCTTTGTAAGGGCCAAAAATACGCTCGACCTGCGCCCAGAACGCAGGTGAGTGGTTCATTTCGGCAAGATGCGCCACTTCATGCGCGGCCACATAATGGAGAACCTCTGTCGGGGCGAGGATCAACCGCCACGAGAACATCAACCCGCCCGCAGAACTGCACGACCCCCAGCGCGAACGCGTATCGCGCAAAGTAAGGCTACTGTACGACCGCCCCAGCATCGCCGCGTAATCATCGCACGCACCGGTCAGACGATCGCGGGCAAGCTCTTTTAGAAACCGCGCTAGTCGCCGTGCTTCAGCACCGGGCGGAACCCCGATCGCATCGCCACTCAGCAAGACCCTCCGCCCCGATGCAGGAACGATTCGCCGCGCCGTACCCTCGATCGGAATGAACTGCCCTACGCCAACTGCTTCAATGCTGGGTCGATCCTGCAGGTGCCCGCGGATCCAACCCTCTTTCTGTTGTGCAAAATCCAGCGCTTCGGCTTCAGCCACCCCTGTCGGGTAGGTCAGCGTAACCCGTCCATCCAATTGGGAAATTCGCAAACTGATCCGCCGTGCGCGCGCCGATTTGCGCAGTGTCAGTGGCACCGGAGGCGTTCCGGGCAATGCGTGTCGCCCCATGGGTGGGCCTCCTTTGCGCAAAGGCTTTGACAGTGCCTGCCGCATGTGGCAGGTGACCTGAATCATTGATGAGATTCACCTGATATCAAGGGGATTTGATATGCCCAAGGAAGAATGGGGCGTAAAGCGTGTCTGCCCGACAACCGGCAAACGTTTTTACGACCTGAACAAGGACCCGATCGTCAGCCCCTATACGGGCGAGGTCGTGGAGCTGGATACCGGAAAAAGCCGGATGATCGCCGCGGATGCTGAAGATGCCGCATCGGTCAAGGCGCGCGAAGCGTCGTCGGACGAAGACATCGTTTTGGATGATGACGATAATGTCGATGTCGAATTGGACGACGATCTGCTAGACGACGATGACGACAGCGACAACGTTTCACTAGACGATATAAAGGACATGTCGTCAGAAGACGAAAACTGATGGATCCCGAGGCGGCCCCGCCGCCTCGACCCGGTCCGCGAAGTCGGTCTGAATTTTTTGCCGATTCCGATTTTAGGACTTGCACTCATCGACGGCGTCTCATAAACGTCCGTCCACCGTTACGACGGTACCTTTATGGGGCCTTAGCTCAGTTGGGAGAGCGCTTGCATGGCATGCAAGAGGTCAGGGGTTCGACTCCCCTAGGCTCCACCAAATCCCCATGATATGCTTTGAACTCAATAACTTCATGGTTTTCAATGGTTTTCCCAAGGGTCTGTTACATTGAGGTGTTACAGTGAGGAACCTTGAGAAGATGCCTGGACACCCCCGTCTGTACCGCCGCGGATCGACCTATTATCATCGTGCAGCCGTCCCCAAAGATATCGCTGACTCGTACGGTAAGGTCGAAGAAACCTTCTCTCTACGCACCAAAAACAGGGCTGAAGCTCTCGTTAGGGTCCGTATCGAAGCAGCCCGCATTGACCGCCTGTTTGAGGAACACCGGAGAGCGCAGAGCAGGAAACAGGAGAAGGATGCGGAAGAGCCTTTGGAAGAACTCACCCCCATCCAGATAGCTCGGGCAAAGCAAGCCTACCTGCATCACCTCTTGGATGAAGACGAAGAGGCTCGGCTGGAAGGCTTCGATGACCCAGACGATCCAGACGAACCCATCGCCTATGAGCCACGCCCGACCTTTGAGGAATGGCAAAAGGTCAAACAAGACATGAACGAGGTCAACCGAACCAACCTCGCTCGAGGCAAACGCGATGAGTTCTTCCGGTCAGAGGCCGAGGAGATTCTCACGTGGGAAGGCATTGACCTGAAATTGGCCAAGGGTTCCCAAAGTTGGCCAAGGTTAATCAGGGCGCTCCAAGAGGCATCTGTGGAAGCCCATGAGGCGACGAAGGATAGAGACCTTGGCAACCCAGTTTCTACCCCGCCCTACCCCGACGTTCCCCCTAGCGGAACTGGCGGTGACTCGGAGGGTCTTCTCCTGTCTGAGGCGGTAACGAGTTGGGAAGCGGAGAAGTCACGAGGCGCATGGTCACCCAAGGTACGCGATGATCATTTGGCTTGGATGGCCGCCTTCAAGGATATCGCAGGCGACAAGGCCCTCTCTCTGTACAACAAGGACGATGCTCGGCGCTTCAAGACGGTCCTTCTCAAGCTCCCGGCGAACTGGAAGAAGAAACCCGAGGTGAGAGAACTCTCAATACTCGAAGCCGCTGATAAGGCCGCTGAGGCGCGTATGGCACCGATGAGCAGTGCGACTTTGAACAAAGCTCTGCGTCGTGTGGGTGCCTTCTGGAATTGGGCAGAGGCGCATCATGATGGGATCAGAACCGGGTTATTCAAAGGGTTAACGATCAAAGAGACGATCAATGCCCGTGAGCAACGCGACCCGTTCATTACGGATCAATTGTCAAAGCTGTTCAATAGCCCCCTATACACCGGTTGCCGTTCAGAACGGTTCTGCGCGGAACCGGGAGATCACTCCATGCGTGGAACTGCGCGATACTGGTTGCCGCTCCTCGGATTATTCACGGGTGCAAGGCTCAACGAACTCTGTCAGTTGAACGTCAAGGATGTACGTGAAGAGGACGGCATCATGTTCTTAGACATCACGGACGAAGCAGAAGGCCAAAAGGTCAAATCAGCGAGCGGTCGGCGTCGGATACCTATTCACCGGCGACTTGTTGAGCTTGGGTTCCTTGAGTTTGTAACCAAGCAACGGCAGGCAGACGAGGATCAACTCTTCCCTGAACTCAAGGTGGATGCCGCAGGGTATAGGTCGGGAGAGTTCTCAAAATTCTTTAGCCGCTACCTCGAGCGTATCGGTGTGAAAACAGAGAAGACATCATTTCACTCCTTCAGGCACAATTTTGAGGATGCCTGTCGCAATGGTGGTGTTCTCCCTCACATAATGAACGCGATACAAGGTCACGCGGAACAAGGCATGTCAGGAAGATACGGTGACGGAGTTTTCCGATTGGAGATGTTGAAGGAAGCCGTGGACAACGCCGATTACAAAGCAATGGCACTATTCGACCGCACCTAAACTCAAGGTCGTTCAGCTTTTCGCAAGACCGCTCTCTTACCGGTGATTGACTCTATTAGTTTCATGCTGTGCGAGGCTATCTGGTTGCTGTTCCTAGCGGCAAACTCGTTTACCTGCCTCACATGCTCAGGGGTTTCCTTGAGCATCAATGGGATCTCGTTTTGTGGGTCTCTCACAAGAACGAGTGCATATTTGGGCGAAACTGGCATCCAAAGTTCAGCATTGGGATTGGATAGACCGTTCGAACCTCCGTTCCCAATTTGATAAGCCATCCGACTTGAAAGAATGTATGAATGGTGCGACGGGATTGTCGACCAGCGGACAGAGAACTCTTTGAGAATTGCTTCAACCTTTTCAGAAACATCAATGGTAGCACGAACACGAACGGAACGCCCGATTGCTTTGAGCATCTGGGCGTCATTCTTTGCCGACAACATTTCCTTTCGTTCTTCGTTCTCTGGGTCATCTGGCAGCGCAGCGAGAGTTGCGTCGGCAATTTCGAGACCTAAAGCATGTTCATCATACTTCTTTGTGAATTCAGGTGTTCTTTTCGCCATCTCAACCACAACACGGCGAACAGAGTCCAACGCTTGACCTTCGAATACCGGCGCGACTTCGCGGTTTAGGCAGTCAACTATTTTCGGAATTACCTGTCCTAGATAGTTGTCGATTTGCCCATAGTAGTCACGCTCGACTACATCTGAGCGCTCGGAACCATCCGTGATCGTATAGTAGTTGCGGGCATAAAATGCCTTGGAGATGTTCTTCAGGTATGGGGGGTAAAACTCACCACTAGGGCCTCTCTGTGAGTACCAAACTTGCTCTCCTTCGGCCAAGAATTGCCTTTGTAAGACTTTTGGAACGTAGTGGTGGTTCTTACTGCGTTTTGGCAATGTATCTGATCAACTCGGCTGGTGGTTAAATTTGATAGTTAGTGCATGCCCCGGGCGTGGTTCATCCTAGTGCCTTTGGCAATTGTGGTGGGCAGGTAGGTATCATATGTTCTGAGAAAATTTATAGGTAAATCATGGCACTTATCCACGATCTTCAGGCAGAACTACTTAATGAGGACAAGAGCGTTGGTTTCGTTCTACTGAAGCTAAAATTCTTGGCTTCAAAACTCGGTGCAGACATCCTCGATGATTGGGTCCAACACGAAATAGGGGGCTACCCGGATGGCCTCCCCGTTCCAAGTTATAGGGAAGCAAAAATCACATACACGGGAACTTTCGTGAATGCCGTCAGGCAAATGAATAATGTACCCATTCCTAGCTACCTAATTGAGGAACATGCCGGGAAGACGTGGACTCAGTACGAGATCAGATCGAGCCTTTCCATAATCGATCAGCAAATGAAGGAAAAAGGAGAAAAAGCTAGGTTTGGTATAGACGCCAGCAACCTTGCGCTGCTTTTAGAAGGCAAGATTTTCGAAGGTATGTCGGTCATTAGTATTAACAGCGACATCGATATTGGTTGTTTTTTGAATATTCAGCATACAGTACGAGCAAGGGCTTTGGATTTCGTGCTGAAATTGGAGAAGGAAATACCGTCGGTTGTCGATATAGAAATCGGTGGCGCAGTTGCTGACGTATCCGCCAATGACATGGAGACGGTTACCCATCTTACACAACAAGTCATCTATGGTGGCGTGACGAACATCACTGCTTCCGGAGATAAAGTCGCATTGCAAGTGAGTGTAAAAAAAGGCGACGTTTCTTCGTTGGTGGACGCTCTGGCTGCCAATGGAATTCCGGAACAAGACGCAAGAGAACTTGCAGAGATAGCTCGCACTACACCCGAGAAACTCAACGAAGATGGCACTGAGAACTGGCTTCAAGGGAAGCTCAAGCAGGGAGCTGTGGAGGCGTGGGGGATAGGTAAGGAAGTAGCGAAGTCGGTAATAACGCAGGCAGTCAAAGAATATTTAGGTATGTAGTTAAGGAGCTCGTATTTCAGGTCAAAAATCTGATTGAGTTTCACATACGTGTTCCTGCAGGGCATCCCCCCGTGGCCCATGTGAGCAAACAAAATATCGAGGACATAGTACCTGCGGCAAGCCCCGCTGTATCATGCACAACCTTCCTTGACGATTGCAACAGGGCCGCCTGTCTGCTTGAATTGAGCCATCAGAGGAAGGCCATTCAATGAAGCAGTACGTCACCTATCGACGAGTATCCACGACCGAACAGGGGCGCTCGGGGCTTGGCCTAGAGGCCCAGACACGCGACATAGACTTGTTCCTGGCTAACTACTCAGACGAACCATTCGAGGTCATAGGAGAGTTCACAGACGTCCTGAGCGGGGCAGACAATGAGCGCCCTGAGTTGACCAAGGCGATCATCCTAGCGAAGCAGGCAGGGGCCGAGTTGCTGGTCGCTAAGTTGGACCGTCTGTCGCGCAAGGTATCCTTCATTGCAACGCTGATGGACGACAAGAAGCTGTCTCTGCGTGTCGCTTCGATGCCTCATGCAGACAAATTCCAACTGCATGTCTACGCGGCATTGGCGGAACAGGAACGTGAGTTCATATCCAAGCGCACCAAGGCTGCGCTGCAGACCGCAAAGGCCCGAGGTCAGAAGCTCGGTGGTATGCGTGATGCTACGATGAAGCGGAACGAAGCTGTAAAGGCCAACGCTGCTGCAAGAGCTGAGAAAGTTCGGGGCCTCGTGCTACCCCTGAGAGATGCTGGGAGGTCGCTACGAGAGATCGCTGCTGAGCTTGATAAGGTAGGCGTGGCGACTGCGCGGGGCGGTGCTTGGAGTGCCGCTCAGGTGAAACGGATTATCGACAGATTGGAGGTGAACACTTAGTTCCCTTCTCCCTTTGCGTGTGTTCTTGTCCTTTCAATGCAGCGTTTTGTATCCGTAAACTAAGGGCAAGAAGCCACAGGTTTGTGGGCTAATCCCTCCCCACTGAGTAAACACTCGGAACGTCCCGGCTGGTGATCTGCTGGCCAGGACCGGACTACCCGAAGGCCCTATGAAACAAGGGTTCTGAATTACAGCTCCCTCATGAGACAGAAGAAACGAAAGTTATACCTCTAGGTATCACAATCGGCTCAACGAGCGGCATAACCTCAGCGTTGTTGATCAAACCAATTCTCCCTCCCCAATGAAGTAAGAGGAGAACCAAGAGTTATATCTCTTAGTTTCATCCCAAGCGCCACCTCAGGTTCACCCCCAGTATTTCCTCTGCGCTGATGATCATCACTGGTAAGTAGTTCTCAAGGTAAACCTCGTTGTAAATCAATGAGTTGGAATTACTGCCCCCTTATGAGACACAGATACCAAGAGATATACCTATAGTTACACGATCAGGTTCCTCTCAAGGCTTCACAGTTCCCCGTCTGTGTACGTCCGGTGAATGTCCATCACCGATAACCATCAATCCTAATCCCTATAGCGCATCGATCTTGGTCCTTGGTCGATGCTGGTTCAGGTCTCACACGCATCCCCGTCTTGCCTGACGGGTCGATGTACTGAGACCTATTACCGCTTCACTCCGTTCGTGTTGTCTTTGTGAGCATGACACATGGACGAACTGATGGGGGTCTCTGTTCCTTGGCGACTGTTTCGCAGAGACCCCCGAATAATCCCAACGTACAACTTAGCGAGGCCACAATGATCACCTGTGCCTCAGCCACATGCGACAACCCACTACCAGCCTACGAGTTCAGACAAAGACCACCGCAGCGATGGGGCCTGTGTTCCCGCTGCCAATCGGTCGTCAGGAACCGTGGTGTTCCCCTCGGTGGCTTCGTCGCCGGCGGTGCGATCAACACCGTCGCCCGCTCGGTCTTAAAGCACATCAAGCCAACACCATCAGAGATCACCGAGGCTGTTCGGTTTGCCCGAGGCACTCGCCATCGTGACGGCGATTGGGATGATCGCCCAACGTACAGAATGGCTCCGCTGAGATACGGTCGAGCAAGAACAAGGTTGCCGCATCTATTGGTCGGAAGGCGGTATGAACCGAACCCGTCAGTGATCGTCAGGGCTTTCGTCCACTACATGCTCGCTCGAGAGTTCCTCGATACCGGTCATCGCTATAACGTCTTCCTTGCTGGTGGCACGTTCATGGGCCGCCAAGGTCTTTGTGTTCCGCCCGGTCAGAAGGATGAGGTACCGACCGGCGATGTTCGATACTCGAAATACCGTCTGAACTACGCTGACTTTGCCATTGTCGGCACACACACCCTCAAGGCCGCTGAGAAGCTCGGTCTGCATAGAACTGACAAAGACCTACCGGCATTCATAACCACCACCTACGGTCGTCTCCTTGCCTCTGGTGATGCGCATCCACCGGTCTCCGTACCACTGCGCTCAATGCGTACCGACTTCCTCGGAGATAGCCTGTTCGATCACGTTTTGCCGAGGTCCCCAACGATACCCGTGAGATACCACAAGGTCATCCGCAGGTCCTCTGGACTGATCGCGGGAAGGTGGCCCGAGGGCTTCGACCCCGTGTCCGATCTAACACCCCGACCGACACCCCCGGCCAAACCCAACGCAGTGCTGAAGGCACTTCCGATGCCAGACCCAAGCTGGCTGTTTGACACGTAAGGACCACCCGACATGCCGCGAGCAAAACCCAAGAAGCCGCCCCGGCAGATGTACCTCAAGACCTGCAATGCATGCGGTGAAGAACACGAAACCCACAGACCCAAGGCATCGAGGTGTACCCGGTGCATCTCTGAAGACTGCAGGATCAACTACAAGTCTTGCATCTCGTGCGGTGTGAAGTTCCCCGCTCCATTCGGCGATGAATACAACTGCTTATCCTGTGCTGAAGTTCACGGGATTGGGCAGGCTGAACTAACCCCCGAACAACGAGAGATCATCAAAGCAGAGGAGACGCTCGCTCGATGGAAGAACAAGGTCGAGATACTCGAGGCAACGCTCCATGAACGCAGCAACGCAAAACCTAGAGGTACACGTAAGATGACCACCAAAGTAACAGAAAGCACCATCGGCGGGGCATGGTTAGAGCTCGTGAGTCGTGATGGACAGGTCTCCTCCCTGTCGCAACTTCATGAAAGCGATATCGGCGACGACACAAAGCTGCGGCTCGTTATGGCTTTCACACGACTGCGGCTCAAAGGCTTCGCTTTGGATGCTCTGGCAAGGCTCTGCCCCGTTCACCTCATGTCGCTTGATAAGGACAAGGCGATCAGCAGTCTGCCTCTCGACGAAAACCCAAGCCCACCAACGCCTCAAAGAATGACTGAGATCGAACTCGGTCTTCACTGACACCCCCCCCAACAAAGGATCAAAGAAAATGACAACCACACGTGTAATATTCGGCGGCAACGGCCCCATTGAACAATCGATGCCATCCGCCAAATCGTACGCTTCCAGCGCAGACTACGTGAGCGGGGGCGTCACCGTCCGCGACACCAAGAACACGCAACGCGATGTCCACTCACAGGGCGATCTCAGAGACAGCGACGTGATCAACGTACAGGGCATGTCGATGAAGGTCGCGCAGGCTAAAGAACTTGGATTGCTCAACACCGTCTTTGACGAAGGTCTGTCGATTGGCGCGGCTCAAAGGGCAGCGCGGGAGCATAGTTCGGCGGTAGTTGAGACGCCCGAGGAACCCAAAGGCAGCGACACGGGTCATGATGAGTTTGACAATGTCATCGACGGGCTGAACTCCTCGCTTGATGACAGCATCATGACGATGGAAGAAGCCCAGACGTATGAAACAGCGTTCGGTCAGATTGCTATATCCGGTATGTCCGTCGATGAGGTTACTGAAACCATGCGCGGTTTGGCTGAGGGTTCGGTATCGGAGCTAGACGTGGATGGTAGCACTCGCGCCATGTTCGCGAATGTCCAAAGCACAATTACCGAGGCAGCAACACAGAGCGCAATGCAGGAACTTGGACAAGATGGCTTCGATTTCCTGAAACAGGCATCAGACACGCATCCCGGTGTTGATCGTTGCGTACGCCAGTTTGCCGTGGATCGGGCAGCGGGTCGCGCAGACGGCATAACTTGGACCGAGTTTGCGCAGCATATCCGAGAGCAGCTTGGTCACTGACCTTGGTCACCGATGAATAACGACTTAGCCGACACGGTTTGGGACACAGACGTCGCTCTGGTCCTAAACCATATCCAACCCCGCAACTGCGCCGACCCGGAGTACTTCTATGCAACCGTCGATCTGATTGAAGACGGTCGTTCACCAAAAGGGGAGGGGCAGTTGACGCAAAGTGAACTCCAAGTATGGGCAGAACGTGTGAAGAAAGGAACCAAGGCCGATGCTCAGGATCAAAAGAGCCGACACCTACCTGCGGACATCGATGTTCGCTACGTTGCCCCGCGACAAGACCACGGGTTGTATGGCCCGTTACACCCATCATCCAGCCGATCCTCGAATTGATGCGGCAACCATTGATGTCGAACACGCCAAGACCGGCCGCTTCGGCATCGGCTGGCACTACTTGGTACTAGTCGATGGTACGATTGAACTCTGTAGGCACCCCCTGACGTGTGGCGCAGTCGGTCGAGAAAACTTCACCAGGAGCCATATCCTTATTGGCGTAGTGGGGGGCCGAGACCGGGAGACCGGCAAGTTCTCTGAGACCCTCACGACTGCCCAGCGTGCTGCACTCGAGGCTCTCTATCAGAAACTTGCAGATACACTCGGTGTACCTCTCGAGATCGACGAAAGCCTCGAGAAGTTCTCGTTTGCGCAGCACGAGCAAACCGAAGCTGCCGAGGCTGAACTCGAAGAAACCTTCGACCGTACCGACGCAATGACCGCAGGCATCCACTGACGCCCAACTACAACCATAAGAAAGCTCGCCCATGGAAACCCAAAGCGAAACACCCGACACAACTCGTAGCTGCCGCCACTGCGCAGGACCAATTCCATCTCACAAGCGACGCAGCGCGATCTACTGTCATGGAAACTGCGCTCGGAAAGCCGTGTATCACCGGAAGACCCCCGAGAAACGCGCCGAGATCAACAAGAGATCAAACCAAAGGCGCTACGTCAAAGACCTGCTGCCCCGCATTCAACTCCTCAAACAGATAGCCTCAGAGTTACCCCCAGGCAGCGAGGCGGGTTACGCAATTGCCGCGCTTGTCCATCGGCAGACGATGACGGACTGGAGGTGGTCTCTTGCTATCGGTTACGCCCAATCTCAGGAAGCTCTGGTTCATCTAGCGGGCGGCCCCGAGTACCTCGACGAGATCATCGAGGAAGAACTCGAAGCGGTCGCGCTTCGCTAACGCCAACAGCAACAATACGCCATAGAGCGCCTTAATGCCCGTCTCGGGGGTACCGATACCCGAGGCCCCTCAACTCCCAGAATTTGACCACCCCCGGAGAACTCTCAGGCCCAATCTGAGGGCTTTCTCGAGGTGTGGGTGATGACACCCAAAGGACAACTCATGATCAAAGCTCAGTTTGTCGGCTCGCACGGTGCCGAGATCGGCGGTCGAATGTTCGACTGCACCAGTTTCAAGACACCCAACGGTTACCGCGTTGATCGCGGCGGCGTGGCGCCCAAGGTGTGCCGCCAGTTGATAGCCGAAGGTCACGACCCCGAAACCCAGATCACATTCTATCGCGGAGAAACCCTCTGCTTTCATCCGAGTTCGCTCGGTTGGTGGGCAGGTGTCGCGATTAAGGAACCCGACAGGGGTTCCGTCCACTTCGCGAAGTACCAAGCGATGGATAAAACAGCAGTCAATCAAGCTGCTTAGTCAACAGATAAAGGACTAATAACATGACATCAAAGACCGACTACACTCCGGGACCACTGACAGACGACACTGAGGTCTGGAAGCGCACTCTGTCTATTCTCGCTGGTATCAAACAGGTTGCCACTGAGGTACGTGCGGAAGCTCGCCAGATCGAAGCGGTTTATCCTGATCAGTGGATTAAACCCGGCCATTGGGAGCGGGTTGATTTGGTGAGCGCTCTCAACAACTCTCACGCGGCCTTGAGCGCAGAAGTTCGCGCAATTGCCCGTAGCCGTAACTTAGCTATGCCTGAGGTTTTGAGGTGACGATGGACAAATTCAAAACCTCAAATCACAGGTTTCAAGCGGCTCAGGGTGAACCCCGTGGCCGCTCCTACTTAAGCGATATCAGCTACGGCTTTGGATGTACTGTCAGTTGTTCACTTTCCGAGCGGCCTGCTTCGCGTCGTATTGCTTCCACAGCCCCATATGTCCGTTTTGCCGCGCGTTTGCCAGCCATAGCTTCTTTCGAGCGTCGGGCATTTCCATAGACCGGTACTGTCCACCGGAGAATTTTGGCCAGTCTATCGCTAGACCAAGTTTGACCATTTCAGCGGATAGATCACGGCCATCCTCAAGGTAGCACTTTGCAACAGTCCGTCCGTGGGTGTCTTGCTCGGTCACTTCAGCCCTAATTTTTTGACCCTTGCAAAGCGAAACGAGCGCCCATTTCGCCTTCTTGCCATATGGATGGTTCATCTCGGGAGCATCGACGCCAAACAGACGAACCTGTGTTTTCTTAATGACCAGTGTATCGCCATCTACAACGTACGCTGAACCCGTTAGTATCGTAGCGTCGGGTTTCGGGACCGTATGGTCTGGATCAAAACGCTCTGGCAGCGATGTGCGCTGCCGTAGGTTCGTAGTCAATCTAGGTATCTCATGCACACCTGACTGACTCGGCGGAGCAGTTGTATCGCCCGGCCTGTTACTGCGAATTGCCAAATACACAGCAAAAGCCAAAACCAAACCCAAAACTATCAAGATTTCCACGAGCCAGGTCTCCAAGAGTTAGGTCAATCAAATTTTGCGCACTGGATCAGGATGGAACCAAGCACACGTTTGGGTTGATATGCTAGGGACACCTCATATTCACTCAGGGAGATGTGACGGATTTACCCCGCTGAGCGAATTCACGCGTGTGACAACGAGGCATCTGATCTATGCTCATTGCCGCTCCCAGAATAGCAACTGGAATTTCAGTTGGTTGATGTTTTTCCCGTCTTCTAGAGCTGGCGGCGCAATTTGGCAGAAAATCGCAGAAGAATGGCAGTTTCGCAAAAGCAATCAATTCGTATCGTCCAGATGTGCAACCCAGGGTGAAAAGTCTTAATAAATGATTAAGTGACGAACTATCGCGTGATGAGTGTGGAGCATGTTGTAGAATGACGGAGAACAAGGATCGCTTGACGGCTGAGGAAGCTAAGGGACTTCGGACCGCAAAAGAACTAGAAGGTCATCTTGCGTGGTTGGACACTTTTACCCCCGCAGCCTTGGGTGTCCTAGCCATCGCATCTGGGATCTACACCTATCTCGGCGTGTCCTCATTGCTCGAAGACAATGGTGCGGTTTCTTTCTTCGCAGCCGTCGCGTACTCAATCGCTGTCTCTGTGGGCATCTTCGTGTTTTGGAGCTACATGCTCCGCCTGCTTCCTTCAATGCGTACGGCTAGTGGCTTCATTGGTTTGACGATCTCCACGATTGTTGGCTCTGTCGCCATTATCGCCATGTCTAGCTGGCTGAACGCAGCCGCGCTGGCAGGTTCGGCGGCAGTCGAACAACACTTGGAGAACACTGTCCGTGACTACCAAGCTGCTCTCGAACAAGCCCACGACATAGCCCTCAGTGGCCAAGCGTTGGGTCGCGAGGTGGAACGCGCCCGCCAGAGTTTTGAAGAACTGGCTGAACTCGAGCAGTCCGGAGACCTCTCAGGTACCGCCGGTCGGGGTGCCGTGTTTCGTGTGCTGACACAAAAAGCTGAGGAGTTGCGAAACCTTGAAGAGCAGATCGCGGCGCAGCAAGAACCTATCGAGGAAGCCTTCCAACAAGGCAACGAAATCCTCGCAAAGATGCGCGAGCTTACTGTAGCCCCCGGTCCAGTGGATCGCCGTTCGGTTCAGTTTTCCGAGGAAAGCGTTAAGCTGGCGGGTGTTATCTCGCGCCTCAACCAGTACAGCGTGGCACCACTTGTTGCTCGTGCTGCTGAGGACCTGCCATCCTCGGTCGTACTTCCAGAGCTTGATGGGCGCAGTTCCGACGTACGAGACGCGCAATCGTCCACAATCAACTCCGTTTTGAATGCGCTGGACCAACGCAGCAAGACACTCAAGAACGCCGCTGACGAGGTATTGGACATGGAGCCGCCCATCGAGACGGCGTACAACCCGATTTCCAGCGCCGATGCAGTAATCAAGTACGCCCACAACTTCGTACCTTCGTGGGCAGGAGCTATTGCCATCGACTTGTTACCCGCCGTGTTGGTGTTTGTGCTGGCTATCACACAGGCCGCAATCCGCAGCGGCAAGGACGGCATGAGCATCGAGGATACTCTGACACTTGCTGACCTAAGAGCCGCAATGAACGCCATGAAGGACGTAGAGGCGACAATGGGCGTGGCCGACGCAGCTATCCTCAACCGCGCCACTCCACAAAAAGATGAAACTTGATGAACTTACTAAGTCGTCTCGATCCTCGTTCAGGGCTGCGCTACGTACTGATCCTGCAGCTCGCGATTGCGGCCGTTCTAATAGCGTCGGACGTACTTGGTGTAATGCCCAGCCCGTTCAAGGAGCGCGTTGAACTCCCAACTGGCCCGATATCTCCCGGCGATCAACGTCGAGAGTATCGCAATGATCGCAGCGATCCGTCGCTTTTGCCGCAGGATGGACCTCTGGACGTACCCGTGCCAGAGGCCTTTCCAAACCGATTGGACTTCTCAGTTCAGGAAGTCGAAGGGCTGGGGAGAATACTTCTTCTTAGCGGCCAGATAGAGGTGGACGACTCGGTCCGCTTCGCTTCGTACCTGTCTGACATGCAGGAAAAGCCCGACCTTGTGGCTCTCCACAGCCCGGGAGGAGTGGTTTCCGAGGCACTGTCCATTGGTAAGCAGGTGAGAGGTGCTGAGCTTGCTACAGCCGTTCTAGCTGGCTCGATGTGTGTATCGTCATGTCCCTACGTTCTTGCAGGCGGTGAGGAACGCATCGTCTCTCTTCGCGGTATTGTAGGTATGCATCAGCACTACTACGACCAGCCTCGCTTAATACCTGTCGTCTTCGCAGTAGAGGGCATCCAGAAGGGGCAAGGAGAAACGATGCAGCACCTGATTGACTTGGGTGTGGACCCTTCACTGATGCTGTTCTCACTGAACACCCCACCCGAAGAAATTTATGCGCTTATCGAGGAAGAACTCGTGGATACCCGCATAGCAACCCAAATTATCGATTAACATGTGACACCGAGGACCTCGCCTTGTTCAAGAAGCTAACCACTGCCTTGGCATTTTTCGCCACTACTGCTGCCGCTGGTGGCCTCCAAGTACGCGACGCGGACACGATCGTCGTCGATGGCACTCCGGTCCGTTTGAACGGAGTGGATGCGCCGGAGCTTGGCACTCGTTCTGGTCAGGATGCTAAACGCTGGATGGTGAACTTCCTACGCGGCAAGAACATCGAGTGCAGTCTCAATGGCGAGCGCACCCATGATCGCTGGGTTGGTATTTGTTACGCGGACGGACAAGACATTGGTGCTGCAGTGATTGCTGCGGGGCATGCTCTGGATTGCGCGAGGTACTCGGGGGGGCGATACAGGCACTTGGAGACATCTGCGGCCAAATCTCGTTTGAATCGGGCTAGGTACTGTAGGTAAGTTACAAGCTATTCCCAGAGAATGGTCATTCAGAAGAAATCATTGAACATCAGTTTCGAAGCTCAAAATACCGATTTCTACGCCTCTCATCAAGTTCGGCGCGTCGAATTCTGGCTAAATACATGAACGGATCAACGGCGATTCTGCTACAGGCCTTTAGCCTCTGTAGTATTGAACTTTTCAATACGAGACCGCCAACAGACCCTTACCTATTGTAGTGCGTGTGGACTGGCCTGGAAGGTCTGGACAGATCATCGGTGACGTCCAATAAGTGTACACTCACAACTGATGAGTGTGCAAATGAGGCCAGAAATAAATTTCAACTATAAGAAAGCCTTACGGATTTTGGCTTTCATCTGTGTGCCTACACTTTCTGCGTTTGTTTTAGTACGGGATGGAACGTCAGAGGCGGATATTTTCATTTTCCTAGTTGTGTCGATTTTGAATGCGCTTCTGTTTCCTCGCTTATCAAGCGGAAGAGTGAGTTTCCTGTTTGGCCCTTTGGATAGAGATCATGTGGACTTCTTTTACTACTCCCTAGGTATGATTGGCGTCGGTCTTTTCTTTCTGTCTGAGAATATTTCGACGTATGAAGTTGACTTGCGTGAGCGCCATGCTCGTTTGACAGCCATGGTCGAGGATTTATCCGACTATGCCGACAACCCGCGTTCACTATTTTCCCAAGCACCGGTCAGAGATGACTTGCAAGAGCAGATCATTCTTGGCTTGGATCGATATCTAGAAAACGTTGAGGCCAATCGATCCGAATGCTCGCCGTCAAATTGGGACAAGTATGACTTCTGCGAAACCGAAAAACGCCTCTACAAGACAGCGCAGTCGGCTGTATCTTCGGGAACGCTGCGAGCCTCGAGAGCGCGGACATGCTGCTATTTCTCTGAGGAATTCGAGAGGGTTCTGGATAGCATCCCAGTAAGGGTTCACATCCCAAGCACAGTTGGTCGCGACGCAAACGGTGTCCGGCTCCAAAGCGTTCTTGCGGCCGAATACTTGTTTACTTTTCCGTTCGATGTAGACGGCACGCAAGAGCAGATGGCCAGCTTCGAGGAAGCGCTTCGAAGCCGACTCTCCCGTGTTAGAGGTGTGTTTGAACGCAACAAGCGAAAACTGGACTTGGAGACGGAGTTTGGCGCGGTTAGTCGGGTTAGAATATGGGCATCAAATATTTGGCCATTTATTCTGATCTTGGCGCTTTCGACAAAGATTGGACGAGATCGCTGGAGCTTTTGGGACAAGCGACGTACAGATTAAGTAGGTTAGGTTAAAACTCATACGTGTCCACCGCGCCGACGGAAGCAACCATCGCAGTAGCTGAAGCGAAAGTTTGCTTCGGTCGCATCCCAATCGCAAAGGTCGTTGTTCCTAAGGTCCTCTCTGCAGCCATCTACCTACGAGGCAGAGGATAAAACTGCAATTTTCACTAGGATGCAAATCGCACCGTGCGTCTCTGCCAACGACTGAAAAAGTGTTACAGTGGGTTGTTACAGTGCAGGAATCTTCCTACACTTAAGCCACTGAATTTATTCAAATCTATCACCTCAGGATCGCATCCCCTAGGCTCCACCAAAACCTAACAATACAACTAGATAGCAAGCATTAGAGCGGTGTGACACACAGGCGTGACACAAAATGAAGCTGCATGCGTATCTCTCACTGTCCAGACACGGCATCTATTACTTCCGTTGGCCACTGCCCGACACAAGACCAAAACCCCACACTAGACCATGCACCACACGTAGGACCCTTCGGGTGTCTTTACGTACTCGACGCCCTAAAGAGGCTGGTACTCTGGCACGGCGTCTTGCAGTGTGCGGCGACACAATAACAAAGCACATAGAAGCATCGGGCATGAACCACGGCGAACTGCGCACACAAGTGTATAAGTACTTTGCGGTAGTAATAGATAAGGCAAAGACGCGTAAGTACAAGGGTCGCAAACCTACGGCAAAGGCAAAGTCGGTTGATGTGATTGCTCTTGCAAGTGAAGGGATCGGCGCTACGGAAATCTCGCGTAGGCTGGGTATAGGTCGGGCGTCCGTGTATCGGATACTTAGTGCTCGACAATAGCTTTTCTTCGAGATGTATAAAGGCTCTTGTTTGGTGCGCATTGCTCAAAACAATCTATCTTCTTTGCACTTAGGGTGCACCAGATTTGTCATAATCTAACAACCTTTTGGCGCCCGCTAACAAGCGGTCGCACTTCAAAAAACCCAAGTAACAAAATGTCCATTCAAATTCTGAGCCTGGTGCACAGCAGTGCAGCGTTAGATCAACTTCAACAAAGGAATGGTTTGAATTGTTATGCTAAAATTCCTGTTGAAATCCGCTTTTTGGGCACTTGAAGCAAGTTACAATACACCTGAAAGAAAAGGCGCCAGAGGTGAACGTCGGGTGCATTCAGCACTCACATCAGTATTGAACGAAAAAGACTATCAGGTCTTGTCCGATTTAACGCTTCCCGTAGCCGGTGGCACTACTCAGATCGACCATCTCCTGATCTCTCGCTATGGCATCTTTGTTGTTGAGACAAAGAACATGTCCGGTCGGATTTTTGGCAGTTCCGACCAACGTAGTTGGACCCAAGTGCTAAAAGGCGGCAAGCGCCGCAGTTTTCAAAATCCGCTTCGGCAGAACTATGCCCACGTGAAGGCCGTCCAAGTCATCTTGGGTATTGAGGAAAGTCTTTTACACAACTTTGTGGTGTTTACGGGCTCGGCCCGACCAAAAACGGCGATGCCAGAAAGCGTCGCTTGGGGACTGCAAGACCTCGGAAGGCTAATTGCAGTCGAGAAGAAGATTGCACTCTCGGACGTACAAGTGACCGCGTACGTAGCGAAACTACGCAACATAGCATTGGAAAACAGCAGGGAGACGAAGAAAGAACACCTGAAAAACCTGGAGAGGATGGCTGCTTCCAAAGTAAAAAGCTCGACAGACAGGCCTAGCGGGCGAATAGGCCGAACATCTTGCCCGAGATGCGGCGCTAATATGGTCAAACGCACTAACAGGAAATCGGGTAGTGCTTTCTTTGGGTGCGTGGAATTTCCCAAGTGCCGGGGAACACGAAAGGCTACTTAGAAGGTTGGAGAAAATGCTGTCCGTTTTTCGGTTCAGCTTAAGCCCTCCCTCAATTGAGCAAATACGGCACGCATTCGCTGAGATGCACAAAAGCGGCACTGATCTACCGGAAAACAGGTAATCTACGCGCGGTGCAGCTTTTGCTTGGCCACACCAAGGTTGACAGCACAGTTCGATATCTTGGCGTTGAATTGGAAGACGCGCTGAATATCGCAGAAAAGATCGACGTTTGAAGATTGAGCGAGCAGCAAGAGTCGTCCGCATTTCGTGATTGGCAATTGTCGCATAAGTGATGACTTTCCACCGGACTTTCGAGCCGAGACGAGCGTCACCATCGTCGTCGATTGAGTTGAATCTCCCGCAAGGATCATCGGGCTCAGGTCAGTAACTGGGGCGTCATCGCTCACTCCCATGTGAGTGCTTGGGGAAGTAAGCAGTCACCCATGTAAAGTGAGGCGAACGTCCCCTTCGAGCCCGAAGCGGACGTATTTTTGCGCCTCTAAGAAGTTATTTTGGAACAAAGGGACAAACTATCTAAGTTACAAAACAGAGTTGATCGAAATTGAAGCCTGAAATCGATTATAGGCTTCCTCGATACACAGGGTTCGCGCAGTCACAAACGAAGCCGCCCACAAAGTGGACGGCCTTGAAGTATCGACACCGATCAGTTGGTCAGAGAAGCATTGCACTCACGCGCCGCTTCAATTGCCTTCTTGGTGCCAGCAAGGCTTAATTCGAAGGCAAAAATAGACTGTGGCATTACAATCATGGTTTCGCGCTCCATCACGTCTGTGACGAAGTCGGGATTGTTGGCAATGAGATAACCGCCTTTGTACCCGTCCGCCAAATTAGGTGGCGCCGCTGTTGTATCGCCATAGTATAATTTGTTGTCCATGAGCAGCTAGACTTTATCATCCTCAAATTCGATGTCTGCCTTTGTAAAAACACCCATGTAGCCAAAATCTTTGTCTGGGGTCAGACCCATTTGAACAACGTTGGTATTTTCATCCACCCGTTCGATCAGGCAAGTATTTCGGCTCTTATCCACAAATATATTCCAGCCGGATTCCTCGCCATAGTTTACGAACTCTGCGTTGTCTTTTGGCAGAATATTTTTTGTCCTTGGCATGTCCTACAGTTGCTCCGCATGCAAGAACGGCAGCGGCAACAAGGGTCTTAGTTGTCGTTTTCATAGGAACAATCCCATTATAATATTGCAGAATGAAGATATGAGGGAAAACCGTAAACGCGAATCTTCAAACTAAAATGAATGGCTGGTCCTTTCGAATGGTTTGAAAAGCAGGTGGTAATGAGGCCAACACGTGCACCATGGACAAACCAGAAGTAGAAGGTCCGGTCGTTTGCTCTGCAAAATGGAAACTCATTATATCCCCATCCCCAAAAAAACCCGCATCGTTCGGAGGGAAACCAATTGAACAACGCGGGCGGTAGTTTTGGGGTGTTGGTGTTACGGTACTGATTGAAAGATGGATCAAAGTTCCCCGCGTCACCTCTATCTGGGATGATGGGCAACGCGGGGATTTAGTCTGACCATGGGACTAGCCAGACTAAGTCGAATGAGCACTTGGCCACTGTTAGTCAACCAAGTTAGCATGAGCGCAAATTCTGTTCGCTACAGTCAAAGTTCTTCACCTGCCATCTGCACAGCGCAGCCACGTTTTCTGTCGCGGATGTGTAGTTTGAAACAAACAAGAAATTCTCAAGCACGCGAGAGCAAACTTTTTGGCGCGCGTAAAATTACTTGAAATGTTGTATTTTAGATTCAAGTATTCGAATGCGTGGCAAATTAGTATTACCTCTGTTGCTCGCACAATCGCCAGACTTGTCTGGTTGCCTCCTGGAGACGCAAGTGAGTGATGTCGCCAGGAGGCCGTTATTTTCGGCTTAATGGGTCTAATAGAGAAAGCTCTAAATTCGACGTGCACAGCAAATCTATGACCTCTCCGTGCAAATCTCAGTTTCGTTCGCAAAACCGTGGTTCTGCCAAATTGAGCGGTTCTCAATATCGAAAGCGACCCAAAGATCTGTGGTTTTCATCACAGGGAAATATTCAAACATAAACATAATTCTGGATTTGTTACGTCTGTGTGTGCTCTCTTCGACCGTTAAAGAAGTAGGGGACAGACAGATGAGACGAGCACTGAGAACGTTGACGATTTGGTCATTCATTTGGTTCGCGGCATTAGCGAGTGCTTTTCCTGCCGGCGCGCAACAGACTGAGGCCGACCAAGAGGCTGTGGAAGTCGAGAATGACGATCTAATAAATGCAGTCGTTGATGAGATGATTGCGGCTGACGATCTCGAGATCCTACTTGTTCCCCTAACTGCGGAAGAGCTTTCCCAAGTCGCTGGTACTTGGCAGAGTTATGTGCGCTCTCGGCTCGAAGAAGTCGCGCAAATAAACTTGCAACTTCGGTCGGCGAGCGGAACTCGGGAAGACAATTTGCGGTCTCAGTTGTCCTCCTTGAACGACTCTGGATCAGACATTCTCGACAAGTATCGCCTGGTGCTCGAAGCATGGACCCTGAAAGGCGCAAAGGCGGAAGATCTAGAACCGCATACTGATTACATTCTCGCATTGAAAACGGGAGCCCTAAAAACTACTGACCTTCAAACGCTTTTTCAGAACGCTTGGGCCTGGTTGTTCTCGTGGGATGGGGGCGTAGGCCTGCTGATGGCCGGTCTGGGTGTTTTGTTGGCAGTTTGGGCCATGATGTTCATTGCTCGGATGGTGCGCCGGGTCACTGAACGGGGTCTGAACAAAATTCCAACTATCTCCAGAATGCTGAAACGCTTCATTGCCACCGCCGTATACTGGGCCGTTTTCGTCCTTGGTATACTCGTCGTTTTAGCTTTGTTCGGAGTTAACGTCACACCGCTTTTTGCCGTGCTCGGTGGTTTATCGTTCATCCTAGGTTTTGCCTTACAGGAAACACTGGGAAACCTCGCAAGCGGTCTGATGATCATGGTCCTCAAGCCATTCGACACTGGCGACTATATCCAAGTGGGCAGTTCATCTGGGTTTGTGGATGAGATGTCGGTGGTTTCAACCAAGATCAGAACATTCGACAACCAGATTATTATAGTTCCCAACAGCAAGATTTGGGGGGATGTCATTACCAATGTAAGTGCGTCCGAAGAACGTCGGGTCGATCTGGTCTTTGGTATCGCCTATTCGGACAACGCTGCCCAAGCAATTGAAGTGCTCAAAGACTTGGTTGCGCATCACCAGCTTTGTCTGAAGGCACCAGAACCAGAAATTTTCGTGGGTGAGTTGGGAGACAACTCCGTCAACATCTTCTGCCGTCCATGGTCCAAGTCTGATGACTATTGGACCGTTTATTGGGACCTGACCGGTCAAGCAAAAGAGCGGTTTGATAAAGAGGGCATATCTATACCGTTCCCGCAACGCGATGTGCATATTATTCCCGCAGAAGGAGCAAAATCATGAGGTTTCTTACGCTATGGTTACTGCCTCTTCTATTTTCCTGCACTTTTGCGCTTGCACAGTCTGAAGAAATCCTCGCACCGGCTGAAGAGAGAGAGGATCCCGAGTTTATTGCGCCGGTGATAGTGGATGGCGAAGAATTGTTCGTGGTTCGCGGTTCAAGTGCGCTGCCCGCAACCGAACGAGCGAGAAAAATTGAGGAGCGGATCGCTCAAGTTGCCAATGCATCCACGAAAGCTTCAGTTCAGCTTGAGATATCGGACGCCGAATTTGGGAAAATGATACGCGTTGACGGGCAGATGGTTACGATAACCACCCAAGCTGATGCTGAGCACGAACAAATGGCTATTGAAGTTCTAGCTGGGCTTCAGTCCGAAGCGATTGAGGCTGCAATCCTTCAATACCGAGATGCTCGGTCCAATGAGGGCAGAGTAGATAGTGCGATGGCTGCCTTTGCTTGGACAGCAGTCTTTGCCCTCACTTCTTATGCGTTTTTTGCGAAGCGGCGAATGTTATTAGACTACTTTAGAAACATCTTGGAAAAGAGAGCTGAAGGTGTTGAGGAAGCCACGAAATCACTCTTGAGAAGCAGGGCAATCGCGTCGATTATCGTCTATTCAATACACATATTGATGTGGGTCCTGTTTCTGTTCTTTTTCTACTACTACCTTTCATTGGTGCTGCTCTCCTTTGCCGAAACCCAGGGCATAGCCCAGATCCTCTTGAAGTATGTCAGCGAGCCGCTCGTTACCGTCGTTTTGGCAATTGTTGAATATATCCCCAACTTGATCATGCTCGCAATCATCGCAGCTGTGACACGGTTAGGAATTCGCGGCCTCGATCTTTTTTTCGACAACGTCGAAAGCGGTGCTTTCCAACTGAAAGATTTTGAAGATCATTGGATTGCACCAACAAAAATGCTGTGCAGGGCTTTGCTGATTGTTATCGCGCTGGTGTTTGCCTACCCTTATATTCCCGGATCTGACTCTCGAGCTTTCCAAGGCCTGACTATCCTTGCCGGTATCATGGTATCGTTAGGGTCGAATACGGTCGTCTCGAATATGATGGCCGGTCTGTTTGTCATCTATAGACGCAGTACCAATGTCGGTGATCGAATTCAGGTTGGCGACAAGATTGGGGATGTAACCGAGATCAAACTGATGGAAACACTCATTAAGTCGATAAAGAACGAGATGATTAGCATTCCAAATGCACAGCTGCTCAACTCCGAAGTCGTAAACTATTCGCGCAAAGTGGATGGTCGAGGGCTGTTGGTTCACACGACAGTAGGGATCGGATACGAGGAGCCACCAAAGAAAATCAAAGCGATGCTGATAGAGGCAGCTCATCGTACTCAAGGGTTAAGAAAGAACCCTGAACCTTTTGTGCTTTGGACACAGCTGGCTGACTACGCAATCAATTATGAGATCAACGCATACACTTCGCGCGGATCGAGCTTGCCTAAGATTTTGTCCGATTTGCGCGAAAACATTGTCGATGTGTTTAATGAAAACGGAACACAGATAATGACGCCGTCGTACATTGCGGACCCGCCGGAACCCAAAGTTTCGACAGAAGAATGGGATGGCAAGCTTGCTCATCACGCTGAATAAACTGCATTCGGCAACAGGTTATCAGTGTCAGTGCTTAAGCTTCGTATTGTATGAATATGTCATTGAGTAGCCATGTCTCCGCAGTCCACAGAGCAGACCATAAGGGGCTTGAAACGCTCGTTCAGGAATGGCAACCCAAAAGGAGTCAGCGTCACGTGGGAAATGCCAAATGAAAAACCTTTTTCTGACGTGCTGCTTTGGAGCTATTTCTCTAGGATTTGCAGCGTCACCTTCAGCCGCGCAGCCCCGGCTAGGTTGGGCGTATCAGGTTGATGGACTTGCTGCGTTTCAGGGGGACGCGGATTTGAGCGACGGCGGTGAATTCTCTGCAAGCCGAGCATTTCTACGTGCTACCGCACTTTACAATCTGGAAGGAGGAAACTCCATTGGGCTTTCAACCAGCTTCGGCAAGCTGGACTATAGCTTCAGTCAATCGAACAATCAGCCATGGGAGAACATCCGTGACTTTCGCGTTTCTGTTCCCCTGCGATTTCGTGCGAGCGATACAGCAACAGTTTTTGTGTCACCGCAGATCAGGTGGGATTATCAAAGTGGAGCTTCCTCATCTGATGGCAGGACCTACGGTGTTTTTGCGGGTATTGCTTGGCAACTTAACGAGCGTCTGACGATAGGACCGGCCTTTGGCGCGTTCTCTCAATTTGACGATGGTGGTACAGATTTTTTTCCGGCCCTGCTGATCGATTGGGACCTAAATGATCGCTGGAACTTGAACACTGGCTCAGGGATTGGAGCGACACAAGGCCCCGGGTTGACCCTGAGCTATACGTTGACTGAGACCATAGATCTTTCCTTAACCGCACGATCGGAGAGAATTCGATTCAGGTTGGATGGGGAAGGTCTCGCGCAGGACGGGGTGGGCGAGGACAAGAGTGTCCCCGTCGTACTTTCCGTTGGATACAACCCAAATCCTGGAGTTTCATTGAGCGTATTTGCAGGCGCAGAATTTGACGGCCGCCTGACGCTAGATGATGCGAATGGAGCGGAAATTAGTCGTCAGACCTATGAAACAGCGCCATTGGTTGGGCTGGCGTTTAGGGTCAGGTTCTGATCACAGCATTGAGCCTGTTTGCCAATTGTGCGCGGAGTTATTATTGCGTCTGAGTTCGAACGTCCGCTTTGTCCGCAAAGAGGTCTGTTAGCTGGAACGCAGCGAAGGTCTGCACCGAGCCCACTTTGACCGATGCTGCGCGATGCCCCAATTACAGCAATGCGCAGAAACCAGACTATGCAAAGTCCGGGGTGCGGCCCATAGCAGAAAGTGAACCCCGCTTCGAACAACGGCGGCTTTGAAACATACCAATTTGCAAGGAGAAGTAGTCTCGAACCTCACTCTGCCACAAGCGCAACAATAGCTTCTTGAGGCTGGGAATGCTGGTTGTTTGCCTCAAGCGGTTGGTCAAGCTTTCCACGATGCACCAGGGCGAACATTGGCGGAGTGAAATAAAACGATACGACAGTCGACAACAGTACGCCCCCAGCGATTGCAACGGCGAATGGCGGCCAAAATGCTCCTCCAGCTATGATCAGGGGTAGGAAACCACCAAAGGTTGTGACCGTTGTCGAGATGATATGCCGACTTGAACCAGTCACAACACGCGCCATCGCCACCCGGTCGCCTTGGCTTGCGTCAACGTCTTGTTGCAACCCGGTTAAAATTATTATCGCCGCGTTGATCGAAACCCCGATCGAGCCGATGACACCGATAATCGCCGTTATTCCGAACGGGAATTGCATAACGGCCAGCGACAGCATTGAAAGGCCTGCAGACAACACGCACACGACCAAGGTCACGAGCGTCAGCCGGAACGAGTTAAAGGTGAGAACGATGGTCGCAATGGAGAGTGTGACAATCAATCCAACAGAGGCAAGCAGATTGCCCACGGTGTTGGATCGGGCATCACTGTCGCCACCTAAGGACATCGAATAGCCTTGCGGTAACACAAACCCGGACGCATTAAGCGCTTCTAGTACGTCTTGCAACGCCTCTTCGGGTAAAACACCGGGGACGATAAACGCTTGGATAGTGTTTTCGCGCACGCCATCCGTTCGGGTTATGACGCTTTCCGCTGGTTCGATCACCGGCCTGGCTAGTTCCGACAACGGCACAGCAGGGAAAACACTTGTGGCGGATACGGCGGCAGCATTGGGCAGCAGGATGGGCATACTGACAATGGCGCTTAGGTCTGATCGCACCTCGTCACCCAGTCGAACACGCACCGGCAACTGTTCGGTCCCTTCGATCAGTGATCCACCGGTAATGCCAACAAGCGCCGTGTCCAGCTGACCAGCTATATCCGCCACATCCAGTCCCAGCAGACGCGCTTTGACCTCATCAATCTCGAACCGGATTTGAGGGTTGCCGCCGTTCACGCTGGCGCGCGCCTGGGTTACTAGATCGAGATTGGCCATTACTGAACGCACCTCGTCGCCCAGATCACGCAAAACCGTGATGTCCTGCCCCTGAATTTTGACTTCAACCGGTGCGGCGACCGGAGGGCCCTGAACAAGACTGCGAACGATGATCTGCGCATCAGGAAAGTCGGTATCCAGACGACTCTGCAAAGTTCCAACAAGGCGGGCGGCGTCGTCTGCCGTGCCGGTCGTGATCATAGCTTGTGCAAACCCAGGCTCTCGTGAGCGGTTTCCAACGATGTTGTAGTAGAATGCCGGGCCGGACTCTCCGACGGTCCAGTAGACACTTTTGACGCCGTCGTCAGCCAGCAGCATTTCATCGATTTGGCGGGCGGTTGCTTCGGTGGTGGCAATTGACGTTCCACCCGGCATGTCGACTTCGATATAGAATTGGTTGCGGTCGACGCCCGGGAAGAATTGCGCGGTCAGCGTTGGAAAGGCCGCAAAGCCAAGCACCGGCAAGATCAATGCCAACGCGATAGATCGCACCGGATTGGTGACTGACAATCGAATTGAGGCCTCGAACATACGGGCAAGTGGCAGGATGCTGATACCGCGGCTCAGCATTCCTGCGTCTGGGCGATCGGACAGTAGCCAGCCCGCAATCGCTGGAGTCACAGTCAAGGCCACAACCAGGGACCAAGCAAGCATCAGCACCACGGCGATAGCGATAGCACCGACAAAGTCGCCGGCGGGTCCCGGCAGCAAGATCATCGGCGTGAAGGCAAGCGCTGTAGTGACGGTCGACGCCAGCAAAGGCGCGGCCAACCGGCGAACAGCATCTCGCACGGCTGAAAGTCGCTCCATCCCATCCTGCAGACGACGTCGAATTTCATCGGTCATCACGATGGCTGCGTCAACAAGCAGACCGAGGGCAACGATCAGACCCGTCACGGACATCTGGTGAATGGGCAAACCGATCATGTTCATCGTCGCCAGGGTCGCCAATGAGACAACCGGCAAAACCAAAGCCACGATCGCGGCTGCCCGAACACCTAACGTAACAAACAAAACTGCCACAACCAGAGCCACGCCAATGGCCATGTTGACCCCAACCTCTGACAAACGATCCGTCGTGTACTGGCTTTGATCAAACAGCAGTATTTCCTGCATGCCCAAAGGTACCGCTGCGGCGCCGGCCTCAAGCTCATCCCGTAGAAAGCCTGTCCAGCGGTCGATCTGCACGCCGTCCTGCGCCAGAATTCCGACCAAAACGGAGGGCATCCCGTTGGCAAAAGCGATTGAGGACTGCGGTTCGCGTGCGCCCCGGTCTACGCTGGCAATATCGCCGAGCTGCACCACTGCACCGTCCGCGTTTTCACGCAGGACGATGCTCCGAATACGATCCAGACTCTCAATTTCTCCGCTGACGCCAATGGTTAGGTCGACATCGGATTGCAGCCGCCCAGACTGAACCTTCCCATCTGCTTCGGCGATCCGCTGGGAAATCTCGGCGGCGCCAAGCCCAAGCGCAGCGGCCTTGTCCATATCGACACTTACGAGCACCTCTTCCTCTGGCTGACCGAAATAGTCGACGGCTCGTGTCGCAGGTATCGCGCGCAATCTGTCACCCAATGC
Source organism: Ruegeria sp. C10 (assembly GCF_056537805.1). NCBI lineage: Bacteria > Pseudomonadati > Pseudomonadota > Alphaproteobacteria > Rhodobacterales > Roseobacteraceae > Ruegeria > Ruegeria sp. C10. The sequence continues at coordinate 179,994 of NZ_JBQFSC010000003.1, read as the reverse complement.
TTCGGCATGACGAGACAGCAAAGTTATCGGGAAGTCGGGGTCCTCGGCCGCAACTGCAATGACAGCGGAATAGGCAGCAATACCTTCGGCATCGAATTCCGGTGGCAATACTCCTGCCGGGAAGTTCTGGCGCGCATCTTCCACGGCGTCCCGAGCCTCGGCCCAAACCTGCTCAATGGTGGCTTCGTCTAGTGTTTCCAGCAATTCAACAGAAACGACCGACACGCCCGAGCGGGAGACAGAACTGATCTCATCCACCTCGGCGATCTTTCGCAGTTCTTCTTCGATTTCTGCGGTAACCAGTGCTTCAACCCGTTCGGGGTCTGCGCCAGGAAACTGCGTGGTTATGGTTGCGAAGAGGTTGGTGATCGTGGGGTCTTCCTGTCGCCCAAGCGATAGGAACGAAGACAGCCCTGCAGACACAAGCACCAAAATGATGAGAGCAACCAGCCGGGGATGGCGAAAGGTTAGGGTTTCCATCAGATCGCTCCGTTACTCGCCAGTGTCGAAGGCGACGCGCTGACCAACGCTCACCCGCTGCGGACCCTGATCGATCAGGACGGTGCCTTCCGGAAACGCGCCACGCACAAAGACGCGGTCGTCTTCGGCATGCAGCACTTCGACCGTCGCCAGGCGCACAGTCTTTTGCGCGTCGGCAACCAGCAGTGTCCATTGCCCGCGCGTTCCTTCCTTCAGCGATGTTGTGGGCACCCAGGTCCCCGCACTTTGGACAGGATCGAGTACATGCACACGTGCGGTTTGTCCGAAAGCAACGTCGGGAGCGTTTTTCAGATCGAACAGCGCAGTGCGGGTTCGGGTCACCGGGTCAATATCGGGCCGCAAGGTTGCAAGCTCAGCCCGGTAGCTTTTAGCTGATATTTCGATCTCAACATCAGTCAGAAGCGCCGGATCAACATCGAGAGGAACACCGATCCGAACCTGCGGCGACACGACCTCGACCATTCCTAGAACCAGCTCGCCCGAGCGCAGAGTTTCGCCGCCGTCCACGTGTCGCGCGGTTATTTGACCGGCAAATGGGGCCTCGATGCTGGATTTCTCAATCCGAACGGTAACATCGCGCAAGGCCGCATCCAACTCGCCAATTCTGGATAACAATTCATCTTGCTGAGAAACGGCTTCGTCCAAACGGGCTTGACTGGTAAAGCCTTGTTCAATGAGTTTCGCGTTTCGCTCGACCGTCTTTCTTGCAAATGCAAGCTGGGCTGCAATGGCATCGCGTGATGATGTCAGACGGTCGCGTTCGACCTCCAGCAGTGCAATGTCCAGTGTCGCAAGAAGTTGACCTTTGGCAACCTTGTCACCCTCATCCACCAGAATTTGATCGAGCGTCCCGTTCAGCTCGAAAGAGATATCTGCCGAACGCTGAGGTTCGACCTGCCCGATGAACACACGGTCGACCGTGTAAGCGCTCTCGGACGTTATCGGCGTCACGGATACCGGGGTCACAGCGGCGGCATCCGGTGCGGGCACCGCCTCCGCTCTACGGGTGAGCTCGGATGCGCCAAAGTGAACGGCGGCCGCTGCAACGGCTATAAAACTGACGGTCACTCCCAAACGCACAGTGCCGCGTAACACACGTGCAAATAGGCTCGGTTTGGTCGCTTCAGTAGATGAATTAGCAGGATTCGGCATTTGGGGACCTCATCAAGTTAGCGTCTCTAACATATGTTAGAAGTTCTTACTTTGACAAGAGATACGTGATCTGGCACATGTTGGATCATGAGCAGCATCGAAAAAAATCATTCGACTAGCAGACAAACGGCTGGTCTTTCCGTCAGCAAGAAAGCCTATCATCACGGTGATCTCCGCGCTGCACTGATCGAAGCAACCCGACAGTTGGTAGAAGAAAAAGGTCCGGACAGTTTTTCCGTATCCGAGGCGTGCAGACGCGCGGGCGTATCGACTGCGGCACCTTACAAGCACTTCAAAGACAAGACAGAAATGCTGGTCGCCACTGTCCTTGAGGGAATGGATCGGCACCGAGACAAAATGCTTACTGCGCTAGAAGGCGTTCCTGAAGGATCTCCCGAGCGCATTACTGCCATAGGGATGGAGTATATTGCCTTTGCGTTAAATGAGCCCGGGATCTTCAGACTGAAATTTGGCGGCTTCACAGACCGCATCGCGGATCCCCGGCTGGAGGAAGGCGGCCAGCAAAGTTTCGGGATTCTTTTGACTGAAGTAGCAAAATGTCTCGGTGAACCGGGAATCACAGACGAAGTTCGCCGCCGTGGTTTTTTGTTGTGGAGTTTCGTGCACGGGCTGTCCTTCATTTTGCATGACAAAGGGCTTGCAGAGAAAGGTGAAGAATTCGATCTTCATACCCTTCTTGAGGACGTTTCGGAAAGAATGTTGAGTTGAGCGTTCTCACACTAAAACGAATTCAACCAAGCACTCATAGCAGACGATCTAAGCCGCTGTCACGCCTGCGCCTAAACGATTGCTCAGGTTCACATAGAAGACATTTTTTGGAAAGCGCCGCCAATGTCGGCTATCCAGAATCGCAAGGTCTCGTCGTGAATGTCGGCTTCGGGTTGAGCCAGTATTACAAGTTAGGGTGTACGGCAGAAGCTTTGTTCCAAAGCCTCCGTTTCGCAACCCGGAGTTATGCACGCGCGTTCGTTAGCTGGGAACGTCCGCAGGCGCCAGGATCGTCATTCCCACTCGACCTGCCACAGCCATGATCGCCGGAATGTCTGGTGGTCCATCTGGTGCCGGAATATCAGTCGTGCCGTCAGGCATTGCTTCACCGGCTTCGGTAAAAAAAGTGTCATGCATCGCGCCGGGGGCGTTAATGCAAAGTAGCCGGCCAGGCCGCTCTCCGGTGCATGTAAAGGCGTGCACTGCGCCGTCCGGAACCTTAACGAAGTCACCACATTTGACGTTGACTGTCTCGCCATTCAAAAAGAACTCGAATTCTCCATCGAGCACATAAAAGCTCTCATCTTCGCCAGCGTGATGATTAGGCGGCGCACCGGCACCAGGCGCCGTCTTTATCTCAATGATAGTACAACGATCTCCGGTCTCACTGGGAAAGGCGTGAAAGGTCAGCAGGTTCCCAAGAAGATGATAAATTCGCGGGCGAGGTTCTGTCATTGCTGCGACTCCCTTTACTTGAATAACACTGCACTTATGATACACATATCTACTTATGAGACAAGTGTATCACAAAGGGATTGAGATTGGCGCCTCGTACAAATCAAATCAACCGGACGCGAGAAGCACTTCTATCGGCAGCACGTGACCTGATGTCGGAAGGCAAGGAAGTCACGCTGGCAAAAGTTGCCGAACGCGCCAAAACCAGCCGTGCGACGGTCTATCGTTATTTTTCTGACCCAAGTGTTTTGGCTTTGGATGCGACGCTCGATCTAGATGTCACTCCAACGTCAGAACTTCTTTTTGGGCTGGATGACGTCAGGAGTCGTGTACATGTCGTCGCGCGCTACTACCTGGATTTTTCTCGGGTTCATGAGGCGCACTTCCGGCAGTTTTTAGCTGAATCACTCAAGGCATCTCTTGAGGATGGAACTGTCAAAATGCGTGGCGCCAGAAGAGTGGCGGCTTTTTCGGAAGCACTTGCGCCAGTTCACCCATTGATGGAGCCGAAGGAAATTGACGACCTGGCGAAGCGATTGTCCATGACGACGGGCATGGAACAACTTGTTATTCTTGAAGACATTTTGCGCGTGGACGAAGCAACTGGCTACCAACTTCAGGATGGGTTGGTCGACGCTCTGTTGGATCGTTACTTACCAAAAAATTGAGGATGGCCGAATTACAGAAATGCGCAGAAAGCAGACTTTGCAATCCTCAACGAACGATCATAGGGAACGTTTGCCGAGACCTTTTGGAGCAGCAGTTATGAGGAACTGGCTGGACAGGCTATTGATCACAACTTGCTGTTCTGTCGAAATCTCGCGCCAGTTGAAGGTCGCTGTGATTGCAAAGTCAGGCGATGGTCACTGTCCTGAATTGGTTTTCGCGATACTGCAAAGCAGATCGACATGTTTGTCCAACCATTCTTCGTTCAGCGCCTCGTGACGAATGAGCTTGCGGAAATAAGGTGCAGCGACTGCCAGTTCTATGAATTGGTCAACCGGAACGTCGGCGGCGATCTCACCCCGATCTATTGCGGCTGAAAGCACGGCTTCAACACTTGCAAACCTGTCTTTCATGAATTCAGTGATCACCAAGCGCGCTTCTGCATCGGTGGACGCAGCAGCGACAACTTGAGGTGCAATTTGGCCCCATGGTGTGTCGTTCAAGGCTCCCATCAGTACTCCGAGTAACCAGCGCAGGTCAGATCGCAGCGGGCCATCTGTTTTGGGTGGTATGTTAGGCGGTGTTGCGATGCGCCTGAATGCTGCATCACGCAGACCGCGCGCATCTGGCCAGTGCCTGTAAAGTGTGCTGCGCGAAATGCCCGTTGCCTTTGAAACCGCGCCATGAGTTACGTGCAGCACGCCCTCATCCATCAGTATCCTTTGCGCCGCATCAAGTGCGGCCTGTCGTGTGGCGATCAGCCTGGGATCTTCTTTCAATCGCCCCTCCTATAGAACATTTTGTTGCGCTGTAGAACATTTTGCCCTAAAAGTATGGTCAGCCAATACCTAAATCGCAAAACTCAATTCCACAAACACGTCTTGTCAAAATGGGAGCGTATCAATGTTCAAAGTGGCAGCAACCCCGCTGGCGGTACTCTTATCGATGGGCCCGACAACCGCTTTGTCCGAGAGTGGCACCTACGAGCTGGATCCTGGACACAGCCAGGTATTGTTCAGCTACGACCACATCGGGTTCTCAGAAACATTTGGAATGTTCTCAGGTTTTAGCGGTGAGATAAAGTTCAACGAAGATGATCCGTCTGCATCATCTGTCACAGTGTCTATGCCTGTAAAATCTATGATCACGGGCTGGGATGCCCGTTTGCAACACTTCATGTCCGATGATTTTTTTGGCGCGACTGACGGTGACGTGGTCACATTCGCCTCAACCAGCATCGAAGTCACCGGGGACAATTCCGCGAATATTTCTGGCGACCTGACCATGAATGGCATCACCAAACCTGTTGTTCTGGAAACAACGCTTAACAAGTCAGCGCCATACCCTTTTGGCGAAAAGGAGGGCACACCAACCTTGGGGCTGGCAGCAACGGCGACTATCGTGCGGTCTGAATTCGGACTTGGGGCCTTTGCACCAGCGGTGAGCAACGAAATAGATCTCTTGATCAATATCGAGGCGTTAAAAGCTGAATGATGCGTGCAGGGGCACCGAAACCGCGCTGAGCACTCAATCTTTACTTTTGACGGGCTGACAACAAAATGAATGTGCACCTGAGAACATTGGCGGTTGCGACGACGGTAGTGGCATTGATGTGCTCGATGGCGTCCGCGCAAGAGCGCTCTTTGCCGGAGCGCACCTCGCACCGTCCTGAAACGACAAGCGGCGTACCGCATACTCAGATTGGTGTCAAAATTGATGCCGAATTGGCCCAGCTATTGCTGGAGCGAGTTGCTCAATTCCCAGGGGTTACACTTGGCCCCACACGCATATCACTACCTGGCGCAATTGGTTTTCAGCTTGATCCCGACATGTTGTTGTCTCAACCGAGCTCTATCGTCGGTGGGTTTGAATTTGCGCATATGCATCCTGATGGCAGCTTGCACGCTTCGCTGCATCCGGCAATGGCGCGGCGGGCAATTGAGGCTGGCTGGGCCGTAGCTCACCCTTGGGCCAAGCAACGTCCTGGGTGGAGCGGCTTTGTCTTGATATATACACCGACCACACCAGAAGAGTTGGATGTCGTCATCGATCTGGTAGAAAGCTCGTACACCTTCATCACCGGCAAGACATTGGGCTAAGCTCGAATTGTGCGAAAGTGTGCGGGGACACCTGTTTCCTGTCAGAGAGCAGTTTCAGCCACCTTGTTTCTCATAGTCATTTTTTATTAAATTGTCGCCGTGGCGAAGCGCTCGATACCTTCAAGCCATTCACACTAATGGAAGCGGCCGTCCGCTTGTTAGATTTTGCAAAGCTCAGAGTCGAAGTTCCGCTTCGGGCCGCCATCGGTCACAGATGAAGAGAGCAACGGGCTGACACTTTCAGAATGGATATTGCAAAGTGAACCTTTGTTAGTAACGCGAAACGCGCTAACCACTCCACCTCAATTCTAGGTTTCGCCAGCCAATTAGACATTTTGCTCGGCTGTGTGTTTCAACGCAAGTTTTGGAACTTGCCGGCTTAGCAAAATACCCAGGCACATGTTTTAGCCACAAAAATCTATTCGTCTGTTAATTTTGGTTCAGAGGAATTGGTTTAGCTAAAAGGATCACATCGACTGATGAAGCGGAAAATTGCTGCGATCCTAAGCCTCGATGTCGTCGAATATACCAAGCGCATGTCAGAGGATGCTGAGACCACGCTGAACACTCTACAACGCATTTTGGACGATGTGATCAGACCGTTGGTCCATGAAAACAATGGACGAATATTCAAGCTGATGGGAGATGGTGCTTTGGTTGAGTTTGTTGCAGCCACTGACGCAATTAATGCTGCCAGCCAGATTTTCAATCAGATGAGAGATGAAGACGTAACACTTCGAGGAGGTCTCCACGTTGGCGACGTAATGCCAAATGGCGCAGACTTGTTCGGAGAGGCCGTGAATGTTGCGTCGCGCCTTCAGTCCAGCGCGCATATTGGAAGTTGTCTCGTCAGCAAGACAGCTGCTGAAGTTGCAGGAACTTCGCTGGCGGTTGCTTTGCGACCAGAAAGCTCGATACGGTTGAAGGGAATTCCAAATCCAGTGGAAGCCTACTCTATTGACTTAGATGGTGACAAAAGACACGCAAAGAACAAGCTGCTGGCTAACTCTCAAGACGTCCGCTTTGCAAAATCAAAAGACGGTACAACGCTTGCCTGGACATCCACTGGAAGCGGTAGAAAGTTACTGGTCACACCAAACTGGCTCAGGCATCTGGAATACGATTGGACGATGAACACCATCGCCGGGTGGTTGCCGCTGCTTTCTGAAAATCACTGCCTTTATCGGTTTGATGGTAGAAACAATGGCTTGTCCCAGCGGGGCGTGCAGGATGTGTCTTTGAATCGAATCGTCGAAGATGTTGAGGCCGTACTGGACGCAGTCGGGATCGAAAAAATGCCATTGTTTGGCATATCTTTTGGGGCAACCATTGCGGCGGCTTTTGCCGCACATAATCCTGACCGTGTTTCGGGGTTGGTTCTACTCGGTGGATTTGCACAAGGACTCGCGGTGCGTTCACAGCCTGGAATTGCCGCTCTTGGGCAAGCAATGATGGATATGAGTCTTGAAGGCTGGAACGATGAATACCCTTCTGCAAGAGACTTGATGGCCCAGTCTTTTGCTCCAACCGCAAGTCCGCATGACCAGCGCACTTATGCAGAGTTTATGAAAGTGGCAATGGACCATCAGGATTGGCTCAAGATTGGACCACTGGTCGCAGGGGTCGACGTAACCGATCTACTTCCGCGGATCACCTGTCCGGCTCTTGTCATGCACGCTAATCGAGACAGGATGCACAGTGTTGAACAAGGTAGGATATTCGCCTCCGGCATCGAGAATGCGCGCTTTATTGGCCTTGAAACAGCAAACAACACGATGCCAGAGTATGATCCTGCCTGGCCTAAAGCCCTAGTGGAAATTGAGCGTTTCTTGAGTTCAATTTGAGCAGTGTACGTTTTTCTTTGCCAAGCCTTTATTGTTCGAAGGTAAGAAGATGCCGTGCGCCCTTTGATTTTCGATACTGGAATTTGAAAACTCTAAGCTTCTCGTCATCGACCGCTTTGTCCTGATCTCGGAAACTGCAAAGTCTTGTCACGAATGTCCGGTTTGAGCTGAGACCGGTCCTCAACAACCATTGAGCCTATGGCAACTTTGTCCGCACAGCAGACACTGATCGCCTCACCCCGAATGACCGCTCTGCGGACAAAGCTTCCGATAAGTCAGTTTGTTGGGATGTGTGATAACGGCCCTAGCTGCCATTTGGCCCGGCCATCTGATGCGACTGTGCGGACCGTCAGAAGAGACATTCGCCGCGAGCGCTATATCCAATTCAACCCGAACTCGTGGATAGCGGGATTTTTGCCTGTCGTCGTATTGAGAACAGACACGCATTTGGCGACATCTCTAAATAAAGTGATGACCTCAGCTGAACGCATACCTCAATCTCCGGATCGCACACTTGTTGGCGTTGCGCTGATGCTGGCGTTTTGCCTAACCGCTCCTTTGCTGGATGTGTCTGCGAAACTCGCGTCAACCAGTGTGCCGGTTGGGCAGATTACGGCTGCTCGGTTTGTGGTACAATGCGCGTTGATGGCGCCTTTCATCTGGATAATGGGACTGTCGTTGCGCGTGGCGAAAGGTCAGGTGATGGTGCTGGTTTTCCGCTCATTGCTGTTGGTGTTCGCAACATTTTGCTTCATTGCCGCGATCCGCGGTGATGCCCCTTGCCGATGCATTAGCAATCGTGTTCGTGGCCCCGTTCATCGTCTTGTTGGTCGGCAAGTTCTATTTTGGTGAAGATGTCGGCCCGCGTCGCGTCTGCGCGGCGCTTGTGGGGTTTGTCGGGGTGTTGTTCGTCATCCAGCCCAGTTTCGCAGCTTTCGGCGCGGTCGCTATTATTCCGGTAGGAACGGCAGTTGCCTTCGCTTTCTACATTCTTGTGACCCGGGGATTGTCGCGTCGGGTGCACCCCGTGACCCTGCAATTCCACACCGGTCTGATCGCCAGCCTGTTTTGCATTCCAGCTCTAATTGTTGCGCAAGGTTCCGGCTCTGATTTGTTTGATCCCGTTTGGCCAACAGACACCGCTCTGTTGTGGCTTTTGGGCGCTGGCTTCTTCGCGACGGTGAGCCACATGATGATGACCTATGCGCTGTCTTTTGCGCCTTCCGTCACGCTGGCACCGCTGCAGTATTTTGAGCTGCCGGTCGCGACCTTGTTCGGCTATCTTGTCTTCAATGACTTCCCGAATACGCTTAGCCTGATTGGCATTGCGATCATCATCAGTGCAGGGCCGTACATGATACATCGCGAAAGGGTGGCGGCCAGACAGTTGGTCACCGAACGCGCCGTACCTCCAATCTAAGGCTACATGCCCGGCCTAAAGCCGACCTACACATCCTGGTCAAGTTGCTGCGGCGAGGCCCTTCGAACCGGACATTCATCAACAACGCAGCATCAGACCAATAATCAACGTGCGACTCGCGGACCTTCTAGATTTTTGAATTTCAGAGAGCGCTGTCGCAGCACGTGTTCACATGCGGCAGACATAAAGCGATATTGATGCTTGCATTGCCAATCTGGTTATTCAGCACTTCGACTTTTCCAGAATCAAAAGTGCACTTTCTTTGCAACCAAGATCAGTCACGTAATTCGGGCCAACTCGCCATCTGAGTGTATTTGTCGCCTTACTTTTAGTCAAAACAATCAGCGCAAATCTGTGTCACGCCTCTCAAGGTCCAGAACGGCATTGAGTTCATTCTCCGGGTCCATCCAGGCAACCAGGATCGCTTCGTCGTCGATGGCGTAAGTTTCAATTTCTGCTGGGGTCACACGGATAAAGCGCTCATTCCCTAAGAATGCGCCGCCATGGGTCTCTCCGAACACGACACGGATCATCCGAGACCCTGGGGCAAACATACGCAGATACGGATCCGCAGGCTTGCCCATGTTCAAAACCTCTGCCTTGCTGCGAACCCATCTTTCGCCAGCAATGCGCTGCTCAGGACTTCGCAAAGCGGAGACTGCGCCTTCTGCAACCGAAGCGATGGCTGCTGACAGCATGATCGCACCAATCGCCATCTGGGCCGCACCTGCGTTTGTCCCGCTGTACTTCGTCCAGGCAGCAAGGCGCATCAAGCGCCGCCTCGGGTGATAGAGCACGTCGACCGCGTCGCCGACCTCGACCGCGTTCCAAAGGTCTACCGGAGCGACTTCTTTTAGGGAAAATGCGCGCGGGTCATCCAAAAGTTGGAAGCGCAGAAAGTAACGTTTCGAAGGTTTCGTACGATGCCGTTCGTTGCGACCAACGTGGCCCTTCTTGACCCACTTGTCGGTCACGCGCGCCTGCCCAGGTCGGCCGGCTCGCTTTAGATACGTCGAATTGAGATAGTGCCGATAGCCCCGCGCGGTGATGATCAATCCTACTACGCCAAGCGCAACCATCCCAAGAAATGGAAGCCAATTGAAGAGAATGTCGGCTACTGGATCTCCAGGTTGTTGTATTTCTTGGATCATGCGACTGTCTCCTGAGGTGGCGTGGCCGCTAGAAGGTTGCCGGGTGGGCGTGGTGTGGAATCCAGCTAGAAAATGCCACGTCTGAATTTGTCCGGGGTGTTGACCTCATATCTATAGGTCAGGGCGGGCCGAGATCGCCAAAAAACGGAGAATGAAGCTATAACTGGATGTTCTTTCACCAGGTCATGGGCATCGGAATTCTCTCTCTGCCCCGCCCACACGTTTCTGGCACAGATATGGGTCATGGTCCTTCGCAGACCAGCGGAAAGACCCCGACCTCTGGGATCTTAAGCGTGCCAACGGTGATTTGGTCATCGCCTTCATCAGCCGTAATCAGCCGCACGGATGCAACAATGCGATCAAACTCAGGATCGGCGAAATCCAGCAATGTGTGTGTGTTCTCCGAGGCCCCCTGCGCCAAAACAATGGGCAGCGCACCTTCTGTCTCTGTCATGCTCCAGTCCTGTCCATCCGCGTGGATCGTCGCGCTGATAATCGCAAGGCCGGGTACAGATCCAAAGCCAAATGCTACCGCAACGCCTGACTCATCAGGCGCTTCGCAGGAAACAAGAAACGTTGCAAAAGAAGGGTTTGCAATGACGCTTGCCACAAGCGCGAGTGCGATTGTTCGTATTACGATTGGTTCCTCCGTTTACGGCCCATTTCACAGCCTAAGACGTTTCGGCCTCAAAATGAACTGCCAACGCACTGCCGTACTTTTGGTGCCTTTCGGGACATTGGCGATTGGTGGCAATTCAAGTGAATGCCGAAACACTGAAATGTCAGCTCCCTGCTCGCATTGTGAGTCCAATTTCCGATAAGTGCTCAAATGACTGGTTTTGAGGTCGCGTTTCAGCCACTGAATTACCCTCCTGTTTTGGCGCTGATAATCGTCAGGTCATCAAGCATTCAATGGTCGCCATGCCGCGAAACATCCAGCAAGCCGCGATAAGAAACCGTTTGCCTATGTAGATGCCCCCAATGACCGCCGCTTACACGGGCAGTCCAATTGGCGAGAACCTGGTGCTGATTTCTGTCCTCGCCTGGCGCGAAGCTCTCGACATTCAGGTCTGAAATCGCTTCTACACGAGCTATGGCGCCAGAGGGCAAAGTAACCGACAAGCCCCTCCTCCGATCCAACCCGCCGCGGCATCCGCATCCCGTACTGGCACTTGGGGGACAAGACGAACGGAGATCGGCTCGTTCCCACGCGCGGCGCGCATATTCGTTTCGTGCTGAATTTGTGCCAACATTCCCGCGGCTGCGCTGCCGACGAAATTTTCGTCCTCATTCGATAACCTGTGACTATTGCGCTTACGGCCAAGTGCTTTTTGGAAGAAATGCGTTAATCTCGATGTCATTAAATTTTCTCAGGCATAATGCTTTGTTGCCTCCGCCCAATCCGTGCCTTCGTGGTTGATCATTTTCGCCAACCTGTTCGGGCAACTTAACGCCAAGGTGGGTGTTCGTCGAGCGATGTGAGAGTCTGAGCAGCGACCTGATAGAAAATCCAAATTTGTCAGGTTTGAAGGTCAACAACACCAAATTGCACGATCAAATTACCTGTTCTGGTTCAAGCATAACTGACTGAACGGATTATACGGCTATTAGATAAGCAGACACCACCACAGAAAAGTTGAACGGCAGATTTGTCCTGCATCTTGCCCATTCATACGACGCACAGCAAAGGGAGCTCCATCCTGGAGCGGTCGTTCATAGATCTTGCGACGAAGGTGCCAGAAGAGCCCAACTTTGACGTTCACAAAATAGGAAGAAAAGCGGCTTCGTTCTCCTTATTATCCTCAGGAAATGGATCTATAAAGTAAATCTGTTCTAGCCGAAACGAGCCGTCCACGCTTTCCTTGTTATGTGCAATGTACTTATCAGACCAATCCCCGTGCACACTTTTGATTAAAAACGGTTGCTTCAGACGAGAGCCTTCTATTTCCGCAGTTCCGCACGTCAGCCTGCTTGGGTCGAAGGATGCATCTGTTCCGAAAGATATCAATTGTAGCTCGATGTCGGGAGTGGCGTATATGCCAACGAAATCAGAGTGAGCCTTCGATAACTCTGATATCATTTCTGGACGTTTGAGACACTCGGTTGCGGTGCTTATCGCCATGCAATAATCATTCCAGGCTTTGTAGTCCTGACAAAAGCTGCGTATAAATGCTTCCCTGCTCCTGTGATCAGGCCCAGCGAATTCCGGTCGCTTGAACGTTCTCACAAGCCTTTTCCAAAGGGTCAATACTACTCCACGTACAGCTATGTGCGATTCACGCCCTTTAACACTGGACGACCCGTCGAAAGCGTTCAACGAATGAATGTTGGCTTCGTCCGCCCCTTGGTGATTGAGGTTGGTCGCGGCGAAAGGTCGGATTGAAAGCCGACTAACCGAATGGCTTCAATGTCCGGTCTCGTGAAATTTTCTGCGCCAACGAGAGGACGCTGCCGCAGATGCGAGGAAATGCTGCGTGAGCAAAAGCGGCGTCAACAAAAGGCGACTTTGTCCCGCAATCCAGACACTCCGCCAGATTCCCACAACCGCAGTGCAGAGAATGTTCGGTTTGAGCCCATTTTGCCGATTCCTGCAGTGTGCACGAATGACCGCATAACAGATGCAGTCAAGGGCCCAGCATTCGCTTGGCAGCTAAACGCAGTGCTTGATGGGTTAGTACGGTGTCCCCGAAAGCCAAATGCTTAGCGAAAATAATCAAACTAGCGGCTGATTAAACATAGCTTCGAATCCCACGCGCAATAGATTTAACCTAACATCGGAGACGCTATCATGACTGATTCAGGTGCAATTTTCTTTGGCTATCATGCTGACCCATCGCGCTCCAGCTCATTGCAGGCTGCTGCCTACACCGAGCGCAAGTGGTTTGACGCAGACCTTCGCTCCATCCTCTCCAAAACTTGGCAATGGGTGTGTCATGTCGAGAAAACACAAGAGCCGGGATCATATGTAACAGTGGATATTGCCGGTCAACCTATTGCGGTTGTGCGCGACAAAGAGGGTAAGCTCCGCGCCTTTTACAACGTATGCAAACACCGTGCTCATGAACTGCTATCAGGCGAAGGCAATACCACACGGATTATGTGCCCCTATCATGCCTGGGTCTATAAGCTTGACGGGCAATTGGCGCGTGCGCCACATACTGAAAACCTCGAAGACTTCAACAAGGATGAGATTTGCCTCGACGAAGTGCAGGTCGAAGAGTTTTGCGGCTTTGTTTTTGTCAATTTGGATCCGACGGCTGCCTCTTTGTCAGAGCAATCCGGAAACCTGGAAACCGAGGTGCGCCATTGGGCACCAGATGTGGATCAACTCACTTTTGGCCACCGTCTGACCTACGACATCAAGTCGAATTGGAAGAACGTCGTGGACAATTTCCTTGAGTGCTATCATTGCCCTACGGCCCATAAGGATTTTTGTGACCTCGTGGATATGGATACCTACAAGGTTACAACCTACGGCATTTACTCCAGCCATATGGCTGACGCAGGCAACAGTCCAAATACCGCCTATGACGTCTCAAACGCCACGGTAAAAACCCACGCGGTTTGGTGGCTCTATCCTACCACTTGCCTGATGCGATATCCGGGACGGTCCAGCATGATCGTGTTGAACATTATCCCTGTTGGGCCAGATCGGACGCTTGAGACCTATGACTTCTTCCTTGAGACGCCGGAACCTGACGCGATGGAGCTGGATGCAATTCGCTATCTGGACGAGGTACTTCAGGTCGAAGATATCAGCCTCGTCGAAAGTGTGCAGCGCGGGATGAATACACCTGCGTTCACCCAAGGTCGGATCGTCAATGACCCGGACGGGTCCGGCAAGTCCGAGCACGCCGTTCATCACTTCCATGGCTTAGTCTTGGACGCTTACGCAAAAGGTGCCACGTGACGCGGCCAAACATCCTTGTGGTCATGGCGGACCAATTGGCTCCGCATTTCACAGGGGCGTACGGGCATAAGGTCGCCAAGACGCCACATCTTGACGCGTTGGCCGCGCGCGGCATGCGCTTTGATGCAGCTTACTGCAATTCCCCTCTCTGTGCGCCTTCACGGTTTTCCTTTATGTCGGGTCAGCACATCAGTCGCATCGCAGCTTACGACAATGCATCCGAGTTCAAGGCTTCGGTGCCGACATTTGCGCATTATCTGAAATCGCTGGGCTATCGTACATGTTTGGCAGGCAAGATGCATTTTGTCGGACCGGATCAGATGCATGGATTTGAGGATCGTGTGACAACCGACATCTATCCTGCTGATTTCGCGTGGACCCCGGATTGGGAGGCCCCGGACGAGCGGATCGACAAGTGGTATCACAACATGCGAACGGTGAAGGAAAGCGGCGTTGCCCACGCGACTTTCCAGATCGACTATGACGACGAGGTCGGTTTTGCTGCCAAACGCTGGCTGTTCGATGCGGCCCGAGACAAAGCGCTTGGCAATGACGCGCCTTTTGCGATGGTTGCAAGCTTCATTCACCCGCACGATCCATATGTAGCCCGACCAGAATGGTGGAACCTGTATACAGATGATGAAATTGACTTGCCCGCCTTTGTGCCCGCGTTGGAGGATCAAGACCCCTTTTCACGACGTTTATTGGATGGGATCGAAGCGTCTTATGTGCCACTGACCGAGGAAGAAATCCTGCGCGCGCGCCATGCCTACCTGGCAAACGTCAGTTACTTCGACAGCAAAATCGGAGAGCTGGTTCAAACCCTCGAAGAAACGGGCGAGTTGGACAGCACCATTGTGATTGTCACAGCCGACCATGGCGACATGCTGGGTGAACGTGGGCTGTGGTACAAAATGAACTTCTTTGAGCACTCCGCGCGAGTTCCGTTAGTCATGGCCGGGCCGGGCATTGCGATTGGAACGGCGCAGAATGCAGTGTCACTGGTCGATCTGTTGCCGACATTTATCGACCTCGGTGGCGGTGATGAGGCGATGATCGGAGAGCCGATCGACGGTCGTAGCCTTATGCCTCTGGCTCGGGGTGAAGATGATCCAGTTGATGAGGCGATCGGAGAATACTGTGCCGAGATGACGGGCTATCCTGTGATCATGATCCGGCGCGGGCCCTTAAAATATATTCATTGTGATAGCGACCCACCGCAGCTCTATGACCTGAGTGCTGACCCGATGGAAACGAAGAATTTAGCTTCGGACCCAAGCTACTCTGACGCGAAAACTCGTTTTGCAGCTGAAGTCGTCGAGCGTTGGGACGGCAGTGCTTTGCGAAAGAAGATAATCGCCACGCAAAAATCGCGCCGTGCATTACATGCCGCGATGGAGGCCGGTGCCAGCGAGCCTTGGGACTACAACCCGCCGTCCGATGCAAGTCAGCAGTATGTACGCAACAATTTGGATTGGACAGTGGCTGCACGCCGCTACCGCTATCCGCCATTGAAGGATTGAAACCAATGATGCTGAACGGAAAAGTTGCTCTCGTGACTGGTGCCCGCGGTGGAATCGGGCGCGCGATTGTCGCTCGGTTTCTAAGAGAAGGCGCAACGGTATTTGCCGCTGACCTCACACCGGAAGGGTCGTTAGATCAGCACGATGATGATGGCAGTCATTTTGTTAAGCTGGATGTGACTCAAGAAGCAGACTCGGTTGCGGCGATGGATCATGTGCGCGCCGCACACGGAAAGTTGGACATCCTAGTGAACGCGGCGGGGATCGAGATCGAAAAAACGGTTGAAGAGACCACGTTGGAGGAATGGAATCAAAGCTTTGCGGTTAATTCCACGGGCACGTTCCTGACCTCGAAATACGCCATCCCATTGATGCGCGAAGCGGCGAAGACAGGGAATAGCGCAAGCCTTATCAATTTTGGCTCCTACGACGGGTTCATCGCAGATCCAGGGCTTGCGGCCTATTGCGCGACCAAGGGTGCAGTTCACGCTTTGACCCGCGCAATGGCTTGCGATCATGGCCCAGAAGGTATCCGGGTGAATGCCATCTGCCCTGGCTATATCGACACTCCAATGCTGCAGAGCTTCTTCAACGGCGATGGATCCGGCGGAGGAGGTGGCAACATTGAAACGCTGCAAAAGGCCGTGCGCGATGTTCATCCAATGCGGACCTACGGGACGCCCGAGGATATTGCAAATTTGGTCAACTGGCTTGCCTCGGACGAGGCGCGCTATGCCTCTGGCCAGTTGTGGGTTCTGGACGGGGGGCTGTCTGCACAAGTGCAGCAGATGAAGCTCTGATGCCCAAGCCAGTCATTATCACTTGCGCGCCGACCGGAGGCATCCATACGCCGTCAATGTCTCCGCATCTGCCGATTACACCGGCCGAGATTGCGACGGCCAGTATTGAGGCGGCCCAGGCAGGGGCATCAATCATTCACCTGCACGCACGGCACCCGGAGACAGGAAAACCCGATCCCCGACCTGAGCTGTTCAAGCAGTTTCTACCCGTAATCAAGCAGTCCACCGATGTTGTGATGAATGTCTCGACCGGCGGCGGCTTGGGGATGTCGATGGATGAGCGGCTGCGGGCGGCGACATCTACCAGCCCAGAGATGGCATCGCTCAACATGGGATCCATGAACTTTGGTATCTTTCCGATGCTGCAGAAATACACCGAGTTTCAGCACGACTGGGAACGGCCATTTTTGGAGATGACGGAAGACTTTATCTTTCCCAACACTTTCAAAACAATTCGTTACGCCATCGAAAAACTTGGTGGAGATCACGGCACCAAGTTCGAGTTCGAATGCTATGATCTTGGACATCTCTACAACGTCAAATGGTTCGTGGATCAGGGCCTGATTAAACCGCCATTTTTCATTCAGATGGTATTTGGCATCTTGGGTGGCGTTGGCGCAGATGCCGACCATCTGACCCACATGCACAACACAGCCGATAAGCTGTTCGGAGCAGAGAATTACGAATGGTCGGTCCTTGCCGCTGGTCGTCACCAAATGCCATTTGCGACCCAAAGCGCCATGCGGGGCGGTAACCTGCGTGTCGGTCTCGAAGACAGCCTGTTCATCGGCAAGGGTGAGTTGGCAAAATCTAACGCGGAACAGGTCACGCGCATCCGATCAATCGTTGAAAACCTTGGCCTTACGGTCGCGTCGCCAGCAGAAGCGCGCATGCGGCTCGCACTAAAAGGCGGCGATCAGGTTGGCTTCTAAGGAGATGCATATGCAGACGAACATGTTGATCAACGGTGAAATGGTCGAAGGGATCGGAGAGGCCTTGGACGTCCTGAACCCTGCAACAGGCGAGGTAGTCGGTGCTGTAAAAGAAGCCAGCGATGCACAGGTCGAGGCGGCGGTGCGCGGCTCAGCAGAGGCATTTGAAACCTTTTCGGTTACGACCCCTGCAGAACGCGCTGCAATCTTGCTTCAGATAGCTGATGTTATCGAGGCGAACAGCCAGGAGTTGGCAGAACTTGAGAGCCTAGATGTGGGAAAACCCTGGCCATCGGCTCATGATGATGAAATGCCGCTGACGATTGATGTCTTTCGCTTTTTCGCCGGGGCTGCGCGCACCATGATGGGGTCTGCCTCTGGAGAGTATGTCGCGGGTCATACGTCGATGATCCGGCGCGACCCCATTGGCCCTGTCGCAGCCATCGCCCCTTGGAACTACCCGCTGATGATGGCGTCCTGGAAGATTGCTGCACCAATTGCGGCAGGATGTTCGGTGGTATTGAAACCGTCCGAGATCACGCCGCTATCTACTCTGCGACTTGCAGAATTGTTACAAGATGTTCTGCCAAAAGGTGTGCTTAACGTGATCCATGGTCGCGGGCCCGGCGTGGGGAATACCCTGATGAACAGCCCACAGATGGAGGGGATCAGTGTTACGGGTTCTCCGGCGACAGGCATGGCTGCAATGCGGGCTGCTTCCCAGAAAATTAAACACGTTCATCTGGAATTGGGCGGCAAGGCGCCAGTCATTGTCTTTGATGATGCTGATCTCGATGCTGTGGCCGAGACGATCCGATATGGCAGCTACTTCAATGCCGGTCAGGACTGCGCACAGCCTTGCCGCGTGATGGTTGCAGACAGAGTTTATGACAAACTTGTGGCCGCGATTGCCGGTCAGGTTGGCCAGATCCAAATCGGTGCACCGAAAGCTGAAGGAACGGAAATGGGCCCGCTTGTCTCTGCGGCTCAGCGGGATCGTGTAGCGGGTTTTGTTGATCGCGCACGCAGCAGCTCTGAAATCGTTTCCGGTGGGGCCTCTGGCGAAGAAGACGGCTTTTTCTACCAGCCGACAGTCATCGCCAATGTCGACAACACTGCAGAGATTGCCTGCAATGAGGTTTTTGGACCCGTTGTAACTGTCTCTCGGTTTTCTGCGGCAGAAGATGCGTTGAGGATCGCCAACACCGGAGCTTACGGTTTGGCCTCATCGGTCTGGACACGAGATGTTGGGAGAGCAATGCAAATGACGTCCAAGTTGCGCTATGGATTCACCTGGGTAAACACGCATGGGGTTGCGACCCCCGAGATGCCTTGGGCCGCGATGAAGGGCTCAGGCACGGGCAGCGATATGTCGGTCTATGCGCTGGATGCTTACACCGCAGTCCGTCACGTTATGGTGGCACACTGATGCGGTTAGCTGGGAAACGCGCCTTTGTTACCGGCGGCAAACAGGGCATTGGTCGCGGCATCGTTGAGGCCTTCGCAGCCGAAGGTGCGGCTGTCGCCACCTGCGGGCGCGGCCCTAAGCCAGATGATCTACCGGATCACGTAGCATGGTATACGCTGGATGTATCCAATCCCGAAGCGGTTGCACGTACTGCCCGAACAATCGGCCTGGTAGATATCCTGGTCAACAACGCCGGCGTTCAGGTCGAAAAAACAGTGACCGAAAGCACAGACGCGGATTGGGATTTGGTGATGGGAGTAAACGCACGAGGCGTTTTTAACTGTTGCCGCGCCTTTATTCCGAAAATGTCTCAGGGTGGTTCGATCATCAACATTGGTTCGATCTCGGGCAATGCCGCTGACCCATCGATGGCGCTCTACAATGCTTCAAAAGCGTTTGTGCATGGGCTTACACGCTCTATCGCGGTGGACCATGGACCTGCGGTGCGCTGCAATGCAATCTGCCCGGGATGGATTGAGACGGGCATGCTGGACGCAGCATTCGAACTCGCCCATGACCCAGAAAAGGCTAGATCAGACGCGCTGGCACGCCATGCGGTCAAACGCTTTGGTAAGCCCGCAGACATTGCTGCGATGGCTGTTTGGCTAGCTTCTGACGAGTCGTCTTTTGCGACTGGCCAACTGTTCACTGTAGACGGTGGTATGACTGCGGCCTCCCCCCTGAATCCGGGACTGTTCTGATGTCGGAAATCGAAAGAACCGCCATTCTCGGAGCCGGTGTCATCGGGGCAAGCTGGGCAGCGCTGTTCCTCGCGTCGGGTCGCAGTGTGACCGTATTTGATCCCGATCCGAACGCTGAAGCATCCGTCCGTAAATACATTGAAAAGGCGTGGCCTGCGTTGGAAGAATTGGGCCAAGTTGGCCACGCCACCCGAGATGCGATCACCTTCGCACCGACCGCAGCTGAGGCCGTGCGAAACGCGCAGTTCATTCAGGAGAATGTGCCCGAGCGGTTGCCGATCAAACATTCCACCTATGCGGAAGTTGAGCCAGAGTTGAGCGCTGATGCAATAGTTTCAAGCTCAACATCCGGCCTAACACTCGAGGCTCTCCAACAGGGATGGCGCGATCCGAGTAAGCTCATCTTAGGTCATCCGTTCAACCCGCCACATCTCATTCCGCTGGTCGAGTTGACGGCGAACGACGCCACCGGTTCAGATGTTCTGAACCGAACGGAGACGTTCTACGAAGACCTGGGCAAAGTCACGATCCGGATCAAGAAGGGCATGCCCGGACACGTCGCAAACCGCTTACAAGCTGCAGTATGGCGCGAGGCCGTCCATATGGCGATTGAAGGCGTTGCCAGTGTCGAAGACATCGATAAAGCGATGTGGGCCGGCCCCGGATTGCGGTGGGCCGCGATGGGTCCGACGACGCTTTTCCACCTGGGTGCAGGCGACGGCGGTCTGCGGGCCTTCTGTGACCATTTCAAGGATACATTCAATGGCTGGTGGGACGACCTGGGCAACCCTCGTCTTGATGAGGATGTCATCAATAAACTGGTCGATGGCATTAACGATCAAACTCAGGGGCAAAGTACCGAAGAGTTATCAGCGCAACGCGACAAGATGCTTACCGCGATGCAAAAAGCTACCCAACACCTTCGGACTTAATATCAGGCTTGAACATTGGCCAAGCGCGGAACTCGAATGGAGTACGGCCTTCAATACGGTCTGCAGTTGGTGTGAGGCCAAAACGGCTTCGATATGCCCGGCTGAAATGAACTTGCCCGTTAAATCCTGATGCTTCTGCAATCTCGCTGAATTTCAACTCTGTTTGGGTTACTAGTCCACGCGCGCGATCAAGGCGTATGTCACGGTAGTACTCGATCGGCGACTTCTGGACATATTGCTGAAACAATCTGCTAAGTTGTCGTTGCGAAATCTTCAACCTCGCTGATATTTCAGGGATCGACAAAGTGGCTTCCAAATGTGCCTCCATCAAGTCGATCGCGTCCCTTACCACCCCAGAGGTGACATACCCCAGTGGCTCCACGTCTTTGGGGTTCTGTGATTGGCCCTCACCGCGTACATTGTGATGAAAAAGATATCGCGCAGATGCATTGGCGATACTCTCACCATCGACAGAGTGCACAAACCGCAAACCCAGATCAGTCGCTGCGGAACCCCCGCAACAAGTGAACAACTTTCCATCCATAACAATCATGTTCTCTGACACTGTGGTATCATGGGCCATTTCAGCAAAGGCATCGATGTGTTCATAGTGAACCGTCGCTGTCTTGCCTTTAAGCAGTCCAGCAGCCGCAAGAACAATCGCACCAGTATCCAAGCCGCCAACGATTGCTCCGCACGCCTCCCACTTCTGAAGGGCCACCTTAAACTGAGATGTTCCGTGACGTTCAGGTGACCAACTTGTACTCACCAGAACCAGCCAGGGCTTGCGCCCCGTCACGGCCGCCAATGGGGCAGTATCAACGACTAGGCCGCTGCTAGACTCAACTGGTCCACCGAGGTCCGAGACATAGGTCCAAGAAAATCGAGCCGAACCTGTCAGGTAATTGGCTATTCTGAAAGGATCCACGAAAGACGTAGTCGCCGAAACATTGAAATGCGGACTCACCAGGACAACGATATCTAGCTTGCGATCAATTGGATGGATCATGGCCGATTCTGTAAAATGGAGTCCAAAATTGTCAATAATGAACTTATCACTGGTTCAAAAAAGTCCAATTACTAAGGCAAACACAGCATAAACAAGGGGAAAAAACCGGGGGAGATCAGCGCTCATTAAGTTTCTGAAATCCAAAAACCGACATTCGTTCCACCGCAGCGAAAGTCCGTTTTGGCCGCTAGAAACTTAGTGTTGTTGCGAGACAAAGAGATCACAATTCGGGATTCCGCGTCCAAGCGCATTCATATCAATCTTTCACAGGCCAAAGCTTCTGATTTGCAAGGCATTCTGCAAGGCTCACATCATTAGCGCCAACCCATCAAATCTTAACTGGTCTCCCATCCGCCTGGATCATCTCATCACCGCCTGAGAGGCCTTCAACAATTACGCTACTTGTGGCTGTTTCGATTGCTGTTCCATCGACAAAGCATACGTAATTCATCTTGTTCGGATTGCTTGTGCTTATGCTGGCTAATGCAAGCGGAACGCCTTCTAGCAAGGCCCGGTCGTCGAAAAGAACCAGCTACTTGCCCCGCCATAATAGTCACCCGCTGTCGTCGATACCTCTAAAGGGTAGAGGACATAGTTATCAGTACCGTCTATAGTGGTGAACGTGGCCTTATGAAAAACTCGTTCTCCGCCAATCGTTTGCTGGGTTGTATCGCTTGAGATCTGCTGAGGTAAGTCACCGGATAACTTTGCACGATTTGCCCGATAGTTTGCACACGCACCATTTTGGTGCCAGATCAAATCCTTCCGAAAGTCTCTTTGAGTTCTGCGACTTGTTCTGCATCCAGTAGGCGGGTTGGCAGGCCGCGCAGTGTCACGAGCAGCTTGGCTGTTTCTTCCAGCTCTTCTGCTGCAGAGACCGTTGAAAACAGATCCTCTCCCGATACGACGGGACCGTGATTGGCCAACAGAACCGCACTATATTTGCCATCCAGATCGCGGATCAAATCACCAGATTTCGGATCGCCCGGCTTGACGTATGGAACCAGTTTGACTGTACCGACGCGCATGACCACGTAAGGTGTAAGCGGCGGAATACAGTCATTGGGATCGGTGTCTTCCAGACAGGACAGTGCGGTGGCCCAGGTCGAATGCAGATGGACCACGGCGCCAGCTTCTGGCCGCGTCTCATAGAAGGCTTGGTGCAGAAAGACTTCCTTGGTCGGCTTGTCGCCGGAGACGTGATTGCCATCCAAATCAATCTTGGCGATGCGCTCGGTGTCGATATCGCCCAAGGTGGAATTGGTTGGTGTCATGAGGATGCCGTCGTGCAGACGCGCAGAGACGTTGCCAGCAGTGCCAACGGAAAAGCCACGTGCAAACAGCGAGGCACACAGCTCCGACATTTGCTGCCTTAGTGCCTGTTCTTCAGAACTCATTTGCCGGCCCCCATCATTCTGAGGGCCTTCGGGAAAAAGTCCGGAGCGCCGAAGTTTCCAGACTTTAGAGCCAGCGCAATGGGTTTAGTTTTTCCAACGCTCAGGACTGGTACGCCCGGGTCTATCTCTGGTCCAATTGACATGGCCGGAGACCCCAGTGCCTCAGAGACAGCCTTGGCAACAGCTCCCGACGTCTCTCCCCCTGCCACCACCAATCGCTTGTAGCCCTTTTGGACAAGTTCTCGGGCGGTATCTTCAAAGAGACTATCCAGTTTTTCTGCAACCGCTTCCTGACCGAATTGGTCTTGGATCGCCCGCACATCATCCGGGCTTCCCGATGAATAGGCGAGCGGTGCCTGACCCGGATGCGTTTCAAAGAAATCCAGAAGCGTTTGCGTAGTCACATCCCCGGACATAACACCCGGAACGTCAATGGCGAAGGTCGGATGGGATTTAGCATGAACATCGATCTGACCACGGGTCGCACCTGAGCAAGACCCTGCAAGGATAGCGGCGGGCCCAGCGATACCTGTGAATACACTGCCACCTCTTTTGGACGAAGCTTTTCTGACGAAGTTCTTGGGTAGCCCCAGCGCTATCCCAGATCCCCCAGTAATGAGCTGGGCATCCTTCAGAGCCTCGCCCCAGGCCAGCAAATCCTCGTCCGAAATCGCATCACCGATCACAAAGCGTTCGTCGACGTTCCGCAAAGCAGTAGCAATCGCCTCTGGTCCTTGCGTCACGGCGTCAATTGAAACCAACCCAACCGCTTCTTGGATCTGATACTGCAACCAACGCTTGATGTCGGCATCCGTCATCGGAGTAAGAGGGTGATTTTCCATCCCGGACTCGTTCAACAGCTTGCCGAGCACAAATAGATGGCCGTGATAGATGGTGCGCCCCGTTGTCGGAAAGGCTGGACAGAAAACCACCTTTTGCGCGCCCAGTTCGTTGGCCAACGCTTCCGCAACCGGGCCGATATTTCCCTGCCTAGTGGAGTCAAAGGTCGAGCAATACTTGAAGATGAACTGGCGGCATCCTTGATCTTTAAGCCATCGCAGGGCTCGCAGGCTGTCCGCAACAGATTCTTCGACAGGTGCAGTGCGGATCTTGAGTGAGACGACACCCGCTTCGATCTCTTTGTCGGCCGGGGTATCCGGAATACCTGGAAACTGCGCGGTTCTTAATCCACCTTCCGGCTCGACGCCCTTTGCCAAGGTGTTCGCAATGTCGCTCGCACCAGTGAAATCGTCCGCTATGACGCCGATTAGCATATCTTAATGTCCTTCGTCGGCCCTGGATCCAGCCTATGGATGTGCGGTGCTGCTCCGACGGGAAAAATCTCGCGCACAAGTGGATCATGGCCGGGCACGATAAGTCGAGGATGTGAGGCCAACCTCTCTAGGGTCTTGAAACCATCCATCATGTCCTGCAAATCGACAACGATGGGAAAAGCTTTTCGCGCCATGAAATTCTCGTAGTAATGCGAGGCATCCGAGGCCAGAACCATCCACCCGGCTGCTGTTCTTACACGAACACATTGCAACCCCCGCGAATGCCCGCCGATACAGTGTACGGTCACCCCATCTGCTATCTCGGCCTCTCCGTCGTAGAACACGACCTTGCCTGTATAGAGGCGCTTTACGACCTCGCAGATATGGCCCGCCGAGAAAGGCGCGCGTAAGTGGTCGTGGCACATGCAGGGACCTGTGGCGAAGGCCATTTCCGCCGATTGCATGTGCAACTTCGCATTTGGGAACATATGCAGCCCCCCAGCGTGGTCATAATGGAGATGGGTCACGATAACCTTGGTCACCGCTTCAGGCATGATGTCTAATGGGCGCAAAGCCTCGCGTGGGTCCATCGCAATGGGACGACCACGGGCGGCTGCCTCGTCGCTGTCGTATCCGGTATCGACCAGTATAACTTTGTTGCCACGCTTGAGCACCCAAACGAAATAGTCCATCGCGTGAGGTGCATCGTGATTGTCATCCAATATGAAGCTGTCGCGTCGAGTGCGGGCATTGCGATCCGCGTATTTCACGGCGTGAATTTCCCAATCGTTCATCGGATGACCTCGGAATACTGTTGAACAGTCTTGGTGGCGATCATATCAGCCACAGCCGTATCGAAGGACTGGAAATGCGCGCTTTCCAGGTGGGCGGAGAACGCCACGCTGTCATCATAAACCTCATAGAGAAAAACTGTCTCGGGATCGTCGCCTA
Organism: Ruegeria sp. C10; assembly: GCF_056537805.1. Classification (NCBI taxonomy): domain Bacteria; kingdom Pseudomonadati; phylum Pseudomonadota; class Alphaproteobacteria; order Rhodobacterales; family Roseobacteraceae; genus Ruegeria; species Ruegeria sp. C10. The sequence continues at coordinate 154,800 of NZ_JBQFSC010000003.1, read as the reverse complement.
GGCAAACGTCAAACTGCTGGCATCCGGGTTCTTCACGCAAAGTGGTTGAAGCGTTTTCGACCATTAGCGGCAAAAAGGTTTCTCTCGTACCGGGCTTGAGAGTGAAGGTGACGGTAACCACAAACATCAGACGGAAAGTCCTTTCAAACGTGAGAAAGCGCGCTTTGCCACGGGCAGTTGGCTGAGGATCAGACCAACGTTGAGCACAAGTAGAATGACCGCACCGGGTCGCGAAAAGAAGACCGAAAGATCCCCGTCCGACAAGAACAGCGATCGGCGGAAAGTTTCGTCAAACAGGCTTCCCAGTATTACCCCAATGACCAATGGTGCGATTGGGTACTTCATCAGGTTCATAAAATAGGCGACGGCGCCGACACCAAGCATCAGGTAGAGATCATTGATGCCACCACCGACGCTGAAGGACCCGATTGTTGTCAGAACCATCACAACCGGCAAGAAGATGGTCTGCGGTATGGCGAGTATTTTGATAAAGACCCGAGCAGTGAACAGGCCCATCAAGAACATAGTCAGGGATGCCAGCACTAGGATTGCGACTACGCGCAGAATGATCTCGGGGTCTATCGTGGGGCCCGGGATCACGTTGTTGATCTTGAAAGCCCCCATCAAAGCCGCGGCGGGTGGTGAACCGGGAATGCCCAAAACCAAAAGCGGGATTAGCGCGCCCCCAATGCAGGCGTTGTTTGCTGTTTCAGAGCATAGCAGACCTTCCAATGAACCTTTTCCGAACTTGTCGCCCTCGGCAGATACGGTCTTGCCGACACCGTAGCTGACCCAACCGGCGACATCTTCGCCGACGCCAGGTAGCGCTCCTACCCCGGTCCCAATCACTCCTGACCGGCCAATGGTGGGCAGGTAGCGTCGGATGGAGCGTAGGTTCGGAAGGATGCGACCTTTCAGGGCCAGAACTTTCCCGGCCTCAACATGCCTCAAGCCGTCGATGATTTGGGGGATGGCGAAGGCCCCCATCAAAACTGGCACGACCTGAAACCCGCTCAACAGGTAAGACCAGCCGAAAGTATAGCGCGGTTCAGACAACAGAGGGTCGAGTCCCACCATGGACATCGCAAGCCCGATCAGACCGGCGATCCATCCCTTGATCACCAGATCCTCGCTCATAAGTGTGCCAGATAGAAGGATGCCAAACAAAGCCAAGAGTGCTTTTTCCGGACTCGCGATGTTCTTCGAAACCAAAAGCAGTGCCCAGACAAAAATCAAAAGCGTGATAGTCCCGATAACCGTACCGATAAAGCTGGCCGTTGTGGTCAGACCCAGTGCTTCGCCCCCTCGACCTGCTTTGGCCAGAGGGTAGCCATCCATGGCCGTCGCCGCGCTGGCTGCTGTGCCAGGTATGTTCAGCAGAATAGACGGGTAAGAGCCGCCGTAAATCGCGCCGACATAGGCCCCGAGCAAAGCGATAAGCGAATAGTCCAATGGGATCTTGTTGCCGAAAAATCCCGTCAGGATCGTCACTGCCAGCGTTGCGGTCAGGCCGGGCAAGGCGCCGAACGTGATGCCTAGGAACACGGAAGCAATCAAATACAGATAGGTCAGCGGGTCCACTGCCAGACCAACGAATGCGGTCCCAAACCCAGCCAGTTGCGAAAGGATAAAGTCCATCCGGTCAGTCTTTCCAAAACGGACGAAGCGTCACGTAGTAGTGGTATTCGATTTGCTTGAAGATCAGCCCCCCGCGCGCGGGCACGTTCTGTCGGAAAATAAAGGCCATCGCGCAAACGAGGATCAGCGGGGCCAGTATTGCGACGACTGGCACAAACCGCAAAACGCGTTCGGAAGCCGCTTTGGTCAACACCACAAGTGATAGCGAGACCCATAGGGCCAGTGTAAACCAATCATCACTGTGTGCATTCCATTCCGCCTGCGCGGGAAACACGGCGAACGCAAAAACCCCGGCAGAAACAACTGCAATACAGGCTACCAAAGCACGCCGCGCGTGACCGCCGTAGTAGCCGTAAGTCAAAGCTGTAATCAGTAACCCCGAGCACAATATGAAGTCCACTCTGGGAACCAGCCCGACGACGTATGCAAGAAGGATCAGGCCTATTGTTGTTGCTCGATAGGCTTCCGACTTATCCCATCCAACCCCCAAAGCCGTGAGTGCGTTCTGGGCTCCACCTGAGCGGATCGAATTAGCCAGCAAGACGAAGGACAACACAAGCAATCCACAGAAGATGAACAACGGTACAATTGCAGCCGAGTTGTACCAGTCCGACCCACTTACACCTGCGCGGTTTTCACCCCAAAGTGGGATGTCCAACGTCTTCCAAAGGAAAAAGACGGACACTGTTATTAGAACAATCGCAGCCCAGAAATCGCGGGTCCGCATGACCAGTGTTTCGTCGATTTTGTCCATGCCTGCCTCCTAGAGGAAAGGGCGCGATCAGACGCGCCCTTCCAAAGTTGATCGGATTAGGGCTTCTCGATACCCAGCGAGGCTGGATCGACCGTGGCAGCGCCCAAATCTTGCAAGGTATAGGCAAAAGTAGCCTCAAGGTTCGCAAACAATTCTTGAGCTTCTTCGCCGTGTTGACCACCGACATCATAATTGTTTGCCTCAGCCCATTCAGCGACGGTATCGGATGCAATCGCCTGCTCGAACGCATCGCCGAGGGCCGCCTTCACATCATCTCCAGCCGAGCTGTGAACGGCAAATCCGATGGCTTGTTTTAGCGGCAGATACTTGTCGAGACCGTCATAGATGCCAAAGGCAGATGGCACTGTAGCTCCGGCAATCTGCGCATCTTCCGGTGTCAACATCGCAAGTGGCTTCAATTGTCCGCCTTCGATCAAAGGAGCTTGTTCAGCCAGCGAAGTCACAACCAACGCAACCTCACCTGCTATCGCCGCTTCCTGCCCGGGCGCTGATCCTTTGTATGGAACAAACTTGAACTCTGCACCGGACCCTTTCTCGATGGCGAGAAGATTCAAGTGGTGGATCGAACCCGCGCCGGACGCGGCAGCGGGAATAGTGCCAGGAGCGGCTTTGGCAGCGTCGACCAGTTCTTCCAGAGTGTTGTAAGGGCTGTCCGCCGGAACCGAGATCAGATCGGGTGATCCGCCAACAATAAACGGATACCAAAAGTCAAATTTCTTATCCCAACCACCCTGCACAGCAGCGGTGACGTTTGATTCAGACAGACCAACCAATGTGTAGCCATCGTCTGGTTGGTTCATGACGTAGACCATGCCGTTGGAGCCTGCGACTCCACCGGTTTGGTTGATCACACTGATCGAGACTGGAAGGTGTTTTTCCATTTCGGCCATGATCATTCGGTTGATCGTGTCCGTGCCGCCACCGGCCCCCCAGACCACAGCTGTGGTGATATCACGGTAAGGGTAATCCTGCGCGGTAGCAGCCCCTGAAATCCCGGTTGCAATCACGGCTGCGGCCGCCAACTGCCCTAACTTCAGTTTCATTTCCAAGTCCTCCCAAACATCTTTGCGTTTATTATTGCATTTATTTGCGTATACATTAAAGAATGCGTTGTCAACGGACTGTAGTGAAAGCTGCTATCGCGCTATGAATGCGAAACGGGAAGGAAGCGGGCTAAGATGAAGAAAAGTTATGATGTGGCAGTGTTCCACGGGGACGGAATCGGCCCGGAAATTATGGCCCCTACGCTTGAAATTCTGCGTCAGCTCTCGCGCGGCAGTCCTTCCTACGAACTGGTGTTTACAGACGCTCCAGCGGGCGCAGCCCACTACGCCAAAACTGGAGAATCGTTTCCGACTGGTTCACTTGAAACTGCACGCAAGGCTGATGCGATTCTGCTATCTGCAATGGGTTTGCCGGATGTTCGCTACCCTGACGGAACCGAGATTTCACCACAGATCGACCTGCGGAAGCAGCTCGGCCTTTTTGCCGGCGTACGTCCGGTAAAGGTTAGCAGCGGACAAATGACCCCCTTGGCGCTGCCTCCCGGAAAAGAGATCGACTTTGTCTTGATACGCGAAAGCACAGAAGGACTGTTCTTCACCCAAGGCGCTGGAGAAGTTACCGAACACGAAGCACGTGAAACTCTGCTGATCACTCGTGAGGTGTCCGAAAAACTGTTCCGGTTTGCGTTTGAACTCGCCCAGAACCGCAAAAGAACCGGGCGCGGTCGGGGTCGAGTTACATGTGTCGACAAAGCCAATGTATTCCGCGCCTTTGCGTTCTTCAGATCGATGTTTGATGCAGAAGCTGCAAACCATCCCGAATTGCAGGCAGACCATGCTTATGTTGATGCCACCGCTCTATGGATGGTTCAAAAACCCTGGGAATTTGATGTTTTGGTCACTGAGAACATGTTCGGAGACATTCTCTCCGACCTTGGCGCCGGCCTTATGGGCGGTCTTGGATTGGCTCCTTCAGCAGATATCGGGTTGAACCACGCCGTGTTCCAACCCTGTCACGGCTCTGCTCCGGACATTGCGGGACAAAACACTGCCAATCCTTTCGCGATGATCTTGTCTGCGGCAATGATGCTTGAATGGTTAGGGTTGACCCATAATCATCCAGAACTGTCCAAAGATGGCGAACGTTTACGGGAAGCCGTGGAAATGGTGACTGAGAGCGGTCAAAACCTGACGCGTGACCTTGGTGGCACCGCCGGAACGCAGGACGCAGCCTCATCGGTATTGGAAGCATTGTTGGCATGAATACTCAACAAGCCATCACGGTCGCGTGCGTAGGTGCGGGGTATTTCAGCAAGTTCCACTACGAAAGCTGGTCTCGAATGCCCGGAGCGGTTCCGATTGCATCCTGCAACCGTGATATCAACAAGGCGAAGGAAACAGGACTGGTCGCTTACGATGATCTGTCAAAAATGCTGGAGGCGGAAAAACCAGATCTCGTTGACATCATCCTCCCGCCTGTGGCGCAGGCCGATGCCATCCGAACGGCGCTGCACTCTGGAATAAAGTGGTTGATCTGCCAAAAACCTTTCTGCATGTCGTTGCATGAAGCTGAGAAAATTGTTTCAGAGGCCGAAGCGGTAGGAGCAACTATTGTTGTACACGAGAACTTTCGCTTTCAACCTTGGTATCGCGCGATCAAAGAGGCGATGACCGAGGGTCGAATTGGTACACCTCTACAAGCTACTTTCCGGCTTCGGCCTGGCGACGGACAAGGACCACGCGCCTATCTTGACCGGCAGCCGTATTTTCAGGACATGCCGCGTTTCCTGGTTCATGAAACAGCAGTTCACTGGGTAGACACATTCCGATTCTTGTTCGATGCGCCCAGCGCAGTTTATGCGGACTTGCGCCAAGTGAACCCCATTATCGCGGGTGAGGATGCCGGCTATATCCTGTTTGATCATCCCAACGGTTTGAAAGCTCTGTTCGATGGGAACAGGTGTCTTGACCACAGCGCCAAAAACCTGCGTCAAACTATGGGTGAAGCCCTCATTGAAGGAACAACAGGATCATTGGTTCTTAACGGCGATGGTTCAGTTGAACTCCGCGCTTTTGGAAAGCAGGCGCAGCAGCAAATTCTACCTCCAAGCGATCATAATGGATTTGGCGGCGATTGCGTCCACGCCTTGCAAAGTCACGTCGTTTCAGGCCTTGTAAAGGGCACGCCGCTGGAAAACACGGCCCGAGACTATTTGGACGTGATCCGCATCGAAGAGAGCATCTATCTTTCGGCTGCGGAGGGACGAAAGATCAACCTGGAGACGCCGTGAAGGGTCAAGACGCAAAAACTCTTTCCAATACGCAACGCGCCGTTAGGGATTTGCGGCAGATGATCCTGTCCGGCGAACTTGCAGCCGGAACTGACCACCTGGAGTCGGAACTCGCCGAAACCCTTGGTATGTCCCGCACCCCGATACGGGAAGCTGCGCTGATGTTGGAAAGCAAGGGGTTGTTGGAGATGCGGCCCCGCAAAGGCGTGCGGATACTGCCGGTTTCATCAGACGATATGCGTGAAATCTACGACATCCTGACGGAGCTCGAGAGCCTCGCTGCACAACGCGCTGCCGAAGCGGGTTATTCAGAAGATGAACTGGCAGTACTTGCTGGATCAATTGCGAAGATGGACCGAGCCATCGAAGCCGAAGATCTTGAAGCCTGGGCCGAGGCCGATGAGTTATTTCATCAAGAGCTCGTTCGGTTGGGCGGCAACAAACGGGTCGAAGCGATTGTCGCCATGATGAGCGACCAGGTGCGCCGCGCGCGCGCAACGACCTTGTTCATCAGACCCCTGCCCGTCAAATCCAATGAAGATCATCGGGTTGTTTTCCAAGCGATTAGTGAAGGTCGTCCGGATGTCGCCCGTGAACGTCATCGAGAACACAGGCTGCAAGCCAAGGCTATGCTTTGCGAGATACTCGAAAAGCATCGGCTCAACAGCCTCTGATCTTCTCGTATCCGGTCGTTAGTCAACTAAAGTAACTGCTTATTTCCGGTACTAAAGGCGCTCCGAATACTTGTCGATAACGGCAACCCGCAGTTGCCTCCGGCTGCTCTGATTTTCTTTTTTCTAGTCGCTCAAACAATCACTGCATCGATTGGGGTTGAAATAGTACGATTTCGTATTAATTTAGTTCGATATCGTACTATTGGAGAGTCAAGATGCCAAACCGAAGACGTTTTCTCAAGATTCTAGGCGGAGGCACAATACTGGCGGCAACGGGCGCGGCTGGGTTTCTCACGACACGTACGCCCCATGAAGCTTTAGCTCCGTGGACGCCAAAACCGTATGATGACCCACGCAAGGCTGCTTTGTCCTACGCAATTCTCGCCCCCAATCCGCACAATTTGCAACCTTGGCTGATCGAGTTGGTTGGGCAAGACAAAGTGCGCATCCACCGTGATCCTGAACGTGAGCTTCCTGAAACCGATCCTTACCACCGCCAGCTCTATATTGGCCTCGGTGCATTTGTTGAGACGATGGTTCTAGCAGCAGGTGCACAGGGGTTTGATACAGAGGTCGAGTTACTGCCAGGTGGGAATGACGGACCTATCGCAGAAGCGATGTTTGTATCTGGCGGGGCATCCGATCCACTCTCAGATCAAATCCTCAACCGACATTCAAATAAAGAACCGTACACTGAACAGCGGCTCTCTGAGGCGGAAATATCGGTCCTTGAAAACTATGCCACTCTGATTTCCGATGAGGATCTAGTGGCCCGTATTCGAGACCTCACAAAACGCGCTTTTGAAATCGAAATGCGAACTCCACAGACCCTTAGAGAATCCGTCGACCTGATGCGGATCGGCAAAGCAGAAATCAACGCAAACCCAGACGGGATTGAACTGCGTGATCCCATGCTGGAAACGCTGCGACTTACTGGCCTATTGGACAACGAGACCCTGATGAACGTTGATCACCCAGGCACTCAGGCGCACATGCAAGACTACTTCGCTATGCTAGACGCGACACCGCAATACGCAGTCCTCGCGACAGCCACAAATACGCGAAGCGATCAACTTGATGCTGGACGTCAGTTGATGCGTTTCTACCTGAAGACAACCGAAATGGGCCTAGGCGTTCATCCTGTCAGCCAGGCCCTTCAGGAATATCCTGAGATGGCCGATGAATACGCTCTGGCGCATGAGCTTCTTGCGTCACCGGACCACACGGTGCAAATGTTGCTGCGTTTGGGGTATGGACCTGAACCAATTGCCACACCCCGCTGGCCGCTGGAGACACGAATTCTGAATGAAGCCTGAAGATGAGACCACCGAAGTTTACCGATTCTTCACCGAGGTCGGGATCATCAATCAGTTGATCTCGACCAAGCTGGAAGCGTTCTTGCCTGGTAGAATGACGGCGACTCAATTCGGAATTTTGGGCCATCTGGTACGGCGTCCCGAGGGTGAAACTCCACAGCAACTTTCGAACGCGTTTCAAGTGCCTAAAACTTCGATGACGCACATGCTCTCCAGTCTTGAAAATCATGACCTGGTTACTCTTGAAGCCAACCCCAATGACAAACGTTCGAAAATTGCTCGGCCTACACCGCAAGGCGCTGAGTTTTTGAAAGCTTGTATGGAGCGGATGTCGGAATCCCTGGCTTCAGTTTTGTCCGAACTCGGGCCTGAACCGTTCCAGGAATCATTGCCTAATCTGACGCTCATACGCGAAACTTTGGACAGCGAGCGCGACTAGCCGAAACCTGTGCCAGCCGAAGCAAGCAACCAAATTTTCAGAACATCATGCAATCCGCGCCCGGCGGGAGCGGCGGCGATCCTTCAGGCAAAGTGGGCGTGTAGTCAAATGTCACAATCTTCGCGCCGCCGTCGAATGCAACGAACAGTTGATTGGACCCCGGCCTAATGGCGATGCCTTCTGGATCGGTTCCGAATTCCAACAAACTTTGCTGGGCGAGAAGTTGGCCATCTGCCGTGAACTCATACAGGCTGTTTGACCCTTCCCAGTCATCAACAATCAACATGTGGCCGGTACGCGGATCAATCGCAATCCCCTGCGCCTCACTCAAGGGAGGAGAGAGCTTCATGGTATCCAACCTCGCCGTCAAAGCACCCTCTGAAGTGAACCACGACAACCGTTCGGGGTCATCCTCTACGGTCACGATCTGTCCCTTGGCGTTGATCGCAATTCCTTCCGTATCCGCGAAACCACCTTCCAATTCGAAGGGTGCTCCCAGGCGTGATCCGTCCTTGGTGACACGTTGAAGACTGCCGAGACCATCGCCCAGCAACAAGTGATCCCCTTCAACAGCAATTGCTTTGATCCGAAAGAGATCGCTGGATATACGGCGCAATTCATCACCTTGCAATGTAACGAGAATTGCCTCGGGCCCCTCGTTCGCAATCCACAACCCACAAAAGGTCGGATCGTAGTCAAGACTTGCGGGCTGATTAAGTTCATAACGCCCTGTTTCGCGAAGCTGCAATGCCGTGGCCGGGGTCGACACAGCAAAAATCACTAAGGCGGTGGTCCTCACAAACACTCAGGATGCTCCGAAAATCTGCATCAAAACTGTGGGGCGGAATCGTAACACGTCAATGCTAAGAGCACCTAAACTTCCAAAATCAGAGAGCATCATTTTACCTGATCAAAGACTTATAACACGGAAACTGGTTACGAGCGGTGTGGTTCGACGCATCTGGGTTCTGCCATAGTCCGTTGGAACTAGGGGTGTGTCGAAATCGCAAACCAACAACATGGCGCTTGTGAGAGTTACGAAATCAACACTAGCGAACGAAACAACCTCAGGCTTCAAAGAACAAACTTGCAATCGCGTGCTCGGGCGTAGTCACCTAGGGCATAGGGTTGGAGAAAGCCAATGGCGCTGTGGAAGTTCGTGATTAGTGTTTATTGCGCGCTGTTTCTTGTCGCTTGCGCTCCGAAAACCCGCACGTATGAAAAGACTGTATCTGCTGCGCTACCGGCAAATTCCAGCACTGCTCTGGGTCAGGCGGCCAATCGCCTTGGGGATCCTAAAGACGGTCGGTCAGGCATCAAGCTGATCAGTGATGGAGAAGAAGCGCTCGTATCACGGCTGTTGTTGGCCACTGCGGCCGAGCGAACGATAGACGCGCAATACTATCTTCTGCACGACGACCCAACCGGTCACCTGTTCGCTGCCAGCCTATTGCAAGCGGCGGATCGAGGTGTTCGTGTCAGGCTGTTGTTGGATGATATGGATACGTCCGGCTACGACGCGATGACCGCCGCGTTGGACAATCACAAAAACATTGAAATAAGGCTATTCAACCCGTTCTGGCGAGATCAGAGCCTTTTGATCGCGGGTCTGACTGATTTCAAACGCATCAATCGCAGAATGCACAACAAGTCCATGACAGCAGACAACGTGTTCACGATTGTGGGTGGGAGAAACATCGGTGCCGAGTATTTTTTGGCGCGGGAAGAAATGAACTATGCTGATCTGGATGTGCTGGCCGCAGGCCCAGTTGTACGCGAAGTGTCAGGTAGCTTTGACGCTTACTGGAACAGCGAATTCGCAGTTCCGGCTCGCGTTGTTGTCGGAGAACCCGAAGAATTTGACCTGAGCGATGCACGCAGCAGGTTGAATGAACTCGTCGAGGAAGCGAAGCAAACGCAGTACGGCGCAGCGCTCAGAAAGTCGGCAAAAGAGAACTTCGCGGATGGCGCCCTGTTACTGGATTGGCTGCCAGCGAAACTTTATGCTGATCCGCCTTCAAAGGCCGCGGGCCTCGAGAACTCAGGTCCCGTTCTTGCATCTCAATTGCTTCCGTACTTTGAGAATGCCAGCAGTGAAGTGAACATCGTGTCCGCCTACTTCGTGCCGCGCAACAACGGTGTGAAATGGCTGACCGAACTCGAGAACCGCGGGGTCGACGTAAAGGTTGTAACCAACTCACTTGCATCTAACGACGTCGCACCCGTTTACGCACACTACGCCAAGAAACGCCGAGCACTACTACGCGGTGGAGTAGAACTCTACGAGCTGCGACCCGACGCTTATCAAGTCCAACGCCGCGGTATTAACTGGGCTCAGTCCAGGTCAGGCCTGCACTCCAAGGCATTTGCAATTGATGACCAGTACTTGTTCGTGGGTTCATTCAACTGGGATCCGCGATCTGTCAACATCAACACCGAGATGGGAATTCTGATTGACTCGCCAGCATTGACTGCGCAGACGATGGGGGCCTTGGACGACGCACTACCCGCATACACATATAACGTGACGCTCGAGCAAGCTGGTCAGCTTAAATGGACGACAAGAGCCAATGATGGCACCATTCTTGAATACCAATTCGAGCCGACAGGATCGGCCTGGGATCACATTGTTGCCGGGCTATTAAGTATTTTACCAATTGGGTCCCAGCTTTAGGTCTCTGCAAACTACTTGATCGCTGCTCCGTCACCGGCGCCTGCGAATATGGCAGCAAAAAAGAAATAGGTCATCAGTCGCAGATATTTCCCAATATCCAGTTCTTAATACAGACTAGATATTCATTTCATCAAATGCTGGCGGGAAAATGCCTGCTACCAAAGTCAATGGCCATGTTCATCATTCCAGGGAAGCTGAACGACAACGGGCAAGTCCCGTTTTCCGGTTACGCAAACAGTTACGTTCAGCGTGCCGCGCCTTAGTGGATTTTTGCGCTTTGTGTTTCATTTCTAGCGATCGTCTAATCTCGTAAGATGCCGAAGGTAGATTGTTTTGAATAACTATAGCTGATTATTGTGCATCTTCAGTGAGAAAGAACAATTCAATGGGCTGCGCAAGGCCACGTATTTCGTGATCCCCACAGCTAACGAACATGTTCGGAGCAGCACTTGCAACGGCTGACGTCGCCAACACTCTCCGACCAGTTGATTTTGTTAAACCTTCAATTCGGCTTGCAACGTTCACCGCCCCGCCCAGAACTGTGAAATCAAGCCTGCCGGGGCTGCCGATATTACCATAGCTGACCTGCCCGACGTTAATTCCAATACCAACATCCAAAGGCGGTTTTTGAAACCCGTCTCGTCTGGTGTTGAGATCGTTCAAACCACTCAGCACACTCTGCGCTGCAAGAGCCGCCATTCTGCAGCGGTCGGCATGGTCTTTTTGCGCTTCAATAGTAAAGATCGACAGGATGCCATCGCCCATGAACTTGAGGACGTCTCCACCGTTGTCCTCTACGGCTTTAACCACCAGATCAAAATAGTCGCTAAGCGTGTCGAAGATATCTTCTTCCGGAGAGGTCTCGGAAAGTGCTGTAAAGCCTCGCAGATCAGAGAACATCACCACGGCATCCAAAGTTGTTCGCTCTCCGCGCTTTATATTGCCGCTCCAGACGGCCTCGGAAGGTCCATCTCCTAAATAAGTTCGAAGCAGACCTTTAGACGATTTTCGCATCGTGACAGGTTCCAAGGCGGAAGAAAGGGCCGGTAAGGCCGCTTCAATCAGCCTAAGTTGTTCGGGCGAGAATCCATCCTTTGCCTGAGTAACGAACGTACATCCATGCAGCGATCCATCGCCGTAATAGAGCAAAGTAGCGTAGTAGTCAGTGCCACCCTGCTCTGCAAATTCAAGATAGGATGAATGCTCTGTTTCCGAGTCCAGTCGCCGGAGACTTTTGTGAAGTGGCTTTCTGTTCGCAAGAATATACTCGAATGAACTCCCGACATAACCATCTGTCAACATCGTCTCATGCGTGACGTCGTAGCTGTCGGTGCCTTCAGGCGTCCAAACTACCCCCCAGGCAATAAGCAATGGGTTGGCAAAGCGCTGGCCAATGTTTGCCCGCCATAGCGGCACTCCGGCTTCGATCAAGTAGGAACAAAACTGTGACACCACCTTTACAGGATCACCGGAGCGACGACCTTCTGTAATCATCCATTCGGTCAGTCGAGTGACTTCTTCCATGGACCCAATTTAGTCGCTTGGAAACGATGAGCAAAGACAATTGGATTGGCAATGTCGGTTGCTGTTGTTGAGCAGCCTGATCAGACCTGTCCAAATTGATGCTCGGGCATCAACGGAATGTATTCCATCGGGAAGATGGTTTGTAAATTTAGATCCCGCGCGGTTCCAAACAGACCTATTTGAAGATTGCAGCCCTCTCTTGGGAAACCTTCAATAGAAACCAATCTCGCTGACATCTACGCGGGCCTCGTGATCTCTCCCGTAGGCTACAACTCCAACTGAGGTGATTTCGTCAGCAACGGGAATAGCGCGCAACATGGCACCTGAAGCCTTGAAGCCTGAGAGAGGTAACCAGACTTCGGTCCAGTTGTCAGAAGTTGCGAACGCGGCCTGATAGTATTGCCATGGAAGCACCGTGCCACGTGTCCTGAGGTGGACGAAGTATTGCTCGCCATTCCCCCGTACCAACAGCCTGACGCCCGATACACCCTCATCTGGTCGATCAGACAACTTGCGTCGGAACTGGATAAAGCCGCCGTTGTTTTTTGTGCTGACGGTTCCGGTCAACCGGGCGAACGCAACATCACGTTCCGAACGAAACTGCACCTGTCCTGAAGAAACTCCTCCCATGACGGTGTCGGCAACGTAGTCCCAACTCGTCTCCGGAGACTTGGAGAAGTCTTCTGCAAGATTTTCATCAGCCTGTGCCATTATAGATCCGATGATAACAAGACCTGAAACAAGCCCAGCGAAGTTTCCACGCATATCGTTTTTTCTCAGTTCAGTATTGCAATAGAAAAATTCAAGACATTGGCAAATGCGACCCATGCAAAGTACGGCAGGAAGGCTAGTGCGGAAACCTGATCCGAGCTCCTGACCAGAGCGATGAACATGACGATGACAGCCAGCAACGCGGCAATTACAACAAACGCAAACCACGGTAGTTGCAGTATGAAAAAGATTGGGGACCACGAAAAGTTTAGACCCATCTGTGCCCACCACAGCTTCATGGCAGTCGAGCTTCGGTCTGTTTCGAACTGGCGCCAACCCGCCATGGCGATCAAGACATAAAGCACCGTCCAGACCGGGCCAAATATCCAATTTGGTGGATTGAAAGCAGGTTTAGAAAGCTGCGCATACCAATCGCCAGGCGCGGTCAATATCCCGATCAGGATGCCGCCTCCCAACACGAGCGCAAGAAATGCTATGCGGACCATCCAATTCGACATTGTGGGATAGCTTTCAGCAGCCCTTGGTCGTCACGTTGACAAGCGCTTCGGAAGAGAAGGTCGCAGTACTGGTCTCATCCGCGTCGGTATATGACACCGTGGCGCCTTCAATCTCCGACTCCGTTACGGTGATTTCGCGTTGCCCGATCGTGTCGTCCACATCGATGGTAAAGGCTAATTTGTCCCCGGCTGCGAGGGAAACGATCTCAAGTTCAATTGTATTCTGCCCGTCCACGACCGAAGGAAATTGACGCAGTGCATCCGCACCCTCAACGAATTCGAGCGGTTGGAATACCTCTACACCCGCGCCTTTTTCGGTAACGTCGAAAATCAGACGTCCAGCAGATTGCGACAAGTCAATTTTGACGGTCGAGGTTTCTACTTCGCACGTTCCTACATTTGTCAGAACAAAACGGTCTTTGGGTGCGCCTTCTATGAAGCGAATTTGAACTCCGGCTTGAAGCGAAGTGGCTGCAAATAGTCCAAGGGTCGCCGCAAGAATACTCTTCGGGAGCATATTTATCTCCTTCCTTATTGGTTCTTGATAGATACGCTTCGGCGGATCTCTTGGATCAGACTTATGCCCTTTGACTATGGTGGTTTAGCTGACAGGCCCTTTCGAAGTTCCATGCACCGCTGTCAGAACGACGAAGTCAAAACATACCATTGTCATTCTCGCTGTTTGCTGGAACTTCCTGAAGAACGTCCCAGTGTTCGACAACCTTGCCATCAGCATCCAGGCGAAAAATATCGATCCCTGCGTACTCGAGACCATCGGGCCAGATTTGATGGCAATGCAGAACAACGTGATCGCCTTCAGCAAACGCACGTTTGATGTCCACACGCTTTCCCGGGTATTCGGCGGCCATGCGCTCGAAATATTCGATAAACGCTTTCTTGCCGTCGCCAACATGTGGGTTGTGCTGCGTATAGGTTTCCCCAACAAAGATATCTATGGCCTCGGCAGGTCGACACTCGTTGAACATCATTTCGTAGAAAGCGATGACGTTTTTCTTGTTTGTTTCGAGGTCCGGCATGCTGATCTCCAAATCGACGTTTGTACCACCCAAAAATGTTGGCCCACGCAATTCCGGGGAGCAACCCGGCAAGAATCTCAATTACTAATCGACAAGAAGTTGCGAGCTTGATTTTGTGCTCCGACTATTTCGAAAGTTGGCCAATTACTCGGTGTCATCAAAGTCAATATGAATGTGATTTCCATCAGGATCGGCCACATGGATTTGGACCATTCGAGTCCCAGGGACTTCAGTTTTGCGATACTGGATCTGACTCGAGATCAGTTTTTCTTCGAATGCGCTCAACCCCGTGGCTGAGAGCGCAAAATGCTCGAGCTTGAGCTTCACTTCGGAGCCAACGTTAGGTGTTCCTTCGTGACCCACAAGATGAACCACGGCGTCATCACCCGTATACAACCATGCTCCGGGAAACGGAAAATCGGGGCGGGCCCCGGGTTTCAAACCCAGGACATTTTCATACCAAGTAACCATCTCAGGCAACCTAGTCGTCACAATATTCACATGATCCAGCCGTTCAATTCTCATTAAAAACCCTCAAGCACAAGCTTACCTTTGGCTTTTCCGCTTTCGAGGATAGCATGCGCTTTCATTAAGTTTGTAGCATTGATCCTACCAAGTGTATCGGTCGCTGTGGATCTGATCTTTCCATCGTCTATCATCGCGGCGACTCGATTCAGGATTTCGCTTTGACGATTCATATCTCCAGTCCCAAAAAGCGACCGAGTGTACATGAACTCCCAATGCAATGAGATCGATTTGGGTTTAAACGGCGCGATGTCGAAGGTTTCAGGATCATCGATCAACCCAAAGCGACCTTGGGGCGTCATCACCTCTCCAGCTTGGGAAGCATAAAGCTGGGACTGGTTTGTTGAATAGATGAAATCCACGCTGTCGATACCGAGAGCCTTGAGTTGTGAGCCAAAAGGTTCCGCGTGGTTGATGACTTGGTGTGCGCCTAGCTCTCGAACCCAGTCTTGTGTCTCGGGTCGGGACGCAGTTGCAACCACCGTCATGTCAGTGAGGGCCCGCGCCAATTGAATGGTGATAGACCCGACACCGCCTGCGCCACCAATAACCAGCAACGTCTTGGTTCCGCCGGAAACGGCATTTTGGACTCGCAAGCGGTCGAAAAGCATCTCAAAGGCAGTAAGCGTCGTTAGCGGCATCGCAGAAGCTGCTTTTGCAGGTATGGATTTTGGCGCTGACCCGACAATACGTTCATCCACCAGATGAAACTCGGCATTGGTTCCCGGCCGGTTTATTGCCCCGGCGTACCAAACTGTATCTCCCGGACTGAAAGTCTCAACCGCTTCGCCAACGGCTTCGACGACCCCTACTGCGTCCCACCCTAGAATATCAGGTGCTGGACCTGCAGGAGCACGGTTTTGACGAATTTTCGTATCGACTGGGTTCACTGACACGGCCTGCACCTTCACCAACAAGTCGTGCCCTTTTGGCGTCGGTTTGTCGGCCTCGAAGTCGATTAAGGCGTCCGCCCGATCAATCGATCCTGTCATAAGGTATCCCACGGCTTTCATAACGTGCTCCTTTGTCCGGTTCTTTATCAACCGATGACTGTCATCTCATTTAGCGTGAATTCTGCAACGGCGCCTTCTGTTGCTTCCAGGTAAGCCGCAAGGTGCTGAGCACCCATGTGGGTTTGCCAAAGCTCCCGGCTTTCCCAACTTTCGTAGAACACGAAATGAGCCGGATTGTCGTTGTCCTGATGCAAGTCGTAGTTAATGCAACCCTCTTCGGCACGGGTTATGTCGATGAGCTTCATAAGCTCAGCCTTTACGAGGTCGATCTTGTCGGGGTTGGCTTTGATGTTGGCGACGATTGTCAGCTTGGCCATTGGAATAGGTCCCATGTGTTCTTGAGCGATGCGCAAGATTTACGCCGCAGTTCTTTCGGGATAAACAGGGCAAGATCGAACATATAATCCGGAAATTCCGTTTAATGCTTTTTGACAATCTTCGCTTGTTTCTGACCATATCCGAGAAAGGCAGTCTAGTGGCCGCGGCGCGCGAGACAGGGTTGTCGAGTACGACAGTGTCCGAACGGCTCGCGGCTCTGGAGGCACATTACGGCGTGGTTTTGTTCAACCGCACCACCCGTTCCATTAGCCTGACCGAAGAAGGCCGGACACTCGCTAATGGAGCAAGAAACGTTCTCAGTGAGGTTGCGGACCTGGACACACTTGTTCGGCACGGCGCCGAAACTCTGTCTGGTCCAATTCGCATAAGCGCGCCCATTGACTTGGGACGGAGCATTGTCTCCAAGGTTATTGCCGAATTCACCGAAAAGAACCCTGCCGTCTCAATCGAACTGTCCCTCTCGGACGGTTATGTCGACCTCGTAGGCCAGGGTTTTGACCTCGCCGTTCGCTTCGGCAACATCACAGACAGCTCGCTCAGGTTGCGAAATCTGGGAAGCTACCAACGTTTCGTTTGTGCGTCCCCAAGTTACCTGGCCTCATTTGGAACGCCTGAAAAACCAGAAGATCTATTAAACCACAACTGCTTGGTCATGAGGTTTGGCGACATGATCGACAACGTTTGGGAGTTTGGATCAGGACCAAATGCCCAGCGCGTTTCGGTAAAGGGAAATCGAATAGTCAATGATGGTTCACTCATCCGCGATTGGGCGATTGCAGGCCATGGGGTCGTATTGAAGTCCGAGCTGGATGTGGGCGACGATGTTCGATCTGGCAGACTTGTTTCTGTCTTGCGCGACTTCCTCCCACCGCCGAAACCTTTGCAAATGATGTTTCCACCGAGCCGGGCCCAACCACGTCGCATAACAGCCTTAGCTGAGCATTTGCGTCGCAAATTTAGTGTGAGTTGAGGCCGCAGGGGAAGACACTAATCTGATAGCTGCTATGTCTGCTCAATGAATTTCAAAGTCGCATGTGCTAGCTCAGTGCCAGCATCTTCTTGGATGAAATGCCCCGCTCTAGGCACAAGGATATGATTTTGACCAACTGCCCCAGGGACCGACCTTTGGAACAGTTTGTCTACGCCCGCCATAACCCTGTCGTCTTCTCCAAAAACAGTCAGAAACGGAGTGTTGAGGGTCTTGAAGGTTTTCCATGCGGCTCGGTTGGCTTCTGAAGCTGGATTGTCGGGCGAGTCGGGCACCAACACTGGAAACTCTCGAGCGCCTGCCAGATAGCGCGCATCTGGGAACGGAGCGTTGTATGCTGCGACTTCTTCATCGGAAATCTTGGATGATGTGCCGCCGAATACAATGCGTCCCGAATTAAATTCAGGCACGGACTGCGAGTATTCCCGCCATGAAAGAAATGCCTCACTCAAGGGTGCGTCACCGGTGGGCAAGGCCGTGTTTGCCACAACTACGCGCGAGAACCGCTCGGGCATACTCGCAACCAACCGCAAGCCTATTAGACCACCCCAGTCCTGGCAAACCAACGTGATGCCCGTCAGGTCAACTTTCCGCAACCACTCGGACATCCAGTCTACATGGCGTTGGTAGGTGTAATCGGATCGCTCTGTTGGTTTATCCGACCTTCCAAACCCAATCAAATCAGGAGCCAGAACTCGATGGCCAGCGTCCTTGAATAACGGAATCATGCGCCGGTAAAGGAAGCACCAGGTTGGCTCTCCATGCATCAACAATACTGGTGATGCATGAGCCGGTCCCTCGTCCAAATAATGCAGTCGGAGAAGACTTCCCTCGGTGTCATCCACATCAAGATAGTTCGGGCCAAAGTTGAAATCTGGCAGCCCGTCAAACCGATGGTCCGGTGTACGAAGGAACTTCATCGTGAACTCTCCAAAAATGCCGACGGTCTTGGTCCAATAACAGTGATCGATAAAACAAGAACGGTCCAGTTCCAGCGTATACCGACTTCAGGTTTGGTTGAGTTGGACACATTACTTCGGTCCCTCGCGGAGGAGGCCCTTTTTGCAGACGTATTGAATCCGCGCCCAAAAATTTGGTCTCAAAAACCTTATATTGCGAGTTCTTCTGTACGGATCGCCGAGAGGCGGCTCAGAAGAAAATCGCAAGCCCGGTCATTGAGACAACCAAGAAAAGGAGAGTCATAATTCCACCGGAGCGAACGAAATCCACCACCCGGTAGCCTGCTGGGCCCATGATCAACGCGTTCACCTGGTGTGTTGGGATCAAAAATGAGTTGGACGTTGAAATTGCTACTGTGAGGGCAAATACAGCCGGGTTACCACCCGCCGATACCGCAATAGAAACCGCTAACGGCACCAGCAGGACGGTCGCACCTACGTTGGACATGACCAGGGTGAATGCCGTTGCCAAAACGGCTATTCCTGCTTGCAACGACCAGATCGGCCACCCCTTCAGAAGGGCCAACACATGCGCGGCAATCCAATCCGCAGTGCCGGTGTTCTGGACTGCCTGGCCCAACGGAATCAGTGAAGCGAGTAGAAAAACTGTACTCCAACTAATCGACTCGTAGGCTTCGTCAATCGAGAGCACCCTGCTCAACACCATGCCAACAGCGCCAATTAATAGGCACAACGACAAGCGCAGATCTGAAAACAGAATTAGGCTCAACGCTATTAGGAAGAAGGCGAGCGCCCATCCGACCTTGTGGGGCCGCAACTCTTCCTGGGGAAAGTCCGAGGTGACAACGACGAAATCCCTGTCTGACTTCAGTCGTGTCAGACGATCCCACTGCACGTGAACCACACACGTATCACCGGCCTGCAAAGGGACTTGCCCGATATGCGTAGCTGAATGATCCTCGGTTTCAACGTGGCTCAGTGTTTCTTCTCCGCGCTGAATGGCCAGCAGAGACAAACCATGTGTCTGACGGAGGCGCAAATCAATCGGAGTCTGGCCGATCACTGAAGAACCGGGCGGAATAACAACCTCGGCCACCCCGGATTGGGTCGCGGCGAAATCATCCGCAAAGACATCTAGTTGGGGCAGGATCTCTAATCCGTAAGGCTCAGCAAACTGATGCTCAACCACCCGACGCAGGCCAAGCACTGCGAGCCGCGCCGGGGCTTCGATCTTGGTATCAGCCATCGGCGCGATGACCTTGTGGCCACGATAGGACGTGCCAAGAATGTACATGTTATGGGCTACCATTAGATCCGCGAGCGTTTGCCCAATGATGATCGAGCCTTCCGGGACACGTATTTCGAACATATCAGCCCTTAGCCCATAGGTGTTTTCGACATAGGTCTGCATGGACCGCGCTGAGCTTGCGTCTTCTCCACGATCCCGCTGCGCAGGGAGAACCCAACGACCGAAGAGCACAAAGTAAAGCACCCCAGTCAGCACCAACATCACACCGATAGGCGTGACTGAAAATAACCCAAATGTCTTCATTTGCTGGTTAGCAGGAAGGGATGAGTTTGCCGAAACAATCAGGTCATTCAACAGGATGAGGGGCGACGACCCGACTAATGTGATGGTACCACCCAGTATCGCGCAAAACCCCATGGGCATCAGCAACCTGCTCATCGGGATTTCTGTACGTGCTGAGATGCGGCTGACAACAGGCAGAAAAAGCGCAGCAGCTCCCACGTTCTGCATGAAGGAACTGATGACACCAACCGTTGTTGATATTATGGGGATTATCCGGGCCTCTGTCGTGCCACCATTCTTGAGGATCAAGGCCGCAACCTTTGA
This sequence comes from Ruegeria sp. C10, assembly GCF_056537805.1. Classification (NCBI taxonomy): domain Bacteria; kingdom Pseudomonadati; phylum Pseudomonadota; class Alphaproteobacteria; order Rhodobacterales; family Roseobacteraceae; genus Ruegeria; species Ruegeria sp. C10. Next base: position 134,559 of record NZ_JBQFSC010000003.1, on the reverse strand, counting down.
CATAAGTCCAGTCTTATCAAGCCCCGCCCCAATTACCATAACTGCGATGATGGACATCACAGCGTTGGAGGAGAAACCTTCAAAGAGCTTAGATACATCGGCTAGATTACCCAGCCCAGGGAGATAGCTCAGTGCACCAAGCAGCACCATTACGAGAATTGCTGCGACATCAATCCGTATGATTTCGGTAACAAAAAGTAAGACCGTAAAAGACAATAGACTCAGCACGGCTATCATTTCGTACGTTAGTGTTGGTAATTCCATATCTTACTCCCAAACTAACGTTACCTGACTACCAGCAAATACGAAGGACCAACTCTGCGCGGCAGATAAGGCCAATAGACATTGGGCTTGCTTACGCGGCTCGCTTTTTCGGGCGCGGTATCTGCTGAAACCTGGATTCTGCCAACCCAAAGAGAGGTAGATGACAAATTCATAAGCCTAACTAAGCATCACAATGCGAAATGAACTTTCACACTTTCTAAAATACACACAAATGGATTTTCCGTATCGTTATCATTCATATCCAGTCAATTATACTTGCCAAGTAGGGAACGCTCTGCGCGATGCCCTCACGACGGCTCAGCTCTGCATTGCTGTCCTCGCCTTTTAGGCCGTCCAGCACGATCCTGATCTTCTCTACTGCGGAATACTGTTGCGGGTCGCACCGCGAAAGGCTGCATTGAGCTGGAAGCGGCAGACTTCAAGCTTCACGTGAGCCATGATCATGGCATGAATCCAACTAGAATTTGCACTGTGCAGAATTATCTTTGGATGCCAAATTCAATGGGCGGCTGTTGCACCCAAGGCTTTGGTCCAAATACGCAATTCTTTAGACGAAATGCAAAGCTATTCGCGCCCCTACAAACCGCTGTAGGTGCGCTCATAACGCTGCAATACCGACATTGATTTCATTAAAAAAATCTTGGAAGTTCGCCCATAACTCTGCGCGGTATTTGCGTATAAGTCTGCACGATTTGCCCATAAGTTTGCATGCTACATAGAACTCGTTGAACAAACAGGCTCTCAGGTTTATCTGCGATGCCCAAATGCAACTTACTCCCAATAACTAGCAGACGAGCGCCAAGTGTTTGCTTGGCCATCCCAAGCACTGGCGCTGACGCATGACGTGGGATTTATTCCGTCGCAATTGGATCCATGGACGTTTGCGAGGACAACGCGTTGACGCCCAAAATCAGCAACAGTCCAGCCTTGATTGAGCAAGGAATGAGCCTCCTCTTCTACCAGGAAGTGCGACATGCACCCCCCGTTTCGCAAAAAAGAGAGGCGGCGCTTGAACACGCAAGACCGGACTCATTCAGAACCCAATCGCGTTGTAGGTCTCCGTCGAGATCGACCTTTTCAACCGCACCCCAATCTAAGTCAAATTGAGCGTCGTTGAATTCCGCAAAGGCTCGTGCCGCCAGATCAACCTTCGCCTGCAAACCGGGCGGAAGGCGCGATACATCAGCCGCGACATCTGGTGAGGTCCAAACAAGGCCCGAAGCAAGCACAATCCCGGCGACCAAACACTTCATCTGACGCGCTATTTGGAAAGCTGGTTGGCACAAGGTATCAATTGCACTGATCATATCGGTAGTCCCCATATTCCAGCCAGTTTGCCGAGCCTTCGTTAAAAATCAGAAACTCGGACCTGTCCTCCCCAAGCAGGGCCACGACAAATCCGGCTGGCGGCTCAGAATTTCCGAAGTAACTGTAAGCAGTCATGGCTCTGATCGACTCGCCGTTGACTGTTACTCGCGCGTCCCACTCTTCCCCCGAGTTGTCCAAAATTACGGGTTCGATCACGCGCTTTATCGCTCCGCCACCACAATATACGATGCCTTCGGGGGGTTCGTAGGAGGACCGCTGGCTAGGATCTGAATCGCAGGCGGAACGAAGGGACCGAATTGCCGCGCTGGAACCTTTCAAGTCAAAGATTCCGTAGCTGACATCTTGATCAATCATCGACAGGTTAACAGATGCATTGGCCGCAAGCTGGCCCAGTACAAAACCATAGTCCTCTTGACTATTGAAACTGACTTCGACGGGATAGTTATCAACGATCTGTACGGCAGCGTTTTCTGCGCCAACCTGAAATGCTCCAACTTCGGTGGCTCCGTTCTTCAAGAAACGAATGGAAAGCCCCTGCTTGTCCGTAATGTCCTGGCTGTCCTCATATCCAGCCGGAGCAAAGCGAATACGGTTACACTGAAGTTCCAGCGTCATGTTTCCGGTTTGAATAAATGCATTGGGAATAGGCCCAGAGTTGAACGACCACTCCGCTGATGCAGTGGTCGCCATAACCATCATTAGCGTCCCAGTGGAAATCGTTTTGAAACTCATTTTCTCTCTCCATGGTGTTACGGTTCGCACTGTCATTCAGCCTGAGATTCCGGCCAATTGCCCCGGCAACCAGGTCAGGAAACAGGTTCGCCGTATTCGTTTGCGCCTTCTTCCGAAGGGCGCGTCAACCACCAGATCATCAGAATGGACAGAACCAATTGAAGAATTGAGACAACAACAATACCGGTCACGCCCAGTACTGCCGCGGGTCCTCGTAATGCATCGGGGTTTTCGGTTCCTTGCTCCAATACCGAAAAGAACGCCACGCCACCCAGCATAACAAAAAGCGTTGTAAAGCTGAGCGCCATCGGCAGCAGCAAATACCAGCCAGGTCGTCCTGTATCATGCAGCCTTCGCCAACCGGCGGCCAGCATAGGTATGAGAACAGCCAGTTGAAAAACAGAGGACAGAACCCGAGATCCTTGCCCTGTCTCGGGGTTAGTCCCGAATAGGATCGTATCGAGCACAGCCAAAGCAGCACTCACGAGAACCACAAACAAGAAGAACCACCAGTATTCTGAACGTATAGCCCGGCCGGAGAACTGGAAGTATTTTGAAAAACACGTTTTAACGGCCTCACTAAATCCCATTTTCATTCCTTTCTTAATCTCTGTGCGGCCTCAAAACGTTTCGCCACCTAGAAGAACAAACTCGCCTGTATGGATGCTCTCACTTACCTTTTTGTTTGAATGCAGAGGCCTATCGTACGAGAGCGTAGAGAAATTTACGCGCGGAAAAAATGTTGATTTATGAAAAAATAGATTCAAACATGCGAATTCGACACAACTTTCATTTTACCTCCGTTGATGTCGCTGTCGCCCGATTTGTCGGGCCCTTCCGACTGCTGGAGTGAGTGCTGGCGGTCGGAGGTCCTCAAACAAAGATCAAGCATTGGGAGGACGCGATGCTGAAACTTAACGTACTCCCCCTCTTTCCAGAGTTTGCTCTAGCTTTCGCCAGTGTCGTCATTCGGCCTTCACACGTTGTTGGCGGCCCCGATGGTCAACGAAATGTTGTTCCGCCGAGCAAGCCCCACGCGGCAAGTTTTGGGAAAGATAGTCAAAGGATCGAGGTAAGTTCTATTGGCTGCGCAGACGCGAGAGCTTCAAATAAACGCATCCAATTTCACTAATTTCAACGGACCCAGAGGGAGAAGAAAATGACCAACAAGATGGTGATGATTTCAGGCGCAACTTGTTTCGCAATGCTTGCGGCCTGTGACGACGCGAGTACATCCAGTGCGTCCGCCGAGCTCACACCGGCTCAGCAAGCATGTTTGCGAGATGTAGCCAAGACGACGAACAATTCGCAAGTCGTTGTGCTCTCATCCGCGTTTAGCGAGGCTGGAACACAAGTCACTGTCGGTGTTGGCGAGGATCGTGCTCCTTGGAATTGCATTGCCTACAGTGATGGCGCGACCGCTGGTATCGAGTTCCTGGGCGACGAAGGCGCATTGTAGTCTGTTTGCTGTGTATCTCGAAAGCACCAGTCGTGATCAAATTTGAATAACGGCAAGCTCAGACATTCAAACCTCGTAATAGGATTAGGCTCTAACATTCTCAATCATGCAAAGGTTGTAGAAAATGCCCGTAACCAACTCAGTTGTAATTGCGATCATTTGCACTTTTGTGGCCATTGTTTCGGTTCCAAAATACAGCATTGCACAAACCTGGGACATAGCATCACGGCACTCGGTCAACGGCGTAACGGTGTATGATACGGATGAGCTGTTAACTTTTGCCGGTCAATTGGCCTTCAATCGGTCAGGGCGCATCACAGCGGTGGACGTCGCATCAACGATCACTCAGATCTACCGAGAAGACGGTTATTTTTTGGCTGAGGCCTGGCCCGGTCCTGATGGGCAGAGCATAATTGTTAATGAAGGGCGCATTCAAACCATCGAAATTGAAGGTGTAGATACGCGTACATTCCAATCACTAGAGAAGATTTTTCAGCCCCTCACCACCTCCTATCCCATAACGCTGAAACGATTTGAGCGGGCAGTGATGCTGGCCGAGGACATACCTGACTTGGAATTGTCGACCGAACTTGATTACCCGGATCAGACTGGTGCTCGGCTGAGAGTATTGGGAGAGCCACTGCGAAAACAAGCCGGTAGTGCGACACTCGACAACCCTCCGCGTGAGCTTGGAGAAGCGCTTAGTTTTTATGTCGTACAAGAGTTTTATTCGACGCTGACCGTCGGAGATTTGCTGCGATTTGAGGGATCAGGCAATTACAATTGGGACAAAGACGATGAACACTCATTGTGGGGCGCTCTTACCTATCGCACGCCGCTGAACAGCAATGGTCTATACGGTGAGATTTTTTATGGGAACGTCAACGCAAAACGCGACATTTCAGGGGACTTTGCCAGAACAGATATTGACGGCGAGAACTTCACCCTTGCGTTGGGTTATCCTGTGATCCGCGATGTTGCTCGTTATGGATACCTGCTTTTGGATTATCGCCTTTCAGAATCGGATTCTGTTAGCGGTGGCGTTCCATTGTCCAGTGACGCAAGTGTTGTTGGCCTTACCTATCTGTACGGGCAAAACTATTCCAAAGGGCAAGCCCTTGAAGCCGGGTTAACACTGTCTTTTGGCGACAATGACAACGACACCACAGACGCAAACTTTGACGACGGGGACTCTTCGTTCTGGCACCTACGAGGCGGCGTCGGATACGAAAGCCCACTTACGGGCTTGTCGCCCAACACAGCTTGGCGCACCGAGATTTGGGGGCAGTACACAACAGACCGGTTGCCCTCTGTTGAAGAGTACTTCCTTGGTGATCGTTATGCTTTGCGCGGATATCGATTTGACGAAGTAGACGGTGATTCCGGGATTTCTGCGATATTCGAAATATCTCACTCCTACTTCCCCAGCTCTCAGAGCATTCATCGGCTAACGCCCTTTGCCTTTTTCGACGTGGGTTACATCTCGAACAATGACCCTGCGAGTTTTGAAGTTGATAATGCTACACTGGCATCCACAGGTCTGGGTTTGGACATCGAGTTCAAGCGAAACCTATTTCTGTCCGGATACGTCGGTGTCCCTTTGAGAGACGGCCCTTTAACCGAATCTGGCGATCCTGGCGCGTATCTTGCTCTGACAACAAGTTGGTGAGGATGTTATGAAACGGAACCGCATTGTTTTACTTACTGCAGCTTGTTTGATCGCAGAACTGGCCGCTACCCAGGTCGTTGCCCGCGGAAATCACTACGGGTGGTGCCGAGGCGTAGGGAACCCGCACCAGTCGAGCCAAGGATGCGGGCAGTCTGGTGGGCAAGGGGCAGGTAATCAAGTTACTGGCCCTACTCAGCCGGTGGCAAATCAGTTGCCGCCTAAGGGAACGCAGCAAACACCCACTTCCGTTACTGTTCCAGTCCTTGCGCCGGGCGCGGTACCGAACGCAATTCCCGGTCAGGTTCCTATTGCGACGCCAATAGCGGTTCCTGGTCAGGTTCCCACACCGATAGTAGCGCCGACGCTAACTCCGCCTTTGGCACCAAACGCGACACCAAACCGGGTTCCGACAGCCGTTCCCAATCAGGTTCCACCATTGGCTACCGGTCCTACCGCGGTGCCGCCGCAAGTTCCGACTGCAACTCCTAATCAAGTTCCGATAGCTATCCCTGGCCAGGTTCCGCCTCAACCTACCGGCCCAACAGCGGTACCGCCACTTGTGCCAACCGCAACGCCAAACCAAATACCAGTCGCAGTTCCTGGTCAGGTCCCACCTCAGCCCACTGGACAAACTGCTGTGCCACCGCTCGTCCCGACTGCAACACCAAACCAGATTCCGGTCGCAGTGCCCGGCCGTGTTCCGCAACCCAGCGGTACTACGGCGACACCACCGCTTGCCCCAACCGCAACCCCCAATCAGGTTCCCACGGCGGTTCCTAGCCAGGTTCCACAGTTGACGCCGAAACCGACGGCAACTCACGTGGCAGTCCCAGGACATCCGAAACCTCAAGGCGTCGTGACAATCATGCGCCCCAAGCCGAGGCCGACAACCGGTAGTGTCCAGCAACCTAGCACAACACAAGTGACCCACCATTTAACCCACCAAAGCAATGCGAAGAAACATGATCACGTCGCAGCAACACCTGGACGACATGACCCGCACGACCTACCGAGATTCCGCAACGCGGCGGCCAAGGAAGACTGGGAATGCGTTGCCAGCGGATTTGGACAGCGCCGGTATGATGCTGGGCGAGGCGTATTGCTGAACAACGGAGCGTTGCGGCACCTCGGAAACGTGGACGCTATGGCAAGGGATGTGCCTGCAAGGCATCCAAAACATTCTGGATGCATTATTTCGGTCAAACGAAAGCAGCGCTGAGGCTCGCATGGTAGGTTTTACTCGGACAATGAGATTAGTCGACCAATAGTTCGTCAATTGTCATCTGGATAATTGGATTTCGTATTGCCCATATTCCCTGGCGTTTACGTTGGCTGACGTAGCCCAAAAATGCTCTGTACCTAAATTTGCCTCAATTAGGCCAACAATCTAAAGTGCCGCACTTCCAAGAAGAGCCTCCGACCATCTGGGACGGTCAGGTCGGGCAAGCGAAACTTTGGACGGCAACTTTGCAATGTCAGCTTTCTGCGCATCGCAGACCTTCGCGAGAATCCAAGTTTCCTTAGAGTTGCCCTTTGCGGGATTGAGAAATGCAAAGGGTCGAAACCACAACGACTAGGCCAAAACTGATTGAATTCGTCGCCAATGCCGACAATCGCGCAGTGCAAAACTGTGGGCGAACTGCGCAAATTTATGGGGTGTGCGAAGTGTTATGCGCAAACCTACAACCGCTGTAGGGACGCGCATAACGCTGCATTCCTATCATTGATTTCATTCAGAAAATCTGGGTGTCGTCGCCCATAATTTTGCACAGCAATTGCGCATAAGTTTGCACGATTTGCGCATAAGTTTGCACGGTTCACCATACGCGCTCAATTTTCGATTGTTTTAGCATAGCTCGATCAACTTGAACGCACCAAAATTTAATCAAAAGCGCATTTTGACTGGAGTAATTCAACCCAAAACCGAACAACACACCTCATCTGCGAGGTTGTGGTAGATTCCTTTCAATGAAGCGCGGCTCGGTCGAATTTCTAGCAGGCAGCCAACCAGTACTTTGGCGACATACAAGCTTCGCAGTAAAGGCGGCATCGATTGCTGAGCAAGTGAACTCCATCGGATTCCTCAGTGCCTGATATCCCGCTTTGACAGAGCCGCTATGAGGACAGGTGCCAAAACAAGCGCCGCCAAGACCCTAAAGACGTGATGCACGCCGACGAATGCAACATCGCGACCAACGCTCACCGCTATGATTGACATCTCCGCCAAGCCTCCAGGTGAATAGGCCAAGACGAGTGCGACCGGGTCTGTTTCCAACACGTTCGCAACAGCCAATGCGCCTGAAAAGGCCACAGAAATCTGGAGAGCGACAACCATGCCCGCTGCACCTAGAGCCGCGATCAACGCGTTGATGGGCACTCCGGAAAACCGTGCACCAACATTAATGCCTATGAAGATTTGCACCAACGCAGTCACAGAAACCGGAACCTCGAATTCTGTCCATCCCAGCAAGTGGACGGCCGCGCTGAATATCATCGGCACTACCACAATAGGTGCCGGCAGCTTCACCCTACCCCGTGCTAGCATTCCCACAACAATACATCCGATGATCCAAATCCAATCGGTGAACGTGATCGAAGCCAGCTGTGTTTGAGCTTCGGGTGGAATGACTTCGAAGTCTGCAATCAGGTTGATTAGTAGCGGAATCAGCAAAATTGCTAATGCAATGCGCAACGCATGAACGATAGCGACACGAGCCTGATCCGCACCTTTTTGCTCGGACAGCAACACCATTTCGGCAATGCCACCCGGCATTGCGCAAAGAGAAGCTGTCAATGCATCAAAGCGCGAAATACGTCGTAAAAGGTAGAAACCAAGGACGTACATTATTCCAAGGGCTAACAGTAAGAAGGCCAGTGACACCCACCAAGCACCAAAAGATGAAAGCAACTCGTGCGTAAAGGATGCTCCTAACATCACACCTACAGTTGCTCTTACCAGGTCCAACATAGGGCCCGGTAGTTTGACAGGAAACTGCTTCAACGACCCGGCGATGGTCACCAACATTGACCCGATCATCCACCCCAGTGGAATGCCTGTGAGCGATACAAGCCAGCCAGCAACAGCTGCCGTGACTATGATAGCGCCATGCTGTGAGAATTTGGCGAAACTTGAAATCAGACCAATCGCTTCTTGCTGTGCAACACGCCGTCCGCATCGCCGTAAACCCAATCACCAGGATGGAATTTAACCCCACCGAAAGTCACCGGCTCCCCGATTACGCCCCATCCACGTTTCGCGCTTTTGACGGGGCTGGTCGCTAAGGCGAATACCAGAGTGTCCATTTGATTGATTTCGGCACTGTCTCGAATTGCGGCGTTCAGGATGAGACCAGCCCATCCATTTTTGATCGCAAGATCAGCCAACATATCGCCAAGAATTGCAATTCGCGTTGATGCTCCGCCGTCGACAACCAAGACGCGCCCCTCACCGGGTGTTTCCAGTTGCGCCCTAAGTTCCGTGTTATCTTCGAAGCACTTCACTGTCTGTATGTGCGCCGCAAAGAATGGTTTTATCCCGAACTGCCGAAACGGCAGGTGGACAAGTGTAAGCTCTGACGCATGGTGATCGATAAGGTCAGCGGTTTTCATGATGGATTACATCCTTCCGAAAGAATCTTTGAGTTCTGCAACTTGAGCTACATCCAGCATTCGGGTTGGCATACCTCGCAGTGCCAAGAGTAACTTGGCTGTTTCTTCCAGCTCTTCTGCTGCACAGACCGCTGAGAACAGATCCTTCCCTGAAACGACGGGGCCGTGATTAGCCAACAGCACCGCACTATACTGGCCGCCCAGTTCGCGGATCAAATCACCGGAGTTCGGATCACCCGGCTTAACGTATGGAACAAGTTTGACCGTGCCGACGCGCATGACCACGTAAGGTGTAAGCGGCGGAATACAGTCATTGGGATCGGTGTCTTCCAGACAGGACAGTGCGGTGGCCCAGGTCGAATGCAGATGGACCACGGCGCCAGCTTCTGGCCGCGTCTCATAGAAGGCTTGGTGCAGAAAGACTTCCTTGGTCGGCTTGTCGCCGGAGACGTGATTGCCATCCAAATCAATCTTGGCGATGCGCTCGGTGTCGATATCGCCCAAGGTGGAATTGGTTGGTGTCATGAGGATGCCGTCGTGCAGACGCGCAGAGACGTTGCCAGCAGTGCCAACGGAAAAGCCACGTGCAAACAGCGAGGCACACAGCTCCGACATTTGCTGCCTTAGTGCCTGTTCTTCAGAACTCATTTGCCGGCCCCCATCATTCTGAGGGCCTTCGGGAAAAAGTCCGGAGCGCCGAAGTTTCCAGACTTTAGAGCCAGCGCAATGGGTTTAGTTTTTCCAACGCTCAGGACTGGTACGCCCGGGTCTATCTCTGGTCCAATTGACATGGCCGGAGACCCCAGTGCCTCAGAGACAGCCTTGGCAACAGCTCCCGACGTCTCTCCCCCTGCCACCACCAATCGCTTGTAGCCCTTTTGGACAAGTTCTCGGGCGGTATCTTCAAAGAGACTATCCAGTTTTTCTGCAACCGCTTCCTGACCGAATTGGTCTTGGATCGCCCGCACATCATCCGGGCTTCCCGATGAATAGGCGAGCGGTGCCTGACCCGGATGCGTTTCAAAGAAATCCAGAAGCGTTTGCGTAGTCACATCCCCGGACATAACACCCGGAACGTCAATGGCGAAGGTCGGATGGGATTTAGCATGAACATCGATCTGACCACGGGTCGCACCTGAGCAAGACCCTGCAAGGATAGCGGCGGGCCCAGCGATACCTGTGAATACACTGCCACCTCTTTTGGACGAAGCTTTTCTGACGAAGTTCTTGGGTAGCCCCAGCGCTATCCCAGATCCCCCAGTAATGAGCTGGGCATCCTTCAGAGCCTCGCCCCAGGCCAGCAAATCCTCGTCCGAAATCGCATCACCGATCACAAAGCGTTCGTCGACGTTCCGCAAAGCAGTAGCAATCGCCTCTGGTCCTTGCGTCACGGCGTCAATTGAAACCAACCCAACCGCTTCTTGGGTCTGATACTGCAACCAACGCTTGATGTTGGCATCCGTCATCGGAGTAAGAGGGTGATTTTCCATCCCGGACTCGTTTAACAGCTTGCCGAACACAAATAGATGGCCGTGATAGATGGTGCGCCCCGTTGTCGGAAAGGCTGGACAGAAAACCACCTTTTGCGCGCCCAGTTCGTTGGCCAACGCTTCCGCAACCGGGCCGATATTTCCCAGCCTAGTGGAATCAAAGGTCGAGCAATACTTGAAGATGAACTGCTGGCATCCTTGATCCTTAAGCCACCGCAGGGCTCGCAAGCTGTCCGCAACAGCTTCTTCGACAGGTGCGGTGCGGCTTTTGAGCGAGATCACACCCGCTTCGATCTCTTCGTTGGCCGGGGTTGTTGGAATACCCGGGAACTGAGCCGTTCGTAATCCACCTTCCGGCTCAACGCCCTTGGCCAAGGTGTTCGCAATATCACTCGCACCGGTAAAATCGTCCGCTATGACACCGATTAGCATTGAACCTCCCTCACTGATTGCCTTCGACGCGCCGTCGGATTTCGTGAATCGCCGCCTGTGGACTGGTCAACACTGGAACCTGTACTGTCTTACGGACATCCTCAACGGCGTCAGACATCGAAAACTGGGCTAGAAGAATAACGTCGGTTTCGTCGATACTTGATGCGGTTTCCGCAATCAGGCGATTGTGTTTTTCATCATCACCCGCTTGCTTTGCAGCCAACGCGCCAGAGCAATAGTATGACGTAATCTCCGCATTGCTGCCGCGCGCCCTAGCAGCATCTAGAAATTCCTCTTCCATACCTGCCGCAGCTGGAGGAAAAGTATAAATCATTGCGATGCGATCACCGTATGAGAAAGCCGCATCGAACATCGCTTCATTCGGCTTCATGACTGGGATAAGCGCCTCGAAATCTGCTCTTTCGATTGCGGCTCCGAATGCTGAGCACGTGAACAGTACACCATCTGCGTCAGCGCCTTCCGCATACCGGCAAAGGTCTACGATGCGCCGGAAAAGATCGGCGGACAATTCGACTTGCTTAGACCTGTCTAAAGACAACCCCTCTTCTAGGATCGAAATGGTTTCTGCTTCCGGCCAGTGCTCGCGTGCCGCAACTTCGATTGGATCAATCGCAACGCGGGTTGCATGGATCAACGCTAATCTTGGTCGTCTCATAGTTGCTCCAGCTAAAGACGGGTGACGCCGAAAGGAACGACGCCACCAGTTGATGTGGGCACGCTTGCCCACCGGGAGATCCAATCACGCCGGGATCGTTTCCTTGGAGACCATTTCGGCCACAAGCGCCCCGAAGGCGTCAGTGTTTACGGTGCCACCAAGGTCACGGGTGCGCTTTGCAGGATCATCGATGACGGCATCAACTGCATCCGCAATGGCTTGCCCAGCCTCCATAAGCTTCGGACTACCCTTCTGCTCGCCGAGCCAGATGAGCATCATAGCGGCGGAGAGAATAAGTGATGTCGGGTTCGCAACGTTTTGCCCTTGGATGTCCGGGGCAGAACCATGCTGTGCTTGTGCGCAGCATAAGCCCGTTTCAGCGTTTGCATTGATCGACCCAGCGAGCCCCAAAGACCCTGACAGTTCAGAGGCAAGGTCCGAGAGAATATCGCCGTAGAAGTTAGTCGCGACGATAACATCATATTCGTGCGGCTTTCGAACCAGCAGCGCTGCAAATGCGTCGACAATCAACTCTTCGGTTTCGACTTCAGGGTAGTCCTTCGCCACCTCGCGGAAACATTCCAGAAACAGGCCGTCGGTCATGAGAAAAGAGTTGGCCTTGTGAATCGCGGCGACTTTCTTCTTCCGTTGCATGGCCAGTTTGAAAGCCTCTCTGCAAATCCGCATTGATCCGTGTCGCGTAATTTTGCGAACCGACAAAGCCATGTCCGGATCGGGCATCATTTCTCCGACGCCTTTGTACATGTTGCGATCAGGATAGAATCCCTCCGTCGCCTCCCGCATGATCACAAGGTCCATCCCGGGCGCTTTGTTCGGTAGAAAGTCACGGCTGCGGGCCGGCCGCACATTCGCATAAAGATCGAGGCCGATACGGAACCCGGCCGAAACGTTGCGACCACCTTCAACGACTGGCGGGTAGTCCATATGGGACTGCGTCCCTAAAATGACTCCATCGAACTCAGTTCGTGCACGTTCCAACACGTCGTCACGCAGAGTGATACCGTGGTTCCTGAGGCTGGTAAAACCGGACTCTTCTTCTTCAAACGTTAATCCCAGATCGTACTTCTTGTTGGCGGCCTCAACGACTTCCAAAGTCGCCGCCATGATTTCAGGTCCGATGCCATCGCAGGGCAATGTCATGATACGCATCTTTTGTCTCCTTGTTGGCCGAAGCCAGTCATTCTTGAAATCTGGTGGATCTAATCCCCCACCGATGCCTCTTCGTCATGGCGCTGCGCATCCATGCGGTCCTTAACCCGACGGCCAACAAACATGGGCAATACGAATCCAGCGATTGCGATAAGCCAGAGGATTATTGCGAGGGGGCTTCCCACCAGCGCCAACCAATCCCCGTCCGAAATCGTCATTGCACGGCGAAGGTTCACTTCCATCTGGTTGCCAAGAAGGATGCCCAGGATGACTGGCACCAACGGCACGTCGAGCTTGCGTAGAAGCCAGCCTGCAAAACCGAAACCAACCATGAGCATTACATCGAAGGTGGAGCCCGTTATCGAGTAAATCCCAACGAACGAGATCATTGCGACGACAGGCATCAGAATGCGCGTCGGCACCAGCAACACGCGCGTGAACAACCCGACCAACGGAACGTTCATCAAAAGCAGAATGATGTTGCCGATGAACAAGGCCGCGATCAGCCCCCAAACCACGTCCGGATTCTTTGTGAAGAGCAGTGGTCCCGGGGTAATGTTAAGTTGCAGCAAAACAGCCAGCAGAACGGCGGTAGTCCCCGAGCCCGGTACGCCCAACGAAAGCATCGGCACCAACGCGCCTCCAGCGGCCGCATTATTGCCTGCCTCCGGAGCTGCAACACCGCGTGGATCGCCCTTTCCAAAGGATTTCCCATCCCGGTCGACGCTTTGTTTCTCCAGTGAGTACGCAAGGAATGACCCCAGCGATGCTCCGGCACCTGGCAATACGCCTGAGAAGAAACCAAGACCAGTGCCGCGAGCGATTGAAGGCAAGCAACGCTTGATCATGCCGAAGTCTGGCAAGATGCGCCCAACTTTCGTCGCGCCAGCTGATCCAACGGCACCGCCACGGTGATGTTCGAGAAAAATCAACACTTCACTCAGTGCGAACAATCCAACGATAGCGATCAAGAAGTCGATGCCATCGAAGAGGTGGATTTCACCAAAGGTGAAGCGCTGCGACCCTGTTTGGCTATCACTGCCAATCATCGCGATACCCAGCCCTAGTGCAGCTGCGAAAGCAGATTTGGCTTGGTTCGTAGAGGACACACCACCCAGTGTCGCAAATGCGACTGTAAAGAGGACAAAGTACTCAGCTGGTCCGAAAAGCAGCGCGATTTTGACCAACTGCGGTGCCAAAATCACCAGGCCAATTGTTGCGACAAACGCCCCAAAGAAAGATGCGATGCCCCCTAAAGACAAGGCTTCGCCGGCCTGACCGTTCTTTGCCATCGGATATCCATCGAGGCACGTCATCATCGCGGGTTCATCGCCCGGGATGTTTAGTAAGATCGAACTAATTCGGCCTCCGTACATGGCGCCGTAGTAGACACTTGTAAGAAGGATGAGAGATGGGATGGGCCCAAGCCCGAGCGAGAAGGCAATCGGAATGAGGATAGCAACCCCATTTGCCGGGCCCAAGCCAGGCAATGCTCCCATCAGAGTGCCGAGGAAGCATCCAACGACAGCCAGGAACAGATTTTGCGGTGACAACGCAACCGAGAATCCATCAACAAGAAGTGCAAGCGTTTCCATGGCTACCCCTCAGAACCCCAATGGTCCCTCGGCCAAAGAAAGGCCTAGGATTAGGTGAAAAACGACGTAGATACCGATGGCTGTCAGCAGGCCTACGACGAGCGACCAAAGCGGAGTGGTTCCGAGTCGCCAGGTTAGGTAGGCAGTTGCAAAGGTTGTCGCGATAACAAACCCAATCTCGGAAAGAGACCATGCGTACAGAAACATCACAGCAGTGGCGAACAATATCTCGGCAAAGTCGCGCAACCCTGGCCACTTAGGCTCTTCATCCGGGCGGATAATGAAGTAGAGCGACGTTAGGCCTAAAACGGTGCCCACGATGTAAGGAAAGGCGCGCGGACCTACGACATCGACCATGAAACTGTCTTTGATGATCGATGCGGCCCAAATATAGAATATCGCAAGGGCCAGCCCGAAACCGCCGAAGATGCGGTCACTCATAGTTTTCTCCCAGATTTCCGGAATTTCTTTTAGGTGCCCATCCAGATGCGACCGGTTGGGCACGCATGACATTTATTGGATGATACCGATCTCTTTCGAGAGCTTGGTCACGTCCGCAATACTGCCCTCAACAAAGGTGTACATGTCGTCTCCAAAGTTGTTGAACGGCTCAATGGCAGCTGCTTCTAGCTCTGCCTGGAAGCCAGGATCCTCGGTCAACGTAATGATCGCGTTCTTCCAGAACTCTTTAGCTTCGTCAGTTGCTCCGGCAGGCATGTAAAGGCCGCGCCAGTTCGCGCCAACGACGTCGAAGCCTTCCTCCTTCGCAGTAGGAATATCCGGGTAATTCTTCAGACGTTCAGGAGCCAGGATCGAGATTACGCGGATGTCACCCGACTCTAGGAAACCCAGCATCTCGGAGAAGTCTCCAGACAGCGCCTCGACCGAACCAGAAAGCAGGCCAGTCATGGCTTCACCGCCACCGTCAAAGGATACGTATTTCATCTGGGTTACATCTTCGAGGCCAGCTTCGCGGGCGACCAACATGGGCTTGATGTGGTCAAAACTGCCCACAGACGAACCACCCGCGATCCCAACTGATTTTGGATCTGCGACAATGTCCTCCATCATCTGAGAAAGAGAGGTGTACTTTGAGTCTGCTGGAACAGCGATGGCTCCATATTCAGCTCCGAAAGTGGCAAGAAAGTGCACGTCATCCTGTTGGGCGCCTTCGTAGATGCCCTGCGCAATTCGAGCGCTGGTACTCATAGAAGCCGCAACGATAAGGTTGTTGTCTTCGTTGCGCTCTTTCGTGACATGCGCGAACGCAACTCCGCCGCCCCCACCGCTCATATTGGTAACCTGCATCGAATCCTCGATGATCCCGAGATCGAAGAGATACTTCGCCGTTGTGCGACAGATGAAGTCCCATCCACCACCGGGATTTGAGGGCGCAATGCATTGCGGGCTTTCAGCTTTGAATTCGGCGGACGCGCCAGTCACGCCGGCGACGGCTGCCGCAGCAGCTATGACACCGATGCAAGTAAATTTCATGAACACGGGTAATCCTCCCCAGTTTTCCAAGTGTTTTTCAGCGCGAATCCCGCACTGGCTATTTTGATTGCATATTGATGCGTAAAAAGCCAATCTTATTTTGCTTTTTTTAATCGGAAAAACCAAAATAGTTGAACTTGCTATTCCCCGATACCTTTCAAGTATATGTTTTATTGTGTGTTTTCGAAGAATCGACACTCACCTGAAATGAAAGAACTTCGCTCAAACAGTCATAAAACCAATCCAATTTACGCGAACATCATCGTCTCAGCAGTGTAAAATCCACCTTCCTTTGGCTTTTTACGTGTAGAAAACCTAAAATTTGGCTGTATGTTAGCTGTCAGATGCAATCTACGTAGGTGAGAGCGGAAAGAGGAGTCAGGCGTACCGATGCGAGCCAGCGAATTGTCAAAGAAGATATCGAACCGTCTTTTGCATGATATCGTTGCGGGTACACTTGAAGGTGGCCAGCATATAAGCGCTCAGCAAGTCGCCGACAGGTATGGCGTATCCAGAACCCCAGTGCGCGAGGCGCTTATATCCTTAGAGGAAAAAGATGTTCTCATCCGCCTGGAAAACCGCGGGTACTTTGTGGCCGACAAGTTGCCTCCAGCCATCAAAGAAAACCTGGATACTGTCGACCCGAGCGAACTGGACGAATACCAACTGCTTGCAAACGATTGGCTAACAAATGAAATTCCAGAAGAAGTTACTGAGCAGTTCTTAAAGCAGAAGTACGGCTGGACTAAAGCTAAGGTCGGAGAACTGTTGATCCGCGCTTCTCGAGAAGGTTGGGCTGAACGCAAAGAAGGCTACGGCTGGCGGTTTCTTCCAGTCGCAAAAACACCCGAGGCATTTGATGAGATTTACAGGTTCAGAATGGCGATAGAACCAGCCGCCATGCTGGAGCCCTCGTTTGAACTCGATCACAAAGTCCTGGATGAACAGCGGCGCATTCAGCAGGGAATGCTCGATATGGATATGGACGCCGTTAATGGAGAAGCGCTGCTAGAAAGCGGGGCTCTATTCCATGAGGAGCTCATCAAGTTGTCCGGAAACCCGTTCTTTCTCATGGCACTCCAACGCGTGAATAGAATGCGACGCCTTATGGAGTACCGAGCCGAAGTGAACCATCAACGATTGATAGAACAATGTACTGAGCATCTTGAAATCCTTACACTCCTGGAATCCGGTAACACCGTGGATGCCTCCTACAGAATGCGGCAACATTTGAGTGGCGCACTTAAGCGTAAGTCTCCGCTGGCATGGAGTTGGGCTATGGACACTTCAACACCGAGGAAAGCAACATCATGAGCAATGGGAGCGACGGTCCAAACGGCCGCAACCGAGTCGCGCTTGTGGCGCATGATCAGATGAAAGACACAATGGTCAAGTGGGCCAAATCCCACAAAACCGCATTGAGCAAGATGGAGCTTTTTGGGACTGGCACGACCGGCGGGCGAATTGCAGATGAAGTCGGCGTGCCTATCAAGCGTCTCAAAAGTGGTCCGCTGGGAGGCGACGCTCAAATCGGCGCTATGATTGCCGAAGGGAAGCTCGACACACTGATCTTTTTCATTGATCCACTATCAGCGTTGCCACACGACGTCGACGTAAAATCACTTCTTCGACTGGCTACGCTGTACAACACTGTTCTGGCTATCAATGAAGCGACTGCCTCGAAGGTCATAAGCGAGGCTTAGTCCAAACGAAGCGACTGCTCCACTAGGAACTATGATTGCTTTGGGCTTGACGCTGCCGTTCGCCTGAATATCGCGAGCGATTGCTATACGGACGAAGGGGAAATCCTACCGCTAGGTTGAATTTCCACTCACCGTGGCTCAACCAAACAACGGTTCAAAATTGCATAGACATTTCGTGCCAAGTCATTCCTCCATGATCAGAGGTTGATGGACGCAGATAGTTGTACCCAAATCTCTGATAAAGCGGGACGTGATGCTCTTTGCACATAAGGTAGATCGCGGATTTGCCCATTTTTCTCATGCGGCCGACGAATTCTGTCATCAATGCCCGCGATAGGCCTTTTCCTTGATGCGCCGGATCCACGACGACAGACATAATAACGACATTTGGCGCGCCGGGGTCATGCCCCTTAAGCTCTTTGAATTCCTCATCAGACATTTCGACATCGTATGCACATCCGCAATTCACAAAGCCGACGATCTCGCCTTCGACCTCGAGAACAATGAAACCATCGGGATAGACCTCGATTCTCTTTGCTATCTTTTCGAGGGTAGCTGCTTCGTCGCCTTCATAGGCATCAGTCTCGATCTCAAAGCATCGAATTGCATCAGAGGGTTGGGCATTTCGAAATCTGTTCATGCATTTACACTATGAACGATGGGTCAAGTTGTATAGCCGCCGTCGGTTTTGCTCGCATCATTGCTCAATCTGCGCTCGGTGCAGACACTCACAGCACTTACCCCTGGCGGCAGCTTTGCGGTCAATGTTGCCCCGGGCGCGGACACATGCTTTTCATTTCACAACAACGCAGCACACCCTTGACCGTAATCAGTTGCACATTTAGTCAAGTTTGATCTGCCCGCTGGGACGACCCGGCCAAGCAAGGGCGTTTTTTTTCAGGACGACCTGGCAAATCAGAGGTCGAACATGACAACTAAAACCAAACAAGCCAGGAAACTGATCGAGGGTAGACCTGCCTTAATCGTAATCGACATTCAAAAGAGCACGTTTATTGATGACAGCGAAGTACGCTCCATCGACAACATGCCGGGCTACAAACAGCGAATGATCGCTGCGCGTGACTTGGTCGACGCCGCGCATGAAAACAGAGTGCCCGTCATCTTCGTTCAGGAAGTCCATCGTCCCGATCAGGTCGATTTCGGCAGGGAACTGGATGGTGACGAAGACATACACTGTCTCGAAGGTGATCCAAGAACGGAAGTTGCAAAAGATGAGATGGGATATCGCAAAGGTGACTACATCGTACCGAAGCGACGGTATTCTGCATTTTTTGGCACCGATTTCGAAATCCTGCTGCGCGGTTTAAAGGTAGACACACTTTTGTTGTGCGGCGGGCTGACAGATGTTTGTGTGCACTACACATTCGTCGATGGCCACCAATCAGACTACTTCTGCCGCGTAGTAGAAGATTGCGTTGGCGGGTCATCTGTCCAAGCCCATGAAGCTGCTCTCAAAGCAATGGAGTATCTACAAACCGGCGCTGTTCAGAGCCGAAAAGCAGTGATCAAGGCCATCTCGTCGCTCTAAATTGCAATCGAAACGTTAGTGCCAGTTGGGATGCATAGTTTGTCGGGTGCAGAAACGGGCGGAGATTTTTGTCGCTTGAAGGCCTTGGACTTGCCCATTTGATGCAGAAGGTATCCACACTTTCATTACAAACCTTTGAGTTTGCGACTATAGCCCTTGAAAACCTCGATTGCATCGCAATCCAGCCGTCGGGGCGTATAGTACGAACATGACTAGAGATTTTTTGGCTAACGCTCATACAGTCGCTGATGCCCTGACTTCTGCCCAGCAGATATCCAAACTTTCCTCAGAGGCAGATCAGCTAACGCTCCAATCTGTCAAAGCCAACAGATTGGAGCGTTAGCTGATCTGCGTAAGAGAACGCCGAAAAAGCCGTAGGCTCATTAGTAACAAAGCAATTCCCAACAACGTCATCCAAACGAATTCCGGCCAGACAGTCTCAATACCAGCGCCTTTGAAAACAATAGCCTGACTTGCTGACATGTAGTGGCGTGACGGCAAAACCAAAGTACCTGCCTGCAACCACGCTGGCTGACCTTCAATTGGGGTCTCTCCACCTGACAGCATTAGCATTGGCAGCACAATCAACATGACCAGAAGCGCGAACTGCGCCATAGAGCGTGCAATGGTTGCCAGAAACACCCCAAGCGCCGTCGCAGTAAAAAGAAACAACGCCGTGCCAACCAAAAACAACATCTTGGATCCAGCGATACTGATGCCCAAAGAACCCTGCATCACAAAGGTTAGTGAAAGACCAGCCGCGACCAAAACCACTGCTGCATTCGCCCAAATTTTGGCAATGGCAATGTCAAATGGAGCAAGCGGCATGGCAAGGAGATGTTCAATGGTCCCGTGCTCTCGCTCTCTAATCATTGCCGCTCCGGTCAATATAGTTGTGAGCCACATGATCTGGCCGATCAAAGCAACGATACCAGCAAAACGTACGGTGTCTCTGTTTGGGTTGAAGGCGCTTCTTAGAATGACACTGATTGAGGGAGCATCTACTAGATCGATACCTATTGCATAGCGATGTATTTCAGCGCTCAAGATACTGGTGATGTAGTTTGCACCAATACCGGCCTGTTCCATAGCGGTTGCGTCAATAAGAACTTGAATCTCCGGACTGCGCCCTGCGCGCAGATCCTTTTCGAATCCGGGGGGCACAGCCACAACGAAAATAAAGCGCCCGGCATCCATGTAAGCAGGTCCTTTTCCGGGTTCGATTTGGACGACCGGTTGGAACTCTGGTGGAAAAAACGCTGTGGCAAGTGCTCGAGAAAGTGGCGAGTCGTCTTCATCCGCAAACGCTATCGAGGCGTTGTTTACAGAACTTGCCACTCCCGTTGCTTCCATGATCGGGGCCAGCGTGAAAGACCAAACCAACAATGCCATCATCACCCAATCACGGCGCAGGCTCATCACTTCCTTCAAGCCTAGCCAGAATATGCAGTAGAAGCGCTGCATTCACTTCTCCTGCGCCCGAAGGCATAGGGCTGCGATCAGTGTCAGAACGGGTCCGAAGTAGGCGAGGGCCAGAATGTCTGGCGCAAGGGCTTCCCAACCCAAACCTTTAGTGAAGGCACCAACGTTTAGGTGTAGGAAATATGAGGAAGGCCAAAGAGAGCCCACCACTTGTGCGCCTCCTTCGAGCGTTGAAACAGGTTGCAACAGACCTGAGAACTGGATTGTTGGGACAACTGAGGCGATGGCAGTTGCAAATGTTGCGGCCACCTGACTGGATGTCATTGTAGCGATCAACAGCCCGTAGGATGTCGTTGCCCAAACGTAAAGAAGGGCACCAACAGCCAAGGGGAAAGGATTTCCTTTTAACGGCACCCCGAAAAGAAGAACGGTCATTCCGGCCAAAAGCAGAAAATTTGCGTAGGCGATCAAAATGTACGGAATTTGTTTGCCGATTAGAAATTCAAGCCGCGTGGTTGGTGTCACGTAGAAATTGACAACTGACCCCAGCTCTCGTTCCCTTGCTACGCTT
The DNA here is from genome assembly GCF_056537805.1 of Ruegeria sp. C10. NCBI lineage: Bacteria > Pseudomonadati > Pseudomonadota > Alphaproteobacteria > Rhodobacterales > Roseobacteraceae > Ruegeria > Ruegeria sp. C10. The sequence continues at coordinate 113,374 of NZ_JBQFSC010000003.1, read as the reverse complement.
ACGGCAGTCAAAACAGCTGGCAGCATAATCAGTAGGATAGCAGGCATTGCCGGAGCCATCGCGGCGATGCTTTCAAAGCTCTGATTGTAGCGAAACCGGGGTTCGATCCTGGCGATACCTATCTGGCTTTTGCCGTTGTTAAGGGCAAATTCCGCGAGAAATGATTGGTGCAGTCCGGAAACATAGCCTTCAACCGTCTCACCCTTAAATGGGATAGCACCGTCTACAGTCGCAAGTATCTGGGTCGGTTCACCCGTACTCATCTTTCGGTCAAAGTCAGGTGGCAACTCAACAACCAGAGAGACCTCACCTGCCACTAGACGGTCGCGCCCTTCGCTGGCGCTTTGCAGCGGCGATGTGGCTTTAAAGTAGGACGATCCGGCGAATTCAGCCGAATAAGCACGACTCTCCGGCCCTTGAGAAAGGTCAAGTACAGCGAATTCAAGCTCATCGATATCCAGCGTAATTCCAAAGCAAAAAACTAACATTAGAATAGCAGAGCCCAGAAACGCGAAAGCCAGACGCACCGGGTCGCGAGCTACTTCAACGGTTTCGCGCCGCGCATATGCCAATATACGAGAAAACGCTCCCCCCCCGGCGTGGGATTTGGTTCTAAAACCCACCTTTGGCGAGACAACAGAGACTGGTTTTTCTGCTGCTTCCAATATCGAAATGAAGGCGTCTTCAAGGTTTTCCGCCCCTTCAACAGCGATCAGTTCAGCCGGAGTACCTTCCGCTAGAACTCTACCAGCATGCATAAAAGAAACGCGATCACAGCGTTCCGCCTCACCCATGAAATGAGTGGACACAAAGATTGTAACCGACTCGTTTCTAGAGAGCTCAATCAGCAAGTCCCAGAAGGAATCGCGTGCCTCTGGATCCACACCGGAAGTTGGTTCGTCGAGTATTAGCACCCGCGGACGGTGGATCACTGCTACGGCTAGCGACAGTCGCTGTTTGATCCCTAGGGGCAGTGCCGTCGCCAACGTATTCCGGTGCTCCTCGAGCCCAAAGCGCTCAGTGAGTTCCGAAACGCGTTGTTCACGGTCGGCAATTGCAAATATCCGCGCATGCAATTGTAAGTTCTGATGTACCGACAACTCGCCATATAAGGAAAAGGCCTGACTCATGTAGCCTATTTCACGCCTCATTTTGCGATCATACGCATCGACAGGATTGCCAAATAACAGTGCTTCACCTGAGCTGGAAGGTAACAAACCAGTCAACATCTTCATTGTCGTGGACTTGCCGCAACCGTTTGATCCTAGAAACCCGAATATCTCTCCGCGATTGATTGTGAAGTCGACGTTGTCTACGGCCGTGAAATCACCAAAGCGTCGTGTAAGTCCACGCGCAACTATCACTGGGCTAGATTCTATCTGTTCATTCTTCTCTTTTTTCCCCGCCGGTTCGACGGGCAACTTCCGTGCTCTCAGACGCCGATATGCTACTTCGAGGTCGACATCACTCCCTTTCAATTCAGCGGGCTTCCCCTGAAAGATGACTTGACCCGCGTCCATTGCGACAATCCGGTCAAAACCGTCGGCTTCTTCCATGTACGCCGTCGACACTAACACCGACAGTTCAGGGTTTCTTTCTCGGATTGCGTCAATCAAAGCCCAGAACTGCCGACGCGACAACGGGTCGACCCCGGTCGTTGGCTCATCCAAAACCAATAGTTTGGGGTCATGGATTAAAGCACAGCAAAGGCCTAGTTTTTGCTTCATCCCACCCGAGAGCTTGCCCATCAGACGGTCTTCAAACTGCGCAAGCCCTGTCGCAGCCAATAGCGCTGCGATACGTTCGTCCCGCTCTGAATGCCCTTGAGCAAAGAGACCTGAGAAGAACTCGAGGTTCTCGCGTACAGACAGCTCCGGATACAGGTTTCGACCCAACCCTTGCGGCATGAAAGCGATGGCTGGGCAAATGCTGTGTCGATGGCCAGAATTGCCAATCGGGCCGCCTAAAACGTCGATATTGCCGGATTGCAGTTTCTTTGCGCCGGTGATCAAACCAAGCAGTGTAGACTTTCCCACCCCATCCGGCCCGATAAAGCCAACAAGCTGGCCGCCTGGCAGTTCCAACGAAACAGAATCCAATGCAACATGCTTGCGATAACGGTGCGTAACACCTGAAATGTGAATATCGCAGGCGTTATCCTCTACTCTCATTCGAACAGCTCTTCCGGGATGCGTTGTTCAAGCGCCTCAGGCCAAGCAGCGGCTGGGTTCAGCCGGATCACCGCGACACCGCGCAGACCGGTTTTGACGTGCTCAATCCGACTTTCAACCAAGTCTATTGGGATACGGACCCGAACGCGAAAAACCAGTTGCTCTCGCTCATCCAGGGTCTCGACCTGTTTGGGGGTGAATTGTGCCTCGGGAGAAACAAAGCTCACGTATGCAGGTATCGCATATTCCGGCAAAGCGTCGAGCACGATGCGAGCCTCAGCTCCAATGGGCAAAAGTCCGGCTTCACGCGCCGGAAGAAAAACTTCCATGTAAACATTCTCAAGGCCAAGAATAGTCAGGATTGGTTCGCCCGCACCAACCACCTCTCCGGGTTCTGCAAGCCGGTAAAGCACGCGTCCGGGCAAAGGTGCCACTAGAGCGCTGTCTTCAATCTGTGCCTCAATCCTGCGCACTTCCGCCTCAGCGGCAGCAATACGGCTTTCTGCCGTTGCAACTCGGGCTTTGGCGGCGCCCAATACTGCTGTAGCGACCTTATGAGTGGTATCGCGATCTTCAAAAATAGTTTTGGAGATGTTTTGTCCTGCCAGCAACGCCGTGGCACGATCAAGCTCTTGCTCAGCCCTGCGCTGTTCGCTTTGGCGTTGCACTACGAGCGCTTCTGCTTCGGCCTTTGTTTGATTTGCCAAGGCTACTTCGGCTCTAGCCCGATCCAGGGCGGCAGATAGCTCATCTATGTCCATTTCGGCCAGGATTTGACCGGTTGCGACCATACTGCCTTCTGTTGCCGTTACCTTCGCAACCCGACCTGCACTAGTTGGTGCTATTTCGACTTGTTCCGCTTCAACCCGCCCGTTTCCTTGCACAAATCCGACCGGCAATTCATCGCCATCCTCGGCAACAACGACATACAGCAACGCACCAGCAATTACTAAACCAGCCAAAATAAGAAAAACCGATAGGTTTTTGGTCATAGCGTTTCACCTGAAACAGGGTTTCTGGCACAGAGTTTAGTGTCTCAAAAGACTCAAAGCCTTGTTTTGGATCAAAACCGATCCGGGCACCTCAGTTCCAAGCAATTGTTTAGATGAACACTGGTTTGGGTGTTGCAGGCTCTTTCGCGATAGGTCGGAAGAAGTAGACGTGAAGCGTTTTTGCTATCAGTTTGGTATTGAAGAGGGTTGTTCTAGCACGCAATTGCAGTCGCGACTGACCTGCTGCGCAATACAGCGAAAGGAAACACGATGACCAAAACACTGAGAGCTTGTTTGTCTTTGTGGTTGGTTGCAATCGCTCCTGCGTATGCGCAAGAACCTCCTCGTCTTGTTTTGCAGCTGACCGTTGACGCGTTTCGGGGCGATCTGCCGACACGCTACTTTGAGAATCTTGGGGAGGGTGGCCTCAAGTATTTACTAGAAAACGGTGTACACTATCTGGACGCCCATCATTGCCATGCCAATACAGAGACGGTTGTCGGACACGCCACATTGGCGACCGGGGCAACACCGGCAGTGCACGGGATGATCGGAAACATCTGGTTTGACAGAACTTTGGACCGCGTTGTCTACAACGTTGAAGACAGCACCGCTGCGCTTCTTGGAGATGGCGCTGGCGTCAATGACGATATTGAAATTGACCCAACACAGGCGGCAGCTGGCACAGATGGCCGGTCACCACGCGCTATGCTTGTTACGACGCTTTCGGACGAGTTAAGCGCTTCCACTGCTGGTGCGGCCAAGGTCTTTGGAGTTTCAATCAAAGATCGTGGGGCTATTACAATGGCGGGACAAAGCGGCAAAGCCTTCTGGTTCTCAAAAGCCGCAAATCGTTTTGTCACAAGCTCCTATTACTACGACAAATACCCGGATTGGGTTTCCGCATGGAATGACGCATCGCCGAGCGCCTCCTTTGAAGGAACCTCTTGGGAGTTGATGCACCCAAAGGAAACCTATCTCTTTGGCGACCGCGACAACCAACCATGGGAGACGGATGTCGCCGGGTTCGGCATAACCTTTCCTCATCGCTATTCCTCGACGCAAAATGGGTTTGACCCGCTAGAAAATCCCTACTTTACGACCTTATTAACACTTAGTCCCGCTGGCGACGATCTGACGGCGAAATTTGCCAAACGATTGATTGATGCCGAGGATATCGGGCAAGATGCGGTAACGGATTATCTGGCGATTAGCTTCTCGTCCGTGGATTACGTCAACCATGTGTTTGGCCCCTCCAGTCTTGAAGCCGAGGACACGATATACCGCCTCGATCAGACTCTCATGAATCTATTCGCGTTTATCGACGAACGGATTGGGCTGGAAAACGTTTTGATCGTTCTATCGGCGGACCACGGCACCACCGATGCGCCGGGCTATTTGGAGAGTGTTGGTATCCGAACTGGCCTTGTTGCTCCGGACACCTGGGACCCGACGGAACAGATAGCCAAGCTTAAGGAGCGGTTTGGGATCACCGGGAAATTGCTTGAAGGTTATAATCACCCCTATCTCAATATCGCCCCCGAAGTATTGGCTCGCAGTGATATTGATTTACCCACGCTGGAGTCAGCTATTGCAGAAGAGCTTCTATCCTTTCCCGATGTGGCATTCGCCGTCCCCAGTACGGCTATCGAAGCAAACCTCCAACCCGATACCGACATCATGCGCTTGGTCCGCAACAACTACCACCCCACCCGATCCGGGAACATATACGTAGTCTTCAAACCCGGCTGGTTCATCGCAGACTTCGATGGTCTGTCCGTCACATCCACCCACGGGTCACCGTGGCGCGGTGACACACATGTGCCGATTATCTTTGCTGGAACGAACTTAAAACCGCAACGAGTCGCACGCCGTGTTTGCACGACTGCTCTCGCATCCACACTGTCTGCATTATTGAGCACGGCACGTCCTAATGGTGCGAGCGGTGAAGTGTTACAAGAAGTCTTGGATTAGACCGCTGTGAAGCGCGAGTCCTGATATTGAAGCAAGCTAGGCAAAACCGCGACGGCATCGGGTTTCTATTGCGTTTTCCTAACAGCGGCTACTCAATTGCTTTTTGAAATGTTGCGGTAAGCCGTTTGTTCAAACCGTGGTGAGGTTCGGCTGAAGAACCGTAGTGCAACTCCGCCAAGGCAGCGATGTCATTGAAAATGACTACGGAGCCGCCCTCTTCATTCGCATAAACCAGTAGTTTTTGGCAAAAGGCATCCAAACCAATTGCTGGAAAGCCCGCCATTGCCACGCCACCGGGTGCTGGTCCGCCGAACAGCAAGAGAACCGTATCCGGTAGCGCCACCCCCAGTTGGGAAGCTTCGGTCGCAAAATCGATTTCTCCAAACCAGACAGTATCGTCCTGCTCCATCACGGCTGTCCTGAGACGTTCGACTGCCTCTGGTACGCTGAGCTGAGATCGCAGCTCGATGATCCCGTAGTCGGTAAACAACCCGTTGGTCGGCGCTGGTGTTGCTTCCAAATCGTTTAGAACTTCGAGCATCTTGCTCTGAAACGCACGCAACGAAGAAGCGTCCGTGAGTCCATGCCGGACTTTGAGAAATTGCGAGTCTGTGTAAGCGATCTGTGGGCTACCATCCTGAGCAAAGGAAAGTACGCGAAAAGGAAGGTCCAGTCCTGCTCGCACGTTCCCTTTCAGAATGGGCGTGTTTATCTCTGGAACAGAGAAAATGAGTCCGCGAGATGCTGGCATTTCTACGCCTTCGGCTTTGGCCAGGCGCGCGTGATCTATCGATGCGATTGGAGTAGCTCCCGCTTCGGCAACGGCAGTCTCAATCCCTAAGAAGTTTTCGTCCACCGCAGTCTGGGCAGATGAAGATTGTGCAAAAGCGGATGTCGAAACTGATAGAGTTGCAATCATCGAGAAAACAAAGCCAAACCTCACCATTTTACTACTTCCTATTTCACCGTACTTTTTTAAGAGAAACCGCCGCCAGAGCTGCAAAAGCTATCTCGGCTGCAAGATAAAAGAGAAGTATCCCGTTCGGAACTCCATCGATAAGGATGCTTAGTATGCGTCCAACGGCCAGTCCTGACATAAACAAAAAAAGAACCCACAGCGCGGGGCGTTGTAATTCTGGTTTTGAAGCGGCTGCCAACCAAAACAAAGCGTTTGCCAGATAAAGACCCATAATCGCTCGGAAGACATGCGTCTGATTCGTTCCTTCTACCGGGAAGCCCAGCAAAACTGGGATCGAACTGCCTGGCATCAGACCATACGATAACGCAATTGGCACGAGACCAACGGCAGCAAGCAAAAGGACTAATCTAGCACTCATGGAGGACTCCTTCTGGTAGAGGTTTTGCTTTTTTGCATAATTACCAATCGGTTTTTGGGGCATCCGATGATCCGAGCCGGATGCCCACGCCACTGTCAGAAAAGCATATTGAATGCCTCGCTTCTTCTACTGAGAGATGCCGCCTTCGGTTGATGTTTGTTCCTCAACATGGTCTTGATTGGCGACCGGCTTCCCGCGCGGAGGGAACTCCTCGAAGGTAGCGAGATGTGTCTGCACTAGACGGGCGGCTGGACCGAATGCCCACATTTTCTCGCCCATCCAGCGGACGTACATCCCGCTTTCATCCGCAGCTTTCTCATAAGGATCGCGGCGAAGGTTGAAAAGCAAGGGGGCGACCAACTCTTCCTTCGGGCCTGACCAGCCATGGTTTTGAACGACAAAGTGCGCTTTCCAATCGTTGTAGCGTACTGCTTGGAGGTCCGTACCCTGATAGTAAATCAGCTCGCGGCGATTGCTCTCTTTATCCTCACCTGTCAGGTAAGATAGTTGGTTGTAGCCATCGAGATGCACTTTATAGCCTTCATATCCCTCTAGGAGCTTCTCTCTTAGATCTGTCGGACCTCCAGCCGCAGCTACAAATGTTGGCATCCAGTCCATTCCGCTGAAGATGCCGTTCAAGACTTGACCTTCAGGAATTTTGCCCGGCCAGCGAATAATCGCAGGAACTCTAAAGCCACCTTCCCAGGTAGTACCCTTTTCCCCATGAAACGGTGTCGTACCACCATCAGGCCACGTCAGTGTTTCCGGGCCATTGTCGGCGGTGAACATCACTATGGTATTATCGGCAACTCCCAGATCCTCAAGGTGGCTGAGAACGTTACCAACGTTGTTGTCCAACTCCTTCATGACAACATCCTGAAGTCCGCGCCCATTGCCCAACATAGCTTCGTATTCGGGGCTTAGATGGGTCCAGACGTGTGCACGGGCAGGAGCCATCCAGACAAAAAACGGAGTGTCCGACTCTACTGCACGGGAAATGAAGTCCTTCGTGTAAGATGTCACTTCGTCATCCAAAGTCTTTTGGCGCTCCGGAGGCGCAGGCCCGTCATCAATGATGCGCTGCTTCCCGACTTTTCCAAATCGCGGGTCGACCGTTTCGTCTTCTTCTTCTGTTGCAAAAGAATGAATGATGTTGCGAGGCGCAAATTGCGCATTGAACTCTGGGTCGTCTGGCCAATCCGGATCAGACGTATATTCCATAGCATTCAAGTGATACAGCCAGCCCCAATACTCGTCGAAACCTTTTGTAGTCGGTAGGAACTCATTGAGGTCGCCTAGGTGGTTTTTTCCGAACTGCCCCGTCGTATACCCCAACTTTTTCAGGAACATCGGAAGCGTTGGGTCATCTGGGTTTAAACCTATTGGATCGCCCGGAAGCCCTACAGTGTGCATCCCCGTCCTAATGGGCAATTGTCCAGTCATGAAAGCTGATCGACCAGCAGTACAACTTGGCTCGGCATAATAATCTGTGAGACGAGCGCCCTCAGATGAGAGGCGATCCAAGTTCGGCGTCTCGATGCTTTTGACACCTCCGTGGTAAACGCCGACGCTCGCCCAGCCCACGTCGTCTGCCATGATGACAAGAATGTTGGGCGGGGCATGCTCGTCGGCCCAAGCTCCAGTGAAAGCAAAGCAGACCGCACCCGCTACTGAGATAAGCTTGTTCATTAAGACCTCCCGACACGCAATTTCTCACCAACGATAGGAAAAACATCGGCTTGGAGGAACAGTCTAATTTGTTAACTTTTTGGGCACAGCACCTTGGTGCAAGAAATGTCTTCGGCCGCAAAGTCTGCAGTGCGGTCATTAGGGTCAGGACCCATTGATTTCCGCTTGGCTGCGTGATTCACGGTTCGAAAATCGAGCGGTGACCATTTCTGATCTTTTCTGGCTGACGGATGCGCAGATGGCGCGTCTTGAGCCTTTCTTCCCCAAGTCCCACGGCAAACCACGCGTTGATGATCGACGTGTTTTGAGCGGCATTATCTTCATTAATCGCAATGGGTTGAGATGCGCGATGCCCCTTCGGCTTATGGCCCACACAAGACGCTCTATAACCGTTGGAAGCGGTGGAGCGACAAAGGCATCTTCGCCCGGATGATGGCCGGTCTGGCTGCCGAACACGGTGAAGAGAAGACTGTGATGATCGATGCCACCTACCTGAAGGCCCACCGTACCGCAACCAGTTTGGGCGTCAAAAAAGGGGGCGTGGACGCCAGATCGGTCGCACCAAGGGCGGCATGAACACCAAGTTGCATGCCATCTGCGACAGTCGGGGACGTCCGCTCAACCTGTTCATCACCGCCGGTCAGGTCAGCGATTACATTGGTGCGCGGGCACTGCTGAGCAGCCCGCCGGATGTCGATTGGCTGCTCGGGGATCGTGGCTATGACGCCGATTGGTTCCGGGAAACGTTGAAAGACAAAGGGATACGCGCCTGCATCCCTGGCCGGAAGCAGCGGAAGAAACCGGTTAAGTACGACAAGCGTCGTTACAAACGGCGCAACCGGATCGAGATCATGTTCGGCAGGTTGAAGGATTGGCGGCGTGTGGCAACCCGCTACGACAGGTGCCCGAAGGTTTTCCTGTCAGCAATCGCCCTCGCAGCACTCGTTATCTATTGGCTATGAGTCCTGACCCTAGAACGCGTTTGGTCCACGGTCTATCAAAGCAAAATCAAGCACCTGTCTTGACGCTTCGCCTGCATTTTATCGGAATTTCTTCTCTGTTCACTGATTTTCCCGTTAAAGCCTATCATCAAGCTTCACGCATACGGTGATACGCCGCCGTAAGTAAAATAGCAGCGCTATCTGCGACCTACCTCCAAAGCCATTTCCCTCAGGTGTCGCATATCCGTACCGCAGCAACCGCCAAACACCCTGATAGACGGGTTTTCCCGCAGGACATCCGCAATTTCTTGGCCGAGCTGCGCGGGATCTCCTTCATCCAAGGTATCGGCCTCATCCAATTCTGCGTGCGAACAACTTGATGCATTGGAAACAACACCTTTGAGCCTTGGATGCGCGTTGAGCGCGTCGGCAAAGTGCGTCGGGTGTGCGCAGTTGACCATGTGGAACAGAGCTGCGCCGTCTGTTTCTGCTTCGATCTGGTCTATGGCATCAACAAGTTTTGTGCCGTCAGCCAAACAGCCATCGGTTTCGACGACCAATGACAAAATGATGGGTAAACCAATATCTCTTGCAGCCAGAACACAGCCAGCAGCCTCGCTTAGGCGGTTGAACGTGTACGCGGTCACCAGATCAACACTGGTTTCTTTCAGAACAGCGAGTTGCACACTGTGGTAGCTGCGCGCCTGTTCAACTGTCATGGGTGGGACGTCAGTGTAAGGATCGTATCTTGGGCCAACGCAGGCGGAAACCAAAACGTCTTCCCGCCCAGAAGCATTGCGCACCTCCTCCATCAGTGCGACACCATCCTTGTTTACCTCACGAAGACGTTCAGCATCGTAGCCCAAAGGTGCAGCACGGTCGGCATTGGCCATCCATGTCGGTGCGTCGAGAATGCACCCAACACCCATATCGCCGGCCAATTGCACGAGCGCTTGCATTTGTCCGGCCAGAACAGCCCGGGTGTCAGGCTTCTCCAGCAAGGGAAACGATGCAAAACCCGGAAGCTCGATACCGTGATTAAAAATCAGGTCCGTACCTGTACCTGCATAAACCAAAAATTTCTTGTCACCCTCGCCTGGAAGTCTCCGCGCCATTTTGCACCCCTCGAACACCGGCATTACTCCGCATCCACAATAACAATGATCAGATCTTCTGCAAAACTGAGGTGTTTACTTGTCCGTTCGGACGCTTTCTGCATTTGCGGTATCGGCTAGGCATATCTAGGCGCGAACCACCGGAGATTCTGAACAAGCGTGGCTGTACCGTTCTAACCTTGAACATCGAGTATCGAATCGTCTCACTATGTGAGACCTACAACCGCTCAAAAATCCAAATTCTCCACGCTCAGAGCATTCTTTTGAATGAATTCACGGCGTGGCTCTACCACATCACCCATGAGTTTGGTGAACAGATCATCGGCCTCGACCATATCATCCACGCGTACTTGCAACAGGGTCCGTGCGTCCGGGTCCAGCGTTGTTTCCCAGAGTTGATCGGGGTTCATCTCTCCCAAACCTTTGTAGCGTTGCAGCGACAAGCCCTTTTCGCCCTCCTCCAGAATCGCGCGCAGCAGGTCGAGCGGGCCGTGTATGACTTGACCCCGATCGCGACGCACCAACGTTGCGGGGGTGTTGTAGACCTCTTGCAGGCTTTGGGTGAAACTGCCGGTTTTACGGGCCTCACCCGAGCGCAACATGGGGCCGTCCAGTGTGCGCACTTCTTCCACACCGCGCAGGATGCGCGCGAGGCGGATGCCGTGATCCTGTGTGATGCGGCCTTGCCAGCCGCGTTCGTATTCCAGTGCAATCAAGTCAAGGCGCGCCGCGACCTTGTCGGCCACGCCCTGCAAATCGGCATCAACAGCGCCGGGCACGAAGGCACCGGCTACAGCAGCCTGCTCCAGAATATGGCGCGGATAATGCGTTGGGAAGGCGTCCAGCACACGCTTCAGCTGGCGCGCTTCATCCACTACGCGGGTCAGGTCCTGGCCGATGATTTCCTCGCCCGAGCCTAATTTAAGTACTGCGCCTTCGACGCCCTGATTGATCAAATAATCATCCAGCGCGGCCTGGTCCTTCAAGTAAACCTCTGATTTACCGCGAGAAACCTTGTATAGTGGTGGTTGAGCGATGTAGAGATACCCGCCCTCGATCAACTCTGGCATTTGACGGTAGAAGAAGGTCAACAAGAGGGTGCGGATATGCGCGCCGTCAACATCTGCGTCCGTCATAATGACGATTTTGTGGTAACGCAGTTTTTCGATGTTGAATTCGTCGCGGCCAATGCCGGTGCCCAACGCCATCACGAGGTTACCGATCTCTTGGCTCGACAACATCCGGTCAAACCGCGCCCGTTCCACGTTCAAGATTTTGCCACGCAAAGGCAGAACAGCTTGTGTCAGCCGATCCCGACCGGTCTGGGCAGAACCACCAGCCGAGTCCCCCTCGACCAGGAAAACTTCGGTCTTGGACGGATCTTTTTCAGAGCAATCCTTGAGCTTACCAGCCAGATAGTTCACATCCATCGCAGTCTTGCGGCGAGTCAATTCGCGGGCTTTACGGGCGGCCTCGCGCGCTAATGCTGCCTCGATGATTTTACCGACAATCCCCTTAGCCTCATTCGGGTTCTCTTCGAACCATTCAGCCAGCTTCTCGTTCATCAAACCTTCGACCGCCGGGCGCACCTCAGAGCTGACCAGCTTGTCCTTGGTCTGGGACGAGAATTTCGGATCGGGCACTTTCACAGACAACACGCAGGTCAGGCCTTCGCGTGCATCGTCACCGGTAAAGCTGACCTTTTCCTTCTTCGCGATCCCGCTGGACTGAGCATAGTTGTTGATCGTCCGGGTCAGTGCACCACGGAAGCCAGCCACATGGGTGCCGCCATCGCGCTGCGGGATGTTGTTGGTGAAGGGCAGCACGGTCTCATGATAACTGTCATTCCACCACATCGCGATTTCCACGCCGATATCGTCACGCTCGCCCTTGATATAAATCGGTTCGGGCATCGCCGGGGTCTTGGACCGGTCGAGATATTTGACAAACTCTTTGACGCCGCCCTCGTAGAACAGCTCGGTTTCCAGCCGCTCAGCAGGGCGCTCGTCGATCAGGATGATCCGCACGCCCGAGTTCAGGAAAGCCAGCTCGCGCAAGCGCTTTTCCAGCGTCTCAAACGAGTATTCGAGGTTCGAAAACGTGTTGGTCGAGGCCAGAAATCGTACCTCGGTTCCCGTGCGATCGCCGCACTCGCCGACGACTTTCAGATGTTCCGCCGTCTCACCGCCCTCAAAACGCGCCACATGTTCCTTGCCGGCCCGCCAAATGCGCAGTTCCAGCCAATCGGATAGCGCATTCACCACCGAGACGCCCACTCCATGCAGACCGCCTGACACCTTGTACGAGTTGCTGTCGAATTTACCGCCAGCGTGCAGTTGGGTCATGATGACTTCAGCCGCTGAAACGCCTTCCTCGGGGTGGATATCCACCGGGATTCCACGTCCATTGTCACTGACCGAAACGCTGGAATCAGCGTGAATTTTTACAGTCACATGGTCGGCATGACCGGCCAGTGCCTCGTCAATTCCGTTATCGACAACCTCGTACACCATATGGTGCAGACCCGAACCATCATCCGTATCCCCGATATACATACCGGGACGTTTGCGAACTGCCTCTAAGCCTTTGAGAACTTTGATGGAATCAGCGCCGTATTCTTGGGGTGCCTGTGCGTCTTCGGACATGCCGTTAGTACCTATATTATTTTGGTAACTTATACGTTTTCTGGTGGGGATTGTCACGTGCTCCCCCCATATTTTGTGGTTCTGATCCGCTTAATTTGCGGATCAAAGCCGATCAAGGTCTGCTGCAATATCCTCGGCAATTTCTGCCGCGTTCACATCGTCCCGTTCGGCTGACAATCGCAACCCCAGAAGGTCGGATTGATAGCGCGCCGCCAAGCGATCCGGGTCATGACTTGGCGCGATTTCTCCGGCCTTCTGCGCGCTGCGAAAGAGGTCCGCAAAACAAGCTTTCATGTCAGCCATGTGGGTTTGCGCCTGATCAGCCAAATCATGGTCTTTGGCTTGCAATTCCGCATAAGTCTTCGCCAACATGCAGGCTTTTGTTGGCAGTTCCGACGCCTCGATCACACGACGAGGTTGCACCTTAAGAGCACCAAGCGGGCCCAATTCCTGCGCCAAAGCCTTCATATTGGCAACCCCTTCCTGAGTATACCGCTCTAACGCCAGGGCGTAGAGCGCATCTTTCGACCCGAATGCCGCGTAGAAGCTGCCCGGTTTCAGCTTCAGCTCTCGCTCGAGATCCTTAAGCGACGTCCCCGCCCAGCCGTGACGCCAGAAAATATCTCGCGCCTGCGCGATAAGCGCGTCTCGGTCATATGAGGGTTTGCGGGGCATCGTTTCACCAATTCTTGAACGTTCGCTCAAATATATACTTGAGTGATCGCTCAAGAAACCCTAAATACGACTCATCGCGCCAGAAACAGGAGTTTTGACATGGCCAATTTCCCGTCTCACGACCTAGAAACCGCCCCGGAAGGGTCCAAGCCGCTGCTTGAGAAATCTCAGGCTGCATTCGGCCGCCTGCCCGGTCTTCATAAAGTAATGGCCGAAAGCCCCCAGCATCTGGAAGGCTATCAGGTTCTGCACGGCCTGTTTCTGCAGACCGATTTCAACAACGACGAAAAAACCGTTGTCTGGCAAACCATCAATGTCGAAAACGAATGCCATTACTGTGTGCCTGCGCATACCGGCATCGCAAAGATGATGAAAGTCTCTGACGAGATCACCGAGGCGCTGCGCAACGAAACTCCGCTGCCCACGGCCAAGCTGGAAGCGCTACGCACCTTTACCCTGCAAGTGATGGAAACCCGTGGAAACCCGACTGAAGAACAGCTGCAGGCCTTCTTTGACGCTGGCTATTCCCACCGTGCGGTCCTGGATGTCGTACTGGGTCTGGCACAAAAAACCATGTCGAACTACGTCAACCACATGGCCAAAACCCCGGTCGACGAAGTGATGCGCGGCTTCCTTTGGGAACGCAAAGTCGGCGAGCCTGCCTAAACGCTGACGACCGAGCCCTCGTCGCCTTCGGTAACGACCAGCGTTTGGGCTCGATCCCCCAATTCCGCAAATAGCTCAGGCCCGGTGCCCGTCATCCAGGCCTGTGCGCCCAGCGCACAAATCTCATCATACAACGCAGCGCGCCGACCCGCATCCAGATGCGCGGCCACCTCATCCAGCAATACAATAGGAGGTGCTCCAACCATCTCCGCCAACGCTCGCGCGTTTGATAGGATCAGCGATACCAGCAGTGCTTTCTGCTCACCGGTCGAGCAATCTTTGGCAGGAACGCCCTTGGCGGAATATACACCATACAGGTCTGATCGATGCGGGCCGACCAAAGTCCGCCCGGCGGCCAGATCGCGAAACCGGCTTTCATCCAAAGCTTCTCGCAAGTCTTCCGCCGTCTCAGGCATTGCACCTTCGGTTTGAACCAATTCAAGATCCGCTGACGGAAAGACCGTCTCAGCTTTATCCTGTGCTGAGCGCAGATACTCCAACGCACTCAACCGCGCGGCGTGGATGCGATGCCCCATCTCGGCCATCTGCCCTTCCAGCGCCGCGTACCAATGGGCATCGCGAACTTGTTCTTTCAGCAACCGGTTCCGCTCGCGCATCGCTTTTTCATAGGTCAGAGATGCCTCGGCATGTGCCGGATCAAAACTCAGCGCGATCCGGTCGAGGAACCGTCGCCGCCCTTCAGCCCCTTCGATCCAGAGACGGTCCATCGATGGGATTAACCAAACTACCCGCGCCAGCTTTCCCAATTCAATCTGGCTTGATGTTTTCTCATCAATCCGCACTTGCCGCGCCGCACCACCTTCGGACCAGGTTTCAATCTCGAAATTCTGTCCTTGCGCATTCAATAGCCCAATCAGCTTCCACCCCAGCGCCTCGGGGCGCCGTGTCATCTCAGCGGCGCTTGCCCGCCGCATCCCGCGCCCGGGTGAAAACAGAGAAACCGCTTCCAGGATGTTGGTCTTACCGGCACCGTTTGGCCCATGGATCGCGACTGGCCGCCCGTCCAACGACAGGCGCGCCAGCTTATGAGACCGAAAATGCGAGACCGTAAGCTCGGTCAGGGCCAATCCCATGACCCCTCTCTTTCGTTAGAGATCACCCAGTCGAGGCAATCAGACGCGCATCGGCATTACGACATATACCGCGCTTTGGTCGTTGCCTTCGCGCATCAGCGTCGGATCACCTGCCGAGTTGAACATAAACACCGCATTTTCACGATCCACCTGAGACGCGATTTCGAGCAGATACTTAGCGTTGAACCCGATCTCCAGGCGCTCATCCCCGTAAGCAACTGCCAGCTCTTCCTCAGCCGCACCACTGTCGGGTGCATTCACTGACAGAACCAGCTTATCCGCATCCAATTGCAGTTTGACGGCCCGCGACCGCTCGGACGAAACTGTCGCCACACGATCCACGGCCTGCGCGAATTCAGCCGCGTCCACTTCTAACTTGCGCGTGTTACCTTGCGGGATGACACGTGTGTAATCCGGGAACGTTCCGTCGATCACTTTCGAGGTGAGCGTGATGTCAGGCGTTGCAAACCGCACCTTGGTTTCACTGACCGAGACGGCGATGTCCATCTCGTCATCATCCAGCAGCTTGCGCAGTTCGCCCACGGTTTTGCGGGGCACGATCACGCCCGGCATATCCGCTGCACCATCCGGCAGATCCGCATCGATCCGTGCCAAGCGGTGACCATCAGTCGCCACGCAACGCAGTACCTTGCCGCCCTCGGAACCATCCGCAACGTGCATGTAAACGCCGTTCAAATAATATCTCGTCTCTTCCGTGGAAATGGCAAACTTCGATTTATCGAACAGCCGGCGCAACAATGCCGCCGACGCCGTAAAGTTCGATTGGTATTCTGAAGACGCCATAACCGGGAAATCTTCTTTCGGCAGCGTGGCCAGAGAAAAATTCGAGCGCCCCGCTTCCACGGTCAACCGCCCAGCTGCACTATCTGCGGTTAGGGTCACCAGCGCCCCATCGGGCAGTTTGCGTACGATCTCATGTAGCGTTGTGGCCGCAACAGTCGTGGCGCCCGCTTTCTCGACCTGCGCGGGGGCCTTGTCGACCACTTCGATGTCCAGATCGGTGGCACGAAACAGCGCCTGATCGCCTTCGGCCTCGATCAGCACGTTGGCAAGTATGGGAATGGTGTTGCGACGTTCGACAACTGACTGGGCCTGCGAAACGGCCTTGAGAAGGGTGCCGCGTTCGATGCTGATCTTCATACCCTCTGTTCCTTTGACTTGCGTGCCGAAATAGGCGGGACTGGCACGTTAGCGTCTCAGCCCTGAGGCACAAGGATTTTTTACGGATTTCTGGGTCGGATTGCCTCGGTGGTCAAGAGGAGCGCGCGTGAAACACACCAGATCATTCTCAACCGTGGACAATAGCGCACAAGAAAACCCCCCGAACGCAATAGCCCGGGGTGTTTTTCAAGGATTCAGTGCGGTTTAGGCTTCCAAGGCCCGGCGCAGCATCTCAACATCTTCGGCAATCTGGCCATCGGTCAACTTCAGCTCTTCGATGCGCTTCACGCCATGCATGACCGTGGTGTGGTCGCGCCCGCCAAATCGACGGCCAATCTCAGGCAGCGACCGACTGGTCAGTTGCTTGCACAGATACATCGCCACCTGACGCGGACGCGCATAGGACCGCAGGCGTTTAGGGCCGATGATATCGCTGAGGCGGATGTTGTAATAATCCGAGACCTTTCGCTGGATCTCTTCGACGGTGATCTTGCGCTCGGAGGCGCGCAGTACATCGGCCAGACAATCCTGCGTCAGCTCCATATCGATCTCGCGCCCGACCAGCGAGGCAAAGGCGAACAAGCGGGTCAGCGCCCCTTCCAGCACGCGCACATTGGTCGAGATGCGGTGTGCAAGGAACTCCAATACACCATCAGCAATGGTCAGATCGGGATAAGTGCTGCTGTACTGCTGCACTTTGTTCTGCAGGATTCCCAGACGCAATTCGTAGTCTGTGGGATGAAGATCGACGACAAGGCCACATTGCAGGCGTGACTTTACGCGGTCTTCAAGGTCCTTGATCTCGCCCGGCGCGCGGTCGGCCGAGATGATGATCTGCTTGTTCTGATCCACCAGCGCGTTGAACGTGTGGAAAAATTCTTCCTGCGTCGAATCCTTGCCAGCGATGAACTGCACGTCATCGACCATCAGCACATCGACCGAACGGAACAAGTGCTTGAAATCCATCATGCGGCGTTCACGCAAAGCCTGCACAAAGCGATACATGAACTGTTCTGCTGACAGATAAAGCACATTCAACTCGGGGTGCTTGGTTTTCAACTCCCACGCAATCGCGTGCATCAGGTGGGTTTTACCCAGTCCAACACCGCCGTAGAGCACGAGCGGATTGAAAGTTACCGGGCCGCCCTCGGATACGCGGCGAGCTGCGGCATGTGCAAGTTCGTTGGGTTTGCCAACAACAAAGCTATCAAAGGTAAACCGTGCATCCAGTGGCGCAGCCTGTAGTGCTTCAAGTGCATCATTGGCTGTATCTGTAACAGCGGGCCGGGTTTCTGGCGCGGGAGATGGCTTGGACTCTTCCACCAATGTGGGACGGGCTGACGAATTGGCCGCTGTGCGAAACGCCAAGCGCTGAACCTTTTCGCCCGATGTGTTCAGCTCATAGAGAATAAGGTCCGCAAAATTCTGACTGACATAGTTGCCCATGAAGTTGGTCGGCACCGAGAACACCGCTACACCATCCTGCAACTCCTGAAACTCCAAGGGTTCAATCCAGGTGGTAAAATTGTTCTTCCCAACCGCCTTCATCAATTTGCTACGCAGTTGTCCCCATTTCTCTTGTGTCATTCGGCGCCTCACGCATCCCATTCATTATTGGCCTTAAGGCCTTTTTTAATGTGTCCCGAATTACGGGCCTTTATGGCGCTCACACACAAGGGAACGTTACGCCAAACCTGATGGTCTGGCGGGTACGCTCGAATATCATCGCAGTCCAATACAGCACGGCCCCAAAATGGGGGCACACCCGGAATCCGGGATGCGCATGATATTCCAATTTATCGACAGGGCCAGGATCTTCGGCTAACCCGAGACCCAGAGCAGATCGTCCAACTGACCGAAGCCAGCTTTCGAACATTCGTTCCTAAATCTTTCCGATGCCCGTCGGTCAGATCCTTGGAACAGCCTGTCCCCCCAAGCGAGTGAATCGCTGATTAAGTCGTAGCAAGAGCCCAAGGGTCCGGGCAACGAAACTCTGATATTGACTCGGGGTTCTGGGCGAAAGAATCTCTCGGCTTCGTGAAGACGCGGCTTTCCGGCAACAATGAAAAAGGCGTCGCAATCAGCGACGCCTTTTTCGCAAATCAACGCTTGACGCGTTTTCCCAAAGAATCAGCCCAGCGCTTTGACGCGCGCCGACAGGCGCGACATTTTGCGGGCTGCGGTGTTCTTGTGGAAGACGCCTTTGGTAACGCCACGCATCAACTCGGGCTGAGCGGCGCGCAGGGCTGCGGTAGCCGCGTCCTTGTCGCCGGATGCGATCGCTTCTTCAACTTTGCGCAGGTGGGTACGGATGCGCGAACGTCGCGCTTTGTTGACGGCGAAGCGCTTTTCGTTCTGACGGGCGCGTTTCTTTGCCTGGGGCGAATTTGCCATGTGTCTCTGACCTTTTGTTCGGTACGGTTATCTTGGGTTGCGCGCCACGGACATATCCGCACCGGATCAGAAATCACGAGTGTGAGTCGGGCCAAGCGGGCCGCACGCGCATGTATGACGGCGGTCTCTAACCAAGTTTAGCAGGTTTGCCAAGCTGATTCTTCCAGTATGTGATGAGGGAAAAAGGCGGGGTCTGCCCGCCTAATATCACTAAGCGACGATTATGATCACTTGTCGCGGAACTGAGCCGCACGTTTTTCCAGAAACGCGGCCATGCCTTCTTTCTGATCCTCTGTCGCAAACATCGAATGGAACACCCGACGCTCAAACAGCATGCCTTCGCTCAGCGGCAGCTCATAGCTGCGGTTCACAGCCTCTTTGGCCGCGATGGCCGTGATCTGCGATTTCTCTGCAATCTTCTGCGCCGCACCGGTTGCCTCTTCGATCAGCTTTTTGGCGGGCACAACCCGACTTACCAATCCGGCGCGCTCGGCCTCTTCCGCGTCCATGAAGCGGCCTGTCAGGTTCATGTCCATCGATTTGGACTTACCAACGAAGCGGGTCAGACGCTGACTGCCACCAAGCCCCGCGATGACGCCCAGATTGATCTCGGGCTGGCCGAACTTGGCGGTGTCGGCAGCGATGATGAAATCGCACAGCATCGCCAGTTCACAGCCGCCGCCCAGCGCGTAACCGGCAACGGCAGCGATGATAGGTTTACGGATCGCGGAAACCCTATCGTTGGCGTCTGCAAACAGATTGACGTCGAATACATCGACAAAACTCATCTCGGACATTTCCTTAATGTCCGCACCGGCGGCAAAGGCCTTGTCCGAGCCGGTGATGACGATGCAGCGCACTTTGTCATTGCTATCCGCATCTTCCAGCGCCTCGCACAGCTCACCCAGCAACTGGGTGTTCAGCGCGTTCATCGCATCGGGGCGGTTGAGCTTGATAAGGGCGACGTGGTCTTCGATTTCGACGATGATCGTCTCAAAAGCCATGAGGTGTAAGCTTCCGGTTGTTCCGTTCAGGTACGATTCCTTATCACGCGATTTCGCTGGATCAAGTTATCTTTGGCATTGCGCGCAATAGAAGGATGAGCGACCGGACTGGGTGATTCTCTTGATTTCAGCGCCACAACCCTCAGTTCGACAAGGCTCTCCTTCGCGGCCGTAGACGTCGAAACTGTGTTGAAAATATCCAAGTTCTCCATCGGCTTGGCGGAAATCGCGCAGCGATGACCCACCCGCTTCAATCGCGTCCTGCAACACTTTTCTGATGATCGGCACAAGGGCCGCAACGCGTGGCGCAGAAATCTGTCCCGCTTTGCGACGTGGCGACACCTTGCCGCGATAAAGCGCTTCGCAGACGTAAATATTACCCAAACCGGCAACGATTCCCTGATCCAACAACGCCGATTTGACCGGGCTGTTCTTGCCTTTGAAGGCGTCTATCAGGTGCTGTTCGTGAAAATCATTACCCAACGGTTCAGGTCCCAGAACCGATAGCAGCTTGTGCTGCTCTGCCGTTGCCGTAGGCAGCAGATCCATTGCCCCGAACCGGCGCGGATCGTTGAAGGTGATGCGTGCGCCATTAGCCATATGAAACACCACGTGATCATGTTTCTGCGCCATCGGATGCTCATGCGCATACTGTCCGAGCGGATCGCCAGAGACCGTCATCCGCCCCGACATGCCCAGATGGATCAACAACGTCTCGGCACTGCTGAGATCCGCCAGAATGTACTTCGACCGTCGCCGCAGCCGATCCACCCGTTGCCCCGTCAGCCGCTCGGCCATCCGAGCCGGGAAAGGCCAACGCAAATCGGGGCGATTCACATCCGCCCTTTCGATCACTGCGCCCTCCATTGCGGGGCTCAGGCCGCGTCTTACTGTCTCGACCTCGGGCAATTCGGGCATTACAGGGCTCCAATTCCAAAGGGCCGCATTGTGCCCGCCTCTTATCGCCCTATAACAGAGGCGAAATTCGACAAACGGCAAGGCAAATGTCCGACACCAACGACAAGACCACTCATTTCGGGTTCGAAACCGTGCGCGAGGCTGAAAAAGCCGGCCGCGTACAGGGCGTGTTCAATTCGGTCGCCTCGAAATACGACGTGATGAACGACGTGATGTCGATGGGCATCCACCGGGTCTGGAAAGACGCGATGATGGACTGGCTTGCCCCGCGCGCCGGTCAGCGGCTTCTGGATGTGGCGGGCGGCACCGGCGATATCTCGTTCTGCTTTCTGAAGCGCGCAGGCCACGGCCATGCTACCGTGCTGGACCTGACCGAGCCGATGCTGGTCGAAGGCCGCCAGCGCGCCGAGGCCGACCAGATGTCCGACAGCCTGAATTGGGTGGTGGGCGATGCGATGGCGCTGCCCTTCGAGGATAACACCTTCGACGTCTACACCATCTCCTTCGGCATCCGGAACGTCACCCGCCCGCAAGAGGCGCTGAACGAGGCCTATCGCGTTCTGAAGCCCGGTGGTCGTCTGATGGTGCTTGAGTTCAGCCAGTTACCCAATGACGGGCTGCAGAAGCTTTACGACCTCTACAGTTTCAATGTCATCCCGCGTATGGGCAAGCTGATCGCCAACGACTACGACAGCTATCAATACCTTGTGGAATCGATCCGCAAGTTCCCAGATCAGGAGACATTCCTGAACATGGTCCGCACCGCCGGGTTCGAAAACGCCAAATACCGCAACCTGAGCATGGGCATTGCCGCACTGCATTCTGGCTGGAAGATCTAGATGCGCGGCCCTCACAACATCATTCGCCTGGTCCGGACGGGCGCCACACTGGAACGTACCGGTGCCATGAACGTCGTATTGGATGCATTCGAGGCACCGCGTGCCGTACGTATTCTGGCGCATACCCTTGGCAAACCGTTCCAATGGCTGGGCTACAAGGGCGACCCCGAGATGCCGCCCGCCACCCGTGCCCTGACCGCATTGGGTCCGGCTTACATCAAATTCGGGCAGGTACTTTCGACCCGCCCCGATGTGGTGGGAAATGAACTGGCCGAGCAACTGCGTGTTCTGCAAGACAAGCTGCCGCCCTTTTCCAAAGCTGAAGCAATGGCAGAGGTCGAGAAAGAGTTAGGCCAACCGACGTCAGAGATATTCAGCGAGTTCAGTGAACCCATCGCCGCTGCCTCGATTGCTCAGGTTCACAAGGCCACGCTGACCAGCACAGGCGAAGACGTTGCTGTCAAAGTCCTGAGACCGGGTATCGAGCGCGCCTTCCGCAAGGATGTAGACGCGTTCTATTTCGCCGCGCGTATGGTGCAACTTTGCGCCCCCGGAGCGCGCCGCCTACGCCCGATGGAAGTGATCGAGCATTTCGACGGCGTAGTACGCGGCGAGTTGGACCTGCGTCTGGAAAGTGCCGCCGCCTCGGAATACGCTGCCAATACCAAGGATGATGCCGGATTCTGGCTGCCCCCGGTGGTCTGGTCGCTATCCGCCCGCCGCGTCATGACGCTCAGCTGGGCTGATGGCATTCCCTTGGGAGATAACAACGCGCTGGATGCTGCCGGACATAATCGCCGCGATCTCGCTGAGCGCGTGCTACGCCTGTTCCTGTTGCACGCGCTACGCGACGGTTATTTTCACGCCGACATGCACCAAGGCAACCTCAAGGTCGCTGCGAACGGGGACATTATCGCATATGACTACGGCATCATGGGCCATATCGATGAATACACTCGCCGGGTCTATGCCGAGATTCTCTTTGGTTTTATCCGCCGCGACTATAAACGCGTGGCTGAAGTCCATTTCGAAGCAGGCTATGTGCCTGCCAATCAGGACGTCGACGAATTCGCTCGCGCCTTGCGCGCGGTAGGTGAGCCGATCTTCGGCATGGACGCCACCCATATCTCGATGGGTCGGCTGCTGAGCTACCTGTTCGAAGTCACTGAACGCTTTGGCATGGAAACCCGCACCGAGCTGATCCTGCTGCAACGCACCATGGTGGTGGTCGAAGGCGTCGCCCGCTCGCTTGATGATCACATGAACATCTGGGAGGTCGCCCGACCGGTGGTCGAGGATTACATCAAACAATCCATCGGCCCCCGCGCCGCCCTGCGCGATTTCGGCAAAACCGCCCTGGTGCTTGCCCGTTTCGGCCCCCGCTTGCCCGGTCTGGTGGAAAATGCCCTGATTGCCCAGACCCAAAAAGACGACCCAAAGACACCGGGTTTCATCGCAAACCTTCTGCCAGCAGCGATCGGCGCGGCCGCAGGCATAGCCGCGACGCTTGTCATCTTCGCACTCAGCTAAACCAACCCGACCGCTTCATCTGGCCAAAAATACCTTCGGGGGGAATCGCGCCCTGGCGCGATTGGGGGGGCAGACAGCCCCCCTTGCCCCGGTCCAACTCAGAGCCGCTCGATGGCGAGGGCAATGCCTTGACCGCCCCCGATGCACATGGTGATCAGACCTTTTGATCCACCAATACGCTCCAACTCATACAACGCCTTAAGCGTGATAATCGCCCCTGTGGCGCCCACCGGATGGCCCAGCGCAATAGCCCCACCGTTCGGATTCACCTTTGCAGCGTCCAGACCCAATTCCTGATTGACGGCCAGAGCTTGCGCCGCAAACGCCTCGTTGCTTTCGATCACGTCGAAATCATCCGCAGACAAACCCGTCTTTGCGAACAGGTTCTGCACAGCTGGAACCGGGCCGATGCCCATCACCTCGGGTCGCACGCCGGCATGGGCATAGCCAATCACGCGCGCTTTAGGTTTCAAGCCCGCCTTTTCTGCAGCATCCGCTGTCGCCAAAACCATCGCCGCCGCGCCGTCATTGATGCCCGAGGCGTTGCCCGCCGTCACCCGCCCATCTTTCTGGAATACCGGGCGCAATCCGGCCAGCGCCTCGGCAGTGGTGGCCTTGGGATGTTCATCGACCTTGAAGTCGACCATGTCGCGCTTGACCTTGACCTGCACCGGCGCGATTTGGCTGTCGAAATACCCGGCCTCAATCGCCGCAGCCGCACGGGTCTGGCTGGTCAGCGCAAACGCGTCCATCTGTTCGCGGCTGATTTGGTGTTCATCCGCCACATTCTCGGCGGTCACCCCCATATGCCCGGTGCCGAATGGGCAGTTCAGCGCGCCCAGCATCATGTCGAGCGATTTGACATCGCCCATCTTCGCCCCCCAACGGGCCTGCGGCACGACATAAGGGCTGCGCGACATGCTTTCGGCACCGCCCGCCACGGCAAACTCGGCATCGCCTAGCATCAGCGCCTGCACCGCCGACACTACTGCCTGCGCCCCCGAACCGCACAGCCGGTTCACGTTCATCGCCGGAGTCCCGTTCGGAATACCCGCCTGCATTGCGGCGACTCGCGATAAATACATGTCGCGCGGTTCGGTGTTGATCACATGACCAAAGACAACATGATCAATCTGCGCGCCTTCAACGCCCGAACGCTCCATTGCCGCCTCGGTCGCCACGGTCGCCAGATCGATCGGAGCGGTCGAGGCCAACGCACCGCCAAAGGTCCCGATGGCTGTGCGCGCACCGTCCAGTATTACTATGTCCGTCATGTTTTCTCCTCCAAGTCTCGCGCCCATTATGCACCTGCAGCATGATCTTCATATTAGACTCACTGTCACGCCGGAATTGACATTACGTTGCGCAACACCCATGGATTCCGTCATGACGGAAAACACAGACGATATTCTGACGCGCCTGCCCGCCCGATTGAAAGAGGCGCGCCGCGCCAAAGGCCTGTCGCTTGAGGCGGTCGCCAACCTCAGCGGCGTCTCCCGTTCCATGGTCAGCCAGATCGAGCGTGGCGAAAGCAGCCCCACAATTTCTACCCTGTGGAACCTGACACGCGCTCTGCAGGTGGATTTCGCCGGACTTTTGGAAGACGCCAAAACGACCGACCAGATCGAAGTGCTGCGTCAAGCAGAAGTGCCAAGTATCGACAATATGGGCGAGAAATGCCGGATTCGCATCCTCTCTCCCCCCGAAGAGGCCGGAGGACACGAGGTCTATGATATTCAGTTTCAGGCCAATGGGAGCCTGAACAGCCAACCTCATGCGCGCGGCGCGCGGGAGCAACTGACTGTGCTGGAAGGCGCCGTTCGTGTCACTTCGGGAACGGCATCCAGCGATCTGAAACAAGGGGATACCGCCCGGTATGCCGCCGATATTACGCATTCGATAAGCGCTGAAAACCCGGCCCGCGTTTTCCTGATCGTAAAAAACGCCTGAACGGGCAAGATTCCGCCTTCACGGATATTTTTCCCAAATACTGTAATTCTCCTATTTGGGAATTTCATCCGCTATGTTAGACGTGCGACTCAGATTAACGGAGGTCGCCATGGCTGATGCATTCCTGTCCCATATTTCGGATACACTCGCGCAGATTGAGGCAGAGGGTCTGTACAAGCGCGAACGAATGATCACCTCGCCTCAGGGCGGTGAGATTACGGTGGGCGACAAGCAGGTGATCAACTTGTGCGCCAACAACTATCTGGGTTTGGCCGATCACCCCGCGCTGATCAACGCCGCCAAAAGCGTCATGGAGCCCAAGGGGTTCGGCATGGCCTCGGTCCGGTTCATCTGCGGTACGCAGGACATTCATCGCGAACTTGAGCAGAAGCTGGCAAAGTTCCTGAACAAGGACGATTCAATTCTGTTCGCTGCCTGCTTCGACGCCAATGGCGGGTTGTTTGAGCCTTTGTTAGGGCCCGAAGACGCCATTATCTCTGACAGTCTGAATCATGCCTCGATCATCGACGGGGTACGGCTGTGTAAGGCAAAACGCTATCGCTACATGAACAACGACATGAACGACCTCGAAGCGTGGCTGAAACAAGCGCGCGAGGACGGGGCGCGGCATATCATGATCGCAACCGATGGCGTGTTCTCAATGGATGGCTATCTGGCCAATCTGCCGAAGATTCGCGAGCTGGCCGACGAATACGACGCCATCGTGATGGTCGATGACTGCCACGCTACCGGCTTTATGGGGCCAAACGGGGCGGGCACGCCGGACCACTTCGGCGTCGACGTGGATATTCTGACGGGAACTCTGGGCAAGGCACTTGGGGGGGCAATCGGCGGTTATATCGCCGGGCCGCAGCCAGTGATCGACCTGCTGCGGCAGCGGGCGCGGCCCTATCTGTTCTCAAACTCGCTGCCGCCGTCCATCGTTGCCGCAGGGCTTGAGGCAATCCGTCTGGTTGAAGAAGGTGACATGCTGCGCGCCCAATTGTTCGGCAATGCCAAATACTGGCGCGCCGGGTTAGAGAATCTGGGCTTCGACCTACTTCCGGGTGAACACCCGATCATTCCGGTCATGCTGGGTGAAGCGACCCTGGCGCAGGATATGGCATCGCGATTGTTTGACGAAGGCGTCTATGTTTCGGGCTTTTTCTTCCCTGTCGTGCCGCGTGGACAGGCCCGGATCAGAACGCAGATGAATGCGGCTCTAACACGCGACGAATTAGACCGGGCGCTCGCGGCATTTGGCAAGGTCGGCAAAGAATTGGGGATAATCTGATGCGGCCCAACACGATGAAAGCCCTTGAGAAATCCAAGCCCGAGGAAGGTCTGTGGATGGTGCAGGCCCCGGTACCCGAGATCGGCCCCGATGAGGTTCTGATCCGCATCAACAAGACCGGGATTTGCGGCACGGATATTCATATCTGGAACTGGGATGAATGGGCTGCGGCCACCGTGCCGATCCCGATGATCACCGGCCACGAGTTCGCTGGTGAAATTGTTGAATTGGGTCGCAACGTGACAGGGATGACGGTCGGCCAGCGCTGTTCAGGCGAGGGGCATCTGATCACCCCTGACAGCCGCCAGAGCCGTGCGGGCAAGTTCCACCTTGATCCCGGCACGCGCGGTATCGGTGTGAATGAACAGGGTGCCTTTGCGCAATACCTGAAACTGCCTGCCTTTAACGTGGTGCCCCTGCCTGACGATGTACCGGATGAGATCGGAGCGATCCTCGATCCGCTGGGCAATGCCGTGCACACTGCACTCAGCTTCGATCTGCTGGGCGAGGACGTATTGATTACTGGCGCAGGCCCCATCGGCATCATGGCCGCCGCCGTTGCCCGTCATGCCGGTGCTCGGCATGTAGTGATCACCGATATCAACCCCGACCGCCTGAAACTGGCCGAACACGTGGTACCAACGGTACGCACCGTTGATGTGTCCAAAGAGGATCTGCAGGATGTCATCGCGGAACTGGGCATGACTCAGGGCTTTGATGTCGGGCTTGAAATGTCGGGCTCGCAAGCCGCGCTGGACCAGATGGTCGAAGCACTGGTGATGGGCGGCAAGATCGCACTGTTGGGGATTCCGCCCGGAAAATCTCCGGTGGACTGGTCGCGCATCGTGTTCAAAGCTATCACCATCAAGGGTGTCTATGGGCGCGAGATGTTCGAGACCTGGTACAAAATGATCGCCATGTTGCAGAACGGGCTGGATGTCAGCCGCGTAATCACCCACCAGTTCGCAGTCGATGACTTTACTCAGGGATTCAAGGCCATGAAATCCGGTCAATCAGGCAAGGTGGTTCTGGACTGGACCTAACGCTCTGGAACCGTGCGGGTTTTGTCCCTAAACATGGATAAATCCGCGCGTCTGGAGGAGCACATGGGCGACAAAGACAGGTATACAGAACGGGGAATCGAAGAGTCTCTGGTCACCGATTTCACAGAAACTCACCGCAAAAGCTATGGGGATTTTCTGCAACTTAAGACTCTGCTGAACCTGCAAAAGACCTTTCAGGACCCGGCCCAACCTGATGAGATGTTGTTCATCATCATTCATCAGGTCAGCGAACTGTGGCTGAAACTGATGCACCATCAACTTGTCGAAGTCCGCCGGTTCCTGCAGCAGGACGATTTCGGTCCCGCGATGAAGAACCTCGACCGGATCAAGGCGATCCAACGGCAATTGATCGCCGCGTGGGAGACGCTACTGACTATGACTCCCGCGGACTACATGACGTTTCGGGACGCATTAGGCAGTTCGTCAGGCTTTCAAAGCTATGGCTATCGCCAAATCGAGTTCATTCTGGGCAACAAAGATCCCGCGACCCTGAAAGTGCATGCGCATGACCCAGAAGTGATGGAGATGCTGAACGCGGCTCTTACCAAACCCTCGCTCTATGACGAAGTGCTGCGGATGCTGGCCCGGCAAGGGTTTGACGTGCCGCATGAGCTGATCGAGCGGGATTACGCAAAGCCCTATTCCGGCGATCCGCGTATCGTCAAAATCTGGGTCGAAGTGTTCCGCAACACGGAACAATACTGGGATCTTTACGCGCTGGCCGAAAAACTGATGGATGTGGAATCTCTGTTCCAGAGGTGGCGATTCGATCATGCAACCGCGGTTGAGCGCGTGATCGGAATGCAGCCCGGAACGGGTGGATCTAGCGGCGTGGCCTTCCTGCGCAAGGCGCTGGAGTTGCGGTTCTTCCACGACCTCTACGACGTGCGAACCGAACTGATGTATACTGGGGAATAGGCCATGCTGTATCGCGGATTCACCCAAGAAGAGCTTGAGCAGGAGTATTCCCCTAGCTCAATGATTGGCGGTGATCTGACGCCATATCTAGCCAGCTATTCTGCCCTCAGCGCACAGGCACGGTCTGAAATTAGGATGCAGGAAAACCGTTCCTATGGCGACAGCCCGACGCAAGTTCTGGATTTCTTCCCCGCACCTGGCGCCAACGCGCCTTTGCATGTCTTTATTCATGGTGGCTATTGGCAGGCGCTTAGCCAGCGTGAGTCGGCCCCTATGGCACCGGTATTGCATGAGAACGGGCAAGCCTTTGCCACGCTGAATTATACGCTCGCCCCCGATGCCAGATTGGGGCAGATGGTCGAAGAATGCCGTACCGCCTTGTTGTGGCTTGCGTCACAGGCCGAAACACTGGGTTTTGATCCATCAAACATCACGCTATCGGGTCACAGTGCAGGTGCCCATCTGGTTGCGATGGTGATGGCGACGTCTTCGAAGGCATTTGCGCAGGCTGGCCTGCGGGTGCGCAATGTGATCCTGATTAGCGGGATCTATGACCTTGTTCCGATCAGCCTGACCTCGGTGAATGATCCGCTGCAACTGACCAAGGTCGAGGTTCACGATCTCTCACCCTGCCTCAACCTGCCCGCACCGGGACCGCGTTACAGGGTAACCGTCGCCGAGCGGGATACGCCCGAGTTCATCCGCCAAAGCCGTGACTACGCGGAATTACTGCGCAAGGCCGGGCATTCGGTCAGTTTTGATCTGCAGAAGGGTAAACACCACTTCGACATCATCATGCCATCGGGCACGTTTCTGTCGTCGCGCGGCGAGTAACCGGCAAAAGAAAACAGCGGCCTCGTGGGGCCGCTGCTTCAAGTTTCTTCTCTGAACCGGATCAGTCCAGCGTACGCGTGACCTCTTCGCGTTCGAAAATCTCGATCACGTCGCCGGCGCGAATATCGTCGTAGTTCTCGAACGCCATACCGCATTCCTGACCCGACTGAACTTCGGCCACTTCATCCTTGAAGCGCTTGAGGGTCTTCAGCGTACCTTCGTGGATCACCACGTTGTCGCGCAGCAGGCGTACGCCAGCCGAGCGGCGGGCAACACCTTCGGTGACCAGACAGCCGGCAACTTTGCCAACACCGGTAACCTTGAAGACCTCTTTGATCTCGGCGTAACCGATGAACTTTTCGCGAATCTCGGCGCTCAGCAGGCCCGATGCGGCTGCTTTCACGTCATCAACCAGATCGTAGATCACCGAGTAATACCGGATCTCGACGCCCTTCTGGTTCGCAGTGTTCCGCGCCGATGCGTTCGCACGCACGTTGAAGCCAAAGATCGGTGCACCAGAGGCTTCGGCCAGGCCGACATCCGTCTCGGTGATCGCACCAACACCCGAGTGAAGAACGCGTACGCGCACTTCGTCGTTGCCGATCTTCTCCATCGCCTGAACGATGGCTTCGGCAGATCCCTGCACATCCGCTTTCATCAGAATAGGCAGCTCGGTGACGTTTTCGTCTTCCTTCGCCTTCTGCATCAGCTGTTCAAGGGTGGTCGCGGCACCAGCAGCGGCGCGTTTGTCCTTGGCGGCTTGCTCACGATAAGCAGCGATCTCACGGGCCTGCGCTTCGGTCTCGGTCACGTTCAGAACGTCACCTGCTTCGGGCGTACCGTTGAGACCCAGAACCTCGACCGGAACTGAGGGGCCAGCTTCTTTGACACGGTCGCCCTTGTCGTTGATCAGCGCACGGACCTTACCGTACTGCTCACCCACAACGAAGATATCGCCCTGACGCAGCGTGCCGTTCTGAACCAGAACGGTGGCGACGGGACCACGGCCCACATCCAGCTGCGCCTCGATCACGGCACCTTGGGCGGCGCGATCTGGGTTGGCTTTCAGTTCCAGAATCTCGGCCTGCAGTGCAATGGCTTCCAGCAATTCGTCCAGACCCTGACCAGTCATGGCCGAGACCTCAACGTCCTGAACCTCACCCGACATCTTCTCGACGATCACTTCGTGCTGCAGCAAGTCAGTGCGGACTTTGTCGGGGTTCGCGTCGGGCTTGTCGATCTTGTTGATCGCCACGATCATTGGCACTTCGGCCGCTTTGGCGTGGTTGATCGCCTCGATCGTCTGCGGCATCACCGCGTCGTCGGCGGCAACAACAAGAACCACGATATCCGTGACCTGAGCCCCGCGCGAGCGCATCGAGGTAAAGGCCGCGTGTCCCGGTGTATCCAGGAAGGTCAGCGTGGTGCCACCATCGGTTTTCACCTGATAGGCGCCGATATGCTGGGTGATGCCACCAGCTTCGCCGGCAACAACACGCGCGTCGCGGATCGCATCCAGCAACGAGGTTTTGCCGTGGTCAACGTGACCCATGATGGTGATGACCGGCGGACGGGGCTGCAGATCGTCATCGCTGTCTTCGACCTCTTTGATGACGTCTTCAACATCCGAATCAGAGACACGCGTGACCTTGTGGCCAAATTCTTCGATGATCAGTTCAGCGGTGTCAGCGTCGATGGTCTGATTCTGCGTGACCATCATGCCCATCTGCATCAGCGATTTGACAACGTCAGCGACACGCTCGGCCATACGGTTGGCCAATTCCGAGACCATGATCGCCTCGGGCAGCTGAACGTCGCGGATCACCTTTTCCCGCTCGACCGTGCCGCCCATGGCCTTCTGGCGCGCCCGCTCTTGCTTGCGTTTCATCGCGGCCATCGAGCGTTGGCGATTGCCTTCGCCGCCAGTGGCCTGACCAAGTGTCAGCTTGCCCGAGCGGCGGTTGTCGTCACGGCCCTTGCCACGGCCACGCTGCTCACGCTCGCGATCCTGCTTGCGCGGTGCCGCAGCAGGTGCAGGCTTGCTGGATGGGCTGCGTGCGGCCTTGGGCTCGGCGGGTGCCGGGGCTGCGGCAGCACGCTGGGCTGCTTCCTCGGCCTCTTTACGCTTGCGTTCTTCCTCTTCGGCCTTGGCACGGGCACGCTCTTCAGCTTCACGCTGCTCGCGTTCCTTGGCCTCTTGTTCGGCCCGGCGGCGTGCGCGTTCTTCTTCGCGCGCCTTTTCCTGCGCCTCGCGGGCAGCGGCCTCTTCAGCCTCGCGCGCTTTGGCGGCTTGCAACGCCTTCATACGACGCGCCATTTCCGCATCGGAAATACCCGCTGGGCGACGCGAAGGATCACCCGAAGGTGTCGCACCACCACTTGGTTTGGTCGCGCCCGGCTTGGGTACGACCACGCGTTTGCGTTTGGTCTCCACCACGACATTCTTGGTGCGTCCGTGGCTGAAACTCTGTTTCACATTTCCGGGGCGTGCCCCGCCACGAAGACCCAATGTCTTTTTGCCGTCACTATCGCTCATAAAGCTTCTTACCCTTCCGAGCGGCCCTTGCCGCCGTCATCCTTTTCGCGCAAGCCACGCAGGCGCTGCGCTTCCTCTACAACACGTTTGGCGAGTCCGCCAGAGGCCAAGGCCGCATGAATCACGGTTTGGCGCCCAAATGCCGCCCCAAGCTCGTCTGCGGTCAGCCAGCCGATGTATTTCCCGAAGTGCGGCGTGCTGAGTTTCGACTTGCCGCGCCCCGATCCATCTGAGGCCTGAATCAGCACCTGGGCCTCTTCCCGGTCCAGCCACGACTTGACCTTTTCATACCCGGCGACCGCGTCACCGGACTTGCGCGCCAGACTGATCAGCTCGATCACACGACGCGCCACCTGTTTCTCGACCTCATCAGTCAGGTCCTTGGCGGCACTCACCTGTGCCTTAAACCCGCGCGAGAACAGTTTCTTGTTCACCGCCTTGTCCAGCGCCGCACGATCCGCCGCCACGTAAACCCCACGCCCCGGCAATTTCGCCGCGACATCGGGAAAGACCTGACCATCCGGCCCCGTCACAAAGCGGATCAAGCCATATTTGGGCTGAACCTCGCCCGTTGCGATGCACTTGCGTTCAGGGCCTTCCGACCGATCCTTATGGACGCCACCGCGACCCATGTCAGCCACCCGAGGCCTGAGATCAGGCCTCGACCTCCTCATCGGTTGCTTCACCGTCTTCTTCGGCCTGCTCCAGCTCGGCCGGATCAACCCAGCCCAGCATGATGCGCGCGGTCATGACCAGATCCTGCGCCTCTTCCAGCGTCACGCCGAAGGGCTCCAGTACACCATCATCCTTGATGCGTTCGCCATCGACCGTAGTCCAGCCACCGGCCAGTTCCCAGTCGGCGCAGGTTGCGAAGTCTTCCAGAGTTTTCACATCATCCTTGGCCAGCGCCTCTACCATCTGGGGTGTCAGGCCCTCGAATTCAATAAGACTGTCCTCGGCACCCAGCGCACGGGCTGCATCCAGCGCCGCCTTGGCCTGAGCTTCCAGGAATTCGCGTGCACGTGTCTGAAGTTCTTGCGCGGTACCTTCATCCACACCGTCGATGACCAGCAGTTCGTCGATTTCAACGTATGCCACTTCTTCGAGGTTGGTGAAGCCTTCAGAAACCAGCAGCTGAGCGAAGAATTCGTCCAGATCCAGCGTTTCCATGAACAACTGGGTACGGGCCTCGAATTCTTTCTGACGGCGCGCCGATTCTTCGGCTTCGGTCATGATGTCGATGTCCAGATTGGTCAGCTGGCTGGCCAGACGCACGTTCTGACCACGACGGCCAATGGCGAGGCTCAGTTGCTCCTCGGGAACCACAACTTCGATCTTGCCGGCTTCTTCGTCCAGAACCACCTTTGAAACTTCGGCGGGCTGCAGAGCGTTCACAAGGAAAGTCGGCTGATCTTCGTTCCACGGGATGATGTCGATTTTCTCTCCCTGCAGCTCGTTTACCACGGCCTGCACGCGGCTGCCGCGCATACCAACGCAAGCGCCGACGGGGTCAATCGAGCCGTCATAAGAAATCACGGCAATCTTGGCGCGCGAGCCGGGATCACGAGCAACGGCCTTGACCTCGATGATGCCGTCATAGATTTCCGGAACTTCCATCTTGAACAGCTCGGCCATGAATTCCGGCGCAGTGCGCGACAGGAAGATCTGGTGACCACGCACCTCGCGGCGAACCTCTTTGATATAGGCGCGCACACGGTCATTCGGGCGATAGCTTTCGCGACCGATCTTGTCATTGCGGCGCAGAACGGCCTCAGCACCGCCCAGATCGACGATGACATTGCCGAATTCCTCGCGCTTGACGGCACCGTTGATGATGGTGCCTGCACGATCCTTGAATTCTTCGTACTGACGATCACGCTCGGCTTCGCGAACCTTTTGCAAGATGACCTGCTTGGCGGACTGAGCTGCGATACGGCCCATTTCAACCGGCGGCACTTCTTCAACGAAGACGTCACCAACCTCGGGCGCCTCCATGTACTGCTTGGCCTGCTCGACGGTCATCTCGGCCTGATAGTTCTCAAGCTCTTCATCCTCGACCACGGTGCGGACCCGGGTAAAGGTCGCCTTGCCTGTCTTGCGGTCGATGGACACGCGGATGTCCATCTCGGCGCCGTAACGGCTCTTGGCGGCACGGGCGAGCGATTCTTCCATCGCTTCGACAACCAGACCGGGGTCGATCATCTTTTCGCGGGCCACGGCCTCGGCGGTCTGCAGCAGCTCCAGCTGGTTGGCTGAGGTGATTGCCATCAGTTCGTCTCCTCTTCGGACCCTTCGGTCTCAATCTCGTCGAAAGCGTTTTCGTTCAGGGCACCAGCGTCTTTGCGCTGGCGCAGCATTTCCTTGATCAGATCATCGGTCAGGACCAGCTTGGCATCGCTCAGCCAGTCGAATTGCAAACCGATGGTGATCGTCTCGTCTCCCTCGGGGATGTTGATCAGAACCTCATCCCCTTCGATCCCGGCCAATTCGCCCTTGAAGCGGCGGCGACCGTCGATCAGTTCTGCGGTTTCGATTTTGGCCTCATACCCTTCGAACGTCTCAAAATCTTTGAGACGGGTCAGAGGGCGGTCAATTCCAGGGCTGGAAACTTCAAGCGTGTAGGCGTCCAAAATGGGGTCTTCGACGTCCAGCGTGGCGCTGACCGCATTGGAAATCTCGGCGCAGTCATCCACTTCGATGCCGCCATTGGGCTTGTCTGCCATGATCTGCATCGTGGTGGTCTTGCCGCTCATCAGCCGAATGCGGACAAGCTCATACCCCAGATCCTCGATCACAGGGGTGATGATCTCGGCCAGTCGCCGGTCGATGGCAGCTTTGGCTATCAGGTCGTTTGTCATTCAGGTTCTCTACCCTGCTATCGGGCACAAAAAAACGGGCGCGCGGCCCGTCGAATTTTCCGGTGGAGCCCCGGACCAGAAGTCCGACGCGCCGCTGTTGCAACTGCATATACGCAGGAGTTCCTGAGTCTGCAACCCCCGGCGCAAATCGTGATCAAATTTACGCCAGCCACCACCGTTCGGCGATGCGCCCATCATCCAGCGCAGCCCGGCTGATCTGGCGCGGCATACCGACATGAGAGGCCATTGCCAACGCCATCTCGGCCTCAGACGGATGATATCGCAGCCCGCGTTGCGCGGTCAGCTCCTCACCAGCCGGGAGCGCTGCGATATCTACATATCCATCGCGCAATGCTTCGGCCCGCACCCCGGCGTCCGGGATCACGATAATCTCAAGCGTATCAACCCATCCTGCCGTTCCGCTTTTGTAGTGATTGGACACCCTGCGTGCGCGGAAATGACGTTCATCCTCGGCCCGCTCAACCCGGTAGCATCCTGTGCCGTTGGCCTGAGCCAGTGGCGTCACGCCCCCTCGCGCAATGACAAACCGTGGCCCAGCCAGCAGGAATGGTAATCCCGGGTTGCCTTCGGCCAATTGCAGCTGCACACGATCAGGTGCAATGGCCTCGGCCTGACCAATATCTTCCAGAACAGCTAGAACATCGTTCACGTCCAGCTTGGTGCCATCGTGGAACACAGCATCATCGCGCAGATCAAAGTTCCAGACCCGCGCATCAGCATCGGTCTGCCAATTTTTAGCCAGCTCTCCGCGCAGGGTACCATCGGGCGCGATCTCGGTCAGGCTGTCAAAGACTGCGCCCCGAGCCACCTGTTCCAGACTGTTGTCGCGTGGCACCGCCAGCCGCAAGGTGCCACCCTGTTTCGGCGTATCGGCCAGAGACGCTCCTGTCGCCGCCAGCAAAGCGGCGGCGGCGCCCGAGGCAAATAATGCGCGACGGTCGATGCGAGTCATACCGTTTCCTCCGACACGCGATCCATGATCCGAACCAGTTCCGCGCTGATGCCCGGTTCTGACAGGGCGTGACCGGCCTGCCGCACCATCTTCAGTTCGACATTGGGCCAGCGCTCGGACAGGTTCCATGCAGCCTGCGGTGGGCAGATCATGTCATAGCGTCCCTGAACGATATGACCGGGAATATGGGCAATCCGGTCCATCTGATCCAGAATTTGCCCGTCATACTCAAGAAACGCCTTGTTCGTGAAATAGTGATTCTCAAGCCGCGCAAAAGTTCGCGCGTATTCGCCGGGGCTTTCCCCGACCGATCCGTTGGTGTGGATCGAAGCCAAAGCGTTTTCCCAATGTGACCACGCGCGGGCATAGAGGATCTCGGTCGCGCGGTCGCCCGAAAACAGGCGCTTGTTGTAGGCCGAAATTGCGTCATTTACTTCATGTTCGGGCAAGAGAGAGGTGAACTTGGCCCATTGTTCAGGCCAGAATTTGCCCGCACCACCGCCATAAAACCAGTCCAGCTCGGCCTGTGTGGCCAGAAACACGCCGCGCAATACCAGCCGATTTACCCGATCTGGATGTGTTTGGGCATAGATCAACGCCAGTGTCGCGCCCCAGCTGCCGCCAAAGACGATCCAATCTTCGATGTCGAACAATTTGCGCAGACGCTCGATATCCGCCACCAGATGCCATGTCGTGTTGTTTTCGACTGACGCGGTTGGCCGCGACCGGCCACATCCGCGCTGATCAAAGAGAATCACCCGATAGGCATCCGGATTGAAATACCGTCGCATCGCCGGGCTGCAGCCGCCGCCCGGCCCGCCATGCAGGATCACCACTGGTATCCCATTGGGATTACCGCATTGTTCCACATAAATACGGTGCCCATCGCCCATATCGACCACGCGCTGATCGAACGGATCGATCGGCGGGTAAAGATATTGAACTGCGCGCTTTTGGTCCGGGTACTTATCCATTACGGCCCTATATAGTCCTTAAGCGTAAAAGAGCACACGGAGACAGGAATGCAAGCGCATCCGAACACGGTTGACCCGTCCGAGATCGCAAAATTCGAGGCGATGGCTGCGGAATGGTGGGACCCGCATGGGAAATTCAAACCTCTGCACATGCTGAATCCGTGTCGCCTGGATTATATCACACAGCAGATCGCAGGCGAGTTCGACCGTGATCTGAAAGCTCCGCGTCCCTTCGAAGGCTTGCGCCTGCTGGATATCGGCTGCGGCGGCGGGTTATTGAGCGAACCGATGGCGCGTTTGGGCGCCACGGTCGTGGGCGCCGACGCCGCCGAAGGCAACCTGCCGGTCGCTCGCATCCATGCCGAGCAATCGGGGCTGCAGATCGACTACCGCCACACTACCGCCGAAGACATGGCCGCCGCAGGCGAACAGTTCGATGTGGTGCTGAATATGGAAGTGGTCGAACACGTCGCTGATCCGTTGGGTTTCCTGACCGCATCGCAGCAATTGCTGAAACCGGGCGGGTTACTGATCTGCTCAACCATCAATCGCAACCCAAAATCCTACGCGATGGCCATCATCGGGGCCGAGGTCGTCATGCGTTGGCTGCCGCGCGGCACGCACGAGTGGAACAAGTTCATCACCCCGG
Organism: Ruegeria sp. C10; assembly: GCF_056537805.1. Lineage (NCBI taxonomy): Bacteria > Pseudomonadati > Pseudomonadota > Alphaproteobacteria > Rhodobacterales > Roseobacteraceae > Ruegeria > Ruegeria sp. C10. The sequence continues at coordinate 76,158 of NZ_JBQFSC010000003.1, read as the reverse complement.
ATGAGCTGTTCGACCTGCTGCGCCAGGCCGGGCTGGATCCGGTGGACCGCAAGGGGTTCGTCTTCAACCCGATCCTGTGGAGCTGGTCGATCTCGGACCGGGATTTGAGCGTGAATTACGTGACGGCGAGTGTGAAGCCTAGGTAGGATGGGTTTTCAACCCATCTTGCAAGCGTTTTCGATCTTAAGCGATGGGTTAAAACCCATCCTACGCTTGATTATTTTACGGCTAAACGGTGAAGGTAAAACGCTGAGGCAAAACCAGCTTCGTCCAACGAGCGTTTGAGATGCCCATTTAGAAAAACGCGATGTGGTACGCCCGGGTCGCGCCAAATGTCGATCCCGGACGCCGCATCTGCATTGCAGACAACGTCCCCGGGCTTGGCATCCTTCCATTCAGGAAGTCGAAAAAGGTCATCCCGGTCGGGTCGGGCTCGTCGAAGACTTTTTGACTCAGCAATGTTCAGCGTGCCGGATTTGTTTGCGATCCACAGGATCGAGTAGTCCTGCTCAATCGGTGTGATCTTGTCTCTTTCGAACAGGTTGACGGGATAAAGCCCCCCTTGCCCTAATTCGAGATTTTTGAGGATATCAGCCACATCTGATCGGATCGCCAGAATTCCAAACAAAGTGATTACAGGAGAATACTTCCCGTAGTGAGGCTCAAAATCATGATCTTCAGGAGCAACCTCTTGAAAGAAATCCGGCAAGATATCCTGCTGCTCCAGCGGCTCCCCGTGGCGCTGCCAACGATACAGATTCGCATGATAACCTGATCCGGGTTGCCACCTGAAGGCCTTGAAGCGTTCACTTGGTTCTTCAGGAAAATCATCGGGGACAAGAGCCCGGAATGGCCTCTGCAGGTCCATCCCGACGGTAATGTCTGAAACCCAAATTTCATCCGTCATCTTTTACGATCCTTTGGCGCAGTTGGCGTAAAGCCCCTACTCCCCCTCCAACTGCAACCGCAAATCCCGTAGCACGGGCAGCGTGCTGCGCACCCGCTCCAGCCCCAGCTCTCCGACCACGCGGTTGATCAGCGGGGCAATCGAGGAAATCGCCTGATCGCGTGCGCGTCGGCCTGCGGGGCTGATGGCGACCATCTTGCGGCGGGCGTCGTCCCAGTCGGGGCGGATGTGGATATAACCGGCCCATTCCAGCTTGGCCAAAGTGTTGGTCATCGCCCCGCGCGTCACATGGAACGTGTTGGCAAGTTGCGCCGGGGTGCGCTCGTCGCCGACAAACACCAGATGGTTCAGCACCGAGAAATGCGAGATTTCCATGCCCTTGGGCAGCACCCGGCTCAGCCGGTTGCGCAATAGCTGATCGGCGGTCAAGATCTCGCTGAACAGCGTGACCGCAAGGGCATTTTTTTCGTCAGTCATGGTCCGGTTCTGGATCAGGGTCCGTCAAAGGGGCGGACATGTGTTAGTGAAGGCACGCGTCGTCGCGCCTCTGTAACAGACCTATCATCCAAATCAAAAAAGTGAATGCCCGGATCGGTGCCTGCGTCGATCAGCACCTCTCCCCACGGGGCGACAACCATACTGTGGCCGTGTGTATAACGGGTCTTTCCTCGAGTTTTAGGGTGCTCACCCGTCTGCGCCGGAGCCAGCACCCAGCAGCCGGTCTCAATCGCCCGCGCACGCAGCAGCGCTTCCCAGTGGGCCGCGCCGGTGACGGGAGAAAACGCGGCAGGAACCGTCAGAATCCGTGCCCCGGCCTGCGCCAGAGCGGCATAGAGGTGCGGAAAGCGGATGTCATAGCAGATGGTCAAACCAACCTTGCCGAAATCGGTGTCAGCAATCACTGCTTTCTGGCCGGGGCGGTAGTTCTTCGATTCGCGGAAGGTCTCGGATTCCGTGACCTGCACGTCGAACATATGAATCTTGTCATACTGCGCCACGATCTGCCCCTGCGGGTCGATCATGAAGCTACGGTTGGCAAAGCGGCCATCGGTATCATGCGTTTTGATCGCTAGTGACCCGATCAGCAGCCAAACACCCAAATTGGCGGCCTGTTCGCCAAGGCCCGCCAGAGTGATATCGTCCTCTTCATGCTGCAAAACCTCGCGCTGCCGAGTGGTGCTGGTTGAGACGCAATTCGTGACTTCAGGCGTCAGAATGAACTGCGCACCTTGCGCAGCCGCATCGGCCATCATGGTTCGCACCATGTCCAGATTCTCGGTCGGATCATCCGACGCGGTGATCTGCAGCAAAGCGGTTTTCATCAAGCCGCCAGCAGGCGATCCAGCTTGCCCTGACGTTCAAGCTCGTAAAGATCGTCGCACCCACCAACATGGGTGGTGCCCACAAAAATCTGCGGCACAGTGCGTTTTCCTGCCGCGCGCTGGATCATTTCAGGTTTGCGTTTCGGATGCATCAGCACGTCGATTTCCTTGAATTCGACGCCTTTCTGTTTCAGCAACCGCTTGGCCGCATGACAAAAGCCGCACAGCGGCGAGGTGTAGATTTCTACCGGCTTCATATTCCGTCCCTTTGGGTTTCGCACATTCTTGGGCGAATTAGGCATCCTTGGCAACGCGCGCCAGTACCAACACGAAAATATGATTTGCCCCCGACGCGCGACAGACACGCGCGCAGGCGTCCAACGTCGCACCCGAGGCCATAACATCATCGACCAGAAGAATATCCCGGCCTCTGATCATGGGAGCACGTTTTCGGTGCAGGGATATGGCGTTGGACAACGCAAGGGATCGCTCAACCGCAGTTTTTCCATCCAGAACAGGGGTGCGTACCGTGCGTACCAGAAGATCGGGGCAGACACTCAACTCCGCTTCCCGGCCCAGATGCCCCGCCAGCAGCGCCGATTGATTGTAGCGACGCTTGATCAGCCGGGTCCAGTGCAGCGGAACCGGTGCGATCAGCATGTTCGGGTGCAACAGCTCTTGCCCGGCTTGGGCCATCCAGCGGGCGGCAGGGCGGGCCAGCTCAGGCCGATCCCCGTGCTTAAAGGCAAGTATGAGTGCCTTCGCGCCCCCCTGATACAGCAACGCTGCCCGACCATGCTGCCAAGCGCGCGGTGCCCTGAGACAGTCATCACATTCAATCCGGTGTCCGTCCTGCGCGCCGGGAAGTGGCATGCCGCAGCTTTCGCAGACGGTGCCACCGATGAACGGCGTGTCGCGCCAGCATGCGCCGCAGAGGCCGAAATCGGATTCGGTCAGTGCTCCGCAGGACAGGCAACGCGGTGGGTAGATCATCTCGACAGCGGTTTGAATCCCCTGACGAATGCGATACTTGCGGCTTATGAAGCTTCCGTCCGACACTACACCCTCTCTGTTTGACCGCGCCGTCCTTGCGCTTCACCGCAGCCGCGCGCGGGACGACGCGCTTTTCCTGCACCATGCCGCTGTCGACGAAGTGCAGGATCGTCTGTCCATGGTTAACAAAACCTTTAAGGCGCCCGCCGTCGTGACCCCCTTCCCCCATATCTGGGAGGGGTTGTGGCCCGAGGCTCGGGTAATTGGGGATGAAGATGTTCTCGACTTGACGCCAAGTGCGCATGATCTCGTGATACATGCGATGGCGCTGCATTGGGCAAACGACCCGGTCGGGCAACTGATCCAATGCCATCGCGCCATGAAACCCGATGGATTGCTACTGGCGGTATGTTTGGGGGGTGACACCCTTCAGGAATTACGCGCGGCCTTGGGTCAAGCCGAGATCGAGGTGACTGGCGGTCTCAGCCCCCGTATTGCTCCTATGGCCGAGCTTCGTGATCTGGGGGGGCTGCTACAACGGGCCGGGCTGGCTTTGCCGGTCGCCGACAAGGCGACGCTGTCCGCAGAATATCGCGATCTGGTGCATCTGATGCGTGATCTGCGTGCGATGGGGGAAACCAACGCTTTGGCGGATCGCCTGAAACACCCGACCCGACGCGCTGTTTTTGACAAAGCGCAGGACATCTACGCCGGGCATTACGCATCGCCACAGGGCCGCCTGACGGCAACCTTTGAACTGATCTGTCTGACGGGCTGGGCCCCCGATGACAGCCAACCCAAACCTTTGCGTCCGGGATCCGCCAAGATGCGGCTGGCTGATGCGCTAGGTACGGATGAGGGCAAACTGCCCGATTGACGACCGGCCTTTTCCCTATATCTCAGGCCAGACACCACAAATCAGGAAGCTCTCAATGTTTGATGCCACTCGTCCAACCCATGCCCCTGCAGACCATCCCAAGGTCAAGATGGGCCGCGTCGGCATCCTGCTGGCTAATCTGGGAACTCCAGATGACTACAGTTATTGGCCTATGCGGCGGTATCTGAACGAGTTCCTGTCGGACAAGCGCGTGATCGACTACCCGGCGTGGAAGTGGCAGCCGATTCTGCAAAGCATCATTCTGACCAAGCGGCCTTTCAGTTCGGGTGAGGCGTACAAGTCAATCTGGAATCACGATAAGGGCGAAAGCCCGTTGATGACGATCACCAAAGATCAGACTGCCAAGCTGCGCGCAGCGATGCAGCAGCGGTATGGCGATCGGGTGATGCTGGATTTTTGCATGCGCTACGGCAATCCTTCAACTCCGTCGAAGGTCCGGGAGATGGTAGAAGAAGGCTGTGATCGCATCCTGTTCTTCCCGCTCTACCCGCAATACGCCGGTGCCACGACTGCTACAGCAAATGATCAGTTCTTCCGCGCATTGATGAAAGAGTCATGGCAGCCTGCCAGCCGAACTGTTCCGGCCTATTTCGACGAACCTGCCTATATCGATGCGTTGGCGAGCTCGGTCGAGCGCGCCTATGCAGATATAGAGACAAAACCGGATGTCCTGGTCTGCTCGTATCACGGGATGCCCCAGCGTTATTTGCAGCAAGGGGACCCCTATCACTGCCAATGCGTGAAAACATCAAGGCTACTGAAAGAGCGTCTGGGATGGACGGATGATCAGCTGATCTCGACCTTTCAATCGCGCTTTGGACCTGAAGAATGGCTGAAGCCCTACACCGTCGATCACGTGGCTGATCTGGCGCGTCAGGGTAAGAAGAACATCGCCGTCATCGCACCTGCCTTCTCTGCCGATTGCATTGAGACGCTGGAAGAGATCAACGAAGAGATCAAAGAGAGCTTCGAAGAGGCGGGTGGTGAATCGTTCACCTATATCCCTTGCCTTAACGACGATGATTCGCATATCGCCGCGCTGAGTAAAGTGATCGAAGACAATCTGCGTGGTTGGTTAGACTAGTCGCGCGCTTTCACCAGACACGAAAAAAGGCGGTGGTTTGCACCACCGCCTTTTAAGTGCATAAAGTCTCGTCGACTTAGCTTGCTGCAACAGCTGCGGCAACAACAACCAGCAGGATCAGCGGCAGGATGATGCCCTGCGACGAACCTTGGGTCTCTTCGACAACAACAGGTGCTTCAACAACCGGCTCTTCCAGGTTGCCAGCATATGCGGTCGAAGCAGCAGCAGTCAGAGCAGCAGCGAGAACGAGTTTCTTCATATTAACCTCCAGAATTTGCGCGATTCCCAATAGCGAAACCACGCATCTAAGACTTACCTCGTGAGTTTTTCTAATCAGCAATGCAGGCGGATTGCAATTGCAACTTGTCCCGCAAGCGGGTTCGTGCGCGAAAATGTCGTCAAATTAGCAACACTTGCGTGCCGACCTTGGCCATAGAAAACAGTTCGGCGATGTCATCGTTGAACAAGCCAATGCACCCGTTCGACGACCGGCGTCCAATTTTACGCGTATCGTGGGTGCCATGGATGCGATAGTACTTCCAGCTCAGATATAAAGCGTGTGTTCCCAGCGGGTTATCAGGACCCGGCGGAATATAATCCGGCCATTCAGGGTTGCGCTTCTTCATCGATGGCGTCGGTGACCAGCTTGGGCCTTCCACCTTGCGAATGACACTGGTGCGTCCGCGACGGGTCAATTCCTCGGTCAGAGGCACCGAAGAGGGGTACAGTTTGTATACGGATTGATCATCTGACCAATAATGCAGCGCTCTGGATACGGTATCCACCAGAATAGCACCGTTTCGAGTGTTCGAAAAATAGGGCTGCCAGTCCAGCGCACGGAATCCCGACACATTGCGGCGTACCGGAGCTTCCGGTTCCGGGGCGGGGCGTAGCGGGTCGCCCGGAATATACTGAGCCAACGCAGGCGAGGCCAAGCTGGCGGTTGCACCGGCCAGGAATCCCCGGCGCGTCGATGTAAGAATATGTTTCTTGACCATGGAGATCGGTCCTCTGCTAACAGCAAATGCAAAATCTAAGGCATTTTATGGCCAGAATGCTTCAGTCGCAAATCAAACCGGCAGAATCACGCAAGGTTGGGGCATTGTAGGTTTGCTCCGGGCGGTCAAGCAGGCTATTTCCCTTCTCGACACAATATTTAGGCCGATCATGACACGTATTCTTTCTCTACTAGCGATTTGTTTTGTCGCACTTGCGGCATGTACCGATTCGGGCACATCCGCTATTGGCGCCGATGGCAGGCCGCTGCCATCCGTGTACAAAATTCGTGGCAACCCTGAAAAGCTGCAGTTCAGAATGCTGGATTCGGTGAATGCCTTGCGGCAGGCATCTGGCTTGCAACAGGTCCAATTGAACTCGCAACTGAATGCAGCTGCCGCCACTCATGCGAAAGACATGGCGCGACAGAATCGGCCATGGCATTTCGGTTCGGACGGTTCGTCTCCGTTGGATCGCGCGGCGCGTGCCGGTTACTTCGGTACATTCCTGGGTGAAGCGATCTCGGAAACCTTTGAGACCGAGACCGAAACGCTGGCCGCATGGATGCAGGAACCCGGTCCTCGTGCTGTGATCATGGACCCGCGCGCCACCCAGATGGGATTCGCCTGGCACCAAGAAGGCGGTGGCAAGATCTGGTGGACGCTGGAAATGGGATCCGGCGGCTGATCACGCCAGCTAAAGAAACAAAAAAAAAAAGCCCCCGACAAATCGGGGGCTTTTTTTGTTGATAAGTGGGCCAATCAGGCAGCTTGCATCGATTGCGCTTCAGTCAGAATGGCATACAGCTTTACCGGGTCAGGGTTGGCCCGCAGCTTGGCGCAGACCGATTGCTCGCGCAGCGTGCGCGAGACCAACGCCAGCGCCTTAAGGTGTTCAACCCCCGCCTCTTCTGGCGCAAACAGGGAAAACGCCAAATCGACCGGCTGACGGTCGACCGACCCGAAGTCGATGGGCTTTTCCAGCATGACAAACACGCCCGAAACCGATTCCAGTTCGGAAAGCCGTGCGTGCGGAAGTGCAACACCATGTCCAACACCAGTTGGGCCAAGGCTCTCCCTCTCAAGCAGGCTGTCTACGATCGCCTGAGCATCCAGCCCAAGCGTCGCGGCGCCCACATCGCCAATTTCCTGAAACAAACGCTTCTTGCTGGAAGCAGCGGACAGTACACGCACCGCTTCTGGCTTTAGAATGCTCGAAAGCTCCATCATTTTGCTCCTAAGCCGTGCCCCCGGCTATTCGGGGGCAGGCCGATTTGTCTTGCCTGTTACGGATCGATCCAACCGATATTGCCGTCCTCGCGGCGATAAACGACATTCAATCCGTCCTTGTTCTCATTTCGGAACACCAGTACCGGAGCACCAGCGAGTTCCATCTGCATGACGGCTTCACCAACACTGAGCGATGGGATCTTGGTTTCCATCTCAGCCACGATCATGGGCTGCAGCGATTCGGGTTCGTCTGCCGTCTCCGATTCGTCAGAGGCGAGGATATAAGAGGACGCGCCAAAGAGTTCAACCGGCTCGGACCGATCCTTATGGTGGTCTTTCAGGCGGCGCTTATAGCGTCGCAGTTGTGTCTCCATCTTGTCGCAGCAGCCTTCGAATGCCGCGTAAATCTCGGTCGCGTGCGCCTTGGCCTGTGCGGTCAGGCCAGTCGACAGATGCACGGTGGTTTCGCATACATATTCATGCGCCGAACGGGAAAAGACGACATTGGCGTCTGTAGGCCGCTGGGCATATTTGCCCACGACCTCGCCCAGTTCGGTCTGCACATGGGTCTGCAGGGCCGCGCCGATGTCGATCTGTTTTCCGCTGATTTGGTAACGCATGTGATCTCCTTCACAATTCACACCCATTCTGACGTCGCGTAACGCGACTGACTTGTTTTTATCGGGTGGGGGGTATCGGCATGTTCTGCGGTTGCCGTTGGCCCGGCCCTTCAACGAAGGGAGATCGAGATCCAGTTTGGAACCGAAGAAATGCCATATGCCAATTGAGCCAAGAGGTGAGGGAAGAGTCAATCAAAACAGGTGTGTATATACGTGATTTCCGTCATGCATCAGGCGCATCTCCGCACAACCTTATGAAATACGGAAGTTTTCACCCAGATAGACCCGGCGAACATTTTCGTTTTCGACAACTTCATCGGGCGTGCCTGACATCAAAACCTGGCCGTCATGCAAGATATAAGCCCGATCCACAATCTCCAGCGTTTCCCGGACGTTATGATCCGTGATCAGTACTCCGATGCCACGCTTTTTCAGATCGGCCACTAGATGACGGATATCACCGACACTGATCGGATCGACACCCGCAAATGGTTCGTCCAACAGCAGATATTTCGGATCGGCGGCCAGACAGCGCGCAATTTCGACCCGGCGGCGTTCCCCGCCGGACAATGCCAATGCAGGCGCTCGGCGCAGGTGTTCGATGGAAAAGTCCGATAGCAGCTCTTCCAGCCGCTCCTTGCGGCGATGGGCATGTTTAACCGTGATATCTAGAACCGAAGCGATGTTGTCTTCAACGCTCATCCCGCGGAAAATCGACATCTCCTGCGGCAGATATCCGATCCCCATCCGGGCACGACGATACATCGGCAGGGTCGTGACGCTCTGCCCATCAATCGTGACCGTGCCTGCTTCGGGGAAAACCAGACCCGCGACAGAATAAAAAGTGGTGGTCTTGCCCGATCCGTTCGGGCCTAGCAACGCCACGACCTCGGAGCGGTTCAATTCCATGGACACATCGCGAATGACGGTCTTCTTGCGATAAGACTTTCGTAGCTTTTCGATCTTCAGACCGGAAGAACCTTCAGCGATGGAGAGTTCGGGCCGGTTCATCAGTTGCCACCTTGTTGCAGAATGGTTTTGACACGCCCTGACATCGTCGCAGTTCCCGTCGTCAGATTTGCAATCATCTCGTCGCCGCTGATGATACTTGGGCCCTGCGTCAGCAACACGTTGCCCTTCATCTCAATCACGCCGGAGTCGATGGTGTATTCTGCCCAATCGCCCTCGGCTGCGTCGGGCGGACTGACCAGAACCACGTTTTCGGTGGCCTCCATCCGTTCGATGGCCGAGCGTTCTTCGTTATAGATGACAAGAACCCGGTCTGCCGTCAGGCGCATCTCACCCTGGATGACAATGACGTTGCCGATAAACTCGGCCGATCCATCTTCCTGATTCACGTTCAATGTCTCGGACGTCACCTCGACTGGCAGCGTCGGGTCGGCATTGACAGAGCCGAACGCCACCTGAGCCTCTTGTGCAGAAACAGGTGTGGCTCCGACAGCCACGGCTAGACACAAAAAGGCGACACGTAAATCGAACACAAGTTATCTTTCTGCTTTTTGCGGCTCATATATCAACTTCACGCCGCCTGTAAAAAGAATATGAACCGGACCGTCCTTTTTTTCGGTCCCAAACACCATTCTTCCGGCAGTAAAGTCGCCAATCGGACCGGTTCCGTCAATCTGTCCAGGGCTATCACCACGTATTTCATCCAGCGACGTATTCAACAGGTCGGTGGTGACCTGGATGCCGTCTCTGGTGGTGATGACCACATCCCCTGCAAACGTTGCAGTACCCTTGTCTGGCCTGATGATGCCTGTGTTGGATTCGAGTGTGATCTCGCCCCCGTTGCTTAGTCCGAAGCGGCCCTGCACTTCGGCTGCCGTCGGTGTGTCGCCATCGCCACCCTGACTGGCCCTTCGGGCTTCGACGCGGATTTCCTCGCCCTTGCGGGTGACACCTTTATAGTCGGGCCGCGTAACAACCTGGTCTGTCAGCCGGTCGTCAATATCCTGATCACTGAACGGCACCGAGACATTGGTGTCGACGCTGCGAGAAAGAAGAAAGACAGAAGACAGCAACAAAATCGCCACAAGCGGTAGCAGTACCTTCAGGAACTGCACCCATCGGGAATGGCGATCAACTTCAGCCATCTTCCTAACCCAATCCTACACGCAGACAGTCATGTATGTGCAGCAGACCCAAGGCTGGGCCATTTGTGTCAGGATCAACCACAAAGAGTGACGTGATCTTGCGATCGTTCATGATTGCAACCGCCTCCTCCGCCATAGCACTTGGCGCAATGGTCATTGGATTTTCGGTCATCACCTCTTCGGTGTTTTTGCTCAATAGCCCGTCCATGTTCCTGCGCAGGTCGCCATCGGTCACAATACCCAGCAAACGACCTGCCTGATCAGTGACTCCCACAACACCAAAGCTCTTCTGACTCATGACCAGCAGCGCCTCGCTCATCGGGGTGCCAGCGGTCACCAAGGGCAAATCTTCATGCATCAGATCACGCACAGTTGACAGTTGCGCCCCCAACTTTCCACCGGGGTGGTAAGCGCGGAAATCTTCGGGTTTGAAATCCCGGTACTTCATCAGCGCAATCGCCAGCGCGTCGCCCATCGCAAGGGCCAGCGTCGTCGAAATTGAAGGCACCATCCCAAAGCCGCAGGCCTCTCCCAGTGACGGGATAAGCAGATGCACATCCGCCTGTTTCATCAAGGTGCTTTCCGGCTTGCTCGACAACCCGATCAGCGGAATTCCAAAGCGACGCGTAAAGGCCAGTAAGTTCGCCAGTTCCGGCGCTTCACCTGAGTTCGAGATCGCAAGGACCACATCGCCTTTCGATACCATGCCCAAATCACCATGGCTGGCTTCGGCGGGATGGACAAAATAGGCGGGCGTACCAGTGCTGGCCAGAGTCGCCGCGATCTTGTGGCCAATATGGCCGGATTTGCCGATACCACTGATAATGATGCGGCCAGTGGCCTGCAGGATCAGTTGCACGGCTTCGGCGAAATGCTCGTCCAAGCTTTCGGCAAGGACCTCCAATGCGCGGGCTTCGTCGGTAACGACCTGCCGGGCGGTTCTGAGGAATGCTTCGGTGTCAGTCATGAGTGCGCAAAAATATCGGTTTCGGGCCAGCCTGCGAGGTCAAGCTTCGCACGCATTGGCAGGAAGTCAAAACACGCCTGCGCCATTTCGGTGCGGCCTTCGCGGGCCAGACGTCCGTCCAGTGCATCCCGCAGTTGGTGCAGGTACAAAACATCCGATGCCGCATAGTCCAACTGGGCATCGGTCAGCGTTTCAGCACCCCAATCGCTCATCTGTTGTTGTTTCGAGATATCGACGCCAATCAGTTCCTGACACAGGTTCTTAAGACCATGACGATCAGTATAGGTGCGCACCAAGCGGCTGGCGATCTTGGTGCAATAGACCGGGGCGGCCAAAGCGCCGAAGGTGTGATACATCGCAGCAATATCGAAGCGGCCAAAGTGGAACAGCTTCAAAACATTCGGATTTTCCAGCATCGCATAGAGGTTCGGCGCCTGCGTCTGCCCAATCTCGACCTGAACGATATGGCTGTTGCCGTCCCCTCCTGACATCTGGATCACGCACAGGCGATCTCGATGCGGGTTCAACCCCATGGTTTCACAGTCAATGGCCACGATGGGGCCCAAATCCAACCCGTCCGGCAGGTCATTTTTATACAGATGGTTCGCCACGGAATTGTCCTTTGTGCGCTTTCGGCCCCGAGATAGGCGGTTTGGCCCGCAAACTCAACGCCGTCCTTGGAAAAGCGTCCCCTTGACCTTGTGGCCAACACTTGAACTATGGATCGGCGACACCGCGATTGAGAAATTCCGACAATGCTCAGCATCCTGAGAAACCGCACCTACAGACATCTGCTGGCCGCGCAGATCGTGGCGCTGACCGGAACCGGGCTGGCGACGGTTGCCTTGGGGCTGTTAGCCTTTGATCTGGCCGGAGAGGCCGCCGGGATGGTCCTTGGCACAGCCCTGACGATCAAAATGATCGCCTATGTCACCGTTGCCCCGCTTGCTGCTGCCTTTGCCGAGCGGCTGGATCGTCGCCGGATGCTGGTTGCACTGGATCTGGTGCGCGCTGTGGTTGCGCTCTGCCTGCCTTTCGTGTCCGAAATCTGGCAGGTCTACGTGCTGATCTTTGTGCTGCAATCCGCCTCAGCCGGATTTACTCCCGCGTTTCAGGCCACCATCCCGGATGTGCTGACCAACGAACAGGACTATACCAAAGCCTTGTCCCTGTCGCGGCTGGCTTACGATCTGGAAAGCCTGCTGAGCCCGATGCTGGCCGCCACCTTGCTGCTGTTCGTCAGTTTCGACAGCCTGTTTCTGGGCACCTGTGTCGGTTTTGTCGCCTCGGCCCTGCTTGTGGTGTCTGCAACTTTGCCCTCACCCAAACCATCCCAGCCGCGTGGCATCTATGACCGCACAACGCGCGGCATTCGAATTTACCTTAAAACCCCGCGCCTGCGGGGTCTGCTGGCGCTGAGTTGGAGCGCGGCCGCGCTCAGTTCGATGGTCATCGTCAACACGGTCGTGATCGTGCGCGGCGATCTTGGTCTTTCTGAAAGCGCCGTTGCCATCGCGCTGGCCGGGTTCGGTGGCGGTTCGATGCTCGCGGCATTTGCACTGCCACGCCTTCTGGATCACATTCCAGAGCGTCGCGTCATGCTGGGTGGTGCATCATTGGCGACGGGCACCATGGCGGTGGCAGCGCTGCTATCTGTCACTCTGCCGATGACATTAGGTTTGCTGACAACGACATGGCTATTGATTGGTTTTGGGTATTCCAGCATGCTGACGCCTTCGGGCCGCCTACTGACCCGATCAGCCCACCCCGAAGATCGACCCGCCGTGTTTGCCGCACAGTTCACTCTGTCTCATGCTTGCTGGCTGGTGCTTTATCCCCTGGCCGGATGGCTGATGACCCGCTTTGGCGTAACTGTGGCCATGGCCGGAATGGCGACCGCAGCGATTCTGGGTCTGGTTCTTGTGCTCATTGCCTGGCCACGGCGCGAAGACAATGCGGTGGTTCACGGCCATCCTGACCTCCCACAGGATCACCCCCACCTGTCTGGGCCAAAACCTCATGCGCATCCGATCATCATTGATGAACTGCATCCCCGTTATCCGCACCAGCCTTGAGCCCAAACACCAAACTACCCTAAACCGAGGCGAAGTTGCCTGAACCCGGAGCCGCAATGGACCAGCTTGACCGACGCATCATCGCCGCCTTACAGCACAATGCGCGCGACTCGACGACCCGCATTGCAACAACACTTGGCGTCGCGCGGACAACGGTGCATGAACGCATCAATCGAATGGAAGAGCGGGGCGTCATCGCTGGTTACTCGGTCGTCCTGCGCGAAACCGAAGATACGCCACGCGTTCAGATCATCGTTCTGCTTGAAGTGCAGCAGAAAGAAACCACACGGATCATCAAGCGGCTTGAAGCTTATCCCGAGGTCAAACTGTGTTTATCAATCAATGGCGAATTTGACCTGCTGCTTTCCGCCGAAGCGCCACGGATCGAAGATCTCGACATTCTGGTCGACGAACTTGCGCGCATCCCCGGCGTATTGCGTACCAACACCAGTGTGGTTTTTGGCCGAAAGATTGATCGAAACTAAGGCGCGCTAACTCTCTGTAAACAGATGATTGGATAGCTTGGCCCGGACTGATTAGAATTCCGGACCGGCAGAATGCCAACTCAAAACCTACTAGTTTCCGCGCTCTTGGCGCAGGCCCTTCTGGCGCAGGCCGGATACGCATCGCCAACATCGGCGCTGTGTGATCAAGCGGCCCGGCGGGCTGCGCAGGCCGAAGGCGTCCCGCTTGATGTTCTCAAGGCAATTGCCCGCGTAGAAACAGGCCGCACGCAGAACGGATCACTGGAACCCTGGCCATGGACCGTCAATCGTGAAGGACAGGGATATTGGTTTGCCTCCGAGGTTGAGGCAAAGTCTTACGTGTTCGACATCTTCAAATCCGGTGTACGCAGCTTTGATGTCGGTTGCTTTCAGATCAATTATCGTTGGCATGGTAAGGCTTTTCGCTCGATCGACGCGATGTTCGATCCGGATGAAAACGCAACCTATGCAGCACGGTTTCTGGCCCAGCTTTATGCGGAACTTGGATCATGGCCCGCCGCTGCCGGGGCTTACCACTCGCGCACGCAGCATCTCGCAGCCTCATATTCTGACCGTTTTCAGACCGTCCTGGCGCAGCTGGTTGGCTCGGGCACAGCCCACGAACGCGATCCATTCACAGCATCTGCCAGTCCGCTCATCCCGCTGAACGCTCATCCGGTCGGCCAGAACGCGCTGGGGTCACTGGTTCCCGAAACCTCTACAGCCACCGCCTTTATCGCTTTCAATTAGGAGCAGATAGTGCCCCGTATCGATCCCCGCACCTTGTTCTCTCCGACCATATTGCTGGCGCTGGCGCTGATGGCGGTCATCGTGATGATGATCCTGCCCATGCCAGCCTGGGTACTGGACGTGGGGCTGTCGGCATCCTTTGCGCTGGCGATACTGATCTTCACATTGACGCTGTTCATCGAACGGCCACTGGATTTCTCATCCTTCCCGACGATCCTGCTGGCCTCACTGATGTTGCGCTTGTCGCTGAACGTGTCCTCAACCAAGCTGATCATCGGTCAGGGGCACACCGGCACCAACGCCGCTGGTGACGTGATCGAAGGTTTCGCCCAGTTTGTCATGGGCGGCAGCATCTTTCTGGGCCTTGTGGTGTTTGGCGTTCTGCTGATCGTGAACTTCATGGTCATCACAAAGGGTGCGGCCCGCATGGCCGAAGTGGGTGCCCGGTTCGCGCTGGACGGGATGCCAGGCAAACAGTTGGCCATCGACAGTGATATGTCGGCTGGAGCCATCGATCACCAGCAAGCCAAAGAACGGCGCGAGCGCGAGCAGCAGGAAACCACCTTTTTTGGTTCGCTCGACGGCGCGTCGAAATTCGTCAAAGGCGATGCGATTGCCGGGTTGCTGATCACACTTCTCAACCTCGTGATGGGATTGGTCATGGGGGTCATCGTGCATGGGATGCCGGTATCGTCCGCCTTCGAAACCTATGCAATCCTGACCGTTGGGGACGGGTTGGTGTCCCAGATACCAGCAGTGATCATCTCGATTGCGTCCGCCTTGCTGTTGGCGCGTGGCGGTACGCAGGGTGCAACCGACAATGCGATCTTCTCGCAGCTTGGACGCCACCCGGCGGCGTTGGGCACCGTAGCGGTTCTGATGGTGCTGTTCGCCCTGGTGCCTGGATTGCCGTTCTTACCGTTCATTCTTGGGGCCGGGGTACTGGGCTATGCGGCTTATTCAGGCCTCAGAAAACGCAACGCCAGCGAGGCAGAGGCACAGACGCCCGAGGCCGAGTCTGACACTCCGGTTTCACAGGCCATCGGTGATATCCTTGACCTCGACGACGTTCACTTAGAATTCGCCCCCGATCTGGTCAGCATGGTGCTGAATCCCGGTACCGGCCTTGACGCGCGGATCGCCAACATGCGGACCTATGTCGCCTCAAGCTTTGGGCTTATCCTGCCCGAAATTCGATTGACTGACCGCGCCGATCTTCCGACCGGAACTTATGTGATCAAAGTACAAGGGGTCGAACAGGCGCGTGGTGTTCTGAATTCTGAACTTGTGCTCGCACTGGTACAGGACGGGCACGACTTTCTACCTGATGGCACCGATGTGATCGAACCCGTCTACGGTGCCCCGGCGCGCTGGATATTGCCCAAGGACCAGGAGGTCGCCGCACTGAATGGGGCCACCATCGTCACCCCTCCTGAAATTCTGGCGACCCATCTGCTAGAGATCATCAAACAGAATTTCTCGCGCCTTTTGACCCTGAAATCCCTTCGCCGCCTGCTGTCCGAGATGACGCGGCTCAGCGATCCGACCCGAGCCGAAGCCAACCGCAAAATGCTGGACGAATTGATCCCAGACAAGGTGCCGATCGACACACTGCATGCTGTTCTGCGGCTGTTGCTAGACGAACGGGTCTCGATCCGAAACATGGCGCTGATCCTTGAAAGCATGGCCGAAGCACGATTGGCCACCACCCAGCCCGAAGGGATCTGCGAACTGGTCCGCCAGCGGCTGGGCTTTCAACTGGTTGCCGACATGAAGCGCGAGGACGGCTCGATCCCTCTGATCCAACTCGCGCCGGAATGGGAGGACACATTTGCCACCTACCAGATCGACGCCGCGAACGCAGGTATCGACGTGGCACTACCGCCCAACCTGTTCAATAAGCTGGCCGATGGAGTTGTCGATAGCGTCGCAAAATCAGCAGATCACGGGTTGTTCCCGGCGGTCGTAACCACGACCCGCCGACGCAGATTGCTCAGGACCATTATGCACGCGCGCGGCGTCGCCAACCCCGTCCTGTCTTTTGAAGAGATCGGGCTTGAGGCGCGCCCCGCCTTGGTCGGAACGGTGCCCGCGTGATCTCAGTCCCGTCAGAGCTTTTGCCACATCTGGGGCAAAACCTGTGGCATCTGTTCGCCGTATTTCTTCGTGTGTCCGCATTGGTTTCGCTGCTACCGGCCTTTGGTGAACGCAGCGTCCCTGTGCGGGTCAAACTGGGCGTGGCAGTTGCTTTCACAATGATTGTCATTCCCGCCATACCCGCATCGGGTGTTATGCCGGGCTTTCACAAAATGATTGGATTAATCACCATCGAAGTCTTGATCGGTCTTATGCTCGGCATCGGGTTGCGCCTTTTTGTCCTTGCATTACAAACTGCAGGTTCAATCGCGGCGCAAGCGACATCCTTGTCTCAGATCCTGGGCGGAGCGGCCGCAGAACCTGTCCCGGCGATGGGGTATCTGCTGACGCTGGCCGGCTTGGCGCTGGCGGTATTGCTTGGCCTTCATATCCGTGCAGCGCAGTTCATGATCCACAGCTATATGCTGTTTCCGATGGGCGCGCTTCCAACTGCGCCTGATCTGTCGCAATGGGGCGTTGCGCAAGTCGCCCGCAGCTTTGGACTGGCCTTTGCGCTGGTGACGCCCTTTGTCATCGCATCGCTGATCTACAACCTCGCACTGGGCGTAATTAACCGCGCCATGCCGCAGCTCATGGTCGCTTTTGTCGGTGCCCCAGCAATCACTTTCGCAGGCCTTTTCCTGCTTTTCGCCGGGGCACCATTGATCCTGGCAACCTGGTCTGACGCTTTGTTTACCTTTCTCCAAAATCCTCTGGGAGGGCTGAGATGAGCACATCAGACGACGACAGTGATAAGTCATTTGAGGCGACCCCGCAAAAGCTGGAAAAAGCCCGCAAAAAAGGCGAGGTGGCGAAGTCCAATGATCTGTCGGTGGTGGCTGCATACATGGGACTGCTCGTCGCATTTTTGCTCACGGGTCAATTCACGGCAGAGCATCTGGGGACTCTGTTCGTGGTCTTGATCGACCAATCAGATCAATTCGCAATCTTGCTGACCGTCGGACCCGCGACATCCACCGTCGCTGGGATTCTGAGATCAACTATGGCACCAATCGCCGCGTTGTTTATCGTTCCGGCAGTCGCGGTGTTGCTCAGCCTGATCGCCCAGCGCGCACTGATCTTCGCGCCGGAAAAGCTGAAACCACGCGGTTCACGCATCTCGATCGTCTCAAACGCAAAGAACAAGTTTGGCAGGGGCGGGTTGTTCGAATTCGCCAAGAGCTTTGTTAAATTGTTGATCTATGGAACATGCCTGACCCTATTTTTACACGTCCACCTGCCAGAGATTCTGACAGCTAGTGCAGCCGCTCCGAGATCCTCAATTCTGTTGATGACGAACTTACTAAGCCAATTTCTGTTTATCGCCATAATGATCGCGCTGGCGATCGGCGTGATCGACTATCTGTGGCAACATGCCGAACACCTTCGCAAAAACAGAATGTCACGCAAAGAAATTCAGGATGAAACCAAGGATTCCGAGGGTGATCCGCACGTCAAACAGCAGCGTCGCCAACGCGCGCAGGACATAGCAACCAATCAGATGATGGTGGATGTGCCCAAGGCCGATGTGGTGATCGTCAACCCGACGCATTATGCGGTGGCGCTGAAATGGTCGCGAGCAAGTGGCAGCGCACCGGTTTGCGTCGCCAAAGGGGTAGATGAAATCGCGGCAACAATCAGGGCCACGGCCGGAGACGCAGGCATTCCTATTCATTCCGATCCACCAACAGCACGCGCATTGCACGCGACCGTCGGGATCGGACAGGAAATTACCGAAGAATACTACCGACCCGTTGCAGCTGCTATTCGGTTTGCCGAATCCATGCGCAAACGAGCGAAGGGTCAGGTCGGATGACGCAAGATCACATGGACAACCTTTTGACCGTCGCTGAAGCTGTTTATCAACGGGAACACCAAAAATTGCACCCTTTGTTGCAGCGCGAAGCCCAGTTGCTTCAGCAATTGACGCGTCTGGATTCTCAATTAGCCGAAGTAAAATCGACGAGTTCACAGTCGGATGGCTATCAGGTCACCGGCGCAGACCTGTTGTGGCACGGCTGGGAATCTTTGACACGGCGCAACCTGAACACCGAGTTGGCGCGCCTGCGATCACAAAAGCTTGCGGCAATGGAAGAATTGCGTGGGGCATTTGGGCGCAAACTGGCCGTTGCCGATCTGTCGCGCCGCCTGCAGGAACACAAGCGACGCGTGCGACAATCTAAAGCTTTGGAATCGTAACCCCAACCCGTTCAGGTATCCTGTCGGCTGACACTCATGATCAGAACTTGCGAGACATCTTCGCCCAGATCCTTTCTCGCAACCTCCAGCAACGCATTGCGCAATGCCGTCAGGTTGTCTGACCGCGTGAATGCGCCGTCAAACCCGCCGATATTGGCGTGATCAAACAGAACTTGCAGAAACCGGTCCCTTAATTTTGGCTCGATCTCATAAAACGCTTCGGCAATCCCCGGCCTCACCTCAAGGCTGAGGGACATGGTGACGAGCGCCGATATCTCGTCCTCGGAAACCACGGGGACCACGAACTGTTTGGTGAGTTTCAGATACTCATGTGTTTCTGATTGATCATCTTTGCCGGGTTTAGTTTTGTTTTTCTTGTCTTCATTGGGTTTTTGCCCAGCCTCCGCAAGATCTTCAGCTTCCCCGGACGGGGACAATAGGATCCGGGCGCCCGCACCGGCAGCCAGGCCGAAAACCAGAAAAACGATCGATAGTAGTTTTCCCATCAGAACGGCCCTCAGAACGGTAGCAAGGTATCAAGTATCTGTTGTCCATAGCGTGGTTTCTGCACATCCGTGATCTGCCCGCGGCCACCATAAGACACCCGCGCTGACGCGATCTTGTCATAGGTGATTTCATTCTGGCGCGAGATATCTTCGGGGCGGACATAGCCCGAGACCAGCAGTTCCCGAAGTTCGAAATTCACCCGCAGTTCTTGCGATCCAGAAATCGAAAGCACACCGTTAGGCAGCACGTCGACGACCGTTGCCGCCACGCGCAAGGTCAGTTTCTCTTTGCGTTTGACCGATCCCTTCCCTTTGCTGACCGAAGCGGAGTCAATTGAAACGGCATCATCAAGTGAGGCGCCTTCCGGCAGGCGTTCACCTGCGCGCTGAGGAAGGCCGAAGAGTTCCGGCACCGCAAGACTTTCTGACCCGGCCCGCGACCGGTTGGTGTCGTTGGATATTTCGGCCTTTTCATCCAGCTCGATCACGACTGTCAGAATATCCCCTTTTTTCATCGCCCGTTGATCACCAAGCAAGGAATGCTGACCGCCACTCCACAAAGATGACTGATCAACGGTTCGCTGAGGCTGGCTGTGCAAAGGTAGTCCGGGCCACAGCATCGCAACATGCTCAGGCGATTCCGTGTTTGGTGTCAGGCTGGGCGGCTTGCCAAGGTGGTCCAATCGTCCACACGCCGCAACACTCAGAACGACAAATAGCAGGGGTTTCGAAAGGCTCGGCATCATTTAACCTCAATTTGTCCATCGGGACGGATTACGCCCGTTACTGTTGTGCGAGACGCCAGATTCATGACACGGATACGCTCGCCTGCTGCGCCCCGGCCCAACGCGCGGCCTTCGGCAGTGATCGATAGCGCGACGTGATCGAACACCAGCGTCACCAGATCGTTTCGGTCCACGATCGCAGGCGGACCGACATCGGCAGGGCGGATTGGCCGACCTGGATATAGCGCGACACGTGCCTCCTGACCGATAAGATCCTCTGGCCTACGAACCGCCCCATTGACCTCAGAGGTTTTGACTTCGATGTCGGATGAGACAATGACCTCTTTGGCGCGGATCGTGCGGGTCGGCACAACGATCTCGGCCAAGCTTGGCATCGGCATCATGCATAGTATGAGGGTTAACAGGCGCATCACCGCACCTGCGTGGTCGCGCCCATCATCTGGTCGACGGCGGAAATAACTTTGGCGTTCATTTCATAGCCACGCTGCGCTTCGATCAGTTCCGTGACCTCGCGCACCGCATCGACAGAGCTGTCCTCAAGATAGCCCTGCCGCAATGTGCCCAGCCCATCTTCGCCCGGGGTGCCGACAACCGGAGCGCCCGAGGCTTCGGTTTCCTTGAAGAGGTTGCTACCAATGGCCTCAAGACCCTTGGCGTTCGAGAAGCTGGCCAGCGTAAACTCGCCCAGCAACTGCCCCTCGGCCGTATCATCGAAATAGGCATAGACCTCACCCGCCGCATTGATCGAGATCGATCTGGCATCGTCTGGAATGGTAATTTCAGGGGCAACGGCAAAGCCATCAGAAGTTACGATCAGACCTTCGGCCGAACGTTTCAGGCTTCCGTCTCGGGTAAAGGCGGATTGGCCATTCGGCATGGTGACTTCAAGGTAACCTCGCCCTTCGATGGCGATATCCAGATCACTGCCCGTTGCCGAGAGCCCACCCTGTTGCAGCTGTACGGTGACCGCGGCAGGGCGCACGCCCAACCCCAGCTGTATACCTGTCGGAAGGACCGTTCCATCCGAGGCATTGACCGCCCCGGCGCGCACCATCTGTTGATAGTGCAGATCGGCAAACTCGGCCCGGCGGGTGTTGTAGCCGGTTGTATTCATATTCGCGAGGTTGTTTGAAATTGTCTCAACCCGCATCTGCTGTGCGGTCATGCCCGTAGCCGCGATCTTCAATGCTCGCATGTCGTATTCTCCTTCCGGTAATCAGCGCATCAATGCCTTAAGCGCCCCGCGAACCCGTTCGTCTTCGGCCTCAAGAAAACTCTGCCCGAGCTCGTAGGCCCGCTGAATTTCAATCATCCGGGTCACCTGACCAATGGCATTGACATTCGATCCTTCGAGGAACCGATGCAGCACGACCGGTTCGCCCACCGGTTCCACCTGCCCGCCTGCACGAAAATGTGTGCTTCCTTCGCGCACCAGGTTTTCGGGATCGGCGACGTTGTAGACACCGATCTGGCTCAGAAGTTGTCCATCGGCGCTCATCGTGCCGTCGCTGCCAACATCGATCGTTGCGGCGTCGGGCGGGACAAAGACCGGCGCGCCATTGCTGTCCAGAACCCGGTGCCCGTCCATCGTCACCAGATCGCCCTCAGCATTGGGTGAGAAACTGCCGGAACGCGTCAGGCGGTTCCCTGCGGGCGTTTCGATCATAAAGAACCCGTCCCCTTCGATGGCAAAGTCGAAGGACCCGCCTGTCTCGGTCAGCACACCTTGTTGCAGAGAAGTGTTTCGAACCTGCGCACGGCTGAGCGATAGTGAAGGATTGCCCGGCATATCCCGGACGAATTCGGAGAACACCAGCCCCTGCTGACGATACCCGGTCGTGTTGGCATTGGCGATATTGTTGGCCACCATTCGCATCTCATCCATGAGACCGGATTGGCGGGACAAGGTGACATAAGCGGTGTCCATTAGCGACCTCCGGCAATAAGCGGGACCAATGTCCCGGTAAAAAACGTAACAAGGGTCTGGGTCATGAAGCCCATCGACATCCAGAACACGACCACGATTGCAATCAGCTTAGGCACGAAGGTCAGGGTCATCTCCTGAACCGAGGTCAAGGCCTGAAACAAACCAACTGTAAGGCCCGAGATCAGCGCCACCGCCAGGATCGGAACCGACGTGATGACTGCAACCCAAAGCGCCTGGCGCACGATGTCGTAGAACAGACCTTCGCTCAGCATCGTTCAGACCGGCATCCGCAAGATTTCCTGATAGGCTTCAACGACTTTGTTCCGAACAATCACAGCCGTTTCCACTGCCAACTCAGTCTGCGCCAGTGCCTGAACCAAAGCGTGCGGGTCGGCCTGCCCAACCATCGAAGATTGCGTGACTTGCTCGCTTTGTTTCAGCGTCGCCACGAAATCCTGAAACGAGGATCGCAGCCCTTGCGCTGTCCCCTGATGTTCGGGGGCGGCCTGCGTTGCTGGGCGCGCACCCGTATAATTCTGTGCGGCGGTAAGTGAGCGAACATCCATTCTGGTATTCCTTTATTTTCGGAGTAGATCCATCAGACTTGATGACATCTGCCGGGTCTGGTCGAACATCTTGAGGTTGGCTTCATAGCTGCGCTGCGCCTCTCGGGCGTCTGCTATTTCGATCATCAGATCGACGTTTGATCCTCTGTAATGGCCAGTCTCATCAGCCATAGGGTGGCCAGGATCATAAATTCGGCTCAAGTCGCGACGATCGAGTTTGACGCGCCCCGCCTGGACCATCTCTATTCCGTCCCGTTCGACTGTCTCAAACGGGACTGTCTTACGCCGGTATCCGGGCGTATCGGCGTTCGAGATGTTCTCGGACACATGACGCAACCGCGCTGCTTGCGCACGCAGTGCGCTAGCCGACGCGTCCAACGAGTAGGAAAAATCGCTCATCGTGAAACCCCCTATGCCCGGCCCAGACTCGTGCGCAGCACACCGATTGAAGACTTGTAGATCGCTAATGCCCGGTCATGTTGTCGCTTGACCTCGACAGCTTTCAGCATCTCTTCTTCCAATGAAACACCATTGCCATTCGGATCGCTCGAAGCCGCGACCGTGAATTCAGCCCAAGGCTGAGCGCGCACATCACCATTCAGATGACCCGTCCGAGTCGCGGTCATCGCGACCTCTCGGCTCGTGTTTTCAAACGCTGTCTGGAAGGCTTCAATATCGCGGGGCTTGTATCCCGGCGTATCCGCGTTGGCCATGTTGCGCGCGACAACCGCTTGCCGTTGTCCGGCATGGGTTGCCATTGCGTACGCAGTCTTAAAGACGTTCAGGTCATTGAACATCGGGGCTTCTCCCTCGATCAATTTCAATCAAGGCTTAACCCCGATTCCTTTAGAAACCGTTTTCAACAAATCTATTTGGAGGACCTGCGATGGCCGATCTCGATCCGATGCGTCTGAAATGCGAATTCGATAGGATGTCGGCGGTACACCATATCGGGCGTGTGACCGGTGTTGCGCGCGGCGTGGTTGAAATCGATGGTCTGACCACCCAAGCCCGGATCGGGGATCATCTGACGCTGCGCCGACAAAAAGGCCCGGACCTGCCGGGCGAGGTCCTGCATGTCGAATCAGGCGCGATCCATATGCTGCCAGCCTCCGCACCCGATGGCGTAAGCCTGGGGGATCAGGTCTCTCTCGACCAGATGCCTGCCTTTGCGCCCGGAATGCATTGGCTTGGGCGGGTGATCGATCCGTTTGGCAAACCTCTGGACGGCAAGCCCCTACTGCCTGGCACGCTTGAACGTGACCTTATACAGGCCCCGCCAACCGCGGTATCGCGCAAGCCGCTGGGTGGTCGTATGGAAACCGGGTTGGCCATCCTCAACACGATGCTGCCCATTGTCCAGGGTCAGCGAATCGGCCTGTTCGCTGGTTCAGGCGTTGGCAAATCGACACTTCTGGCGACGCTTGCCCGCTCCGTCCAGGCGGATGCGGTGGTCGTTACATTAGTGGGCGAACGCGGGCGCGAAGTGAATGAGTTTGTCGAGAACGCCCTGGGTGCCGAAGGTCTGAAACGATCGGTCGTCGTGGCCGCAACCTCGGATCAATCGGCCCTGATACGCAGACGGTGCGCATGGTCGGCCATGTCGGTGGCGGAATACCTGCGGGATCAAGGGTTAAACGTTCTGTTTCTGGCCGATTCAGTTACCCGCTTTGCCGAAGCGCACCGCGAGATTGCCGCCGCAATGGGTGAGGCCCCATCGCTACGTGGCTACCCGCCATCGGTCACGCCGCTGATTGCAAACCTGTGCGAACGGGCGGGTCCCGGAACTGCCGATCAAGGTGACATCACCGCAGTCTTCAGTGTACTTGTCGCTGGTTCTGACATGGACGAACCCATTGCGGACATTCTGCGCGGCGTCTTGGACGGACATGTCGTGCTGAGCCGGGACATCGCCGAACGCGGGCGCTTCCCAGCGATTGACCTCAGCCGATCCGTATCACGCAGCCTACCAGGTGCGGCGACCGCAGATGAGAACCAGTTGATTACAGAAACCCGCAAGCTGGTCGGCAGTTATGAGCAATCTGAGGTGATGATCAAAGCCGGTCTCTATGCCGAAGGAACAGATCCTTTGTTGGATCGCGCCGTCCGAGTCCACGAAGAGCTAGATAGCTTTTTTGCGAAGGCCGATCCCGATGGTATCGAAAACAGCTTTAATCGATTATCTCTGATTTTAAGGCGCGCTGGTGTAAACCCGGTGTCGCAGTCTTAGAATTCAGAACAGTTTTAAGTGTTAGGACCACCTTAACACCTGCCCTGCTAGGCCAGTAAGCGGGTGAATAGAAGGTGGTGGAGATGGGTGCGCAATCCAATGCGGCGCCAATCATCATCAAGAAGAAACGTGTATCGGGTGGCGATGCTCACCACGGTGGTGCGTGGAAGGTCGCGTATGCGGACTTTGTCACTGCCATGATGGCGTTCTTCATGTTGATGTGGCTGCTGAATGCAACGACCGAGACGCAACGCAAGGGTCTGGCGGATTATTTTTCGCCCACGATTCCGGTCAATCCGGTCTCGGGCGGTGGCGATGGTGCCTTCGGCGGTGACAACATGTTTTCGGAAAAAACCATGGTTATGGATGGATCAGGTGCCAGCAATCGGAACCCCACCGAGGCGAAACAGGCGCGCGGATCAACCGGCGTGGATGCGAAAGGCGGCGGTAAGGGTGCGTTCGAAGATTTCTCGTCGCTCGAGGCGCAGTTGTTGGGGCGCGCTGGGGAAAGCCTTGTGTCCGATAAGATGCGCAAGCACATCGTGACCCGCGTCACCGACGAAGGGCTGGTGGTCGAGCTGTTCGCCACTGAGGATCAACCGTTGTTCGAAGCGGGGACAGACACGCCAACCCAAATGATGCGCGCGCTGACACTTTTGGTAGCGCGGTCTTCTGATCTGGTGACAAACGCAATCGCGGTAGAAGGGCATGTGCGGTCTGCGCCCGTCGTGTTGGCGAATAACCCGGTCTGGGATCTGTCGACCGCGCGGGCGCAAAGCACCCGCCAACTGCTGCAGAACAAAGGCATCCAGCCACAGCGGTTGGACCGCGTGACTGGGCACGCGGACCGAGAGCTTTCGGATAAAAACCCCATGGCGATACGCAATAATCGGATTGAGATCATCTTTTTACGCAACCCTTAAGGGGTAAAGGATAGACAGCATTTTAGCTGTTAGCCGGCTGTTAAGGGCCAGTGCGGTACGTGTTGCATCAACGAATGACGCAACAAAAGGGCGTACCGATGACCATATCCTCTTCGCTGAATGCCGGTGTGGCAGCGTTGAAGGCCAACGCCAACAGGCTGGCCACGATCTCTGACAACATCGCCAACTCATCGACATTTGGCTATAAAAGGGTCGAGACCGACTTTCACTCCATGGTCACGTCTGGTCAGGGCGGCAGCTATTCGGCAGGCGGGGTCAGAACCACCAGCCAACGCCTGATAGATCAGCGCGGATCGTTGGTAAACACCAACAATTCAACCGATCTGGCCGTGCGCGGTAGAGGCATGCTGCCTGTCCGTCCCAGTTCGCAGATCGCGTCAGGTTCAAATGAGATGCTGCTGACCACGACAGGCTCATTCCGCACCAATGAGGAGGGGTATCTGGTCACACAATCCGGCCTTGTACTTCTTGGCTGGCGTGCCAATTCAGATGGCTCGATCCCCAGCGTCCCGAGGGATACGCCCGCCGCTCTGGAACCCATTCAGCTAAGCGTTAATCAACTTTCGGGCGCCCCCACAACATCCATGAACCTGCGGATGAACCTGCCTGCAACAGCGACCGACGCCGGTGCTCCGGGTGACACGCAGCCCTTGTCGGTCGAGTATTTTGACAATTTGGGCAAGTCTGAAAGCGTCGATATCGAATTGGTCCCCACCGTTCCTGCAACCGGCAGCAGCAATGAATGGACCATGACATTGCGCGATTCAGCCTCGGGCGGCGCTGTCATCGGAGAATATACCCTGACCTTCACCGATAGCCGTACAGCCGGTGGTACACTAGCCAGCGTCACCGCCGTGACCGGCGGTGCCTATGACCCGGCAAACGGCAGCGTTGTCGTCAACGTCGCCGGCGGACCGATGGAGATCAACATCGGCCAGATCGGCGATGCGGACGGCATTACACAGCTTTCCGATACCTTTGCTCCGGTTTCGATCACACGCGATGGTTCGGCCGTTGGCACGATGACAAGCGTACAGGTTGATGAGAACGGCTATGTCTATGCTTTCTATGATACTGGGGTCAGCCGCCGGATGTTCCAGATTCCGCTGGCCGATGTGCCGAATCCAAACGGTCTGACGGCGTTGGACAGTCAGACCTATGCCCCCTCGCGCGACAGCGGCACCTTTTTCTTATGGAACGCGGGTGAAGGTCCGACAGGCGATCTCGTGTCTTTCGCACGCGAGGAATCGACCACCGATGTCGCCACCGAGTTGACCTCAATGATCCAGACCCAGCGGGCCTATTCCTCAAGCGCCAAGGTCATTCAGACTGTGGATGAGATGCTGCAGGAAACCACCAATATCAAACGCTGATCTGATGATTGATCAACGAAAGGGATGCGTCCGATGAATATGTCGACAGCACTGAACAACGCTCTGGGCGGGCTGAGCGCAGCCAGCCGTGGTGCGGCGGTGGTTTCAGGAAACATCGCCAACGCGTTGACCCCGGGATATGCCCGCAGATCGCTTGAATTGGCGACCAGCACAGTTTCCGGTAATGGCGTTCGTGTCGTTGGTATCACTCGGCACCAGGATCCGGTACTGATCGCAAACCGCCGTGCGACCGATGCAGACCTGATGGCAGCCAAAACCGTGGCGCAATTTCATTCAGGTTACGAGAAACTGTTGGGGGCAGCCGACGATGCCACTTCGATCTCGGCCAGACTGGCCCAATTCGAAAGCAGCCTGATTACAGCTGCAAGCCTGCCCGGCTCAGCCCAACGGTTGGATCAGGCCGCCCGTGCAGGCGGTACATTGAGCACAGCGCTCAATACAGCGTCCGAAGGGGTGCGGCAAATGCGATCCGATGCGGATCGCACGATAGGCAAACAGGTCGATACGCTGAATCAGACTCTGAAAGACATCGAGAAACTGAATGCTCGTATCCCCGCTGTCCGCAATTCGGGCGGTGATATTGGCGCGCTGTTGGATCATCGTCAGATTCTGGTCGATCAAGTCAACGAGTTGGTGCCTGTCAACGCGATCGCGCGCGATAATGATCAGATTTCCCTTTATTCCGATGGCGGGTTGATCCTGCTGGAAGGAACCGCGGCCGAGTTTTCGTTCTCGACCACAGGCGATACCATGCCGCATATGACCGTTGGCAACGGGTTGCTGTCCGGGCTTGAGATCAACGGCCGACCCGTTCGCGTGAGCGGAGAGTTCGCCCAAATCCGAGGCGGCGCATTGATGGCCCAGTTCTCGGTCCGCGACGAACTGACCGTCGAAGCGCAAGCCGATCTGGACGCCGTCGCCCGCGACCTGATCGAGCGGTTTGAAACCACCGGGTTGGACCCGACCGCTGCCGCGACCGATCCGGGCGTCTTCACGGATGACGGCAGCCGCTTTGATCCGGTTTCTGAAACCGGTCTTGCGTCGCGCATCTCACTAAATGTTGTGGTCGACCCGGATGCAGGGGGTGACAGCTGGAGATTACGCGCGGGTCTGGGGGCATTGACCCCCGGTGCGCCGGGTGATGCCAGCCAGTTGCAAGCTTTTGGGGCCGTTCTGACCGACTCGCGCCCGGCCCCCAGCGTGGGGTTTGGGACAGGCACGATGCGCGCGGCGGAGATCGCCGAGGCGTTGCTTTCCAAAGCCGGGGCAAACGCACACACAGCTGACCAGCGCAGCAGTTTTGCAGCAAACGCGCAGCTGGAGATGCAAAAAGTCGTCGCGGAGCAAGGTGTTGACAGTGACGCGGAACTGCAGCGCTTGATGCAGATCGAGCAAGCCTATGCCGCAAACGCACGCATCGTCGCTGTCGTGGATGAACTGATGGATACCCTGTTGAGGTTATGAACATGACACTGAATTCGATCGGGGATCTGGCCCGCGGCCTTACCCTCAGAACTCGCAGCGCCGAGATCAAATCACAAATCGAAACACTGTCGTATGAGATGTCCACCGGCAAGGTGCAGGATGTCTCGGGCCGTCTGGGTGGTGATTACTCGCACCTACTGGATCTAGATCGCAGCCTGGAACGGTTGGACGCGCTTTCCATCGCCACCGCCGAGGCGCGGCTATTCACGGACGCAATGCAATTGAGCCTGACAACGCTAAGCGGCTCGGTCGCCGAGATGTCAGCGTCGCTGCTATCATTCGGCACGGCGAACCAGACCGTGACACATGAACAAGCATCGGTTCAGGCACGAAATGAGCTCGACACAATGATCTCAGCCCTGAATACGCGGGCGGGAGGGCGCAGCCTGTATTCCGGAACGTCGACTGACGTCTCACCTCTGCCCTCCGCTGAAACATTATTGACAGCGCTGCAGGCCGAATTGATAGGGCTGACCTCCCTAACAGATATCCAACAGGCCGCTGAGGATTGGTTCAACGACCCCGCCGGATTTGATGCGGTGATATATCAAGGTGGTACGGGCACCTTGGCTCCGATGCAGATTTCCGAGAACGAGCGGATCACGCTTCCGATCATTGCGACAGACCCCGCGCTCAAGGACGCTTTGCGCGATGTTGCGGTTGCGGCTCTGGCCACAAATGATGCGCTTGGATGGACGCCTGATCTACGAACCGCAATGTTCACGCAGCTTGGTGTTGAGCTGGCCAATACACAGGATGCGACGGTCAATTTGCGCGCCCAGGTCGGCGCGGCTGAGGCGCGTGTGGAGCAAGCCGCAACGCGCAACGCCGCCGCAAAGACCAGCGCTGAGCATGCGCGCAATGCGTTGATCGCTGCAGATCCCTATGAGACTGCGGCACAGTTGCAAACCGTGCAGTTCCAACTGGAGAGTCTGTATTCCGTGACCGTTCGCAACGCCAACCTGTCACTGGTGAATTTCCTGAGATGAAGATACTCGCATTCCTTTTGATAGTCTTACCGTGCATTGCCAATGCCGGGGCTATACGCCTGAAAGATCTGGTGGATTTCGACGGGGTCCGCGGCAATGATCTGGTTGGCTACGGCCTTGTGGTTGGCCTGAATGGCACCGGTGACGGCTTGCGCAATTCTCCGTTCACCGAAGAGATTATGTCCAACATTCTCGAACGGCTGGGCGTAAACGTGAATGGCGAAGATTTTCGCCCCAAAAACGTCGCCGCCGTATTGGTCACCGCCACCCTACCACCCTTCGCGCGCGTCGGCGGTCAGATTGACGTCACCGTCTCTGCCATCGGAGATTCCAAAGGACTTCTTGGGGGGACATTGATCATGACACCCCTGAATGCAGCAGATGGTCAGATTTATGCCGTGGCGCAAGGGACAGTGCTAGCCGGAGGCGCTGCGGTTGAAGGCGAAGCAGCGTCGGTTGTAAGCGGGGTGCCGACATCGGGCGTCATACCCTCGGGCGCGCGTGTGGAGCGCGAGATCGATTTTCAGCTTGCTGATTTGACTCAATTCAGACTGGCGTTGAGAGAACCGGATTTCACGACTGCAAGCCGCATAGAGGCCGCCATCAATAAGGAATTCAACCGAGCGGTCGCACTCATGCGCGATTCCGGCACTGTGGAGTTGAGCATTGAGGCGACGCGGGCCGTATCAACCGCGCATGCCATTGGACGTATTGAAAACATTCTGGTCGAACCCGAAAGCAAAGCCCGCGTCGTGGTGGATCAAAGATCGGGCACAATTGTCATGGGTCGGGACGTCAGGATTTCACGCGTGGCGGTATCGCAGGGCAACTTGACCCTCACAGTCGAGGAAGCCCCGATTGCTGTTCAGCCAAATCCGTTTGCGCGAGGCGAAACAGTCGTTGTTCCGCGCACCTACGCTGGGATCGAAGAGGAAGAAGGAACGGGGCTTGCAGAAATCCCCGAGGCTACCACCTTGTCCGAAGTGGTCGCCGGGTTGAACGCCTTGGGCGTGTCGCCACGCGATATGATCGACATCCTGAAAACCATCAAGGCTGCCGGGGCGCTTCATGCTGAGTTCATCGTGAGATGAGCAGTCAGACCACAGCGTGCGCCTTTTGGTATACGGTTTTACTTGGATTTCCAACTGTCCAGCCAGCGGCGAAAGCCCTTGCGCTTTTCATCTATTGCATCACCAGCGGCGTAAAGACCATCTTCCATGTTCTCCAAAACAGGATCGATCTTCTTTTGCCGAAACCGCCGCCATCGAACCCAGATGGCCCAAACCAGCGCAGCAAACACAGTCAGGAAAACAATATTGAACCACGGGATGATGCGGACATCCGGCCCCTCGACATGCCGGATGAAAATTGCGTTGGGAAAAATCGACATGAATTCATTCCGCCAGCCGTAGTGCGTTACGACCACCCAATCGGGGTTATCTTTGGTCGACTTGGCATCGTTGGCCTCGGTGTAAAGGTTCGCAGTGTCGAACTTGAAATAAGGCGGCCAGCCCCAACCGGTGTCTTCGTTGCGATAGACAATCGGCTTCCCGTTGGCGCGTACGGCCTGAATGAACTGTACATCGCGGTTTGACAGGCTGGTGGATTGATCTTCAGGCTCGGACCAGAAGATTCGCGTCCAGTCCGTCAGGTCCTGACGTTCCTCATAGGTGTTGACGATCCGCACCACATCGTGCTGCGGTAGGGAATACTGCAAGATCACGGCGATCGTGCCCCAGAAGATGATAATGAACGCCCATTTCACATAGGCCATGCCTTAACCCTCACATGTAATTCACGATGTAGATCAGCGCGCCAATCGCCACCCAAGGTACAATATAGACACCCAAAATCAGTTTGCGCCGGAATGAGTTGTCGTAGACGTGCAAACCACGCGCAACAAACGCTTCTTTGTTACCGGTTTTGCCCTTTTCGTCCCACCACGTCTCCAACTTTCGCCGCCTAACTCCGCGCGAATAAAAGGACAGCGCGAAATAGGCAATCGTCTGGATCACCAGCAGGATCAGAAACAGGCGCAACGCTCCGAACATCTTAATCTCTCCTGACCGCGCCCCAAGGGCCGACCCGTGCGATCACTGTTTCGCTGACCCGGTCATTGCCTAACATATCAGGTTCATGACCAAATAAAGCCGCCCGCGCACCAGCCTTGTCCACCTGATACTCGCGGGCAAGGAAGTCGGCAACATAGGCTTTCTTGGTCTCGGGCCAGGTCCTGTAAGTACTATAAAACAATTCCTTGTGGCAGATGAACATCTGCCGCGGATCCAGCGGAGCCAATTCGGTCAACAGCATATTCACCAGATCGCGGTTCGGCGTATCGGCTGCGCGCAATGTGTAGAAATAAGCGGGATGATCCGAGGTGATGCGTGGCCAGCGCCCGCCATCCGTCGCCCAGCGCAACAGTTGTGCGAGGCCGTGATACGCCTCGGGTAGGCGATCGGCGTGATTGCGGGCCAGTCGTCGCATATCGCTGCGATCCAGCCCGCTCAGATCAACATCTGCGTCAGCAGCCGCAGAAATGGTCAGAAAGTCCATCTTCTGTTGTAAGATCGCTGCGGCATCCACGCCGCGCGCCTTAACGATAGGTTCAACCAGATCGTTGTAGTCGAGAAACTTGGCAATCTGGTTCCGCTGCGACGGGTCAAAAATATATTTGATCGGCATATCGTCGGGCTTTTCGCCTATGCAAATCGCCGCCGGGTGATCCATATCCGGGAACAGGTAGAGCCCGCCAAAGTGTGCCGTCCAGAAATTACGCTGCTCGAATGCGGTGTGGCGCAGGCGGACGGGGTTGCGGGTGACGTCGCCGGTTTCCTTGGCCGTTTCGATCATGTTTGCGATCAGCACATCGTCGAACCATGCATCCTCTTCGGTTTTGAAGCGTTCGACCATGCCCGCTAGCTGCTGGGCTTTGCGCAGGGTGCCGCCCACGGTGTCGGCCTCGATCTCGATCTTGCTTAGGTTCAACAGGTCGCGCGGGGTGGTGAGTTTGATGACCGAGTTCACCAGCTCTCCGGCCACCGCATCGGTGGCGGTTAGAGCAAACAGCTGCGCCTCGTTCATCTCGATGAACTCACGCAGGATATCGCGCGAGGTCGAGAACTTGACGTTCAGAAGGGGCGCGCGTTTCTGCTCGGTCGTCAGCAGGATGAACTGCCGGTTAATCCCGTTGGGGTTGAGGTAGAGCTCGTCCTCAAGCTCAATCCCCACCTCCGGCGAATAGCCCGAGATATCGACATGGAAATCCGTCAGCGCCGTGGTTTTGCCCGACAGATGCTGCAGCGCGCGGTTATACCGCTCGACCAGAGCCGGGCTGGAAATGTGGACGAGGTTGCCGAACATCAGGCCTTTTTCGATGAGGCGGATCATTGGTCGCTCTGTATAAATACTGGCATTACTGCACGCCTATCCTTTGCGACGACTTCGGATTTTACGAAGTAGTGGGTTTTCCTCGGTACTTTCTTCGCCCTATCCAGAACGATACCAAACAAATTCGCTTGTAAGTCTTTGATAAGCATAACGACCTCTAAAGACCATTTTATCCAGCTTTCTGCCAGTATCTCAGGGTCTTCAAATTTCTTGTCAGCAGCGGAGAACCTTCGCAGTCTTTCAAAAAACACCAAGCTTTCTCCGAGCACGAAGTATGTGTTGCCGTCCAGAGAATTGACATAGACTGATGCATCTGCATCGCAGGGCAGACTTCCTGCATTTTTTAGGGCCGTATTAAGTTTATAGTGAAAGCTCGTTTCGTTTCTAATGTTGCGGTTTATTGCGTGACCTTCCGAAGCGCCCAATCTTTCAATTTCTTCCGTACTTTTTTGGATGAGCGCCAGCATTTCCGGATCTAGCTTTTCATTTTTCTTGGTTGCTTCTTTGAGGAACTCGTATGCCTCAAAAACGCGGGAAGATAACGTTCTCAGGACCACATGGAACTGAAGATCCGAAGCAAATTTTACTGGACCTCTTTCGTCATCTTGCCGCTCCGTAAGCCTGAGGAACCGCGCGAAAACGTTAAGTTCATTACAGATGTAAGACAGCATACCCAATACAGCTATCTCTTCCTTGGTCATCGAACCAAGATCAGACTTCTTCAGATTAAACTCATGGAAGTGGACTAGACTTTCAGTCACCCCTTCCCCTCCAGATACCGCCGCTTAGCCTCCTCCATCCGACCCATCTCACGCACCGCGTTCTCGATGGCGACCTCGTCGCTCTTGTCGGCATAGCGGAACTCGCTGTCGGCGTAGCGGTTGATTTCCTGCATCACCATCTCAACCGTGATCGGCTGGCGCAGGTCCTCGATCATGGCCTTCTTGGTGTCGTAGTCACGGAACAGGAACAGGTCGGGGTTTTCCATCCATTCGTCGGGCAGTTCGAAATCCATCGCGCGGACCTTGACCGCGTCGGTGATGTTCTTGATCGCGCGCCCGGTGAACCGCTCATCCGCCTGTTGGATCGCTTTGAGGTAGGTGCCCAGTTTGGCAATCGTGTCCATCTGGCCGATGTCGCCGGAGACGCGGTCAAAGACCTGCAGCAGGGCATCCTCATGCGGGCGGGCGTGGCTTTCGAAACTGGCGACGACGGCCTTTTTGATCTCCTGCGCGGCATAGGCGTCGTGTTCGCCCAGCGGAATGTCGTGGTTGCGGCCCATCAGCAGGTGCAGGATGTCGATGTAGTCCTCACGCGTTTGCGGACCGTCCACTAGGAACCGCGCGCCCGCCCGCTGGCGTAGGGCGTCGTCCACATTCTCTGGGTAGTTCGAGAACATGCCAAAGGTGCAGTTGCCGCGCACGACGGTGTTGGCCCCCGCAAAGCTCTCCATCAGCACGGCCGTGATTTCCAACTGTCCGGCTGACGACTGCCGATCGCCGCGCTTGCCCGCAAGCTGGTCGATATCGTCGATTGTGCCGAAACCGATGACCGAAGGGTCGATGATCGTGTTGATGAAAGCTTTGGCGTTCTGGCCGGATTTGCCCTGATAGCTGTCGATATTATCGGTGCTCAGGTTTTGATAGCGAAACGGATAGCCCGCGTTCTGACAATAGTCGTTGATCAGCCCGGCCATCATCTGGATCAGGGTGGTCTTTCCGGTGCCCGGTTTACCGTCGCCCATGAAGGTAAAGATGAACCCGCCAAGCTCCGCAAACGGGTTCAGACGGCGATCAAAGTCATATGCCATCAGCATCTTGGCCAGCTTCATGGCCTGATATTTGGCGATATGGTTGCCGACCACCTCGTTCGGTTTCTTGAACGTCATGGTCAGAGTGGTGGATTTGGCCTTGGAGGCCGGTTCAAACCCTCGGATCGTCAGGTCATCGGCCTCGATATGCCACGCGGCATTCTGGAACGGGGCTAGATGGCCGGCCGATTGCGCGCGCAGGGCGGCTTTCTCCATCAATTGCTCGGCATAGGCGCTGGTGGCCGCGATCAGGTGGGCATCATCGGGGGCGTGTTTGGCAATGGTCTGGTCCAACTCCCACAGCGCGCCGTGCAAGGCGAGTTGGCCGTTGTCGGTCAGGACCTCTTCGATCTCACCGATATCGACAGTGGTCTCTCCCAGATGCGAGGACATCAAGTACGCCAGCGCATTGCCGAAGGTGTGCGAGGTGATCAGAGCCTCGGCAGTCAGCAGTTCCGAGAATTCGGTCTTGCGGGCGGCAGGTAGATCTCCGGCCAAATTCGCGCGCTTCAGATCCGCCAGCGGAGTCTGTTCCGCATAAGCCTCGGCCACGGCCAGAGCGATTGCGATGGCACGTCGTATCGCCTGTTGCGAAGTCGCCTGTGGCGGCGAGACCAGAGTATCCCCGTCATCTGACGCTTCGATCCGTTCGACTAGATGCACCCCGTCCCTGCGGGCAGTACGGCGTGTCACCAGACCCGGCGTCGTCGACCGAAACCGCCGCCCGGTAGAGACACCAGGGGATCGTTCGACAGTCGTTTCAACCGCTTTGGCAATACGCGGAGCGTGCTCGAAACCGCTCAGCAAAGCGGTCGCTGCCGGATAGTGCTTACGAATGTCGTCTTCGCGCAATTCCATCTGATCTGACGTCAAACTCATCTTCTTCCTCGCAATGCCGGGCTGAAGCCCGGCCTACTCTTATCACGTAGGGCGGGTTTCAGCCCGCCTCTGGTCTCAATATCTCAGCACCTGACCGGCCTTGCTGACCACAAACTTGCGCACATCGGCAAAGCCCGGTGGCTTGCGTTCAGCCAGCACCTGAAACGGACGTTGCGGCACGATGATCGACCGCTGGGTGCGCGTGGCCCCGGTTTCGGCCCCCTGCCCACCGAACGAATCCAAGGCAAAAACCTCGCGTTCGACGGTCGAGAACCACCCGGCACGCTCTTCGATCACGTCTTCGCTTTCCAGTTCCTCGGTGGTCCAGGCCAGCGCCCAGTCCTGACCTTGCGGAGATTGCGCATCCTCCAGCACCTGGCGCAGCGGGCCGGATTGTTCGGTATAGGCCGAGGAATACATCGGCCCCACGTGGATGCGGCGCAGGTGCTTGGGGTGCAAGTCGTCGAAATCCTGATCAAACCCCTTGGCGATGGTGACCAGTTTCAGTCCGCCCAGTGATTGCGCCATCAGATGCGCCTGTACTTCTGGCCAGCGACGCTGGTCTTTGGGCAACGCCGTCTTGCCGCTGTCCTCCAACTGCATCAGGTAAATGACCGGCAGGTTGATCTGGCTGTCATAGACCGCCCAGTGGATCATGAACTTACGCCGTTCGCCCTCATTCCCGATCCAGTGACATTCGGGATCATTGCGGGCCCAGAACAGCTGACCCTTCAGCAATTCCTCATAATAGAGCCTTTGGGACAGCGCGAATTGCAGCTTGGTCGGGATCTCCTGATCACCGATGATCGTGCGGACCATGTCGGTTTTCAGATCATCCTCGGAGGGCATATTCGCCAGATGCACCTGCGCCTGCTGCGCGTCATTGGCCATCGTCAACAGCTCGGCCGCAACCGGAAATCCGCTGTCGCGCTTGTCCATGGCGAGGCTGCCAAAGAACCGCCCCGTATCGCGCCCGACCAGCAGGTATTTCATGGATAGCGCGCGGAAGGTGTAGAGCAGCCCCGAAAGGTAGCGCGACACGATCCGCACCTCTTGCTTGCTGATCGCGCCCTCCGCCTCCATCGTTGCGGCTACGCGCAGAAGGTGGACGGTGATCACCTCGAATTTGCGGAAATAACGGCGTGAGGCGAAAGTGTCGGTCAGGCCGACATGGTCTTGGGTGGGGTCAGTCATGCGATTCTTTTGGCTCAAATGGTCCCGCTACTTCTCGATGCAAAAAAGGCCAGAATCCTCTTTCGTTACCTTGGATCATAGGATCGCCAATGAGTTGCTTGCCGAACCAAGCCCCAATTCGAATTCCGAAGGCCCATTCGATCAGGCAGAAGTATTTCCAAGATACCCAAAGAAGTAGCGGGAAGAATACGTTGAACATCCTAACCCAAAGCCATGCGAATATCGGCAGTCCCAACCCAATAGCCGAAACTATCTGAACAAGTTGCCAGTTGGGGGAACCTGCAGATTGATAAGTCACGGAACCTATTACCAGGCATGTTAGCACCGTCAGAAACAGGACCGTCGCAAGCAAAAGAGTCGTTGTTTTCATGGTAACTCCCGACCCTTTCCTCAACCCCCATACAAATTCTTATCATGCTTCTCGACAATCGAGGCGAACCGGCGGGCAAAACGCTCATCGGCCTTGGCTTTTTTCTCCAGCACGTCGCGGGCGAAGACCATGTGGTCCTCATGCGCCTCAAGCATGTCGGCCATTTTCTGGTTGGTCGCGGTGCCGATAGCGGCCATCGCCGTCTGCGCCTCTTGGTCCGTCTGCACGCCAATCTCGTTGATGCGGTGGGCCACGTCCTGCTGCTGCGCTGTTTTCAGCGACTTGGTCAGGGCGTCATACAGCACCACGCGTTGTTGCGTGTCTGTCTGCAGCTTGTTGATCAGCACCATCTGCGTCGCCGCCTGGTTTTGCAGTGAGTCGACCCAGGTTTTGCCCTTTTCGATATAGCGTTCCAGCGTCTGGGATTTGGCCAACTTGACCTGCTCTTCCTGAACCTTGGCGTTGTATTGCTTGTTCAATTCGGCCAGTTCGGTTTCCAGCTGGGTGCGCGCGGCGGCGTCCTGTTCGACGCTGATCTTGTTTTCCAGAGTAATGATCGTCGGGTCCATACCCTGAAGCTCGGCGCGCAGTGCTTCCAGCTCGGCCACCGTCGCCTCACGGTCATCCAGCGTGACAGTCAGGTTGTCTTCGACCTTGACGCGCTGTTCCTCCAGTACCGACAACTGCCCTTCCAGCAACTTTACGATCACATCGGACTTGGCGATCAGGTCCTGCAGCTTGTCATCAATATTGGCGGTGCGCATGCGTTCCTGCCGCATGGACTCGGATTTGGCCTTGGCGAAGATGCCGACGAACGACTCCCACCCGGTTTTCGAACGCATTTCGTCGAAATCCTTGGAAAACGCGTTGGTCACGTCGTCGAGCCCCATGATCAGCTCAGCGATGTTGGCGTTCATCACCTCGGTATGGGCGTGCACATCTTCCAAAGTGGCATTTTCAATGTCGATATCTGCCTCTGCGGTTCCGATCTTGGTACGCGCCGCTTCGATCCGTGAGGTCA
Organism: Ruegeria sp. C10; assembly: GCF_056537805.1. NCBI lineage: Bacteria > Pseudomonadati > Pseudomonadota > Alphaproteobacteria > Rhodobacterales > Roseobacteraceae > Ruegeria > Ruegeria sp. C10. Next base: position 37,932 of record NZ_JBQFSC010000003.1, on the reverse strand, counting down.
AGCCTTCAATCTGCGACTGGCTTTCGCGGACTTTCTGTTGCGTCTCTTGAATCAATGCTTCGAATTGCTGGTTCGACATCTGCTATCCCTATTCTTCTTATCATCCAATGACATAGGGAATGTTATGGCAATTTACATCCCCTTGGGTCTCCAAATCACCAAGACTGTGACAAACTCGACGCTAAAAAGATAGACGCAGAGACAAGGCCGAGACACATTGCCCGCTGGTTTTCAGAAGGGAAAATAGAAGCTCTTGGATTTCTTAAGTTGAAGCTGCCGATGGCAAGCTCAGTAGTTCGAATACCGGAAATTGACCACAGCATCATCTTGAATAGCGCAATGGGCTTTTATTTGGCTCCGCGCATCATTGCTGTCCTTCGAGCGCGCGACCTCCAAATCAATCAGATCGATGCCATCAGAATTCGTCGTATAGGAAAGCGTCCGCTCAAAATCGACGGCATAGTAGCCTTGATTGCTCATGGCGGTGTGGGTCCGATGCATACAAAGCCCGATCGCATTCTCCTCGGGCGAAACATGCGGGTGCTTCTGGTACTTTGATCCGTGCTTGTGATGGTGTTTGGCGATCGACGCTCCCAGCACACCCAACGCGACCCCAGCGATAAGCGCTCCTGTATCGTTGGCACGGGTTGATGTCGCGGTCAGTGTGGTCGATGCAACAACGGCACAGACTATAGCGGCAAAAACGGATTTCATTCGCATCTATTTCGTCTCCCTCTGAAGGCACTGAACGAAATTCAGTTCATTGAAGTGTTCCAGAAGAGACTAGCCTGACGACCTAAACTATTGCCAGATTTTCGTGAAAACGTGTTGCCCACCATGTCCGTGTTGCGATGGATACAACTTCGCCCCGCGCCTGGAGGAACGCGGGGCGTGTGGTGCGACAACCCAGAGAGGCGGGACTGTCGCTAAGTGATCAACAGCCTCAGTTCACGGCTTTGGCGTCAACCACGTCCTTTTCAATGGCCTTGCCAGACGAAATTTCGATCCGGCGCGGTTTCAGCGCTTCTGGCACTTCGCGCTTCAGATCGATGTTCAGCATGCCGTTTTCATGGCTCGCGCCGGTGACACGAACGTGGTCGGCCAGAGCAAAGCGGCGCTCGAACGCGCGGGTGGCGATGCCACGGTGCAGGTAGCTGCGCTCTTTTTCGTCCGAAGCTTTCTTGCCGGAAACCACCAGAGAATTTTCCTTTACCTCAACCGACAGATCGGCCTCGGAAAACCCGGCAACAGCGACCGAAATGCGGTAGGTATCAGCATCGGTCTTTTCGATGTTGTAAGGGGGATAGCTGGGCTGAGCCACGTCATTGGTCAAAACCCGGTCCATCATGTCTGCAATCTGGTCGAAACCGATGGTTGCGCGGTGAAGTGGTGCGAAGTCAAATGTACGCATGTCGTATCCTCATCTTTGAGCGATTCACGAAATTGCCCTCCGAAATGGACGGGCGGTGATTTATGCCGGACCCCAGCTTTGGCGATCCGGTAAAACTCAGATGGGAAGTAAAAGGACCGGGTTCAAGACCCGCCCGCGCTGAGGAATTTAGCACCCGAACTGGACTTGGCTGAACCCGGCTGCAATCTGCGGATTGTTGCCGTGGGTCGGGGCGCGTCACGACGCAATATCGCCTTGAGTTCCGAGACAATCCCCGACAGCTCCATCCCGTAGCCGATCTTGCGTTGACCATCCGATGCGCCCGCCGAAACAACCGACAGGATCTGCCAACGCGGGCCTTTTTTTGCTAAAATAGCGGAGCCCGACGAACCGAATGTAATATCGCAATCAAAGCTGATCAGCCCCTGCCCGCGTTGCAGGATGCGGCAAGAGCGTTGGCGCGTGATCGCCTCGGCCCGACCGCGACCATACGAGGCGACGCTGATTTCGCTGTCGCTGACGCGGCCGCTGTGCAGGGCGAACGGATCAGCAATCGAATAGGGAATCGGCTCTTCCAGCCGCATTAGAGCCACATCAATTCGAACACGTGACGCCGATACCGGCGCATTGGCAACAAAATCGGGATGGGTCGCAATCTGGATGACCTTGCGATCCGCAAGCGCCTGACCGTCGCTCAAACCGGCGCGAAAGGTCAATTCACCGGGGGCATAGGGTTTTCCGGTGGCCTTGCTCACAGCGCAATGCGCCGCTGTCAGCACAATGTCCTTTGCGATCAAAGTACCGGTGCAAAAGCCCTGATCGCCGATATCCAGACGTCCGACCGCCTCCCACCCATACAGATCATCGCGATCCGTCAGTCGGCGCTTGCCACTGGTCTGGGCCTGCGCGGCAGTTAAGAGAATAGAAACAAGCAAGGTGATACTTAGAAAAACACGCATCATGGCTTAATGAACTTTGCTCCGAGGTTTTTGGTGTTGTTGTCCAATGTGGCGTTCATACCCCGCCCCTGCGAAAGCTCGGCCCGCAACAATTCCAGCGATTCATCCAATGCGGTGCCCAGCGCAACGCGTTGACCCTGCAATTCGGCCTTCGCTGCAACGACCGACACAATGCGGGGCCGCTCACCGTCAAACGAAAAGATCGGCGCACCGGATGCCCCGAAATCCACGTTGCAGGACATAACCAGAATTCCAGCCTGTCGCCCAATGACGGAACAGACTTCCTGCAGTGCTGGCGCTTCGGCGCGGTCATGCGCGTACGAGACAACCCCCACCTCTTGACCGCGGGCAGGACGACGTCCGGTTTCGAAAGGAATGACCGAGGTGTTGCGGATCGGCTGCCACAGCTCGATCAGCGCAATATCATGACGCACCCGCGTTGCAGAAACTTTGCCTTCATACACATAGTCGGGGTGAACCACTGTTCGACGCGCCGGGCGATAAGCCGAGGCGGAACCGAGGCGCCAACCGGCCAGAAACTCGATCCGGGCCGGATTAATTCGCTGTTTTGTGGTTTTGTCGTACAGACAATGCGCGGCCGTCAGTACCAGAGTCGGAGATATCAGCGATCCGGTACAAAACCCGGTGCCGTCGATATCCAGCCGACCAACTGCCATCCACTCGCGCCCAGCATCGGTGGTTTCCAGGCTCCTAAGCCCAGTATCCTGCGCCTGTCCTGCCAAGGGCAGCAAGCTGAAGACAATAGCCGTGATCCAGTTGCGCACGCGGGTCTCCGGTCATGAGGTCCGACCAAGATTCGTATGCCGTTGGTGCGGCGAAAATAGGGCAATTGCCCCTTGGATGAAATTCAACCGGACCTGATGCGCGGGTGCAGCAATCGATCAGCGCAGTTGGGGTACCCCAGCCATGCCGTCGCGCAATGCGCGCGGTTCCGGCCCTCCGGTGGCCCAGTCCAGCAGCTCGACTGTGTGGACAACGGGCGTGTCAGTCCCAGAGCCGATCTGCATCATGCATCCGATGTTACCTGCCGCGATAACATCAGGGTTTCTAGCCTCAAGCGTGCGCACTTTTCGTTGTTTCAACTGACCCGAAATCTCAGGCTGCATCAGGTTGTAGGTTCCTGCACTGCCACAGCACAAATGACTATCTTTAGGCTCTAACACTGTGAATCCAGCAGATTTCAGCAGGTTCTTGGGATAAGAGGTAACCTTTTGCCCATGTTGCAATGAACACGCCGCGTGGTAGGCAACAACCAGTTCTTTCTTGTCGCTGTCCGGCATCTCCAGCTGCACCAAAAGCTCACTGATATCCATCGCCAGGGCGGATACACGCCCCGCATCCGCCGCCAGCGGATCACTGCGGAACATGTGCCCATAATCTTTGACCGTGGTACCACACCCCGAGGTGTTGATCACGATCGCGTCCAGACCATCACCATCCATTTCGCGTGTCCAGGCCCGGATATTTGCTGCAGCAGACGCATGGCTTTCACCGGTTTTACCCATGTGATGGGTCAATGCGCCACAACAGCTGGCACCTTCGGCGACAACAACTTCGCAGCCCAATCGGGTCAGCAGGCGAATCGTGGCGTCGTTGATGTCGGTGTTCAGCGCTTTTTGCGCACAGCCCGTCATCAGGGCGACGCGTTTCTTCTTAGCGCCTTTTGCTGCAAAGCTCTGAGGGTCATCATTGCGACTAACCGGTGGAATATATCTCGGCGCCATGTCCAGCATCGCCTTCAGCCGGGCATCCGGCATCAGAAACCGGAACGGACGACCCAGCTTTGCCCCGATTAGAGCCCAGCGAAAGCGTGACGGATAAGGCAGGATTCTGGCCAATATCCAGCGCAGAGCACGATCCGAGATCGGGCGCTTGTAGTTGTCTTCGATATATTCCCGTGCGTGGTCCACGAGGTGCATGTAATGCACGCCCGAGGGGCACGTGGTCATGCAGGCGAGGCAGGATAGGCAGCGATCGATATGCTTGACAGTCTTTTCGTCCGGAACACGCTCATTCTCCAACATGTCCTTGATCAGATAGATGCGCCCGCGAGGGCTGTCCAACTCATCGCCTAGCACCTGATAAGTCGGGCAGGTTGCTGTACAGAAACCACAGTGAACACAATTTCGGAGTATCTCGTTGGATCGCTGAATCGCTGGGTCTTGCAACTGCTTTTCGGTAAATTTCGTCTGCATCGCCTACCCCATCAGACCCGGATTGAACACGTTCCGAGGGTCAAATCTCTTCCGAATTGCCTTTGTTAGAGCCTGAATCTGCGTGCTCTCTGGTTGGAATCGCCCAAATTCAACGATGGTGTCAGCCTCTGCACGTACCAGCGTTGCATGTCCTTCAAAGTGACCCAGTCGTGCACGCAGATTGGTGCCCTTTGGCACCAATACCCAGATCAAGCCCCCACCCCAGTCAAATAGGGTTCGATCCGCGTCGATCCGTTCTGCAAGGCTGGCTGCATCGCCGGGTTTCACCGATAAGCGCCAGACATCACCTTCCAGATCCTGATATGTACGCAGATCACGCAGATCGACCCAGCGGTTCCTCGAATTCTCTAACTCGGTGCATTCGCCCCCAAGGATTTCGCGCAATCGACCTACCCGATAGGCAACAGAGTCGGCAAATCCTTCGATCCGCAACAGCGCCTGCCCATCCAGTGGATCATAGGCTGCGCTGCTCACCTCGAAGGGGGATTTCAGGGCAGTGGACATGAGATCAACTGCGGTTCCTACATCAGCGGCCCCGACTGCCAGAGTGGTCTCGATCTCAGGTCTAGGCAGCACTTTCAGCGAGACCTCTGACAGCACCCCTAGCGTGCCCCAGGAACCCGCCATGAGCTTGACCAGATCGTAACCGGTGACGTTCTTCATCACCCGCCCGCCATTCTTGATCACCTGCCCCAACCCGTCGACATAACGTACGCCCAACAGGAAATCCCGGCACGCGCCCGCCTGAATTCGACGCGGCCCCGAGATGTTGGCCGCGACAACACCGCCGATTGTCGGTTCCCCCGTGGTGCCCAGCAAACCGCGATGATCCATCGGTTCGAACGCCATTTGCTGACCCTCGGCCTCCAAAGCCGCCTCGATCTCAGTCACTGGAGTCCCGGCATGTGCGACCAGAGTCAATGCGCCCGGCTCATACTGTGTGATTCCGTGCAGTCCCGATAGGTTCAGCACAGGCTCGGGCCCATCAAGGCCGCGCGTGCCGCCTCCGGCAATACGCACTGGGCCATCCAGGCCGGCAACGATGTCCGCAAGTTCAGCCTCGGTTTCAGGTGTCATGGCACTTCATCTTTTCGAATATACTCTGGGTATTGATGGGGAAGGCTCATCTATTCCGCGGCCATCCTGCGCGTGGCAGACGCCTTTAGCGGAAACACCTTGGCTGGGTTCAACAGCCAATTCGGATCAAACACATCTTTCACCGCCATCTGCGCCTCAAGATCCTGTGGTTCATATTGGTGTGTCATCAGATCACGCTTTTCGATGCCGACCCCATGCTCACCAGTCAGGCAGCCTCCCGCATCAACGCAAAGCTTCAGGATGTCCGCCCCGAACGCTTCACATTTCTCAAGATCGCCGGGTTTGTTGGCGTCAAACAGGATCAAGGGGTGCATGTTGCCGTCACCGGCATGGAACACATTGCCGACTGGCAGGCCATAGTCTTTGCTCAGCCCCCCGATCCGGCGCAGGACGAAGGGTAGCGATGAGACCGGGATCGTCCCATCCAGACACATATAATCGTTGATTTGCCCCATCGCGCCAAAGGCCGATTTCCGACCCAGCCAGATACGGGCGCTTTCATCAGCCGATTGGCTTTCTCGCAGCTCAACCGGATTATGCCGCTTGGCGATCTCGATAATCTTCGACAACTGGCTATCGATCTCTGCCTCTGATCCTTCAACTTCGACGATCAGCAACGCCTCGCAATCAGGATAACCCGCTTGGGCGAAATTCTCGCAGGCTCGAATACAAAGGCGGTCCATGAACTCGATCGCGACAGGCAATATGCCCGATTTGATTATGTCAGAGACGCATTGACCGGCCACTTCATTATCGTCAAAGCCCATCAGAACGGGCCGCGCGCCCTCAGGTTTGCGCAGGATGCGCAACGTTGCTTCAGTTACGACACCCAATTGCCCTTCGGATCCGCAGATAACACCCAACAGGTCCAACCCGCCTGCATCCAGATAAGCACCTCCAATTTCGACCACGCTGCCATCCATCATGACCATAGTCACACCCATCAGATTGTTGGTCGTCACCCCGTATTTCAGGCAATGCGCCCCGCCCGAATTCATCGCGATATTTCCGGCAATGGCGCAGGCAAGCTGGGATGAGGGATCGGGGGCGTAAAAGAAATCCTCTTCTTCAACGGCACCGGTTACACTCAGGTTGGTTCGGCCGGATTGCACCTTGATAAACCTGTTGTCGTAATCGATTTCCAGAACTTCGTTCATCCGTGCAACGCCTAGAATCACACAATCTGCCGTCGGCAGGGCACCACCCGCCAATGACGTGCCCGCGCCGCGCGGTACAACCGGCACACCCAGTTCATGGCAAATGCGCAAGACATCTGAAACCTGCTGCGTGGTCGAAGGCAGTACAGCCAGCATTGGCGGGCATTTATAGGCGGTCAGCGCATCACATTCATAAGCCCTGGTCTCGGCCTCTTCATGGATAACAGCATCCTTCGGCAGCACTTGCTGTAGTCGCGCAACCAATGCCTGCTTGCGTGCTAAGACATCCGGATTTGGCTTGGGCATTTCCATCGCTGATCCTCCATTTGGTAAAATTATATTACCAATTTTATCGACTGGCAAGTTGCCGAATCCAACAATAGTGTCGCGGCATGACCTGGATCGACCGCACATTACTGTTTTCCTCGCTGGACTATGCAGCCGTTTTGCTATTGTTCGCGACATGGCTGGGGATTGGGTGGAGGATCGAAAATCCGTCCTCTCAGAAACCATCGGTTTCATTGATGATGGATGATTTTCGCAAGGTCTGGATGCGTGAAATGGTGACGCGCCAGCCGCGTGTGTTCGATGCACAAGTGATCTCGGCCATGCGTCAGGGCAGCACGTTCTTCGCTTCGACAATCATGATTGCAATAGGCGGCGGCTTGGCATTGCTTGGCAATACCGAACGCCTTGCTGGGGTTGCTGAAGATCTTGCCATCGGCCGTGCGCCTGCCATGGTTTGGGAAATCAAGATACTGATTATTCTGCTTTTTCTGTCGAACGCTTTTCTGAAATTTGTCTGGTCGCATCGCCTGTTTGGGTATTGCGCAATCCTGATGGCCGCTGTTCCAAATGATCCCGATGATCCACAGGCCTATCCACGCGCCACACAATCCGCTGATATCTGCATCACGGCGGCTCGTAGTTTCAATCGCGCGTTGCGGGCGACATATTTTGCGTTGGCTTCAATTGCATGGATACTTGGACCGGTAGCCTTGTTCCTAAGCTCAATCGTCACATTCGGTGTGCTCTATCGTCGCGAATTCGCCTCGCATTCACGCACCGTAATCATGACTGCGCCACCAAACACAGAGTCGTGATCGCAATGCCATGCGCGAGAGCATAGTTTGACCCCATGCGATATCTGATTCTCAGCGCCTTACTGGCCAGCCCCGCATTCGCCGACCCTCCGACGGTCGAACAGGTTTCAGCCCAATCAAATGGGGATACCTGGCGGTTCGACGTCACGATCCGCCACTCCGACACCGGATGGGATGACTATGCCGACGGCTGGCGTGTTCTGGATATGCAGGGGAACGAGCTGGGGATGCGTGTGCTGCATCACCCTCATGTCGATGAGCAGCCCTTTACACGGTCACTTGGCGGGGTGGTTCTCCCGGACGGGACCACGCAGGTGCAAATTCAGGCGCGCGACAATGTCGGTGGTTGGAGCGAAGACACGACCGTGGTCGATCTGAACTGACCCTCAGAACACCCCGAGGCTGAGACCTGCGGCCAAGGCCGCTCCAACCTCACGACAGTTTTCAAGTTGTTCTTCGGGAATGATCTTTTCGGCCAAGATCGCCTTGGGTGTTTGCGCATGAGTGCAGATGATCAGGGGCGGTTGCACCTCTTTCAACCGCCACCCCGTTGCGATCCGTGCCATCTGTCGCGCGGCATTCTCACCATCTGATCCGGCGCAGACCATCTGCGCATAGGGTCGACCTTCGATCTGACCCAGCACCGGATAATAGCAGCGGTCAAAGAACTCTTTCATCAGCCCAGAGATCGCGGCCAGGTTCTCGGGCGCGCAGAAGATATAGCCATCGGAGGCCAGCAAGTCGTTCGGACCGGCCTGATCGGCGGTTTTCAGGATGGTGTTCGCTTCATCCCGCGCTGCTTCGGCTGCGGCTTCAGCCATTTGCCGGGTGCCGCCGGTGCGCGAGTGGTAGACGATCAATAGCTGCGCCATGTCAGACCCGGTGATAAGGGCCGCCTGAAAGGATGGTCGCGGCCCGGTAAAGTTGCTCGGCCAGCATCACACGGACCAACATATGGGGCCAGACCATTGACCCAAAGGATAGGGAAAAATCAGCCTCCGCCCGCAGATTAGGGTCTATTCCGTCCGCTCCGCCGATGATCAGCGCCAGATCCTGTCGGCCCGCGTCGCGCCATCCACCCAGCTTTTTTGCAAAATCAGGCGAGGACAACACCCGTCCGCGCTCATCTAGCGTACAGATCACCACACCCTTGGGCAGCGCCTTGCGCAGCAGGGCCGCCTCGGCCCCTATGCCTGCGTTTTTCTTGTCTTCGACCTCGATCACCTTCGCAGGACCAAGGCCCAGCGCGCGGCCGGTCCTGTCAAATCGGGTCAGGTAGTCGTCAAGCAGGGATTTCTCCGGTCCGGCGCGCAATCGCCCAACCGCAACGATGCTGATACGCATGTCTCTCTCGCCTCCGGCCCCTCAATACAGGCCGGGATGGCGCCTCAATTCGCCGAGGCGCTGCCGCCCTGAGGCAGCCACATCTTTTCCAGCTGATAGAATTCACGCACTTCGGGGCGGAAGATATGAACGACCACGTCGCCCGTATCGATCAGCACCCAGTCGCCGGCATCCTTGCCTTCGACCTTCGAGGTGAAACCGAATTCCTGCTTGATGCGATCCGTCAGCTTTTCCGCCATGGCCGAGACCTGACGGGTCGACCGACCTGAGGCAATCACCATGTGATCCGCAACAGAAGACTTACCTTGCAGGTTGATCTGCACGACGTCTTCGGCCTTGTCATCGGAAAGTGAGGAAAGGATACGTTCAAGCAGCTTGTCGCTGATTGACTGAGAGTGGGCCATTACATCGGCCCCATCATCGGCGGGCAAACCCGCCTGTGTATGTAGAGACAGGACATAGTCCTCCTTTGCTGCGCGCCGCCAAACCCCGGCGCCGGGGTACTAATAAGGTAACAAGGGGATTGCAACATTTCAATGAAAGGGCCGACGCTGCGCCCCACATCCAGTCACTCTTTGGCGAGATGTTGCACCTCGGCGTCGGCCTCCAGGCCGCCCAATACGCGGATTTCACGCTGCGGGAACGGAAGCGAGATGTCTTCGACCTTGAACGCATCCCACAGCGCCAGGAAAACATTGCCCCGAATGTTTGTCAGACCCTTGTTCGGATCACTGATCCAGAAGCGCAACACATAGTCCACGCTGCTGTCACCGAAACCAGTGATATGGCAGACAGGTTCATGTTTGCCTCCACTCAGCACTCGACCAACCGTCTTGACGGCACGGATCGCTGTCGCGCGGACTTTGTGCGGGTCGTCGTCGTAGCTGGTGCCGAAATCGAGATCCAACCGCACGAAACGGTCGGAATGCGACCAGTTTACAACCTGATTGGTAATCAGATCTTCGTTTGGAATCAGATATTCCCGACCATCCCGCGTAACCACCGAGACATAGCGCGCGCCCAGCGCGTTAATCCAACCAAATGTGTCCCCGAGTGAAATCACGTCGCCCGGTTTGATCGACCGGTCCATCAGGATGATGATGCCTGAGATCAGGTTCGAAACCACTTTTTGCAGGCCAAACCCGATCCCGACGCCAATGGCCCCGGACAGCAACGCTATGCCAGTCAGATCAAACCCGAGGGTGCGGATCGCCGCCATGAACACCGCCCCGTAGAGCAGCACCTGAATACCCTTGGCCAGAAGAACCTGCATCGATGGTGTTATGTCTTGATTGTTCGTTAGGCCGCGCTCAGCCGCGCGTGTGCCGACACGCGCCAAAGTCAGCAGGACGCCGATCAGCAGTACAGCCTTGATGATGCCCAGCGCCGAGATATGAAGATCACCGATTGAAATGGCGACGCCGTCTAGGAAACCGGCTACATCATCCGTCAGGTTCAACGCAATCAGCGTGGCATAGACCCACATAGACCATTTAAATATTTGTCGCAGCGTTCGGTTTCTCACCAATCGCGAAACCAACGCGATGGCCAGCCATGCAACAGCCAGCGTTGCGAAGACACCAAGTATATAGCTCCGCGACGGCCATGTGACCTGTTGCATCACCAGATAAAGCCCACCAGACAGCAACACAAAATAGACCAACGTCAGACGGCGCATCAGTTGGATCAATATCCGCAGACGCCATTTCGGCCATCCCACCCGGGCCCTCGCCCAGGTTTCCCATCGGCCCTGCGTCAGCAGTTTCAGCAAGAATGAGATTGCCCAGAGAAACAGGATGATGATGAGTTGATACTGCCGCCATCCTGGGGTGACGATCAACTCGACCAGACCTTCAATTTGCGAGGAAAACGCCGCCGTCATGTTGGCGTAAAGCTCCGAGAGCGTCTCCGGTAGTAAATCCTGGTTCATTCACCTCTCCTGCAGGTCAGCTTGGACAGCGATGCTGGATGATGCAAGCCCGCAGTGAGACGGTTGGGATTGAACCTTGATTGACACGAATGCCCGTTATATCTGGTGCGTATGAGACTCAATGTGGCCCAAGAACAGAATCTGGAAGATCGCGCGCGTCTGCGTGAACGGTTCTTTGGGGCTGCCCGCACGGTCTTGGCCCGCCTATCGGCGGCCTAAGCCAACTCGCCAGCTATTTCTCATTACATACGGGAGAGGACCGATGTCCCCCAAAACACTCTATGACAAGATCTGGGATGCCCATGTCGCCCACGAGGCCGATGATGGCACCTGCCTGCTGTATATCGACCGCCATCTGGTGCACGAAGTGACCAGCCCACAGGCATTCGAAGGCCTGCGCATGGCGGGCCGCAAGGTGCGCGCGCCAGAAAAAACCATCGCCGTGCCGGATCACAACGTTCCGACCACGCCGGACCGTGTGAATGGTATCGAAAACCCGGAATCACGCATTCAGGTCGAGGCACTGGACAAGAACGCCAAAGATTTCGGCATTCACTATTACCCTGTGCACGACGTCCGTCAGGGCATTGTGCATATCGTCGGCCCCGAACAGGGCTGGACCCTGCCCGGCATGACCGTTGTTTGCGGCGACAGCCACACGGCGACTCATGGTGCATTCGGCGCTCTGGCGCACGGCATCGGCACATCCGAGGTTGAACACGTTCTGGCCACCCAGACTCTGATCCAGAAGAAGTCCAAGAATATGAAGGTCGAAATCACCGGCAAACTGCAGCCGGGTGTGACCGCCAAAGATATCACTCTGGCTGTGATCGGCGAGACCGGTACTGCTGGCGGTACGGGTTATGTCATCGAGTATTGCGGCGAAGCGATCCGCGATCTTTCGATGGAAGGGCGCATGACCGTCTGTAACATGGCCATCGAAGGCGGTGCCCGCGCTGGCCTGATCGCGCCGGATGTGACCACCTTTGAATATGTCAAAGGCCGCCCGCATGCCCCCAAAGGCGCGCAGTGGGAAGCCGCGATGGACTGGTGGAAGACGCTTTACACCGACGAAGATGCGCATTTCGATAAAGTCATCACGCTGCGTGGTGAAGATATCGCGCCGGTCGTCACTTGGGGCACCAGTCCCGAAGATGTGCTGCCGATCACCGCATCCGTACCGCATCCCGAAGATTTCGAAGGCGGTAAAGTCGACGCGGCCCGCCGTTCGATCGAGTATATGGGCTTGGAAGCCGGTCAAAAGCTGAGCGATGTTGAAATCGACACTGTTTTCATCGGCTCTTGCACCAACGGTCGGATCGAAGACCTGCGCGCTGCGGCGGAAATCCTGAAAGGCAAGAAGATCAAGGACGGCATGCGCGCCATGGTCGTACCAGGCTCGGGCTTGGTGCGTGCACAGGCCGAAGAAGAAGGTTTGGCCGAGATCTTCAAAGATGCCGGTTTCGAGTGGCGTCTCGCGGGCTGTTCAATGTGTCTGGCGATGAACCCCGACCAGCTGCAACCGGGCGAGCGCTGTGCCGCGACTTCGAACCGCAACTTCGAAGGCCGTCAGGGTCGCGGTGGGCGTACCCATCTGCTGAGCCCTGCAATGGCTGCCGCTGCGGCAATCACAGGACGGCTGACAGACGTCCGTGAATTGATGTAAGAGTCTCTCATATCTAGATATTTGATGGAGAGACTAACATGAGTGATTGGGTCAAATGGCTACTGCTTGGACTTTTGTCCATAGCATTCGGGGTGTTCGTATTGGGCGCACCGGTCGTGGCGTCCGTTGCCGTAACAGTAGTAACTGGTGTGTTGCTATTGATTGCGGGCGGAATGCAGATCGTTGGTGGCTTCACGGTTGAAGGCACTGGCAACAAGATCCTGTCACTCATCATGGGTGCGGTCATGCTGTTTCTGGGCTGGTCCTTTCTGGATCACCCGCTGCAGGGCACGCTGACGCTGGCAACTGTGATGCTGATCCTGTTTATGGCAGGCGGCATCGCGCGGGTCATTCTGTCGTTCCAGATGAAAGGAACGCAGTTTTTCTGGCCCACGATGATCTCGGGCATCTTGTCGATCATCCTCGCCGGCATCATCTGGACCTATGTGGGCAAGGAACCGGCTGCTCTGCTGAGTATACTGGGGATCTTCCTGGGCATTGAGATGCTGTTCAACGGGTTCGGATTGGTCTTCATGGCGTTCTTCGTCAAGAACGCACCCAAGGACGAAACAACAGAAGCGAAAGAAGCTTAAACGCGGAGCACGGGCGCGGCCCTACCCCGCAGGAGTGTAGAAATGGAAAAGTTCGAAAAAGTCCACGGGGTGGCCGCCCCAATGCCACTGATCAATATCGACACCGATATGATCATTCCCAAAGTGCACCTGAAAACCATCAAACGCTCTGGCCTGGGTGTCGTGCTGTTTGATGAGATGCGCTATCACGATCATGGCGGCGAGAACGAAGATTTCGTTCTGAACAAACCCGCTTATCGCAACACCGAGATTCTGGTGGCCGGCGACAATTTCGGTTGCGGCTCGTCGCGGGAACATGCGCCATGGGCGATCAAGGATTTCGGCATCAAGGTGGTGATCTCGACCAGCTTCGCCGACATCTTTTTCAACAACTGCTTCAAGAACGGCATCCTGCCCATCGTAGTCGAAGAAGAGCATCACGCGATTCTTATGGATGACGCGCACAAGGGTGAAAACGCCCGCATGACCGTGCATCTGGAAGATCAGCAGATTACCACTTCGGATGGCATGGTCATCGAGTTCGACATTGACCCACACCGCAAGCACTGCCTGCTGAACGGTCTGGACGATATTGGCCTGACGATGGAAAAAGACCATCACATCGACAAGTTCGAAGATCATGCGAGTCAGGCCCGCCCCTGGGTATGACTCTGGGGACGAATCTGTTGATACTCAACCTAACAGGGTCGCAAGCGCGGCCCTGTTCGCATTCTTGGGGCAAAAACCCAGAGCACCACAACATGTAGGTATCAATTTGAGATACACGTCGGATTTGCGTCGAAATTGATGCAATCCCGCACCAGTTGCGCCATCATTTTGCCCGAAATTGCGTGTTATTTGCTCATTGGCTTGAGCGAAATACCGCTTATCGGCAAAGTTGGCACCCATGAGGTAGCCGCCAACGAACGAGCGGTGAGCACAAGTTGGACGATAAGTCGGCACAGAATCGACTACGCCGGTTTGAAAAAGGGTTCGGATAGTGATTGCACGCACAACGGGGGCGGCGATACGTGGATTATTGGTAGCACTTATGGTGCTTACCCCTGCGTTGTACCTGCCTACATCGACGTCGAATGGGACTGAGATTGTCGTCTTTCTGGCGATCCTTGCGTTTATCCTGACTTTCTCGGAATACAACTCGGCCTTTCCAAGCTTTATCGAATTTCGTGACGCACCACCTGTGAACAGGCTGCGCTTTGTCGGTTTGATGTCGATGGTTACCTTCCTGACGCTGATCTGCAAAAACGCCTATGCCCCCTCGGAACTTACTGGCCTGTTTTATTCAGTTGGCCTGATGGTCGCGAATGTGGTGGATTTCCCCTACTCCCCCGTTCGTCTGGTGGTTTTGATGCTGCCCGCCGACGCCAGCCAGCCCCTCGTAGATTTGGTGCGTATCTCCGCCAGCGTCGCTTATGTCGCGGCCTTGGTTACCATCGCCAGCTTTGCCTATGCAGTGAAGCTTCGGGGATGGCCAACAGGCAACGGCGCGTTCAACGTCTGGACCAATCTACCGCTGTTTGACCCAACCAAGGGTGGTGATGTGGTCACCCGTCTGCAGCGTGACGGGCGGCTCAACATCGCAATTGGGGCTTTGCTGCCTTTCCTGATTCCCGCCCTTATCAAACTGATGGCTGCTTTCATCACGCCGATCGCGCTCAGCAATCCGCAGACATTGATCTGGACGCTTTGCGCATGGGCATTCCTGCCTGCCAGCATGATCATGCGAGGTATGGCGACACTGCGCATTGCCGGCCTGATCGTTGAGAAGCGCCGCGCATACTCAACTTCCGAGTCAACTCAGATCGCATGATCCGACTGCTGGTTCTGTTGCTGTTGCCGTTTACGGCACAGGCAGAGACATTGCGCATCGCAAGTTTCAATACAGAACTCAGTCGCGAAGGTCCCGGCCTGTTGCTGCGTGATATTCGGCGGAACGACCCTCAGGTCGCTGCGGTGATCGAGGTGCTGATGACAACCCGTCCCGATATCGTCGCGCTGCAAGGCATCGATTGGGATTTAGACGGGCTTGCCCTTGCTGCGCTGGTCGAGGCGCTGAAAAGCAACGGCTTGGATTATCGATACAGTTACGCCGAGCAACCCAATTCCGGGATCGAAACCGCGTTGGATCTGGATGGGGACGGCGAGACGGGCGGCCCGGGCGATGCACAAGGCTGGGGGCGGTTCACCGGCCAGAATGGGCTGGCAGTGCTGTCCCGCTATCCTATCGCTACTGATCAAGTGCAGTCATTCACCCAGATGCGGTGGCGCGACTTGCCGAATGCCCAGCTGCCAGCCGAGGATGGAGAGCCCTTCCCATCACCACAAGCGCAGGCTGTTCAGCGGCTGTCTTCTACATCGCATTGGGTCGTTCCGGTCGACACCCCGAGTGGTCGCCTAAACCTGATGACGTTTCACGCCAGCCCGCCTGTCTTTGATGGACCTGAAGATCGGAACGGACTGCGCAACCGGGATGAAATTCGGCTCTGGTCGCTTTTGCTGAACGGTGATCTGGGTGAGAAACCTACAGGCCGTTTTGTCATCGCAGGTGATGCGAACCAGGATCCTTACAAAGGCGAGGGTCGCAAATCAGCAATCCGTAATCTTCTGGCCGATCCGCAACTGCAGGATCCGATGCCTGTTGACCCTGCGGGGTCAACTTCAACAGTTTTGTGGAAGGGCGTTGGCGAGATGAGAGTGGATTATGTCCTACCTTCGGCGGATTGGCGTGTGCACGATGCGGGCATTTACTGGCCGGAACCCACATCCCGTGACGCGGCCGTCGCCGCAAGCCGTCACCGGCTTGTCTGGGTCGATCTATTCGACGAATAGGCTTCGATCATGACCGTATGACTGTGCCGAATCGCTGGCGGGATTCATATTGCACAGGTTCAGACACGGCGTTCCTCAACGCGTCATTTAGGTCGGTCTGCGCAAATTCCGGGAGCAGAGCATCAAAGAGGCGTGCGTCCAGCCGGTGAGAAGTATTCCATAGATACCTCATCTCAAGCAAATGAGGCGCCATACGCCAGAACGGGCGGGCCAGATGCAAAGGCCACCATGCCATCTGTTTAAGGGTGAGTTCACGCCCCGCAACCTGCGAAAGCGCCAATGCCATTTCATTGCCGGTCAAGGTGTATCCAGCATAGGGGACATCGCAGAAACGCGGTAGCAGGCTGCGCATTTCTGCCAACTCCACAGCAGCGCGAGTTAAATCGGGCAGATAGGCCCAAGCATGCTCGATATCCGGATTGCCGGGATACACAAAGCGCCCGCGCCGCAAGTGTTTGATGAGAATCTGATCGAACCAATTGCCAGAGGCCGTGGTGTCTATGAAATCACCTGCCCGCAACATGATGGTCCGAACCGACGAGGCACGATAAGCCTCTTCCATCTCGATCCGAATGCGTCCCAACGGATTTCGCGCAAGATGCGGTGTCCTGGTCGACCAGGGGCCGGGCGTATCCGCACCGAAAACATAAACGTTCCCCGGGACAATGACCGTCAAGTCACGCTCTGATGCAGCGGCGATTACCTGACGATGCAACTCTGGCACCTGCTCCGCCCAGTCGGGGTAAAGCGGGTTCCAGGCGTTCACGATGACGTCTACTCCATGTACCGCCGTGCGCAATTCCTCCCTGCGTCGATCAAACTTTTGCACAATCCATCCCGCATCCGAAAAAGCTCTTGCAGCGTTGCGTCCAAATCGACCGGTGGCCCCGAGAATAAGTACCGTTTGTGGCATTGATCCCTCCGTTCCGGATCAATCTATTCATTCACGATGTTTTGGAAATTGCGAAAAATCGCAGATTATGTATTCGTTTTTGAATGGCTAAAACACTCCAACTATCCGACTGGTCCTTAGTTCAAAGCTTTCTGGCGGTTGCCGAAACCGGCTCACTATCCGCAGCCGCAAAGCAACTGGGTCGCAGCCAGCCGACGCTTGGTCGTCAGGTGCATGCGCTGGAAGAAGAATTGGGGGTCTCGCTGTTTGATCGTCACGCGCGTGGACTGACGCTCAGCGAGGTGGGGCAGCAAGTGCTGCCAATGGCGCAGCAGATGTACAGCGCAGTCAATGCCCTGGGGCTGACGGCAGCGGGTCAGGCGCAACAGCTGGAAGGGTCGGTCAGGATCACCGCTTCGGTATTTGTATCGCATCACCTGTTGCCGCCGATACTTGCCGCAATCCGTGAGGCAGAACCGGCCATTCAGCTTGATCTGGTCGCCTCGGATGCCAGCGAAAACTTGCTGTTCCGCGAGGCCGATATTGCCGTGCGCATGTATCGGCCCGAACAGGTCGACATCGTGGCAAAGCATATCGGCGAGGTGCCGTTATGTTTCTGCGCCGCCCAAAGCTATCTGGATCGTGCAGGGCGACCAATGACCCCGACAGAGTTGATGCAGCACGATCTTGTGGGATTTGACACCAATGAAGACATCATCACCGCTATGCGGAACAAGGGCTGGCCTGCCAGCCGGGACAGCTTTGCCACGCGATGCGACAACCAGACTGCCTATTGGGAATTGATCCGCGCAGGGTGTGGGGTGGGCTTCAGCCAACTCAGCATCGCACAGTCCGATCCTCTGGTCGAAGTGCTAGATATTGATGTCGAGATACCGGTGCTACCGGTCTGGCTGGCTGCCCCTCAGGCGATGCGACAGACCCCGCGCATTCGCAGAGTCTGGGATCTGCTGGCCGACGGGTTGAAGGCCCGGCTTTAAAACCGCCTACAGCGTGCCGGTATAGGTGCCGCGCGCAGGATAGTTATTGGCCAAGGTGAATTTTAAACCGCCGACGATGTCCGACATCGGCGGTCGCGCAAAAGGCGTTGTCTGCTGCCAGACGTAACAGAGGGTCTGATCAGGTTTGATATAGAAATGTCCCGGCTCAGCGAACAACGCTGGCTCGGCACTACCTTCACGAGCCACCGAGATGTTCAGGCCCCAGACATCCCGCGCGTCGGCCATGGACAGGCCGTATCCTACGCGCAGCTTCGACACTCCGGCCTTCTCAACCGTCTCGGCCGCACGTTCGTCGGTATCCGTGGTGATCATGATCACCTCAATCCCCAGCTCGGCGAATTCATCCACCGCAGCCTCGACCTCACCCATTTGGCGAACGCAGATCGGGCAATGCAGACCGCGATACTGAATCACCAGCGTTCCGTTTTCGCCAGTGTCGCGCTCAAGATCAAAGGTGCCATGGCTTACTGTTTCGATTTTTAGCGATGGGGCCGGATTTCCGGGTGTCAGCATGTGGTTTCCTCGTGATTTGATGGGTTCGTCTCATTGACCCGATGCGCCGCAAACGCTAGGGCCTGTGCGACAAAACGCAAGGAGACTGTCGATGTCCAACCCCTCGCTCCTCATCCTGCCCGGAGACGGAATTGGCCCGGAAGTTATGGCCGAAGTGCGCAAAATCATCGATTGGTTCGGCGCCAATCGCGGTCTTCAATTTGACGTGAGCGAGGATCTGGTCGGCGGCGCTGCCTATGATGCGCACGGGAAGCCCCTATCGGATGAGACCATGGCCAAGGCACAAGAGGTCGACGCTGTGCTGCTGGGGGCTGTTGGCGGCCCTAAGTATGACGATCTGGATTTCAGCCTGAAACCCGAACGCGGACTGCTGCGTTTGCGCAAGGAAATGGACCTGTATTCCAACCTGCGCCCAGCTCAGTGCTTCGACGCGCTGGCGGATTTCTCGTCGCTGAAGAAGGATGTGGTCGCTGGCCTCGACATCATGATTGTGCGCGAGCTGACATCTGGCGTGTACTTCGGTGAACCGCGCGGCATCTTTGAAGAAGGCAATGAGCGCGTTGGCATCAACACCCAGCGCTACACCGAATCCGAGATCGAACGCGCCGCACGTTCCGCGTTTGAGTTGGCGATGCGCCGGAATAAGAAACTGTGCTCGATGGAAAAAGCCAATGTGATGGAATCGGGCATCCTGTGGCGCGAGGTCGTGACACGTGTCGGTCAGGAATACCCCGAGGTCGAGCTGTCACACATGTATGCAGACAACGGCGCGATGCAGCTTGTGCGCGCGCCCAAACAGTTTGACGTGATCGTCACCGACAACCTGTTTGGCGATGTACTATCCGATTGCGCAGCGATGCTGACCGGGTCTTTGGGCATGCTGCCGTCTGCCTCGCTGGGCGCACCGATGGCGAATGGCCGCCCTAAGGCCATGTATGAACCCGTTCATGGCTCGGCCCCGGACATTACAGGTCAAGGCAAGGCCAACCCAATTGCGTGTATCCTCAGCTTCGCCATGGCACTGCGCTACAGCTTTGACCAGGGCGACGAAGCGGATCGTCTGGAAACCGCGATCGAGAAGGTTCTGGCCGACGGCGTTCGCACGGCTGATCTGCTGGCCGAAGATGGTGTTGAGCCGGTTTCAACCAGCGAAATGGGTGATGCAATTCTGGCAGCGCTGGACGAAAGCGTCTGATCTTACGATCATTCAGACATCAAAGGCGGCGCCCAGTGCACCGCCTTTTTTTGTTTGTCAGTTTCCGAAGATGTTGTTCAGCAGGTTGTTGATCGCACGGTCCAAACCGGTTTGATTCTTACGGCGCTGTTGCTGCGGCTGCGCGGTTCTGACCGGTGGGTCCGGCGCCAGCATGGGCAACGGCGTGGGCGTCATCCCTTCTGTCACGCGCAGCATGGTCTCTTTCCATATCTCCGCCGGCAAGCCTCCACCCGTGACACCTGACAACGGCGTATTATCATCATACCCCATCCAAACGCCTGTAACGTAGTCCGCGGTAAATCCGATAAACCAGGCATCCCGCGCGGCCTGGGTCGTGCCGGTCTTGCCCGCCACCTGCCAGCCCGGCAGCTTCGCGCGCCCACCCGTACCTTCAGAGACCACACGCTCCATCATCCAGGTCAGTTGTTTGGCGGCCTTGTCGTTGATGACGCGTTCACCAATACCGGTTGTCGTGATCATAACTGGATCGGTCTCACCAAGCAGCTTCAACTCGGTCAGACCATAGGGTTCCACCGCTGAACCGCCGTTCAGGATACCAGCGTAAGCGCCCGTCATCTCTATCAGCGTGCTTTCCGATGCGCCGAGCGCCAGCGCGAGGCCCTCGGCCAGATCGCTTGAAAGGCCAAAACCACTGGCAACCGTGCGCACGTTATCCAGCCCCGAGATATCCGCCACTTTGACTGCGGGAATATTCAACGAGTTCTTCAACGCATCTGCTAATGTCACCCGGCCATAGAACTTATTGGTGTAGTTCTTCGGACACCACTGACCTGAACCTGCGATGTTCCAGCACGTTGGTTCATCCATCACCGTGTCCAGCGGTGAATATCCCAACTCCAAGGCCGTCGCATAGACAAACGGTTTGAACGACGAACCCGTTTGACGCAGAGCCTGCGTAGCCCGGTTGAACGCCCCCGAAACACGAGTCTTGCGCCCACCGACCATACCTCGAACCGCGCCATCCGCTGACATCACCACAATAGCGGCCTGCGCTTTGGACCCTTCGCGCACTTTCTCCTGGAAGATGAATTTAAGCGCCTCTTCCGCCGACGTTTGAATGCGCTGATCCAGTGTGGTTCGGATCACCACGTCCTCGGTTGTGTTACGTGTGAAAAACTCAGGCCCGCTGGCCATGACCCAATCGGCAAAGTAACCACCAGCACGCGCGGCAGCGGCCTCGGACAACTGCGCCGGACGGCTGCGGGCCTCGCTGGCCTGCGCGCTGCTCAGATAGCCCTGAGTCTCCATTAGCCCAACCACCAAACGTGCCCGATCTTGTGAACGTTGCAGGTTGTTCGTTGGCGCATAGCGTGTCGGGGCCACCAATAGACCTGCCAGCATTGCCGCCTCGGCCGGAGACACTTCGGCTGCCGAAATACCAAAATACCGCTGGCTGGCGGCCTCGAAGCCGCGGGCTCCCGCACCGAGGAAGGCGCGGTTCAGATAGATCGTCAGAATTTCATCCTTGGAGTATTTGACCTCCATCGCAATCGCATAAACTGCCTCTTTCGCCTTGCGCCATAGCGAACCCTGACGGCAATCGGCTTCATATGCAGCCTCAGACTCCCATTCGCTGGGCTCATAAGGCACACCCAGGCATAGAAGTTTCGCGGTTTGCTGGGTGATCGTTGAACCACCGTGACCAGACAGCGGTCCACGTCCTTCGCTCAGGTTGATGCGTACCGCGCTGGCGACACCGCGCGGGCTGACGCCGAAATGGCGGTAGAACCGTTTATCCTCGGTTGCAATCACGGCGTTCTTGAGATGCGGCGAAACTGTATCCGCCGTAATCACGCCGCCAAACTGATCGCCGCGCCAGGCAAAGACCTTGCCGTCGCGATCCAGCAAGGTCACCGAACCACGTGCCCGCCCATCAAGCAGGGCATCGACATCCGGCAATGAGGTGTAAACAACACCCACCGCCAGCGCCAACAGCAACCCCGCCACTGCGCCGACCCTCCAAGTGATCCCCCAAATTATGCGCCAGAGCCAGCGGAACAGCCGGCGGAAAATGCCACCGCCCTTCCCACCAGAACTGCGCCGCGTTTTCTTCCGCGCCGTTTTGCGCGGAGCGGCTTTTCGGGCCGTCGACTTCTTACCAGCAGGTTTTGCTGCCCGCTTGGTCGCCGCAGGCTTTCGGCCTTTGGACGGGTACCTTTTATCCGCGACAAGGCGCGATTTGCGACGGTTGGACTCAGTCATGCTCAAACTCTGCCCGGTTATGCTTTTGGGGCACCATACCCCGCCGGAACGGCCATGTAGAGGTGTGAAATACCCGTATTTCCCCTCACAAGTTTGCCTATATTTTCACCAAATAGCGTGTTTTGTGCAAAAATTGTGCATAATTGCTGATTTTTTACCCTCATTTACCCTCCGAAAACGTTCCATCTGAACCTCTGTCGCGCATTTTTCTGCAGGTGCAAAATGCCGGGCCGCCCGGAGTAGTAGAGGGGAAAGACGTGAAACTGATCATTGCGACAATCAAACCGTTCAAGCTTGAGGAGGTGCGCGAAGCACTGACCAATGCAGGCGTGCGCGGCATGATGGTGACTGAGATCAAAGGGTTTGGCTCGCAATCGGGTCACACCGAGATTTATCGCGGTGCCGAATACGCCGTGAATTTCGTTCCCAAGATCAAGCTTGAGATCGTGGTGCCCGCCACCATGGCCGACCAGATCGTCGAAACCATCACCACAACCGCCAAGACCGGCAAGATCGGTGACGGCAAGATTTTCGTCCTCGATGTCGAGCAAGCCCTGCGCGTGCGGACCGGGGAAACCAACGAAGAGGCGCTTTAAGCGCGCTTACTCACAATCACTCGAGGACTAACAATGAACCTGATGAAATCTCTCATCCCTGCCGCTGCGATCGTCGCACTGCCGCAGATGGGTCTTGCGCAAGAGGCCGCTACCGGAGAGCCCGCGCAACACACCCAATATATATTCACCACGCTGCTGTTCCTGATGGGCGGTTTCCTGGTGTTCTTCATGGCTGCAGGCTTTGCCATGCTCGAAGGCGGGCTGGTGCGCTCAAAGAACGTCGCGATGCAGATGACCAAAAACATCGCGCTGTTTTCAATCGCCGCGATCATGTACTGGCTGATCGGCTTCAACCTGATGTACCCCGGTGATGGTTGGACCATTTCTGGCTGGCTGGGCCCGTTCTTCTCGACTACCGTGCTTGACCCAGTGGGTGTCGGTGCAGATGCTGCGGCGCTTGACTACGCCTCAATCGGTTCGGATTTCTTCTTCCAACTGGTCTTTGTCGCAGCGACCGCCTCGATCGTGTCCGGTGCGGTGGCTGAACGGATCAAATTGTGGCCCTTCCTTGCCTTCGTTGTTGTCCTAACCGGCATCATGTACCCGATCTCGGGCTCGTGGCAGTGGGGTGGTGGTTGGCTGTCCGAAGCAGGCTTCTCGGACTTCGCTGGTTCGACCATCGTGCACTCGGTCGGTGGCTGGGCGGCTCTGGCAGGTGCCCTCATCCTTGGGCCGCGCATCGGTAAGTACAAGGACGGTAAAGTGCACCCGATGCCTGGTTCGAACCTGGCTCTGGCCACTCTGGGTACCTTTATCCTGTGGCTGGGTTGGTTCGGCTTCAACGGTGGTTCGCAGCTGGCGATGGGCACTGTAGGAGATGTCTCGGACGTATCGCGCATCTTTGCCAACACTAACATGGCTGCTGCATCCGGTGCCGTTGCCGCCCTTATCATGACACAGCTGCTGTACAAAAAGCCCGACCTGACCATGGTGCTGAACGGCGCGCTGGCGGGACTGGTGTCGATCACTGCTGAGCCGCTGGCCCCAACCCTGTTCGGCGCTCTGTGGATCGGTGCTGTGGGCGGTATCATCGTGGTCTTCGCGGTTCCGATGCTGGACAAGTTCAAGATCGACGACGTAGTCGGCGCCATCCCGGTCCACCTGTTCGCTGGCATCTGGGGCACCATCGCCGTGATCTTCTATGGCGAAGCCAGCCTGATCACTCAGCTGACCGGGATCATTGCTTATGGTGTCTTCACCTTTGGTGCTGCTCTTATCCTTTGGTCGATCCTGAAGGCCACCGTAGGTATCCGTGTTAGCGAAGAGGACGAGATCAACGGCCTCGACATGGCTGAACTGGGTATGGAAGCGTATCCGGAATTCTCCAAAGGCTAATAGCCAACCAAGTAAAAACAAAAAAACCCGGGCGTTCGCGCCCGGGTTTTCGTTCATTCAAAGATATCGCTCAGACGCCGACATCGACAATCGCCTGCGCCAAAATGGGCACAGTATTGGCGTTCAAACCAGCGATGTTCAGACGGCTGTCACCGACCATGTAAATGCCGTGATCGGCACGCAGCTTTCCAACCAGTTCTGGCGCGGCCCCCAGTCGCGAGAACATGCCGCGATGCTGGGCGATAAATCCAAATCGATCCGATCCACTAAGGCTCTGCAACTCATCAGCCAGTTGCTGACGCAGGCCCAGCATGGAAAGGCGGACATCTTCCAATTCGGTCGCCCAATCTGCCCGCAGAGCATCGTCATTCAGGATCGTCGTCACCACCCGCGCGCCGTGATCAGGCGGGAACGAGTAGTTCTGGCGGTTCAGAAATGCCAGCGTAGACTGGTTCAGTGCAGTCTGTGCCGGATCGTCACTGATCGCCATCAGCAGGCCGGTGCGTTCACGGTAGACGCCGAAGTTCTTCGAACAAGACGCCGCGATCAGGCAGCGCTTCACTGACGATGCCACCAGACGGGTTGCCTGCGCATCTTCTTCCAGACCGTCGCCAAAGCCCTGATAGGCGATGTCGATCATTGCGACGAGGCCACGCGCGTTGATCAGGTTCACGACCTCTTGCCATTGCACCATATTTAAGTTGGCACCCGTTGGGTTGTGGCAACAGCCGTGCAGAAGAACCACGTCGCCTGCATTGGCAGTTTTCAGGTCCTCGATCATACCGTCGAAATCGACGCCACGCGATTCTCCGTCGAAATAACGGTATTGGACTGTCTCGATCCCTAGATAGTTCAGGATCGACAAATGGTTCGGCCATGTGGGGTTCGACACGAAAACACGCGCGGTGGGGTTGGCCATACGGATCATC
Source organism: Ruegeria sp. C10 (assembly GCF_056537805.1). Taxonomy (NCBI): domain Bacteria; kingdom Pseudomonadati; phylum Pseudomonadota; class Alphaproteobacteria; order Rhodobacterales; family Roseobacteraceae; genus Ruegeria; species Ruegeria sp. C10. The sequence goes on along the minus strand of NZ_JBQFSC010000003.1, from coordinate 12,882 downwards.
TCAAACGCCTGACGGCAGGCTCCGGTACCACCGGGGGTGGCTACGGCTGCAATGTTGCCACGCGGGACAGAATTTCCGAGGATCAAGTCGATCATCGCGTCCGCAAAGGCTGGATCACCAGCCAGACCGGTATAAGCCTTGCTCTCCTGCTCTTCGAGAATACGCTTTTCAGCTGCTTTCACCGCGCGCATCACCGGAGTGACCCCCTCGGCATTCTTGTAGACGCCAACGCCCAGATCGATCTTGTGATCACGTGGGTCGTCGCGGTACATCTGCATCAATGCCAGAATCTTGTCTGCTGGCTGCGGTTTAAGGTTCTCGAACATCAGTTCTCTCCGGTTGCGACGGGCAGGGTTGGGAAGGCACCCCATTCAGCCCAGGAGCCGTCATAAAGCGCGTGGTCTTTCTTGCCCATGCGTTCCAATGCAAGGCTGAGAATTGCGGCAGTCACACCAGAGCCACAGGATGTGATCGCGGGTTTCGATAAGTCGACGCCGGCATCTTCAAAAACCGCGCGGCAGTCTTCGGGCGACTTCATCGTGCCATTCTTGTTCAACAGCATTCCAAAAGGCACGTTGCGCGAGCCTGGGATATGACCCGAGCGCAACCCCTCGCGCGGTTCGGCTTCGGTCCCGAAGAAACGGGCCGCCGAACGGGCATCGATGATCTCGTGATCCGCAAGCTTCGCGGCTGATGAAACTTGCGTCACATCGCGGACAAGGTGGTTCTGAACCCGCACCGTCATATGACGGTCGCGAATAATGGGGGGCAGGTCTTCGATCTCGCGCCCTTCGGACTGCCATTTGGGCAATCCACCATCCAGAACGGCAATATTGTCCTGTCCCATCAGACGGAACAACCACCAGACCCGCGCCGCCGACATCAGCCCCGCGCCGTCATAGACCACGACCTGATGGCCATCGCCAACGCCCATCGCGCGCAGGCGCGACATGAACTTCTCGACCGGAGGTGCCATATGCGGCAGGTCAGAACGATGGTCGGATATCTCATCAATATCAAAGAACCGCGCACCAGGGATGTGGGCAGAGTCATACTCTGCCTTGGCGTCTCGCGCTTGCTGCGGCAGGTACCACGACCCATCCAGAATCCTTAGATCCGGATCCTTGAGATGTGCGGCAAGCCATTCGGTAGAAACGAGGGTTTTTGGATCGTCCTGCATCTATGCCTCCCCTAAGCGAGCTTGGGTTTTCCCTATACTTGGCGGGATGCAGGTTCAAGGCTGGATAGCGCTAGCGTCCCGACCACACTGGATTTATCGCAATCGACGCAGGCGATAATACTGGATGATCCCAATAACGCTGATGATGATCCAGAAGCCTTCGATCAGCATCGACGCCAGATTGAAGTTCTGCAGCAGTGAGAACACGATCAGCACCGAACCGATAAGATTCACCAGCGGAAAGGCCAGATCCTCCGAGTTCATCACTCGCATCTGGGTCGCAAAATACGCCGCAACAACGATCAAAGCCCCGAATGAGCCGATGGCATCGACGACGGTCAAACTGTCCAGTAGTGCGGTCATTGTATGGGGCTTTCCTATTCTGAAACTTCCGCTGGTTGCGAATAGTGGTGCATATTTAGAAAAGCAGCTCCCTGATCACCAGCGCGGTATCCATGCGGCACATCCGCAGAAAATCGCAACCCTTGACCGGATTGTAGCGGAACCCAGTTTCCATTTCGCAGCACGTCCAAAGCTCCGCTCAGAACAAAAACCTCTTCGGTTACGCCTGCTGCATGGGCCGGAGATTCGTGGCTTTGATTGGGTGACAACTCGACATGAAATGTTTCGGCCCCCAATGCGGGATCAAAGGGAAAGACAATCTTGACTTCGATGCTTCCTGGAAATCTCACGGTACTGAACACATCGGCATCTGTCGTGTCACGCATTGCAGCAGTACCAATCAAAGCACTCAGCGGGAGCTGGAAACCCTTCGCGATCTTCCACAGGGTCGCGATGGTCGGGCTTGATTCGCCACGCTCGATCTGGCCCAGCATAGCTTTGCTGACCCCGGTGAGTTCCGCGACTTTTGACAGGCTCAGCCCGGATGCCGCCCGCACATCCCTTAGTTTTAGCGTTAGTTCGTCCGATTCCATACCCACGCCCTGCGATTTGTCTTGTGCGTTATAACGTACATATGATACGTGCGCTATAACGTACACACCCAATATCGCAGTTTGGGCAATAGGGATACAGCATCATGCCAATGTACCGATCCAGAACCTCCACCCATGGCCGTAACATGGCCGGTGCCCGCGGCCTGTGGCGCGCCACCGGTATGGGAGACGACGATTTCGGCAAACCGATCATCGCCATCGTCAACTCGTTCACCCAGTTTGTACCCGGTCACGTCCACCTGAAGGACCTGGGACAGATGGTTGCGCGTGAGGTTGAAGCCGCTGGCGGTGTCGCCAAAGAGTTCAACACCATCGCGGTCGATGATGGGATCGCCATGGGCCATGACGGGATGCTGTATTCGCTGCCCTCGCGTGAGGTGATTGCGGATTCTGTTGAATACATGGTTAACGCCCACTGCGCGGACGCTATGGTCTGTATCTCGAACTGCGACAAGATCACGCCCGGCATGTTGATGGCGGCCATGCGTCTGAACATCCCGGCGATCTTTGTCTCGGGCGGACCGATGGAAGCGGGCAAGATCGACATCGCCGACCTGGACGCCAAGAAGATCGACCTTGTCGACGCGATGGTTGCTGCGGCCGACGACCGGTTCACCGATGAACAGGTTCAACACATCGAGGAAAACGCCTGTCCAACCTGTGGTTCATGCTCGGGCATGTTCACCGCGAACTCGATGAATTGTCTGGCCGAGGCACTGGGTCTGGCGCTGCCGGGCAATGGCTCGACCCTGGCCACACATGCCGACCGTAAAGAGTTGTTCTTGGAAGCTGGTCGCCGCATCGTCGAGATCACCAAGCGCCACTATGATCTGGACGAGAAAGGCTTCCTGCCGCGTGAAATCGCCACGTTCGACGCGTTCGAAAATGCCATGAGCTTGGATATCGCAATGGGTGGATCGACCAATACGGTGCTTCATTTGCTGGCCATCGCGCACGAAGGTGAAGTGCATTTCACCATGTCCGACATGGACCGCCTGAGCCGCCAAGTGCCCTGTTTGTGCAAAGTCGCGCCCAACATCGAAAACGTGCACATGGAAGACGTCCATCGCGCTGGTGGCATTTTCTCGATCCTTGGTGAACTCAGCCGCGCGGGCTTGCTGCACGAGGATTGTCACACGGTGCATTCCGGAACCATGGGCGAAGCGATTGCCAACTGGGACATCAAAGTCGCCAACAACCCGAAGGCTCAGGACCTATTCAAAGCGGCGCCCGGCGGCGTGCGTACTACACAAGCCTTCAGCCAGTCGAACCGCTACAAGGAGCTGGACACTGACCGCGAAGGCGGCGTGATCCGTTCGAAAGAGCATGCATTCAGCCAGGATGGCGGTCTGGCGGTATTATTCGGCAACATTGCGCGCGACGGCTGTATCGTGAAAACTGCGGGTGTGGATGAGAACATCCTGAAATTCACGGGCTCAGCTTATGTCTGCGAAAGCCAGGACCAGGCTGTCAATGACATCCTGACCGGCAAGGTCAAGGAAGGTGACGTGGTGGTGATCCGATACGAAGGCCCGCGTGGTGGGCCGGGAATGCAAGAAATGCTGTATCCGACTTCGTATCTGAAATCCAAGGGGCTGGGCAAAGCCTGCGCGCTGCTGACTGACGGTCGTTTCTCGGGTGGCACCTCGGGCTTATCAATCGGCCACGTCTCGCCCGAAGCAGCGGAAGGTGGTGAGATCGGTTTGGTGAAAACCGGCGACACGATCGAAATCGACATTCCCAACCGCAGCATCCATCTGGCGGTCTCCGACGAAGACCTGGCAGCGCGGCGCGAAGAGCAGGACGAGAAGGGCTGGCAGCCCGTTGCACCACGTAAGCGTAAAGTGTCCACCGCGCTAAAAGCCTATGCCAAATTGACGACCAGTGCCGCGAAAGGGGCCGTCCGTCAGGTCTAAGCACTGCGGGTGAGCGAATACTCCCGCACCCGATACATGGAATCGGCTGCGCCGATTCCACTTTCGGAATTTGGGCCCGGCGCCGCGCTTTGCGCGGCGCCGGGCCCAACCAGAGGAGATGTCTCACAAGAGACATTGACGATGGGCGGGAGCCTCACACTTCGAGCGTCTTAATCACCCAGCTTGGCGTGAATCTCATCTAGATCGATCTCACCCGTCGGCATTTTGTTGGCGGGATTTTCGAAATCATACTTGAACAGTTCAAAATCCTGTTTGTAGATCTCGTAGACCAGATGCATCGACAAATCGTCAAAGTAATCCTCGACCGGATGCACGCGTTTTGGCCCATGGCCTTCGGATTCGTTGAAGCGCGGGATTTCGGACAGAGTCACGGGATGCGAGGTTTCAAGATTGTCCAACACCCCCTGCATCCCATCGTTGAACTTCTCGGTCCAAAAAATCCGATCATATCGCCCGCCATTAGCGATCAGCGTCGAGACATGGCCAGACATGGCCGACCAGTGAATGTCGGGGTCCATCGGACGCCGCCAACGGATCGTGTCACGTGCAAATAACAGAAACCGGCGGAAACTGGCGATCTGATCGAACTCGCCTTTGCCATCGTCACCGCCAACCTCGATCCCATAATTGTAGATCAGCGTTGGCACCAGATTGCCGCGATAGCGTTTGCCGTTGCGCTGAATGCCACAGATCTTGTCAAAAAAGGAACTGAGAATGCGTGTGTAGGGATTACGCACGCAGGTAAACGTATAGGACTGGTGCGATTGAACATTTCTGGCAATCGGATCCTGACTGGCACCAAAGGCCCACTTGTGCATTCCGTCCTTGGCGTCGTGAATGTCACCATCAAAGAAGCTGCCATGATCCGAGAAATACATGATTTGCCCGATCGTCGAGCAGGCGCATTTCGGCACAACACGGTAGACCATGCTTTGACTTTCGGTCATCCACGTTCCGGGAAAACCCATCTACTGCGCCTCCTTAGCCAGTTATCGCATTGATACTCCGGCATTTTGACCCAAAGAACCAAAAATATTCTGTTTATTCAATCGCTCATCCTCAGTATCACGGTTGCAATTGGGCAGAAACGGGGAATTACGAGACGCAAATGGCAAAGATTGCCTATATCTTGCTGTGCCACAAAGATCCTGACGCGATCATTGCGCAGGCACGTCAGCTGACGGCTGCCGGCGATTGTATGGCGATCCATTTTGACGCCCGCGCCAACGATACGGATTATGCGCAGATACGCGACTCCCTGAAAGATAACCGCAATGTCACATTTGCAACGAAGCGGATCAAATGCGGATGGGGCGAATGGTCACTGGTTCAGGCCACGCTCCATGCATTACAGGCGGCGGTGGATCAGTTCCCAAGGGTCACCCATTTTTACATGCTGTCCGGCGATTGCATGGCAATTAAAACCGCCGAGTATGTGCACAGCTTTCTTGATGAACGCGACATGGATTTCATCGAAAGCCATGACTTCTTCGAAAGCAATTGGATTAAGACCGGAATGAAAGAAGACCGGCTGATCTATCGTCACTATTTCAACGAACGCAATCAGCCGCGCTTGTTCTATGCCGCATACGAAATGCAAAAGCGTTTCGGTCTGACCCGCGGCACACCTGCAGACCTGCAGGTCAAGATCGGTAGCCAGTGGTGGTGCCTGCGCCGTCGCACAGTCGAGATGATTCTGGACTTCCTGCGCCAACGCCGCGATGTGGTCCGGTTTTTCTCGACCACCTGGATTCCGGACGAGACGTTCTTTCAGACGCTTGTTCGCCACCTCGTCCCGAAGCAGGAAATCGAAAACCGTACACTGACATTTTTGATGTTTTCCGACTATGGCATGCCTGTCACCTTCTACAATGATCACTATGACATGCTGTTGGGGCAGAACTACCTGTTCGCTCGCAAGATCAGCCCCGAGGCCCATGAGTTGAAGGAACGGTTGGGTCAGCTTTATGCCAGCGAAGGGGTCACGTTCCACATCTCGGACGAAGGGCGTAATCTGTATCACTTCCTTGCCGGTCGCGGTCGGGTAGGACGACGTTTCGCTCAGCGCTTTTGGGAGGTCGGCAATACGTTAGGCCCCGAGCGTCAGGCGTTTTTGATTGTTTGCAAGAAGTGGCATGTCGCCAAACGGCTTGTTGACCAGATCGCATCCGAAACCCCCATTCCCTGCATCGAATACATCTATGATGAGCAGGATACGCCATTGCCCGATTTGGGTGGAATCGAGACGACCCTGATTAAGCGGTCGCGCCATCGGCGGGCGGTTGCACGTATGTTGTTCGATTATTTCCAAAGCGACAGGCTGGTACTCTGCATAGATCCGGCCAATCTGGACGTCATTCAGGATTTCTGTGCAGATCAGGCCCAAACACGAGTTCTGGAAATCGAATGTGCCTATTCAGATGAATATCTGACGGGCCATGCCCATCGTGTCGGTCTTGCGGGCCAGAACAGCTCACAGGATTCTCTTGCACGTCTGCTACCGACCCTTCGCAACGCGCTGTCTTACGAATCCGAATTGATCCGCAGCACCCAGAATGATGGGCTGTTCCATTTGCGTGAGGCGGCGGATCGTTCGGAGAATGAGGTGATTATTGCGGAATTTCTGGGGATCAGTGCCGATCAGGCCAAAGCGATCATGCAACTGGATTACCTGTTCGCTGATTGAATCCGGCGGCACGATCAGGTGCCGCCGGACATTCGAGTTCAGATGTCGAATTTGACACCTTGCGCCAATGGCAACTCGGCCGAATAGTTTACCGTGTTGGTCTGACGGCGCATGTAGGCTTTCCAGGCATCTGATCCGCTTTCGCGCCCGCCTCCGGTTTCCTTCTCGCCACCAAATGCGCCACCGATCTCGGCCCCGGACGGGCCGATGTTCACATTGGCAATCCCGCAATCCGACCCGGCCGCTGTCAGGAATTGCTCGGCTTCGCGCATGTTCAGTGTAAAAACGCAGGACGACAAACCCTGTGGCACGTCGTTCTGGATATCGATCGCCTCGGCAAAATCGTCATAGCCCATGACGTAAAGGATCGGAGCAAAGGTCTCGGCCTTCACAGTCGCGGTCTGGCCAGGCATCTCAACGATAGCCGGTTGCATATAAACACCGCCCGGCACACCTTCGGTCACGCGCTGACCCCCGAACACGGCACCACCCTCGGCCTTTGCTGATTCAAGCGCTGCGATCATCGCATTGCCCGAAGCTTCATCCACCAACGGCCCAATCAACGTACCCTCGGTCAACGGATTACCGATGGGCAGACCTGCGTAGGCTTTCTTCAGACGCCCAACCAGTTCCTCGCGGATCGAGTTGTGTACAATCAACCGCCGCAGTGTCGTACAGCGCTGCCCTGCTGTCCCGACAGCCGAGAATACGATCGCGCGCACCGCCATTTCCAGATCAGCCGACGGCCCAACGATCATCGCGTTATTTCCGCCGAGCTCAAGAATACACTTGCCAAAGCGCTGCGCCACGATCGGCGCAACCGCGCGGCCCATCCGGGTCGAGCCGGTGGCTGAAATGATCGGCACATCCTCGCTGGCAACCAGCACCTCACCCAGATCGGCACCACCGATCAGGGTCTGCAAAAGCCCCTCGGGGGCGTCACCAAACCGGGCCAACGCCCGCTCAAAGATTTTCTGGCAAGCCAACGCGGTCAGAGGCGTTTTCTCGGACGGTTTCCAGATCACCGGATCGCCGCAAACCAGCGCCAGCGCAGCATTCCACGACCATACCGCCACGGGGAAATTAAAGGCCGAGATCACTCCGACCGGTCCCGCCGGATGCCACGTTTCCATCATCCGGTGACCCGGGCGTTCCGAAGCAATGGTCAGACCATAAAGCTGCCGCGACAGACCAACTGCAAAATCGCAGATGTCGATCATCTCCTGCACTTCGCCCAGACCTTCCGAGGTGATCTTGCCTGCCTCCCAACTGACAAGCGCGCCAAGGTCGTCCTTGGCGGCCCGCAGCTCTTCGCCCAGCAGTCGGATCAACTCACCCCGGCGCGGAGCCGGCACAACGCGCCATTCCTTGAACGCCGCTTTCGAGCGGGCAAAGATGGCCCCCATCTCGGAAACCGGAGTTTCGTGAACCTCGGCCAACAGGCTGCCATCTATCGGAGAGGTTACCCGCAGCGACCCGCCGCTAAGCTCCGCTGCAGTCAGGTCCAAATTCGCAAGCGTGGTTTCAGCAGTCATTATAATGTCTTTCATATCTCAAGCCGCCTTGTTTTGTTCGGTAACGTCACCGGCGCGATAAAGCCGGCCAAATTCGGTGTTCAGGAAATCGGCAAGCTTTACCTGCTCTTGCCGAACAAAGCCTTTCGAGGGCAGAACCCCTGTCCGCATCAGATCGACGACACCCAATACGCCTGCCGCAGTGGTTACTTGGATCGCACTCCAGACTTGTCCATCGATGGTGCGCGCAAAGGACTTGTTGATCAGGGATTTCTCACGCAACGTGCCGTCAACGATGCCCTTTGCAGTGCAATAGACCAACACGACGTCTTGATCCGTACGCGGCAAGGCCGTTTCAAAAATCTCTTTCAGCAGATCGCGGCGACGCTCTAGTCCCAGGTCACTGAGCAACAAGCGCAAGATATCCCGATGGCCCGGATAGCGGATCGAGCGATAGGATACCGCCTTCGCCTTACCGTCTAGCGTCTCGGGCAAGGTGCCCAGCCCGCCCGATGTATTGAAGCACTCGTACTCGACTCCGTCATGGCCGATCAGCTCATAATCTTCGAGGGGGGCTGTCTTAACCCTCTCGCCATTCACAATGGCATCGCAGGGGTTGCAGTATTCGTTGATTAGCCCATCGGTTGACCAAGTCAGGTTATATTTCAACGCGTTGGTCGGATAGAGCGGTAACGCCCCGACCCGCATATGCAGGCTGTCGATTTCATCGAACTCCGCCGCCAGCGCAGCGCCTGCAATCCCGACAAACCCGGGGGCCAACCCGCATTGCGGCATAAATGCCGTCTCGCTGTTCTGCGCCAGCTCGCGCACCGCGTTGGTGGCGGCGACATCTTCGGTCAGGTCAAAGTAATGCGCCCCAACAGTTTTAGCTGCGCTTGCAATTGCCGGTGTCAGAAAGAACGGCGCGGCAGAGATCACCGCATCAAAACCTTTAAGGCCTTTCTCCAAGCCCGCGCTATCGCTGGCATCAATCTGCCGCGTAGAAATGCCTCGCTTCTTGAATGCTGACAGGGCCGCAAGATCGTGATCGGCAACAGTCACCGTGTAATGTGCCGAGGTTTTCAGCAAAGTCGCGATCATCTGACCGATCTTCCCCGCCCCGACTACGCAAATACTCCAGCTCAAAACGCGCCTCCATTCTGTGTTTCTTTTGATTATGACGGGCGACTTGTTCGGATTGCAGATCGTATCTTGACGAAATGAGGTAATTTTCCGTCATTTTGCCGTATTACGCGTCACTTTGCTAAATAGCTTATTCGAAAATGACTTCGAACATGGTCGAAGTCACAATCGTTTCAGCGCTCCTTTGAAGTGATTGTACTATCAGGTATGACAGGACCATTGTCGGCTATACAACGCAGGCAATCGCGCTTCGCCCAAGCATATAGGTGCCTTCAATGAGATCTCTCCGTGTCCTGCTTACCTGTTTCGCATGCCTGCTTCCTTTTGCAGCTCTGGCCCAATCCGCTGAGGCACCTGCCGCTGAGATTTCGTTAGAGCTCAATGCCTTGGAAGACGTTGGTAGTGCCTGCAGATTGACCTTTCTGGTGACCAACCAATCCGGAACCACTATCGATGAAGCCGTATTCGAGACGGTGATATTTGACACCGAAGGCAGTGTCGTTACCCTCTCGCTTTTTGATTTTCGCGACTTACCTTTGGATCGCCCACGTGTCCGTCAGTTCGATCTGCCAGAGATGTCTTGCACGACTGTTGGGCGCGCATTGATCAATGGCGCGAGTTCATGCGTGGTAAAAGGCTCCCAGAGCGACATCTGTCAATCGACCCTAACGCTCAGCAGCCGGATTGAAGTGGAGTTGCTTGGATGAATATTCTCTCTTCTCTTCGAGAGATCCTGACCCTTGGCGGGCCCGTTGTGGCTATCCTTATTGTCATGTCGGTCCTGACCGTAGCAGTTAGTCTTTACAAGCTTTGGCAGTTCGCTGCCTGTGGCGTAGGTCGGCACAAGGTTCTGTCACAAGCGCTGCAGGCCTGGGATGCTGGAGATCGAGCCACTGCACGCGCGCGCCTCGCTCAGAGCAGCAGCTATCTTGCACCGCTTGTCGAAGCCGCCATGGACGCGCCGGACACTCCTGATCTGGACGCTCGACTGGATGCCGAAGCTGGATTGGCACTGGCCGGGCTGGAGCGCGGATTTCGGCTTTTGGATACGGTCGCCCAGCTTGCACCCCTGCTTGGACTGTTCGGAACAGTTTTGGGAATGATCAATGCATTCCAAAGCCTTCAGTCTGCCGGGTCTTCTGTCGATCCCTCATTGTTGGCAGGTGGCATCTGGGTTGCTCTGGTAACAACAGCCGTTGGCCTTGCGGTGGCAATGCCGACTTCAATGGTCTTGTCTTGGTTTGAAAGCCGAACTGCCCGGGAACGGGTGTTTGCGGACAAAGCACTGCGTACGGTTCTGGTCCCGAACAACTCGAACCAGGCCGCCTCAGGCAGGACCGAGATTCTGAACGCTGAACATGCGTAACACGGAACCCTTTGTCAGACGACCGATGTCGATGACCCCGCTCATCGATGTCATCTTTTTGCTGTTGCTGTTTTTCATGTTGTCTTCAACTTTCTCAAAGTTCGCGGAGATCGAAATCAGCAGCGCAACCTCAGGCGCATCAGAATCGGCTGAACCCGTCGAGCGAATATTCATCCAGATCGGTACCGAGCGCGTGACTTTGAATGGCGAAACACTGGCGCTGGATGAACTGTCTACGCGGATCGGGGCCGGTCAGGCACTGGTAAGCCTCGATGCGGATACGTCCGCCCAACGACTTGTGGATTTGCTGGTTGTTTTGCGTGGCCGCGATGGCTTGACCGTCACGGTGTTGGAGTAGACCGATGATCCGCTTTGGTCGCCCAAGCCGCAAACGAGACTCGACCATCCCTCTGATCAACGTCGTCTTTCTGATGCTGATCTTCTTTCTGATTGCAGGCACCCTGGCACCACCGCTTGATCCCGAGCTTCAGCTTGTCGACACATCGGAACTCGAAGGCCGCGACCCTCCCGATGCGCTTGTCTTGAACGCTGATGGCATCCTCAGCTTTCGCGGAGTGCAAACCGACCCTGAGGCTTTTATGGCCAGCCATGATGACGGACCCGTCAGGATTGTCCCCGACCGCAATGTTTCAGGCCAACGATTGATGGAGGTAACCGGTGCCCTTCGACGGCATGGGGCGCCATCTGTGTACCTCGTGACCCAGCAGGCTTTGAAATGATCCGGAAGTCAGCGGCCATCGCTGCGTTGGCGGGTGTGCTTTCGCTTGTCCTGCATATCTTTGGGATCAGTTTCTACGGTTCCAGTCTGCCAGAACTGCGGGCCAGTGAGGAATCGGTCAGTTTGATCGAGCTTGGCAACACATTCGAGGAATTCACCGAAGACACGACGGACCCGGTGCAGCCGGACTCTGCTGAAGGCCCCGAGCCTCCGGTTGAAGACACTATTAAGCCCGATACCGCCGACATCCCGATCAGCGATACACTCGTCGCTTCCCCCAATCCTCAGCAGGTATCTTCACCCGATGTCGGAGCGCCCGTCGCCCCACGATCAGAGCTACAAGAAGAGGTGCCGACCAAACCGGTCGCCCCGTCCAATCCGGAACCAGCCACAGATGCAGATACCTCCGTAACGTCAGCGGTCGATCCGGAACCCGAGCGCTTGGCAGCTTTACCGCCCACAGACGCCTCAACTGCGCCGGTCCCTCCACTCGAGAGTACGGCAGTCGAACCAGAAATCCCAAGTTCGGTCGATGAGCCAACAAACGAGCCACCAGAAGAACAAGCCGCGCCTTCCGATCAGGCCGTATCTGTTTCCAAACGCCCCCGCCTCCCGGACAGAAGGCCCGCAACGGATACGCCAAAATCGCTCGATGGGTTCAGTAATTTCGACAATTTGCGCAACCCTACGCAAACATTGGAGTCGCCGCTTAGCCTTTATCAAAAGGAAGGGGCTGACCCGTTCCGAACCAGCAGTGGCCGAAATCAATCCTCGGGTCGCGGCGTTGGAAACTCCGATACCACTAACTATGCCGGACAAGTCCTGGTCCACCTCAATCAAACGCCCGTCGTCTATGTCCCAGTCCGCGGGTTTGCGCAGGTATTCTTCGAAATTAATCCTGATGGATCACTGGCTTGGGTTGATATCGTCGATAGCTCTGGCTCACCTGAAATCGAACGCGCCGCCAGAGATCAGGTCATCCGCGCCGCTCCATTTCCCCGCCCACCAAGCGGGTCAAGCCGCAGGCTATCGTTTTATTACCAAAATAGTTGATACCAAAGACAGCAGTTCGCCGAACCAGTTGTTCGTTCCCTGAATGCTTCAACACGCTCTAAGGAGAGGATTTCCATCGGTCGTCACGGCAAGGTCACCGTGGGCGAAGCACAGAAGTTGGCAAAAAAGAGCTGAGGGGGTAAGTGGCTAGTTACGAAAAGAAGTTTCCTATCGTTGCTTCCACAGTGCTTCTAGAAGTATTGGCACAAATAGGAACACCGCCCTAGGGCGGTGCGTAAACATCTGATGTTGCACGGTGTTTTTGCTTGCGGGAGTAGGAATTGAACCTCTGAGTTTCAGGTTATGAG
>NZ_JBQFSC010000002.1:0-1094852 GCF_056537805.1 Ruegeria sp. C10 | reverse complement strand
CAAACTCTCCGACCTCGGCGTCACCAAAGCCGCCATCCCCGAACTGGTCCAAGGCGCAATCATCGACCCCTCATGCGGAGGGAATCCGATCGAATTGACCGAAGAAAACCTGACAACGCTCTTCAACGCAGCACACTAACAGGCTTGCCGAACCGATCCCTCACCTCTCATACTGGTCGGAGGTGAGGGAGATTTTCATGACAAAAGAGATTGTTCTGATCCACGGTGCTTTTGCCGGACCGTGGTGTATGGAGGATTATGCGGGCTTCTTTCGTGCACGTGGCTGGACGGTGCATACGCCCGCGCTACGCTATCATGGTGGCGACCCCAAGGCAGATCCCGATCCCGGCCTCACCGACACAAGCGTCCTAGATTACGCCAATGACATTGCAGACTTCGTGCAGGGGTTGGAGAGCAAACCTGTTCTACTGGGCCATGCCATTGCGGGGGTAGTGGCGCAGAAGGTGGCGTCTCGGGGGTTGGCCAGCGCAATTGTCCTGATCAACCCAAACGCGGCTTGGGGCACATTGCCGGAAACCGACGACGAACGCGCTGTGCCGCGCGCGTTGATGGAGGGTGGGGCGTTCTGGAAACAGCCCATGCGGGTCGATTTCGACCTGATGGCCCCCTTTGCGCTTAACAAGATGCCCGAGGCGCAGCAGCATGAGGTGTATGACCAGCTCGGCCCCGAAAGCGGGCGGGTGATGTTCGAGATGTTCTTCTGGATGTTCGACGACCACCACGCGATGAAGGTGGAGATCGACAAGGTCGACTGCCCGGTGCTGATCGTTTCAGGCACCGAGGACCGGGCCGTGAACCCCAACACCTGCCGCGCTCTGGCGAAGCTTTACGGAGACCGTGCGACTTTCCTGCCCGTCGACAACCACGCGCATTTTCTGTTCATGGAGCCGGGCTGGGAAGGTCCAGCCGAACAGATTGCCGACTGGTTGGATCGGAATGTTGGGTAAGATGGGGTTTCACCCCATCGTCCCCGCTCCGCATTGATGGGTTGGAAACCCATCCTACGTCAGTTGTTGGTTTGAAACGTGCTCTGCGGTTTCCAGACCAGAGAGCCATCGTCATTGCGATGACACCGCAGCAAGCGTTCCTCGCGCGTACTGATGGTTGAGGTGACGGTATTGTCTCCGGTCAGCAGGATGAAGGCGTCTGGCGAATAGGCCATGCCGTCATAGTAGCAAAACCGCGTCTCGGCCCCGTCCGGAATGGGCGATGCAGTGCTGAGCATCTGCTGCGCAGGGGCTGCCGAGGCCAGCAGGGTCAGGGCCAGCCCTAGGGTTAGTTTTTTCATGTCGTCCTCCCGTTCGGAAATGTGGTGGTTGTCAATTTATGTCTTGGACGCTCTGAACCTCAAATGCCGTTCTTTTGTGACGGATTGAGGGTAAGTGTGAACGGGATCAACGGGTTAGGCAAGGGTGTGAGGGCCGCTTGCGAAGGTGCTGCGCAACATACAACCAACAAGATGCAAATGCTATAGTAAATACGATGAGTGCTATCAGGCATCTGACTTCCCCCATCGGAAAATGTTAGAAAACCATCCCGTGTTGGTTAGTATTTTTCCTGCTGGCTTTCTATGTAATTTATGTTTTCTATTCCTAGGTCAGTCAAGTATTTCAAGAAGGTCTTGGGTACCCTCATATTTTTTAACTTTGCTACTCTTTCGTAAAACAACTTGCTGTCTTTTGCCATCATCGCAGTTCTCAGTAACGCCGGAAGAAACACTGGATTATCGGAGTTGGGAAATATTTTTGCGTCAGGTTTTGACAGTGCTGACCTTAGTTCCGATACCCTATTAATGCCAACTTCTTCCAGTTCTGAAATTAAGTCATCAAAATCTGCTGATTCCATATCGATCAATTTAGATTCGGAGTTTTCCAGGAATTTCTCGCAAACGGCAACGATTGACGAAGCAGTCAACGCGTCTTCGTCAGTTTTCCTATGCCCTGCTCGCACTCTATTGTTATAGAGCCTGGCAGCGTCTGAGATTTCTGACAACTCTTGGTCCAAAAGCTCAAGGGTTCCCGCGAGGATATTCAAACGACGCTGTAGCCTTGGTGGCAATGAATGATCAGCCTTGTATCGCTGCTTATGTTCAATTTCTGCCCAAGTATGTTGGAGAATTGTCCTAATCTGAATCTCAAACGGCAAATCACATATGCCTGAGTACTCATTGAGTTGCTCTCTGTGAACACCCAACCTTCCGACAATATGCAATGATCTGTAGCCGACTACCTTCAAGTCGGTTGGTGTGAGCTTGTTGACACTGTTATCTTCGTCAATGTCAAAACATTCGCGTATTATCCTGTCTACGGTTTCAATCTCAGACTCAAGATAAACCACGATGCGATAACCGACCAAATCGGTCATCTCTTGAAATGGGTCCTGGTATCCCTTGCTTTCAAACTTCTTCTTTGCGCTGCCCACTTCCTTTATTCGAGAAGCGCAGTCGAAAGAAGTTACGCCTTCTTCATAAAGCTTGCCTAGAATAATGTGGTCTAGCGCTGATTTCAGTTTTTGATAGTTAGGCTTTCGAAAATTATATTCATTTGCGAACTTTTCGCTGTTCAAAACAATTTTCCTTTAAACATCCAACTCCTCCACAAACCGCGCGTTCTCCTGAATGTATTGGAACCGCAGTTCGGGTTTTTTGCCCATCAGGCGCTCGACCAGATCGCCGGTCTCGCCGGGTTCATCCTCGTCTATGGTGACGCGGATCAGTTTGCGCGAGGCCGGGTCCATCGTGGTCTCTTTCAGGTCCTTGGCGTCCATTTCGCCCAGACCCTTGAAGCGGGATACGTCAATCTTGCCTTTGCCGCCCAGACCTTTTTCCAGCCACTCGTCACGTTCCGCCTCGTCCAGACAATAGACGCGCTTGGCGCCTTGGGTCAGGCGATAGAGGGGAGGGCAGGCGAGGTAGAGGTGGCCCGCGTCGATCATCGGCCGCATCTGGGTGAAGAAGAACGTCATCAGCAGCGAGGCGATATGCGCCCCGTCCACATCCGCGTCGGTCATGATGATGATCTTGTCATAACGCAGGTCGTCGACGTTGAACTTGGTGCCAAGCCCCACGCCCAGCGCCTGCGTCAGGTCGTTGATTTCGGCATTGGTGCCCAGTTTCGAACTGGCCGCGCCCAACACGTTCAGGATCTTGCCGCGCAGGGGCAGCAGGGCCTGCGTTTTGCGGTCGCGACCCATTTTGGCGGAACCGCCCGCCGAGTCGCCCTCGACGATGAATAATTCCGTGCCGTCGCGTGTTGAACTAGAACAGTCCACCAACTTGCCGGGGAGACGAAGTTTCTTAGTGGCGGACTTGCGTTGTGTTTCCTTCTCGGCCCGTCGGCGCAGGCGTTCTTCGGCCCTCAGGATGAGGAAGTCGAGGATCGCCCCGGCGGATTTCGTGTCAGCCGCCAGCCAGTTGTCGAAATGGTCGCGGACGGAGTTTTCGACCAGCCGCTGCGCCTCGACCGTGGCGAGGCGGTCTTTGGTTTGGCCGACGAATTCCGGTTCCGAGATAAAGCAGGACACCAGCGCGCAGCCGCCGGTGATCAGGTCGTCACGGGTGATCTGACCTGCTTTCTTGTTATTGATCAGCTCGCCATAGGCCTTGATCCCCTTGAGGACCGCAGCCCAGAAACCGGCGACATGTGTGCCGCCTTCGGGGGTTGGGACGGTGTTACAGTAGGACTGGATGAACCCGTCGCGCGAAGGTGTCCAATTGATCGCCCATTCGACTTTGCCGGGGGTGCCGAACTTCTCGTTAAAGTCCACGGTGCCGGCAAAGGGCTGCTCGGCATAGGTCGACGAGCCGTTCATCGTCTCCTTCAGATAGTCCGACAGGCCGCCGGGGAAGTGGAAGGTGGCCTCGGTCGGGGTTTCGCCGTCGTCGATGGCAGATTTCCAGCGGATTTCGACGCCCGAGAACAGGTAGGCCTTTGAACGGATGGATTTGAATAGGCGCGCGGGTTTGAATTTGTGGTGGCCGAAGATGTCCGCGTCGGCGTGGAACGTGACGGTTGTACCGCGCCGGTTGGGCGCTGCGCCTACTTTTTCCACCGGTCCTAGAGGGATACCGCGCGAGAAGCGTTGTTCGAATAGCTGCTTGTCGCGTGCCACCTGCACGACCATCGAATCCGACAAGGCATTCACCACCGATGCACCCACACCGTGCAGACCGCCCGAAGTCTGATACGCCTTGCCCGAGAATTTACCGCCTGCGTGCAGGGTACACAGGATCACCTCCAGTGCCGACTTGTCGGGAAACTTGGGGTGCGGATCGATCGGAATACCGCGCCCGTTGTCGCGCACGGTCAGAGCGTAATCTGCGTGCAGTTCCACCTCGATCCGGTTGGCATGGCCTGCGACCGCTTCGTCCATCGAGTTGTCTAGGATTTCGGCCACCATGTGGTGCAGCGCCCGTTCATCGGTGCCGCCGATATACATGCCGGGGCGTTTGCGCACCGGTTCCAGCCCTTCGAGCACCTCGATGGACGAGGCGTCATAGGTGGAGGTCGCTTCTGGCGTCAACAGATCGTCGGGCATGGGTGCTGCTCTTGTTTTTGAGTTTCCCCCATTATGGCAGGTGATGTGGTCCGGGGGAAGAGGGACGCGAGGTGTTGTATCCGGTTTGTCGGGGCCAACGGAACCGGAGCGATATTCAGCGCTGTATTGCAGCGCGTTTACAATGACAGCCAGAGAGTTTTGTCTTTAAAGCCACCTCGAACAAGAGAACTTTTCTCAAGCACATCCGAATATTCGTCATCCCAATCACGGAACCGGTCATTTGTGACGATAGCAGCGCCGAGATCCCGCGCTACCTGAAGGACCAGCGGGTCGGCAGGAGTACCCTTCGGCGCAACCATCACGTGGCTGCATGGCAACCCAAGCAAAGCCGCAAGGGAACTGTCGTTAATATAGCGATCTGAGATTTTGTATCCTACATTGGCATCAAAGACGACGCCCGGTGTCCGCCCCTTTGTCTTCAACTCGTCGACAACCTCGCGCACTGTGGCGATATTAGGAACACCGCCTTTCCAGTGCAAAACATTTGATCCATCGACGACAGCCCAGTTTTTCGAAGTTTTGAGCCGGCGTAGCCTTTTTCCGAACAGCAGTAGCAAACTTGCCAATGCGCACGGTCCTGTCAGCAATAACCAATCTGAGAACGCTGGATTGAACATAGCTATAGCAGAGCCAAAACAAGACAGGGCAAAAATACAGATGAGTGGGCGCACAGTTGAAAAGTCTTTGGTCAGAAAGTTGTTTCAATAGGGACGTAGCAGACAGTAAGGGTAGCTGCCCAGCATATATCAGTTATGCAAAACAGATTGTTATCAAACCGCGAGCTTTCCAAGGTCTCGTCATGTTTCGAAATCCCGTTTAGGCTTTGTTCCGGAAGCAGAAATTAGGGGAGCAGAAGAATTGAGTTGGATCAGAACCATTCCATTCGAAGAGGCTACGGGAAAGCTGAGGAAGCTTTATGACCGGGTCACCGGGCCGGACAACAATGTAGACAACATCATGATGGCGCACAGCCTGCGGCCGCATTCGATGGAAGCCCATATGGCAGTCTACAAGAACGTGTTGCACCATTCGGCCAACAAGGTGCCAAAATGGTTTCTTGAAGTGTTGGGCGTGTGGGTCAGCTCTCTGAACCGGTGCGGGTATTGCGTAGAACATCACTTTTCCGGATTGCAGCGGTTGCTGCAGGATGAGGTGCGCGGCAATGCGATCCGTGCGGCGATTGAGGCGCGTGATCCGGCCTCGGCCCCGCTGGACGCGGCACAGGTCGAAGCGATGAGATATGCGCGCAAGCTGACCGAGGCACCCGGTGATCTGACCGAGGCGGACGTGATCGCTCTGCGAGAGGCGGGGTGGGAAGATGGCGAGATTCTGGAGATCAATCAGGTGTGTTCTTATTTCTCCTATGCGAACAGAACCGTTTTGGGTTTGGGGTGTTCGACTGACGGAGACGTTTTGGGCTTGTCGCCGAACAACTCGGACAATCCTGATGATTGGGGACATCGGTAAGTGCGGGGCTGGCCGCTCCCCCCTATGTATTTTGGGATCATGTAAAGAACGGGCATAGGCTTGTTCTTTGACGCCCCGATAAAACCTATGTCAATTTGACACCAATCAAAGCGCGCCGTGTGACAATCGGCTAAGCATCTCCTCGACAGTGAAACCGAGGAGAACATGTATGGATGCGGCACCCCAGATCAAACAAAAATCATCTCAGATCAAAGCTGTAACTGACCTGAAGGCGGATGCCTCGGCACCAACATCCGAGAAAATCCGGCAAGCTTTTGAGAGCGGCAAGTACCCCTATGGCCGCAAGATGGCACGCAAGGATTACGAGGCGCAAAAGGCCGAGCTGCAGGCAGAGTTGCTGAAGGTTCAATTGTGGGCGCAGGAGACCGGGCAGCGGTTTGTGCTGTTGTTCGAGGGCCGCGACGCCGCCGGCAAGGGTGGGACCATCAAGCGGTTCATGGAGCATCTGAACCCGCGTCAGGCGCGTGTGGTCGCATTGAACAAGCCGACGGATGAGGAAAAGGGGCAGTGGTATTACCAGCGTTATGTGCAGCAGCTGCCCACCGTGGGCGAGATGGTGTTTTATGATCGGTCCTGGTACAACCGTGCGGGCGTCGAGCGGGTGATGGGCTTCTGCTCACCCAATGAGTATCTGGAATTCATGCGGCAGACGCCCGAGTTGGAGCGGATGCTGGTGCGCTCGGGCATTCAACTTTATAAGTACTGGTTCTCGGTCACGCAGGAAGAGCAGCAGCGGCGCTTTGGGAGTCGTGAAACTGATCCGTTGAAGCAATGGAAACTGTCACCGATTGACAAGGCTAGCCTGAGCAAATGGGATGATTATACCGAGGCGAAAGAGGCGATGTTCTTCTATACCGACACCGCTGATGCGCCCTGGACGATTGTCAAATCCAACGATAAGAAACGCGCGCGTCTGAACTGCATGCGGCATTTCCTGTCGACGCTGGACTACCCGGACAAAGACCTGAGGATCGTTGGTGAGCCTGATCCGTTGATAGTTGGGCAGGCGCATCACGTAATTCATAACTCGGACCATATTCTGGGGACAGCGCTGCATCCTGACGCGAAGATCGGCTGAAAATCGATAAACTGTAAAGCCGTTGCACCAAAGGTGATGGCGAGCGTCGCTTTGTTCTCGTTAGTCTCATTATGAAATAAGTTTGTTCCGCTCTTGTCTCGGGCAGCGCGCAAGCCTAAGGCTGGCGGAATGAACAAGGTGATGACATATCCCGGCCATTTGCGCGCAATCGCGGTGCTGGGCCTGCCATTGATTGGCGGGCATCTGGCACAGTATGCGATTGGTTTGACCGATACCGTCATGCTAGGCTGGTACGGGGTCGAGGCGTTGGCTGCCGTGACGCTGGCCAACAGCTATTACTTCGTCCTGTTCCTGTTTGGTGCCGGGTTTGGGTGGGCTGTAATGCCGATGGTGGCGACCGCTGCCGCCGAGGAAAATGAGACCAGCATTCGCCGCTCCACTCGCATGGGTCTGTGGCTATCTCTGATCTATGCGACGGTGATGATGCCCCTTTTGTGGTGGTCCCATCCGATCCTGATTGCTTTGAAGCAAGAGCCGCAAGTTGCTGAAACTGCGTCAGTATACCTGCGGGTCTCAGGGTGGGGCTTGTTCCCGGCGCTGTTGGTGATGGTCCTGAAGTCCTATTTGGCCGCGCTTGAGCGGACGCAGATTGTGCTGTGGATCACGATTGTTGCAGCTGTGGTCAATGGCGTGACCAACTATGCGCTGATCTTCGGAAACTGGGGCGCGCCCGAACTTGGGGTGATTGGTGCGGCTATCGCGTCAGTGGTGACGCAGATCGTATCATTGGTGGCGGTCGTGATCTATGCGGTGCGTGCGTTGCCGGAACACAGCTTGTTTCAGCGGTTTTGGCGCCCGGATTGGGAGATGTTCATGAGCGTGCTGCGTTTGGGCGTTCCCATCGGTCTGACGACACTGGCGGAGGTGTCGTTGTTCGCGATCTCTGCTGTCATGATGGGCTGGTTGGGTCCAGTGCCGCTGGCAGCTCACGGGATTGCGTTAAACCTCGCCTCGGCGACGTTCATGGTTCATTTGGGCCTGTCTAATGTGGCGACTATTCGGGCGGGCAACGCGTTGGGTCGACGGGATCGGGCGCATCTTGAGAAAGGCGCGATTACGGTGACCGGGATGTCGTTGATCGTGTCGGTCTTGACAATTGTTCTGTTCCTGACATGCGCTGAGCCCCTGATCTCGCTGTTTATGGAGGCCGATGATCCGCAGCGGCCACAGATCCTGCTAATCGGCACTGGCCTGCTGGCGATGGCTGCGTTGTTCCAGCTGGTCGATGGGGCGCAGGTCATCGCACTAGGCCTGTTGCGAGGTTTGCAGGATGCAAAAATACCGATGGTGATGGCCGCACTCAGCTATTGGGTGATCGGTATCCCCGCTTCGTACTATTTCGGCTTTGTTCGAGGTATGGAGGGGATCGGAGTCTGGCTTGGCCTCGTGATCGGCCTCGCTTGTGCTGCCGTATTGTTGATGGCGCGCTTCTGGCTAAGGTCGGTGCGCGATGTAGGAGAAGTTCCCGCCTAGGGGATCATTCTTTGCTCATCCGGTCGGATTTCTTTCGAACAAGTACCGACCGCAAGTCGTGCATTGCCATTAGCAATGGGTCGGTCACGTCCTCTAATTGCGCATCCGTTGCTTTAGACTGAGCCCATTGCGTGGTCAGATTCAGGTAGTCAACCGCACGGTGAATATCATCCATATCGCGGCGGGATAGCAGGGCTTTGCGCTCTTCCATCCAGCGCGCGATTTCATCGTTGTCGGCGTCGCTTAGTACACGCTGGCCCTGCGGTTTGACCTCGCCATTGCGGATGTTGATGACCGCGATCTGTTCCATCTCGATCCGGCGATGGCGATTTTCCGTGTCGATCCTGAACACCGCTGCCCCATTTTCGCGCACGCGGAAATAGTATTCAGGCAGGGCTGTGGACATAACAAACTCCGGTATCAGGTGAGCTCGGCGCAAAAACGTTGGATGCGTGTGCAGGCTTCAGCCAGGGCTTCATCAGAGGTCGCATAGCTGACGCGGAAATTGGGGGACAGACCAAAAGCTGCGCCAAACACAACCGCCACGTCGGCCTCTTCCAGCAGGGCGATTGCGAAGGTTTCGTCCGAATCTATCACGGTGCCCGCGGGTGTGGTTTTCCCGATCAAGCCTGCAATTGATGGATAGACGTAGAACGCGCCTTCGGGTGTCGGGCACGAGATACCGTCGATTTGGCTGAGCATGTCGACGACCAGATCGCGACGGCGTTTGAAGATCTCATTATTCGGCGCAAGGAATGCTTGAGTTCCATTCAGAGCCTCGACTGCTGCCCATTGGCTGACCGAACTGGGATTCGAAGTTGATTGAGATTGCACCTTGCGCATCGCGGCGATCAACTCGACCGGGCCTGCCGCATAGCCAATACGCCAACCGGTCATGGCATAGGCTTTGGAGACGCCATTGCAGGTCAGCGTCCGATCATAAAGTCTCGGTTCCACCTGTGCGGGCGTGCAGAACTCGAACCCGTCATAGGCCAGGTGCTCATACATATCATCGGTCATCACCCAAACATGCGGATGCCGCATCAGGACATCTGTCAGTTCTTTCAGTTCAGCCCAGCTATAGCCCGCTCCGGTGGGATTCGAGGGTGAGTTGAAGATGAACCATTTCGTTTTAGGTGTGATCGCGGCTTCCAGTTGATCCGCTGTCAGTTTGAAATTGGTCTGCAGCGAAGTTTCGACGATCACGGGTGTGCCACCGGCCAGCAACACCATGTCCGGGTAGCTGACCCAATAGGGCGCGGGGATGAGGACCTCATCGCCCTCGTTCAGCGTAGCCATCAGCGCGTTGTAAAGCGTCTGCTTACCCCCGGTCCCGACCGAGACCTGAGCGGGCGTATAGTCCAATCCGTGGTCACGCTTCATCTTGGCGCAAACCGCCTGTTTCAGCTCGGGGATGCCGTCCGGAGCAGTGTATTTGGTCTTGCCCGCAGCGATGGCGGCCACGGCGGCGTCCTTGATGTTCTGCGGCGTGTCGAAATCGGGCTCGCCTGCGCTCAGCCCGATCACATCGCGCCCGGCGGCCTTCAGCTCGGCTGCTTTGGACGTCATCGCGATGGTGGGCGAGGGTTTTACGCGTGACAGTGTCGCAGACAGGAAACTCATGGTCGGCCTCGGTTTGTATGTTCAGCCCGACTGTCATAGGGTGCGCCGAAATAACGATCAAGCCAATTGAGTTTTACCCTTTGGAGACCCCGATGAACGACGAAACAGACTGGTTCGGACCGGACACCGCAACCTTCGGGGATCGCGTTGCTGGCGCACGCGAAGCCGCAGGCATGACGCAGACCCAATTGGCCCGCAGGCTTGGTGTCAAAAAAGCCACGATCACTTCGTGGGAAGATGATTTGTCCGAACCCCGCGCGAACAAGCTGTCGATGATGGCGGGGCTACTGAATGTCTCGATCATGTGGCTTCTGACGGGCGAGGGCGACGGCATGGACGAAACAAGCCTGCATGGCGATACGGACTCGGAATTGCGCGATCTTGTTGCAGAGCTCCGCACGATCCGAGGTGAGATGCGAGCCAACTCCGAGCGGCTGGCCCGCGTCGAAAAAGCGCTACGTTTGAAATTGGAACGCAATCAATGACCGAGCCGCGTGAGACCCGGATCAAGCGCATGAAAATGCGCTCGATGCGGCGGGGCATCAAAGAGATGGATTTGATCCTGACGGCATATGCCGATCGCAATCTGTCTTCGATGGACGAGGCGGGATTGGACACATACGATTCCTTGTTGCATGAAAATGACCAGGACCTTTATCAATGGGTCACTGGTCAGGCCAGCCCGCCGGAACCGCTGGCCGAATTGATCGCGGATATCGCGCAAACCTTTCAAAAATAAGCAATCATCAGGCTTAACCGATTTTTCGGGAATTCGCGTCATGTTTTCAGAAACAGCGCGATGAATCGGAGGATTGAATGAGTATGGAGTTACAGGTCACCGCGCCCGGGACCAAGGGGTTCATGACGAGCTATCTTGAGGCGTTGGCGCTGGTCGAGCGTCTGCATCGCTTGCTTCTGGACGTCATCAAGGATGAATTCGAGCGTGTCGGCGTACTTGAGATCAACGCGGTGCAGGCCCTGCTGTTGTTCAACATAGGCGACCATGAAGTAACCGCCGGAGAGTTGAAGAGCCGTGGTTACTATCAAGGCAGCAATGTCAGCTACAATCTTAAGAAACTGGTCGAGATGGGCTATATGCACCATCAACGATGCGAGATTGACCGCCGCTCGGTACGGGTACGCCTGACGCCGCGTGGGCGTGAGATTCGCGATATCGTGTCAGACCTGTTCGCCCGCCATGCAGAAGGGCTGCAAAACCGCGGCGTGATCGGGACCGATGGGATTGAAGAGATTACCGGTTCACTGCGTCGTGTCGAACGATATTGGACCGATCAGATTCGGTATATCTACTGATAGCTTTGATGGCTGAGTTTGGGAGAGCGACAGACCCTCAAGCTCACGGATCAGTTTACGTGTCATCGCATCTTCATAGGCTTCGAAGCCAAGGGCGACTTCGACGAAAGCATCGGGGCCTCGGATGACCCACGCGTGGTAATAAGCAGATAGCTCCCCAATCTCTACCTGGCGAGTGTCTCCTGGATTGGGGTCGTCGATACCGATTACAAGGGCATTGATTGTAATATCAGTGTTTTGCAGAGCGGCTTTTATATCCCGTGGGTGATGTCCGAGATTGTGTTTGCCATCACCGGACAGATCCAGTGTTCGCCGCCAGCAATCGCTTTGGCTCTCCAACATCTCAGCACCGTACAACATGGCCGACCCGACCGCCGTTCCCTGCGGCGCTGATGAGCGTGTTGTGCTTTCTAAATGTTGCTGAATTCGACGCAGATCAGCAGTCGAGCGAACATCTGTCCAACCAAGCAAGAGGCGTTGGTGGCCAGGTTCGCTCCATTCATAGATAGCGATCCGTATAAAGGTAGACGGGTTTGAAAGGATCAGTTGAACCACCTCGGGATGGCGCAACGCCGCCGCAAGGCCACTAAGTTGCAACCTGTACTCACGACTGTCGACCGAACCAGAGACATCCATTCCCAACGCCAAAGCCTGTCGACATTGCGCTGAAAGCGGGTTGGCCAGCAGGCAAAGAAGTGTCGCACACAGGCGGATCATTTCGCATTATCCGGTTGCAACGCACTAAGTTCCAATCCTTTCAATTCCCGTTCCAGTTTGCGACGCATGGCACGCTCAAAATCTTCGAACCCGGCGGCGATCTCAAGAAAAGCACCGGGTCCGTGTAGTACATTTTTCTGAAAGAACGGGATCAAGTCGATTTCTCCTTCGAAATCAGCTGCATTGATCACCAGACCATTCACGGTCGTGTTTTCGAACGGAAAGTGTTTGTAAGCGATCTGTGGCCCGTAGCCATCGTTGTTCTTGCCATCGCCCGAGATATCGATGGTCTGGAACAGACAATTCGGGGCGCTCTCCATCAGAGTCGCCCCAAAAGCCAGTGCGTGACCCATCGCAGTCGGGAACTCGTCTTCCGATCGCTTCGATGTCCCGATCCGATGCGCGGCGGAGATCAAATTGGCCTGCGTATCGATTATTGTCCAATCCAAAAGCAATGTCTGGTTGAAACTGCCGGACCATTCATAGACGGCTAATGCAATCGGTTGAGGTGAAAGGAAGAAAGCCTCCTGCACCTCGGGCGCAATCAATGCGTTGGCCAGCCCCTGTCGTTGCAGCGCATCCTCGGTCGCGTCCACCGAGGTCGAGATGTCCATGGCCAGCGCCAGCGCCAGGCGGCAGGTCTCGGCCCAAAGGGGGCTGCCCGTGACAGCCAGCCCCAGTGCTCCCAGCCAGCGGATCACCAGTGGCCGGTGCTTTCCATGCTAGACCAAGGCTCCGCCGGGGCCAGCGCTTCACCATTTTGCAGCAACTCAACTGAGATATTGTCAGGCGAGCGGACGAATGC
The DNA here is from genome assembly GCF_056537805.1 of Ruegeria sp. C10. NCBI lineage: Bacteria > Pseudomonadati > Pseudomonadota > Alphaproteobacteria > Rhodobacterales > Roseobacteraceae > Ruegeria > Ruegeria sp. C10. The sequence continues at coordinate 1,081,755 of NZ_JBQFSC010000002.1, read as the reverse complement.
CATGCGCCCGTCGCGCGGCGGGCGGTTGATCACGACGCCATTGTCCTGAAGATGCTGGCAGGTCTCGTAAATGTTGTCGACGCCATAGGCGAGGTGCCCGAAATGGCGGCTGTCGCTTGGCAGTGCGTCGTCGCCATCCCAGTTGTATGTAAGTTCAATGGGTGCGTCCTCTTGTCCCGGTGGGGCGAGGAATACCAGTGTGAACCGCGCAGCCTCGCTTTCATAACGGCGCGTTTCCTTCAGGCCCAATAGTTCATAAAACGCTATGGATTTCTCAAGATCCTTCACGCGGACCATGGTGTGGAGATATGTCAGCCCCATCTCGACTTTCCTTGCATTGGTTGTGATGCCAAGCACCTTAGCGCGCCTTCATCCCATGTCGAGGGGCTGGCCGGACACAATTCCGATTTAGCGCAATGCGCCGCACATATCGCGGTTCCGATGGCAAGCTTGCCGATATATAGTGGTCGGCGACTCATTGCTGGAAAGGATAATTTCATGCCTCTGTCTGCCGACCAACTGGCCGAGATCGAAGCTCAGCGCGCACAGTCGAGCCCGACCCGCCGCGTCGTTGCCGAAGGTATGGAAGATCATCTGTACACGGCGCATCAGGTTCTGGATCACGGGTTTGTCCGCGTTATCGACTATATGGGCGACGATGCAGCGATCTGTCAGGCCGCGCGTGTTTCCTACGGCAAAGGCACCAAATCGGTGCAAAATGATGAAGGCCTGATCCGCTATCTGATGCGCCACTGGCATTCGACCCCGTTTGAAATGTGCGAGATCAAGTTGCACGTCAAACTGCCCGTATTCGTAGCCCGCCAGTGGATCCGCCACCGCACGGCGAATGTGAACGAATATTCGGCGCGGTATTCGATACTGGATCGAGAGTTCTATATCCCGGCACCCGAACATGTCGCCGCGCAATCCGAGGTTAACAATCAGGGCCGTGGAGACTCATTGCAAGGCGAAGAGGCCGCGCGTGTGTTGGAGATACTGAAAGCGGACAGTGCGCGCTGCTATGACAACTACGAGGCGATGATCGGTCAGGACGGCCAGCAAGGGCTTGCGCGTGAACTGGCGCGGATGAACCTTCCAGCCAACATTTATACGCAATGGTATTGGAAGGTGGACTTGCACAACTTGTTCCACTTCTTGCGTCTGCGTGCCGACCCGCACGCGCAGTACGAAATCCGCGTTTACGCAGATACCATGTGCAAGATTGTCGCCGACTGGGTACCGTTTGCCTACCGCGCGTTTGAGGACTACCGCCTTGGCGCAATCAACCTCTCGGCGCAGATGGTGACCTGCTTGCGTCGGATGCTCAGCGGTGAAGATGTCACTCAGGAAAACTCAGGCATGACCGCACGGGAATGGCGTGAGTTTGAGGCTGTTATCCGAGAGGGTTGATTCAACAGAAAACCGCGCACGTCCCAAGGTGGGCGCGTTCACTAGGGTTTGCGGTTAACGGCCTGAAATTGGCCGTCAACCTTCTTTTATCTTTCCCGCCGGGGCGGGCTGTGCCTTACAGCGGCTTCAAATCAGCAGCCATTTGGCGGCCGTCACGTCCGTCCTGCAACTCGTACGAGACTTTCTGATTGTCAGCGAGTCCGGTCAGACCGGATCGTTCTACGGCCGAGATATGAACAAACACATCTTTGCCCCCTTCATCGGGCGCAATAAAACCATAGCCTTTGGTTGTATTAAACCATTTCACGGTGCCGGTTGGCATTTCCCGTGTCTCCTTCTACTTACAAGTTGTCCCACAAATTGGTGGGGGCCTTGGCTGGCAAAACCGCCACACGTCACTGTTCGCCCTCACGATACAGCCCGGGTCGCGTGTTTCGCCTTTTTCAACATTACACGGTGAAGTAAAAAATCAAGAATAACTGGGGCAGCCTGATGGGTTTGTCTAAATTTGCAGCGATTACAGGATCAGTTAGATGATGCAGCTATATGGGCTAAAAACTTGCGATACGTGCCGTAAGGCATTGAAACTGCTTCCAGATGCGGTTTTCGTTGATGTCCGCGCGCAAGGGGTTCCCGAAAATGTGCTGTCCGAGGCGTACGAGACTTTCGGCAAAGCCTTGCTCAATACGCGATCAACAACCTGGCGGGGATTGGATGATGACACACGCAATCGACCGGTGCTCGCGCTGTTGGCTGATCATCCGACCCTGATGAAACGCCCATTGATAGTATCCAATGGTCAGATGTATCTGGGCTGGACGCCTGAAACCCGTCAGGCCCTTGGTGTTGCCTGAAGAACTGCTTATGTGACACGGGCAACAAGCGGAGACCTGTGAATGCGAAACGCTGCCATGATTTTAGGCGTCATTGCCGGGCTGATCGGGATGATCGTCGGTTTTTTTGGCTACGGCTTTGTGGAACTGATCGACCAGTTTGGTGAGATCGAAGGCATTGCCGAGCAGGTAGAGAACCCCGAGTTGATCCAGACGGCTTCGATCGTGGCGCCTTTGTTGGCAATCGTTGGCGGGGCGATGGCCCATTCGCGGGCTCTGATTGCAGGCATTTTGCTGCTGATTTCTGCCGCTGGGATGTACTACGCCTTTGGCTTCGGTGTTTTTACCATGTTCCCGATTGCCTTTGCAGGCGTAGCAGGGTTGCTCGGGCTCGCCGCAGGAAAACCGGACGAGCCCAAGGCACATTTCTAGGTCACTTCAGGCGTAATAACCGATCCAGAGACAGCGGACCCGCGCCGTTGATCACAATCACCAGCAGCAGGAATGTCCACATCACGCGCTGATCCATCAACGTAATTGCGTTGTCGAATAAGCTACCTAGTTTGACGCCATGTCCGGTGACATCGGTCAGTGTTTGAACCCAGACAAATCCGATCATGCCAAGCGCGGCAAGGCGCGTCAGCAGGCCGACCAGCAAAAGCACAGGCAGGACAAATTCGGCCACTGTGCCAAAGAAGATGACGACCCGCTGGAAAAAGGTCATCTGAGTCACATCATACAGCACCGCCTCTGCAGCTTTGGGAAAGATCTGGCCGAAGGCTCCGGCCGATGGCGAAAAGATCGAGCCGTCGATTTTCAGCGTGGCCGAGTTCCAGTAGTAGACGAACAACACGGCGATAAAGACCACCCGAGCCAGGGTTGGTGTCAGCCAACCGGACGCGTGATCCGCTTTTTCCATCGCATTATTGTAAGTTGAGATCAGGGCAGTCATGTGTCCAGCCTTTCGATAGTCACAGAAGTTATTGCACCGCCCTGCAAAAGCAGTGCCAGAGTGGTTCCAAGATCAAATTCGGGTGTTTCGGCCATGGTGGATTCAAATGCCTCACCGATGGATTTGCCATCTTGAATCAGCGCGATCCATGCCGCACCACCGGGTGGCAATGGGTGTGGGGCAGGGTCGTATTCGGGACGCATGATCAAAACATCCTGAGCGCCCGCCTCAGGTTTCGGCGCGCCTTCTTCGGTGTTAAATAGCCAGATCGCATGTGCGGGCCAGCTTGAACGCAACACCTGCACCGACGGCGCGAGGGTCAGTTTGGCTTGCATCAAATCTTCCGGTGGCAAGCTGAGCGCTTCGGCATCTATGGGTTGTCGATCAGCGGCGTGGTAAGCCCTACGCAGCGCCAGTTCCAGACGGGCAACATCTGGCAGGTAGCCCAGATGCGACAACTGCTCCATTCCTTCCAGAAATTTAGGGAATTCCTCGCCATAATACATCATCAGGGGTGAGGACGGCGGGTGCTGGCGCAAGAATATTCCAGCCAGCCCGTCCATATTCTGCGGTCCCAACAGTTTTGTGATGACCGGGAAGGCCTGACGCATCGCCTCGGTCAGTGAGACGGCGACGTTGTTGCGATAGACGCTGAAGCGACGACCGGCCGGCTGCGCCTCGGCGTCCAGCAACCCATCGGGAATGGGCTTGTTGGCATCTAGCAGTGCCATGTGGAATGTCGTTTGCGACACGCTCATGCGGGCACGCGATCCAGCGCTTTTTGCGCGCGCTCGGCTTCGGCCCGTAACACCGGCCAGTCTGGCACATCGGTGTCCCATTCAATCAACAGGGGTTTGGGGCCGGATTTGTCCAGAACGTAGTCCAGCAGGGACCAGACCGGATCAACGACCTCGCGCCCATGGCTGTCGATCAGTAAAGGATGCCCATGATCGTCTTCGTCTTCGTCATGACCGCCCAGGTGAATCTCACCTACTTGGTCCAACGGGTAGGCATCAATATAGCCCTGCGGTGAGAAATCCAGATTGGTGGCTGAAACAAAGACGTTGTTCACGTCCAGCAACAGCCCGCAGCCGGTGCGCCGGGTGATTTCGCGCAAGAAATCAGGTTCGGACCATGTGCTTTCCTCGAAAACCAAATAGCTTGAGGGGTTCTCTAACAGCATTTGCCGCCCGACCACCTCTTGCACCTGATCGATATGGTCGCAAACGCGGGCCAGAGTGGCATCGGTATAGGGCAGAGGAAGTAGATCGTTCAGGAAGTGGCTGTCATGGGTTGACCATGCCAAATGCTCCGAAAAGCTGGACGGGTTCAACCAGCCGACAAGATGCTTCAGGCGGTCCAGGTGATCTGGGTCAAGTGGCGTTTCACCGCCGATCGACAGCCCGACACCATGCACTGAAATGGGGTATTGTTCGGACAGGTGGCGCAGCTGTGCCAGCGGTCTGCCACCGTCGCCCATGTAGTTTTCGGCATGGATTTCCAACCACGCCACAGGCTTGGCCTGTTCAAGAATCTGCGAGAAATGCTGTGGTTTGTAACCAACGCCCGGTGCTGCAGGCAGCCGGTTCGATCTGAGCGCATTGTCCAACATTTGCAAATCCCCTGATCACGTGGAAAGGGCGGGCGATCCTGCCCGCCCTTTCTGGTTCATTCGGAAAAGCCTTATGCAGGCAGGTCACGCTCCAGCGGCTCAAGCGAGCCTTTGCGATCTGCACCGTCTGCTGTTTTAGGCAGCTCGATGTCGGCGCAGGTGCCTGCGTCAACCAGGGTCCATGCGTTGCCCTGATAGTCGACGGTCGAAGTGCCCGCGCAAGTTGTGCCGGGGCCGGCTGCACAGTCGTTCTGACCAGCCAGAGAAACGCCATAGCACTTTTCTTTGGCCTGGGCTGTTGCGGTTGTGGCCGCGCCGGAAACGGCTGCAGCAACTGCGCTTGCGATAACCAGTGTTTTTGCAGTGTTCGACATCTTGGTAATCCTTGTTAATGACTGCGTATGTCTGCTTGTGACAACGACAAGGTAATGGTTCAGGGGCAGCAGTTGAATTCACGAGCCCGTGTCTCACAACCCCGTCAAAGGTCGTCATGCACCCTTGAACGTTAACAAATTGTTTTTGAATTGAAAAATGATATTTGTTTCAATCCGGCCCAAAATACCGGGCCGGAATTCTAGCGGTTTGCTGCCGAATGTTACAGCAGATCGGGGGGCGTTGCAGCCACGCTCAACTCATTTGTTACAGCCTCAAGCGATTGGACCTGCGTCTGTTTTTCGCCAAGGCGACGGACACTGACCGTGCGATCTTCGACTTCACGGTGACCAACGGCCAGAATGATCGGCACTTTGCCGACCGAATGTTCGCGGACTTTATAGTTGATCTTCTCGTTGCGAATATCCGCCTCGGCGCGGATGCCTGCCGCGCGAAGGGTGCTGACCACTTCGGCCACATACTCATCGGCCTCGGAGGTGATCGAGGCCACAACGACCTGGCGCGGGGCCAGCCAGAACGGCAGCTTGCCCGCGTGTTCTTCGATCAGAATGCCGATGAACCGTTCAAACGAGCCCAGGGTCGCGCGGTGCAACATAACTGGGCGGTGTTTGCCACCATCAGCGCCGATATACGTGGCGTCCAGTCGCTCGGGCAGAACAAAGTCCACCTGATGCGTGCCGCATTGCCAATCCCGCCCGATCGCATCGGTCAGAACAAACTCGAGTTTCGGGCCGTAGAATGCCCCTTCACCCGGATTGAGTTCCGGCTCGATCCCAGCCGCGCGTGTTGCGCTGAGCAGGGCGGCTTCAGCCTTGTCCCAAACTTCGTCCGATCCTGAGCGTTTTTCCGGCCGGTCCGAGAATTTGACCGAGAAGTTCTCAAACCCGAGGTCTTTGTAGATACCGGACAGGAACCGAATGAACTCAGCGGTTTCAGATTCGATCTGGTCTTCGGTGCAGAAGATATGGCCATCATCCTGGGTAAAGCCGCGTACGCGCATGATGCCGTGCAGCGCGCCGGAAGGTTCGTACCGGTTACACGATCCGAACTCGGCCATGCGCAGAGGAAGGTCGCGGTAGGATTTGAGACCCTGATTGAAAATCTGCACGTGGCAGGGGCAGTTCATCGGTTTCAGGGCGTTGACCGCCTTTTCCCGTGCATGTTCCTCGTCCACTTCGACGATGAACATGTTCTCTTGGTATTTGTCCCAATGACCCGAAGCTACCCACAGCTTGCGGTCGACGACCTGAGGGGTGTTGACCTCAACATAGCCACCTTTGCGCTGTTGCCGACGCATGTAATCTTGCAGAAGAGTGTAGATGGTCCAGCCATTAGGGTGCCAGAATATCTGCCCTGGGGCCTCTTCCTGCATGTGGAACAAATCCATCTCGCGACCCAGCTTGCGGTGGTCGCGCTTGGCGGCTTCTTCCAACATGTGCAGATGAGCCTTGAGCTTTTCCTTGCCGGTGAAGGCCACGCCGTAGATGCGCTGTAGCATTGCGCGGTCGCTGTCGCCGCGCCAATAAGCCCCGGCGATTGACATCAGCTTGAACGCGTCGCCCGGCAGTTGACCGGTATGCTGCAAGTGCGGGCCACGGCAGAGATCCTGCCAGTGTCCGTGCCAATACATGCGCAGCGGTTCGTCACCCGGGATGGATTCGATCAGTTCAACTTTATAGGGCTCATTATTGGCCTTGTAGAACTCGATTGCGCGATCGCGATCCCAGACCTCGGTGGTCACCGGGTCACGCTTGTTGATGATCTCTTTCATCTTTTTCTCGATGAGGCCGAGATCTTCGGGCGTAAACGGTTCCTCACGGTCAAAGTCATAGTACCAGCCGTTTTCGATGACGGGACCAATGGTGACCTTGGTTGCGGGCCAAATCTCTTGCACGGCGCGGGCCATGACATGCGCCAGATCGTGTCGGATCAGCTCATTGGCTTGCGCCTCGTCCTTCATGGTGTGAATAGCGATTTGCGCGTCGGCTTCGATTGGCCATTGCAGGTCCCAATGCTGTCCATTCACCGTGGCAGAAATGGCTTTTTTCGCCAGCGAGGTCGAGATGTCGGCGGCGACCTGTGCGGGCGTAACGCCTGCTTCATAGGATCGGGAATTGCCATCGGGAAAGGTAAGGGAGACTGACTGTGAGTCCAGGGCCATATCGGCTCTCCTCGTCGGTTTGGCGCCCACTGAACGCCCGGTTGCGGGTTATGTATGCTCGGCTCATGTGGCAGGTGGGGACACAGGTGTCAAGGGCAGGAGCGAGGGGCCAGCCCCTCGCACTCCCCGAGGTATTTTTAGCCAGATGAAGAAGGATCGGGCAATTGCAGAGAGGTGCGTGACATGCATGATGGGCTGACAAGCAATGAGGGTAGCATGGCAGAGGCAGAATTTCTGGAAACCGCGCAGGGACGACGTCTGGCGTATCACAAGAGTGATGGGCGCGGGCCGACCATCGTTTTTCTAGGTGGCTTGAAATCAGATATGGAGGGCACCAAGGCGCTGCACCTGGAAGCGTGGGCTCGCGCGCGCGGGCAGGGGTTCCTTCGGTTTGACTATTCGGGGCACGGTGAAAGCTCGGGCGCCTTTACTGACGGGTGTATCGGGGACTGGCACGAGGATACGCTGGCCGCAGTTTCTCGGTTAACTGATGGTCCGCTGGTTGTTGTGGGATCGTCGATGGGCGGGTGGCAAGCGCTGTTGCTGGCGCGTGTCATGCCCGAACGGATCGCAGGTATGGTGACAATTGCGGCGGCCCCAGATTTTACCGAGGACGGGTATTGGGCGTCGTTTTCGGACCAGCAAAAATCTGAACTAGAGACGGTTGGACATGTAGAACTGCCATCGGACTACATGGAGCCCTACGTCATCACCAAGCGGATGATTGAGGATGGGCGGCAGCGGTTGGTTTTGCGCGCTTCGCTTGATCTGCCTTTCCCTGTGCGTCTCCTGCAGGGGACAGCAGATACGGCCGTCTCGACCGATACGGCAGTGCGCCTGCTGGATCATGCCACTGGTCCGGACATGCAACTGCTGCTGGTCAAAGATGCGGATCACAGGTTCTCGGATGAGCGATGCCTCGGGTTGATTGAGCAGGCTCTGCGAGAAGTCCTGGAAGGCACCTGATGCGTCGCCTGGGCTGGGTTTTGGGGCGGGTGCTGGTGGGTTTGACGCTGGTTGGTGTGTTGATCTACGCCTTTGGCCCGCGCGAGCCAGTGGACCTGCATCCGCGTTTCGATCCGCGCAAATTTGGCGAGGGCGTTCAGGTTTACTTTGAAAGCATCGAATCCGCCTATGATGACATCGTGCCAGGTGTTGAAAAGCGCGTGGTCTGGCAAGATGGTTTTGTCGAACAGCGGACAGCTTATGCAGTGCTCTACATTCATGGGTTTTCCGCCACGTCCGAGGAGATCAGGCCAGTACCTGATCGCGTTGCGGACGCGTTGGGTGCCAACCTTGTCTACACAAGGCTTCAAGGGCATGGCCGCGATGGGGACGCAATGGCCGAAGGTACGGCGTCGGGCTGGATGCAGGATACAGCAGAGGCGTTGGCTGCCGCCAGGGCTGTTGGTGAGCAAGTAATTGTGATCGCAACCTCGACGGGGGCGACATTGGCCGCCGCGGCTGCGATGGATACGGAACTGAGCACTGATGTGGCTGCATTGGTTTTGGTGTCGCCGAACTTTGGCGTAAACTCGGCTGGTTCCTGGGTGCCATCTTTGCCGTGGGCCCGGCATTGGCTGCCGCCTTTGATGGGACAGGACCGGGATGTCTCAAGCACTGATCCCGAGAAGAACATCTTTTGGACAACCGTTTATCCATGGGAGGCGGTCGTGCCGATGTTTGCCCTTGTGGATGCGGTCAATGCGCTTGACTTCTCGGGCGCGCGGGTCCCGGCGCTGTTCTGGTTTTCTGATGATGATCAGGTGGTGCGTCCGGATAAAATGCATGAGGCGGCCAAGACCTGGGGTGGTCAGGCGATGGTTTCATTGGTGACAATGGGGCCCGGGGATGATCCGACCTCACACGTGGTCGCGGGGCGTCTGATGTCACCGGGTCAGACCGACGCGGCGGTCGCGGGCATATTGGAATGGCTGTTGGAGCAGGGGATTCCGAAGCAAAGCGGGGGCTGAATATGCGTAGACCGGGCAGCATGTGGAGCCTTGAGATGTTGGGTCGCGTGCGACTATCCCGGCATTTTTTCATGCGTGATTTTCTATATTCCGAGATCGGGAACTTTCACGAATTGCAAAATATTCCCGACAACCCTGATCTTGCGATCGAGACCGGGCGCGCGTTTTGCGAGACCCTGCTGGATCCGCTGGAAGAAACCTTTGGTCGTATTGCAGTGCGCTCGGGCTATCGCTCGCGATCTCTGAACCGGTTCGGGAACGAGAACAGGTTGAACTGTGCCCGCAATGACAACCCGTTGGAGTGCCACATTTGGGATTGGGGCGAAGGTGACGCACGTGTAGCAGGGGCGTCGGTGGTAATTCCGTGGTTTGCAGACCGCTATGCGCAGGGGCGCGATTGGCGCGATCTGGCGTGGTGGATGCATGACCATCTGGATTATTCCGAGATTTGGTTCTTTCCCAAATTATGCGCGTTCAATCTGGTTTGGCGGCCCGCGCCCGTACGGAGGATCGACAGCTACATCGCCCCGCGCGGCTGCTTGTTGCGGGCCGGGGCGGAGCCAGATGAACCGCTGGGCCAAAGGCAGGAACGCTATGCGGATTTCCCACCGTTTCGGGCGATCAGCTATCCGTGAAGTTTTGCTTGCCCGCTGTTGGCAAACCTCTCATCCTGTAACAAAACAATAACAACGAGCGGAGGGCACCGAGGTGATCGAGCCGTTGGTTTTGCTACCCGGATTGATGTGCGATGCACGGTTGTTTCAGGCGCAGATCACCGCGCTGTCGCGTGAACGTGCAGTTATGGTCGCACCGATCACTGGCGGTGAACGGTTCGAAGAGATCGCGTCGGGCTTGCTGGATCAACTGCCGCACCGGTTTGCTTTGTGCGGGTTTGGTCTGGGTGGTGGCGTCGCGCTTGAGATCGTGCGGCGAGCACCTGAGAGGGTGACACGACTGGCCTTGCTGGCGACGGATGCGCAGGCCGACACACCTCATATCGCGGCGAGTCGCGAAGACCTGATTGTTGGCGCGCAGGCGGGGAGGTTGGACGAAGTGATGCGCAAGCTGATCGGCTCGGACATGTTGTCTCCCGGTCCGCAACGCATCCCGATTTTGAACGAAGTGTTGCAGATGGCCGAGGAATTGGGCTCGGATGTGTTTGTGCGTCAGATAAGAACCCTGCAACGCCGTCCGGACCAACAAGGCACGCTGCGCCGGATCAGGATGCCCACGCTGATCATTTGCGGTGCCCATGATGCGGAGAATCCGGTCCGCAAGAATACCTTCATGGCTGATCTCATTCCGGATGCAGAGTTGCGCGTGATTGATGAGGCCGGGCACTATCCGACACTGGAAGCACCCGAATCCGTGATTGCGATGCTGCAGGATTGGCTCCGGAAACCACTGCGGCTGACCTAGTCGTAGAAAACCGCGCGCTGGTTCTTGGTCAGAACAGTTGGTTGCACCACCGGCCGACCGGTTTCAGAGTCAAAGAATGGCGTTTTCTTCCAGCTCCCGAACAGACGCGATTTTAGTACGCGTTTAAGCAGACCCATAGCGGCATAGCGGATTTTCTCATGAGACTGCTTGCCGTCAGCCCTTGGCACAAATCCACGCGTTGTAATGGGACCCAAACTGCTGGGGTGGGGAATACGTTTGACGATAAAACCCGCGAACGGAAATTTTGGAGTTGTCGGCGTCGTGGCCAGCGGCGCGTTGCAGCATCTGGCATACCATCGCAACATGCCCTTGGGGCTAAGTTGCATAGCTGCCAAGTGCTCGACCCCTGCATCGATCTTAATGTCTTCCGGTGACATCTGAAACACCTCGACTGGGTCGGGCGCAGGGTCGGGCTGTTCAAAATACAGCTGAGCCGCGCGGCAGTCATGGCAAAAACATACGACATGAGTGCCGGATACGACGCCGTGTTCAGTAATGCGCCCCGAAAGGGCGCCGCAATTGCAACGGAAAGGAAGGTCTCCTGCCGCTGCGCGGCTCATGCAACTTTGTTGCTATTGGCGGCTCGTTGACGGGGTTTTCGGCTGTTTTCATTCATGAAATCAATCACTAGCGGACGGATGTTGTCGCGCCAGCTGCGGCCCGCAAAAATGCCATAGTGACCCGCGCCGGGTTCAACATGGCTGGCCTTTTTGCTGTCGGGCAGACCCGTGCATAAATCCAACGCCGCGATGCATTGCCCGGGGGCTGAGATATCGTCATTCGTGCCTTCGACCGATTTCACAGCCACATCAGTGATCTTGCCGATATCTACCTTGTGGCCGGCTACAACGAACTCGTTGCGCGCGATCTCACGGTTTTTGAAGACACGTTCAACGGTCGAAAGATAGAACTCGGCAGTCATGTCCATCACCGCCAGATATTCGTCATAGAACCGGTTATGGGCATCGTGGTCGGATGCCTCGTCACGAATAACGCGCTGAATCTGATCCGAGAACGCCTTGCTGTGACGTTCGGCATTCATTGACATGAACGAAGCCAGTTGTAGCAAGCCGGGATACACCATCCGGCCTACGCCCTTGTATTTAAAGCCAACCCGCTGGATCATCGTTTCTTCCAACTGACCCATCGTAACACGGCGACCAAAATCCGTAACTTCGGTCGGAGTTGCGTCGGGGTCGACGGGACCGCCGATCAGCGTCAGGGTACTTGGCTGCGCCTTCGGCTCGACCTCGGCCAGATAGGCGGTTGCGGCCAGAGTCAGCGGTGCGGGCTGACAAACCGCAATAACATGCGTATCGGGGCCGAGCTCTTTCATAAAATCGACAAGGTAGAGCGTGTAATCCTCGACATCGAACTTGCCTTCGGACACGGGAATGTCGCGCGCGTTATGCCAATCGGTAATGTAGACCTCACAATTGACAAGCAGGCTTTTGACGGTCGAGCGGAGCAGGGTCGCGTAATGCCCCGACATCGGCGCAACCAGCAGCACCTTGCGCGGCTGTTCTTTGCGTCCATTAACGCGGAAATGGATCAGGTCGCCGAAAGGACGCTCAAGCACGGTTGTGATATCGACCAGATGGTCCTTGCCGTCTTCGCAGGTAAAGGTGCGGATGCCCCAATCAGGCTTGACGACCATACGCTGGAATGTGCGCTCGGTTACTTCGCCCCATGCAGCCATCCAGTTGAAGGCCGGGTTGGGTGTCATCGAGAACAGGGGGTAGGATGCCATCGCGCTTGCGGTTGCACCAAGCCATTGGTTGGTGTTACGCATGGTTTCCATCAGGTCATAGGTCATCATGTAGCGCATCGAATGTGCCTCCTGAGTATCAGCCTGAGAATTCGGACCATTCGCCGCTTTGCCCCCCGACGCCAACGACGTTATTCTGCACAGCAGCGAGACTAGGGGGGAATTGTTAAAATGACAACTACCGAAGACCAGACGCCAAAACTGACCGAAGAACATATTGAACGACTTAAAGAAAATATGGACAAAGTAGAAGAACTGTCCAAACGCCTGGTCGAGGTCATGGCCGGAAAAACGCCGCACACCCCCGCTCTGGATGGCCCGAATCAAGAGCTTTTTGCAAAAGCAGCAACTGCGTATTGGGCTGAAGCGTTTCAAAACCCCACAAAGCTGTTGGAGCAGCAAATTGAGTATTGGGGAAAATCGGTTCTCAACTTTGCGGAAGCGCAGAAAGCGATGACCCAAAGCGACGGGGATGTGCCCCCAGCCGCTACCAAAGATAAACGGTTTGCCAATCCAATGTGGGAAACCAACCCCTACTTTCGCCTCATTCGCCAGCAGTACCAAACCAATGCCGAAGCGATCGCGCAGGCCGTTGCATCGGTTGACGATCTGGAAACCAAGGATAAGCAGCGTCTGCAGTACTTCTCGCAACAGATCATAGATATGATGGCGCCAACGAATTTTCTGGCCACCAACCCCGATGCGCTGGAAAAGGCGATCGAGACCGAAGGGCAGTCCCTGATACAGGGGCTGGAGAACCTCGTGTCGGACCTTGAGGCCAATGACGGCGAAATGGTTGTCAGACTTGCTGACGAAAGTGCCTTTGAGATTGGCGGGAATATCGCAACTACACCCGGCGACGTCGTCTATCGCAACCGAATGATGGAACTGATCCAGTATAAACCGGTGACCGAGACGGTGCACGAAACGCCGATCGTTCTGTTCCCGCCTTGGATCAACAAGTTCTATATCTTGGACCTGAAGGCTCAGAACAGCCTGATCAAATGGGTGACCGAGCAGGGCTATACCCTGTTTGTGGTCAGCTGGGTGAATGCCGATAGCTCGCACGCCGATATTGGGATGGAGGACTATATTCAGGAAGGGTTCCTGACCGCCATCGAAGAGGCGAAAAAAATCTGCAAGGTCAAGCAGGTCAACGCAGTGGGTTACTGCATCGCCGGTACGACGCTTAGCCTGACGCTTTCGCTGATGAAGCAGCGCGGCGACAAGTCGATCAAATCTGCCACTTTCTTCACCACCCTGACAGACTTTGGTGAGCAGGGGGAGTTCACGCCGTTCCTGCAAAATGACTTTGTGGATGGCATCGAAGAACAGGTCTCGAAGGATGGTATTCTAAAGGCATGGATCATCGGGCGAACGATGTCTTTCCTGCGATCCAGAGATCTCATCTATACGCCGGCGATCCGCAGCTACATGATGGGTGAAACACCGCCAGCGTTTGACCTGTTGTACTGGAACGGCGACGGGGCCAACCTGCCAGGTCGGATGGCGATCCAGTATCTGCGCGGTTTGTGTCAGAGCAACGATTTCGTCAACGACGGGTTCGAATTGCTTGGCCATAAGCTGCATATCAAGGATGTCGATGTGCCTTTGATGGCGATCACCTGCGAGACGGATCATATTGCCGCATGGAAGGATTGCTATCGCGGGGTGCAGCAGATGGGCGCGAAGTCGAAGACCTTTGTGGTGTCCGAGTCCGGCCACATCGCGGGCATCGTAAATCCGCCCAGTAAGAAAAAATATGGCCATTACACCAATCCTGAGCTGAAGTGTGATGCCGATACATGGCTGAAAGAGGCTGACTTCCACGAAGGTTCGTGGTGGCCGATGTGGGAAGCGTGGTTAAAGAAGCGATCAGGCAAGCAGGTTCCCGCGCGCGATACCGGCGATTCGGATCATCCACGCCTTTGCCCGGCTCCGGGTACCTATGTTTTGGTCAAGGCAAACCGCTGATATCATTTTGAAACTCAAATTTTTCTGCATTGCAGCAAGAAAAAACTTGCAATGCTGCAATGCAGCAATCATATTGCCTTCAAGCTGATGAGAACCGGGGTGGGCCCGGAACGGCTAGAAGGATTTAGGACAATGGCAAAGACCCAAGACTTTACCGCGACCCTGAAAGACATGATGGGCGCGTTCCCGGTTGACACAACCGCTCTGGAAGACGCATTCAAATCGACCGCTTCTCTGAACGAAAAGCTGTCGGGTGTTGCTCTGGACGCAGCTGAGAAATCGGCTGAAATCTCGAACAAATGGACCAAAGAAACCCTGGCCAAACTGACCGAGATGTCGAAAGCAAAAACCGAGCCTGCGGATTACGCAAAAGCTGCAACCGACTTCGCAAGCGCGTCGGCTGAAGTTGCTGCTGAAAACCTGGCTGCTTTCGCTGAGATCGCGAAAAAAGTTCAGACCGAAACAGTTGAGCTGCTGATGGCGGCTGGCAAAGACGCTGCAGAAGATGCAACCGCAGCCGTCAAAAAAGCCACCAACGAGGTGACCGCTGCAGCAAAGAAAGCAGCAACCACCAAGTAAGATAAGACTGCGACTTAGCACCCATTCCTCCCAAATGGTGCAATCGCTGCGGGCAGGTCGCTTGACCTGCCCTTTCTTTTTGTTCTGCAGTCGCATAACCTGCGCTGCAACGCATCATCCTTGGGGAGGGTACAGGGTGTCGGAACAAGACAAACCTCTGCTGATCAAGCGCTATGCCAGCCGTCGGCTGTATAACACCGAGACCAGCGATTACGTGACTCTTGAAGATATCGCCGGTTTCATCCGCGACGGGCGCGAGGTTCAGATCATTGACCTGAAAACCGGTGATGACCTGACTCGTCAGTATCTGCTTCAAATCATTGCCGAACACGAAAGCCGTGGCGAAAATGTTCTGCCGATTAATGTGCTGAACGATCTGGTGCGCAGCTACATGGTGCCGGGTGGGGGCATGATGCCGCAATTCCTGCAAAGCTCATTCGACATGCTGCGCGAGAGCCAGTCCAAGATGATGGAAAACATGAACGCTATGAACCCGATGTCCCAGATGCCGGGGTTCGAGGCGATGCAGGCGCAGCAAAAGGCGTTTCTAAAAGCCATGACCGGTGGTCTGTCGGGGAACTGGTCAGGGCCGGATGACGAGCAAGAAGCCTCCCCCGAGCCCAAAGAGGATCTGGACGACATCAAAAAGCAACTTGCCGAGCTGCAGCAAAAACTATCGAAGCTGAGCTAGCCTGACCGATGCGCTGGCTGTCTGTTCTGGGCGCGTTGATCTGGGCCCAGACTGCACAGGCCCAAGGCCAGTTTACATCCGTGTGGGAACCTATCTGCACAATGGGTCGGGATACGGCTGCGGGCTGCGATGAGATTCGCGCGCGCGAAATTCTGGATGCAACGACCCCGCCCTGGCGCGCCATTGGCCGGGTCAATTTTGCCAGCCGCAGCCAGCGGTCCCATTGTACCGGCGTACTGGTGTCTGAGCGGCTGGTTTTGACCGCGGCACATTGCTTGTACAACAGCGCGCGCAACCGCTGGATTCCTCCGGCCAGTATCCGGTTTGCCGCAGGGTATCAGCGCGGCGAGGCTGCCGCCGTGTCCAATGTATTGGCCTATCGGCTGGATTCGGAACAGGGGCGCGACGGTGTATTCAACAATCGCGCCGATCTGGATTGGGCCGTGTTGGAGTTGGCCGAGCCAATTGGAGAGCAGGTTGGTTTTTTCGGTATTTCCCGGACTGTCCCGCAGATGGGCTCGTTCGCGGGCTATCCCGGATTGCGGCCCCACGTGCTCAGTCGCACCGATAGCTGTAATGCCGCACAGGCCGGCCAAGGGCTGATGCGCGCGATCTGCCCCGTCATGATGGGGGATTCCGGTGCGCCGTTTCTGATGCAAACAGAAACCGGGCTTGCCGTTGCCGGGATTTTGTCGCGCGTCGCGCCAACCCCTGACGGGATCGACGCATTGTTACTTTCAGTTCATGACCTTGATCTGCAATAGTACTGACGATCAGGTCCCGTAGACTGGCACCGGGCCAACAACCTCGCCAACAGAAGCCAGCAGGATGTCCGAGATTACGTCCAGTTCATCGCGCGTCAAACGCACGGGCAGACGTACATCGCAGGCCTTCATCAGCATCGCACGGGTCTGTGGCAGGTCGAACTGTTCGGGTAGGAACTGCCAGTTCCAGAAGGCACGAGCGTTATCCTGACTCAGGCCAAAGACCTGCACCTTGACACCGCGTGCCTCGGCTGCGGCGGCAAAGGCGCGGATTTCATCGTCGCTGAGGTCAACCAGATTGAATTGGATCGAATCCGGTGCGCGCTGCTCGGGTGTCAGAGGGGCAGGGACATCGATGTAGGGCGATGTGTTCAGACGATCAGCCACATAGTCATGGTTTGCCAGCCCGTCGCGGACACGGCGTGCCAATTCGGGGATTTGCGGACGAATGACTGCAGCGCTGAGGTTGCTCATGCGCAGGTTATACAGTGGCAACTGGTTCTGCCATTTGGCAAAGGCCTGTTCCAGCTCTGGTGAGCCAGAGTGCTTTTTCCAGTTGTGCTCGTATGCGCCCGACATGATGACAGCGCGCGCCACAAGATCCGCATCGTCGCTGACCAGAATGCCACCTTCGCCTGCGTTGATCATTTTATAGGACTGGAACGAGAAGCAGCCGACCTTACCGATGGTGCCAATATTGCGCCCATGCCAGGTTGTGCCCAATGAGTGGGCGGCGTCTTCGATCACCGGGATATCGCGCGCTTCACACAGCTCCATGATCGCGTCCATGTCCGAGGTATGGCCGCGCATATGGCTGATGATCACTGCCTGCACGCTGTCCAGCTTGGCCGTGAAATCGGCCATATCGACGCGATAATTGTCCCCGACCTCGCACAGAACCGGAATGCAATCCGCGTGAACA
This sequence comes from Ruegeria sp. C10, assembly GCF_056537805.1. Classification (NCBI taxonomy): domain Bacteria; kingdom Pseudomonadati; phylum Pseudomonadota; class Alphaproteobacteria; order Rhodobacterales; family Roseobacteraceae; genus Ruegeria; species Ruegeria sp. C10. The sequence continues at coordinate 1,064,283 of NZ_JBQFSC010000002.1, read as the reverse complement.
ATCGATGACGGCACGGCGGCAAAGGTAAATCCGGGGATCAGAACCCGCGCATCGCGGGGCAGCCCAAGCGCCTTGAGCGACAAAAACAGCGCGGCAGAACAGGAAGAGACCGCCAGCGCGTATTTTGTGCCGAGCAGTTCGGCAAACTCTGCCTCCAGGAGAGCAACGGGCGCATCCTGAGGTGCGGTATAGCGAAACAGATCGCCTGACTTCATCAGGGCGTCGATTGCGTCTCGGGCGGCTGTGGGGATGGGTTCGGCTTCATGAACGTTGGGTACAAGCGTCATATTTGGATTTCCCGAATTTTATCTTTGGGAAATATAAATTCGATATGCAGGCAAGCCAAGTCCCAATTCGCATCGTCAGCGAGATTTCACCAATTCGTCGTAAAGAATGTGTTCAGATACCCAGCCTGTCACGCAGCGCATACCAAGTCATGGCCAGTATCAGCAACGGCGTCCGCAAAGCAGGACCACCCGGGAAGGGCACTGCAGGAACGCGGGCCATGGTATCGAACCCCTCAGCCTGCCCCTGGATCGCCAACGCCATGAGTTGCCCCGCATGGGTCGCGGTGCCGACGCCGTGGCCAGAATAACCCGAGGCGGACAGGATATTTGGCGCAACCCGGGTCAAATAGGGCATGCGCCGCATGGTGATGCCCAGCGTTCCGCCCCATGCGTAGTCGATTTTGACGTCACGCAGATGCGGGAAAATCTCGGTCATCGGCTTGCGGACTTTTGCGGCGATGTCCTCGGGGAAACGATAACCATAGCTTTCGCCACCCCCAAACAGCAGCCTGCCATCGGCGCTTAGCCGGAAATAGTTTATCACGAACTTGGTGTCAGCAACGGCGATATCTTTGGCCAAAACTTTTTGCACTTCAGCGCCCAAAGGTTCGGTTGCCGCGATGAAATTGTTGATGGGCATCACGCGCGATGCAACTTGCCGGTTCAGATCTCCGAGATATCCGTTGCAGGCCAGAATAACGTGATCGGCAGTGATCGTGCCCTTTTCAGTGCGTACAGTAACACGAGCGCCCTGATCGATGCCAAGAACTTCGGTGTCTTCATGCAGTCTTAACCCGGCTCTGACAGCGGCACGCGCAAGGCCGAGGGCGTAGTTCAACGGGTGTAGGTGCGCGGCACCATTGTCCAGATACCCACCCGCATAGGCTGGTGAAGGGCAAAGCCCGCGCGCGGCATCGGCATCTAAAGTTTCGATTTGGTCGTATTTGTATTTGCCCGACAGATGCGCCGCGTGATCATGTAGCTCTGCGCGCTCCGAGTTGTTAAAGCCCAGAACCGCAATGCCGGGCTTCAGGTCGCAATCGATCTGATGTTTTGAGATAAGAGATTTGACCAGATCCTTGGCTTCTTCGGCCAGATCCCAAAGCTTTAACGCATCTTCATCGCCGACAAGCCGTTCAAGATCCTCTTGATCCAAACGCTGCGCGCTGCCCAGTTGGCCTCCGTTGCGACCCGAAGCCCCAAAGCCCGCGCGATGTGCTTCCAGCAGGACGACATCGAACCCAGCCTCAGCCAGGTGCAATGCTGCCGAAAGGCCCGTGTATCCGCCTCCGACAATGCAGACGTCTGCGGTATGGTCGCCTTCAAGCGCCGGGTGGCGGTCAAAGGCGTGTGCCGTCGCGGCATACCAGCTTGGCGGGTACTCCGCCTTGCGGTCATTAGAATACAGCAGGTTCATCGCGTCTTTGCCCTAGACGTTCATCAGCAGATGCTCGCGTTCCCACGGGGAAATGACCTGCAGGAACTCTTCGTATTCAGCACGTTTGACGATGCCGTAGACACGGGCGAACTCGGGACCCAGAACTTCGTGCAGGGCAGTGGCTTCATCAAACAGATCCAGAGCTTCACCCATGATCTGAGGGATATCGCCGTCGCCTTCATAGGCGTCGCCATAGAATTGGCGGCGTGGGCGTTCTTGCTGAGTCAGGCCCAAATAGCCACAGGCCAACGACAATGCGATACCAAGATAAGGGTTGCAGTCCATGCCTGCGATGCGGTTTTCGACCCGGCGCGCCTCGGGGCCGGACAGAGGTACGCGAATGCCAGTTGTGCGATTGTCGCGTGCCCACTCCAGATTAATCGGGGCCGCATGGTCTTTGACGTAACGGCGATAAGAATTCACATACGGAGCCATCACCGCCAGCCCTGCAGGCAGGTGGTTCTGCAAGCCGGCGATGAAGTGATAAAACGCATCCGTCTCGCCACCTTGTGGGCCGGAGAAGATGTTCTGTCCCGTTTCTTTTTCGATGATCGAGTGATGGATGTGCATGGCCGAGCCCGGCTCATCTTCGATCGGTTTTGCCATGAACGTAGCAAAGCAGTTGTGACGTAGCGCGGCTTCGCGGATCAGGCGTTTGAAATAGAATACTTCGTCCGCCAGCTTCACCGGATCGCCATGGCGCAGGTTGATCTCTAGTTGTCCGGCACCGCCTTCTTGCGTGATCCCGTCGATCTCAAACCCCTGAAACTCGGCAAAGTCGTAGATGTCGTCGATCACCGGCCCGAATTCATCGACCGCTGTCATCGAGTAAGCCTGGCGCGCCGCCGCAGGTCGGCCCGAGCGGCCCATCATCGGCTTGATACCCTGCGCCGGGTCTACATTTGGCGCGACAAGAAAAAACTCCATCTCGGGGGCGACAACCGGCTTCCAACCTTTGTCGTGATACATCTTCACAACGCGTTTGAGCACATTGCGGGGGCTGAAAGGGATCGGCTCTCCATCTCGATCGAACGCGTCGTGAATCACCTGCAAGGTCCAGTCACCCGTCCAAGGAGCGGCCGACGCAGTTGAGAAATCGGGTTTCAGGATCATGTCCCGCTCAATGAAACCGTCCTCACCTGCAGCTTCGCCCCAATCCCCTGTGATGGTCTGGTAGAAAATGCTGTCGGGTAGGTGAAAATAGGATTGCTTGGCAAACTTTGACGCCGGGACCGCCTTGCCGCGGGCGATGCCGGGCAGGTCAGAGATGATGCATTCAACCTCATCCAGCCGTTTGCCTTCAAAGTAGGTGCGCGCCGCCTCAGGCAGCTGATCTGTCCAGTCGGCCATCAGGCCCTCACTTTCTTTAGGAACTCTGCCATGTGGTGTCCGATTTTGGCATTATCATCCGGGGCATCTTTTCGGTTCGCTGCCGCCTGCATCAACGCATCGGGAACCACGCCTTTGCCTCGGGTCTCCATCAAGCCCTGTATGAAGTCATTTCCATATTCAGGATGGGCCTGCACGGTCCAGATCGTATCGCCATAGGTGACCATGGCGTTTTGGCAAAAGTCATTCGTACCGGTGACCACCGCACCTGCGGGCAGTTTGGTCACTTGATCCTGATGCCAAGCATTCAAGGTGACGGTCTGATCGCCAAAGCTGTATTCCGTGCGTCCTACAGCCCAGCCACCATCAAACTTTTCCACTTTTCCACCAAGCGCTTGTGCGATGATCTGATGGCCAAAGCAAACACCAATCAAGGGGTTCCCTGTCTTCTGAATATCCCGGATCAGCTGTTCAAGCGGGGGAATCCAAGCGTGATCTTCGTATGCGCCATGACGAGATCCGGTGATGATCCACCCGTCGGCCTGATGCGCGTCTTCCGGAAACTCACCATCGACCACTGCGTATGATTGGAATTCAAAGCCGTTCCCACCCAGTAATGCGCGAAACATGCCATCATATTCCCCGAATTGTTCATGCAATTCATCGGGTGGGTGGCCGGTTACAAGGATGCCGATTTTCATAGTTCACCAAATTTGATCAAATTTATTCTAACGAAGCGAAGCGAGCTGGGCAAGAGGTTCAGACGCTCTCAAGATAGCTGAGCCAGTGCTCGTCAGGGGGGTGGGACGCGAATCGCGCAATTTCCTGCCGTTTGGTCATTACCAGGTTGCGGATCAGATCGTCCGGGAAAATGCGCGCAACTACCGGGTCAGTTTCGAAAGCAGAGATGGCCGACGGCCAGTCTGCTGCCAGCTGCGGCAGATCCGTCAACTCATAGGCATTGCCCGAAATCGGGCTGGGCGGTCGCAGGCCATCCTCGATCCCAACCATTGCCGCGCCCAGAACTGCGGCCAGCATGAGATAGGGGTTGATGTCACCGCCAGCAACGCGATGTTCGATCCGTCGGGCGGCAGGGGCACCACCCGGAATGCGCAGGGCCGCCGTGCGGTTTTCATAGGCCCAGCTTGCTCCGGTGGGTGCGTGGGCACCAGGCACCAGGCGCGTGTAAGAATTGCCATGCGGTGCGAAGATCAGCGTAGAGCCGGGCATCGCGGTCAGACATCCAGCAACCGCCGAGCGCAGTTCATCGGTTCCCTCGGCCCCTCCGTCATCGAAGACATTGCGTCCATCGACATCGACGACTGAGAAATGCACATGCATTCCGTTGCCCGCATCCTCGGCATAGGGCTTGGACATGAAGGTTGCCGTGAAGCCATGCTTGCGGGCCACGCCACGCGCCAAGGTCTTGAAAAGCCACGTATCATCGGCGCAGCGCATGGCGTCCTGATGGTTCAGATTGATCTCGAACTGACCGATCCCGCTTTCAGATATTGCAGTCTGAGGAGGAATACCCATAGCGGCGCAACCATCATAGAGGTCGGTGAAGAACGCATCAAACGCGTCCATTTCGGCCATCGACAGAACGGCTTCGTCCCGCAGCCTGCGGCGCGTGACCGGGTTGATCGGAGGCTGCGGTTGGTCGCCTGAGGCGTCAAGCAGAGTGAACTCGAGTTCGGTGGCGGCGATGACCGACCAGCTCCGTTCGGAAAATCGATCTAGAACCGCAGAAAGCGCGTGTCTCGGATCGCCCGCAAAAGGCGTGCCGTCATCGTGGTACAGGCACATGGGCACCAGCGCGGTGGGTGTATCAAGCCAGGGCATGGGAACCGGACCACGCCCGGTGGGGCGCAACACACCATCTGCATCACCGCTTTCGAAGACAAGCGGGCTGCCTTCGATATCAGCGCCCCAGAGATCGACATTGAGCGCAGAGAACGGCATGCGTACGGCGCCTTTGTCCAACTTGGCACCGTATGAGGGCGGCACGCGTTTGCCACGCATCTGACCGTTGAGGTCACAGGCGGCGACGCGGAATGTATGCAGGGCGCTCAGGTCCATTGGGGGCTCCGTGTTCTAGTCACGAGAGGTTTAAATCAGGATTAGCGTCTTGTCACGAAATTTGATCAAATTACGAATAGGCGTCGCTTGCGGTGGGGCGCGATGTTGAAAATCAACCGACTTGTACAGTGGTCGAGACCGCTGTCTTCCGAGTTGTACAACATTCAGGTGCCCGATTGTGCCGGGCGTAGCGATGCCTATAGTCTCATATATGTTCATCTTTCTTACCATAGTGTTACTGATCGCAGGCGGGGTCGGCTATTACGTCTGGTCCAAGAGACAGGCCCGCGCGGCGCTGTTGGCGACGCGTCTGACCTCGGATCAACGGGACATCATTGATCAGCAAGTTCCCATCATCCGGCGGCTGCCCGCCGGGCTGCGCAGCCACTTGGATGGCAAGGTGAACCTGTTTCTGGATCAAGTGAGCTTCTACGGCTGCGACGGGTTGGAAGTGACTGAGGAGATGGAGCTGTCGATTGCGGCGCAGGCCTGTTTGCTCGTGATCAATAGCGACATTTGGTATGACAATCTGACGACCATTCTGATCTATCCCAATGCGTTCAAGTCAAAGCAGCAGCGGCGCTCGGGCTATGTCGTGTCCGAGAAAGAGATCGTGCGGACCGGGGAAAGCTGGGATCGCGGACCGGTCATTTTATCATGGGCACACAGCCAGCAGGGCGCTCTGGATGATCGCGACGGGCAGAACGTAGTGCTGCATGAATTTGCGCATCAGATCGATGATCTGTCCGGGGGTACAAATGGCGTACCGATCCTGAGTGAAGGGCAGAGCTTTGCCGAATGGGAAAAGGTATTCCTGACCGCCTATGACGCGCATGTTCACGCGGTTGAAAGCGGGCGGCACACGGTTATCGACCCCTATGGCGCAACCGGGCATGAAGAGTTCTTTGCCGTCTCGGTCGAAGTGTTCTTTGAGCGCCCGAAAGCACTGAAGCACGAGGTGCCCGAGGTCTATGAGCAGCTTTCGAAACTGTTCCGGCTGAACCCGGTGGAGTGGGCTTAGCGCGCCAGATTCAGACGGAACCGCATCTTTGCTTTTCGCTCGGCCGGTAGGTGGCGGTTCAGGCGTTTGTTAACCCTTCCGAAAGCCCAAACGATGACCAACGTTAGCAGGATGAAATAGAACGCTAGAATCGGGTATGGAATGAAGGGGTTAAACGTCTTGTCCGCGAAATAGCTGGCGTAGTACAGCGCGTCGCCCCGTTGTTGCCAGGCCGGGAAGGCCGAGAAGAAGACCAGCGTTGTCGACTGGAACACAAAGATCGCTTCGTTCGTATAGGCGGGCCACGCCAGCCGCAGCATTGTGGGCCAAACGATACGTCGGAAGCGGGACCAGCCGGACATGCCATAGGCGTCAGCGGCTTCGATATCGCCCTTGGGGATCGAACGCAGGGCGCCATAGAAGATCTCACCCGAATAGGCGGAAGTATTCAGGAACAGCACGATCAGCGCCCCCAGCCAGGCCGAGGTGAAGGCGTCGAACATCGGATAGGGCTTCTTCAGCGACAGGAAGAAGAAATAGGCAAAGAAGAACTGGATGAACAACGGCGAGCCGCGGAACAAAAAGATGAACCACTCGGACGGTTTACGCAGCCATTTATTCGACGAGGCTTTGCCGACGGCCAACGCGGTGGCGAGGAAGAACCCCGTGACCATCGCCATGATCCCGAAATAGATATTCCAGATCATGCCCGAGCCGATCAGCGTGAAGTGCTCGCACAGGGTGAAATCGGTTTTGGGCAGCAGGCGTTCCCCGAAGCCCAGCGAACGGAGGCCGTAGTCCTGAATGGTCTGGATGCAGCTCATGCGGTGGTCTCCTTGCGCAGAAGCTCTCCGCCCGATGTGGCCTGACCATGGGACAGGCGGCGCATCAGTTTCTCAAGCCCGATTTCCGATACACGGGTCATGCCGAGGTAGAAGATCAGCAGGGCTAGGAAGTACCACATGCGCCAGTCGCCATGAGGGTAATCGGTAAAGCGGGATGTTTTTGTGCCGCCCAACTCGCGCGCCCAATAGACGATATCTTCGATGCCCAGCAAGAAAAGCAGTGGCGTGGCCTTGATCAGCACCATCCACAGGTTCGAAAGGCCAGGTAGGGCGTAGACCCACATTTGCGGCACCAGGATACGCCAAAAGGTCTGGCGGCGTGTCATGCCGTAGGCTGCGGCCGTCTCAAGCTGGGCGTGTGGTACAGCGCGCATGCCGCCGAACAAGACGTTGGCGGCAAACGCGCCGAACACGATAGAGAATGTGACGACGGCAAGGAAGAAGCCGTAGGTTTCATGCACCCATTCGGGTGCAGTGCCCAGTGGCAGCTTGGCGGCCTGACAGACGATGAAGTCGTTGCCCTGCCGCACCGGATCGGTCCAGTCAGGGCAGAGCACTTTATGGCGCAGCCATTCAAAGCCCTGATCCAGAGCGATCACGAAGAACAGAAAAAAAGCGATATCAGGCACGCCACGCACGATGGCGATATAGGCCTTACCCAGCCAGCTAAGCGGCGGGAAATGCGATCGCGCTGCCATAGCGCCGGCAAAACCGAAGCTCAGGGCGACCGGGGCGGTGACGGCCAGCAGACCCAGCACCTTGAAGAACGACAAGTAGAACGACCAGTGGACGCCATTGGTCAGATAGCACGAGAACCAGCGGAACGTGCCCAGCGTGTCAGGATCAGCGCAGTAGGAGAACATAAGGCGTCTTTCGAACGTCTGGCCGGTCTCAGGTCCGGCAGGTCCGGCGCGCGCACGCGCCGGACAATTGGACGGAGGGCTTAGTTGGTTACGACCGAGCCGTCTGTGTTGTATGTAGCGATACCTTCGCCAAACCATTTGACCAGCATCTCGTTGAGCGTGCCGTCCGCCTTCATGGACGAAATCGCGTCATCGAACTTGCCGCGTAGTTCTGCGTCGCTCTCGCGCAGGCCCATGCCGATGCCACCGCCCAGCGGGACAAGATCGCCGACAAAGACCAGCTCGCCACTGGATTCCTCAACAATCGGGACCAGGAAGTCATAGTCCGCCAGCACAGCATCCGCTTCGCCATTGCGCACCGCGGCGATGGTTTCTTCGGGGGTTGCGAATTCGACCAGAGTCGCGCCGGACTCAGCAACGTGACCGGCCTGAATGGTTGCGGTCTGTGCAGCGACGATGCCACCTTTCGTGTCAGCGCCATCGGAAGCAGCTACGTAAGCTGAGGCGGTCGGCGGGTAGTAGTTCTGGGTAAAGTCGATGACCTCATCGCGTTCGTCAGTGATCGACATGCCGGCGATGATGGTATCGTAGTTGCCCGAAACCAGGTTCGGAATGATCGAATCCCAGTCGTTCTTGACCCATTCGCATTCCAGGCCAGCGCGCTTGCACAGCTCGTCACCGACTTCACGCTCGAAGCCGTCGATCTCACCAGCATCATTGATGAAGTTGTACGGAGGGTAGGCGCCTTCGGTGCCCATGCGCACAGTTTCGGCCATTGCGATACCGGCGGTCAACGCCAGCGCTGCGGTGGTCAGAATCAGGTTTTTCATGAGTTACTCCCCTTTATTGGTTCTGTCCGTTGGTTAAGCCGCCTGAGTGGCGGAGAGAAAGCCCTGAAGCCGTTCGGATTCAGGGGCAGTGAAAATGTCTTCGGCTGAACCCTCTTCTTCGATCAGGCCCTGATGCAGGAACACAACGTGGCTGGAGATATCCGCAGCCATCTTCATGTCATGGGTCACGATGATCATGGTGCGGCCTTCTGCGGCCAGATCCTTGATCACTTTGATCACTTCCTGTTCCAGTTCGGGATCGAGCGCTGAGGTCGGTTCGTCAAACAGCAGCGCCTGAGGTTCCATGCACAGCCCACGTGCGATTGCGGCGCGTTGTTGCTGTCCGCCCGATAGTTGCGCCGGATAGACGTCGCATTTGTCGCCAATGCCGACCTTTTCCAGATATTTGCGCGCGCTGTCTTCGACCTCGGCCTTGTCGCGGCCCATGACAGTGACCGGAGCCTCCATCACATTCTGCAGGATGGTCATATGGGCCCACAGATTGAACTGCTGGAACACCATCGACAGATTTGTGCGGATGCGCAACACCTGCTTGGGATCGGCGGGACGGCGATGATTGTGGCTGCCAGTCCAACGGACGGGCTCGCCTTTGAACAGAATCTCGCCCTCTTGGCTGTCTTCCAACAGATTGCAGCAGCGCAGCAGGGTAGACTTCCCCGAGCCGGATGATCCGATCAGCGACACGACGTCGCCGCGATGCGCGGTGATGTCCACGCCCTTGAGCACCTCGAGTTGGCCAAAGCTTTTGTGCAGGTTCTTGATCTCAATGACGGGAGCGGCGTCTGTCACGGGCAGTCCAGATATGATTGGTGTTGGTGCGGTAATAGGGCTGAAAAATCGGGCTAATGCAATGCGCAATTGACAAGTTCACGCAGCGAAATTGCCAAATCGGGCGGTCGCGCTGTCTAAACTGTCAGTTTGTTGGGCGCATTCTGTGACTCGATGCACCATTATCGACAGGTCAGCCAGATCAATCTCTTGATTGCGGCCCAGAGATTCAGGTCACAGGATTCCGGATCAACCGAGGTGATCCTAAGCGAAACCGAATTTATTGAACTGGCTTGATCCAATCACCAAAACTGTTTGAATTTGGGAATAATTCGTTTTGAGTTAAAGATTGAAATATACGAATTCAATTCACGTAAGGGGCTTCTTGTGATCGCGCTATTATTTGCATTGTTCGCCGGCACGATGGTGCTGGCATACTTTAAGCTGGTCAGAATTTCATACGCATTGTTCGTGCTGACGCTTTTGGCGAGTGCCTACTGGCTGAAGTTTCACGCCACGACCCCCTTAACGATTCAACTGTGAGGTCGTCCAATGTCACCTGAATTTGCTCGTAACATGAATGCGATTGGTGCACTGGCGGTTTGCCTGGTTCTGGTGCTTGCCTTCTACTTTCAGCTTGTCCTTTACGAACTGCCCTGTCCGTTATGTTTGCTCCAACGCGTGGGATTCGTGGCCGTTGGGTTCGGGCTTGCTCTGAACCTGTTATGGGGTACGCGCGCCAGAAACTATGGCATCGTGCTGGTGGCAGCGATATTTGGGATCAGCGTTTCGATCCGCCAGATCCTGCTGCATATCGTGCCCGGAACAGGGCACTACGGCTCCCCGGTTCTGGGCCTACACTTCTATACCTGGGCGGGAGTTGCCTTTGGTTTGATCATCCTTGGCACCGCAATCATGCTGGTATTCGAGAAGCAGTATGATCTTGCCTCGGACGTTCGGGCAACCGAACGCTTCGGAGGAAGTACATTGGCCAAAACAGCGTTTTTCCTGATTTTGGCATTGGCCGTCGCGAACGCTGGTTCGGCGCTTTTGGAGTGTGGGCCTGGCATCTGTGACGATCCACCGACGGACTACAAGTTTCTGAATGAGCTTGAAGGCAGCGATTCATAGCGCTGACAACGCCCAAAGGCTTGCCGGTTGATCAGACCTTCGCCGCCTTTTGTCTTGCAAGCGCCGAATCCACATCGCTCACGCCGAGCAGGCTGACGACAAGGCGTAGCAGAGAATCCTCTTCACCGCTGCGGTGCCCATCCGCCAGTGCGACCGACCACATGGCCTGCACAACGGCCAGGCGGTCGTCATAGGCGATCGCCTCTTTGATGGCGCGAGTAAAGCGGACGGTGTCGGGCGCCTCGGCTTCAAGGTCTTCGGCTCGGGCGCGCAGGGCTGCGGCCTCAAATGGCGACAGGCCGTAGCGTTCGGCCGAGATGCGGTCGATTCGGGCCATTTCGGTATCGGCATAGTCGTTGTCGGACCGAGCGATACGCACCAACAGGGCGGTGAGGGCCAGACGGGCATCATCTTCGACAAGCGGGTCGGGCTGCGGCTGCGTGAGCCGGGACAGGAAATCACTGAACATAAGCGTTTATATAGAGATAGCCTAGGTCGCTTCCAAGCGGCTTTGTATCCGCTCGCGTGCCGCTTTGCTGTCGTTGAAGCTGAGGCCCATGGCAATGCGGGCTTCTTCGACGATCTTGACCTCGCCCTCGTCCGAGTTGCCATCGGCCAGCACGACCTCCCACAGGGCGTCAAGCGCGGCCAAGCGTTCCTGAAGATCGGTGGTTTCGCGGATCAGTTTGCCGAATGTATCTGTTTCCGGAGCAGCTGCGTGCAATTTTTCGCAGGTGGCGCGGACCTTGGCGGCCTCGATCGCATTGTGCTGGTAAAGTCGCGCAAGAATGCGGTCGATCAGGCTGATCTCTTCCAGCTTGTAGTCGCGGTCGGCCTGCGCGACACGTACCAGCAATGCCCCCAGGGCCAGTTCGGCATCAGGATCGGGCAGTTTGTCATGTTGCGGCGGCCGAAAGGCCTGGAAGAATTTTTTCAACATATCGGCAGGATATTCCGTAATTCGAGGCGCGCCAAGCGGTGCTAGCCCTCATAGCCCTGAATAATCACAAGATCGCCGGTCGAAACCGGATCGCGCAAGGCCTTGGCGGCTTGATAGGCATCGCTTTCATAGCAGGCCAGCGCCTGTTCATAGCTGGGAAATTCGATGACAACTGTGCGGGCGCGAGCCTTGCCTTCAGGCTCGCTCCTCTCGCCGCCGCGTACAAGAAACTTGGCCCCGTAATCGGCGAATGGGGCCGCATTGGCAGCAATGTAAGATTTGTAGGTTTCAATGTCGTCTACATCGACATGGGCAACCCAGTATCCTTTGGCCACAAGGTGTCCTCCGCTGGTATCGGATGCAAGGTGCGGAGGAACAGGTTGAAATGCAATCCCCTAAAAGTGGATCATCCACCGGATTGCAGCGCGGCGCGTGCTGAATCCTGTAACCAAGCGGTCATTTGCCGATAGGGAACCGGGCCATAGCTGATCCGGGCCACGCCGAGTTTCGCCAGCGTCGGCGTGTCAGGCGTGCCGGGCAGGGCGATGATGTTGACCGGCAGGTCGGTGGCCGCGCAAAGCTGGCCGATCATGGATTCGTCTTTCAGGCCCGGCGCGAAGAACCCGCTGGCTCCGGCATCGGCGTAGGCGGCCGCGCGGGCCATGGCGTCATCCAGCATCGCTTGATCATGCGTGTCCGGAGCGGCTTTGAGGAAGATGTCAGTGCGGGCGTTGATGAAGGCGGGAACACCGGCCACGTCACAGCTTTCGCGCATCGCAGCGACACGCGCTGCCTGTGTTTCGATGTCATAAAGATTTTTAGTTCCAACGACCTGATCTTCGAAGTTAAAGCCGATTACACCGGTTTCCAGCGCGCGTTTGACATTGGCCGATATGCCAAAAGTATCCTCGGCATAAGCGCCTTCGAGGTCCATGGTGACCGGTATATCAACCGCCTCGACAATGCGGCGAGCGTTGTCTAACGCCAACTCAAACGGGATGTTCTGGCCGTCCGAAAACCCCTGCGCCATCGCGACCGGAGCACTGCCAGTCGCCAGCGCCTTGGCCCCTGCATCGCGTACAGCGACGGCGCTGCCGGGGTCCCAAATGTTATAGAGGATGACCGGATCACCCTTCTTGTGCAGGGCGGCAAATGTTTCTGCTTGGGTAATCTGATCGGTCATGGCCGGTCTCCTGTCGCTGCTATGGCGGCAGTTAACCGTGCAAACCGCCGGCGCGTAAAGATATTTCGCGCCGACTGGTACAAATCTGTTATCGGCCCGTGATCAGACCAGACGCGAGGTGTCTTTCGCGGCGCGCACGAATTCGCGGAACAGGGGGTGCGGGTCGAAGGGTTTGGATTTCAGTTCCGGGTGATACTGAACACCAATAAACCATGGGTGATCCGACCATTCGACGATTTCCGGCAGGCGACCATCCGGGGACATGCCCGAGAAATTCAGGCCTGCCTTTTCCAGTTTGTCGCGGTACTTGATGTCGACCTCGTAGCGGTGACGGTGGCGTTCCTCAATCTGGGTGCCGCCATAGACTTCCGCGACCTTCGAGCCTTCGGCCAGAACCGCATTATAGGCGCCCAAACGCATGGTGCCGCCCTTGTCGTCTCCGACTTTGCGTTCGACCTTGTGGTTGCCCTGCACCCATTCTTTCAGGTGGTAAACAACGGGTTCAAAACGCTTTTTGCCAGCCTCGTGGTCGAATTCCTCGGACCCGGCTTCGGTGATTCCCGCCGCGTTGCGTGCGGCTTCGATCACGGCCATCTGCATGCCCAGACAGATGCCCAGATAGGGCACTTTGTGTTCACGCGCATATTGAGCGGCCTTGATCTTGCCTTCTGTCCCACGCTCGCCAAAGCCGCCGGGGACCAGGATGGCGTGGAAGCCTTCCAGATGAGGTGCGGCGTCTTCGTTGTCAAACACCTCGGCATCGACCCACTCGATCTTGACGCGGACGCGGTTGGCCATGCCGCCATGGGTCAGGGCCTCGGCAATTGACTTGTAGGCATCTTCAAGCTGGGTGTATTTGCCGACGATGGCTACTTTCACTTCGCCTTCGGCGTTGTGGATGCGGTCGCTGACGTCTTCCCATTTGGCCAGATCGGGCTTGGGGGCCGGGCTGATCTGGAATGCGTCCAGAACCGCCTGATCCAGACCTTCACGGTGATAGGCCAGCGGGGCGTCGTAGATGGTGCTGAGGTCTTGTGCGGCAATCACGCTGTCAGGGCGGACATTGCAGAAAAGGGCCAGCTTTTCGCGTTCTTTGGTTGGAATCGGTCCCTCGGACCGGCAGACCAGAATGTCGGGGGCTAGACCGATCGAGCGCAACTCTTTCACCGAATGCTGGGTCGGCTTGGTTTTCAACTCGCCCGAGGCTTTGATATAGGGCAGCAACGTCAGGTGCATGAAGATACACTGACCGCGCGGCTTGTCCTGACTGAACTGGCGGATCGCTTCAAAGAAGGGCAGGCCCTCAATATCACCTACGGTGCCGCCGATTTCACAGAGCATGAAATCAACTTCATCCTCGCCAATCGCGATGAAATCCTTGATCTCATTGGTGACGTGCGGGATCACCTGAATGGTTTTGCCGAGGTAATCTCCACGGCGCTCTTTCTCCAGCACATTGGAATAAATCCGCCCCGAGCTGACCGAGTCGGTCTTGCGTGCCGCCACACCGGTGAAGCGTTCGTAATGACCAAGGTCCAGATCGGTTTCAGCGCCGTCATCGGTGACGAATACTTCGCCATGTTCGAAGGGCGACATGGTGCCCGGATCGACGTTTAGATAGGGGTCCAGCTTGCGCAGACGCACCGAATATCCCCGGGCCTGCAACAGCGATCCCAACGCCGCCGAAGCCAGTCCTTTGCCCAAGGACGAAACCACACCACCAGTGATGAAAATAAAACGCGCCATGTTTTTCGGCTGCTCCCGTGAGACGTCATTATTAGCTGCCCGGCGGTTCGAAAAAACCGCTGCATCACGGGACTTCACGTATAAAGGATTCGCGCACATAGCGCAAGAGAACCGCAAGATGCTGTTGCAGTTCCCTTATGATTTTCTAGGTTTTGTGGCTTAGTCGGCCGCCTGCGGGATCAGCGGAGCATTGTCGCCTTGCGCCGGCGGCAACAATTCATCTGCCGATGGGACTGCCGGAGCGCTTTCCTCAGCCGGGGCCGGGGCAGGCACGCCCAAACGGTCAATCACCGAGCTGCCAGAAGATTTCTGGGCCGCCAGAATCGTCAGCGTGATCGAGGTGACGATAAAGCACGCGGCTAGGATCCATGTCAGCTTGCCCAAAGCAGTCGCTGCCGCACGGCCCGTCATGGCCCCGCCGCCACCGCCACCCATACCAAGGCCGCCGCCTTCGGAACGTTGCATCAGCACAACGACAATCAGGCCCAAGGCCAGAAGAAGGTGGATGATGAGAACGACGTTTTCCATGGTGGTCCTGTACAGCGTGGCGTGTATCGCGTGGTACTTATGCAAGTTTGCCAGCGGGGGCAAGTCACGAGTTGGCATCACGTGCGGTGATGTTTCATATCACACCAAAGAGACTGGACAGAGCGCTGTTCTGTCGCGCAGGCTGCGCCTCATGCCACATGATGATCACGACCACCCGCACGCCCTGTTGCCTCCCGAACCCGCGCTGCGCGTCAAAGCGCTTGAGACGATTCTGACCCGCAAGGGTCTGATTGATCCTGCAGCGCTGGATGAAATCATCGATACCTATCAGAACAAGATAGGGCCACAGAACGGCGCGCATGTTGTTGCAAAGGCTTGGAGTGATCCCGATTTCAAAGCCTCACTGCTGGCAGACGCCACATCAGTCGTGGCGGATCTGGGCTATTACGGTCGTCAGGGCGAGCATATGGTGGTCGTCGAGAACACGCCTGAACAGCATAATATGGTCGTCTGCACCTTGTGCAGTTGTTACCCGTGGCCACTGCTGGGTATCCCGCCAGGTTGGTACAAATCCGATGCCTACCGCGCCCGCGCAGTGCGCGAACCGCGCAAGGTTCTTGCCGAATTTGGAGTGACACTGCCGGAAGGCGCTTCGGTCCGCGTCTGGGATTCGACAGCCGAAATTCGTTACCTCGTCCTGCCGATGCGCCCAGAGGGCACAGAAGGGTTGGACGCGGATGAACTGGCCACGCTGGTCACCCGCGACAGCATGATCGGCACTGGGCTACCCAAGGTGTCGTCATGACGCGGGTCCATGATATGGGAGGGCGCTTTGGTGATGGTCCGGTGAACCCGGAACCCGAAGACGCGCCGGTGTTTGCCGAAGACTGGCACGGTCGGGCGCTGGCGGTAACGCTCGCTGCGGGGTTTCTGGGGCAATGGAATATCGATGTCTCACGTCACGCGCGGGAAAGGTTGTCTCCTACGGACTACGCGCGGTTTTCTTACTATGAGAAATGGATGTCTGGTCTGGCTGATCTTCTGGTCGAAAAGGGTGTCCTGACGCTTGATGATTTGCGCGGTGTTGACGGGGATGGTGTTCATCCTCTGACTGAGCGTACCCTGATGGCTGACGCCGTCGCAGGCGCTTTGGCCAAAGGTGGACCCGCAGATCGCCCGTCGAACGTCGAAGTTCGGTTTCAAGCCGAACAAGCAGTCCGAACCTTGAGCCAGAGCGCCAATCGACTGGTTGATGGCGGCCACACCCGGTTGCCGATCTATGCCGCGGGTGCAACGGGTCGCATCCTCAGGCTGCATGGCACTCATGTCCTGCCGGATTCCAACGCCCATGGGTTGGGTGAAGCCCCCGAGCCGCTATATGCGGTCGTGTTTCCCGCCTCAGAACTTTGGGCAAACCCCGAGCATCCGGCGGATGAAGTCGTGCTGGACCTCTGGCAGTCTTATTTGGAGCCCGCATGAGCGATTGTATCACTCACTCGGCCCCCGAGCCGGTTTTTGCCGAGCCCTGGCACGCGCAGGTTTTTGCGGTCACAGTGGCCTTGAACGAAGCGGGCCGGTTTGATTGGCCGGACTGGGCGGAACGGTTTTCCAATACTTTGAAACGGAACGGCCTCAAAAAAGATCTGGATGGTGGGGACGATTACTTTCACGCTTGGTTAGAGACCTTGGAGGCGCTGCTGGCTGAGCAGGGGGAAGCGCCCACTGATGATGTCCAGGATCTTCGCAATGCATGGGAAGAGGCTTACCTGACAACACCCCACGGTCATCCCGTACAATTGCGCTAAAAGCAGAGGGGGCGCTGCCCCCGCCGCCCGTCCGGGCGACTCCCCCGAGGTGCTTTTGGCCAGATGAAGCAGGGGATCCGCTCTTCATCTGGCCAAAAACACCTCCGCCGGAGGCATCGCGCGCAGCACGATTTGTATCTGCGGCGAAATATCGGTTTCCCTGCCGTCTGTGCCCGGCTATATGAGCCGGGTTTGAATATTCAGCGCAAAAGGACCGGATATGGCCAACGTGGTTGTTGTCGGCGCCCAGTGGGGCGACGAAGGAAAAGGCAAGATCGTCGACTGGCTCAGTGAGCGAGCGGATGTGATCGCGCGTTTTCAGGGTGGACATAATGCCGGGCACACGCTGGTCATTGAGGGTGAGGTTTACAAACTGCATGCGCTACCTTCGGGCGTCGTACGCGGTGGAAAGCTGAGCGTGATCGGTAATGGGGTCGTTCTGGACCCTTGGCACCTGATCAAAGAGATCGGTACCATCCGCGCGCAGGGTGTCGATATCACGCCCGAGACGCTGATGATTGCCGAGAACACCCCGCTGATCCTACCGTTCCATGGCGAGCTGGATCGTGCGCGCGAAAGCCAGAACTCGGTGGCCAAGATCGGCACGACCGGTCGCGGGATCGGTCCATGCTATGAAGACAAGGTTGGTCGGCGTGTAATCCGGGTGGCTGATCTGGCTGATGATGCGACGCTGGCGCTGCGGGTCGATCGGGCTCTGGTCCATCACAATGCGCTGCGCAATGGGCTAGGGTTGGAACCTATTGATCGTGACGCGTTGATTGCGCAGTTGAAAGAGATCGCGCCGCAGATTTTGCCTTTCGCAGCACCGGTGTGGAAGGTGCTGAACGAGAAGCGCAAGGCAGGCAAGCGAATCCTGTTCGAAGGCGCACAGGGTGCGCTGCTGGATATCGATTTCGGGACCTATCCGTTTGTGACATCGTCGAATGTGATTGCGGGCCAGGCCTCGACAGGCGTTGGGATTGGGCCGGGTTCGATCGACTTCGTTTTGGGCATCGTCAAGGCGTACACGACCCGCGTGGGTGAGGGGCCTTTCCCAACCGAATTAGACGACGAAGATGGCCAGCGCCTGGGCGAACGGGGGCATGAGTTCGGCACCACGACGGGGCGCAAACGCCGTTGTGGTTGGTTCGATGCCTGTCTGGTACGCCAAACCTGCGCTACCAGCGGCGTGAACGGCATCTCCCTGACCAAGCTGGATGTGCTGGACGGGTTCGAGACGCTGAAAATCTGCGTTGGATATGAGCTGGATGGCGATCGTCTGGACTATCTGCCGACCGCCGCCGACCAGCAAGCACGTTGCACGCCGATTTACGAAGAGATGCCGGGCTGGAGCGAATCCACCGAAGGCGCGCGCAGTTGGGCAGACTTGCCTGCGAACGCGATCAAATACGTGCGCCGCGTCGAGGAATTGATCGAATGTCCGGTCGCCCTGTTGTCCACCAGCCCGGAGCGGGAGGACACCATTCTGGTGACCGACCCGTTTGCAGATTGATGAGCAGCAACGACAAACCCGGCCTCAGCTATAAGGCACGTCGGCGGTGGTCATTGGTGCTGCTGCTGATCGGGCTCCCCGTATATATCGTTGCGGTTGTGACAATCGTGAACTGGCTGGATCGCCCGCCGATCTGGCTGGAACTTCTGGTATATGTCGCGCTTGGCATTGTCTGGGCGTTGCCGTTCAAATTTGTCTTCCGCGGGGTGGGCAAAGAGGACCCGGATCAAGATCAAAGCTAAGCCGCCCGATTGTCTTGGTGTCTCCTGCGTGGCACGATGTTTGCGACTTTCTTTCGCGGCAACCAGAGGCAGATAGGGCATGAAAAACCGGGTATTAGCGGCGGTTACCACAACATGTATCGCGAGCAGCGCTCAGGCCGATGATTGGCGCTATACCATTGCGCCTTATTTCTGGGGGCCGGAATTCAGGACCTCACTGGACGTGGGACCAAACCCGCCGGTGAACGGGGATACCTCGATCTTCGACATTCTGAAGGGCGCGTTCCTGATCGCTGGTCAGGCCCGAAATGGGCGTTGGACCATTGGTGGTGAGTTCAATTATCTCAATTTGGGTGACGATGTCTCGGTCGGTCGGTTCGACGATGCAGCCAGTTGGGATCTTGAGGGCACGATGGTCTCACTGGCGGCCAGCTATGCGGTCTATCAGGATGATCAGTCACGGTTGGAAGCGTTGGCCGGGCTGCGCCATTGGGACCTGGATGTTTCGACCACCGTGTTGGATCGCACCTTCAGCACAGATCAAAGCTGGACCGACCCGTTGATCGGCGCACGCTATAACTACGCGCTGAATGACCGCTGGAGCCTCACAGCGATGGGCAATATCGGCGGCTTCGGTTATGGCTCGGAATTCCAGTGGGAGGCGCTGGTGCAGGCTAGTTGGAAGTGGCGTGAGAATATCAACGTTGCGGGCGGGTATCGCCATCTGGATGTTGAGTTTGAAGACGGGCGCGATGTGATTGATCTGATCCTGACCGGCCCTTACGTGGCGCTGGCGTTCAACTTCTGAACTTGATTGGCTTTTTGGCTGCCAGCCACGGAACGAAAAAGGGCCAGAGTTTCCTCTGGCCCAATTTTGTCTTGAGGGGGTATTTGGGGATTTTGGAGTCAGCCAGCGGCACGCTCGTCGTCGTTCGGGCGGAACCCGATTTGGGTTGAGGCGGCGAAACGGCCACCTCCGGCCTTTTCGATCTTGCCGTCCCGCAGCAACTGACCGAATGAGCGCAAGCTTTCTTCGCGGTTGAACGAGTCCTGCTTGAGCGAGCGAACTTTGTTCATCAGCTGTGGACGTGAGAACTGCTCCTGACCTTCGATGAAGGACAGATAAGCCGCGGCAGCTTCCAGCAGGTCGAGTAGCGATTGGGCACCCTGTTCTTGCGCAAAGGCGGCAAAACCACCTTCTTCATCTGCAGATTCCTCGTCCGCCGAGGTGACGCGGCGCGGTGTCACCGGGCCGGTGTCAGCCGTTTCGGTATCCACCCGCTGTTCAGCCACCAGTTTCAATGGTGCGGCAGCATCCGGGGTGGGGCGTTCACTGGTGACCTCGATCTCGGGTCGGCGTGGATTGACGACCGAGGCCAGATCACCGCGATAATCATCCTCGGGGGTCTGAGATTTGTCTGCGCCATCTTCGCGGTCTGCTTCGGTTGCAGCAACGGCAGTGCGCAGGTGAGAATATGTTTCGCGCTGGCCGCTGGTGGCAGGATCATCCATATGGGCGCCCGCTTCGTCCATCAGGCGCGAGACGTCCTGATCCAGACCCGTCATATCGGGCAGCTCAGCCGTCGTGTTTGCCGCCAGCTCGGTTTCTACCAGCGCCATTTCGTCAAGCAGCAGCGCCTCATCCTCGGCCGAGATGACGCCATGGGTGAGGCCGGTAAGATCCGGTGATGTTTCATCTTCGTCGGTGTCGTCTTCGTCGGTGTCGTCCTGGCCATTCAGAATGTTTGACGGGCCTTCGTCTTCAGTTTCAGGGTCGTCGTCGAGGTCCGAGAACAACACGTCCTTGTCCGTGACATCGGCTGCCGGCTGTTCGGGCGCTTCGTCCTCGTCTTCAAGTTCGGCAGTGATCGCCGGTGAGATGATCGGGGCTGCTTCGACTTCGTCCTGCTTGATGGCGGCAGGCGCGAGTGGTTCTTCGTCCTGAACGGGCAGCTCAGCGATCGTTGCCATTTGCTCGGGTTCGGCAGGCTCTTCGACCTGCGGGGCCGTTGCCGGAGCGTCGTCCGTAGCAGTGTCTTCCAGATCGGTCGGGCTCAGCGCGCCGGACTCAAAAGCGGCAGAAATTGCATCGACCTTTGGCTTCACGGGCTGCAGATAGCTGACGTCTTCGTCTTCAGAGTATCCGGCAGGGGCAGCATCGGAATGCGAAACAACAGCCCGGATTCGCTGCAGCTTGGCTGCGATACTGTCAGCGGCGGGGGCATCTTCGGATTGCGGAGCAGACGGAGCAGGGGGAACAACATCCGCGACAGGCTGAACAGGTTCAGGTGTTGTGGCTGGCGCAATTGCAGCGGGGGTCGGTGCTGCAACCGGGGCGGTTTCCGTTGCGCGCAGCAACAGGCCGGTCTCGTTCTGGCTGGCTTCAACCTTCTGTGCGGCGTCCCGCTGTGCGATCCGGGTCAGCATCTCGGCGTCAGGCTGAGGGGGTTCCGATCCGAAGTATCGGTCATCCGCTGCAAGGTCCCGGAAATACTCGGCGATCGCCTTCATTGTTTCAAATGAATCGTCAAAGCCTTCGAGGGTGCACGAGAAGGTGCCGTATGAAACGGTGAGTACCTTGTTGTTCTGTACCATCAGACGCATGTCCTTTACAAACTACCAGGTCGACTACCAGACACAGCAGGGGCAACCGACTCGAAACTCTAGCCATGAAGCTATCATTTTGTGGTTTCATTATGTCCAAAACTGGAAAATATGGTCAATCTTGTGGAAAATGGGGCAATTGTTCGCTCTGGCGGGCCAATCGGGCTGTTTGGTGGGGGCGAAATCTGTTCAGAGGATGTGAATCTGGTGCTAAGTCGCGTCAATTCTGCCGTTGCGGCGGATGGCGGTGCGGCTGCGTTGATTGATTCGGGACGGATGCCGGACGCAGTGATCGGCGATTTGGACTCGATTACGGCAGAATATCGGGCCCGGATTCCCAAGGATCGGTTGTTCCGGATATCCGAGCAGAACAGCACCGATTTTGACAAGGCGCTGCGCAATATGGATGCGCCTGTGGTGCTGGCAGCAGGATTTCTGGGCGCGCGGGTGGATCATCAGTTGGTGGCGTTCAATACTCTGGTTCGGTTGCAGGATCGGCCTTGTGTCCTGTTGGGCGCACGAGAAATTGTCTTTCATGCACCACCCCGGATCAGTCTGGATATCACAGCAGGAGACACGGTCTCTTTGTTTCCGCTGCAGCGGGTGACCGGGTGCAGCGAGGGGCTGGAATGGCCGATTGATGATCTGGTGCTAGAACCGGACGGGCAGGTCGGGACCTCAAACCGAGCGCTAGGCGCGCTAACGCTTGAGGTCGATGGACCCGGGTTGCTGACGATCCTGCCGCGCGCGGCGTTGGATCTGGTTATGCAGGCGTTTCAGTCGGGCCGGACCGAGCGTTGGCCCGCTCGTGCAGGATAACGTAGAGCCCGGCGGCGATGGTGATGCCGATGCCTAGCGCGGCCAGCCCGTTTGGCAGATCGTGGAAGATCAGCCAGCCGATCAGGGTGGCGACCGGAATCTCTAGATATTGCATCGGGGCCAGAGTCGCAGACGGCGCATAGCGCAGAGACCATGTCATAAGTAGATGCGCCACGGTGCCGAGCACACCGATTCCCAGCAGCAGCCAGAGCGTCTCGGCCGTGGGCATCGTCAGGGACATTGCGGGCAGGCCGATTTGGGAACCCAGCAGGACAATCGGCAGCAAAAAGGCGGTTGCCATGGCCCCCGATACAGCCTGCAGCGCAACCGGGTCTGTTTCCTTGGCGATCTGCCGCGTAACCAACATGAACAGGGCGAAGACCACCGCAACGATCAGGGGCAGCAAGGCGGGCGCGCCGACCTCAGCAAAGCTAGGCTGGATCACCAGCAAGGTGCCAATGAATCCCACGACACAGGCGATCAAACGACGGGGGCCGACCTGTTCGCCCAGAACGTATTTGCCCAACAGAAGCATGATGAAAGGCATTACAAAGGCGATGGCCACGGTATCGGCCAGCGGCATATATTGCAGCGCTGTGAACATCGCTGCGATCCCAATGATGTGCAGAAGGGTGCGGATCATCGTCAGGCGCAAAACGCGCGGCGTCATCTTCCATGGCTTGCCGGTCATCGCGATCAGTGGGATTAGGATCATCGCCTGAACAGCAAACCGAACCAGTACCAGCAGTCCCAAAGCTGTGGTTTCACCCAACAGCTTTGCCATCCCGTCACCCAGCGGTGCGAGTACGCAAAAACCGAGCATCAATATGATGCCGAGAACGGGGCGATCCTGTGTCATGTGCGCGACGCTAGCGGTTTCGCGGCAGAGGGGGAAGCTCTGATCTCAGGTGTCGGGCAGGGGTTGGACTTTGGTGTAATCCGGGCCGATGCAGGTGGGCAGGCCGTCACCAAGCTGCAGCCAGCTAAGCTTTTCCTCGTGCGCGACATGCAAGGTCGGGCTGAGTACTTCGGGATTTTCCAGTGTCGCGACGTAGAGATGCATCACATCCGACATCACCGTCGACCGGAAGGATATCGGTGTGCCGCAATGGGGACAAAAGCTGCGCTCGACCCCGGGGGAGGAGTTGAAGCGTTTCGGTTCTTCCCCGATCCAGCGCCAATTGCCGTCGCGCACGCCGAAATAGGTGGTCATCGGAGCGGCGCATTGGCGACGGCAGCTGTCACAATGGCAGGTGACACAGGACAGAACCGGAGGATCAACCTCGTATCCAATCTTGCCGCACAGGCAGTGTCCGCGCATGTCACCCCACTTGTTCTTGCTGTCAGATCAGCAGTTCGGCACGTTGACGGCCAACCCGCCCAAAGATGTTTCTTTGTATTTCTCGTGCATATCCTCGCCGGTCTGGCGCATCGTTTCAATGGCCGCGTCCAAAGGCATAAAGTGCTTGCCGTCGCCACGCAGGGCCAGCGAGGCCGCCGAGACGGCCTTAATCGCGCCCAATCCGTTACGCTCGATACACGGCACCTGCACAAGGCCCGCGACTGGATCGCAGGTCATGCCAAGGTGATGTTCCAACGCGATCTCGGCGGCATTTTCAACCTGCTCAGGCGTACCGCCCATCACGGCGCACATGCCTGCCGCAGCCATGGCTGACGCGCTGCCAACCTCGGCCTGACAGCCCGCTTCAGCGCCCGAGATCGAAGCGTTGAATTTGACCAGACCACCGATGGCGGCGGCGGTCAGCAGGAAATCCTCGATATGGCTTTCGGACGCGCCGGGCACGTGATCGAGGTAATAGCGCAGAACTGATGGCAGCACGCCTGCCGCGCCATTTGTGGGGGCGGTGACAACTTGCCCACCGGCTGCGTTTTCCTCGTTCACGGCCATGGCGTAGACGCTCATCCAGTCGTTGATCGTATGCGGGGCATTCAGGTTCATGCCGCGTTCTGCCAGAAGGGCATCGTGAATGCCTTTGGCGCGGCGGCGCACGCTGAGACCACCGGGCAGGATGCCATCCGTTTTTAGCCCACGCTCGATGCAGTCATTCATGACCTGCCAAAGACGCGCGGTGCCTTTGGCAAAGCTATCCGCGCAACCGCGCGCGATCTCATTTTCGCGCTTCATCTGAGCGATGCTTTTACCGTTGTCTTTGGCCATTTGCAGCATTTCGGCGGCGGATTTGAACGGGAAGGGCACAGGCGCACCTTCGTCAGTTGCCTTGCCTTCGGCCAATTCCTCTTCCGTGAGAACAAATCCTCCACCGATGGAGTAGTAGACCTGACGCAGGATGACATCGCCCTGTGCGTCAGTGGCCATCAGGATCATACCATTGGCATGACCGGGCAGATTGTTGTCGTAGTCGAAGATCAGATCGGCTTTGGGATCAAAGCTCAGCGTCGGCAGGCCTTCGGGTGTCACCGTATGGGATTCTGCGATAGCTGCCAGTGTGGCTTCGGCCTTGTCGTTGTCATAGGTGTCAGGCACAAACCCGGCGAGGCCGAGAATGGTAGCGCGGTCGGTGGCGTGGCCGACGCCGGTAAAGGCCAGCGAGCCGTGCAACGAGCCGCGCAGGCCCGAAAACTCGAACGGCGAGGCGCGCATCAGGTCAAGGAACCGTGCGGCGGCCACCATCGGACCCATGGTGTGGGAAGAAGATGGGCCGATGCCCACTTTGAACATATCGAAGACAGAGAGAAACATATCAGGTAGCTGAGCCTTCTGGAGGGTTGGCGTAGGTCGGCGAGGTGAAGGGAGTGACCCCCAGCCCCTCGGCGGCAATAGCTGCGCGGGTCGACGGGTTTGATTCTAGCTGCACCAGGATTTTTTGCAGATAAGGCGTGTCGGCGAGTTGATACCAGCTGCGGTCCGCCTTAGCGGGATAAAGCGCCATCCAGCGCATCATGCAGGAGACATATATCGTCAGGACTGAAGGGTGATCAGCACTGAACCAGTCGGGCGCTTTTTGGGCCTGAGCATCCAGCAGTTTCAGGTGCTGCCGCAGCCGCGGGTGAATGCCGGAGCGTAGTGTATCGGCTTGATCTGCCGCGATGTATTTCTCGGCATAGAACAGGATTCGCAGATCGGCATGCAGGGTATTTGAGGCGAAGAACAGCCACTTCAGGAATGCCGCCCGATCAGGGCTGACCTGTGTCGGGGCCAATTGCCCATGCGTATCAGCCAGCCACAGCAGAATTGCGGCGGTCTCGAAGATTGGACCCTGGGGCGTCTCCAGCACTGGGATCAGCCCGTTCGGATTCAACGCCCGATACGCCGCACTATTCTGTGCATCGCGGGCGCGATCGACCAGTATGGTCTCATAGGGTAGGCCCATCTCTTCCAGCGCCAGTCGGATCACCAGCGAGGCGTTGTCGGGGGCGTAGTGCAGGCGGTATGGCGATTCCATGGCGACTATCTAGGGGGTCTGGCGATCACAATAGAGGCTGATTGCGACGTTTCCTATCGGAAACGCGTACTTCAGCGACATGTTAGCACAGGTGCGGAGTGTTTTGCCTCTCGCAGTTGCGCGGGGCATTCCGTATAAGTCTGGCAGTATTCTTGGGGGAAGCTGCCATGACCAGAGACTTGTCGCCCATCGACAAAGCGAAATACGTTGCTGCCTGTCGCGCCGCCGATCTTGTTCAGGACGGGATGCGTGTGGGATTGGGGACAGGCTCGACCGCCGCATGGTTGGTGCGCCGCCTGGGTGAACGGGTGCGCGACGAGGGGTTGAAAATCAAGGGCGTTCCGACGTCGACCGCGACGGCGCAATTGGCGCGGGAAGAAGGGATCGAGGTCGTCTCGCTGGATCAGGCCGGCTGGTTGGACCTGACAATCGACGGCGCGGATGAGTTTGATGGCGAGTTCAACCTGATCAAGGGCGGTGGTGCTGCGCTGTTGCAGGAAAAGATTGTGGCCACAGCCAGCGATCAGATGGTGGTGATCGCGGATGCAGGCAAAGAGGTTGAGACGCTGGGCGCATTCCCTTTGCCGGTCGAGGTGATCCCGTTCGGCTGGCAGACCACCCGCACCCTGATTGAAGAAGCGCTGGACACGATGGATGTGCTGGGCACTTCGGTCACGCTGCGGATGAACGGTGAGGCACCCAAGGTTACGGATGAGGGCAATCACATTCTGGACCTGCATCTCAAGCGGATCGGCAATGCCCGCCAACTGGCACTGGTGATGAATCAGATTCCGGGTGTGGTCGAAAATGGGCTGTTCATTGATATCTGCGACAAGGTTGTCATTGGTTATGGCGATGGCCGGGTCGAATTGCGTGATATCAATGAGGGTACAGTCCTGACCGATATGCTGGGTGACGGTGGGGACAACCTGTTTTCCGATCTGGCGGACTAAAGATCAGGCAAGTAGCGCGATAAACTGCAGAAGAAAAATCACTATTTCCCGCGCCAGGGGTTGGCAGTTCAGGATTTGCGCCCAGATATCCAGTGAATTTTGGCCACGCGGAATAAAAGGAACTCGTACATGAGCTTTGACTATGATCTGTTCGTCATCGGAGGCGGCTCGGGCGGAGTTCGCGCGGCACGGGTGGCGGCGGGTGAAAACGGCGCCAAGGTGGCTCTGGCGGAAGAGGATCGTTACGGCGGAACCTGCGTGATCCGTGGCTGTGTACCCAAGAAGCTGATGGTTTTCGCTAGCGAGTTCGCGGATACGGTCGGGGACGCGCAGGCTTATGGCTGGGACATGCAGCCGGGTGCGTTCAACTGGAACACTTTCAAAGTTAAGCTGCACGCAGAGCTCGATCGGTTGGAAGGTATCTACCGCAATATCCTGAAGAACAATGGTGTCGAGAGTTTCGACCAGCGCGCCCATGTCGTTGATCCGCATACGGTGGAACTGGCTGATGGTACCCGCAAGACAGCCAAGCATATTCTTGTCGCAACGGGCGGTCGTCCGGTTGTACCCGAGTTCCCCGGATCTGATCTTGCGATCACCTCGAATGAGATTTTCCACCTGGAGGAACTGCCCGAATCCATGCTGATCGTTGGCGGTGGATATATCGCCTGTGAATTTGCCGGGATCATGAATGGGATGGGGGTCAAAACGACTCAGTTCTATCGCGGGGCGCAGATTCTGCGGGGCTTTGATGATGAGGCGCGCGGGCTGATCAGTGAAGAGATGTGCCAGAACGGGATCGACCTGCATCTGGGTACCAACGTGCTTGAGATGAAAAAGCAAGGCGACAAAATCTGGGTGAAGGCCACAAATGGCTCCGAGCAGCTATTCGACGTTGTGATGTATGCCACGGGTCGCGCGCCGAATGCGGATGATCTGGGGCTTGAGGCTTTGGGCGTCGCGCGCGGTCGCAAGGGTGAGATCATCGTGGATGAGTACAGCCAGACCGGCGTGCCCTCGATCTTTGCCATTGGCGATGTAACGGATCGGGTGAACCTGACCCCTGTGGCGATCCGCGAAGGCATGGCCTTTGTCGAGACCGTCTTTAAAGGCAATCCAACGCCCGTTGATCACGAACTGATCCCGACCGCGATCTTTACCCAGCCGGAAATGGGTACTGTGGGCCTCAGCGAGGAAGCGGCTGCGGAACAGGAACCGATCGAGGTTTATGCGACCTCATTCAAGCCCATGCAGAAGGCGTTTGCCGGAGGCACACAGCGCGTGCTGATGAAGCTGATCGTGTCGCAAGAGACGCGGAAAATCCTCGGCTGTCACATCGTTGCGCCAGGCGCGGGTGAGATGATCCAACTTGCCGGAATTGCCGTAAAGATGGGTGCCACCAAAGAAGATTTCGACCGTACGGTTGCAGTTCATCCGGTGATGGCCGAAGAACTGGTGACAATGCGGCAACCTGTGCGCACGGCTTGATTTGCAAGCGCGCGCACACACGTTACAAGGGATCCCGTGATCACACGGTCCAACACAAGGGAAAAGATACATATGGCGGGCAACAGCGGCGGCCCCTGGGGGGGCGGAGGCTCATCCGGAGGCGGAGGAAATCGGGGTAATAACGGGGATGGGCGCAAGCCCCCCGAAGGTGACGGCCCGCAGATCCCCGAGATCGATGAGCTGATGAAAAAGGGCCAGGAACAGCTGCGCGTCCTGATGGGCGGTCGTGGCGGCGGTGGCCGTGGTACAAATGGTTCGGGCGGCGGCGGTGGCCCCGCGTTTACCAAAGGGACCGTTGCGATCGGTCTGTTGGTTGCGGCAGGTCTGTGGGGGCTAGCAAGCTTTTATACAGTCAAACCCGAAGAACAATCTGTCGAACTGTTTCTGGGTGAGTTCTCGGCTGTCGGAAATCCGGGTCTGAACTTTGCGCCTTGGCCGTTTGTGACCGCCGAGGTCATTCCGGTCACCCGAGAACAGAACGAAGACATGGGCGGTGCCCGTGGCAGCGACGATGGTCTGATGCTGACCGGTGACGAGAATGTGGTTGATATCGACTATCAGGTTGTCTGGAACATCAACGACCCGGCGAAATTCCTGTTCAACCTGCGTGATCCGCGCCAGACGATCCGCGCCGTGTCTGAATCGGCGATGCGTGAGATTATTGCGCAGAGCGAACTTGCGCCGATCCTGAACCGGGATCGCGGTATCATTGCTGATCGCCTGCAGGAACTGATCCAAGAGACAATGGACAGCTACGATTCGGGTGTGAACATCGTTCGTGTGAACTTTGACAAGGCTGATCCACCGCAGGACGTGATTGCCGCGTTCCGCGACGTTCAGGCCGCCGCGCAGGAGCGTGACAGGTTGCAGAACGTCGCTGACGCCTATGCCAACCGCGTTCTCGCTGAGGCGCGTGGTGAAGCCGCGCAGGTACTGGAAGAGGCTGAAGCTTATCGTGCCCAGCAGATCAACGGTGCACAGGGTGAAGCCAGCCGCTTTAGCGCGGTTTTGGAGGAGTATTCCAAAGCACCTGATGTGACCCGCAAACGTCTGTATCTGGAACGCATGGAGCAGGTGCTGGGTGACGTGGACAAGATCATTCTGGATGAAAACTCGACAGGATCGGGGCAGGGCGTTGTGCCTTATCTGCCGCTCAACGAGTTGCGCCGTAACCCTGCAGGGGAGAGCAACTGATGCGTAAGACAACGTTTATTCTGCCGATCATCTTTCTTGCGATTGTCGGTGTTCTGTCCTCGATCTTCATCGTGGACGAGCGTGAACGCGCTCTGGTTCTGCAATTTGGTCGCGTTGTTGCGGTTAAGGAAGATCCGGGGCTGGCATTCAAAATCCCGCTGATTCAGGAAGTGGTGCGGTATGACGACCGTATCCTGTCGATTGACGTTCAGCCGCTGGAAGTGACGCCTCTGGACGATCGTCGTCTGGTGGTCGATGCCTTCGCACGCTACCGGATTTCTGATCTGGAACAGTTCCGTCAGGCCGTTGGTGTCGGAGGTATCCCGGTTGCCGAGGATCGTCTGGACCGCATTCTGCGCGCCGAAACCCGCGAAGTGCTGGGTTCGGTTTCGTCCCGTGACATCCTCAGCTCGGATCGTGCCGCACTGATGCTGCGTATCCGCAACAGCGCGATTGCACAGGCACGTGCGCTGGGCGTGAACGTAATCGACGTGCGTCTGAAGGCGACCGATCTGCCGCAGGCCAACCTTGAGGCGACGTTTGACCGGATGAAGGCGGAACGTGAACGTGAAGCGACCGACGAACGCGCCCGCGGTAACGAAGCCGCGCAGCGTGTGCGCGCGCAGGCCGATCGGACCGTGGTTGAACTGGTATCGGACGCCAACCGTGA
The DNA here is from genome assembly GCF_056537805.1 of Ruegeria sp. C10. Classification (NCBI taxonomy): domain Bacteria; kingdom Pseudomonadati; phylum Pseudomonadota; class Alphaproteobacteria; order Rhodobacterales; family Roseobacteraceae; genus Ruegeria; species Ruegeria sp. C10. The sequence goes on along the minus strand of NZ_JBQFSC010000002.1, from coordinate 1,034,621 downwards.
GGCCGAGATCATTCGCGGTGAGGCAGATGCCGAACGCAACGCGATCTTCGCCGAAGCCTATGGTGCCGATCCGGAGTTCTTTGAATTCTACCGTTCGCTGACCGCCTATGAGAATGCCCTGCAAGGCAGCAACAGCTCGTTGATCCTGAGCCCGGACTCGGAGTTCTTCAACTACCTTGCTTCTCCGACCGGGCGTCGGGCACCGGCAGCTGCGGCCGCTGAGTGATGGGCATGATCCTTCTGGCCTTCGGGCTGGTACTGATTGTCGAGGGGCTGGCCTATGCGCTGGCCCCTTCGCTTATAGAACGCATGCTTGAGGCGCTGCGCGCGTTTCCGGAACAGGCGCGGCGGCTGGTCGGGCTGCTTTGTGTGGTCAGTGGGCTGGTGCTGCTGTGGGGCGCATATCAGGTCGGTTTTTGATGCGATGGTTTCACGCACCGGTGATTTCCCCGCGATCCCGAGTTGCGGGCCGGGACAAACTGACTACATTGGTTGCAAAGAAGGGCATCCGGGTGATGCCAACAGAGAATTAGTCAACAAGGAGACCCCAAGTGCAGGCTAAGGCGCGCAGTGTGTCCGTCCGACGGGACGATTTTGTTATGAAGATGCGGCTGATGTGGCTGACGTTAGTGGGGGTGCTGCTGGTTTTGGCTCAATCCGTGTCCGCGCAGGCGCGGGGTGATAGCCTGGCGCCGCTGGCCGAACAGATTAGCCCTGCGGTGGTCAATATCACCACGTCGACGCTGATCGAAGGCCAGACTGGCCCGCAAGGGATCGTGCCTGAGGGCTCACCATTCGAAGACTTTTTCCGAGAGTTTCAGGATCGCAATGGCGGGGACAATGAAAATCGCCCACGTCGCAGCAATGCGCTGGGCTCGGGCTTCGTGATCTCGGAAGACGGCTATATCGTCACCAACAATCACGTGATTGCCGAAGCCGATGAGATATTGGTCGAGTTTTTTCCCGGTGATGGCCAGCCCGCGAAAGATTTGGTTGCCAAGGTAATCGGCCGGGACGAAAAGACCGACATCGCGCTGCTGAAAGTCGAGGCGGAAGGGCCGCTGAAATACGTGCAGTTCGGTGACAGCGACATTGCCCGCGTGGGCGATTGGGTGATCGCGATGGGCAACCCGCTGGGGCAGGGCTTTTCGGTGTCAGCAGGGATTATCTCGGCCCGGAATCGGGCGCTGAGCGGGTCATATGATGACTACATCCAGACCGATGCTGCGATCAACCGGGGCAACTCGGGTGGGCCGCTGTTCAACATGAATGGCGAGGTGATCGGTGTGAATACGGCGATCCTGTCTCCCAATGGCGGCTCGATCGGGATTGGTTTCTCGATGGCTTCGAATGTGGTGATCAAGGTCGTTGATCAACTGCGTGAGTTCGGGGAGACCCGCCGCGGTTGGCTGGGCGTGCGCATTCAGGACGTGACCGAGGATATGGCCGAGGCGATGGGGCTGGACAAACCCGGAGGTGCGTTGATCAGCGATGTACCGGACGGCCCGGCAAAAGAAGCGGGCCTGCTGGCCGGAGACGTGATCATCAGCTTTGATGGCGTCGAGGTCGAGGATACACGCGGCCTTGTGCGGCAGGTGGGAGAGACCACCGTTGGCAAATCTGTGCGTGTGGTCGTGCACCGTGATGGAGGCACCCAGACCGTGCTGGTGACGCTGGGCCGCCGCGAAGACGCCGAACGTGCCGAGAATGGCGAAGAGCCGGAAGCCGAAACGCCGACGGAGGAAGACAAGGATATTCTTGGCCTGACCATCGCTCCGCTGGGGGATAGCCAGCGCGAGGAATTGGGTCTGGATGCCGATGCCGAAGGATTGTTGGTGACCAATGTTGATGAATCCTCGGAAGCCTTTGAAAAGGGTCTGCGCGCCGGTGATCTTATCACTGAGGCGGGGCAGCAGAAGGTGACTTCGATCACTGATCTGGAGACGCGGATGGATGAGGCGCGTGAAGCAGGACGCAAATCTCTGTTGCTGCTGGTGCGGCGGGGCGGGGAACCCCGGTTCGTAGCGCTGAGCCTAGAATAATAAACTCAGCGAACAGATCCGAAATTAGAAGGTCCGGATATTTTCCCGGCCTTTTTCATACTTCGTTAAGAAAAAAGCCATATGCCGGGGAAGGCATATGGCTCTGTACAGGGAGAGGTCGGTGGACAGATATCGGGGATGATAAAACCGACCTCCTACGGTAACGGGATTGACCTTAGGGCAATCTTAAAGCTGCGTATGTGAAGCGGATCACATCTGTGCCGAAAATTTAGATTAAATCGGATTCGGCCAGTTGCCGCAGCGCGTCAAAGTCGTGGATCTGCAGCCCGCCGCGCGAAGCTTCGACGACATTGTCGCGTTTCCATGTCGAAATGGTCTTTGACACTGCCTCACGCGTCGCACCGACAAATTCGGCCAATTCGCTCTGCGAAAGCGTGATACGTGCCGTTGGGCTGTCCTGTTGTCCTGCCAGGTGCAAAAGCTTGCGCGCCAGTCGGATCGGCATCGGCAGGAATACCTGCTCGTTCAATTGAGCGCCCATATAACGCATGCGAAGACCGGCCAAGCGGATCAGATCCACCGCAAGGTCAGGATGTTCCCGGATCTGCGCCATCATGTCTTTCTGGCGAACGCGCAGGACTTTGGAGGGCTCAGCTGCTGTTACGGTTGCGGTGCGGGGACCGCTGTCGAACAACGCGATTTCCCCGAACACCTCACCTGGGCGCATCATGCTGAGAGACAGCTTGCGCCCGCTCGACGCAAGAAATGACACTTCGAGCGCACCGGAAAGAATGGCATAGAGCGCATCGCCTTCATCGTCCTGCTCGAACAGGACATCGCCCCGATCCAATGTGACTTCGGTGGCCTGGGCTGCCAACATGGTGCGCAGCTCTTCAGAGGCTTCGGACAGGAATCCACTGTTGGGAAATGCCATCATTCGGGCGCTGATCTCCGGGGTTGAGTGGTGCGGGTGGTGACCCAACTTTTCACAGCTTCAAGCTTAAGCCAAGAAATTTTGTTAGCTTGTTACGCTTGGGCAAGAACAGTTATTGCTTGTCGGGATCATCCATATAGCTTTGCAGCAGGTTAAACTGCATCATCAGAAACGCCATCAAGGCAATGGGAAAGCCGAAGGTTTCGATCTTGACCCATAGGTCCGTTGACATCGTGCGCCAGACCAATTCATTGGCTGCGGCCAGTACTGCGAAACAGGCACACAGACGCCGGGTGAGGATCATCCAGCCCTCGTGCTGCATGGGTAGCATCTCGTCCAGAACATATGCCAGGTAGGATTTCCCCTGCAAAAGCCCGATCCCGAGGATGGCGGAAAAGAAGCCATAGACCAGTGTTGTTTTCATCTTGAAAAACCGCTCGTCATTGAACCACGCGGTGAGGCCGCCGAAGAAAATCACCATGAATGCGGTGAAAATCTGCATACGGCTGAGTTTGCCCGTCAGGTACCAGAGGATGCCCATGGCAGCCAGCATCAGCGGCACGAACAGGATGGTGGCGACGATGAACCCAGAATACTCGGTGCCGCCGATCACGAAATTGTCATCACGTAGGCGTAGGTAGATGAAGAAGAAGGCCAGTGGGGGGCCAAGTTCCAGTACCTGTTTGAGGAATGGGTTGATGTCTTTTTTCTCTGCCATGATTCCAACCTGCTGCTTACCCGCCCATTTCAACTATTACTGCGCCGAGTGCAATCAATGCCATCAACGCAATGCGTCTGGGGCCGACAGTTTCTTTCAGCACCAGCCAGCCGATGAGCGCTGCGAAAACGGTGGAGGTTTCGCGCAGGACCGCCGCCTCTCCGACCTTGTCCAGTCGCGTGGCCAGCATGATGGCACCGAAGGACATCGGCGCGATGATGCCGCCCGCGAACCCGCGAAGCATCAGAGGTCCAAGCGCGGGGCGGTGGATCATTGCGCGGTATCTGAGCGCAGCATAGATCGGCATCGCGGCCCCGTCGATCATGAAGAACCACGCAAGGAAGGTGAACGGATCGGCCGTAGCGCGGATACCGTAGGCATCATAGGTCGTATAGAGCGCCACGAAGAGGCCCGTGACGACCGCCAGCACCAGCGCGATTTGCAGCGTATCACGATTGGCCTCAAGGTAGCGCAGGTTATAGGCGGCAAGGCCAAAGATGCCCGCGAGAAGCGTCGCTACTCCTAGCCATTGGATGGCCGAAAAGGTTTCACCGAACAAAAGATAAGCTCCGATCACGGTGAAGAGCGGGCCAGTACCGCGCACGACCGGATAGACAACGGTATAGGAGCCTTTGGTGTAGGCCATCGCCTGCAGCACCTTATAGCCGATATGGATCAGCCAGACGACGCCAAAGATCGGCCACATGTAAGGTTCGGGCCATGGCACGATAAAGAAGGCGAATGGCATCGCCATAAGGCAGTAGCAGGCATCGATCGCCCCGCGCGACATCCACGGGTCGTGGCGGCCTTTTTGCAGTGCACCGAAAACCGCATGCAGGAAGGCCGCCATCAGCGCTAGCGCGAGGGCGAGTTGGTGGCCTGCTTCGGTGCCTTCGAGGGAGATCAGCCAGTCGCTCAAATCGGGGCTTTCGCTTGGGCGGAGAGAGTGGGGGGCTGTCTGCCCCCCACGCCCCCCGAAGGTATTTTCGGCCAGATGAAGGGGCGGATCAGGATTGTAGGCCCGTCAGGGCGGCGGCGAATTCTTCGGGATCAAACGGGGCGAGGTCGTCGATTTGCTCACCGACACCAATGGCGTGGATCGGAAGGCCGAACTTGTCGGCGAGGGCGACCAGCACGCCGCCTTTGGCGGTTCCGTCCAGTTTGGTCATCACGAGGCCCGAGACATCGGCCAGTTTGCGGAAGGTTTCGACCTGACTGAGGGCGTTTTGCCCGGTGGTGGCGTCCAGCACCAGCAGAGTGTTGTGCGGTGCGGTGTCGTCAACCTTGCGGATGACGCGGACGATTTTGGCAAGCTCTTCCATCAGGTCGGCGCGGTTTTGCAGGCGGCCTGCGGTGTCGATCATCAGAAGGTCAGCACCTTCGCTCTGGGCCTTGGTCAGTGCATCGAAGGCGAGCGAGGCAGGGTCGGACCCTTCGGGTGCCGTCAATACGGGCACGCCTGCGCGGTCACCCCAGACCTGCAGCTGCTCGACGGCGGCTGCGCGGAATGTGTCTCCGGCGGCGATGACGACTTTCTTGCCGGCGGCTTTGAACTGGCTGGCTAGCTTACCGATTGTCGTAGTTTTGCCCGAACCGTTGACGCCAACAACCAGCACCACTTGCGGGCGCTTGGGGTAGATCGGCATTGGTTTGGCCACGGGTTCCATCACGCGGGCGACTTCCTGCGCCAGAAGCTGCTTGATTTCCTGGGTCGAGAGTTTGCGACCAAAGCGCCCCTCGGCCATGTTGGACGTAACGCGCAGGGCGGTGTCGACGCCCATGTCCGAGGCGATCAGAAGCTCTTCGAGTTGCTCCAGCATGTCGTCGTCCAGCGTGCGGCGGACAACGGTCTTGGATTCATTTCGGCCGAACAGGCGACCCATCAAGCCCTTGGATTCCGGAACCTCTGGGGGTGGAGGCGCCGGTGTGGGATCAGCCGGGATCGGAGCGGGAGGCTCGACCGGTTGGGGCGCGGGCGCGGGTTCCGGCACTTCGGGAACCGGTTGCGGTTCGGGCTCAGGTTCGGGGATCACCGGATCAGGATTTGGGGTTTCCTCGCCGCCATCCTCGACAATTGCATCCAGCCCCTCTTCGAGGCGCGATGAGGATTTGAACAGCTTGTCCTTGAGCTTTGAGAAAAACGCCATTTTTGATCTCCGCAGGTGTTCCCCTCACCTAATGTGGATTGAAGGCAGTTGCAAAGGGTCAGGTGAAGGCGATCAGAAACCCGGCTTGGGCAGCCCAGTAAAGCGGCCAGACCAGATAGGGCGTAAGCTTCAGGGTCGGGTGATTGGCAGGTAGCAGGAACTTTTCAGTCGCAAGCGCCAGATCCGAGGCGATGAAGGCCATCGCGGCGGGAAGGGCCCAGCGTAGTGCTCCAGTTTCGGGAAGGGCAAGAACGGTGATGCCCATGCCCAGGATGATTGGAATATAGGCGAGGACGGGGATTTTGAGGTCTCCGGCGCTGGGGGTGAGCAGCGTGGCCATAACGATGCCCAGGATGATCAGGGACCAGAAGATCGCGGGGTGGTCGAAGATCTGTTCAGGGCTGCTGCTGGGGCTCGTCATAAACAAGGCGATATAGGCCAAATGCCCCGCAGCAAATGCACCGATGCCTGCCATGAATGTGCTGTCGGTTTCGCGTGACAGAAGGGCATCACCTATCGCGCAGAAGGTGAGGGCGAGGATCAGGAGCCATGGCGCGCTTGCCAGTATGGCGACGCCTGCCAGCAGCACGACCGATGCTGTTTTCAGCATGCTACGCAGGGTGCCGGCCGGGCGCGCGGTAAGTGGCAGGTAGGCCAGCGCGCAGGCCGCCGCAATCCAGAAAAGAAGTGTCGTCATGGTGCGTCCCCGATGTTTTTGAGGCAATCATCGCCATGATCTCGGCCGTGCATCAAGGCGTGACGTGGAGTTATCTTGCCGATCGTCGCGATGTGGAAAGGTTGAATGGCACTTGTGGGCAGCTTCTGACACAGTGTGGCCATGATCCGAACTTGCTTGATTCTACTGACCCTTGCCTCACAGCCCGTTGCGGCGCAGTCGCCTCTGACAGGGCCTGAGTTTGATGCGTATACGCGTGGAAAAACCTTGTATTACGGGTTCGATGGGCAGGCCTACGGAGTCGAACGGTATCTGCCAGACCGCCGAGTCATCTGGTCATTTCTGGATGGCAATTGCATGAACGGAGTTTGGTACGAGCAGGAAGATCAGATCTGTTTCATCTATGAGGATCAACTGGCGCCGCAATGCTGGGTGTTCTGGCAATCCGGGGGCGGATTGATCGCGCAATTCGAGGGCGATCCGACAGCGACCGAGTTGTACGAGGCCGAGGATATTGGCGAAGAGATGTTGTGCTACGGACCGGATGTCGGGGTCTGAAATGGTCGCAGGTCTTCATAGTCCAGCATGACGTGATGTTGAAACGCGGGCCTTTCGGTTAGCCGTTCATAGTATCGACGTAAATGCGGTAACGGTGCGCGGACGATGTCGATATCGTAGTAGCGGTAAAGAACGTGGCCGAACTGTATATCCGCCATTGTAAAATGCTCACCCGCAAGGAACGTGTTTTGGTCCAGCTCCTTGTCTGCGATTGCCAGTTTGATTTCCAAATCGCTGACAGCCCGACGGATCGCTGTTTGATCCTGCTGTTCAACGGGTGTTCGCACAATTTGCCAGAACACCGGAACGGTAAACGCCATCGCCACGTTGAGTTTCGCCCATTCGGCCCATTTGTCGATCGTGGCGCGCCGGGTAGGATCTGAAGGCCAGAATGCCTGATCGCCATATTGGGTGGCCAGATATCGCAGGATGGCGCCGGTTTCCCAAAGCGGTGGGTTGTCGCCATCTTGCAGGACGGGGATGGTTTTGTTTGGGTTCAGTGCCCGAAACGCTGCAGTGTCCAGCCCGCCGAAGCGATGGCCAAGATCGTGACGCTGGTATTCTAGGCCAAGCTCACCCACGCACCACATTAGGGCCTGAACGTTCGAGGATGTATTACGGCCCCAGATCGTCAGCATCGATCAGAACAGCGAACCCTGATCGGGCGGCGCTTGTTTGGGTTTCTTGGAGGGGGCTTTGTCCGATGCTCCGGTCTTTAGGCGACCATCGGCGAACTCGATCTCAAGCACAGTGTGACCCGAGGCCTGAGATTTAGTTGTGATGACTTCACCTTCGGCGCGCACGACGGCGTAGCCACGCCCGAGCGTCGCTTTGTAGCTCAGCGTTTCACGTAGGCGGTCGGTGGCGTCCATCTGCTGGCGGAGGCGGTCCAGCCGTGTGGATTGCGCGGCGTTCAGGCGATCGGTCAGTCGGTTGAGGGTATCGCGCCGTGTTTCCAGCTCGCGCTGGATCGGGCGCAGTGACAGGCGTGAGGACAGGTTGCGCCAGCGATCGCGGCGGGTTTCGACAAAGCTGCGCAGGGTCGAGGGGCGCAGACGCGCCGCACTGTCCAGCAGTTTGACGCGGCGGTTCTGAACACCCCGGATTAGCGCGTTAGGCAAGCGCTCGGATATCTGGTCTAACCTTTGGCGCGGGCTTTCCAGCAGTGTGTCTGGGCGCGGCAGGGCGCGGGACAGGTCGCGCAGACGCTGGCTGCGGCGTTGTACGGCATCCGTGGAGCCGCGCGACAGGCGGGCCCCTTGTTCGTTGGTCCAAGCCAGCAGCTCCATGCGGACCGGTACGGCAAGTTCGGCAGCGGCGGTTGGCGTAGGCGCGCGGCGGTCCGAGACATAGTCGACCAGGGTGGTGTCCGTTTCGTGCCCGACGGCCGAGATCAGCGGGATTTCTGAGGCTGCAGTCGCGCGCGCGACGCTTTCTTCGTTGAAGCCCCAGAGGTCTTCTATGGACCCACCGCCGCGCGCGACGATGATCAGGTCGGGTCGCGGGAGGGCCCCGCCCGGTGTGAGTTGATTGAAGCCTTCGATGGCGCGGGTCACTTCGGGGGCACAGTTTGCCCCCTGAACCGCGACGGGCCAGATCAGTACTTTGCGCGGGAACCGATCGCGCAGCCGATGCAAGATGTCTCGGATCACCGCACCGGAGGGCGAAGTGACAACGCCGATGATCTGCGGCAAGTAGGGCAGGGGTTTCTTGCGTTCAGCCGCAAACAAGCCTTCGGATTCGAGCTGCTTTTTGCGCTTTTCCAGCAATGCCATTAGCGCGCCTTGCCCGGCGACGGCGACTTCATCGACGTTCAGGTTGTATTTCGACTGGGCTCCAAAAGCTGTCAGGCGCCCGGTGACGACAACCTCGAGGCCTTCTTCGGGAACAACTGAAAGACCAGAAATCTGCCCTTTCCAAGTTGTGCAGGCCAGCACGTTCCGGTCGTCCTTTATGTCGTAATACAGATGACCCGAGCGGGCCTTGAACACGCGGCCCACTTCTCCACGCACACGGATTCGGCCAAAGGTGCCCTCGAGTGTGCGCTTCACCTCGCCCGAGATGTCCGAGACAGTGTATTCGGGGGTGTTCTGACCCGGAATCGGGTCATCTAGCAGGTCGGACATTTCAGCGCCTTGTGTCAAATCTCTGTGCAGCTTAGAACGCCGCGCAGGCAAGGCCAAGCAGATCGGAGCGTTTCATGAATATCCTCATTCTCGGCAGCGGTGGACGCGAGCACAGTCTGGCTTGGGCGGTGATGCAAAACCCCAAATGTGATCGCCTGATTGTGGCGCCGGGGAATGCAGGGATCGCCCAGATCGCAGAGTGTGCGGCGTTGGATATCGAGGATGGCGGTGCTGTGGTCAACTTTGCCGAGGAAAACGCGATTGATTTCGTGATCGTTGGCCCCGAAGCGCCTTTGGCCGCAGGGGTTGCTGACCGGCTGCGCGAAGCGGGTGTGCTGGTTTTCGGGCCCTCGGCAGAAGCGGCGCGGCTGGAGGCCTCAAAAAGTTTCACCAAGGAAATCTGTGACGCATCCGGCGCGCCGACGGCGGCTTATGCCCGGTTCACCGAGGCTGAGCCCGCCAAGGAATACATCCGTGCGCAGGGGACCCCGATCGTGGTCAAGGCCGATGGGCTGGCTGCCGGGAAGGGCGTGATCGTTGCGATGGACGAGCAAACCGCCCTGGACGCGATTGACGACATGTTCGGCGGAGCCTTTGGTGGCGCGGGGGCCGAAGTGGTGATCGAGGAGTTCATGGAGGGCGAGGAGGCGTCTCTGTTCGTGCTCTGTGACGGAGAGGATATCCTGTCGATCGGCACAGCGCAGGATCACAAGCGCGTCGGCGAAGGCGATACCGGGCTGAACACAGGGGGGATGGGCGCCTATTCTCCGGCCCCGGTGCTGAGCGCCGAGATCGAGGCCCTTGCGATGGATCAGATCGTGCGCCCGACGGTGGCCGAAATGAAGCGGCGCGGGACGCCGTTTCAGGGTGTGCTCTACGCCGGTTTGATGATCAAGGATGGTCAGCCCAGATTAGTGGAGTACAATGTGCGGTTCGGAGATCCCGAATGTCAGGTGCTGATGATGCGCCTTGGCGCTCAGGCCATGGACCTGATGCACGCGGCGGCCGAGGGTCGCTTGGCTGAGACGCGGGTGAACTGGGCCGACGATCACGCCATCACGGTCGTGATGGCGGCAAAGGGGTATCCTGGTTCTTATGAAAAAGGCACTGTGATCAACGGCCTGGGCGATCTGGCCGAGGATAGTAGCAACATGGTATTCCACGCGGGGACAAAGGCGGCTGATGGAAAGGTTCAGGCTTCGGGCGGGCGCGTTCTGAATGTGACTGCGCGTGGGGAAACGCTGCAAGACGCACGCGACCGGGCGTATGACATGGTTGAAGGTGTTGATTGGCCTGAAGGGTTCTTCCGTCGCGACATCGGCTGGCGCGCGCTGTAGGTTAGCGGTCGGGCTGCGCCCGGCTCGATGATTTCGGGGCGAGGGGTCAGCCCCTCGCGCTCCCCGAGGTATTTATGGCCAGATGAAGATCGGATCAGCACTTTAGTGCATTGGTCAGATCTTTGAGACTGTTGAGTGGTCCGAGGTCTTTTTGTCGCCAGCCTTTGCTGTACGAGACGCCTATGATCCGCGACCAGTCGGCGCTGGCGAGGATCAGCTCAGGGCGCGTTTCACATTGGCGCAGACCGCCTGAAATAAAATCTTCTCCGATCCTGTGATTGGTAAGGCCAGGGATTGTCGCGATTTCAATGAGTTCACCGTCTTTGTAACGCCAGATGCGCAGAGTTTTCGCAAGGTGTGGGCGGTCGACATAGGCGATCTCGACATGTCCATCGCCGTCCAGATCGGCGGCACCGATGGGGGCGAGCCAGCGGTTGCGCGTGCCGATATGGGGGGTGGCGGCGATTTTTTGACCATTTATGTCATAGATCGCCAGTTGAGCACCCGTATGCTGCTGGGCCTCTACAACGATGATTTCGGGCAACCCGTCCTGATCGATATCGGCCAGGCGTGGGGCAAGATCTTCGAATACGCGGTCTTCAGGCAGACGTATTGTAACGGTCGAGCGTTTGGAGCTATCGACTTTTCGCCGCGCCGCCGAGGAAATACTTGTTCCGACGCCGATTTCCAAAGCACCGTATTCGATGGCGTCGCCAAGCACCCCATGGGCGTAGCGTGTTGTTGGTTCCGTGAAGCGCGCAGATACTTTGGTTTCGCCGCTGGCTGCGGGCATATTCCCCGTTAGCCAAATGCAAACCATCAGAACAGCGCCGCGCGCCCGACGGTGCCAAAGGCGGTTGGGCTGACGCGGCGCATCAGAGTGCATCAGATCTGCTTTTCGGGCATCTGCACAACCAGACCATCCAGCGCGTCGGTGACCTTGATCTGGCAGGTCAGGCGCGAGCGGGCCGGGTCGGGTTCATAGGCGAAGTCAAGCATGTCTTCTTCCATGTCGTCCTTGGCGGGGATTCTCTCGACCCAGTCAGGATGAATATAGACGTGGCAGGTCGAGCAGGCGCAGGCACCGCCGCAATCGGCCTCGATGCCGGGAATGTTGTTGTCACGGGCCCCTTCCATGACTGTCAGTCCGTTGGCGACCTCGACTGTATGTTCGGTACCGCCATGCTCGACATAGGTGATCTTTGCCATTGCGTGCGTCTTCCTTTTTCGGTTGTCGAATTCTTCCTTAGTGAAGCGAGTTAAGTGTTTCTAGAGGGAATTGCGACTTGAACGGTCGCGCATGAATGTTCTTATCAACAATATTGTAATTGAGCCTGAGCCGATGTCAGAGGCTTTGATCGATCTCGTGGACCATGTGCAGGTGCACACCTATTCCATATTCGTTGTCCAATACGGGCACGCGCGTTTCAATTTCGACGTTAAATCCAATATGCTCATAAAAACTAACGGCTTCATTGTTGGCGGCTACGTCAAGGCATATCTGATTGCACTCGCCCGCCAAAGCTCGTTTTGTTGCTACTTCAAAGAGTTGGCCGGCAATACCAGTGCCATGCATATCTGGACTCACGGCGAATTCGAGAATGTAGTAGGAGTTTTGACGCGGGGCAGGAAACAACCGATCCATCCAATGCAAGGCAGATTTTAGATGAAGCGCTTCATCTTCGCCAAGAGCATTAGCCTGATTATCCACGGAAAAATCGAAATTCGCAGAATACTCTTCGTCTGTATGCCCAATAAGGAGACCCGCAACCTTGTCGTGTTGCATGGCCGTAAAGGCATGTTTGTATGAATACAAACCCTGTTGCGCAGGCCATTCCGTTCCGATGATCTTGTGCAAGACATCCATTTTACCAAACATGTAGCCGTTTAGTTTTGGATCTGTGCTCCAAAGAAGATCGGCGAGTGTCTCGGGCGGAACAGATTTAGAAGCCGATTGTACTATCGCAGTCAAAAGTCACTCCTGATTCTAGCATCCAGAAAACATGACTTACGATCCAAACATACCCACTGCTTACCGTTTAAACAAAACGCCCTGTGATTTCTGGTCCCGATGATCTCCGCGCAGGTCTGCGTGCAACGCGCGGCCTGCTATTACCGCAGGACGAGCGCTCATCATGTCCAGCCAGCGGGTAAAATGCGGTTTATCCTCCAGCACTTGTTGTTGGCCTTCCCACAGGCTCGCCCAGCCCCAGATCGACATATCGGCAATGGAGTAAAAATCGCCCGCGACGTATTCGTTTTCGGCCAACCTGCGGTCGAGCACGCCGTAGAGACGCCCGACCTCACTGCGATAGCGGTCTTTCGGATAGGGATGGTCTTGTGGCGGGTCCAGATGTGGGGCGTATTTAAGGAAGTGATGCGCTTGGCCGGCCATCGGGCCTACGCCGCCCATTTGCCACATCAGCCATTCCTCGACTGCGATCCTGTCACGTTCGGTATTGCCGTAGAACCGCCCGGTCTTGCGGGCGAGGTACATCAGGATCGCGCCGCTTTCGAAGACCGAAACAGGCGCGCCGTCAGGGCCGTCCGGGTCGACGATGGCGGGCATACGGTTGTTAGGCGAGATCTTTAGAAACTCGGGATCGAACTGGTCGCCCTTGCCGATGTTGATCAGGTGGGTTTTGTAGGGCAGCTCCATCTCTTCCAGAGCGATGGACACTTTCCAGCCGTTGGGCGTGGGCCAGAAATAGAGTTCAATCATGGGGCCTCCTTGAGTTTGGGCGATCATGAAGCTTTCTGCACAAACGGCAAGAGCGCGCGTGGCTGTGTTACGAAAGCGTGACCGGTGATCAGTCGGGCTTGACGTGTTCCGGGGCGGGGCGTAAACGCATCTTCATTCATGTGGCGATTTGTTACCGGATTGCGGGCCACGTTAAACAACACCGCTAAAAGGTCAGGATGAAAGACCCCTTTCGCTTGGCCGCGTCTGGGGTTTTTTGTTTGCCTCCAATGCGGGGCTGAAAGGAATGAGATGAGCGAGAGCTGGAACAAACGCACCCAAGCCGTCCATGGCGGCATCCGTCGCAGTCAGTACAATGAGGTTTCTGAGTCGATCTTTCTGACGCAGGGGTTTGTCTACGATAACGCCGAGCAGGCCGAGGCCCGGTTTATCGAAAGCGGCCCGGATGAGTTCATCTATGCCCGCTACGGCAACCCCACCGTGTCGATGTTCGAGCAGCGTATCGCAGCTTTGGAAGGCGGCGAGGATGCGTTTGCCACCGCTTCAGGTATGGCCGCTGTGAACGGTGCGCTGACTTCGATGCTGCAGGCGGGCGACCATGTGGTTTCAGCCAAGGCGCTTTTTGGGTCCTGTCTGTATATCCTCGAAAACATCCTGACGCGTTATGGCGTTGAGGTGACCTTTGTAGACGGCACCGATCTGGACGCGTGGGAGGCCGCGATCCGGCCTGACACCAAGGCAGTGTTTTTTGAATCCATGTCGAACCCGACGCTTGAAGTGATCGACATCACGTCCGTGTCGAGGCTGGCCCATGCGGTGGGTGCGGTTGTAATCGTGGACAACGTGTTCTCGACACCCGTGTTCTCGCGCGCGATCGAACAGGGAGCCGACGTGGTGGTCTATTCGGCGACCAAGCATATCGACGGGCAGGGCCGGGCGCTGGGCGGCGTGATCATCGGCACCAAGGAATTTATCCGTGGCACGGTCGAGCCTTACATGAAGCACACCGGCGGTGCGCTTAGCCCGTTCAGCGCTTGGATCATGGTCAAAGGTCTTGAAACCATGGCTCTGCGCGTAAACGCCCAAGCCGACAGCGCGCAGAAGATTGCAGAAGCTTTAGAAGGGCATTCTGCACTGGAGCGGACACTGTATCCCGGGCTGAGAACCCATGCGCAAAACGCGTTGGTGCAAGAGCAGCTGGGCGGCAAGGGCGGTACGGTTCTATCGCTGGACATCAAGGGCGGCAAAGCGGCGGCGTTTGCTTTCCTGAATGCGCTGACGATCCCTGTGATCTCGAATAATTTAGGCGATGCCAAGTCGATCGCAACCCACCCGGCCACCACAACGCACCAGCGTCTGAGCGACGAACAACGCGATGAGTTGGGTATCACGCCGGGCCTGATCCGCCTTTCGGTGGGGCTGGAAGATGCCGATGATCTGCTCGCGGATATCGAACGCGCTTTGGCCGCCTCGCAGAGCTAGGACAGCGCCTATGACCCATGATCAGGCGGGTGTGATCCGCCTGATCGGGCGCTTTTGGTTGAAAAGTGACGGTTTTTTCCATCTAATTTCGATCCGGGATGATATTTGGCGCGTATCGTTCCGGACTGGTAATTAAACCTCGGTGGTATATAACCGTCGGCCTAGCAAGGGATCCGTGCCAATGAACATTCATCCGCGCGACATCAACGAGACACCCGATCACGATCAGGCCGCAGCAGCGCTCAAGGTGCTGCGCGAATGGGCGAAATCAGCCTCGGCGGCCGAGATCAGTCAACTGGACCCGGCCATTGCGCAGCTTGTCCCAGGGCTGTTGCCGTCAAACTATCCAGCCCTGTCGCGCGAATATCCCCACGAGTTCGAGGCGGATGCAGCCTACAAGGCCACATTGCCGGATCTGCAAAACGGTCCGTCCAGCCTGATCCGGGGTTCGAAGCAGCAGATCCAGCATGTCGGCATCTCGAATTTCCGTCTGCCGATCCGGTTCCATCGCAAAAGCGGTGCCGAGCTGACACTTGAGACCTCGGTCACCGGGTCTGTCAGCCTTGAGGCCGAGAAGAAGGGCATCAACATGTCTCGGATCATGCGGTCCTTCTACAAGCACGCCGAGCGCACCTTTAGTTTTGAGGTGATGGAGGCAGCGCTGAACGACTATCTGACTGATCTGGATAGTTTGGATGCGCGCATACAGATGCGGTTTTCCTATCCCGATCGGATTGAGAGCCTGCGTTCGGGCTTGTCCGGATACCAATATTACGACATCGCGCTGGAACTGGTTGATCAAGGCGGAGAACGTCTGAAGATTATGCATCTGGACTATGTCTATTCGTCCACATGCCCTTGTTCATTGGAACTTAGCGAACACGCGCGCGCAACCCGCGGGCAGTTGGCGACGCCGCATTCCCAGCGCTCGGTGGCGCGGATTTCGGTGGTTATCGATTGCAACGCCGATTGTCTGTGGTTCGAAGATCTAATCGCGCTGTGCCGCCGCGCGGTGCCGACCGAAACTCAGGTGATGGTCAAGCGCGAAGATGAACAGGCCTTTGCCGAACTGAACGCGGCCAATCCCATATTCGTGGAAGATGCCGCGCGTCTGTTCTGCGCCGAGCTGCAGGCCGATCATCATGTCGGCGATTTCCGTGTGATCGCCAGCCATCAGGAAAGCCTGCACAGCCATGATGCGGTCTCGATTCTAACCGAAGGTCCAACCTTCGAATCCGCGAGCCTGGACCCGCGTTTGTTCACGACGCTGTTTCATGTGGGCTGATTGACCCCGCGGAAGCTGCTGGAAAAACAGTCAAAAATCCTGCATGGGCGCTTTTTTGCCGCAATGCAGCATGAAATGCTGCATTTGCACCCTGAATTGCGCTAGATTGTCCCCGAGTGCAGCTGCTGCGCAACCGTAAAAACCGGGTCGCGCAGCCCGAAAGGAAACCGGGACGTGCAACGCCTTGGACCGCCAACCTGCAAATCCGCCCGGACGATTGGGGCGGGCGGGGTCCTTTACTCATCTACCCGCTGCCTCGGTTTTATCAGGAGAGACATGCAATGAATCCGATTACTCAACCGCTTGAGTTTCAGGCAGCGGCCATCCGGATGGCCGGTTACGCAATGGCCAGCCAGATTGAGATCATGCAGATCATGACCCGCGCGGCGTTTGATCTGCCGATGACACCTCTGCACGGATTGAAGACAGCCGAGGCACCCGCACCGGTTGCCCGCAAAGCGGCGACCCCAGCAACGCGAAAGCCAGCAAGACCGGTTGCAAAAGCCAAGGTTGCAGCAAAGCCTAAAGCCGCGCCGAAACCCAAAGCAGCACCAAAGCCGAAGGCGGCGGCTAAGCCTGCGGCGGCACCAGCGCCGAAAACGGCAGCTCCTAAGGTTGCGGCCGCTGCACCCAAGGCGGCCCCGGTAGCCAAACCGGCTGTGAAAGCAGCACCGGCGAAGGCCAAAATATCTGCAAAACCCGCCTCGAAAGCGGCCAAGCCCGTATCAACGGCGGCCAAGCCGGTTGCGGAGTTCAAATCTTCAGCACAAGCCAAGGCACAACCGGCAGCCGCAGCGCCGAAAGCATCAGCAAACACTGCAAAAGCGGCGCCCAAGGCACCTGCGGCAGCTAAGCCCGCCCCAGCCAAGCCCGCTCCGGCAAAAGCTGCGCCTCGGGCCACAGCGGTTCCGAAACCTGCCGCTGGAAAACCTGCGACGAAGAAACCCGCAGCTGCGTCGGCTGAGCAGGCCAAACCGGCACCGCGTCGTGCACGCGCCCCGTCGAAGCCACCCGCGATGCCGGGCGTTGAGATAAAATCCGACAGTTAACACGGATCATCTGCTTGACACCGTCGGGCTGGCGCGCCAACGCTGCCCGTCATGATGGATCTTCGCCCGGTCGGATATGTGATTGGCCTGCTGGTCGCCATTCTAGGGGCGACCATGCTGCTGCCTATGCTTGTCGACATGATCGAGGGGCGGGGCGAGTGGCATGTTTTCTTTGAAAGCGCGGTCATCACACTGCTGACCGGCAGTGTTCTTGCGATGAGCTGTTCCAACGGGGTGGGCGAAGGTCTGACCATCCGTCAGACATTCTTGCTGACCTCGGGTGTCTGGGTGGCGTTGCCGGTTTTTGGCGCAATTCCGTTTCTGTTCGGCGAAACTGAACTGCGTTTCGTCGATGCCTATTTTGAGGCGATGTCGGGGCTGACCACCACAGGTTCAACCGTGATCTCGGGGCTAGACGAACTGCCACAGGGCTTGTTGCTCTGGCGGGGCGTTTTGCAATGGTTGGGGGGCATCGGAATCATCGTCGTGGCGATGGTGTTCCTACCCGAGCTGCGCGTTGGTGGGATGCAGATCTTCCGCTCGGAAGGGTTTGAAACCATGGGGAAAATTCTGCCTCGCGCGCAAGAGATCGCCGGGCAGATTTCCTTGATCTACGTATTTCTGACGGTGGTCTGCGCATTGGTCTATGCCGGTTTCGGCATGAGCTTTTTTGACGCCGTCGTGCATGCCATGACCACAATCGCTACGGGCGGGTTTTCAAACTATGACAGCTCTTTCGCCCGGTTTTCGGGACCTCTGGAATATGCCGCTGCCATCTTCATGATCCTCGCGGCGCTGCCATTTGTGCGGTATGTGCAATTGGCCAATGGTCACACAAGCTCGTTGTGGAAAGACAGCCAGATTCGGGCGTTTCTGGCAACCATCGTGGTTCTGGTTGTGATTATGTCGATCTTCCTGACTTCGGTCTTTCCGCACCATTGGGAGCAGGCATTCCGCGAGTCGCTGTTCAACATCACATCGATCATTTCGGGCACCGGGTACGCGAGTGTCGACTATATGGGCTGGGGCAGTTTCCCGGTCATGTTGTTCTTCCTGATCGGATTGATTGGCGGTTGCGCGGGGTCCACCGCGTGTTCGATCAAGGTGTTCCGCTATCAATTGCTGTTTGCGTCGATTAAAACCCAGCTCAGCCGAATTCGTTCGCCGCATGGTGTGTTCGTGCCGCGCTATGATGGACGACCGATCAGTCGCGACGTGCTGACCTCGGTCATGAGTTTTTTCATGTTCTTTGCACTATCGATGGGGGTTCTGTCGTGGGCGCTGGCCCTGACTGGGTTGGACTTTATCACCTCGGTATCGGGGGCTGCGACGGCACTGGCTAATGTGGGGCCGGGACTGGGGGAACAGATCGGGCCAGCAGGCAACTTTGCTGGGCTGAATGACGGTGCCAAGTGGCTGCTCACGATTGGGATGCTGGTCGGACGCCTTGAACTGCTGGCTGTCTATGCAATCTTTACCGTTCAATTCTGGAGAGGCTAATGAAACGACCCCTTGGGGCGCAGATCTCGCACATGCTTAAGGATCGTGGCGTTGACGTGATCTTTGGCATACCGGGCGTGCATAATCAGGAAATGTATCGCGGTATCGAAGAGGCCGGGATCACGCATGTTCTGGCCCGGCACGAGCAGGGGGCCGGTTTCATGGCGGATGGATATGCCCGCGCGTCTGGCAAGCCGGGGGTGGCCTATGTGATCACCGGACCGGGCCTGTGCAACATCATGACGCCGATGGGGCAGGCTTATTCGGATTCGGTGCCGATGCTGGTGTTGTCTTCTTGCCTCGAAGAGACACAAGCACTGCGTGGCCAATTGCATCAGATGAAGGATCAACGCGCTGCGGCCGAGACAGTTACAGACTGGTCCTGTCAGGCGAACGATGCCAAGGCTGCCTATGGTCTGATCGAGCGCGCCTTCGAAGAGTTTGAGCTGTCGCGCCCGCGACCGAAACACATTCAGGTACCCATCGCGCAATTGGAGGCCGAGGCAGCGCCTGCACCTTTTCCAAACCAGCCTGCCTTGCGCAACCAGACTGTTCCACCGGATGTGGCACCGGTTCTGTCGCTGCTGAATATCGCGCAGCGGCCATTGTTCATATTAGGCGGCGGGTGCCGGTCTAACCTTTGGCGACAGATCCTGACCCAGTTGGGGGCGGCGTGCTTCACGACATATGCCGGTCGCGGGCTGGCCGGGTCCGATTATCCGCTGGATTTCGGATCGATGCTGCCACGACCGGGCAGCGCCAAAGTAATTGCCTCGGCTGATCTTGTCGTTGTTGTCGGTGCTGAACTGGGCGAGGTTGATCTGTGGCGCCATGATCTGGGCCACAACGCAACTATGGTGCGTGTTGATCTGGACCCGCAAGTGCTGTCAGACCACCATCGTGCGGCTGTCAAACTGCAGGCAGATGGTGAGAGTTTTGCGCATGCGCTGTGGGCAGTGTCCGATCAGGTAAAACCAGCCGCTGGTTGGTCTGCGGACGAGGTGCGCAAGGCGCGCGCGCGCTGGCGGGCCGAGGTAGATGCCGAGCGCACGGGCATTGTCCCCGTGGTCGATGCACTCAGGGCGGCCATGCCCTTGGATACGATGATTTATTCGGACATGACCCAATTCGCGTATGTCGCGAAAGAAGTCTGGGACATGGGCTTTCCTTATCATTGGCACCACCCGACTGGATTTGGCACGCTGGGTTACGCCCTGCCAGCCGGGATCGGTGGTGCAGTAGCACGGCGGGGCAAACCCACAGCGGTCATCGCGGGTGACTATGGTTTTCACTACACAATGCAAGAGCTTGGGGTTGCTGTTGAACTCGGCCTGCCGCTACCCATCATTCTGTGGGACAATGGTAAACTCAAAGAGATTGAAGAGAGCATGGTGCGCGGACAGATCGCGCCTAATGCGGTGATCGCGCGAAACCCGGATTTCTGCAAACTGGCCGAGGCGTTCGGGGCGCTGTCAGCTGCACCGAAGACGCTGGATGAGATGCAGGCCGCAGTGCGCGCCGCCTTTCAGGCCGAGGTTCCCACATTGATACGGGTCACACCGGATATCCTGTAAACCTATGAAAAAAGGCGTGCACCTTCGTGCAGCGCCTTTTCCCTGAACCTGATTGTTCAGTCCCAGCAGTGCACCAGAACGGTCATTCCGTTGGCTCTGCGGCTCAGTTCGTTGGGTGAAATCTGGGCTGAGCCTTGCGCGGGCTGACCTGAGATGCCCGCCTTGGTCAGAACCTCGGTCAGACGTGCCACATTCGCCGCAAGGCTGACCGAGTCGGGCAGGGTACGCCCATCGGAAGGGGCAGGTAGCAACATGCCAACAACGCTGCCGCTATCGTCAAAAACAGGTCCTCCCGCGTCGCCGGGCTGGGCGGACAGTGCAAGGCGTTTGACGCCATCTTCTCCATTCAGGCCGCGGATATCAGCGATTTCGCCAAAGGTCAGAGTAGGGGCACCCAACGCGCCTTCGTAGGAAAAGCCCGAAACAGCGACCTGAGACTGAATACGCGGAACGCCCGCGCGGAACTCGGCAACACTGATCGGGGCAAGGGTCTGGCTAGGACGCAGCACAGCGACACCAAGGTCGGCATCCTGCCAAGCCAGCTGAACCTCTTGGTCACCGTCCAGCGTGATGCGGGTGCAGCTTTCAGCGGCCTCGGTGACCGTCAGAACCGTACCATCAGCGTCGGCGAAGAAGCCCGATCGCGATAGCCGCGGTTTGCGGATTTGCAGTCCTGACATCAAATCGATGCGCTGGTCAGCATCCGCTCCAGCACCGGCATCCAGTACGGCATCGGTCGTGGCAAAGCTTGCGCGCATCGCGGCTAGAACTCGGGCGCGGCGAGCCTCATCCCCGGCAGGCCAGACCAGCGTGAAACCTTTGATCTTGCCGTCTTTCAGAGCTGCTTGCGTGAACGAGGTCATGCCATTTCCGCGCCCTTCAATCGTGAAGCTGTTGCCACGCAGGCTGCGCTCACCGTCCAGAGGAACGATTTCAAGCGACTGCATCACTTGATAGAGCGCCCGCAGGGTTGCGGCAGAGCCTTCCTGCGAGATCAGCAGCGCCTTGGTGTCCAGATCAGAAGTGGGGTTGAAATGGGCAAAGGGTGCCTCGTAACGGTCAAAGCCCAAAACGTCCATTGGCATGTCCAGTTCGATCCCGGCTTGCGGGTCGGAATAGCTTGCCATCCCGACGCTGATCAGTGGAGCGTTGTAGTCATCCATCAGGGTTTTGCGCTGCAGCGTGGTCAGAACGCCAGTCGCGTCGAACCCGTTGGAACGTTGCCAATCGCCCATCGAGCGGCGGGTGCCCTGACCAAAGGCTCCGTCAATTGTTGAATTGTAGAACCCGGCTGCCTGCAACGCGGTTTGCAGGTCTCTGCGCTCTTGCGCGGTCAAAAGGCGTTCGCCCTGCAGAGCCTGCGAACGGGTTTCATCTGCGTCCTGCAGGGTAAGACCGGCCAAGGGCTGCTCTGGTTGCGGCTCGGGCTGGATCGGGGCGGTGACGACGCCGCGGTTCAGGATGTTGGCACCGATGGGCCAGAACTGTTGCCCCAGCGCGCTGGAGAAGGCGATGAAACTGTCCGATGGGATCTGACGCTCGGCCCTGTAAACGCGCAGCACCTGTTCGGCGTCGTCGCGTAAATAGGGCCCGATAACAATGGCATACCAGCCAGAATTCAGCCGAAACCCGTTCACATCGGGCAGCGCGTTCGCATAGACCTGCGCCCGTTCCTGCGCCTCGCGCAGCGACGGCTGCGCCTCGATCTGAACAAAGACGCCCGCATCTTGCTGGGCAAAAGCGGCGCGCAGGCCGAAGAGGATAAAGAATGTAATAACCGTAAATACGCGTGTCATTGTCTGCCCGTGTTCTGCAGTGTTTTCACTTTGGCGCAGATTACGCGGAATCGCGGTCCGATTGCCATGCCCGGAATACGGGGAATTCTGTGTGTGGCCGCTCAGCGACAGAGTGGCCGATTGGCCCGTTGACGCCCTTGGATGCCTTGCATAGGAAGGGCCGAACCCACCGGAACCGGGCGCTTGGGCGTCCAAGGGAATTGTCATGACTGAACCCAATAGCGCACCACGTTCATTTCAAGAGATTATCCTAAGGCTTCAGTCCTATTGGGCGTCGAAAGGTTGTGCGATCCTACAGCCCTATGACATGGAGGTCGGCGCAGGTACGTTCCATCCGGCAACCACGTTGCGCGCTTTGGGGTCCAAGGCTTGGTCAGCGGCCTACGTTCAGCCCTCGCGTCGCCCGACAGACGGACGTTATGGCGAAAACCCGAACCGGTTGCAGCATTACTATCAATACCAGGTGCTGATCAAACCCAGTCCGCCTGATTTGCAGGAACTGTATCTGGGCAGCCTCGAGGCCATCGGCATCGACATGGACCTGCACGACATCCGTTTTGTCGAGGATGACTGGGAAAGCCCCACTCTGGGTGCGTGGGGTCTGGGATGGGAGGTCTGGTGTGACGGCATGGAAGTCAGCCAGTTCACCTATTTCCAACAGGTCGGCGGCCATGACTGTGCGCCGGTTTCGGGTGAGCTGACCTATGGTTTGGAACGTCTGGCCATGTATGTGCTGGGCATCGACCATGTGATGGACATGCCCTTCAACGATCCTCAGTCGCCCAGCCCGCTGACCTATGGCGACATCTTCAAGCAGACCGAAGAGGAATACGCCCGCTGGAACTTCGATATTGCCAATACCGAGGTCCTGCTGCGTCATTTCGAAGAGGCTGAAACCGAATGCGCGACCATTCTGGCGCAGGAACATGACGACCCGAAGACGGGCAAGCGCATCATCATGGCGCATCCCGCATATGATCAGTGCATCAAGGCCAGCCACATCTTCAACTTGCTGGACGCCCGCGGGGTGATTTCGGTTACCGAAAGACAGGCCTATATCGGCCGCGTTCGCGCATTGGCCAAGCAATGCGCCGATGCGTTCGTGCAGACCGAGGCTGCCGGGTTCGAAGCTTGATGCAGCGCCTAGGCCAGTCCGGGCAACAACGCCTTCAGGCCGTCTGCGATCATGCTGATTGCGATAGCCGCAAGGATCATGCCCATGAAGCGGCTCATTATCACGCGAGCATTGTCCGACAGCCGCTTAGCCAACGCCGATGCGTTCCAGAACGTGATCAAAAGCAAGGCCACCACGAACAGAAATACACCTGCATAGACAACGGCTTCGACCGGGGTTTTGATGTGGTGCGCATAAAGGATCAGTGTTGTGATTGTTCCGGGGCCGACCAGAATGGGAAAAGCCAAGGGATAGAACGCAACGGTCTCGGGCGCGGGATAGGATTTCTTTTCTCCGTCGGTTCCGTGATGCGAGCTGCTCTCGTTCCCGTTCAGCATGTTCAGGCCGATCATCAGTACAACAAGGCCACCGGCGACGCGCAGGTCATCGACGCTGATGCCAAAGAGCCCAAGCGCTTGACTGCCGATCGCAGCGAAGGCGCCACCGAGGATCGTGCAATAAAGCGCAGTCTTCACAGCCACTTTGCGTTGATCCGAAACGGGCAGGTCTTGCGTAACACTCAGGAACACAGGCAAGTTGGTAATCGGATTCATGATTGCAAAAAGCGCGCCAAAGAATCCGACGGCAAGAGTGGTTTCCATGCGAGTAGCCTCGTTTCTGACCGTACTGCTTGGGAACCTGTCTTATTTTCTATGAACTTGAAAGAGGTGGCGTAAACGATGACTGGAAAATTGGTTGCGCTAATCCTTCTGATTTCTGGCGTTCTGGCCGGTGCTGGCATGTATTACCTGCAGGTTTATGGGTTCTATTATGAGGTAGAACCGCGCCCGGGCCAGGATGTGGTCCTGCTGGCACAAGGGGCGGAAGCGCCCGAAGCCATCGCCTATACTGGGTTTAAAGCCATTGACGCCGACAGCTCTCCGATCCGGTATCGGGCCTGTTTCGAAACCGAGTTGAGGCCGGATCAAATGGTGGATTTTATCCCTGTCGAGAACCCCGAGCCATTGACCGCGCCAGGGTGGTTTGATTGCTACGACGCAGTTGCGCTGGCCGACGTATTGAAATCGGGTCAAGCACAGGCTTTCTTGGGCACCAAGAACATCCATTATGGTGTCGACCGGATCGTTACCATTACACAGGATGGCAAAGGCTACGTCTGGCATGCGCTGAACAATTGCGGTGAAAAAGCCTATGACGGCACGGTTGTGGGCGAGGAGTGCCCACCCAGGCCCGAGGGCTGATGCAGATGGGGATGGTCGTTGAGATACCGGAGTTCCTGACAGCAACGCTGGGCTTTGCGGTCTATCTGCTCGGGGCAGAGATCAACGCCCGTGTCGCACAATTGCGCAGCTTCAACATCCCCGAGCCGGTAACCGGGGGCCTTCTGGCCTCGCTCGTGGTATTGGCGCTGTATCTTGGTTTCGGCATTGAGCTATCCTTTGGCTTGACCGCACGAGACTTTCTATTGGTTCTGTTCTTTGCCGGGATTGGTCTAAATGCCCGTCTGTCCGATTTGATTGCGGGCGGCAAGCCTTTGCTTTTGCTTCTGATTTTGACGCTTCTGACCATCGTTGCGCAAAACGTGATCGGCGCTGCGGGGGCCGCGATGTTCGGTTATCCGGCGCAAGCCGGGGTGCTGTTCGGGTCTGCTGCGCTGATCGGGGGGCACGGAACCGCGATCGCCTGGGCCCCCGAAGTTGCGGGCGCCACCGGTTTGAGTGGCGCAACCGAGTTGGGGGTGGCCGTGGCCACATTGGGTCTCGTGTTGGCGGCTTTGGTCGGGGGGCCGATTGCGCGGCTGCTGATCGAGGGGCGCAAGCTCAGCCCCGAACGACCCGGGGAAGAGCATACGGTGGGTTTGCCCAATGAGGTCGACCAGAAATCCGAGATTGATCATCTGACAATCATGCGGGTGCTGCTGTACCTCAACCTCGCAATCATTTCAGGCGCGATCCTGAGCGAAGCAATCAGCGCCGCAGGGCTGAAACTGCCATTGTTTGTGCCCTGCCTTATCATGGGGATCGTGATTGCCAATCTCCGCGCCATGTTCGCGCCGAATGCCAAGCCGGTCTCACGCACACCCTCGCTGGCGCTGATCTCGGAATTCGCGCTTGGTGCATTTCTGGCGATGTCGCTGATGAGCCTGCAACTGTGGACCATCGCCGAACTGGGCCTTGCGATTGCGGTGATCATGACCGCCCAGACCCTGTTTGCCGTGGTGTTCGTGATCTGGGTTCTGTTTCCGTTGATGGGATCGAATTACCGCGCCGCCGTTCTGGCCGCCGGGTTCGGGGGGTTCGCTCTGGGTGCTACCCCCACAGCTATCGCAAATATGACCGCCGTAACCAAGCGGTATGGCCCATCACCTATTGCCTTTATCGTACTGCCCCTTGTATCCGCATTCTTTGTAGACATCGCCAATGCCATCGTCATCCAGACGATTGTAAATTTCTAAGGACCGAAAATGCCCGACCTGCTGATCGAACTGTTTTCCGAGGAAATCCCCGCGCGCATGCAGACCCGCGCCGGTGAAGACCTGAAAAAGCGGATCACCGATGGTCTGGTCGAAGGCGGTCTGACCTATGCCTCTGCCGCTGCACTGACGACGCCGCGTCGCCTGACGCTGGCGGTTGAAGGCCTGCTGGCGGAAAGCCCGACAATCCGCGAAGAACGCAAAGGCCCAAAGGTCGGCGCGCCTGACAAAGCCATCGAAGGCTTTCTACGCGGCGCGGGACTGACCCGAGACCAGTTGGAAGAGCGCGACACGCCCAAAGGCGCAGTGTATTTCGCCACCATTGAAAAGGCGGGTCGTCCAGCAGCTGAAATCATCGCCGAGGTCTTAGAAGCTACCATTCGAAACTTCCCCTGGCCCAAATCCATGCGCTGGGGGGTTGGATCGATGCGGTGGGTACGGCCCTTGCACTCGATCCTTTGCATCCTGACCGATGAAGCAGGCGCGCAGGTCGTGCCGCTTGCGATCGAAGGGATTACGTCCGGTGATACGACTGAGGGCCATCGTTTCATGGCCCCGAACCGGTTTACGGTGACCTCGTTCGAGGATTATGCCGCCAAGCTGAAACGCGCCTTCGTGGTGCTGTCGCCCGAAGAGCGCGCCGAACATATCTGGAACGATGCCCAGAACATGGCCTTCGCCGCAGGTCTGGAAGTCGTCGACGACAAGGGGCTGCTGGCCGAGGTTGCCGGTCTGGTTGAATGGCCCGTTGTGCTGATGGGGCAGATCGACGAGGAGTTTCTTGAGCTGCCGCCCGAGGTACTGCAGACCTCGATGAAAGAGCATCAGAAGTTCTTTTCTGTGAAGAACCCCAAGACGGGGCGGATCGAGCGCTTCATTACCGTCGCCAATCGCGAGACCGCCGATAACGGCGCAACCATTCTGGCGGGGAACCAGAAGGTTTTGTCTGCCCGTCTGGCCGATGCGAAATTCTTCTGGGAGAACGACCTGCGCGTTGCCAAGTCGGACATCGCCCAATGGACCCGCGCGTTGGAGAATGTGACTTTCCACAACAAGCTGGGCACTCAGGCGGAACGCATCGACCGCATTGCCGCGCTGGCCCGAGAACTTGCCCCGGTGGTCGGGGCGGATGCGGATCAGGCCGAGAAAGCCGCGCGTTTGGCCAAGGCTGATCTGAACTCCGAAATGGTCTATGAATTCCCTGAACTTCAAGGGCTTATGGGGCGGTATTACATCGAAGCGGCAGGCGAGGATGCCGCAGTGGCCGCCGTTGCGCAGGAACATTACTCGCCGTTGGGGCCGTCGGATGATGTTCCGACCGCACCGTTGTCTGTGACAGTGGCGCTAGCCGACAAGCTGGACACGCTGACCGGGTTCTGGGCGATCGATGAGAAACCCACGGGTTCGAAAGATCCGTTTGCTTTGCGTCGTGCGGCGTTAGGGGTAATTCGACTAATCGTGAATAATGATCTGCGTCTTCGGTTGGACCGTTTTTTCGATAGTCAACTGGTTCGATCAGAACGCGCTATCAATGAGGCTTTGCCCGAAGCGAATGTCCGCGATCTCCTGGAAGAAATCGCAAAACATGGTGTCTTTGGTGCTTCATTCCAGACTGTCAAAGAAAAGCTTGAAGGATCGGCCGCAGCAGCATTTCTTGAGCTTGAGAAAAAGGTTCCTGACGCGTCTGACGATCTTCTTTCTTTCTTCCACGACCGCCTCAAAGTCTTCCTCCGAGACGAGGGCATCCGCCATGATGTCATCGACGCTTGTATCGCGATGGAGGGGAATGACGACCTCAACCTGCTGGTCAAACGCGCCCGCGCTCTGAATGCGGTGATCGCGACCGAGGATGGAGAGAACCTCGTGCAGGGGTTCAAGCGTGCGAACAACATCCTGTCTCAGGCGGAAGAGAAGGATGGAGTCGAATACTCTTACGGCGCGGATGTGAAGTTTGCAGAAACTGACAGCGAAAAGGCACTGTTTGCAGCGCTTGACGCGGCAGAGGCCAAGATCGATCCTGCGCTGAAGGCCGAGGATTTCCCGACAGCGATGGCGGCAATGGCCGCACTGCGCGGGCCGGTGGATGCGTTCTTTGAGGACGTGCAGGTCAATACCGATAATGACATTCTGCGCCGCAACCGTCTGAACCTGCTGAGCCAGATCCGTAAGGTCTGCTCTAGCGTTGCTGATCTGACCCGTATCGAGGGATAACGCCCTTGCGCCAAGGGCGCAGGGGCTTATGCTGCGGTGAAACCAAAAGGTGCCGCAGTGCAGAATAATCCGCATACCACGCTTATCACTCCAAAAGCGCCCGTTGCCGCCAATACGCATGGCGGCCGGGCGAAGTGCCTGCAACGACTGGTCAGGCTGGACATGCCGGTGCCTCGGACAGTGGCCCTTTCTTTTGACGCGGTGCAGCGAATTGCCAAGGGCGACATTCCCGACATCGCAGCCATTCTGGAACAGTTCGACGCCGAGTCATTGCTGTGTGTACGGCCCAGTTCGGAAGATCCTGACTGGGGTGGACCGGGGGCGGTGCTGAATATCGGCATGAACGATGCCCGATATCTGGATCGGTCTGCGGAAATGGGGGCGGATGCGGCGGCGGCGCTATATCTGCGGTTTGTGCAGAGCTATGCGCTCCATATTGCGCGTCTGGACCCTGACGTATTCGATACCATCGATGCAGATGGGCGCGAAGGGCTGAGCTTGTCCCTGCGGGCGTATGAAGATGAAACCGACGAGGCCTTTCCGCAAGATCGAGGAGAGCAACTGATTGGTGTTCTGCGCTCGATGGCGCGTGCCTGGGATGGCACGTCGGCCCGGCTGCTGCGGCAGGCCAAGGGCGCACCTGCGGATGCCGGTTTGGGGCTGGTGATTCAAGAGATGATCCCGGGCGTCGGACAGGGGGAATGCGGTTCAGGCGTGTTGCAACTGATTGACCCCGCGACAGGTATGCCCCAAATCACGGGCCGCTATCTGAGCCAAAGCCAGGGGCGCGATGCTCTGGGCGAAGGTGTCGCTGCGTTATATCTGGAAAAGGACGAGCGTGGCCAATCGCTGGAGGATGTGGCGCCCGAGGCTTTTGCCGATCTCAAGGCCCACGCAGCGTTAATGCGCGAGAAGCTGCGCGAAGAGATGCAGGTCGAATTCGTGGTGCAGAACGGCAAGGTGCATATTCTGGACGGCGTGCGGGTTCCGCGCGGGTCGCGGGCCGGGATGCGGATCGCGGTGCGCTTGGCCGAAGACGGGATCATTCCGCCGCAAGAGGCCGTGATGCGGATCGACCCGCATTCGCTGAATGAACTTCTGCACCGGCAGGTCCATCCTGAGGCCGAGCGTGATGTGCTGACCACAGCCATCGCGGCCAGCCCCGGTGCAGCGACCGGTCGAATTGTCTTTACGGCTGCCGAAGCGCAGGCCAGCGCCGCGCGGGGGGAGCCCTGTATTCTTGTGCGCCGTGAAACCTCGCCCGAAGATGTGCGCGGAATGCATGCCGCAGTAGCTGTTTTGACCGAAAAGGGCGGGATCACCAGCCATGCGGCGGTGATTGGCCGAGGTCTGGGTCTGCCGTGTATCGTCGGCGCGTCCGAGATGCGATTCCAGACCAAGAAAAAGCTGCTAAGCGCACCAGATGGGCGAGTGTTCAAGACAGGCGATATTCTGACCATCGATGGGACTTCTGGTCAGGTTCTGGCCGGACAACCCGAGATGCTTGAAGCGGCGCTGGATGATTGCTTTCAGACACTGATGAGCTGGGCCGATGCCGAGCGGGACATCGCCATCCGCGCCAACGCCGATACACCCGCTGACGCGCAAACTGCGCGAAACTTCAAAGCAGAAGGGATCGGGTTGTGCCGAACGGAACACATGTTCTTCGATCCTGGCCGCCTGACCGTTATGCGCGAAATGATCTTTGCGCAGACCCCGTCTGGACGTGCCGCTGTGCTGGAACGGTTGCTGCCGATGCAACGGCAGGATTTTGTGCAGTTGTTCCGGATTATGGAGGGGCAGCCGGTCTGCATCCGCCTGTTCGATCCGCCCTTGCACGAGTTTCTGCCCACTACGCGCACTGGTCAGCGCGAGCTGGCTGAGGCGCTGGATTTGCCAATCTCGGATGTCGAACGTCGGGTCGAGGCGATGAGCGAGTACAACCCGATGCTGGGATTGCGCGGGGTTCGTCTGGGTGTCACCGTGCCGGAAATCTACGACATGCAGGCACGCGCGATCTTCGAGGCGACGGTTGAGGCCAGCAAAGAAGGTGCCCCTGTCGTGCCTGAAGTCATGATCCCGCTGGTCTCGGCCAAGCGCGAGGTTGAACTGGTCAAAACACGCATTGATACTGTAGCGGCCGAGGTTGCCTCGGAGCAGGGGCAGGAGTTCGACTATCGATTGGGAGTGATGGTGGAAACGCCTCGGGCCTGTCTGCGCGCGAATGAGATTGCGCCACATTCCGCTTTCCTAAGCTTTGGAACAAACGACCTGACCCAGATGACCTATGGATTGTCGCGCGATGACGCGGGGCGGTTCATGTCGGCATATGTCCGCCAAGGCGTGTTTGGCGAAGATCCATTTCACGTTCTGGATGCAGATGGGGTAGGTGAATTGCTGAAGCTGGGGGCCGAGCGCGGGCGCCAAGCCCAACCAGACGTTACGCTTTCTGTCTGTGGCGAACATGGTGGTAACCCCGAATCAATCGCTATCTGCCGGTCACTTGGATTCGACTATGTGTCCTGTTCCCCTTTCCGGGTTCCTGTCGCTCGGCTGTCTGCCGCTCAACTGGCGATTTCGTCCAAACTTGGGGGTTGACTAACTGTCTCCTACCTAGAAATAGTGGCGTAAGAAACGTTCCGCTGTCGATAATAATTGGCGGCGTGAGCGGTTTTTCTCTTGCATTTTTTTCAGAACTGGACGTCTCGCTTCGTCTGGGGTATTAGCCTCGTCGCGCCCGCCGGGGGAGGGTATGGCGCGTTTGTGCCTGTGCGAGGTTATCTGATGAGACGCTACATAGTGGCTGTTGCCGTGGGGGCCGCAGCCTTGCTACCGAGTTTGTCCTTTGCCGATAGGCAAGGCGATACAAAATCTGTTGAGTTGGTCACACGTAACGAGTTGCCAGCACAAAGCTTCCGCGATTACCTGAAACTGTTTAAGCCGCGTAAGGCGCCGGAAAAAGTCGAAATCTCCTACACCAAAGCCTGGCTGGACCAGCAGCCAAAGGCGACCGGAGATGAAAATTTCCGTTGTCTTGCCGAAGCGCTGTATTTCGAGGCCCGCGGTGAAAGCGTGCGTGGCCAGTTTGCTGTGGCCGAAGTTATCCTGAACCGTGTTGAAAGCGGTCGCTTTCCGGATTCACTGTGCGGTGTGATAAAGCAAGGAACGGGCAAGAAATATCAGTGCCAGTTCACCTACACCTGTGACGGGCAGAAAGAGATTATCAACGAAAAACGCGCTTATGATCGCGTTTCGAAAGTCGCCCGTGCCGCAATCGATGGTGTAGCTGAAGAGATGACCGCAGGTGCCACGCACTACCACACCAAGGCAGTGCGCCCGTCCTGGTCCCGCGTCTATAAAGAAACGGCGCGTATTGGCGTGCATATCTTCTACAAGCACAATTATCGCACGGCCAGCAACTGATTGACGCACCAGCGCTGGAAGGGTGCTGGCAACAGGCCTTTTACCAACTATGTTGCGAGCCAGGAGGCTCGCAATGACCATATCACGCCGACAGTTTCTGCAATCGACCCTGGCCTTGTCGATGATACCACGCGTGGCGATGGCATCTGCCACCGAACTGGTGGCACAGACTTCCCTCCAGCAGATCGCGCCCCAGGGATACCCGGAAACTCCGGTCTGGAGTTATGGCGGCGGTGTTCCGGGCGCGGAAATCCGTGTTCCGCAGGGGGCTCGGGTACGCCGCAAGCTTGTAAACATGCTGCCGCAACCAACGACCGTTCACTGGCATGGCATCCGGATCGACAATGCGATGGATGGAGTGCCCGGCCTGACGCAGGAAGTTGTGCAGCCAGATTCCAACTTTGAATATGATTTCGTGGTGCCGGATGCGGGAACCTATTGGTATCATGCGCACAACCAATCGATGGAGCAGGTCGCGCGTGGGCTTTATGGCCCTTTGATCGTCGAAGAAGCCAGCGGACCCGATGTTGATCAGGACCTGACCTTAATGCTGGACGATTGGCGCCTTGACACCGAGAGCGCAAAGATATCCAGCGATTTCGACAATGCTCATGATTTGAGCCATGCGGGTCGGCTGGGCAACATTGTAACGGTGAACGGAGAGTTTGACCCTTCTTATCCGGTGCAGGCGTCTGAACGATTGCGATTGCGGGTGATCAATGCCGCGAATGCCCGGGTATTCGACGTAGCGCTCGACGGGCTTGCTGGCTGGATTGTTGCGCTTGACGGTATGCCGCTTGAGGTTCCATTGCGAGTTGAGAGCAGTTTTCCTTTGGCGCCTGCGCAGCGGGTTGACTTGATCGTTGATGTCTCAGCGGAATCCGGCCAGACGGCAAGTATTGTGAGTGTAGAACGGGATGGCGCTTACGGACTCGTCAAATTTGATGTGTTCGGAGTAGCATCGCGTATTGCTGATGCAAAAGTTAGACCGTTGCCAGCAAACCGAATGCCCGAAATTGAACTGCAGAATACACCTCTGCATCGTATGACGATGCAGGGGGGTGCAATGCGCTGGCTGGAGAGCGCCAAATTGGGCGATTCCGAGCTGTCGGGGCGCGAGTTGGCTCAGCTTGGACGATTCTGGGCTTTGAACGGATATGCAGAGCGGCCAGATGATCCGTTTCTGGATGCGCGATTGGGATCAGTTCATCGGATTGAATTCGCAAATGACACGGCGTTTCCACATGCGATGCATCTGCATGGACACCATTTTCGCATTATCCTGCAGGAAGGTACACTAGGGCCGTGGCGCGACACTGTTCTAGTCGAGCGAGGGCAGGTGCGGCAGGTAGCGTTGGTAGCTGACAATCCGGGCAACTGGCTGTTGCATTGTCACATGCTAGGCCATGCGGCATCGGGTATGATGAGCTGGTTCCGGGTCACGTAACGCCGCATTCCGTAGCTGGAAAGGCGTTTGCTGCGATGCTATACGCCCGCGAAACGCCTAAAGTGGGCTGATCATCAGTCCACCGAGCCCGAAAAGGTCCGCCGCATGAGCTCTGAAATCCGTCTTGCCTTTGCGCACCCGTCCGAACGGTCCGAGGCTACCGCCGCGCGCGGTGCGCTGGACCGCATTTCGCTGCGCGATCACATCGTTGAGGTCGAGATCGGTGCGTTTCAGGCCGAACGCGGTACCACGCAACGGATCTGCTTTAACATCGTGGTCGAGGTGCGTCCGCTGACAGACCCCATCGATGATGACGTGGATCGTATTCTGTCTTACGACCGTGTAACCGAAGCGATTGCGTTCGAGCTGGCTGCTGAGCGACTAAATTTGCTCGAGACACTGGCAGATCGCGTGGCGGAGCGCATTCTGCTTGAGCCTCAGGCTGTAAGAGCCTTTGTTCGCATTGAAAAACTGGATCGTGGACCTGGCGCGCTTGGCGTCGAGATCGTGCGCGGCAAGGATGCGGTACATCATGATGTGACCGAAGAAGAGCGGCCACATCCACGGTTGGTCTTTCTGTCGAATGCAGCGATTTCATCAGGTAATCTCACCGGCTGGATCGACCAACTTGAGAATCGCCAGCGCCCGCTGATCCTGTGTGTTGGGGCGTCTGATCTGGATGTGCCGCAGACGGGTCACGCAATGACCCAACGCCGGATAGATCTGTTGGCAATTGAACAGAACGCCTGGGTTCTGGCTGCGCGCGATCACCGTTGCGTGGTCGTTTCAACGCGGACCGAGTTGGATTGGGCGATGAAAAACGGCCAGATTTGTGTTTGGGCACCCTCCAAAATTGTTCTGGATGCGGTCGATGGCCCCTCAGCCGCGCCGTCTGACGCGGTGGCGCTGGCTGCTTGGTTCGCAGCAACCTTTGAAGCCAGCGAGATGCTGGTTATTGGCGGAGACCTGCCCGAAGCCCCCAAAACGCCATTGCGCGCAGTTCCGGTGGAGCAGGCGCAACTGTGACCGTCTATTACCGCCCATTGGTCCAGCATGGGAGCACGCGCGTCGACGGGGCGATGCCACTTGCAGGGCAGGTGCTGTGGTTCTCACAGGCCGAGCGGATTGAGCGCGGGCAAAGCACCCAGATCGTCGATGCCGTTGAAATCCCAAAGGAACAGCTGGATCGTCTGACCTGCACGCGTCCAGCGATTGCCGGGCTTGATATGGCACGAACGCAGGTCATGGGCATTCTGAATGCTACGCCGGATAGCTTCTCGGATGGGGGGCTGTATAACTCGGTCGAGGCCGCTCGGACCGCTGCCGCCGGCATGGTAGCGTATGGTGCAAGTATTCTGGACATTGGCGGCGAATCCACGCGCCCGGGCGCTGATTTTGTGCCTGAAGACGAAGAGATTGCCCGCACACGCCCTTTGATTGAGGCAATTCGGGGCGAGACGGATGTGTTGATCTCGATCGATACTCGCAAGGCCGGTGTTGCCAAGGCAGCGCACCAGGCGGGTGCGGGACTGATCAACGATGTGTCGGGATTTACCTTCGATCCCAAACTTGCACCATTTTGCGCGCAGATTGAGGCTCCGGTTTGTGTGATGCATATGCAGGGTGATCCGACCACGATGCAGGATGACCCGCACTATGACAATGTTCTGCTGGATGTTTACGATTTCCTTGAGGGGCAAATCGCGCATCTTGAAGGACTGGGGCTCAGCCGCGATCTGATTGTCATCGATCCGGGCATCGGGTTTGGCAAGAATCTGGACCACAACCTGACCCTTCTGCGCAATCTCAGCCTGTTTCACGGGCTGGGCTGTCCAATCCTTCTGGGCGTTTCGCGCAAGGGATTTATTGGTCAGATCGGCAAAGAGCCGCGCAAGGATGCCCGCGCGCCGGGGTCAATCGCGGTTGCTCTGGCGGGAATATCACAGGGCGTGCAGATTGTACGGGTACATGACGTGGCCGAGACGGCTCAGGCCTTGCGTCTATGGGCCGCCGTCCGGTAATCCGGGCAAAAGGAATTTTCAGGAGACCGACTTATGCGCAAGCTGTTTGGAACCGACGGGGTGCGGGGCACCGCCAACACGCACCCTATGACGGCGGAAATGGCTTTGCGAATTGGCGCCGCTGTGGGGCGGTATTTCCGCCGCGATGCCTCGGGCGTACACCGCGTTGTTATTGGCAAGGATACGCGGCTGTCGGGCTATATGCTGGAAAATGCGTTGACGGCAGGTTTGACCTCGACCGGTATGAACGTGCTGCTGCTGGGGCCGGTGCCGACGCCTGCGGTGGGGTTGATGACGCGCTCGATGCGCGCTGATCTGGGCGTGATGATCTCGGCCAGTCACAATCCGGCGATCGACAATGGAATTAAATTCTTTGGGCCGGACGGGTTCAAGCTGTCCGATCAAGCCGAGATTGAGATCGAGCGGCTGATCGAAGAAGGCGTAAGCCCCGCACAGGCGCAGAATATTGGTCGTGCGCGTCGGGTCGACGATGCGCGGTTCCGTTATGGCGAGCGCGTGAAATCATCGCTGCCGCGCAACCTGCGCTTGGATGGGCTGAAGGTCGTGATCGACTGCGCCAACGGTGCCGCGCACCGTACTGCGCCGGAAGTTCTTTGGGAGTTGGGAGCAGATGTGATCCCGGTCGGCATCGCGCCGAACGGCAAGAACATCAACCTCGGATGTGGCTCAACCCAGCCTCGTGTTGCGGCCGAAACCGTGGTTTCACATGGCGCCGATGTAGGTATATGTCTGGATGGGGATGCCGACCGCGTCGTTGTGATCGACGAAACTGGCGCTGTCGCCGATGGGGATCAGTTGATGGCTCTGTTGGCGACCGCGTGGTCCCGCGCGGATCAGCTGAAAGGCGGCGCCTTGGTGGCCACTGTGATGTCGAACCTCGGGTTGGAGCGGCACCTGGCCGGGCAGGGGCTGCGTCTGGAGAGGACTGCCGTTGGCGACCGCTATGTGGTTGAACGGATGCGCGAGGGTGGTTTCAATCTTGGTGGCGAACAGTCAGGTCACATCGTGATGAGCGATTATGCCACAACCGGCGACGGTCTGATGGCGGGGCTGCATTTTCTGGCAGAGATGGTGCAATCCGGCAAGAAAGCCTCGGACCTATCGCGCCAGTTTGAGACGGTGCCGCAATTGCTGAAGAATGTGCGCTTTAGCGCGGGGCAGGCCCCGCTGGAAGCGGCCAGCGTCAAAAGCGCGATTTCCGAGGCTGAGGCGCGTCTGAATGGGCAGGGGCGTTTGCTGATCCGCAAATCGGGCACGGAACCTCTGATCCGGGTGATGGCGGAATGCGAGGATGCCGCACTGCTGACCCAAGTGGTCGATGGGATCGTATCCGAGGTTGAGGCGGCGACAGGTTAACGCCCCAGTAGCATTTTCTGCAGAGTGAACCACTGGCTGATTGCCAGCCCGGTTAGGATCATGGCAAGCGCGATATAGAACCGCAGCGGCAGGGCTTCGGATAGAATCCAGGCCCCGAACACCATCGACCAAACGGGCACCTGATAGTTCACCAGCGTCAGAAAGACGGACCCGGCGCTGCGGGTGATGGATACTCGCAGCAGGGTGGCGAAGGCCGTGGGGACAAGGCCCAGAACGATCAGGGCCAGACTGGGGCGCGTTCCCTGCCACGAGGGAAGCCCCTCGGTTAGCAGCATGATAGGTATCAATAGTACTGCGCCAACCAGCAGCGTCAGGGCTGCCAGAGCCATCGGTTCAATCGGAGGGCAGCGGCGGGTCAGGATCGACGAACTGGCGTAGCACAAGGCTGCCGTGACGCAGGCCATTTGCGCCAGTGGCTGCGTACCCTGACCCAATTGCGCCAGACCGGGCCCGATCAACACAAGCGCGCCAGAGAAGCCAAGGCAAACGCCGACCAGACGCCGTAGGTTCATAGGCTCATCCGAAAAGAAATGTGCCAGCGGCAGAACCATCAGCGGAATCGCCGCCATGGACAGACCCGCAAAGGCCGAAGGGACAAATTGTTGCCCCCAGCTTAACAGCATGAAGGGAACCGCCGTCGACAGAATGCCGATGAAGAAAATCGAACTCAAAAGGGCTGGTGTCAAACTCGGAATACGCCGTCCGGTGAGGCGCATCAGCACCAGCAGCATAACGGCACCCAATGTGGTGCGCGACGTCGCCACGGTGACCGGTCCATAGCCTTCCAGCGCCATGGCAACCACCATGAACGTCCCGCCCCAGATGAGGCCCAGCGTGAAAACACCGCTCCAATCCTGTTTTGTCGGTTGTTGAACCATTCCATCCACTTATCCCGCGAATCTGACGGTGTCACGCGCTGATATTGACATTAGGTAAGTAACTACTTACCGTAAGCTATGGCTTACAAAGATGTGCTTTCGGCTTTAGGGGATTCGACCCGTCGCAAGGTATTTGAGGCGGTGGCCAAGCGCCCCAGGGCGGTTGGTGATCTGGCTGCGGATTTGCCCGTAAGCCGCCCGGCGGTCTCGCAACATTTAAAGGTCTTGTCCGATGCTGGACTTGTCGTTTGCAGGGCCGAGGGAGCGCGCCGCATCTATGCCGCCCGACCCGAGGGGCTGGCAGACCTGCGCGCCTGGCTCGAGCAATACTGGTCGGACGTGTTGGAGAGTTTCGCCGCCGAGGTAAACGAAGGACGAGATGCATGATCGAACCAATCATCAAGACCATCGTTGTAAACGCAGCGCCCGAGCACGCCTTTGATGTTTTTGTAAATCGCATTGCCAAATGGTGGCCATTGGATGGGCACGCTGTCTCAGCGGCGCAAGGCAAGCCTGCGCTGGCAGTTGTGATCGAACCTCATGTCGGCGGTGCGGTTTATGAAACCATGTTCGATGGCACCCGCGCTGATTGGGGCAAGGTGTTGATCTTCGAACAGGGGGCTCGCCTGGCCTTCAGTTGGCACCCCGGCACCAACACCGACCGCCCCACGCGGGTTGAGGTCCGGTTCGCAGCCCACGGAGCCGGGCAGACCATGGTCACTCTGACCCATTCGGGCTGGGAAGTCTGGACATCTGAGGCGTCGGACAAACGCACCGGTTACGACAGTGGCTGGGATTATGTTCTGGGCGAATGCTACGCAAATGCTGTCACCAAATGAAAAGGGCGGCCACCAGGGCCGCCCTTTCGCTGACAATTGTCAGACTTAGTTCTTTTCTTTGTCGACCATTTTGCCAGCCGAGATCCAGGGCATCATGGCGCGCAGTTTTGCACCGGTTTCCTCGATCATGTGCTCATCGTTCGCACGGCGCGACGCTTTGATGGTCGGTTGGCCTACAGCGTTCTCCAGCATGAAGTCACGGACGAATTTACCCTGCTGGATGTCGTTCAGAACCTCTTTCATACGCGCTTTGGTCTCGTCGTATTTCAAAATACGCGGGCCGGTGACGTACTGGCCATATTCAGCCGTGTTCGAGATCGAGTAATCCATGTTGGCGATGCCACCTTCATAGATCAGGTCGACGATCAGCTTCACTTCGTGCAGACACTCGAAATATGCCATCTCGGGCGCGTAGCCGGCCTCAACCAGCGTTTCAAAGCCGCAGCGGATCAGTTCAACCAGACCGCCGCACAGTACGGCCTGCTCACCGAACAGGTCGGTTTCGCATTCCTCGCGGAAGTTGGTTTCGATGATGCCCGAACGGCCGCCACCGATGGCCGAGCAGTAGGACAGGCCGATTTCCAGCGCTTTGCCGGTCGCGTCGTTGTCGACCGCGACGAGGCAAGGAACGCCGCCGCCTTTGGTGTATTCGCCGCGCACGGTGTGGCCGGGGCCTTTGGGGGCCATCATGATCACGTCAACGCCTTCTTTCGGCTCGATCAGGCCAAAATGGACGTTCAGGCCGTGGGCGAAAGCGATGGCCGCACCTGGCTTGATGTTGTCGTGCACGTATTTCTTGTACGTCTCAGCCTGCAGTTCGTCAGGCATGGTGAACATAATAACGTCGCACCAGGCTGCGGCTTCGGCGATGCCCATCACCTGCAGGCCTTCCGCTTCGGCTTTCTTGGCCGAGGGGGAGCCTTCGCGCAGGGCGATGACCAGGTTCTTGGCGCCCGAGTCGCGCAGGTTCAGCGCGTGGGCGTGGCCTTGCGAGCCGTAGCCCAGAATCGCCACTTTTTTGTCTTTGATCAGGTTGATGTCGCAATCGCGATCGTAATAGACGCGCATTTCGCCGGTCCTTTCAGTTTCGATTGATGTGCTTCTATCTTGCGTGATTGCTATTGGCGATAGGGTTTGGATTGAGTATTTGACAAATAGATGAAGAATAATTCTTCTATTGAACAAAATGTGAAAAAATCATGCTTGATGATGTTGATCGACGTATACTGCGCCACTTCCAGGCCGAGCCAAGCCTGACAACGGCAGAATTGGCTGAGCGATGCCGCATCACTTCGGGCGTCTGCTGGCGCCGGATCGAAAAAATGCAGGCGGCAGGAGTGATCGAGGGGCAGGAAGCCGTTATCGACTGGGCCGCCTTGGGCTATGCGGTCGAGGTCTCTTTGCGAATAACGCTGGACAAGACGCAGGCACGGGCGTTCGACGAATTCACGGCGGCGGCGCGGAACGTGGCCGAGGTGATCGAGATCCAGACCTTCCTTGGCCGGGTGGATGTGCGCCTATCGGTGTTGGCGCGAGATATGGCGCATTATCAACAGGTCTATCGCGATCGCATTCTGACCCTACCGCATATCGCCGATATCGAAGCCCTTATGCATATCGCACGGGTCAAGCGGGACGAGGTGCTGCCGGTATGATCGAACTGGATGAGATCGACCGCAGAATTCTGCGCGCGCTGGTGCAGGACGCGACCCAAAGCGCGGGGGCTCTGGGGCGCCGCTTTGGCTTATCGCAGCCTGCGACCTGGCGGCGTATTCGTCGACTGGAAGAAGCAGGCGTGATCAAGGGGCGGCGGCTGCGTCTGAATGCCGAGGCCCTGGGTTTTGGAGTGACCGTCTTTCTCGGCGTGAAACTTGCGCGAAAAGGGCAGGTCAGCCTTGAAGATTTCGAGCGCGCCGTCAGCGCCATTCCCGAGGTACAGACGGTTGAGCATGTGCTGGGTCTTTATGATTATCGCTTGCGCGTCGTGGCGCGGGATCTGGCAGATTTCGAACGGGTTCTGCGCCGAAGGGTGATGACCTTACCAGGGGCCGGAGAGGTCGAAGCCAATGTACTGCTGAGCGAAGAACGCCTGCCCGGGCCGATCGGTTAGTATTTAGTGCGGATGCGGAACCCCGGATGATGGGTCATGCGGGCGAAAGTCATCGGTTGCCCGTCCTTCCACGTGGTCCGTTCCAGCTGAATCATCGAAGTGCCAGTGGTCGTGCCCATGAAATCAGCTAGACGATTGTCCGCCGAGATCGCGCAAAAGGCGATTTCAGCTTCGGTGAACGGGGCAGCATTCAACAACCATTCGTGTGGGCCACTTTTGTTGAGGTCGGCTTGCTCGACCTCGGGCACGGCTTCGATATTGATCCAGCGTTCTTCAAGCTGGAAGGGGCGGTTGTCTGCATAGTGCATGCAGATCACGTGCAGAACGCGCGCGTCCGGTTCGACATTCAGTTGC
Organism: Ruegeria sp. C10; assembly: GCF_056537805.1. Taxonomy (NCBI): domain Bacteria; kingdom Pseudomonadati; phylum Pseudomonadota; class Alphaproteobacteria; order Rhodobacterales; family Roseobacteraceae; genus Ruegeria; species Ruegeria sp. C10. Next base: position 994,446 of record NZ_JBQFSC010000002.1, on the reverse strand, counting down.
GAGGTCAGCCAGCCGGGGCTGTAGACCACGTTCCGTTCCACCAGAGCATAGCGATAGGCTGAGTTTTGGTTCTCAACCGCTTGTCTCGCAAGTGAAATTTCAAGCTTGGCTTGTTTGCGTGGTTCTTTCTTGACCCGCGTTCCGCTTTTGCGCTTGCGCTCGACAAAGCCCTGTTCAGAGAGCTCCCTCAGCGCCCGGTTCACCGTGGCGCGGGCACAATTGAACTCTTCCGCTAATTGGGTTTCGGTGGGTAAAAGCGAGCCCTGAGGCCATATGCGGGATTCAATCCGCCGCTTTACCTCGTCTCGAACGACTTGAAAACTAATCCGCTTTTGCGCAGTCACGAGTAAAACTATCCGTTCTTGTTCAAAGTGTGTGTATCTGTTCAGAAACACGCTAGGGTGTAAAGGGGACCTGACTCTGGTTGGCGTCATTTCTGCTAATTGTGGCATGTAAAAACTCAAAATGAAATTTTTGGCTGTGGGTTACTTTGGGTCAACTTCAGGCCGCGTTTGACGCTTTACCGAGCGCGCAAGACAAGGCAGAACAAAAAGGACCCAATAGAAAGGATGCGTCATGCCGGCACTACTGAATACTGTTGACCCGGGCGGGCTGGAGGAGTTCTCGGTGGTTTTTACCGACCGTTCTCTGAACCATATGTCTGCAAGTTTTCAGCAAGTCATGCGCGATATTTCGGCAATGCTGCGTGAAGTTTACAATGCTGAAGGCGTTGCGGTCATTCCCGGCGGAGGCACCTATGGGATGGAAGCCGTCGCGCGACAGTTTGCGCGGGATGCTGATGTGCTTGTCGTACGCAATGGGTGGTTTTCATATCGGTGGAGTCAGATCATCGAGTCAGGTGATCTGACATCGTCGACCACCGTTCTCAAAGCGCGCGAAACCGGCAATTCCAGCCCGTCACCTTTTGCTCCGGCCCCGATTGATGAAGTTGTGGCAACAATCCATGAGAAACGACCGGGTATTGTCTTCGCGCCGCATGTTGAGACCTCGGCCGGAGTGATTCTGCCTGATGATTATGTGACAGCGATGGCCGCTGCTGCGCATGAGGTAGGGGCGTTGATGGTGCTGGACTGCATCGCCTCGGGCTGTGCCTGGGTCGATATGAAGGCCACCGGAGTGGATGTGCTGATCTCGGCTCCGCAGAAGGGGTGGAGCGCAACGCCATGCGCCGGTCTTGTCATGCTATCCGAACGCGCCGAGGCGCGGCTGGCAGAAACCTCATCCGATAGCTTTGCGATAGATTTGAAGAAATGGCGCCAGATCATGCAGGCCTACGAGAATGGCGGCCATGCCTATCACGCCACCATGCCGACGGATTCTCTGCTTTCCTTCCGCGACACAATGGCCGAGACGCGCGCGTACGGCTTCGAAAAGCTGCGCGCGGCGCAATGGGCGCTGGGTGATGGCGTCCGGGCCTATCTTAGGGACAAGGGCGTCATGTCGGTTGCCGCCGAAGGGTTCGGCGCGCCGGGTGTGGTGGTCAGCTATACAGCAGACCCCGAAGTGCAGAACGGCAAGAAGTTCGCGGCCCTGGGCATGCAGATCGCAGCCGGCGTACCGCTGCAATGTGACGAACCCGAAGGGTTCAGCACCTTCCGTCTCGGCCTGTTTGGCTTGGACAAGCTGTATGATGTTGACGACACGATTGCGCGCCTGAAACGGGTTCTGGATCAGGTGCTGTAATAGCGTGGCGGGCAGAAGCCCGCCCTGCGGTTCAGCGGACGCCGAGGCCCATTTGCATTAACGTCTTGCGCACGGGTGGTAGGGAATAGAGCGCATTCAGCCCCATCGCTCGTGCGTCGCGCAGCGGACGCGCTTCGATCATCGAGGCGCGGTTCAGCAGGTCGATGCCCTTGACGCGCAGTTCGATCTCGGTATGGCGGGCCTTGTGATAGGAATCCAACATCTGCGCATCGCCTAAGCCCTCGGGCCGGGCTCGCGTCAATTCCAGCAAGCAGCGCAGATCGCCCAACGACATGTTCAGCCCCTGCGCACCAATAGGTGGCACCACATGCGCGGACTCGGCCATCAGCGCGATGCGTTCGCCCGACAACCGTTCCGCCGACTGGCTGATGATCGGCCAGATCGTCCGGCGTGAGGCCAATTTCAGCGGTCCGAACAGCCCGCAAGAGCGTTCGGTCATCGCGGCTTCGAACGCGTCGGATTCAAGGTTTAGCAGTTCAACGGCACGTGGCCCACGTTCCATCCAGACAATGGCCGAGGACGGCTGGCCCTGCCAGTCGGGCAGGGGCACCAAAGTGAACGGCCCGCCCGAGCGGTGAATCTCGGTCGAGACATTTTCGTGCGGGATGGGATGGGTGACGGCGAAGGCGAGGGCCTTTTGGCCGTAGCGCGTGGTATGAACATTGATCCCGGCAGCTTCGCGCATTGGTGAACTGCGCCCGTCGGCGGCGATTACCAGTTTGCAGCGGATGCGGGTGCCGTCGCTCAGGCCGACCCGCGCCTCATTGGTGCGGGTGAACAGGCTGACCGTACCGGTGCCGGGGCGAAAATCGACATTCGGCAGTTCGGCCAGTCGCGCCACCATCTCGCGGCGCAGCAGCCAGTTGGGCAGGTTCCATCCGAATGGCTGGTCCGAGATATCGGCGGCGTTGAAATCACGCACGACGCGCGGATCGGGCACATCGCCACCCGCATCCACGATGCGCATGATCTGCAGGGGCGCGGCGTGGGCATCCAGCTTGGCCCAAAGCCCGCATTGTTCCAACAGACCGTGGGCAGGCTGCAAAAAAGCGGTGGTACGCAGATCCGATCCGTCCACGTCCCGCTCGGTGATCGGAGGGGTGGGATCGACGCAGACTACGTCGAACCCGGCAGCGCCAAAGGCGGCGGCGGCGGTCAATCCGGCGATTCCGCCGCCGGAAATCAGGATGTCACAGCTGTCAGTCATGAGTATGTCTCCGTTGCCGCAGACACTAGTGCTGTTGCGCGGTGGGTGCCAAGTGACATCCTGTCTCGTGCTTTATCCCCGAGAGATCAAAATCAGGACAAGGAACATCGTCGGCACCAGCATCAGGGCGGGAATGTAAAGACCCGGCAGGCCGAACAGAAGGATGGAACAGCCCCACATGCTGACCAGCGCCGCGGCTGTATAATAAAGGTCTTCAGCTTCGGCATTGGCCGCGTCCCGGGCCATCCAGCCAAACACGGGAATTGCAAACAAAAGGCGCTGCCAAAGAGGCAGGCGCTGTGGCATCTCAAGCGCGGTCATTGGGGTCTCCGATTCTGTTCGTCGCTGAGCTGCATATGGGGTCAATTCTGCACCTGCGAAACGAACAGATCGTCGCAGTGTGACAGCCTATCGCAGGCGACCCAGAAACCCGGTCAGATCATCGGTGTGATGGTGAATATGGTCAGCCTGGTGCGGGTCAGGCGCGACGTGCACGGTACGCATTCCCATCTCGTGCGGGGCGGCCAGATTGCGTGGATCATCTTCGAACATGGCGGCTTTTGCTGTATCGATTCCATCCTGCGCAAAGATCGCCTCGAACGCGGCTTTTTGCGGCTTGGGGCGATAGCCTGCGTGTTCTACGCCATAGATCGCGTCGAACAGCCCATTCAGACCGCGTGCCGCCAGAACGCGCTCAGCATAAGGTGCAGATCCATTGGTATAGACAATGCGTCGCCCGGGCAAAGCGCGGATATGTTCCGCCAGCGCAACATCGGGTTCCATATGGCTCATGTCCACCTGATGCACGGCGTGCAGATAGGGATCGGGGTCCAGATCGTGCTCTGCCATCAGGCCCGCGAGTGTCGTGCCGTATTCGCGCCAGTAATGTGAACGCAACCGGTCGGCCTCGGGGCGGTCGACGCCGATAGCTTGCACGACGTAATCCGTCATCAGCACTTCGATCTGATCGAACAGGCGCATATGCGGCGGGTAAAGCGTATTGTCTAGATCGAACACCCATTGGGTGACATGGGAAAAGGCAGGTTTGACCATGGTTTGGGTTTAGGGCGATGGGCTGCGGTTTTCAATGCCGCACTTGATCGGGGGGGCGTGTGGCGGCTAGACAGGTCCGAACGAGGAGACAATTCAGCCGATGCCCCAATCCAAACAGTCCAATACGGACGCCTATAGCCTTATTCTCGAAGCGATAGACGTCGGTGTCTACAAGCCTGGTGATCGGCTGGTGGAAAGCGAACTGGCCGAGCGGTTTGGCGTTTCGCGTACTCCGATCCGCGAGGCGCTGCAGCGGCTTGAAACGCAGTCGTTGCTGGAACGGGACGGGCGGTCGTTGATCGTGGCCTCATTGGACCACAACCAGATGGCCGAGCTTTATGTTGTCCGGCGTGAATTGGAAGGGCTGGCCGCACGACTGGCCGCAAAACACGCAACCGAAGAGGAAATTCGGGTCCTTCGGGACATGGTGGTGGCCGATAATGAGTTGATCGGAGATCCTGTTGCGCTGTCGCGGGCCAACCGGAGATTTCACGAACAGATTCACCTGGCTTCGCATAACCGCTATCTGGTGCAGCAGCTTGATCTGGTGCATCGGACCATGGCCTTGATGGCGACCACATCGCTGGCCGCAGAAGGGCGTGGCGAGATTGCGCAGAGCGAGCACAAAGGCATCGTGGACGCGATTGCGGCGCGAGACGAGGACGCGGCGGCCAAGGCGTTGCAGGATCACATTTCGGTCGCCTTCATGACGCGGCTGAAACAGGATGCGATCCGGCGCGAGAAATAACGGCCTCACGTTCCTCGACCGCATGGCCGTGCTGGGTCTTGTCCCAGAAGAACGGATTGACCGCCAGTTCCCACAGGCCTTTGTAGGCCGCCAACACGCCCAGCGGATAATAAAGCACCATGGTCGGCACCCAGGGTAGCAGGAACCTGCGTTTGCCTGCGATGACACCGCAGATACCCACCAATAGGTTGGCGGCTTCGGCGACGAGAAACAGAACCACGCAGGCAGTCAATAAACCGGGTGTCAGGATTGGTTGATACAGGTGGGGCAGCCCGAAAAAGATGGGCCAGAACGCCCACAAAAGCGGGGCCAGAAGGAATTGACCCAGTGTTCCCAGAAAAAAGGCCTGTAAGCCCAAAAAGCGCAGCAAACCCAGATCGCGCAGCAATTGGCGTGGTGCGCGCATATGCACCAGATAGGTGACCATGAACCCCTTCAGCCAACGCGAACGCTGCTTGACCCATGGCCAGGCGCGAAAGTTCGCCTCTTCATAGGTCGTGGAGCTGACGATCTCGGTCCGATATCCGGCACGGCTTAGGCGGACACCCAGATCGGCATCTTCGGTGACATTATGGGCATCCCAACCGCCCAGTTCGACCAGCTTGTCGCGGCGAAAAAAGAAGGTTGTGCCGCCCAGCGGAACGACCAGACCAATTCGCGCGATGCCTTTCAGGACGACGCGAAACCAGCCGCTGTATTCGATGCTAAAACAGCGCGACCGCCAATTGGTGCGCGGATTGTAGTAGTCTAGAATACCTTGCAGGCACACCACTTCCTTTGGGGCGTTCGCGAAATGGCGGACAACGGTTTCAATCTGATCGGATTGCGGCGCGTCTTCGGCATCCCAAACGCCCAAAATCTCTCCACGGCAGAAATCCAGCGCATAGTTCATCGCACGGGGCTTGGTGGTCAGGTCACCCCGATCCGGCACAACAATGGCGCGCATCCAGGTTGGCAGTTCTATTTGCCTGAGCGCCTCATTGGTTACGTCATCCCGCTCTTCCAGCACCAAAATGACATCCAGCAACGCTTTGGGATAGGTCAGGCGGCGCAGCCGGGCGATCAGGTCATCGGCAATCTCGCGTTCCTTATATAGCGGCACAAGGATCGAGACGCGGGGTAGGCGAAGTGACTCAGAGGTCTTTGTTGTTGGCTCAGATTTTTCTCGCCATAGATAAGCAATGAGCCCCGAGAGCCTGAGAGACAAGAACAGCCCCAGAGTCAGCAGTGCAAAGCCCAAAAGAAGGCCGAGGCCAACTATTGGGAAACAAACACAGAGTGCCGCGAACAGGATAAATCCAATGATCGGCCCTCGGCGCGTCTGGGCCGACCAATTCCTGCAGCTTTGCCGCGCCTCAACGCGAGTTTCTGCAGCTTGTGCCAGCGGTTGAGCATATTGACGAGCGATGGCAGCATCGATCTGCTCGGGTCCTGCCAGAACCGGGATGATTGTGTAACGGTGGCGTTTCAATGCGTCTGCCACTGCGTCGAATGTATCTGGCCTGGCTGTAGCGATCAGCAGGATTGGCCCCACACGCATCCAGGGCAGTACATTGTGCTCCAACCAAAACTCGACCGGTTCGAGCAAGCAGAGGTCTGCGGCAGGTGGTACCTGCGCAAGATCGGCGATCTGAAGGCCGGTTTGGTCAGACAGCGCCGAGAGAACCTGCGCACGGCCGGCCCATCCTTCACTGACCAGTATTTCCCCCAATGGCGCGTTTTGGAATACTTGCATCCGCAGGGCGCGCGCCAACTGGTCGGATGTGATGATGCCTTGTTCGACGAGACATGTGCCGAGCGGTTTGCGCGAATGCGGCCCGGGCACAGGCTGCGCCAGTGGCTGACGCTGGAGATTCAATTCGACCATAACGAAACCCTGCCGCATGTAACATCCGGCAGGGTTGCTTAGTCAGGGTTAACACACGGTTAACGCTGTTGAATTCGCCTTTAAGCTTGTGCTTTTTGATCCGCCATCGCCGCGGCAAAGCGTTCGAACAGGTAGAAACTGTCCTGCGGGCCGGGTGACGCTTCTGGATGATGCTGCACCGAATAAACCGGGCGACCTGTCATGCGGATACCGCAGTTCGAGCCGTCAAACAGAGAGCGATGCGTTTCGACTACGCCATCGGGCAGTGTTTCCGCGTCCACGGCGAAGCCGTGGTTCATCGAGGTGATCTCGACCTTGCCGGTTTCCATATCCTTGACCGGATGATTGGCACCATGGTGGCCGTGGTTCATCTTGATCGTCTGCCCGCCAAGCGCCAGTGCCAGCATCTGATGGCCTAGGCAGATGCCAAAGACGGGCAGATCTGTTGTATCCAGCACTTCCTTTATCATCGGAACAGCATATTCGCCGGTAGCCGCCGGATCGCCGGGTCCGTTTGACAGGAACACTCCGTCCGGCTTGTGTGCCAGCACCTCCGCAGCCGTTGCGGTGGCGGGCAATACGGTTACGTCGCAACCCGCCGAGGCGAGGCAGCGCAAGATGTTGCGCTTGGCACCATAGTCGATCGCGACCACCTTGTGCATCGGAGCTTCCTGACGCTGGTAGCCATCGGGCCAAGCCCAACGCATCTCATCCCAGCGATAGCTTTGGGCGCAGGTGACTTCTTTGGCCAGATCCATCCCTTCGAGACCCGCAAAACTACGCGCTGCAGCAATCAGGGCTTCGATATCGAAGTTTCCCTCGGGATCATGAGCCAGCGCCACGTGCGGTGCGCCTTGCTGACGGATCGCGCGGGTCAGGCGGCGGGTATCGACGCCGCCGATTGCGATGCGACCACGGCGGGCCAGCCAGCTTTTTAGCTCTTCTGTCGCGCGCCAATTCGACGGCTCGGTCGGGTCCCATTTAACGACCATCCCGGCTGCCACCGGGTCGCCGGTTTCGTCATCTTCGGGATTCACTCCGACATTGCCGATATGCGGGAAAGTGAAGGTCACGATCTGACCCGCATAAGAAGGATCGGTCATGATCTCTTGATAGCCCGTCATGGCGGTGTTGAAACACAACTCGGCCTCGGTTTGACCGGTTGCGCCGAAGCCCACACCGTAAAACAGGGTTCCATCGGCCAACGCCAGACATGCGGTGGGCTTGGACGGGGCGTTCTGGGCCATGGCGCGACTCTCCTGCAAGGTAAACGGGCGCATAACTAAGTGGGTTATACGCTAGGGTCAAGTCTGTTCAAATTTTGGGCTATTGTTAAAAATCAATGAGTTACAATTAATGTCCACTGTTGTACCAACCTTTTTGTTTCGATATGGTCAGGGTTCCTTTGCCATGGGGATGGACAGACCATATGGATATGCGATCACGGGTGAACTCTGCCCTGAAGCAAGCTATGAAAGACAAAGCCGCCGAGCGTCTTTCGACACTGCGCCTGATCAATGCGGCGATCAAGGATCGTGATATTGCTTCGCGCGCCTCTGACAATGAAGAGACCAAAGGCTGCGGCGATGCCGAAGTGCTTGAAATTCTGGGTAAAATGACCAAGCAGCGCAAGGAAAGCGCACGCGCCTACGAAGAGGGTGGACGCCTTGATTTGGCCGAGCGGGAACTGCGCGAGGTTGAGGTGATTGAGGAATTCCTGCCCAAACAGCTGGACGACGACGAAGTTAGCAAGGCCATTCAGACCGCCATCACGTCTACTGGGGCGGGCTCAATCCGCGATATGGGCAAGGTGATGGGCGAGTTGAAGTCGCGCTATACCGGTCAGATGGATTTCGGCAAAGTAGGACCGATGGTCAAAGATCATCTTTGCGCTAACTCGAACGGCGCTTAATCACGTCGATTTGCGCAGTTTCTGACTCAGATCATCAAACAGCGCGATCCTCTCGTCTTCGGACAGGAACGCGCCGATCTCAACTTCGCGCCCATCGCCGATCAGCGTTACGTAGTGGGGTACCGGACCACCGCTGGTGTGCATTTCGGGACGGGCCCAATGGCGGTTGCAGGTCCATTCCTGATCGCCCTTGTCTGGGTGGTGGTGCACAAGGTGGGCTTGCGTCTGGCCTAAGGTCAGAACCTCGAACACGCTGCGCGCGCGATAGTTTGTCTGGATTGCCAACCAGAGGCCCAGAACCGTCAGCAGCAGGAACGGCAGCAGACCCCACAGGACGATCGAACCCAACATCGCCAGCAGCGGGATCAGTCCGAACAGAAACACCGACAAGATGACGGTCATTGCACCACGTGGTGGCAAGGAGTTGTGCGGCCAAAGCCGCAGTTCCTGTTCAGCGTCCGAGTTTTCTGTCCATTGATAAGGCATGGCGAGAACCTAGCTCAGACCGGCGCAATGTCGAAGCAAAAATCAGTCAGACAACGTGGCCGACGCGGACCCATGACAGGGCATCGTCCAGCCGGTCATCGCCCCAGAACACTTCGTCGCGGACAACAAAGCTGGGTGCGCCGAAAACCCCCAGTTTGATGGCCTTGTTTGTCTCATCCTCCAAGGCTGCAACAGCGTCCGGGCTGCGGGCACGGGCAAGCATCAGGCGTGGATCTTGTTGGCACCGAAGCAGGGCTTCGGAAATGGCGCTTTCGCTACCGGCTTCAATCCCGTCCTCGAACCAGATCCGATAAAGATTTTGCGTGAACCCCGCGCCCCAGCCGTCCTGCATGCCCAGCAAAGCCACCTGATTTGCCAGCGCCAGGTCAGAAATTGGATAGGGGGCGGGAAGTTTGGCGTGGATGTGATATTTCGCGGCGCGCCGCTCAATATCGCGCCACATATAGGCCGACTTCACCGGTTTGCCCGCGAAGGGTACATTTTGCTGTTCCGACATCACCGTGCGCACGTTGAAGGGGCGCCAGGTTACCGTCGCATCGTTTTCTTCGCACCAGCCATCCAGGCGCGTGATGGTCAGAAAACTGTAAGTGCTGCCGATTGAATACCAAAAGTCGATCTCGGGCATAGCAAGGCTCCTGTCAAAAGGGGCTTTGCCAACCAGAATACCGCAAAACGGAGGTTTTTTCGATCTTTGCCCAATTTAAGTGGTCAAAGTAGCGCTTTATCGATGGGTTCTGTCGGCTGAGGGACAGTGCCGCAGGATGTCATCTGGCGCAGGTCGATTTCGATCATGCGGCAGATGGACGAGATCGGAACATCGGTTACGTCGCCTTCGAACGTGTCCTCCATCGAGGCGCTGACCCGCTCAGTCAAGAAGAAAATCCAGCAACCCAACGCCCCGATCGGAGCAAAGACTGCCCAGTCAAGCAGAACGGATTTTGTTACCGAGTAGCCCATGCCAGCGGTGATCGAGCGTTGGTCATTCAACGCCAGCGGTAACATGAAGATAAAAATATAGCTGAAGATGCGTCCGACCTCGGCGACCTGCCGTGGGAAGGGGGTATTCTTGATACGTTCGCTTTGGCCTTGCGCGTCTGCAAACCGTGCTAGCCGGTTCATCAGCGCCACATGCCAATCGGGGTCGATCTTGCCGGATTGCGCCAGTGAAGAAAGCCGCTCACCCTGAAGAAACAACAGGTACGCGGCACGGTTGGATTTCCCTTCGAGCAGAGGCAAATCAGCCGCCAGTTGGGTATCGCGCCAGCATTCGGGTTCCTGATGCAGCGCGATTTTGTCCACAACCGGTTTGTGTCCGAACATCCACGGGCGGCGGGCACGTCCATGCGTTGCGGGCTGGCGCAGCTGAAATGCCAGCATGTTGAGCCAAGCGATATGACGTTCCAGCAATTCACGCCGTATCTCGGGCGCAAGCGGCGTGCCGTCAGCCTGAACCAGATTGCTGATCGTATTGCCCCAATCGCGGCTGGCGTTGACGATGTCCCCCCAGATCTTGCGGGCCTCGACCCAGCGGCCATAGGCCGAGGTGTTCTTGAAACCCAGAAAAAATGCCACTGCCAAACCCAGCATCGTGACCGGTGGGCTGGAGTTCGAGATCAACTCAAGCGGAGTAACTTCATCTACTAGTTTAGCAGGAGTATCCAGGCCATGACGATGCAAATGAACCCGGCAGAGCCTTTGACCAGTTGCCGAAGTGTGATGCCGTGATGGGAGAATCATGTGGCGCGCACCCGTCTTAGATTATGCTGTTTTCGCAAACACTAGCGGCCTGATCTTTGGTGCGTCTACGTGTTGGGTGCAGCAAGTTGCGGACTGGGGGCATAAAAAACACAAAGCCCCGCGCGGGGCGGGGCTTTGCTGAGTTTGGTTTGGATGGCGGGATTAGTGCGCGTGGCCCTTGTCCCAGTCTTCCTGCTTGGGCAGCTGCTCGAACGTGTGTTCAGGCGGCGGCGTGGGCAGGGTCCATTCCAACGTATCCGCGTATTCGTTCCACGGGTTCGGGCGTGTCTCTTTCGCACCACGCAGCAGGGCGTAGATCACGATGCCGAAGAACAGCAGGAACGAGGCGAACGAGATGAACGCACCAATCGACGAAACGAAGTTCCACTGAGCAAACGCTTCAGGGTAGTCGATATAGCGGCGTGGCATGCCCTGACGGCCCAGGAAGTGCTGCGGGAAGAAGGTCAGGTTGGCGCCGATGAAGAACAGCCAGAAGTGAACCTTGCCCCAGAACTCGGAATACTGACGGCCCGTCATCTTCGAGAAGTAGAAGTACACGCCAGCGAAGATCGCAAAGACGGCACCCAAGCTCATCACGTAGTGGAAGTGCGCAACGACGTAGTAGGTGTCGTGATAGGCACGGTCCACGCCGGCCTGCGACAGCACAACGCCGGTCACACCACCAACGGTGAACAGGAACAGGAAGCCGAAGGCGAACAGCATCGGGGTTTTGAACTCGATCGAGCCGCCCCACATGGTCGCGATCCACGAGAAGACCTTAACGCCGGTCGGAACCGCGATGACCATCGTGGCCAGCATGAAGTAGGCCTGCTGGCGCAGCGACATGCCAACGGTGTACATGTGGTGCGCCCATACGACGAAGCCCAGCACACCGATCGCGATGATCGCCCAGACCATCGGCAGGTAGCCGAAGATTGGTTTGCGCGCGAAGGTCGCGATCACGTGGCTGATGATGCCAAAGCCGGGCAGGATCACAATGTACACTTCCGGGTGGCCAAAGAACCAAAGGATGTGCTGATACAGGATCGGATCGCCGCCACCGGCCGGATCAAAGAAGGTGAAGCCGAAGTTGCGGTCCATCAGCAGCATGGTGATCGCGCCTGCCAGAACCGGCAGCGACAGCAGAATCAGCCACGAAGTGACGAAGATCGACCAGCTGAACAGAGGCACCTTGAACAGTGTCATGCCCGGGGCACGCATATTCAGGAAGGTGGTGATCATGTTGATCGCGCCGAGGATCGAGGAGGCGCCCGATACGTGCACGGCGAAGATCGCAAGGTCCATGGACATGCCGCCTTCGGTCGTCGACAGCGGTGGATACAGAACCCAGCCAACACCTGAACCAAGCTGGTCATTACCACCGGGGCTGAGCAGCGAGGCGACGCCCAGCGAGGTGCCAGCGACATACAGCCAGAAGGACAGGTTGTTCATCCGCGGGAACGCCATGTCCGGCGCGCCGATCTGCAACGGCATGAAATAGTTGCCAAAACCGCCGAACAGGGCAGGGATGACCACGAAGAACATCATCAGAACACCGTGATAGGTGATCATTACGTTCCAGAGGTGACCGTTGGGGGTACATGGATCGGCCATGAAACCTTCGAGGCACATATACTGAACACCGGGGTGCATCAGTTCGAGCCGCATATAGACAGTCATCAGAACCGAGATCAGACCGGCAAGGGCCGAAAAGACCAGGTAGAGAATCCCGATGTCCTTGTGGTTGGTCGACATGAACCAGCGGGTGAAAAAGCCGCGCTGATCTTCATGCTCGTGACCATGAATGGCTGCGTCTGCCATTAGGTGCCTCCTGTTGCAACTGTACCGCGCAGTCGGACCTCTCCAACGCGCGGGATTCCTGCTGGTTTTAGATTGCGAAGGGGCGACCTTCAATGGTCGAGTTTGATCTGGATCAAGATTAATTGTCGCGGGCAGACTGTGCTGCGCGATAATCTGACCTCGGATGCGAGGGATTTGGGGATTCAGTCCGCGATTACAAGTGGTGACGGGGAAACCCGCTTGACCCGCATCAAGCGGCGCATCAGAACAACGGGTAAGTCCAACACCGGAGGCCTGTAATGACCGCTTATGATCCCGAAAATGTCTTTGCCAAGATCCTGCGCGGAGAAATCCCGTCAAACCGTGTGTATGAAGACGACGACACCGTCGCGCTGATGGATATCATGCCCCGGGCGGACGGGCACTTGTTGGTGATCCCCAAAACCTCCTGTCGCAACATGCTGGATGCAACGCCCGAGCAACTGGCAGCGGTGATGGCGACGGTACAGAAGATGGCTCACGCTGTGAAAGAAGCGTTTGACGCTGATGGCGTCACCGTTCAGCAATTCAATGAGGCCGCAGGCGGGCAAGAGGTATTTCACCTTCATGTGCATGTATTGCCGCGCCACGAGGGCGTCTCGATACGCCCGCCCGGAAAAATGGGCGATTTTGACCTGATTGCTCAACACGCCGACAAGATCCGCGCGGCACTGACCTGATCCACCTTCGAAGCGAGCTGTCGCAGGCGTCGTGATCACCAAAAGCATGGAGCACGACACTTGCGTAACATCGCTGCCCGTCGCAGACCTGAGGAATACGGATCAGTCTTGTTCCATTCATTTCATGCGTGCGATCCGGACTCGTAAAACATCAGGCTGCTGTCCGGCGATTTCATTAGCCCGGTTCAAGTTTTTCCATTTGCACTTTCGAGTGTGAGCAAAGCCTCTAATTGGGCCAGCGGGTGGCCAGATCTTGGCCATGGCGTACGCATTGCAACCGCCGCAGCGCGGTTTCGTCATAGCGGCGCCGATTACCCGCAGTAGGTTCGAACGGCGGTAGAAGTCCAGAACCGGATCGTAGGTGCTTTGAATCCAGTGCGAAATGAGGGAGCCCCGATTGCATTCATTTTCGAAAACACCCCCTTGAACCTCTAGTCACTAGAGGAATTATGTAGCATGGTGATTCAGTAAATAGGACACACTAAAATGGCTCATCAGCATTCCCACAAAGGGCACAGCCACGCGCATGTTGATCCGCAGGCCGGAGATGCGCGCGTTGCCTGGGCCATCGCGGTCAATATGTTCTTGACGCTGGCACAGATTGTGGGCGGGGTTATTTCAGGGTCGCTTGCCTTGATTGCGGACGCCTTGCACAACCTGTCAGATGCGATTGCGCTGGTCATCGCATTCTTTGCCCGCAAGATCGCTCGTCGACCCGCAAACGCGCGTATGAGTTTCGGGTATGGCCGGGCCGAGGTTGTAGCGGCGCTGGTTAACTACACAACACTGATCGTTCTGTCGTTCTATCTGCTGTACGAAGGCGTAATGCGGTTTGTCGAGCCCGAGCCGGTTAATGGCTGGATCGTTGTCTGGATCGCTGGGATCGCATTGGTCGTCGACCTTGTCACCGCTATGCTGACCTATTCCATGTCCAAGGACAGCATGAATATTCGTGCGGCATTCCTGCACAATGTGGCCGATGCATTGGGGTCTGTCGCCGTGATTGTCGCAGGTACCGCTGTAATTGTCTTCAACTGGACTTGGGTCGACCCAGCGGTCACCATCATGATCTCACTTTACATCCTTTGGCACGTCAAATCCGAGATCGGTGAAACCATACGCGTTCTGATGTTGGGCGCGCCAACAGAATTGGATCCGGAAGAGGTCGCCACAGCCATTGAAGGCGTATCGGGCGTGGCAGGAGTTCACCACGTCCATCTGTGGAGCATGCAGGAGCGTGAGCCCGCGCTGTCGGCGCATCTGGTCATCAAACCCGACGCACAAGATAGTGCCGAGGATATCCGGGTGATGGTCAAGCAGGTTCTGCAGAACAAGTTTGGGCTTGGCCATGTTACGCTTGAAATCGAAGCCAGCGAGCACGCTTGCGTCGGATCAACCCGATTTGGGCATCAACAGATTTAGGGGCCTAAAACGAGAATTGCCGTTCCGATATGGGGTCGGAACGGCAGACTCGTAACCAAACACTTTCACGGATTTCGCAGGGCAGCCCTGAGATCACCGGTTAACACACCACTCACTCATGAACGGTCATTACATACTATGTGGTCAGATGGCGTTTGTAAGGAGAGGATGTGAAGAATCCCTGAATTTGAGGCGAATTGAGACCATTCAAAGGAATTTTCTGAATGATATTCGAAACAGAGTGCCCCAAATACTAGCATTGTCTTTTGCGTATTCTGGCCAGATCTGTCCGAATACGTGGAATCACCTATAAACTAGGCGCCTTCGGTGGCGAAGACCTCATCAAAGGTCTTTTTTAGCGCAACATCGACGTCATCCATGGTCACCGGCAACCCAAGATCGACCAGTGAAGTCACCCCGTGTTCCTGAATTCCGCAGGGCACGATACCGGTGAAATGGGACAGGTTCGGCTCGACATTGATTGAGATACCGTGAAAGCTGATCCATTTCCGCAGGCGAATGCCGATGGCCGCGATCTTGTCCTCGGCTGGCTGGCCGGTGATCGTCAGCGGCTTGTCTTGCCGTTGCACCCAGACGCCCACGCGGCCGTCGCGGATCTCACCGGTGACATTGAACTCGGCCAGAGCCGCAATCACCCATGCCTCAAGCTGCTGCACAAAGCGGCGCACATCATGACCGCGTTTGCCCACATCAAGCATGACGTAAACAACGCGCTGACCGGGGCCGTGATAGGTGTACTGTCCACCGCGCTTGCTTTCATAGACCGGAAAGCGATCCGGATCGGTCAGATCTTCTCGCTTGGCAGAAGTCCCAGCGGTATAAAGCGGAGGGTGTTCCAACAGCCAAATGCATTCGTCCGCTTCACCCGCTGCAATCGCGGCAACGCGCGCCTCCATGAAGGCAGTGGCCTCGTCGTAGTCGATCAGCCCGTCGGTAGTCTTCCATTCCATGCTCGTTCCTTAGACCGTCTGCGGGGCAGGGGGAAGGGGTCAGGCGGCCTCGGCCAGGCAGCGTTGCAGGACCTGCGCATAAGTGTCCGTGCCCTGTGCGCCGGTCAGCAGATATTTCCCTCCAAACACCATCGAAGGCACGCCCGAGATACCCTGGCTGGTCCAGAACTGTTGTTTTTCACGCACCGGTTGGGCATGCGCACCTGATTCAAGTGCGGTTCGCGCCGCCTCCGGGTCGAGCCCGGCCGTCTCGACCGCGCCCATCAACACTTCGATGTCAGAGACATCCTGTTGCTTGGTGAAATAGGTTTCGAACAGGGTCAGTTTCAGCGGATGCTGACGCCCCTGTGTTTCCGCCCAGTCAAGCAGTTGATGCGCGGCAAAGGTGTTCACGATTCTGCTGTCATCAGTGAAATTGAAAGTGAACCCAAGTTCAGTACCCAACGCAGTCAAACGCTCGCGCGCCTGCTGGCTTTGTTCGGGCGTCGAGCCATATTTCTCGGCAATATGCTCCCGCAGGTTCTGCCCCTCGGGGCCCATGCTGGGGTTCAGTTCGAACGGATGCCAGCGCAATCGGGCCAGCACATTCTCTTGCTTCAGCGCGGCATCGAGTTGACGAAAGCCGACAATACACCACGGACAGACCACATCCGAGACGACATCAATCTGCACTGTAGGGCGGGGATCGGGCGAGGGCATGGCTGCTCCAGATTGCATTGTATCGCGGTTAGATATGGCTAAAGCACGTGATTTCAATCGGCTGTGTTTTTGCCTCTTCACATCGCGCGGCTCAGCGTCTATACGCCCCTCTACCAAGTCATTGGCAGTGCGGTCGTGGCGGAATTGGTAGACGCGCAGCGTTGAGGTCGCTGTGGGGTAACACCCGTGGAAGTTCGAGTCTTCTCGACCGCACCAAATTCAACCCCTAAGTGGCAGAAACAAATATATTTTTGTGTGGCTCCTGAATTCAGCCCCACAATTGGCCCCACATCCGTTAAGCCCCGTTTTCTGGCCTTTCGATCCAATACTTGATTTCAGATACTTTGACTACGGATCTGCTACCTACTTTGTAGATCCTAATGTCTCCGTTTTTGCTGGCCCTATATAGCGTGTCTTTCGATACACCGAACCATTTAGGCGCCTCGATCAGCGGTACATAAAGCGGAGCGAATTCAGGCATCGCCTGGGCGGCCTCGCGAATGTATGCGATGTCGATCTCATCGACACCGCGAGCTACTTCGAATTTGCTTTGATAAGCCATGTTGAACTGCCTCAGTGGTATATTGTTTGTGTTCGCTTTGGGACTTCATTGTCGGTTGCGAACCTTGAGGCGGTAGTATCACGAAAATTCTATTCGTCCAGACAAAGCCAAAACATGATGCCAGGTGTCCCCTGATTGTCAAATAGTATATTTAAAACAATATGTTAATTCACTTAAATGATCGCATTAAAACAGCGCTGAGAGCCATTCATTTGCGGTAGTTGTTCAGTGTCAGTTCGCTAGAGACATAGCGCTCCGATAAGTAGGCAGTTTGTGGAGCCGTTTTTTTCCTCCCAAAAAGCGGGTAGCCCGCCTAACTTCTTTAGGTCCCTTCGTATTGTTCGCATAGGAGTTGGCGGTTTCCCTGACAATTTTTGTGCTAGATCACGTGCGCTTTGTGCGCAAACTCGTACACAACATAGCAGACATGAAAAACGACGCAGATCTCATGTGCGCGATGGAACTGATGCTGAAAAAAGTGGATCATGATCCAATCTCCCCGAGGTGGAAAAGGTGTCTAATTATGTGTATAATGTGTATAATAAGAAAATTGAAGTGTCAAGCATTTGACGCACTATGTGTATAGTATTATTCTTGGCCTATGAAAAAACTCGGTGAAAGCCCCCCGCGAAGACTGCAAATACTGATGACTGATGAGGAACTCTCGGACATCAAGACATACACCCATCAAAATGAGATCTACGGACGTTCGGCGGCAATCCGTGAACTTGTGCGTATCGGACTAGAAGCGGAGAAGGCTGCCGGTAGGTTCAAAAAGGAAGGCTAAGCCGACCCAACAATCCTTGTGGATATTTCTTACATACTCAGGGAAATTGTTTTCTTTTGTATGGAGTAATGCAGACAGCCCCCAACTTTTTGTTTTTGGCAACCATTCAAATTCGACCGATCAGAGACCCGGAAGCAGCATGAGTTCCTTTCGGGATTCTAAAAGCGCTCAGTCTTTTTAAAAGTTTTAAACCGAATTTGTGCCATTTGCTTTCTGGCGATCAGAGGTCGTGGCCACATCCCTGAAGTTGGAGTGACACCGCCCCGTTCGCGAGAAATTGCGGTCAGAGGCACAGGTTCAATTTAGCTCATAGCAACACTTGTCCTTTGGCAATTGAACCGAGGGACAAAGGTTGTGAACAAGAACAACGCGGGTAAAGCCCGCGACCAGAGAAGATGTGCGCCACGAAGACGTGATTATCAGGAACCCAAGCTGGATAGCGGGCAGGCAGCGCTTTTTTATTGTCATGAGGTGCCCCCGCCAAAAACGTTGCGCCAAGTAGGAAAGAAAGTCGCTTACCAGGGTGGGTTCCGTCTCGGTTCAGGCTCCGAAAGATACCGAAAAATGTCTTCCGTAGTTGCCGAAATGGCGGCTGAGGTTGGCCAGGATTTGTACAGGCCGGGCAAGAGGAAAGCTGCACAGTTCTTGCTAGGGCTGCCCGACGGTGAATACCTAGGGATCTGTTACCCTGCATTCAAACACGACAAACGTCTGCCGTCCGTTGCTTTGGTGGATACAACTCAAACGGCGGCCAATATTCAGTACCACTATGAAACTAAAGTGAAAGGTCGGGCTCAGTTGGCGGCGCTAACTTTTCCAGCGCTCGAAAAAAGAATTCTAATTCATGACTATGAAGCCGGTGTGGAACTGGCATTCAGGCGCATGAACAAACTCAAAAATGTACTCAAAAAATCTAGCCTGGGCGACTTTGTGTATGTTCAGCTGGAAGCACCATTCCAGCCTGAAACGGATTCCTTCTACCTGCATTTTCATGTTTTCTTGACGTTTGGCCTTGGAGATGTCCATCGACAAAGAGCATTGGCATTCATCAAGGAGAACACGCCGCGGCTGCAAAATAAGGCTGGAATTCATCTAAAACGCATTGCCCATCAGGATGCCGCCCGTTCCATTCGATACGGAACAAAGCCGAGTACGACGGCATTTGAGATTGCCTCGTCCAGAAACAAAAAGGTCTTCAAAGAATATCTGGCGATCTCCAAAGGCCAACGTCTTACCAGGACGGAGGGTTTGCTTAAGTCGACAGTGCAGGAACTAAAGGCGCAAGGGCGACGCACGAAGTTTTTCCAATGCGAAAATACAGGTCGTCTTTCTGTCTGCCTAGTGAAAAAAATTAGACCCCACGAAGCAAAAGCAACTGCACGGGCGGTCCGTAAGGAGGGCATGGAACAGGACACGTTGAGGTCAAAGACCGGGAGCAAGGCAAAAAATGTTTACTGTGGTTGCGGTCGGCCTGTCGCGACACCAGGTGGTCGCATTGTCGCCTTTGGTTACGTGCAGAATTTCTGTGAACGGACTTTCGAGCCAAGTTTAGGTAGGGGTGTCCAAGGCAGTTTGTTTGAAGTCAATCGGATTGCTCGACATGCTTGGGAGACGAACACGGGAAGATCGTTCGATATTAAAGAATTCCTTGCTCCAATTGCGGACGACGTAATGCGATTGCTCCGCGATGCTGAAGTTCAGAGTTACACGGTAATCGTATCGCCAAACGTACTGAAAACGATCCGGGCGATACACAATGAAAGAAGTCATCGATCCAAGAGGCAAAAGGTAGTTCGCCAAAGAACAACTGGTAAGAAAGGTATTATGAAAATGCGATGGCGTTGGCCCGCAAGCGTGGCCCTTGCATTCGATTGGATCACAGGATTCATGAACAGAATTTCTGGCAAAACCATCAGGCCTTCCTCAAGTACTGCTGACAATCAAAATTAGGTTGTCCATTGTACTTCCACCGATCTTACAATATGTTACGCGAATGAACAGAAACCGGATCCGCATTCGTCTGATATGACCAGCAGCTTTGCTGGTCGAAATCTATTGAATGCAGGCGCTGAGTTTCCAAGCAAACTTCCTTGGATTTCCTCACCTGCGACGCTCGCACGAAGGTGTTCATATGCCAAGAATTGTTCCGTTGCTTGCCGATCTAAAGCTGTTCGAAACTGAAGATGAAGATATCGAAAAACGTTTTAGGAAACACTTGGAGGAACTACGGTACTCAAGCTGCAAAGATGTAAACACCGAAGAACCCAAGCGGGTGACTTGGCAAGACACTGACAAGATCCGCCGTCGTGCAAAGAAGATTATCGAAGCCCGCGGCATGTATTCTCAAGGTCAGCATCTCTCCCGAGCTGATAGAAAGATGTTGCGGCCTGTCATGAACGGCGTTGCTGTGGGTGGTCCGTCAACTGAACATCAAGTCGATGAAATCGCGGCAATGCTGTATCACGAGATGCCTTGGATGCAGCAGGTTATCAATGAAATCTGGCTGGACATGCGTCACAACGTCATTGAGCATGGTTCAGGTTTAAGGTTGAGGCCGACGCTTCTAATTGGTGGCGCAGGATTAGGAAAAACGCATCTCGTTCGTCGAATTGCGCAACTCTCTTCTTTGCCGGTGGTTCATATTGATGGGGGAGCAGGATCGGAGGGTTTTGCCGTTGCCGGCTTAAGTCGTGGCTGGGGTGGTGCTGAATGTGGGCGCCCGCTGAAAACGATGCTTTCCTCAAAAGTAGCTAATCCGATTATCGTTATCGATGAAATCGATAAAGCCGGGACCGCTTTCGGTACTAGCGGTCACAGTACGTCAATGCATTCTGCTCTGCTTGGTTTGCTGGAACCTGTGTCATCTTCAAACTGGCATTGCCCATATTTCCAGATTGGAGTTGATATGAGCCGGGTCAACTGGTTGATGACCGCGAATGATGCCAGTGTTCTACCTGGTTTGCTTCGATCTCGTGTACGAAAAATTTATGTCGATCCGCCGAGTGAAGCCCAATTGGCGACATTCATTGAAAAAGAAGTCACCAAGCGGTCTCTACCCGAAGACTGTGTAGATCAGATTCTTCGTGCTGTTCAGAAGCCCGTCGGGTCCAAAGCTGTAAGCGTTCGTTTCGTTGTGAAGCTTCTTGAGGAGGTTCAAAGGTTTGTGACCTTGCCTCTGAAACATTAGCTACTCAACGCTACGTCATGGCAGCAATGCATCGTTCTCTAGACGTCGCATCTGATGCTTTGACACTGCTCGTTCAGGGGGCCTACCGATTATTGTGCATAGTATGAGTTTGGATTAGCGTACCACGCCCTTCGCAAATTCATAGAGTACCGCATCGCGAGAATGACGCGGATGGTTTCAACCCTACCGTTAAACGGCGGTTCACTTGGATAACGTCGCCTGATATGCGCAAAGGCTATAGGTGAAACGTAAGCAGACAAATTCGAGCAGGGTTAAACATGATTGTACGTACATCATTTCGTTGCACTACTTGCGGCCAAAACCACACCGTTCGGATAGGGGTCGGCCATGAGACGCACCAAAAACACACTTTTCATTGTTGCGGGTGTTCAGAGGAACTGACCGTTGGATTGCGCGTGGTCAAACCTGAAGGAAGCCCGATTCCTCAGTTTGTTGGTGAGCCAATAGAAAATGTAGAACTGTCAGAAGAGGATGCAGACTCGCCGATTGTGAATGTCGATGCGAATTTTCTAATCCCCTTGGAAGAAAGGCATAAAGACATGTCTTTTCCGAGGCTTTGGCAAATGCAGGAAATGATGAAGGTTGCTAAGGAAAACGACTCGCTCGTATCCTTCAAGGATTTCCCCAAAAACTGGCAGAACTCTAGACCTTACCGACCACATGACTACGCCGAGGAGTGGAAGCTTCTGAAGAAAGCTTGGAACCTCCACCGAAACGGGCACGCAAAGCTCAGTAACAGAAAGATCGAAGAGGGGTCGGCGGAGTTCTATGCGAACGATCCGCTTAAAAGTATTCAGGACTGGCTTTGGCGTTTTTGTTTGTTTTTTAGCCAACCAGCATTCGAGGAGCCATTTCGTGATGCGTTCAATGTCGTGCAGGACAATCGCGAAAAACCCGAGTTTGAAGCGTTCTTCAAGGACTACGAGGAAAATTTGGCCTCCAACCGTGTGGATTTGTATCTTGCGATAATCCGAGAGTTTTTTCTGGCCTACGACGACTTCTCCCAAGTGATTTTTCGCGTAAAGAAAGGTATAGAAATTGATGTGGGCGCTGGCGTAACCTCCGCGCAGTTTGATAAGACGAAAATGTTTTACGGCAATGCGTTTGAGACTTTCTCGTCTCTTGTAGATATTCTGGCATACTTGAACAACGTTGCTTCTGGACGACCCTTCGACCAGTTTCAAACTTTGACCAGGAAAAAATACCTCGAACTAGACAAATCCAGCAGGTTTAACCCGTTTGCTGACAATCCAGCTCTTGCTAACGTCTGCCTGGAGCGAGACAATCAATTGAGAAATGCTTCGCATCATGCATCGATCAGGCTCGTCACCCCAAACAATAGAATAGTCTATCGGTCAGGAAAAGGTGGCACAGGCCCGGAGCAGGAGTTGGGCTATGCCGCTTACCTTGCGAAGTGCTCAATGCTATTTCTTCAGATTATAAACCTCTTTCGTTTCGAGATCATGCTCTTCGAGGTGCATGGAAAGCGATTTCCAGCTTAGGGAACATGCTGGGTGCATTAATATTCCCATCGGGCAAGAGAAACCCAGCCGACCCGCCGGAGGCAATCTGGGCCTCTCCAATGTCTCACCTGATTGGAGCAGCAGGCACGGGCCGTACGCAGTCGTTTGGTGGATCGTTTCCTGGCAAAACTTTTAGCTTCGTAAGCGCCGGTCCTGTTTTAGGCGGGTGCCCCTGCCCATCGCTGAATTCACCTTCTTTACCCGTGGCCTTGAGGGGGTCTTTAACTCTCGGAAGGTTCGGGAATCCCGTAGCCTTTAAATTCAGGTAGGGTTTTTGCAAACGAAGCAAAGACAGGTTGGAATTTCTTGAGGAGCGAACGCACACCTATCTATCGCCCGCCTTGACGGTGGTTCGTCAACCGCGTCGCTTGCGTTTGGTCAGCACAGAGATACGCAAGACCTGTCGATTTTGTCCCCGCGTGCCTTTTGCTTAGTAACCAGCGGCAGAGCTAAAACGTTCTTAAGAGGAGCTGGAAGACTTCTCTTCATTGAACACAACAAAGGAATGCAAAATGGCAAAAGGAAAAGGTCAAGGTAACGCAGGTGGCTGGCCGGCGACCACCGGAAATCCGTCTGGCGGAGGACGTTCAAACAACCCCCCAGGTGGCGGCAAGAGTAAGTAATCCAACCGTGATTACAGCATAACGAGTTGAGTTTTTTCGGAAGGGGTGCAGCTGTTGGGTTGCACCCCTCTTTCAAAATCCTGAAAGTCGTGGATCAAATCTTCGTATTCGAAACCAGCTGTGAGAGCAGTCTGTTCCCAATATTTCCAATCTTGCCTCATTCTGATTGCAAAGCAGCAGAAGGCTGAAATCAAAAACAAACATGATCGAATATAACTGTTGGTCGCGTTCCTATGCTCGGGGCTAACTGAAGCGAGCTTTGGGTTTTCGCTGTGATCGACCAGTTCTATGTATTGAACAAAGGTATCAATGAACGGGCTCCCGTTCCTTTCAGTAAATGTTTTTATTCGATCTATGGGGGTGGCTTCCCACATCGTCGACTTGTCAGGCCATTGACTGTTTTTGAGGAGATAGTTTTCTACAAATATGGTTTTGACCTGTGACGGATTTTCCTGAATGGACACGTCACTGAGCATTCGCCTTTGTTGGGTTACCTTTTGCAGGACGTAGCCAAGCGTAAGGAACTCGCAAGGGTGAAGTACAGGAAACGGGATAGATTTCCATACTTCAAAGGCAGCAGGAGATCTGAAAGCCTGATATGTGCGCGAGTTCAGTATTCTAGAAGGTGCCGCAATTTTCAGATCCCATTTAGTTTCTTGGTCATAGTAGAGCTTTTTTCGCAGAACCCAAGAGATGTATTCCAGTTTCCTGAATTCAATCAACGCCTTGAGATTTGACCTTGTCTTTGGGAGTCCTCCCGCGATTTCACCAGCGGCAAGCTGTCCTGAAATGATCGCGATATCCCGCCAATCGGACGATGACTTAATGCGATCTCGAAATTCTACCAATGGTGCGGATCTATCGCCAAATCTCTTTACGAACTTTCCTATGTGCTTCTCTGACAAAGCCGCTGTGAGTTGGCCTGCCTGAAACTTGTCCCTGAGAACTTTCTGGGTCCGGGAAATGTACCGTTTGTCGGCCGCGTTACCCCCTTTCCCTTCAATCCGCTTGCCCGGTGAAAACCACTTAGTGGTGTCCATCTTCAGTATTTCTGCAAATGCGTCAGGAGCAGGAATAAACATTTATGTGCTCAGTGTTTTACGAAGTGGGTGAGAGCACTGATGGCAGAGCTAGCTTGGGAAGTCACCCCAATCCAAAAGCCAAATAATGAAATGAGCTGCTTCTGAGTAGTGTTCAATCAGAGTGGAAACCTGTCAGATTCAGCGATCAACTTTTACTTGCTGTCCTGCGAGCTATACGCAGCATCGCAGACGTTAGTACCGACCAGAACAAGCCAACAAGGGCCGACAAAAGTCCAACGAGACCCAAAATCACCGATATGGCTTCGTCGGACCATTTCATTGTAGAGCGAATGAACTTGTTTTTTCCCAATACTTCCAGTGCGCCAACCGTCTTTCCTTTTAACGCTTCTGAAGCTCGGGATATTGGTACGAGATCTTCTATTCCATCCACCCGTTTAACTGCGTAAATCGCGTCGACGGTGCTCATGCTGCCGCTGATCTTGCCGATATACGAAACCATCTCGACCGTTTCATTTAACACCGCCGGTTTTATCAGTGCACGAAGGTCTTCAATGCTTCTGACACTTGTCACCTGGCTCCACTCAACCCCGTCTTCAAAGGAGCGGACGAACTGCTTTCTGATACTTGTGGGCAAAGCACCTACTGAGTTCATAAGTTTTGCCATCCCAGCGCCTGCCTTGATTGAAAGCGATGTGCCCGCGGAAGGGTAAGCGGCTGCGACCGCTGTAAGCCCAACCACCGACAGAATGACGTCGACCTCATCCACGTCTTGGCCCTTAGAGTAGGCGTACCCTCCCTTCACAATACCGCTGACATCCCCGATTGGTGTGAGAGCCACGGGCACTTGGCAAAACAAAACCGCGGACAGTTCGCACTGCGCAGAATCCAAAGCGCATTTCAAGCATTTTCCAGATGTCTTGAAAAACCCAGAGTCTTCGGATGCCGCTGCTCGGATTTGCTCTTTTGTGGCTTCCTTCAGCTCGATGTTTTTTTCTTCTGCCACTCCTTGCAGAGCTTTAATTGCGATCCAGTCTCTTGGTGTTTCGCTCAATCTGGCGCTTAGCCTTTGCTCGATTAGTTCCGGTGAAGCCGCTTTGGACAACGCTTCTTCGTATTTTAATCGCAACTCATCCAACCCGCGCTCTACTAAAAGGGTAGACGCTGGATTATTCACGATTTGCCAAATGTTCAGCGCCGTAAGAGTAAGGGAGCCCACAAGCAAAGCGGAAAGAAATAGTTTTAGTAGCCTCTTTGATCTCAACAAAAAGCCTGCCTCAATTGCTTTTCCAAAGATTCAATCAGGGTTGTATGTATGACTACCTCGCCACGATGATTGCGAAGAAGTGCCCTTTTCATGTTTTTTTCCGCCAAAGATGCCGCGAACGGGAAATCGACGCAGAGCCAAAAGTATATGGGCACGCACGGTAGCTCAAATTCCACCTAGGCTGATTTACTTCAAGGGTGCGATTGTCGTCTCAGACCTGAGAGCAGCCTCGGCTAGTATGTGGCCTGACTGCAACCGCTGATGGTCCTGGTTGTCAAAGTTAAGTGGACCCTTAGGCAACAGGCCGAGCAATCAAAAAAAACGGAGCAAAGTGTCCAGCTAGGGTTACATTCAATCCAATTTAACAATTTCCAGCTAAGTTCTAGATGAAAAATGAACAAAGGAATTATTATGAGCAGAAAGATCGGCTATCGCCGCGTCAGTTCGAGCGAACAAAATCTCGCGCGTCAAGACTTGAGCTACTGTGATCGCGTTTTCGAGGAGAAGCAGTCGGGTAGTTCCACGAAACGTACCGAACTAGCCAAGATGTTGGATTTCCTGTGGGTGGGCGACGAAGTCCATGTTTGGTCAATCGATAGGTTAGCTAGGTCAATGTCTGATCTTTTAGATATTGTTCAGGCGATCAGAAAGGCCGGGGCAAGCGTTCACTTTACCAGCGAAAGATTGAATTTCTCTGGGAATCCAGACGTAGACGATGCCACGGCAACTTTGCAACTGCACATGCTGGGCGCGTTTGCCGAATTTGAGAGGTCGATTATTCGAAAGCGTCAAAAGGAAGGCATTGCAAAAGCAAAAGCCGCAGGTAAATACAAAGGAAGAAAGCCGTCGGTTAACAGAGAAGACGTTCGCAGACGTCTAGAGCTAATGTTGCCTGTTTCTCAGATTGCACGAGAAATGCAGGTTTCACGATCTACCATCTATTCGATTGCGAAGGAGCTTGGGTTTCAAGCGCAGCCAGGCATGTTGTCTCCGTCGAGGGTGCAACGACTTTAGGTTGGCTAAAACCAGATCAAACGTAGTTTGGAATCCTACGTAAAGACACTGTGAGGCTGAGGATCACTAGGTTGATTCTAGCAGTTGCGTCGCTCTGACTTTCCCATCCTCGGCCTAACATAAATCACGAGCTGACGAAGCTGGCTAGAAGTTTGATCGTCGGTGGTGGGCAAATCGAAGCATGTTTGAGGAAACCTCGCCCTAAGAATTTAGAATGTCTCCATACTAGCATCGCTTTCTAGCCGTCTACTGTTCTTGTTTTCAGGTCGAAGCAATAGCCCATTTTTGGGGTGAAGATGGCTTTAGACTGCGCGCAATTATCAGAAGAATGCCTTAGCAATTTGAGTTGCCAAAGTTGCCGCAAGCACAGGCGGGACTGCATTCCCGACCTGGGTAAACTGGCGGGCCGTCGGACCGATAAACTTGTAGTTGTCTGGGAATGTTTGCAATCTAGCGCATTCACGAACGCTTAAGGTTCGAGGGATTTCAGGATGCAGATGAGATCTACCGCCCCCGTTCGTGCCGCCCGCAATTACAGTTTTAGAAGGACGTGTAGGGGTCAGCCTGTCCACTCGCCCCAATTGGTCTCGTTTCCCGTAGTCGAGAACCCGATACCTTGCAACAGAACCAACGAAGTGCTTCCGGGTTTCATGGTTTTCTGTGCCTTCAGCAGGTAGGTGTGACAACACACTACCGCATCCGATATGCTCCCGCTTTTGGGGCATCTCAAAAAGTCCAAGCTTTCGTGAACCTACGACGAACATTCGATGGCGGTATTGCGGAATTCCATAGTCAGCAGCGTCCCACACCTCGGGTTCCTCAACATTGTAACCTTCCTTCTGAAGTGCGCGGATAGCCTCTCCCAACTGCTTTCCATCATCCAGATCTCGAAGGCCAGGAACATTTTCAATGACAAAGGCCGCTGGTTTGAAGTGAATAACGAGATCAACAAAATCAAACAATAAGTTCCCGTTTTGCTGATGTTCAAAGCCGACGCGCTTGAAATTTTCACCAGACTTAGAGAATCTTTGGTTTGCAGCAATCGAGAATGGCTGACATGGTGGTCCCCCGACAAAAACACCTTCGAATGGTGACGAGATCAAAGGCGCGAGTTGTTCGACGATTTCCGCTGTTTTTGACACATCTCCGTTGTAGTGGGGGGGGCCAAAGACGTTCCACTTCGGTCGGTTCACTCTGAGTGTTTTGCAGAAGATTTCGTTGAACTCGAATGCTGCTTGGTTGTCGAATCCAACAGCTTCAAATCCAAGATCCATGCCACCGCAGCCGGTGAAGAACGAAACTAAGGGGATGCCCCGACCAATTTTCTTGAAGGACTTCAAGCTCGGCGGTTTGGAACCAGTCCACGACAGAGCACGGCTTTTCTCATAGACGAGATCGTCGATTGTCCAACCACGCTTAGCCATAAGGTCGGCGATATTCTCACGCTCGTGGGAAGATGCCATGAGAGCAGATTGTTCTGAATAAAGCGCTTCTTGAGACAGAAATTCTGGGTTTTCTTTGAGCATTACTTCTCCGCCTCATGTAGTGATTTGGCCTTTTCATAGACCATTCTTGCTTCGTCTGAATCCGCGAAATCTTTCTTGCCCGCTTCTTTCAGCCAGCCGTCATAGAACCGATGAACCGCTCTGTGGCATGTTGGGCACAGAGCCACAAGGTCATCCAGAAGTGTTCCGGATTTCGAAGTTCTCGCACCAGAACAAAGCGGCAACAAATGATGAATGTCAAGCACTCTTTCAACCCATGGGTAAGCTTGATTTGTGTTCAGTGCACACATGTCGCAGGTAGCTGTAGGGTTTGCCTTGAAGAACTCTTTGCGAAGCTTGCCGTTTCGTTCGATGACTAGGTGTGTCTTGCGAATCTTTTTACCTTCGGAGAATTCTATATCGTCGGTGAAGCCTGCATCTGCGACATCGCTTAGCACGGTAGAGTCGTAGTTGAGTTCCAGCTCATCAATCGCAGATTGGAACAAAGATGTTAGCCTGAAGACCTCGTCGGCGCCGTCGGGTAATGGGGTTCCGCCTATCAAGGAAAGCTGTTCAAATATGTTGAGCGCATCCTGCGGATTTAACGATACCGTTATGGTGCGCTTATCCAAGGACAAGTAGGATATCTGGGCGATGACTTGGATACTCTCGGCTGCTTGGCGAGGAACGGAAGTCATGTCGTGGTCTGCTTTGACCAATTTGATGTATGCAGATTGGTCTTCATCTCCAACAAAGCCAGACTTTTCGTATGAGCCTGCAATCTGAGAGATATCGGTTGTATCAAACCCTAAAGCGCAACGCGCCAGCAAAAACTTTAAGGAAAATAGCAAAGGATAACGAAGCGCAGCGGTACTGTCCCACCCCTGTAGAGCGGGGGAGGGATCCGTTGTCGCTTCCGCCAGGAAATGAAAGTACTCATCAGTTGTGATTGAGCCATCAGAAGCAAGAAGTTTTGCAATTGGGGTCGCTTCTGAACCGGATCCTTTCTGAGCACAAATCATGGAAAGACGGAAGACGCGGCTGTAATTTCGCCAAGGATGGTAATGCTCGGGTAGAAACGGTAATCCAGTCGCGGGTACAAGTGTGTCACGCCCGGCTTGCCGCAGATCGTTTTTGAGTGCAAAACGGGCAATTTTTTTCAAATTGTCGAATTGGAAATAGTCGAGCCGCCCTTGATCCCAGTTCCACATATTGTTGCCTGATTTACCTTGCACACTTCTGATTGTGTGCACCTTAGCAACATTCTACGAACAGAATCCATCAGTTTGTGTGTCCGCTGCGAATGATAGCGATGCCCGGTTGCATCGAAGCGGCTATACAAATCGGAAAAGTTGGGCCGTGTGCCGAAAGCTACACTTCGACAAGCCAGCCATCAGCACATTTCCGCTCTGCCAGAAGAACTGAACAAGCATTTCAATGGCGTTTTCGAAAGACCGTTGCCCTCTAGCCTCCACGTATGTGTGGAGTTGGCCGCGCTTTCGAATTGCCCATAACGTTGTGTTCAGTTAGCAGATCTTGAATCAGGAATTGACGGGCGATTCAGCCTGCACTACCGATCACAAAACTTGACCATTCGGTTGTCAGTCTTCGCCGAGGCTCTAGTAAATCTGATCTCTGGTAAGACCGCTCTGTCTTGTTTCCAACTTTGTGAGCAAGGCAGGATTCCGAAATCGCTTCAAGCCCCGGACGATTTTCACGCTGCCAGTCTTTGAAACTGCTTCGAAAACCGTGAGGTCGGCCTGGTTCTCCTAGGCCATCAAGTGCCTTTAGGAGAGCATTCCCATGAACCGGTTTATTCCGGTGCCCTGGAAATAGGAAACCGTTTTTTCGTCGTTTCTTGCATTCCTCTACAATACGCAGCGCCTCAGGTGACAAAGGAACGCGAAAGTCCTGCGCTTGGGTCTCCGGATTTTTCATGCGCTCCGCCGGCACGGTCCAAACGTTACCTTCAATCTCGTCAAACTTTGCTCCACAAACACTGTCAGCCCGTTGTGCAGTCAGGATCAATAACCTCTGGGCAAGATGGCTCGACGTCGGCTTATTCAAACGGAGGTACAAGGCGGGCACGTCCTGCCAAGTTGTGGCTTCGATGTTTTCAGTCTTATGATTGACAATTGGGAGACGGCCTACCGCTTTATTCACGATGAGAGGGTCTACTTTGGCGCCTTGATCCAAGCAGAAGTTCAATACCATTCTGGTTCTTTGAACTACTTTGTCGGCGGTCGGTTTGTGGTTTTTCCAAATTGGTTTCAACACTTGGATGATGTCATGGATGTTTAACGAGGAAACACGCCGCTTTCCCAATTTTGGAATTACATGCGTGTCCAATGGAGAGCGCCACCTACCGGCAACCCCACCGTTCTTCAATTTGGCCGCATTGTGTTGGAGGCAGTTTGACACAGCGTCTACGAAAATCGGATCAAAAGCACTCTGTTCGATTTTCTTTTGTGCTAATTCTTCTTCTCTAACGTCAATTGGATCAAAACCATTGTTCTTGACGCTTTCCCAATGGTCACGCGCCACGCGGGCACCAGCCAAACTAACGCTGGGATAGGGCCCCAATCCCATATCTCTTCTTTTGCTAAAACGGCTGTAGCGGTAGATCCATTTCCCGGAGCTTCGGGATGTCTTTTCAAGTTGCAGACCGCCACCATCGTATAGGGTTCCAGCTTCAAAGTTCTTTACCTTTGACGCACTTAGTTTGTTTCTTGCTCTACTCATTTCCTTACCTTTGGCCCCACAATTAGCCCCACATTTGACTTGCGTTTCTCTGCATCAGCATGCGGCGACTGGCAACGGTGCCTCTGGTAAGTTGTTGAATATAAATTGTTCGTGCCTCAGCCTGCAACGCTCTGCTGCACACAGTGTGTCTTCTCGACCGCACCAACATCCTGAAATCGTTACCCGAAATTGTCAGGTGAGACGGGCGCCCTGTTGGTTGAAGCGATAGGTTCGATCCTGGGCGTAGCCGAAATGGACGGATTCACCAGCGTTGACCTGATGCTGGCCGAACAGGCGCGCGGTGATCTGGTGGTCTTGCATCATCGCGATCACGTTTGTGTCTCCGCCCAGATGCTCAACATGTGTCACGTTCGCGGTCAGGGGGCCTTCGTCGGATAAATACAGATCCTCTGGGCGGATACCCAACGTTGTGTCTGCGCTGTCGCCGATCACGCTGGCGGGGAAGAAATTCATCGACGGAGCGCCAAGGAAACCCGCGACGAACTGGTTGGCGGGGTTATTATATAGCTCCATCGGGCTGCCAACCTGTTCAACGCGCCCGTCGCGCAGGACGACGATCTTGTCAGCGAGCGTCATCGCCTCGGTCTGGTCGTGGGTGACGTAGATCATCGATGCATCGAGCTGCTGATGCAGATTGGCGATTTCCAGTCGCGTATTCATACGCAGGGCGGCGTCCAGATTGGATAAGGGTTCGTCAAACAGAAACAGTTTGGGTTCTCGCACGATGGCGCGACCGATGGCGACTCGTTGGCGCTGGCCGCCTGACAGTTCTGAGGGGTAACGGTCGATATAGGGCTCAAGGTTCAGCATCTTGCTGGCCTTGGCGACGCGTTCCTCAATGACCTGCTTGCTCTGGCCTTCCTGTTTCAGTGCCAGCGACATGTTCTTACGCACATTCAGGTGGGGATAGAGTGCATAGCTTTGGAACACCATCGCGATGCCGCGTTTCGAGGGCGGAGTAAGGTTCATCAGCTCTCCACCGATACGCACCTCGCCCGAAGTCACATCCTCAAGCCCTGCGATCACGCGCAAGAGGGTGGATTTACCGCAACCCGAGGGGCCGACGAAAACGACGAACTCGCCATCTTCCACTTCGATGTTGATATCCTTAAGGACTTCGACTGTTCCGAAGGCCTTGTTCACGTTTGTAAGCGTCAGGGCGGTCATTTTCGTGCCTCTTTCAGCGAAATAGGTTGGCCAGTGCGGATGCTTTCATCGGCAGCTAGACAGATGGCCAGCGATTGCACGGCGTCGTTCATATGGCGGGTCAGGTCGATGTCCTCGGCGATGGCGCGCAGCATATAGGCTTGTTCGGCATTGCAGAGCTCCTGATGGCCGGGTTCATCGGGCATGTCGATTGCCTGGTCGCCGTCGGGGCGATGGACTAGAAGGCCGCCAACCTTGGTGTGTCCGTCGATATCGGCGGATGCGCCCTTGTTGCCATCGGTGATCGAGACCGAGCCGTTGGGCGACACGATGTCTTTCACGAAGAACGCGGTTTCGGACATCATCGGGCCCCAACCGGCCTCATACCAGCCGACCGAGCCATCCTCGAAGACCACCTGAAACTGGCCGTAGTTGTACATGTCTTCGGCGATCTCATCGCTTAGGCGAAGGCCCATGCCGTGGACTCGCACGGGGTCGGAGTCAGTGATCTGACACATCACGTCGACATAATGCACACCGCAATCGACGATGGGCGAGGTGGTCTGCATCAGAGCTTTGTGTGTTTCCCACTCGGCCCCGCTGCTTTGTTGGTTGAGATTCAGCCGGAACACGTAGGGCCCGCCCAGGTCGCGCGCCTCGGAAATAAGGCGCATCCATGAAGGGTGATGGCGCAGGATGTAGCCGATGACCAGTTTGCGTTTGGTTTCAATGGCTTTCGCGACGACTCGTTTGGCATCTGCCACAGTGGTCGCTAGCGGCTTTTCGACAAATACATGCGCCCCGGCCTCCATCGCCGCGCAGGCGAAATCGGCGTGGCTGTCGGAGTAGGTCGCCACGACCACCAGATCGGGCTTGGTCTCGGCCAGAGCGGTGTGAAACTCAGAATAGGCTGGATAGCCTGTCAGGCCAGGATGATCCACGCGGCCAGACCGGTTCACCAGCCCCACGACTTCAGCGTCCGGGTGCTGATGGTGCGCCAAAGCGTGGCTCAGCCCCATATTACCAAGGCCAGCGATCAGAACTTTGGTCATTTGACAGCTCCTGAAGTAATGCCGCGGATCAGCTGGCGCGAGAAGATGACATAGAGCACCAGCACCGGCAGGATCGCCATGCTGAGCGCCGACAGAACCGCGTTCCAGTCGGTGACGAACTGGCCGATAAAGACCTGGCTGCCCAGCGTCAGTGTTTTGGTTTCCTCGGCCGGGGCAAGGATCAGCGGGAACCAGAGGTCGTTCCAGATGGGGATCATGTTGAACACGGCCACGGTCGCCATGGCGGGGCGGACCAGCGGTAGGACCAATCGGAAGAATATGGTGTATTCGGACAGCCCATCGACGCGGCCTGCGTTCTTCAGATCGTCCGAGACTTGCCGCATGAATTCAGACAGGATGAACACCGCCAGCGGCAGACCTTGCGCGGTATAGACAAGGATCAGGGCCCAAAGGGTGTTCACCAAACCGGTTGCCACCATCATCTCAAGTATCGCCACGGTGCCGATGCGGATCGGGATCATAATCCCAAGCGCCAGATAGAGGCCCATCAGAGTGTTGCCCTTGAATTTGTATTCGCTCAGGGCAAAGGCGGCCATGGCGCCGAACAGCAGAACGAAGGCCAGCGACACCACGGTCACGATCAGCGAGTTTTGGAAATAAAGGAAGAAATCCCCTTGTTTCATAACCGTCTGGTAACCGATGAGAGAAAAGCTTTCGGCATCGGGCATGGCGAGCGGCTCGCGGAAGATCGAGCGTCGGGTTTTGAAGCTGTTGATGATGATCACGAAGACCGGGAACAGGGCGATCAGGGTATAGAGGATCAGCGCCCCGTGCATGGCAGCCGTGTTCAGCGGGTTATGGCGTGCTTTGTTCATGCGTTCACCCTCACAGCTGATACCGGCGCATCCGGGTCTGGATGCCGAAGAGGTAGATGCAGACACCCACGAGAATGATGGCGAACATGGCGCCTGCGATAGCGGAGCCCATATGCGGGTCGCCCAGTTGCAGTTGGAAGCCGAAGAACGTGCGGTACATGAAGGTACCTAGGATGTCGGTCGAGAAATCCGGCCCCGCCAGCGCGCCCTGCGAGACGTAGATCAGGTCGAACGCGTTGAAATTGCCGACGAATGTCAGGATCGAGATGATGCCAATCGAGGGAATGATCAACGGCAGCTTGATCTTCCAGAACGCCGAAGCACCGGTGATGCCGTCTATTTCTCCGGCTTCAAGGATCTCTTCGGGGATCGACAGTAGGGCGGCGTAGATCAACATCATCGGGATGCCGACGAATTGCCAGACCGAGACAAGTGCCAGTGTTGTCAGCGCGTATTCTTCCTTGCCCAGCCATGGTGCAAACAGCGACTTCAGACCAATGGCGTCCAGCATTGAAGGTGCGATGCCCCAAAGCGGGGACAATATCAGCTTCCACGCGAAACCGACGATCACAAAGCTCAGAATGGTCGGAATGAAGATCGCGGACCGATAGAGCGCGGCAAACCGCAAGCGTGGATGCGACAAAAGCGCGGCCAAAGCGATACCGATGGGGTTCTGAACCAGCATGTGGATCAGGAAGAACCAGAAGTTGTTGCCCAAAGCGTTCCAGAACTGCTCGGACCAGATCGGATCGAAGAACAGGGTGCGGAAATTCTGCAAGCCCACGTAGATACGTGTCTGATCAACCTCGGTGAACAGTGCGAGGCGCAGTGTGTTGAACAAGGGGAAGATCATCACTGCCGTGTAGACCAGCACCGCAGGGGCGAGGAAAACGGCAATGTGCCAGCGTATGCGGCGGGTCTGCATGGGAATCTCCGGGGGAAAGGTCCGGACGCGACGCGGTAGCCGCGTCCGGTGTGAGTGGCCTAGGTGTTACTGATGCGGTGCGTACCAGCTGGCCAGACCGTCTTGCAGTTGCTGACCCAGCGCTTCGGGTGTCTCGGCACCCTTGATGGCTGCAACGGATGCACCCCAAGTCTCGTTTTCGAGGTTCGGTGTGCCGCGCGACAGGATTTGGTAGGTCGAGCGGATCGTGCTTTCGCACTCATCCCGCCAACCGACGATTTCCCTGGCCAGTGGGTCTTCCAACTCGACCGGAGTGCTGGACAGCGGGAAGAAGCCGGGTAGGGCGTTACCGAAGATGCTGGCGAATTCCGGGCTTGCGACCCAAGCCAGGAAAGTGCGCGCAGCTTCTTGGTTTTCGCTCGCCGCGTTCATGCCTATGCCGATATCGGTGTGGTCCGAAATATAGCAGGTATCGCCCGCGTTCTGGACCGGTGGCTTAAAGGCGCCCATTTCGAAATCGGCCTGCGTGTTGAAGCCCGAGATTTCCCAGCTGCCTGCTGGATAGACCGCTGCACGACCCAGGGTGAACAGGTTCTGGCTGTCGGGATAGGTCTGTGCCTCATACCCGTCGCCGAGGTAGTCCGCCCACTTGGCCAGTGTCGCATACGGGGCGACCCACTGGGGGTCGGTCAGCTTCTGCTCGCCCTTGATCAGCGCCTGACGGCCTTCTTCACCTTTCCAGTAGTTCGGGCCGATATTGTTATAGCCCATCGTTGCGGCTTCCCACTGGTCATTGGTGCCCATCGCCATCGGGATATAGGTACCGTCTTCCTTGATCTTATCGAGGGCGGCAAAGAACTCAGCTTCGGTAGTTGGAACTTCGATGCCCAACTCATTGAACGCATCTTTGTTGTAGATGAAGCCGTGAATCACTGACGCCATCGGGACGCAGAAACTGGCCGAACCGTCATCGGTTTGCCACGCAGATTTGGCCACGTCCGAGAAGTTTCCCATGGCCTCAAGATCAGACAGATCGGTCAGGTGCCCCGACTCGTATAGCGCAAGCGAGGCATCAAACGGACGGCAGGTAATCAGATCGCCAGCCGAACCGGCCTCGAGCTTCGAGTTCAAGACAGCGTTGTATTCTGCCGGTGCTGAGGGCGAGAAGATCACTTTGATGCCGGGATTCTCGGCCTCGAACGCCGGAATGATCTTTTCCTGCCACAACGCCAGATCGTCGTTTCGCCAACTTTCGATGGTCAAAGTGGCCTCTTGCGCATAGGCGCTTGTGACCAGCGCCGTGCTCATCAAGGCAAGGCTAAGAACTTTGCGTGTCATTTGATATCTCCCAGGTTGATGGTTTCTTGGTTTTGTTTCATCCGCTCCAGCGCAGGGCGGAGGTGATCGTCGGTGTTGCTTAGCATTGCTTGCGCCGCGTCCAGGGACCCTGCGCCTACAGCCAAAAGGGCCGCGCATTTGAGGTTGCCCTCCGCCGCAGTCAACGCCTTTGTAGCCTGCGCGGAGGAAACACCGGTCAACTGACAGACGATCCCGTTGGCTCGGGCGCGTAGCTTGTCATTGTCAGCGCGCAAATTGATCATCATGCCGTCCTGAATATGCCCCAGCTCCATCGCCATCAGCGTCGAAAGCATGTTCAGTGCTATTTTCTGCGCTGTACCAGCACCCATGCGGGTAGAGCCCGAGATCAGTTCAGGTGGTGTGGAAAGCAGGATTGGATGGTCAGAAAGCTGCAACAGTTCGGTGCCCCCGTTATTGGTAATGCCGATAACTGTGGCGCCTCTGTCCCGCGCGATCCGCGCTGCTGCGGTTGTGTACGGTGTGGTTCCGCTGGCCGAGACGGTGATCAAGGTGTCTTTGGTGGAAAGATCGGCCAGTTCACGGGCAAGGCCGTCGGTGGCATCTTCGACATCTCCCGGCATCTCAACCCCTGAGGGCAATCCACCTGCCATGTGGATGCGAATCTGGCGGGCTGGTATCGAAAAAGTTCCCCCCAGTTCCAGCGCATCCGAGGCGGCCATCAAGCCGGAAGAGCCTGCCGCCAAATAGCGCAAAACCCCGCCCGATCGGATGGATTGCGCCATAGCTTTTGCGCCTGCGCAGAGGGTGGGCAGCGACGAAAGCGGGGCAGCGGCAGCGTCGGCTTGCGAGCGGGCCAGCAGCTCGGCCACTTCAGTCAGCGGTCGGGCGTCAAGTCCGATCGCGTCTTGATGCAGCTGTTCGGTAACTGGCTTGGTCACGTGATTCTCCCCCGAGATTTTGAATATCATACCTTTTAGATACCATTAGTCTACCATTTTATTTTTACGCCCACTATTTTCAAGATTTAGACAACTATTACTGCATTATTGTGGAATTTGGTCTTCAAAATTAGAAATAGGTATTATAAAGGTATCTCCATGAGTCGCCCTTCTGATACCATTGTGCTGGCCGCTGATGGCGGTGGAACACGCTGCCGTCTTGCTGTTTCAGACGGCTCTGCGGTTCAGTGTGTCGAGGTTGGTGCGTCAAATGTATCAACCGATTTTGACGCAGCCTGCGCTGAGTTGATGCACGGAATTGCTGCTTTGGCCCGACGTGCCGGACTAGAGGCAACTCAAATCGCTCGTGCGCCAGCCTACTTGGGGCTGGCCGGTATCACGGGGCGCGCGCTGGCTGATCGGCTGGCAGAAAAGCTGCCATTTGACCATGTTCTGATTGAAGATGACAGGCCCGCCGCATTACGTGGTGCGTTGGGCTCGAAAGACGGTTTCGTAGCGCATTGCGGAACGGGTTCTTTTCTGGCGGTCCAGAATGGGGATTGCAGGTCATTTGCCGGGGGCTGGGGACCTGTTCTCGGGGATCAGGCCTCGGCGCAATGGGTTGGGCGGCGGGCTTTGGCCTGTACGCTTGACTTTGTGGACGCTCTGAAGCCTGCGTCTGAATTGGCGGACAGCCTGTTGTCGCGTTTTGATGGCGCTGCTGGGATTGTCAGGACCGCCTCCAAGATGTCGCCTACCGAGTTCGGAGCGCTGGCGCCTGTTGTCACGCAACACGCAAAGCAAGGAGATGCACTTGCGCTGTCGATCATGGAGGATAGTGCACAATATCTGACAGATCAGATGTTGGCGATGGGCTGGATGCCCGGCCTTTCGATCTGCCTGACCGGCGGCATCGGCCCGCAATACGCGGAATTTCTTCCCGCACAGATGCAACAGGAATTGGCCGACCCGCTGGGCGATCCGTTGACCGGTGCCATCGCGTTGGCCCACGCCTTTCAAAAGGAGACCCGACATGAGCGTTGCTGACTTCTTGCGGCCCGAGGGTTGGCTGGGTCAGACTGCCGGTCCGCGTTACGTGCAGTTGCGGCAGCGGCTGGAGCAGGGGATCGAAGAGGGTATTCTGGCCCCGAACAGTTCACTCCCGCCCGAGCGCGAGATTGCCGAACTGACGGACCTGTCGCGGGTGACGGTCCGTAAGGCCATTCAGGAACTTGTGCGCAAGGGCGCGATCGAACAGCGGCAGGGCTCGGGGTCTTTCGTGCGCCAACCCGTTGCGCGGGTTGAGCAGTCGCTGTCGCACCTGACTTCGTTCACCGAAGACATGGAGCGGCGGGGTTTTGAAACGACCTCAACCTGGTTGGAGCGCGGAATATTCCTGCCGTCACCTGATGAGATGCTGGCGCTGGGCCTATCGGCGAGTGATCAGGTCGCCCGCATTCATCGTCTGCGCGCGGCTGGCGGGCGACCGATGGCGCTGGAACGCGCGGCGTTGCCGCTGGATATATTACCTAACCCGACTGAGGTTACCGGATCGCTCTATGCCTTTCTCGAACACTCGGGCAATCGCCCGGTGCGTGCGATCCAGAAAATCTCGGCCATCAATCTCGAAGCAACCGAGGCTGGCTTGCTTGATGTTGCAGAAGGTACGGCGGGGCTGCGCATTCAGCGGACCTCATACCTAGAAAGCGGGCGCGTTGCTGAACTGACCCGATCCATCTATCACGGCGATGCCTACGATTTCGTAGCAGAGCTGCGTCTGTCAACCTGAAAGGCGGGGCTCATGTCCAGCGATACAACTCAAATGCGGCAGGAAATCAATGAGATACCTTTTGCCGTTGATCGGCTTCTCACTGATGGTGCCACGGCGATTACAAAGACGGCCAGCGCGATCCGCGCGCACGATCCCGGCTTCCTGATTTCGGTTGCGCGAGGTTCGTCGGACCATGCTTGCAGCTATCTGAAATACGCTTCGGAACTGCTGCTGGGCCTGCCCATGGCCTCGGTTGGGCCGAGCGTGAAATCGATCTACGGGGTCGATATGCGATGCCCCGGTGCGCTGTGTATTTCGGTATCCCAATCGGGTCAAAGCCCCGACATCGTACAGCTGACGAAGTCCCTGACAGAAGGCGGCGCGTATTCGGTGGCGATCACGAACGATACCACGTCTGCACTGGCCCAGAACGCCACCTCGGCTCTGCCCATCCTTGCAGGCCCCGAGCTTAGCGTGGCTGCCACCAAGACTTTCGTCACCTCTCTGGTCGCCGGGCTTTGGCTGTTGGCCGAGGTAAAGGGTGATGACACTTTGCTGGCTGCAATTCACAAATTGCCGGAAGATTTATCGCGGGCGATCACCTGCGATTGGAGCGCGGTGGTCGAGGCAGTCGATGGACAATCCCTGTTCACGTTGGGACGTGGGATGTCCTGGGCAATTTCGAATGAGGCGGCGCTGAAATTCAAGGAAACCTGCCAGATTCATGCGGAAAGCTATTCCTCGGCCGAAGTTCTGCATGGCCCAGTTTCGATCGTGGATCAGGGCTTTCCGGTGATTGCGTTCTCGTCCGGAGACGCGGCTGAGGCCAACATCGCCGAAGTCGCCGATGCGCTCGCAGCTAAGGGCGCAAAAGTCTTCGCAACGACCAATCAGGTGTCTGATGCCGTGAGGCTACCACATGTCCGCACCACGCACTGGATGACAGATCCGGTAGCCTCAATCGCTTCGTTCTACGGTATGGTCGAAACTGTGGCCACGCGCCGGGGCATCAATCCCGATGCACCGCGTCACCTGCGGAAAGTGACGGAGACGGTATGACCGATGCGACGATCACCTTCGCGGGCGGGCTTATCTTTGATGGTAAAACCCTGAAGGACGGCCACGCCGCCCGTTTCGTCGGCGGGCTGCTCGACAGTATTTTGCCCGAAGCCGAGTTGCCTTCGGATGAGATGGTTCAGGATCTGTCGGGCGATATTTTAAGCCCCGGCTATGTAGATTTGCAGGTGAATGGCGGCGGAGGCGTCATGTTCAACGACGATCCATCGGTCGAGACATTACAGCGTATTGCGGCGGCTCATCGCAAGCTTGGCGCGACGTCGATCCTTCCGACGCTGATCACGGACACGCCCGAAAAGACAACGGCTGCCATTTCTGCTGCTTCTCAGGCCATTCAGCGCGGAGTTCAGGGGATTGTCGGCTTGCATCTTGAGGGGCCGCATCTCTCGGTGCGACGCAAGGGCGCGCATGACGGCGGGCTGATCCGCCGGATGCAGGACGCTGATCTTGCACAGCTGATAGAAGCGGCAGGGGCGTTGCCTGCATTGATGGTCACGCTTGCGCCTGAAAGTGTCACGATTGCTCAGGTCGAAACGCTCAGCAAGGCGGGGGTCATCGTGTCGTTGGGGCACAGTGATGCCGAGTTTCAAACCTGCGTGGCTTACGCACAGGCGGGCGCGCACTGCGCCACCCATTTGTTTAACGCGATGAGTCAGTTGGGCAACCGCGAACCGGGGCTGGTTGGCGCAGTCTTGTCCAGCGGTGCGATGTCTGCCGGGTTGATAGCGGATGCAATCCATGTTCACCCGCAGACGATGCGCGCCGCCTTTGCAGCTAAACAGGGGCCGGGGCATCTGTTTCTGGTGAGCGACGCGATGGCCGTTGCTGGAACGGATCTGCGGGAATTCAAGCTGGAAGGGCGTGTCATCCAACGTGAAAACAGCAGGCTGACCTTACCGGATGGAACCCTGGCCGGGGCCGATCTGAACCTGACCACCGCGCTGCGCGTGTTGACAACGGATGTCGGCGTTTCACTGACGGACGCCTTGGCAGCGGCCACACGCATTCCGGCGGATATCATTTCCCAGCGCTCAATCGCGCGCCTGAACTTGATCTCGCAGGCCATTCGCATTTCTCCGGACTTGTCGCAGGCCCGTCCGGCGGTTGCTTAACCTCGCATTGCAACAAATTGCGAAACACCGCGTTTTTCGCATCTCGCCTCAACTGTAGCGGTTGTGTAAGACCTTAGGCGAACGTGGTTTGGGAATGTCTGTATGTATCAGATAATTGGAATAGTTGGCAGGGCATTGACCACCCGGATCGCGCAATGATCCAAACGCGTGGCGTTTTCATTGGTCAGCGTACGGATTGTTTGGGCGCGCGCCTGCTGATGATCCTGACCTGTATCCGTCTGGCCGAAGACTTTGGGACAGACTACCGGGTGAACTGGTTCCCGCAAGGCGCCGATGCGCCGGAGTTGGATCATCCCGAGGAGTTATTCACCAAAGACTGGATGGATGCGCATTTCCTTGATCAGGCAGAGTTCGACACGATAAGCGCGACCGCTCTGCCAATTTGGGCCTTCCAACACGATCCATCGCCCGAGCGGCTGATCGACCATTTGGCGTCTGGCCGTTCGGTTCTGGTCGAAGAAGCGAGCGAGATACTGGTCTTCCCGTGGGAAGATATCGAAACCATCCGTCCCCGCTATCGCGATTTCATACATAGCGTTGGATTTGTGGATGAGGTTCGTCAGATCATGGATCGCGCGGATCAGAAGCTCTCGGGGCAGGGGGTTTCGGCTTACCACATTCGGCGCGGAGAAATCCTGAACGGATTACCATGGAAGCATTCGATCTGGCCCGCCAAGATCGAACCTGACGAGTTTTACGAGGCCCATCTGGAGAAATCCAAAGGCCAGACGGTGATCATGTTTTCGGATCAGCCAGAGGTGATAGACCGTTTCAAGCAACGGTTTCCGGAGCTCATGCAGATGTCGGATATCGCTGATCTGTCGGCTCTGACCCGGGCGCAGCGGGACTTTCTTGAGCTTTTTGCGATGTCACGGGCGGATCAGGTGATCGCGCCACACATATCTGGCTTTTCGATGGCTGCAGCCCGGATTTCGGGGCAGCAGCGTAAAGTGTTCCGCGATGTATTGTCCAAGGATGAGATGCAGGCGGCCAATGCGCGGTTCATCGAACGGGTTGCGAAGGGGCCATCGGCCTTTCTGAATCCCTCAGAGGCGGCGCATATCTATTCAAAGGCGGTGCAATATCTGTCAGCGCAGGATCGCTGCGAAGAGGCGTATGATAATGCGAAACCTATTCTGGACGCCGGGGCCGACAACGCCTTTATGCCACTTCTGCAATCCCTGAACTGTTTTTACCTGTCGAAGTGGCAGGAAAGCGAGGCACTTGCCAAAGAGGGATTGCAGAACCCGCATCTCTGGCCCGAAGACTATTCTGTTTTGTGCGCCTTGCGTGGCGCTGTTCTCGGCATGCAAGGCAAGCGTGATGCGGCGACACACCATTTTGCAAAAGCGTTCTGGTCCAAGTCGTTACGACCGGATATTGTGGTTCTGGGGTCCAGAATGCTCTACCGTGCTCAACTCGCGCTTAGGCTGATGCCGCCTGTGGACTGGTCATTGCAAAAGGTCGTTCGGCAACGCCGGTTTGCACCGTTCAATAACCTGTATCTGGTTCAGCGTAAGGTTGTCGTCAGGCGTCCTTGCAACTTCGATTTCATACTCTTGGATTGGGCCGAGTTGGCGCTGGATCAACGCGCAAGTCGTATCTTTGATCACCAACAAAGATTGGAAGCGCTTTCTACCTCACTCGATGAGATTCACGACGTACCAGCAGACGACCCGCGATTGTTGGGCGCGAGGGTGATACTACAGAGGCATCTGGGGGAATTGTCAGGGGCCCACGCCATTGATAAAACCCGCCAGATCGTAGCTGAAGTGCCGGAAAGTGCCTTGTACCAAAAGCGGCTGTCCGAACTTTTCGAAGCAGAAGGCGATACCGTAGCTGCCCATCGAGCGATGTCAGAGGCGCTGGCTTGTGACCCGGAAAGCCCGTTTCTCATGTTCGCCATGGGTCGCTTGCTTGAGCGGACGGGCAAGATCGGGCAGGGCGAGAAGCTTATTCTGAAAGCTGCCGATCTTGATGACGTGACCGTCGTTATTCAGGGCATGGCGGGCCAGATACACATGCGGCGCGGGAACAAGAACAAGGCAAGCCCCTATCTTGAGAAAGCGCGCGACCTGTATCCGCCCCACAAGCGGTTTACCAATCAACTGAATCGACTTTCGGGTCAGGCGTAAACTAGTTCAGCGTAACCTCTTGGCGCAGTTTTCCGGTCGTCCTGTCGAAGATCAGAATGCGATTATCGTCGGTCACGATCGCATACCAGTTGTTGCCTATAGTCACGGCCTGGGCCTTTGCACCATCCGGCAGGTCTATCTGATCCGGCAGAGTCGGAGTTCGGTCCGATAGGCGGATGACAATCAAGGCGAATGTCACTAGAACCCCGCCAATCATTACCGCGGTCAACAGCATGACCATGCGCCGCAGCAGT
This sequence comes from Ruegeria sp. C10, assembly GCF_056537805.1. Taxonomy (NCBI): domain Bacteria; kingdom Pseudomonadati; phylum Pseudomonadota; class Alphaproteobacteria; order Rhodobacterales; family Roseobacteraceae; genus Ruegeria; species Ruegeria sp. C10. The sequence goes on along the minus strand of NZ_JBQFSC010000002.1, from coordinate 951,242 downwards.
CGAAGCTGCGGTGTTTCCTGCGGTTCCTGAGGTTCGGAAGGGACAGTCATGGGCACCCGCCTGATAGAGTTTCATATCGCGGCCGCTCCGCCGCCCCGCCTTGATAAGGCGCTTGCGCGGGATGTGCCAGCGGAAGAGAACCTGTCGCGCACCCGGCTGGCCCGACTGATCAATGAGGGTGCCGTCACCGTTGATGGCGTCGCCGTAGAAGACCCCAAAGCTAAGATAACCGAAGGCGCGCAGATTGGAATCACCGTGGCCGAAGCCGAAGGTAGTCATATCGGCGCTGAGGATATCCCACTTGAAGTCGTCTATGAGGACGACGATCTGATCGTGATCAACAAACCAGCAGGGATGGTCGTGCATCCGGCGCCGGGCTCGCCGAACGGTACGCTAGTCAATGCGCTGCTGCATCATTGCGGGGATGATCTCTCGGGTGTTGGGGGCGTCAAGCGCCCGGGCATCGTGCACCGGATCGACAAGGAAACCAGCGGGTTGCTGGTTGTGGCGAAATCGGATGCGGCGCATCACGGGCTGGCTGCCCAGTTCGAGGCGCATAGCGTCGAGCGCTACTATCGCGCGATCTGCTATGGTGTGCCGGATGCCAATGACCCTCGGTTGCGTGGGATCAAGGGTGTTAGCTTTGAGCCGGGCAACATCATGCGTCTGACGACACAGCTGGCACGGCACAAGACCGATCGACAAAAGCAGGCTGTGTTGTTTCACGGTGGGCGCCATGCGGTAACGCGCGCACGGATTGTCGAGGTTTTTGGAACGCCGGGCAGCCTCTCTCTGATCGAATGCTGGCTTGAGACGGGCCGAACGCATCAAATCCGTGTCCATATGGCCCATGCCGGCCACGGGCTTGTCGGAGACCCGGTTTACGGCGGAAAGCGCAAACTGGCCGCGCGGGCATTCACGCCCGAAACCGCCGAGGCGGTGCAGGCTTTCCCCCGCCAAGCTCTGCACGCAGCAGTGTTAGGCTTCGAACACCCGGTTTCGGGCCAGGCATTACGTTTTGAAGCCCCGCTGCCGCAGGATATGGCAGACCTGCTGGAAAATCTCAGAAAACCACTGAAATAAACTGCAAAGGCTTGTGAAAAAGGCCTTTTCAGCTTTCCTTTACATAGGGTTAATCCCAGACTGTTAACAGATCCTCTTGAATGTATCGGGTCTGGTACCCATATCCCATGTTAAGGGCTTAAACATTTGTCCAAGGGGCAGAAATAAATGGCAAATTACTCAAATCTTCCAGCGCCGACACCCGAGGGTGGGCTGAACCGCTATATGCAGGAGATTCGCAAGTTTCCTCTGCTGGAGCCGGAGGAAGAATATATGCTGGCCAAGCGCTGGGTCGAGGAACAGGATACCGAGGCCGCGCATAAAATGGTCACGTCTCATCTGCGCTTGGCGGCCAAGATCGCCATGGGATATCGCGGCTATGGCTTGCCGCAGGCCGAGGTGATTTCCGAAGCCAATGTGGGCCTGATGCAGGCGGTCAAGAAATTTGACCCCGAAAAAGGCTTCCGGCTGGCGACCTATGCCATGTGGTGGATCCGCGCTTCGATCCAGGAATACGTCCTTCGGTCGTGGTCGATGGTGAAACTGGGTACAACATCGGCGCAGAAAAAGCTGTTCTTCAACCTGCGTAAAGCAAAGGCACGCATTGGCGCGCTGGAAGAAGGTGATCTGCGTCCTGAAAACGTGGCCAAGATTGCAGAAGACCTCGGAGTGACCGAGGAAGAAGTGATCAGCATGAACCGTCGGATGTCCGGTGGCGATGCTTCGCTGAACGCGACCGTGGGGTCCGAAGGCGAAGGCACCATGCAGTGGCAGGATTGGCTGGAAGATGAAGATGCCGATCAGGCTGGTGACTACGAGGCGCGCGATGAATTGGAAGCCCGGCGCGAATTGCTCGCTGCTGCGCTGGATGTTCTGAACGATCGCGAGAAAGACATCCTGACTCAGCGCCGTCTGATGGACCAGGCTGTTACGCTGGAAGAGCTGAGCACGCAGTACAATGTCAGCCGTGAACGTATTCGTCAGATTGAAGTGCGCGCGTTTGAGAAGCTGCAAAAGAAGATGCGAGAGCTTGCGCGCGAAAAAGGTATGCTGGGTTCAAACTAACCCCAGACTGATATCAGCCCGCCATATGAGCGGGCTGATTTTTTTAGTTATGCGAAAATGAAATCGGACTCGGACAGGTGGCTTGCCCAGATGCCTGATAGATAGATGCTGTCTCCGTCGTCCAACTCGATCTTGGTCCCGAAGAACTTTCCGTCGATATCGTCTTCGATGTCCTCAAAGCTGGTGATGCCATCGTATTCGGACAGGTCGATCTTGTCCTTGCCGACGCGGAAATCGACAATCCAGTCGTGACCGTCGCCTTCATCGAATACAAACGTATCCTTACCGCGCCCACCAAAGAGTTTGTCATTGCCATCGCCGCCGTCGATGATGTCTTTCCCACGACCTCCGAAGATTTTGTCATGGCCTTCATCGCCACGCAGAATATCCTTTCCGCGCCCCCCGAAGATTATGTCGTTCCCGGCACCGCCAAGCGCCACATCATTGCCCGAGCCGGTGTTGATCACGTCATTGCCACCATCACCGTGAACAAAGTCTTTGCCGCGTCCGGTAAAGATGAATTCATCGCTGCTGTCACCCAGGATAAAGTCCGTGTTCTTTTTGCCCAGAATGCCCGACACCGAGACGGGTAGAAGTACGCCGTCAAGTACGTGAATGATACCGTTTGACGCATCCACGTCGAACGCGATCAAGCCGGGATCGTCGATGCCCGGATCGGCATCGCCCAGGCTGGGAGGATCGCTTTCAAGGTTCAGTTCGACTGACGACCCAAGCAGAGTTTGGATTTCAGCCCCGTCGCCTAGACCGACCACTGTGGTGCTGTCGAACTCACCATCGACCACGTGATACTTCAAAATGTTGGTTAGCAAAGGGATAGGGTCTCCGCCGCCAAGCAGGGTTAGCGCCTTGATGATGTGGCCCAATGCTCCAGCCTCGTCATCCCCTTTATACCCAAGCGTTTGTGCCAGAGTAATAAAGGCAGCGTCATTTGGGGCAAAGACGGTCAGTTCTGCCTCAGGATTGTCCAGCGTTTCCGCCAGCCCGGCTGCAATCACCGCTTCGCGGAGAATGTCGAAATCCTGATTGTCGCTGTCGAACGTTCCGGGATCACCGCTTTTTAGCACTGTTCCTGTAATCGTATGTGTTGCTGGCATTTCAGTAAGCCTCCCACCCTGTTTGCCGTTGCTCCGGATGTTGCCAGAGCGCCATCCGAGCATGATTCAGTCGATGTTTGAGCTACGGCGGCAGTATCAGACTGGATCAACAAAACTGATTTGCGAGGGCCGGTTTGACGCCGATCGATTTTAGATTATCGATATAAATTATAAGGTTATCGGGGTTTTTTAATCTCATCAAAAAATTTACCGAGGCGTATGATTTTCAAATAGATAGAGAAAGGACTGACTTATTGGCAGGTGGTTGATAGACAGATCAGGAACTGAATTACATTGAGCTCGCCCTGGGCGGGTTACATCAATTTTTAGGGGGCGCGCATGCATAAACCGGTCAATTGGGGTGTTCTGGGTGCAGCCAGATTCGCACGACAACACATGGCGCCCGCCATCCATGCGGCAGAGGGCGCGCGGCTGGCGGGGTTGGCGACCTCGGATCCGGCCAAGGCCGAGCCCTTTGCCAGATATTGCCCTGATCTGAATGTCTACAACAGCTATGAGGCATTGCTAGCCGATCCTGAGATTGAGGCGGTGTACATCCCGCTGCCAAACCATCTTCATGTCGAATGGAGCCTGAAGGCGCTGGATGCGGGCAAGCATGTGCTGTGCGAAAAGCCGATGACCATGCGGGCCGATGAGTTTGACGCGCTGATCGCAAAGAGGGACCAGACGGGTTTGCTGGCTGCCGAAGCATACATGATCGTGCATCACCCTCAGTGGCATCTGACCCGTAAACTGATCGAGGACGGAGCGATCGGCCGGCTGGTCCATGTCACCGGGGCGTTCAGCTATGACAACCGGGCGGACACGGGCAACATCCGCAACCGTGCGGAAACCGGTGGGGGCGGGCTGCGTGACATCGGGGTGTATGTTATCGGCAGCGCTCGGTTTGCGACTGGGCAAGAGCCGGTCTCGGTCAGCGGTGCGATCCGGTGGGAAAATGACGTGGATGTTTTCACCGAAATACGCGCGCAGTTTCCCGAATTTACCTATTCCGCCTACGTCTCAACACGCATGCATCCACATCAGGAAATGGTGTTTCACGGAGAAGGTGGCATGATCCGTCTGACTGCTCCGTTCAATGCCCGTGTGTTCGGCGAGGCGCGGGTTGAACTGCACCGACCGGGCCTTGAAGTTCTGGTGCCCCGGTTTCCTGCGGACAACCACTATCAATTGCAGGTCGAAGCGTTCTGCCGATCGGTTCGCGAAGGGGTTGAATATCCCTGTTCATTGGAATTCGTGAGGGGCACACAAGAGGTTATCGATCAGGTCTTTGACGCCGCCGTTTCGCTCTAGCTTGCCACCCCTGTGGTGTCTCGCGTATCCTGTCCCGACCGGATCAGGAGGGCTAAATGGCGGGCGGCTGGGCGCGCGATGGCGCGGTGAGTGAACAGATCGAAGCGTCGATTTCAGATGAACTGGCGCGGATGCAGGCGCAAAAGCGACCTGTGGGCGAAAGCCTGACACATTGTGCTGAATGCGAAGAACCGATCCCCGAAAAACGCCGCCTTGCTCTGCCCGGCGTAAAGCTGTGCCTGGATTGCCAGCAAGAGCGTGACAGCAGCTTCAAATCCCGCGGCGGGATCAATCGGCGGGGTTCGAAAGACAGTCAGTTGAAATAACGCGAGGAGCACCCGGTGAAGGATCAGCCGCAGAGATCAGTACTGCAAAACGGGTTGGTTCTTGGGTTCCTAGCCGCGTTTCTATGGGGCACGCACAGCGTTATCGTGCGATATTTGACTAGTGATCTCGGCGGGTTACAGATTGCCGTGTCGCGCCTGTTCATTGCTGCTTTTGCGATTTACTGCATGCTGCGGGTGATGGGCGCACGGGTTTCAATCCAGTACAGGGATTGGAACTTCCGACTGGCGGTGTTGTCGACGGTGGTGAACTATGTTTTGTTCCATATCGGCCTGGAGCATACAGGTGCCGCGAATGCGATGGTGCTTGAGAATACCGCGCCGTTTTTTGTGTTGATATTCCTGTATTTCTTCGCGGATACCACCGTTGGCCGGACTGATGTATTGGCGACCCTGCTGGCGATCCTCGGTGTGTTTCTAACCGTCTATCGGGATTTTCAAGGCGGGGGAGAACCCCTGCTGGGCGATCTGATGGAAATCGGGGCGGGACTTAGCTGGGCGGTGTTCCTGATTTCCAGCAGCCGCGCGATGCAGTCATCGGAGACCACTGCCGAAAGGTTGAACTTCCTGTTTGGCATCTTTTTGTGTTCGGGCGTTTTGCTGGTGCCACTGGCGGCTTTTTCTATTCAGATGCCGACCGCAAACGACGTGATCTTCTTGATCCTTCTGGGCGTTTTGCCGACCGCGCTTGCCTATTATCTTTGGTACGAGGCCGCCGCCCGCGTGTCGACATTGACGGCGACGTTGCTATTCGCCGCCTCGGTTGTGTTTACCTTTGTCAACTCGGCACTGTTTCTGGGCGCAACGATCACACCGCTTTCGATTGTTGGCGCGGTATTGATTGTCACGGCCATTTTCGTGACGACGATGAAATCAGCCAAAGAGAAATGAGGCAGCCATACAGGCTGCCTTTCAACATTAGCTTTCCATCGCTTCCAGTTCGTCAATAAAGCCCGAGATCATCGACAGGCCTTTGTCCCAGAACTCAGGGTCGCTGGCGTCCAGTCCGAACGGGGCCAGAAGCTCTTTATGGTGCTTGGAGCCACCGGCGCGCAGCATCTCGAAATACTTGTCCTCAAACCCGTCCGCACCGCTTTCGTAAACCGAATACAGCGCGTTCACGAGGCCATCACCGAAGGCATAGGCATAGACGTAGAACGGCGAGTGGACGAAGTGCGGGATATAGGCCCAGAAGGTCTCGTACCCGTCCATGAATTCGAATGCGGGGCCAAGGCTTTCAGCCTGAACGCTCATCCAAAGGGCGTTGATGTCGTCTGGTGTCAGCTCGCCCTCACGACGGGCGGCGTGCAGTTTGCATTCGAAGTCGTAGAAGGCGATCTGGCGGACGACTGTGTTGATCATGTCCTCGACCTTACCGGCCAGAAGCACCTTGCGCTGTTCCGCTGTCTCGGCCTGATCCAGCATTTTGCGGAAGGTCAGCATTTCACCAAAGACCGAAGCAGTTTCGGCCAAGGTCAGTGGGGTCGATGAAAGCATCTCGCCCTGATTGGCGGCCAATACCTGATGCACCCCGTGGCCCAATTCATGCGCCAAGGTCATCACATCGCGCGGTTTGCCCAGATAGTTGAGCATCACGTAGGGATGAACTTCGGTCACGGTGGGATGCGCAAAGGCGCCAGGCGCTTTGCCGGGCTTCACGGCCGCATCGATCCAACCCTTCGAGAAGAAGGGAGCTGCGATCTCACCCATCCGAGGATCAAACGCGTTATAGGCGTCCATCACCGTCTTCTCGGCCTCGGACCAATCGACGATGCGGGTGTCCTCCATCGGCAACGGAGCATTACGGTCCCACACTTGCATCACGTCCAGACCAAGCCATTTGCGTTTCAGTTCGTAGTAACGATGGCTCAGCTTGGGGTAGGCGGCCACAACGGCCTCGCGCAGGGCTTCGACCACTTCGGGCTCGACATCGTTCGACAGGTGGCGACCAGTCTGAGCAGTTGGCATGTTGCGCCAGCGGTCAACGATTTCTTTTTCCTTGGCCTGCGTATTGTGCACGCGCGCGAAGGTTTTGATATTGCTTTGGAAAACGTTGGCGAGTTCGCGCGCTGCGGCTTCACGCTTGGCGCGATCCTGCTCGGTCAGCAGGTTCAGCGTACCTTCGATGTTCAGCTCTTCACCATCGACGGTGAAGGTCAGGCCCGCGATTGTTTCGTCGAATAGGCGTTCCCACGCGTCGCCGACAACGCCGAGGTCGTGCAGGAATTTTTCCAACTCATCAGACAGTTGATAGGGTTTCATCGCGCGAATGCGACGGAACACGGGCTCGTATCGCGCCAGATCGGCATTGGCGGCAAAATGAGCAGCCAGCGCGTCATCGTCGATGCGATTCAGTTCCAGCGTGAAGAACACCAGAGGCGTGGTGAAGACGGTGATCTTCTCCTGCATGTCAGACAGGAACTTGGCGCGATCCGCGTCGGTGGTCAGTTGGTAATAGCGCAATCCGGCAAAGGACATGATCCGCCCGGCGATGGCGTTGATCTTTTCGTTGCGCAGCACGCAGGTCAGTAGTCCAGCTGCGTCCAATTCGGCCAGCTTACCCTCATAATCTGCGGCAAAGGACGCACATTCGCCCTCCAACCAGTCCAGATCGCGGGCCAGTTCGGGTGCATCTTCCGAGGCATAGAGGTCCGTCAGATCCCATTCCGGCAAATTGCCCAGATCATCGGCACCGCCGCCTGCATTTGCATCACGGACGGGAAAGGGAAGGTCGCGCATGGAACACCTCGAATAAACTGCGTTGGCAAACATTTAGGCGCGGCACGTCCGGATCACAAGCAAGCTGTCTGGTCAAACCTTAATGACAGGGCTCGGGTTTTGGTTTCGCCGCGGCTGCCGCGAAATGTGCAGCAAGTTGATCAAAGACCGGCCCGCGCACCTCGGGTGCCTCCATCAGAACTTCGTGTTCGCCGTTGGGAATCTCGACCAGAGTACCGCTAGGCCAGTTGGCCATACGTGCCCGAATGGCCTTGCGGTCCACGATCTGTTCATGGCTACCCAAGAAGGTCAGGGCAGGGATCTCGGGCGCGGCCTGTTCCACCAGCCAGGTGCATTCATCCAGCGCCTCGCGCAGCCAGATGGTAGACGGTGCGCCCAAAGCAAGTTCAGGGTGTGCGGCCAACTGATCCTGCATCATTCGGTACATCGCCGGATCGCGTGTCAGCACGTTTCCTTCGAAGGGCTGTGAGGCCACATAGCTCTCTAGCGTGGTGGTGGGCGGGGTTTTCTCGCCCAAGCCCAAGCGTGGCCCCCAATAGGCAGTTAGCTGGCTGAGTGGCTTCATGATTGGTGTAAAGAAAATCCCCCACATCGGGCCCGTAAAGGCGCAGGCCGCAAAATCAGCCCCCTCCAAAACGGCGCGAAGCCCGATAGCTCCGCCCATGGAATGGCCTATGACGTACCAGGGCTTGGGCAACTCCAGTTGTTCGGCCAGTTTCAGTATTGAGCGAACGTCGTGCTGGTAATCGGTGAATTGTTCGACATGACCGATCCGCGGATCATCCAGCAGGCGATCTGCAAGCCCTTGCCCGCGCCAATCGACCGCGAGACTTGCAAAGCCCCGGTTCACAAATTCCTTGGCGGTATCACCATATTTTTCGATGTATTCCGTGCGACCGGGGAAAAGCATCACCGTGCCGTGCGCATCGCCGTCGGGCAGCCAATGTGCCACGCGGATACGTTTGCCATCTTCGGTGATCAGCCAATGCGCCGCACCATCGGCAGGGCCGCCGGCCACGTCTTCGAATAAGGGGGCCGGCGAAAACTCCATCAGGCCAGCACCGAGGCGAGTTTCATGGCAATACCCATGTCTCCGTCAACGCTCAGCTTGCCGGACATGAACGCACCGGTTGGGTTCAGGTCGCCGCTGAGAATCTGTTCAAAGGTGTCCGCATCGGCGCTGAGGGTCACATCAGCATCTTCGTCGCTTACCCGCGCACCGCTTGCATCCAGAATGATAGAACCCAGATCGGCAATGGCAAATTTGGCTGACGCATCGAAATCGCCGCCCGACAGTTTCTCATTCAATGCCGCCGCGGCTTTTTCCAGAATATCGCTCATGGTCTTCCTCATATTGTTCATGCGCCGTGAATGGACATCCCCGGTCGCTACGCTACACTGACCATTGTTATGGGTATTGCAATCACCAATCTCAAACGTACCGTCGCGGCACTTGCCGTCATAGTCACGTTTTCCACCAGTTGCATCGCGCAGCAGGCGGATTCTCGGGACGAGGCATCACTGTTGCAGCAACTGGCGCAATCGACGCCCGAACAGGCCATCGGATTGGATCGGCAATTGCAGGCGCTGTGGTCACAATCAGGTTCGGCTTCAGCGGATTTGCTGTTGGAACGCGGACGCGAAGCGCTGGATGACGGGGATGTCGAGGCCGCGCTTGATCATTTGACGGCGCTTACCGATCACGCACCCGAGTTTGCCGAGGGTTGGCATGTGCGCGCTTCGGTTTTCTTCGGCATTGACAGGTTTGGCATGGCTGCGGCGGATCTTGAACAGGCATTGACGCTGAATCCGAACAACTACGACGCTATTTACGGCCTTGGCCTCATCTTTGAGATCGTGGGCAAGCCAGAACAAGCACTTGAGGCCTATTCACGTGCGCTGGCTATACATCCCCATCATGAAGAAGTAACCAATGCCGTGAATCGGCTGAAGCCTCAGGTTGAAGGCAAGGCGCTGTAAGTCTCAGGGCGCAGGGGGCAAAGGTGAGCGGGTCATCCCGAATCGTGGCCGTACTTGGCCCGACGAACACAGGTAAAACTCACTACGCGATTGAACGTATGCTGGGGTACCGGACCGGTGTCATCGGTCTGCCGCTGCGGCTGCTCGCGCGCGAGGTCTATGACAAGATTGTCGCTATTCGCGGTCCGTCTGTTGTGGCGCTGTTGACAGGCGAGGAACGGATCGTACCGCCGCGCACACAATACTGGGTCTGTACAGTTGAGGCGATGCCAGAAGGCATGGGCACTGATTTTGTGGCGATTGACGAAATTCAGCTTTGCGTGGACCCCGAACGCGGCCATGTCTTTACTGACCGCCTGTTGCGGTCGCGCGGCACCAATGAAACGCTATTCCTCGGCTCTGACACCATGCGCGGCCCCATCGCGGCCCTTGTGCCCGAAGCGCAGTTCATCCGGCGTGAACGGATGTCTCAGCTGGTCTATTCCGGTTCGAAAAAGATCAGCCGAATGCCTGCGCGCAGTGCGATCGTCGGATTCTCGGTCGACAATGTCTATGCCATCGCCGAGCTGCTTCGTCGCCAAAAGGGCGGGGCGGCGGTCGTCATGGGGGCGCTCAGCCCTCGCACGCGGAATGCGCAGGTTGACCTCTATCAGAACGGTGAGGTTGATTATCTGGTGGCTACGGATGCCATCGGTATGGGGTTGAACCTGGATGTGAACCATGTGGCGTTCTCATCTCTGACCAAGTTTGATGGCCGCCGAATGCGGCCTCTGGCCCCCAACGAGTTGGCCCAGATCGCAGGACGGGCCGGGCGCGGAATGTCGGATGGCACGTTTGGTGTGACGGGCGAGGCTCCGCCGCTGGATGAGGGCGTAGCCCAATCCATTATGGACAGCCGGTTCACGCCTATGAAAAAGTTGAATTGGCGGAATGCCGCTTTGCGGTTCGGCTCAATCGACGCACTAATCGACTCGCTTGAGGTCAGCCCAGACAATGAGCACCTGATCAAAGCGCGGCCAGCTGACGATCTGAACGTCCTGAAATCTCTGTCCCAAGTCACCGAAGTCGTTGCCCGTGCCAGCGATGGACCGTCGATCCGTTTGCTATGGGATGTGTGCAGAATCCCCGATTTTCGCGGCATCAGCCATGCCGAACATGCCAGCCTGCTTGAGGTGATCTATGGCCATCTGCATGAGCGCGGAAGTATCCCCGATGATTTCATGGCGCGGCAAATCCGCCGTATCGACCAAACCCATGGCGACATTGATGCATTGTCCAAAAGGTTGGCATATATTCGCACTTGGACATATGTTGCGCAACGAAACGGTTGGGTGCGTGACGAATCCCATTGGCGCGAGGAAACGCGCACTGTAGAAGACAGGCTGTCGGACGCTCTTCACGACCGTTTGACTCAGCGATTTGTGGACCGGCGCACGTCAGTGTTGCTGCGCCGGCTCAAACAGAAGGAGGCCCTTTTGGCCGAAGTAAATGATAAGGGTGAAGTGACCGTCGAAGGCGAATTCGTCGGTCGTCTGGAAGGGTTCCGGTTTACCCCGGACAAAAGCGCGCAGGGGACTGAAGCGAAAGCCTTGAAGTCAGCCTCTCTGCAAGCACTCGCGCCGCAATTCCATCTGCGTGCCGATCGCTTCTACAATGCGCCCGATACCGAAATTGATTTCACTGATCAGGGTGGCCTGATGTGGGGCGAGTATGCCGTGGGCAAACTTGTTGCCGGTGCCGAGCCTCTCAAGCCTGTGGTCGAGGTTTTTGTCGATGAGGCCGCCGGGCCGGACGTGGAACAGAAGGTTCAGCGCCGCCTGCAGCATTTCATCGACCGCAAAGTGGCAGCCCTGTTCGAGCCGCTGCTGAACCTGTCGCGGGATGAAGAATTGACGGGCCTGGCGAAGGGCTTTGCCTTCCGTATGGTCGAGTCGTTGGGCGTGCTGCCCCGTGTGCAGGTTGCGCAAGAGGTCAAGGATCTGGATCAGGACGCCCGTGGTGCGCTGCGTAAACATGGCATCCGGTTCGGTCAATTCACCATCTTCATGCCGCTGCTGCTGAAACCCGCGCCAACGCGCCTGCGTCTGGTACTATGGGCATTGTCCGGTGGCTTGCAGGAGTTCCCCGAAGCACCACCTCCGGGTCTGGTTACCGTTCCGGTCGCCAAGGACGCGCCGCAGGGCTATGACACCATGTGCGGCTACCGCGATGCGGGCGAACGCTCGATCCGGATCGATATGCTGGAACGGTTGGCCGACATGCTGCGGTCCGAGGATAGCCGCGGTGGGTTCGAAGCCAAACCCGACATGTTGTCGATTACCGGCATGACCTTGGAACAGTTTGCAGACCTGATGCAGGGACTGGGTTACAAGGCCGAACGCGGCGAACGTGAGAAGGCCAAGCCGGTCCCGACGGAGCAGCCTGTGGCGGAAGCCGAGGAACAACCTGTCGTCGATGAGACACCGACCGCAAATGCCGAAGCGGATGACGTCGGTATAACTGCCGAGGCGTCAGCCGAAGCCTCCGAAAGCACCGAGGCGGCAGCAGAGGTTACGGCCACTGAGAAATCAGCAGAGTCCAAATTGGATGAGCCCGAAATTGAGGTGTTCTACACCTTCACTTGGGGGCGCCAACGTCAGCAAAACCGTGGTCCGCGTCGCGAGCAGGGGCAGGGCAAGGGCAAGCCGCGTGGTAAACCTCAGGGCAAGCCGCATGGCAAGAAGGGGGGCAAGCCTCAGGGCGCCAAGACCTTCTCGTCACGGCCACCCAAAAAGGAAAAGGCAATCGATCCCGATAACCCGTTTGCGGCAGCGTTGATGGGTCTGAAGGACGGCAACTGATCCGCGATGGCCGAGGCCAAGCTGCGGATCGACAAATGGTTGTGGCAGGCGCGGTTCTTCAAGACCCGTAGCCTGGCCGCCAAACAGGTCAGCGGCGGCCATGTGCGTCTGAACGGAAATCGGGTGCTGAAACCGGCGCAAGCCGTGGCACCCGGAGATGTCCTGACCTTTCCGCAGGGGCGTATTGTTCGGGTTGTACGTATCGAAGCGCTTGGCGTGCGTCGCGGCCCGGCCCCCGAGGCGCAAGCTTTGTACTTCGATATGACCGAAAAGCAGGACGTATCGCCCAAGAATCCTGCGTTTGAGGGAAAAGGTCGTCCAACCAAGAAAGAAAGACGCGCGCTTGATCTTTCTCGCATCCCAAAGGGGTGATCTGACCTTGAAGCGGCGGTCAGACTGGATTAGCTAGTCGCCAAAGCGCAAACGGGAAATCCAAAATGACCTACGTTGTCACCGAAAACTGCATTGGCTGCAAATACACCGACTGTGTCGAGGTTTGTCCGGTGGATTGTTTCTACGAAGGTGAAAACACATTGGTCATTCACCCCGACGAATGCATTGACTGCGGTGTCTGCGAACCCGAATGCCCCGCCGACGCCATCCGCCCCGATACCGAGCCGGGGATGGAGCAGTGGGTCGAGTTCAACCGGAAATACTCGGAAATGTGGCCGGTGATCGTGACCAAAAAAGACCCCTTACCCGAGGCCGAGGAACGCGACGGCGAAGAAGGCAAGATGGAGAAATATTTCTCGGAAGCCCCAGGCGATGGCGGTTGACCGATTCGGCAGCCGGTTACCGTTCATTTGGCATCAATCTGTGCATTAATTAGTTGAGGTAGAAAGGGAATTTCCCATTTACCTCGGCGCGGTCTTTTGAGTGTCGCAAATTTGTGATATACTTAGGACCGAATGATGACTGTGATTGGGATGTGCTCCGTAAGTATGCTCGCTTTGGAGTTCTGAATTTTTGACAAATAAGCCGCCTGACGGGGCCATGCAGGGCCTCGGCTGTGGTGCTTTTGTCGTCTCATATCCCGATCAGTAATGAAGGATGAATATGAATGTCGAAATCGAAAAAGCTTGAGTTCCGCCCGAACGATTATGTCGTCTACCCGGCTCATGGCGTAGGTCAGATCGTGTCAATCGAAGAGCAGGAAGTTGCGGGCTTCTCGCTTGAGCTGTTCGTGATTTCTTTTGAAAAAGACAAAATGACCCTGCGCGTGCCGACTAACAAGGTCACTGAATCGGGGCTTCGGTCGCTCAGCTCACCGGATGTGATCAGCCAGGCAATGAAGACGCTGAAGGGCAAAGCCAAGGTCAAGCGTGCCATGTGGTCGCGCCGGGCGCAGGAATACGAGCAAAAGATCAACTCGGGTGACCTGATCTCGATCGCCGAAGTGGTCCGCGACCTGCACCGCACCGACGACCAGCGCGAGCAGAGTTATTCCGAACGTCAGCTGTACGAAGCCGCGCTGGAACGTCTGACACGCGAAGTGGCCGCAGTTTCTGGCGCCGATGAGATTTCGGCTGCCAAACAGGTCGATGAGGTTCTGACCTCACGCGCAGCCTGATCGCGTTCAAGCCAATTTAAGGGTCGTCCCGATATCCGGGGCGGCCCTTTTTCGTGACTAGGCGCTTGGTCTTGTGGTGTGTGTCGGGTATTTTTCTGTAACTGCAGGAAGATACGGGGACATGATGAAGCAAACTGTCAAGTTTCTCTACATCAGCCACGAGCCGGTCTCGGTCTGGTTTCGCTATGGGCTGATCCTGTTCGATATCGCCTCGATCATCTTTTTTGTCTCCACGGCGAATATCCCGCATGGGCCTGGGCTGACGGCGGCAAGTTTGGGTGTCGGGCTGATCATCCTAATGGATTTCTGCGCGCGGATGTGGATTTCCAAAGACCGCTGGAAACTGCTGCGCCAGATTTACACGATGGCAGACATCGTTGTGATCGTGTCGCTGCTGCTTGACCCGTTCCTGACCGGCAATCTCGCGTTTCTTCGGATATTGCGCGCGTTGCGGCTGATCCATTCCTATCATCTGCTGCGGGATTTGCGCCGAGATAGTCCTTTCTTCCGAACCCACGAGGACGCGGTGATTGCGGCGATCAATCTGATGGTCTTTGTTTTTGCAACCTCGACTGCAGTACTGGTCTTTTTCGTCCCCGAAGATGCGCAGACCCCCTATATCGACGCACTTTATTTCACTATGGCGACCCTGACGACAACGGGGTTCGGAGATATCACGCTGGGCACACCAGCGGGAAAGCTGTTTTCCGTTTTCATCATGGTTGTTGGCGTGGCGTTGTTTGTCCGTCTGGCGCAGGCGATCTTCATGCCGCAGAAAGTGCGCTACAAATGCCCAAGCTGCGGCCTGTTCCGGCACGATCCGGATGCTGTGCATTGCAAACACTGTGGCGCGACGCTGCGCATTGAAACCGGTGGGGCGTCTTAGATTGAGGCTGTTAGCGCCAGGAGGAAGATGATTTCCGAGACCTGCTGCGTGGCCCCCAGAATATCACCGGTTTGGCCACCGATCTTGGTCTTGGCGATGCGAGCGACAAAAGCCGCTGCAAGCAGGGCGCAGAGCATCGGCGTGATGGCTGGTCCACCCAGCAGCAATAGCGACAGGACGATAGCCAACACGATACCCGCCAGCACCGCAGACAAGGGGGGCGCACCAACCGAATGGCTCAGCCCCGATTTGCGAGCGTAGGGTAGCGCGCGCATCAGCACGGGCATCATGGCGCGTGAGAACAGGCAGGCGGCCAATATGCCCGTCAACAGACCCGCACCGATCAGTGCCATAACAGCAGCAATTCGAAGCAGTTGGCCCAGCAACAGGGCCAGTACGCCGTAAGTACCGATATGGCTGTCCTTCATGATCTCCAGTCGACGTTCGGTTGTGAAGCCGCCCCAAAGCCCGTCGGCCGTATCGGCTAGCCCGTCTTCGTGCATCGCTCCGGTTGCGATGATCAACGTGGCGACCAGCAGGGCGGCGGTGGCAAGGGTTGGCAGCTGCGCCCAGATTGCAATCCAGGCGACGCCGCAAGCCAGCGCCCCCACAACAAGCCCGGCAAGGGGATAGGCCCAAGCCGCACGCGACTGGCGGGTGAACGCTTGATCGGGCAGGCGTGGCAGGGGCAGGCGCGTCAAAAGGACCAGAGCCAGCGGGATATCCCACAGGGAAAACGGGGCGGTGTCGTTTTTGGTCACTCCCAGGCCTTTCCGGGTCTTGTTGCTTTGCCAGCATTGGTTAAACACACACAACCACTCTGATGCAACGAGGCTTTCCATGCTGCCCGAACTCAATGACCTGAACAGTTTCCGCAATGCGCTGACCGGCGCACCCGGTCCGGACACCGCTGCCAAGCAGGGCGCGGAAGAGCGCAACGGTCAACTAACCAAACCGCCCGGCGCGTTGGGGCGGCTTGAGGATCTGGCGATCTGGTATGCAGGTTGGCGCGGGGATGCGCGGCCTCGGATCGATGCGCCGCAGGTCATCGTGTTTGCTGGCAACCATGGCGTAACTGCTCAAGGTGTCTCGGCGTTCCCGCCCGAAGTGACGGTGCAGATGGTCATGAATTTCGAACATGGCGGCGCGGCGATCAACCAGTTGGCAAAGGCTGCGGGCGCGAAGATGGACGTGCACGCGCTGGAGCTGGACCGTCCGACCGCAGATTTTACCCAAGCCCCCGCGATGAGCGAAGAGGAATTTCTAAGCGCACTGCACACAGGATGGCAGGCGGTTGATCCGCAGGCCGATCTGCTGGTTGTTGGAGAGATGGGGATCGGAAATACCACGCCGGCTGCCGCCATCGCTTGCGCGCTATTTGGCGGGGATGCTGCCGACTGGACTGGCCGCGGGACCGGTGTGGATGATGCAGGTCTGGCGAACAAAACCAGGGTTGTTGCGGAAGGCGTCGCTCTGCATGGTCAGGGCGATGGACTTCATATTCTAAGGTGCCTCGGCGGACGCGAGATTGCGGCTATGGCGGGTGCGATAGCCGCCGCGCGCGTATTGCGGATACCGGTAATTCTGGATGGATTCATCTGCACCGCAGCTGCAGCCTGTCTGGCGCAGATTTCGGAAACAACGCTTGATCACACCATCGCGGGCCACCAAAGCGCCGAGGGCGCGCATGCCGCGATGCTGGGCAAGCTCGGCAAGGAGCCATTGCTGACCCTCGGCCTGCGCTTGGGCGAGGGCTCGGGCGGGGCGTTGGCGATCAACATTCTGAAAAGCGCGGTTGCTTGCCATTCCGGCATGGCGACATTCGCTGAAGCGGGTGTGTCGGACGGTTAAGCCGACTTCTTGGCGTGTTCCTCGGCCAGTTCCAGCAGCGCGGTTTCCAGATCTTTTTCCAGTTGCCGCGCACGCTCGATGTATTTCTTGTTTTCGGCTGTGGGCATGCCGGGGATCCACAGTTCTGCAAGCTCGCGCACCGATCCCCGGTCGTGGTGATAAAAGGTTTGTTCAGCTTGTGCAGCCTCGTATTCACTGAGGCCAATGTTCTCCAATACATAGCGGCCCGCGCGTAGCGATCCGTCGAACATCTCGCGGACAATATCGTTGGCCCCTGCCTGATACAGTTCATAGACATGGTTGCGGTCGCGGGCGCGGGCGATGATGTGCAGATCGGGCCGCTGGCGGCGGGCATATCCGACGAGACGGGTGACCTGTTTGTAGTCATCCATGGCCGCGACAAGGACCGCTGCCTTTTCGATTCCAGCAGCGCGCAGCAATTCGGGGCGAGTGGGGTCGCCAAGGAAGCCTTTGACACCGAACCGTCGCATCAGCTGGATCGTTTCGATATCGTGGTCCAGAACAACTGTTTTAAACCCGCTTGCCTGTACCAGCCGGTTGACGATCTGCCCAAAGCGACCGATCCCGGCGATGATGACAGGGCCTTTTTCGTCGATCTGATCGGGTTCAACCTGCGGATTGCTCTCGCCGAGAAAGCGCGAAAGTACGTCGTAGACGATAAACAGAAGCGGTGTGATCAACATGGTCAGCGCGATGATCATCAACAGTTTTTGCGACAAGCCCGGCGGAATCACGTTCTGCTGCGTAGAAAACGCCAACAAGACAAAGCCGAATTCACCGGCCTGGGCCAAACCCAGCGTGAACAGCCAGTGATCGCGCCCGCGCAGCTTGAAGGCGCGCCCGACGATGAACAGGATGATCCCCTTGGCCAGTATGACCAGCAAGGCCAAACCGATCAGGTCAAACGGGTCGGCGAAGAAATACCCGATATCGATCCCAGCGCCCACGGTGATGAAGAACAGGCCCAGCAAAAGCCCCTTGAACGGCTCAAGGTCGCTTTCCATTTCGTGTCGGAACTCCGAACTGGCCAGAACCACTCCGGCCAGAAACGCGCCAAGAGCGGGCGACAGGCCCACAAGGGTCATCAGGAACGAGATGCCAACCACGATCATTAGCGCCAGTGCCGTATACATTTCGCGCAGGTGGGTGGCGTGGATGAAACGGAACAGTGGGCGGGTCAGGTAGATGCCGGCCAATACGACAAACGCGACGGCGCCAATGGTGACAAGCGTAACGGCCCAGCCGGGCAGACCTTCGACCAGCGAGAGTTTGGCGTGATAATCCGCGTCTTTGGCTATGCCTACGCCACGGCTGATGGAGCCGTCATCTTCGATGTGGATGCTTGCGGGCAGGGCAAGCAGCGGCAGGAAAGCTAGGATCGGGATTACGGCAATGTCCTGCGTCAGCAGGACCGAGAAGGTCGCTCGACCTCCGTTGGTTTGCATCAGGCCCTTTTCGGATAGGGTCTGCAGCACGATTGCAGTGGAAGAAAGTGACAAGGTTAATCCAACCGCCAGCGCCACCGACCACTGATGACCCGCATAGAACGCCACAGCTGCGATTGCGGCGGTCGACAGGCCGACCTGCAGCCCGCCCAAGCCTAACAATTTGTCCCGCATATCCCACAAGGCACGGGGCTCAAGCTCGAGCCCGATCAGGAACAGCATCATCACGACGCCGAATTCGGCCACATGCTGCAGGCTTTCCGTCTCGGCCCCGACAAGGCCCAAAATGGGACCAATCGCGATGCCTGCGGCCAGATAACCCAGCACCGATCCCAGACCCAGACGGGCGGAAAGCGGCACTGCGATCACCGCAGCTGCCAGATAGATCGATGCCTGATAAAGGAACTCGTTCATTATTGTCCTCTTAAATCCGCTCAGGTCGGGAGCGGCGCGTCGCGTTTCAATTGGTCCATTACGATCTGGCTTTGCACCCGTGCAACTGCAGGATGCGGCAGGATCACTTCGTGAAGCAAGGTATTGAGTGCGGATAAGTCGTCACAATAGACATGAAGCAGGTAATCTGCCTCACCTGTCATCGTCCAGGCGCTGGTGATCTCGGGGCGGGTGTTGACCATGCGGGCGAAGCCTGCGGATTGTTCGGGGCCATGAGTGCCCAGATGCACCTGAATGAACCCCTGAACCTGTAGCCCCAGCCTCAGCGGGTCCAGTCGTGCGGTGTACCCAGTGATATAACCCTCGGCCTCAAGGCGCTGTCGGCGACGGCCCGCCTGACTGGCAGATAGATTCAGCACATCACCCAATTGCTGCGACGTCAGATGCGCGTCGCGCTGCAAAGCTGCGAGTATTCCGATATCAATCCGATCCAGCACGTGCGGCGTTTCCCCAAAATTTGCAATCAATATGCGGAAAGTACGCATCTAAACTTAGTTTATACGAAAACAATGCGCAGAAACAGCACTCATTAAGGCGTATTTTTGAATCAGCAAAGAAATTCCTGTTTTCCGAGGAGACGCGCCATGGGTCCTTTCCCGCATAACGCCCCGAAATCTGTCATCAGCGAAGAAAACCCAGCCGGTACCGACGGGTTTGAGTTTGTTGAATTCGCACACCCCGAGCCGCAAGAGCTGCGAGACCTGTTTGCGCGAATGGGCTTCGACTATGTCGGCTATCACCGCAACACCCCCAAGGTTGAGCTTTGGCAACAGGGTGATGTAACCTACATCCTGAACGCGGATCCTGACAGTTTTGCAGCCAAATTCGTGGCCGAGCACGGCCCCTGCGCCCCTGCCATGGGCTGGCGCGTTGTTGATGCTCAGAAGGCCTATGAACACGCGATCGCCAAAGGGGCTGAGCCTTATGATGGCGCAGACAAGACCATGAATGTTCCGGCGATCAAGGGCATTGGTGGTTCGCTGATCTACTTCATCGATCAGTATTATGACACCTCGCCCTACAACGAGGAATTTGAATGGCTGGAGCAGTCAAAACCGCGCGGCGATGGGTTCTACTATCTCGATCACCTGACCCACAACGTGTTCAAGGGCAACATGGACAAGTGGTTCAAATTCTACGGCGACCTGTTCAACTTCCGTGAAATCCGCTTTTTCGACATTCAAGGTAAGTTCACCGGGCTTTACAGTCGCGCGTTGACTTCACCTTGTGGTCGCATCCGAATTCCGATCAATGAAGATCGTGGCGAGACCGGACAGATCGTCTCCTACCTGAAGAAGTACAATGGCGAAGGCATCCAGCATATCGCGGTGGGCAGCGACGACATCTACGCCTCGACCGATGCCATTGCCGAGAAGGGTCTGAAGTTCATGCCCGGTCCGAACGAGGCCTATTATGACATGTCTTACGACCGTGTGTCCGGCCATGATGAGCCCAAGCATCGGATGATGAAGCACGGCATTCTGATCGACGGCGAAGGTGTAGTTGATGGCGGTGAGACCAAGATTCTGCTGCAGATCTTTTCGAAAACAGTCATTGGCCCGATCTTCTTTGAGTTCATTCAGCGTAAAGGGGATGACGGGTTTGGTGAGGGCAACTTCAAAGCCCTGTTTGAATCGATCGAACGCGAGCAGATCGAGTCGGGTGAAATCTCGGCAGCCTAAACATGAATCAATGAAATCAACCGAGCGCCGTGTCTGACCGACATGGCGCTTTTTCTTTACCCGCGCGGCATCTTGAGCGTGATGTTCTTGCCGCGCTTCTGATAGCGCAACTCGCTGTCGCCGATGGCGATGACATTACCTCCGTCGATGCGATCGCCCACCTTCAGCTTTTTGTAGCGTCCGCTGGGCAGGCGGACCAAAGCACGGCGGTTTGCCGGGGTGCCGTACACGCCGATTAGGTTCAACTTGCGCAGGTTAATCGCGTTGTCGATGGTTGCTTGTCGCGCAACTGACGCGGAAGACGGAATTTTGGGATTGACCGTTCTGGGTTGGAACGAACCAACTTCATCGGCATTACTGGCCACATTTGCGGTCGAGGCCAGCGCTGCACTCCCAGAACTAGGTTGCCGTGTCGCGCGCGCCGTGATGCTGGCAGGCCTGATTTTTGGACGGGGTACCCGTACAACAGCCAGCGCAGTCGGGGTTTCATCGACCTGCGGAGGGGTTTGCAGAGACTCGGGCCGCAGCTTGGGCCGGACCGAGGCCAGTTCTTGCCGGGATCGACCGCCAAGTTGCTGGCGTTCGAATTGATCCACCAGATTTTCCGGGCGTGGCCGTGGGCGAAACGCCGCGAGTCTCTCATCGAACTCTTCTATGACAACGGGTTCTGTTTCGAACCTGGTTGGGGGTTCGGGGGGCACGGACGCGGGACGACCCAGATAAACCATTACACCGGCCGGGTTCAGCGTGCCTTCGGCACTTGGCGTCACAAGTCCGCGTTCATCCAGGTTGAACCGCTGCCCCGCTTGGCCTGGCAAAGAGATCGACTCAAAAGACGCATCTGTGTCGAGGCTGGCAAGTTCGGGTAGTGCGACGGAATCGGTCGACAGGTTCGAGCGATCGACCGATGTGAGATATTGATTATCCACGCCAGCCACAGGCGCTGGCTCCAGTTCTGAAGGTTCAACAGGGGCGGTGCCGGTAAACTCACGAAACTCGGTTCTGCTCTCTGGCAGATCAGCGATGTCTTCGACCGGCTCCGGTTCAATCTTCAGTGCTTCGAGAATGGCCTCGTCCGTGGGGGTGAGCACCGGTTCTTCCTCTGCCACTTCAGGTTCTTGTGGGAGGCTTGCGATCTCGGTTTCCTGAGGTTCGGGTTGTGCCTGCGGTTCTGCAGTTGCAATTTCTGGCTCTGGCTGCAGCTCGGGCTCTAACGGTTCGGCCACTTCGACAATTTCGGGGTCAGAGCTGTTGTAAGACCAGACACCCAGCAACATTCCAACCACAACCGACGCTGCGATCGCAGGAATTGCAAAGCGTTTCAGATCCGTTCCTGTCTTGGCAGACGAGGGCAGTGCTTTGGTAGCAGGCTCAAATGCAGGGGGGGCTGCATCTTCAGCGATGGCGTGAACCGGTATGTCCGGCGTATCAACGGGTTTGGGGGCCGCAATCACAGCGTCCTCATCCACAATGATCGGCAGTTCCAGAAATGGCGCGTCCAGAGCATCGTTGCCGGTTGCGCTGACCCAGAATGCCTCGGGGATAAAGCCATGATCGGTGGCAAATGCGCTGGCTTCGTCCAGCGTTTGCTGGGCCACAGCGGCAACTGGGGTCTCAGTCCCCGCGTTGCCCGCGACATAAGCCAGCTCTGATAGCTCATAGGGCGTGGCTGCGGCCAACGTATCCTTGACCTTTTTCGCCGCTGCATCGGTGTCCAAACCATCGGTGTCGACAACCAAGAGGCGCACCTGATCGGATGGAATAACAAGCTTGCAACTCAGGTCATTTTCCAGCGCGAATCCCTGATCCCGAAGGGCCTGCATCTGGTCCGCGAAATCCGACGCATCTAACGGAACGGTTCCAATGCAGTACCAGTCTCCATCCGACTGATGATGCAAGGAAATGCCGTTTTCAGAAAATGACAGCGCAAAGGCGGGTTTCATAATCGCGATGAACCATAATTGTCGGCTTTTATGCAAACGCTTAGATGTCTGCCCGCCGAGATTAGAGCAGGAACTCGCCGAGGGAAAGAAAAAGGCACGTTTCCCCCTTGCCGTGTACGGGCCCGACCACCCATCTTGAGAGCAAGCATCAAGGAGGGATCATCTTGAAGACACTTGCTTTTTTGGCCGCCATGGCCGCTGCCACCGCGACTCTGCCCGCCCATGCGGAAGAACGTCGCATCTCGGTCAGCGGGACCGGTACGGCTCTGGTTGCACCCGATATGGCAACGATAACACTGGGCGTGACCAATCAGGATGCGCAGGCATCGGTAGCGATGCAGGCGACCTCGGACGCGGTGACGCAGATCCTCAAACGACTGGACGAAATGGGATTGGAGGCGCGCGATGTTCAGACGCGCGATCTTTCGCTTTCACCGGTCTGGTCGGGGCGCAGCAATTCCAGCAATGAGCCACCCAAGATCACTGGGTTCACCGCGTCCAACCGCGTTTCGGTACGCGTGCGGGATCTGGATAATCTGGGCCAGATCATGGATGCGGTCATCAAGGACGGTGCCAATGATTTCGGCGGTCTGAGCTTTGGCGTGCAAGAGCCCAAACCGCTTGAGGCTGAAGCACGGGCCAAAGCTGTGGCAGATGCGACCGAGAAGGCGCAGCAACTAGCGCAGGCGTCCGGGGTTACGCTGGGTCCCGTCCTATCGATCAACGACCACGGCGGAGGTGTTCGCCCGATGGCTCAGATGCGCGAGATGGCGATGTCGGACGCCGGTGGCGTGCCGGTCGCAGGCGGAGAGATTTCCGTTTCGGTCAATATCGCGATGGAGTTCGAAATCGCGGAGTAAGCTACGATCCAACGCGGGCTTGCAGCGGTTGGCGCTGCTGGCCCGATGCATCGAAATTCCCCGGCGCAAGCCAGTTCTCGAATGCCGCGCGAATGCGCGGCCACTCGCTGTCGATAATCGAAAACCACGCCGTATCCCGGTTGCGTCCTTTGTAATGTGTCGCCTGCCGGAAGACGCCCTCGAACGTGAAACCCAAACGTTCAGCTGCGCGTTTTGATGGCGCGTTCAGCGCATCGCATTTCCATTCGTAGCGGCGATAGCCAAGCTCATCGAATACCCGGCGCATCATCAGATACATCACTTCGGTCGATTGCGGTTTACGCTGCAGCAGGGGTGAGAAATGGATGTGGCCCACTTCGATCGCACCCGCGGCTGGTTCGACTCGAAGGTACGAGGCCATCCCGACGGGTACCTCATCCGCGTCGAGCACTGTATGGAACATCGGGTCCGCATCCATGCAATTTGACTGCGCCCATGCGGTGAAATCCGCCTCAGAGTCGAACGGGCCGTAGGGAAGGTAAGTCCAATTGCGGCCGTCCATGTCATTGGCAAACGCCCGGTACAAGCCGGGCGCGTGCCTGTTTACATCCAATGGCACAACGGAACAGAACCGGCCCTGCATCGGTGTGTAAGGTGGCGTGGGGCGAGGGAACTCGCCCGTGACCGAAAAACCGATGGGTTGACCCAGTTCATTTGTGTTGTGCCCGGTCATCGGATCAGGCGCTGGCTTTGGACAGAGCCTGATCGAGATCAGCGATCAGATCGTCTGCATCCTCGATCCCGATGGACACGCGCACCACTCCAGGGCCTGCGCCTGCAGCTTCCTGCTGCTCGGGCGTCAACTGACGGTGTGTGGTCGAGGCCGAGTGGATGATCAGCGACCGTGCGTCGCCAAGGTTGGCCACGTGGCTGAAGATCTCAAGCGCGTTCACCAGCTTTACGCAGGCGTCATAGCCGCCCTTGACCGCAAAGGTGAACAGGGCGCCCGCGCCGCGCGGGTAGTGCTTTTTTACCCTGTCGCTATAAGGCGAGGATGGCAGGCCAGCATATGTCACGTAATCCACACGGTCGTCTGCCTCGAGCCACGCTGCTATTTTCTGCGCGTTTTCGACATGGCGCTCCATCCGTAGCGATAGCGTTTCTATCCCCATCAGTGTGTAATGCGCCGCCTGAGGGTTCATCGTCATGCCCAGATCGCGTAGACCGATCGCGATGCCGTGGAATGTAAAGGCGAGCGGGCCGAAGGTCTCGTGGAATTTCAGGCCGTGATAGGCGGATTCGGGTTCGCTGAGCGAGGGGAACTTGTCATTCGCCGACCAGTCGAACTTGCCCGAATCCACGATGCAGCCGCCGGTCACGGTGCCGTTGCCGGTCAGGTACTTGGTGGTCGAGTGAACGACCAGAGTCGCGCCGTGTTCAATCGGGCGGCACAGGTAGGGCGTGGCCGAGGTGTTGTCGACGATCAGCGGAATGCCTGCTGCGTCCGCCACATCCGCCAGCGCACGGATATCGGTGACATAACCGCCCGGGTTGGCGATGGATTCGCAGAACACCGCGCGGGTGTTTTCGTCGATAGCGTCCTTGACGGCGTCCAGATCATCGGTGTCGACAAACTTGGCCGACCAGCCAAAGCGTTTGATCGTCTGGCTGAACTGCGTGACCGTGCCGCCGTACAGACGGGTCGAAGCCACCACGTTGCAGCCCGGTCCCATCAGCGGGAACAGCGCCATGATCTGCGCCGCGTGACCCGAGGAACAGCACACCGCGCCAACGCCGCCCTCAAGCGTCGCCACACGTTCCTGCAGCACGGCAACCGTCGGGTTGGTCAGGCGGGAATAGATGAACCCCACTTCCTGCAGATTGAACAGCGCGGCGGCGTGGTCAGCGTCGCGGAAGACATAAGCGGTGGTCTGGTAGATCGGTGTCTGGCGCGCGCCTGTGGCAGGGTCGGGGCGGGCCCCGGCGTGAATTTGCAGCGTGTCAAAACCGTAGGTGGGTCCGTCAGACATCGAGGAAATCTCCTGTTGGAATGTGTGTTGCTGAATCTCTAGGACATTGGCTCGCCCGGCACAATGTCCGCGTCACCGCAGCCAAAGCCCCTTGGACTTGATCGTTTTGCGAATGACCTGTTCGCGTGCGGGCAGGTTGTTTCGGTCGAACAATGCCCGGATCTTCGCACCCTTGCGCTGTATCACCAGCTTCTTCAGTGGATCATAGCCTTTGAGCACTTTTTTGATCTTGTTCGGGGCCACGACGGTTTCCAATATCTCGACCACATGATCGCTTTCGCGGGCGTAGAGCATCGGGAACAGGCGATAGTGGCAGCTGATCCGACCATCCAGCAGGCCCTCGGGCAGGGCATCCCGTCCGCCACCGAAGGAATGGATGACCAGCGGCAAGGCGATCTGATCTAGCCACGGGTTCAGAACTTGCCCGGTCAGTTCGGGGATTTCCTCGTCGCGAATGGTGCGGGCATAGCCCATAAACCGCTCACCAAATTGGCGGGGGCATTTGTAGAAGAAATAACCGGCGTTAAAATACAGGTAGCGCCGCCAATAGCCCTCGGGCTGGCTGGGATCGAGAGAGCTTTCGAAATCTAGCCCGAACCGGTCATACAGTGCGCGCCAGATACCCTCATATCCTGGGCCGTAGAGCGTGGGTTTGGGCCATGTTCCCTCGACCCGAAGTGAGGCGCCGGGCTGTTCGAAATCGAACGGGACGTCGGAAATTTCGCCGGTGATCAGAGTGTCGGAGTCGAAAAAGGCAAAGGGCTCGCCCTCTGGCATCGCCAGCAAAGCTTCGATCTTGTTGCCATTGGGATAGCTCGAGCCAAAAGCATGAGATTCAAAAGGCAGAATCTCGGCACCCAGATGCTGCAGGGCTTCAAGAACTTCGGCATCCTGAATGCTGGGGTTCTGAGGCCAAAGAGGGCCGGGCTGTGGCACCCCGACGAACAGCCGACCTTTGAACCCTGGTGAGCTGTGGCGCAGCGAGGCAGCGAACAAAAGAGCCTCGTATTGCAGCCGGTTGTTTTGCCCGATGATGAGGATGTTGAATGTCGCCGGGCTTGCCTGCATCGTGTTGCGCTTTCTGATCGGGCCGGTATTCGGCCGCTGCCTCAACCGGAAGTACAACAAGCTGTGAAGGGCGTCAAAACCCCAAACATGACCGGTTTGCAAATCCGGCTCGTGCTCCCATCTAATGTGACAGCAACGCAGGAGGATTGCATATGCGGGTCAATGCAGATTTCACACAGCGGGTCGCCGTTCACTTTGATCAGACCGAATGGGTCGCGTCACCGGCTGCTGGCGTCGAACGCAAGATGCTGGACCGCATTGGCGAGGAAGTGGCGCGTGCCACAACCATCGTGCGCTTTGCCCCCGGCAGCGCGTTTTCGTCGCATACTCATGACGGGGGTGAGGAATATCTGGTGCTGGACGGAGTGTTCCAGGATGAAACCGGAGATTTCCCTGTCGGCAGCTATGTACGCAATCCCCCGACGTCCTCCCATACACCCTCGGCCAGCGAAGGCGCGACTATTCTGGTCAAATTGCATCAGTTCGACCCCGATGACCGCACCGAGGTTCGGCGCTCGATCAACGGGGGCGGAGATATCGATTTGTTCAAGGATGTGCATGAGGATGTCCAGGTGCAAACCTGGGGCGCGGGCGAACATATTGAATTGGACGCCAATAAGGGGTTTGAGGTCTTTGTTATCGAAGGTGGCTTTGCCGAGGCGGGCGAAGAATTTGGCACTTGGGACTGGTTGCGCTTGCCGCCTGGATCACGCTTTGCTGCTGTAGCAGGAGAGGGCGGAGCCCGTGTTTGGATCAAATCCGGCCACCTGGGCGGGATGGTCTGAGCCGCCGCTGCCAACAAAATAGGCAATTTCTGCCTGAATCCGGGCCATTCCGCCCGGATTTTTCATTTTTTGACCATTTGGCAAATTTTACCAATTGATAAAAAATCAGATTGTGGCAAGCTGGGGTCCATAACAAACATATCTACAGGGAGTAGAGTGATGGCACAGGGCCAGATGGCACCCGGGATCGTCTCCGGGCGGCTTTCCAGCGATGAGCTGACCTCGAATTTCACCGATCTGCATCCGCCACTGGCCCCGCACGAGGCCGCTGTGGCCGCCGATCGATGCTATTTCTGCTATGACGCGCCATGTGTGACGGCCTGTCCTACGGATATCGATATTCCGTTGTTCATTCGCCAGATTCAGGCCGGGCAACCGCAGGCGGCAGGGCAGACCATTCTGGAGCAGAACATTCTGGGCGGCATGTGTGCCCGGGTTTGTCCGACCGAAACTTTGTGTGAAGAGGCTTGCGTGCGTGAGACGGCCGAAGGCAAGCCGGTCGAGATCGGACGCCTGCAGCGTTATGCAACCGATGATGTGATGGCCTCGGGTGCGCATCCGTTCGAGCGCGCCGCATCAACCGGCAAGACAATTGCCGTAGTTGGGGCAGGGCCCGCCGGTCTGGCCTGTGCGCATCGTCTGGCGATGCTGGGGCACGATGTGGTGATCCACGAAGGCAAGCCCAAGCCAGGCGGTCTGAACGAATACGGGATTGCGGCGTATAAATCTACTAATGATTTTGCACAGGCCGAGGTCGATTGGCTGCTTAAAATAGGCGGGATCGCGATCGAGACCGGTTCGATTCTGGGAGAGACGATTTCTCTGGAAGGGTTGCAGGAGAACTATGACGCTGTTTTCCTGTCAATAGGACTTGCGGGGGTGAACGCACTGCGTGCTGATGGGGTCGATAAAGACGGGGTGCGCCCGGCGGTCGACTTTATCTCGGATGTGCGACAGGCCAGCGATCTGGTTGATCTACCTGTGGGTCGCAATGTCGTTGTGATTGGCGGTGGTATGACTGCCGTAGATGCGGCAGTGAAATCGAAACTGCTAGGCGCTGAGCACGTCACCATCGCCTATCGCCGAGGTCGCGACGCGATGGGTGCCAGCCGGTACGAACAGGATTTGGCGGCGTCGCATGGTGTTCGGATTCTCTGCAATGTTCAGCCGGTGGCCATTCACGGAAATGGTGCCGCAGCAGAGATCGAATTGGAGTATACTGCGAGCCATGATGGTCGACTGACCGGAACGGGTGAAACTGTCCGTGTGCCCGCCGATCAGGTTTTTAAGGCCATCGGTCAGACGCTTGACGGTGCGCCGGAAGGCCTAACGCTGGATGGCAATAAGATTGCCGTGACCGGGGCGGGACGCACTTCAATGACCGGTGTGTGGGCTGGCGGAGACTGTGCGGCAGGAGGCGAAGACCTGACCGTGACCGCCGTAGCCGAAGGTCGCGATGCCGCGATGGATATCCACGCTGCTCTGAGCGCGTGAAACTCAAAGACAAAGATGCAGAGCTGCATCAGGGAGGCCGGATAAATGGCTGATTTAACATCAAACTTTCTTGGAATATCAAGCCCGAACCCGTATTGGCTGGCCTCCGCGCCACCGACGGATAAGGAGTACAATGTTCGCCGCGCCTTCGAGGCCGGATGGGGCGGCGTAGTGTGGAAGACCTTGGGGGCCGAGGGGCCTCCGGTCGTGAATGTGAACGGCCCACGCTATGGCGCGATTTATGGCGCGGACCGCCGGTTGTTGGGACTCAACAACATCGAACTGATCACAGATCGACCGCTTGAGGTGAACCTTGAGGAAATGGCCCGCGTAAAGGCGGATTATCCAGATCGCGCCCTGATCGCCTCGATCATGGTGCCCTGTGAAGAGGCTGCTTGGAAGGCCATTCTGCCGCGTGTGGCTGAAACCGGTGCGGACGGGATCGAGCTGAATTTTGGCTGTCCGCACGGGATGAGCGAGCGGGGTATGGGGTCTGCCGTCGGGCAGGTGCCGGAATACATCGAAATGGTGACCCGTTGGTGCAAACAGTATTACGACCGCCCAGTTATCGTGAAGCTAACGCCGAACATTACGGATATCCGCAAACCTGCGGCGGCGGCGATGAATGGGGGCGCGGATGCGGTATCGCTGATCAATACGATCAACTCGATCACCAGTGTCAATCTGGACACGTTCAGCCCCGAACCCTCGATTGACGGTAAAGGCAGCCATGGTGGCTACTGCGGACCGGCGGTGAAACCAATCGCGTTGTCGATGGTGTCCGAGATTGCGCGGGCCAAAGCCACGCATGGGCTACCGATCTCAGGCATCGGTGGCGTCACCACTTGGCGCGATGCAGCAGAGTTTATCTCGCTGGGTTGCGGCAATGTTCAGGTCTGCACTGCAGCGATGACCTATGGGTTCAAAATCATCGATGAATTGACGGCTGGCCTGTCGGAATGGATGGATGAGAAAGGCTATGCCAATATCGACGAAGTGATCGGACGCGCAGTGCCCAATGTGACGGATTGGCAATATCTGAACCTCAACTACATCGCCAAAGCGAAGATCGATCAGGATCAGTGCATCAAATGCGGTCGCTGTTTTGCAGCCTGTGAAGACACCAGCCATCAGGCGATTTCGATGTCGGCGGATCGGGTGTTCGAGGTTATCGACGAGGAATGCGTGGCCTGCAATCTTTGCGTGGATGTGTGCCCTGTAGAGGGGTGTATTTCCATGGAGCCGATGGCCGCCGGAGCGGTTGATCCGCGCACAGGCAAGGTCGTTGATCCTGAATATGCCAATTGGACGACACACCCCAACAACCCCATGGCGAAAGCGGCGGAGTAGTCAGAGATTTTTCGTCGAAAAATCTTGGCGTAGAAAATTCGACGAATTTACTCAGAACAGAATGTCGATGGGTCCGTTGTGGCAGATGATGACATATTGATTGGCGGTGCGGATCAAATGGTATCCGCGCCGTTTCACTTCTGCCTGAAAAGCCGCGTGACCAACCTCCCGTTCGACCCAAGCAACTAAGCGTCGCACAACAGCTCCCGTTCGAGCAGATCGGGACGAGAAAAGCTGGGTGATCCAAGGCTCGGGATCTGAGCGATACGTCATCATGCTCCGAGCTTTTCTCAATAGGGTTAAGCGTTTCTTACGGTGTAAGCAGTTTTCGATAGAGCGTTTCTACGAACGGAACCGCGCCTTCGAAAGGGTCTTCTTCCCCAAGAATTGCCCGGACTTGAACATCGAAATCCGCATAATGCTGTGTCAGCGCCCAGATCGAAAAAATCAGATGATAGGGATGGACTCGTGCAATTTTGCCCTGAGCCATCCAGCTTGTCAGAATCGTGGTTTTTTCATCGACCAGTTTTTTGAGATCGCTGGACAAAGCTTCATGAATGCGCGGCGCGCCCTGAACAAGCTCATTGGCAAAGAGGCGGCTCTCGCGCGGCAGGTCGCGGCTCATCTCAAGCTTGCGTTGGATATAAGACAGTATTTCTTCCAGCGGGTCGCCATCCTCATTCAACGCGTGCAGGGGAGCGAGCCAGACTTCAAGCAGACCCGACAACAGGGCTGTATGGATCGCTTCTTTCGATGGAAAATAATAGAGCAGATTGGGCTTGCTTAGCCCCGCCTCAGCTGCAATTTGGTCGACGGTTGCGCCGCGAAAACCGTGGGCTGAGAACACATTCAGGGCCGCCTCGAGAATCGCTGCTCGGTTCTTTTGCTGAATCCGGGTTGGGGCGCGGTCTTTGGGCATGTTCACCTGTTGTCCTTTTTTCGGCCAGTTGGGCGTCAATTATGTCGAAAATTCCGGCAGGCCACTGCAATTTCTTGACTGATGTCGAACCCGTGATAGCGTGAGTTTGACCAGATGGTCAAATCAAGACACCAAAAGCGAGCCAAATCGCAAGCAACAGGGAAGAACATGATGGCAGCTCCGGCGCAGAATCTCAGGATCAATGGCGACAGGTTATGGGACAGCCTGATGGAGATGGCCAAGATCGGCCCAGGCGTCGCGGGTGGCAACAACCGTCAGACGCTAACGGACGAGGACGCCGAAGGGCGCGCGCTGTTTCAGAAATGGTGCGAGGATGCCGGTTGCTCGATGGGGCTGGACCAGATGGGCAATATGTTTGCCCGACGAGAGGGAGCGGACCCCGAGGCTCTGCCGGTTTATGTAGGGTCGCATTTGGATACGCAGCCCACAGGTGGCAAGTATGATGGCGTTCTTGGCGTGCTTGGTGGGCTGGAGATCATTCGCACGCTGAATGACCTGGGCATCAAGACCAAGCACCCTATTGTGGCCACCAATTGGACCAACGAAGAAGGAACGCGATTTGCCCCGGCGATGTTGTCTTCGGGGGTGTTTGCCGGAATGCACACTCAGGACTGGGCTTATGCACGTGAGGATGCCGAAGGAAAGAAGTTCGGAGATGAACTGAACCGCATCGGTTGGCGCGGCGATGAAGAGGTTGGTGCGCGCAAGATGCACGCTTTCTTTGAGTTGCACATTGAACAAGGCCCGATTCTGGAAGCTGAAGGTAAGGATATTGGCGTTGTAACCCATGGTCAGGGTTTGAGCTGGACCCAGGTTACCGTGACCGGCAAGGATGCGCATACTGGGTCTACACCGATGCCGATGCGCAAGAATGCCGGGCTGGCGATGGCGCGTATTCTTGAGAAAGTGGACGAGATTGCATGGTCGCATGCACCTCATGCCGTGGGTGCGGCGGGGCATATCGATGTCTATCCGAACTCACGCAATGTGATCCCCGGAAAGGCAGTGTTCACGGTCGATTTTCGCTCGCCCGAGTTGGACGTTATCACTGATATGGAGAACCGTCTGCGAGTCGCAGCTGAAGATATCGTCGAAGAGATGGGGCTGCAGATCGAATTCGAGAAAGTGGGCGGTTTTGATCCGGTGAAGTTTGATGAAGGTTGCGTGGCGGCGGTGCGCGATGCGGCTGAGCGGTTGGGGTATTCGCATACGGATATCATCTCGGGCGCCGGGCATGATGCCTGCTGGATCAACCGGGTAGCGCCAACGGCGATGGTGATGTGCCCATGCGTTGATGGGTTGAGCCATAATGAAGCTGAGGAGATCAGCAAGGATTGGGCTGCAGCCGGGGCGGATGTTCTGCTGCATGCGGTCGTTGAGACAGCAGAGATTGTGGAATAGGGGGCTCTGCCCCCGTCGCCCGATGGGCGGCTCCCCCGGGGTATTTTTAGCCAGATGAAGCAAGCGGCGTAGACCGCATCAGGGAGTTTAACATGAGCACTGTAATCAAGAACGGAACCGTTGTGACCGCTGATCTGACCTATAAGGCGGATGTAAAGGTCGAAGGTGGTGTGATTACTGAGATTGGGCCGGACCTGCGAGGTGATAAGGAACTTGATGCATCGGGCTGTTATGTCATGCCCGGAGGGATTGACCCGCACACGCATCTGGAAATGCCGTTTATGGGAACCTATTCCAGCGATGATTTCGAAAGCGGCACGCGCGCAGCGCTGGCAGGCGGGACCACGATGGTTGTGGATTTCGCGTTGCCTAATCCGGGCGAAAGCCTGTTGGACGCCCTGAAGCGTTGGGACAACAAGTCTACGCGCGCGAACTGTGATTATTCGTTCCATATGGCGGTGACCTGGTGGGGCGAGCAGGTGTTTGATGACATCAAAACCGTCATCGAGACGCGCGGCATCAACACGTTCAAGCATTTCATGGCCTATAAAGGCGCACTGATGGTGAACGACGATGAGCTTTTTGCCTCGTTCAAGCGTTTGGCCGAGCTGGGCGGCACTGCGATGGTGCATGCCGAGAACGGCGATGTGGTTGCTGAGCTGAGCGCGAAACTGCTCGCCGAAGGCAATACTGGACCAGAGGCACATGCTTATTCCCGCCCACCGCAGGTGGAAGGTGAGGCAACCAACCGGGCGATCATGATTGCAGATATGGCGGGTGTGCCGCTCTATGTGGTGCATACTTCCTGTGAGGAGGCGCACGAGGCCATCCGGCGCGCCAAGATGCAGGGCAAGCGGGTTTGGGGCGAACCTTTGATCCAACACCTGACATTGGATGAGAGTGAATACTTCCACCACGATTGGGAGCACGCTGCACGTCGGGTCATGAGCCCTCCGTTCCGGAACAAACAGCATCAGGACAGCTTGTGGAACGGTTTGCAATCGGGAACTCTGAGCGTCGTAGCAACGGACCATTGTGCCTTTACGACCGAGCAGAAACGATATGGCGTGGGTGATTTCACCAAAATCCCGAACGGGACCGGAGGGCTGGAGGATCGGATGCCGATGCTGTGGACCCATGGGGTGAATACCGGGCGATTGACACCGAATGAGTTCGTGGCCGTGACTTCAACTAATATTGCCAAGATATTGAATTGTTACCCGAAAAAAGGTGCGGTTCTCGTGGGAGCGGATGCTGATCTGGTGGTTTGGGATCCGGACAAGGCCAAGGTGATCTCGGCTGATACGCAGCAGTCGTCGATCGATTACAACGTGTTCGAAGGCAAGGAAGTGCGCGGGTTGCCCCGGTTCACGCTGACCCGCGGTGCGGTGGCCGTACATGATGGCGAGATTCAGACTCAGGAAGGGCACGGGAAGTTCGTGGCACGTGAGGCCAATACCCATGTGAACAAGGCGCTGAGCACCTGGAAAGAGTTGACAGCGCCCCGGCCTGTTGAGCGGACAGGTATACCGGCAACGGGAGTATAAACCCCTTGGGTCGCCTTTCTGGCGATCCGGGTCTGAGCTTCTTCAAGGCAATGGAATGAATACAGAAAATACTACTCAGCCCGTTATTGAGGCAAGGCAGCTGGATCTTACATTTCAGACGAATGATGGGCCTATTCATGCGCTGAAAGATGTGAACTTGTCGATTGGCAAGGGGGAGTTCGTTAGTTTTATCGGCCCCTCGGGCTGCGGCAAGACGACGTTCCTGCGCTGTATCGCAGCGCTGGAAACACCGACCGGCGGGACCCTGACCGTGAATGGCATGACGCCTGACGAAGCACGGCGAAAGCGCGCTTATGGGTATGTGTTTCAGGCGGCCGGGCTCTACCCGTGGCGGACCATTGCAAAGAACATCAAGCTGCCGCTTGAGATCATGGGCTATTCCTCCGCCGAGCAGGAGGAACGCGTTAGAAAGGTTCTGGAACTTGTTGATCTTGATGGATTTGGCGGTAAGTTCCCCTGGCAGCTCTCGGGCGGGATGCAACAGCGGGCCAGTATTGCGCGGGCCTTGGCATTTGATGCGGATATTCTGCTGATGGACGAACCGTTCGGTGCGCTGGATGAGATTGTGCGCGACCATCTGAACGAACAGCTTCTGGCATTATGGGCGCGCACCGAGAAGACCATCGGTTTCGTAACACATTCGATCCCCGAAGCGGTGTATCTCAGCACCAAGATCGTGGTAATGAGCCCTCGGCCTGGCCGGATCACGGATGTGATCGATAGCCCTCTGCCGAAAGAGCGGCCTCTGGATATCCGTGACACGCCCGAGTTTATCGAAGTCGCCCACCGCGTGCGAGAAGGATTGCGAGCGGGTCATGGGGATGATGTGTGATGGCGGATAAAGGCATCAGACGGGCATCCCGCGAAGATGTGGGGGATTGCGCGCGCATCATCGCGACCTGGGCCGCGCAGACCGATTGGATACCCGAGGAATTGCCAGAAGAAAAGCTGGCGGATCTGATCCTTGAGGCGTTTCCGAACAGGGACATCTGGATCGCAGGTGATCCGATTGATTGCTATATGTCTGTCGATCCGGTCGAACATAAGGTTGGTGCGCTGTATTGTTTGCGCACTGGGCAGGGCATCGGCAAGCAATTGCTGGATAAGGCGAAGGAGGGGCGCGACCATCTTTGGCTGACCACACATGTGCCAAATGTCGACGCGCAACGGTTTTATCGGCGCGAGGGCTTTGTTGAGACGGGAAGAGAGCCTCCGGTGCCACCTGACACGGTGCCTGTCATTCGGATGGAGTGGCACGCATGAAGCAGATCATTGCAGTCCTCACCGTGATCGCCGCCATTGTCGTTGTCTGGTACGCGGCCTGTATTCCTATGAATATCAAAGGGGTTCTGACTGAACAGGAGCGCGTGGGTGCTGAAGTCCAGCCACCTTCAGCCAAGGATCGCCGGGACATGGGTGAGATCGGTCTGGCCTTGAACAACGCGTTTGCAATCCCAGCCACATGGGAGCAGGACCGCCCCCGTCTGCCTGCACCCCATCAAGTTGGGATTGAGTTGTGGGAAACCACGATTGAGAAAAAAATCACCTCGAAACGCTCTCTGATTTATCATGGCTGGGTCACGCTGAGCGCCACGATGCTGGGTTTTGCTATCGGAACCGGGTTGGGCATCCTACTGGCGGTCGGGATCGTGCACAGTCGGGTGATGGATCTGTCGGTGATGCCCTGGGCGATCGTTAGCCAGACCATTCCTATCATTGCGCTGGCTCCGATGATCATCGTTGTTCTGTATTCTGTTGGGGTTCAGGGGATCATTCCGAAGGCGATCATTTCGGCGTATCTGAGTTTCTTCCCCGTCGTCGTAGGCATGGTAAAAGGGCTGCGCAGCCCGGATGCTATGCAGTTGGATTTGCTGCGAACCTACAATGCCAGCCGTTCGCAGGGGTTTTGGAAACTGCGCCTGCCGGCCTCGATGCCCTATCTCTTCACATCGCTGAAAATTGGCGTCGCTGCTTCGCTGGTCGGGGCCATTGTTGGAGAACTGCCGACCGGGGCTGTTGCCGGGTTGGGTGCACGGCTGCTGGCCGGTAGCTACTATGGCCAGACGGTACAGATCTGGTCGGCGCTGTTCGCTGCGGCCATTCTCGCCGCCTGTCTCGTCGGGTTGCTGGGGCTGATCGAGCGGACCGTCCTGAAACGAATGGGGATGGCACAATGATACCTATTCTTGGTGCAATCGCAGTCTGGTTATTGGGCTGGTGGTTGAACAGCAGTCTGGCCAGCGGACCCTATTCTGACACACGGATGGTGCGGTTTCTTGCGCCCCTGATCTTCGGTCTGACCGTGATTGGCATCTGGGAACTGGTGGTGCGTGGACTAGAAGTGCCCTTGGTCATCCTGCCCGCACCATCGGTCATCTGGGACCGTTTCTGGGACAGTTTGCCGACACTTTGGGCTGACTTTGTTCAAACGATCATCAAGGGAGCACTCAGCGGCTACATCATCGGCTGCGGTTCGGCCTTTCTCATGGCAATTGCCGTGGATAGATGGGATTTCCTGCGCCTCGGGCTTCTTCCCGTCGGCAACTTCGTTGCAGCGCTGCCGATCGTGGGCACCGCACCCATTCTAGTGATGTGGTTCGGGTTCGACTGGCATTCCAAGGCGGCGGTCGTCGTAGTGATGGTGTTCTTCCCGATGCTGGTGAACACGGTGGCAGGGCTGCGCGAAGCCACAACGATGCAGCGCGATCTGATGGAGACCTATGCCGCCACCTATTGGCAGAGCTTCCTGAAACTTCGCCTCCCCGCCGCTATGCCATTTATTTTCAACGGGCTAAAGATTTCTACCACTCTGGCGCTGATCGGCGCTATCGTGGCTGAGTTCTTTGGCTCCCCCACATTGGGCATGGGCTTTCGGATATCGACCAGCGTCGGGCAATTGTCGCTGGATATGGTGTGGGCCGAGATTGTGGTGGCCGCGCTGGCGGGGACGGCCTTCTATGGCGTAGTGGCGATGATCGAAAAGGCGGTGACCTTCTGGCATCCGTCGCAGCGAGGATAAAGGAATAACTCAACAGACCCCATAAACGGGGCAAACATAAGCAACTAGGAGATATTAAGATGAAGAAGCTACTCAGTGGGGCGGTTGCGGCCTTTAGCCTGGCAGCCAGTGCGACACTTGCTGCGGATGAGGTGACACTGCAATTGAAGTGGGTCACGCAAGCGCAGTTTGCGGGCTATTATGTGGCAAAAGATAAAGGGTTCTACGAAGAAGAGGGGCTGGACGTCACCATTCTGCCCGGTGGTCCTGATATTGCGCCCACACAGGTGATCGCAGGTGGTGGAGCAGACGTTACGGTGGAATGGATGCCGGCTGCACTTGCTGCGCGCGAAAAGGGTCTGCCTCTGGTGAACATCGCGCAGCCTTTCAAGAGCTCGGGCATGATGCTGACCTGCTGGAAAGATGCGGGGATTGCCTCGCCCGAAGATCTCAAAAATCGCACGCTGGGAGTCTGGTTCTTCGGCAACGAATTCCCGTTCATGAGCTGGATGAGTCAGCTGGGAATCGGTACCGATGGCAAAAGCGACAGCGGTGTCGAAGTGCTGAAACAAGGCTTTAACGTCGACCCGCTGCTGCAGCGTCAGGCCGATTGCATTAGCACCATGACCTACAATGAGTATTGGCAGGTCATTGATGCCGGTGTCACGCCCGAAGAACTGGTAACCTTCAAATACGAAGATCAGGGCGTCGCCACGCTTGAGGATGGTCTATATGTGCTTGAAGAAAATTTGAGCGATGCGGCCTTCACCGACAAGATGGAACGGTTTGTCCGTGCCTCGATGAAGGGTTGGAAATACGCCGAAGAGAACCCGGATGAAGCCGCCGAGATCGTTCTCGAAAACGATGCAACCGGTGCCCAGACAGAAGAGCATCAAAAGCGCATGATGGGCGAGATTGCCAAGCTGACCGCAGGGTCGAACGGGGCGCTGGATCCAGCCGATTTCGACCGCACGGTTGATACCCTGCTGGCGGGCGGATCTGATCCAGTTATCACCAAAAAGCCTGAAGGGGCATGGACACATCAGATCACCGACGCTGCGCTGTACTGAACCAGCTACAGCAAAAGACGTGCCAATCAAACGCGGCCCTGACGGGGCCGCGTTCTTAGTTTTGAATGTCGAATTTGTGCCTGTACTTGCTGGCCAGAACCTTTAGTATTTCCCTGTAATTTATAGCATTTTGTAACAGCATAGGGCATGAATGGTAGAATATGCAGGGATTTGCATCAGAATTCACCCAAGCGCTCTCGCTGATCCTCGAAGGGGATGCAGAGCTGTGGGCAATTGTGTTGTTGTCGCTGCGTGTTTCGATCTTTGCTGTTCTGATTTCGGCGGTCATCGGGATGCCTATTGGGGCAGCTTTGGCCGTCGCGCGGTTTCCGGGACGGCGGGCGCTGATTATCCTTGTGAACGCTCTGATGGGGTTCCCACCAGTCGTCGTCGGTTTGCTGGTCTACCTGATGTTGTCCCGATCCGGTCCTCTGGGGGTGCTGGAACTTCTCTACACCCCCACCGCAATGATCATAGCGCAGGTGGTGCTGGTGACGCCGATCATGGCCGCACTTACCCGGCAGGTGGTCGAGATGCTGGCCGAGGAGTATTCTGAACAACTCAGCTCGCTCGGCGTATCGCGGTTGGCTTCGATCCCGGTGCTGTTGTGGGACGCGCGTCTGGCTCTTGTCACCGCATTACTGGCTGGGTTTGGCCGGGCAATCGCCGAGGTAGGCGCGGTGATTATTGTCGGCGGCAATATCAATCACGTGACGCGCGTGATGACGACCACGATTGCGCTCGAAACCTCGAAGGGGAATTTGGCGCTGGCGCTGGCCTTGGGTGTGATCCTGATCGGTTTGGCCGTGGCAGTAAACGCGATGGTTAGCGCGTTGACCCTGCGGGCCGAGCGGGAAGGGCTGCGCCATGCGTGATGTCCTGACCGAGGCGCCGGGCATGTTGGAGGTCCAAGGGTTGCACATTGCGCGCGAAGGCAAGGTGCTGCTCGATGTCCCGCATTTGTGTTTGGATGGCCCGGGTCCGACCATGATCTTGGGCCCAAACGGCGCTGGCAAAAGTCTGTTGCTGCGTTGTCTGCATGGTCTGATTCAACCCGACAGCGGGCGTGTCTGTCAGGACGGTGTCGTGTTGAATGCAGCCCACAAAGCGCGGCAGGCGATGGTGTTTCAAAGCCCCGTGTTGCTGCGCCGCTCGGTCGCGGCCAATCTGGACTTTGTGCTAAAGCGGAAATCGATGCCCCGTGCCTTGCGCAGGCATCGTATCGAAGCTTTGCTGGCCGAAGGAGGACTGGATGGTAAAGCACGTCAATCCGCGCGTTCGCTGTCTGGTGGCGAGGCGCAAAGGTTGGCGATCCTGCGCGCGTTGGCCTTAGACCCCAAGACCTTGTTCCTGGACGAACCCACCAGCGCATTGGATCCAAGTGCTATGCAGATGATCGAACGGATGGTCTTGCGCGCCTCGGCCCGGGGTGTGCGCATCGTGATGGTGACGCATGACATCGGGCAGGCGCGGCGCCTGGCATCTGACATCGTGATGATGCAGGCAGGGCGTGTGGTGGAATACGGAAGGGCGCAGCAGGTGTTGGAAGCCCCAAGAAGCAACGAGTCGCGCCGGTATCTGGCTGGCGGTCTGGTAACCTGATGAACAGAGATGGAGACTTCGAATGATCCCTGATTTCGTTCGGGCATCAATTGTCGCGCTTGGGCTGACCGCAGGCGCAGGTTTGGCCGAAGAACCCTTTATCGTTGTGCAATCAACGACCTCGACGCAGAATTCGGGTCTGCTGGACTATATCCTGCCGGGGTTCGAGGCCGAAACCGGTATCGATGTACGGGTTGTGGCCGTCGGGACCGGTCAGGCGATCCGGAACGCAATTAACGGCGATGGCGATGTTCTTCTGGTTCACTCCAAGCCCGCTGAAGAGCAGTTTGTAGCAGACGGTTGGGGTGTCGAACGGTTCGATGTCATGTACAATGATTTTGTATTGGTTGGCCCAAAATCTGATCCAGCCGAAATTGCCGGTGGCAACGACATTGTAACCGCTTTGACCGCTTTGGCCGAAGCGAAACTGCCGTTTGCCTCGCGCGGTGATGATAGCGGCACTCACAAAGCCGAGATGCGCTATTGGGAGGCGACCGGCGTTGACCCGACGGAGGCCTCGGGGACTTGGTATCGCGAGACCGGATCGGGGATGGGGGCAACGCTGAACGTGGCCAGCGGCATGGACGCGTATGCTCTGACCGACCGGGCGACTTGGTTGTCTTTCGGAAACCGGGGCAATCTGGAGGTCTTGGTCGAGGGCGATCCGCGCCTGTTTAACCAATATGGTGTAATCCTCGTGAACCCTGAAAAGCACTCCGGCGTTCGCGCCGCTGCCGGGCAAAGGTTTATCGACTGGCTTATCGGCCCTGATGGACAGGCGGCGATTGCGTCTTACACGCTGGATGGTGAGCAGTTGTTTTTTCCGAACGCACAGTAAGTTCGCCTTGGGTTAGCGCAACAAGGAATGGACGACGGATCAGCCACTGGCGCCGTTGTGGTGGATCCGACCCAGATTTGCGAAATCATAGCCGCCTAGTTCATCAGCGCGTTCGGTAAAACGCTCGGATTTCAAAAACTGGGTCAGCGTCTGCATGGGGGCCTCGAAGAAGGCGCGGCGCCAGATTGCAAGGTCCAGACGCTCGGAATGGGTGGGCATGAAATTCAGCCCATACAGGCGCGCCAGTGCACCAAGGCCAAAACCAACCTCTGCCTTGCCGTCACGCAGGGCGGTGGCCAGCTCTTCTTCTGTGCGGGCGCAAACGGGCAGGGTGTTCAGATCATCACGACCCAGACCGTGGGCGTCGAGCAGTGCATCGAACAGACGCTGGCTGGCGGCGCTGTCTTGCCGCAGAATGATCCGTCTGCCTTTCAGATCCTGAAACCCCGAGATGTCCGAAGTGCCGGGTGCCAGCAACAGGCCGCGCTGCCGGTTGGCAATCTGGTAGAGGATCACAGGTGCTTCGCCCATCGTGTCGCGCAGGGTCTGAGTGTTGAAGCCTTCCGGTTCGTGGATATGCAAGGCCGCCGCCTGTGCGCTGCGCTCCGCAAGACGATTCAGCCCGTCGAAAGACCCATCATAGTAAGTCGCAAGCCCAGAGCCGCTTTCCCGCAAAGCCCAGTCCAGCAGGGGATCGTGGCTACCTGCCACGATCGGCGGCAGGGGTGGTTCGACGACATCGGGGCCAGAGCGTGAGGCGTTGAGCCACGCTATGATCTCGGCTTTTGGGAACAACAGCTTGCCCATGGCGCGTACACACGGGATTTCGCCCGAGGATGCCAGATCATAGGCCTTCCGCTCACCAATGCGCAGCAGATCCGCCAATTCGCGGGTGGTCAGGTATTGCGGCATTCAGTCGAGGCGTACAGCCGAACCGGACGTCTTGTCGGCGGCGCTGAAACCGAATTGATCCAGCGTGTAAGGAGCGGCGACAGTGATCACGACCATCGCGGCGACGGCGGTCAGAAAGGCTTTCATGTTCTCCTCCGGCTCAATCCTGCGGTGCGGTGGCGCTGCGCAGGAACGCGACCAGATCTAACCGGTCCTGTGCTTGCGTGATCCGCTGCATTGGCATCTTTGACCCCGGAATGTAGTGGTCCGGGCCTTCGTCGAAAAGAGCATTTATTGTCTCTTCATTCCAAATAATATCAGAGTCTTGCAGCGTATCCGAGTACAAATAATCGGGCAATGTGCCCGCCTTCCGCCCAAAGATGTCGTGCAAGGTAGGGCCCGCACGTCGACCTCCATCCGGCGTCAGGCTGTGACAGATCGAACACTTGCGTGCAAATTGCCGTTCTCCGTTGCCCATCTCGCTTGGGTCTTTCAGAAAGCTGGGTTCGGCAGCGGCCATCTGTTCGCTATCGCCCAGCGCTGAAATGGGCCAGCTGTACATTGCCTCATCAATGCCGCCTGCGTGAAGATTTTGACCATCTGCAGAAAAAGCGAGCGCCCAAACCGGACCGCGCAGGGTGGCACGGAAATCTTGTGCAATGCGCCATTCGAAAGTGTCGATGACCATTATAAAGCCTTCACCATCGCCGACAGCCAACAGCTTGCGATCGGGGCTCAATGCCATGGCGAGGATCGGGCGCCGATCCAACGTAAAGTCATGTTCTTCTTCGGTGGTGAGGCTCAGGATGCGTGTCACTCCATCGACGGTACCGTAGCCGATCCAGTTGTCATGTGCGTTCAGGACCAATTCATTGATGCCAAAACCATGCTCAATCAGGCGATTCGTTTCCTGACCGCTGGCGACATCCCAGATACGCAACGCTCCGTCGACACCTGCCGAATAAAGCTGCTTTCCGTCCGGCGTAAAAACAACTGCATTCACCCCGCTGCCGATTGGCCCAAGCAGGGTCGGCTCGGACCCGTCCACCGGCCACAGGCCGATGGTGCCATCCCAGCTGGCCGTCGCGATATGAGTTTTCGACGCTGCAATGCTGATAATCTTGCCTTTGTGCTGCCCGACTACATCCCCGCCGGGCCAGCGGCGGAGGGTGAAGTCATCCCCGGCAGAATAGATTGCAGTGCCATTGAAAACGACCGAGTTCACTGCCGCTTCGTGCCCCTCCAGCCATTCCGGTGTCTGTCCGGTCCAGAGACCGACCGAATTGTCGAAACTGGCCGTTGCGATACGCCCATCCGGCGCCGAAGCGATCCCCATGATCGGCCCGCCATGGCCTTTGAGCGTGAAAAACTCGGACCAGGCGGGCAGGGGGGTCAAAACAAGCGCAAGAGCGAGCCAGCGCATCTATTCTGCAGGTGAGGCCGCTGCCTTGCCCGCCTCTTTTTCTTGCACCTCTTCCAGCCACAGCGAGTGGTGCTCGCGTGCCCATTGTTCTTCGACTTCACCGGTGCCCATGGCGTCAAACGCACCCTCCATGCCAACCGAGCCAAGGTAGATATGGGCGATGATGATGGCGATGAACACATAGGCGACCATGACATGCCAGACTTGGGCATATTGCATCTCTTCCTGCGGTGACATATGCACTGGCAGGTTCAGACCCAACGCCTGCGGAATACCTGTCGAGTTGGCGATTGAGAAGGTTTTGGCGAACATCGGCAGCTCGAACGGGAATAGCAGCGACAGGCCTGACAGGCTGATAGAGACACCCAGTAGAATGCAAGCCCAGAAGATTATCTTTTGACCCGCATTGAATTTCTTGGCTGGTGGATGGCTGTCTTTGGTGAACAAGCCCCCTCCGGCGGCCAACCATTTCAGGTCGGTCTTGTTGGGGATGTTATGGGCAATCCAGTTTATGGTGATGATTATCAGACCCAACATGAAGGCCCATGCGAGGTTGTTGTGAAGCCACTTGCACCCTTGCGCGATAGTGGCGAACCCTTCTTTGCCAAAGACCGGGATCAAGAAATCGCGGCCATAAAGGGTCAGTAGGCCTGTGATGCCGAGCACAAGGAACGACCCGGCGAAGAGCCAGTGACCGAAACGTTCGAAACTATTGAAACGAAGGACCGTGCGGCCGGTTTTTTCTCCGTCGATGCGGATTTTTCCTCGGATCAGAAAGAAAAGCACAATGATCGCAAGCATTCCGCCCAGAATGTAGGTTCCATATTCACGCAACGGGCCAGTTCGGAAGTTCAACCACCACATGCCGCCGTCTTGAATCAGCACGCTGTCCGCAGGTCCCTGGGATGAAACGGTGACGTCCGCAGATCCGTAACGCAGCGCGCGGTAGACGTCACTGTCAGAGGCAACACCATGGGTGCCGAACTGTCCCAGCAGGCCTTCAACATTGCCCTGACCGGTGTTTTCAGACCTGTAGCTGTTGTCGACCTTCTCGCCACGCTGGCGGGCCAGAATGTCCTCAAGCGTGGTCGCGCCGCCGGTTGTAGACCGGTCGGTCGAATCCGCAGGGGCGGCCCCCTCACTGGTTTGAGCGCCCGCAACTTGGGTCAGCGTTAGCGAAAGCAGGAAAGCGATGAATAAGCGCAACATCGGAACCTCAATAAAAATCCAATGCAGGATGACCCACATCTGCGGGTCATCCGTTTTGCTTTAGTAGACGGGGTCAGCCGTCTTTCTGATCGTAGGCCGTGCCCCAACCCCAAGCGCCCGAACCAAATCCGCGCGCGACGACACGCTCACGGTAAATAGCCGAGACCACGTCGCCATCGCCGGCGAGCAGGGCCTTGGTAGAACACATCTCGGCGCAGATGGGCAATTTGCCCTCTGCGATCCGGTTGCGTCCGTATTTGGCGAACTCTGCGGTCGAGTGCGTTTCCTCGGGGCCGCCAGCACAGAAGGTACATTTGTCCATCTTGCCTCGCGATCCGAAGTTGCCCGCCTGCGGGTATTGCGGCGCGCCGAAGGGGCACGCATAGAAGCAATAGCCGCAGCCAATGCACAGGTCCTTGGAGTGCAGGACGACCCCTTCTTCGTTCTGAT
This sequence comes from Ruegeria sp. C10, assembly GCF_056537805.1. Classification (NCBI taxonomy): domain Bacteria; kingdom Pseudomonadati; phylum Pseudomonadota; class Alphaproteobacteria; order Rhodobacterales; family Roseobacteraceae; genus Ruegeria; species Ruegeria sp. C10. Next base: position 906,976 of record NZ_JBQFSC010000002.1, on the reverse strand, counting down.
AGAAGCAGTCGACCGGGCACACCGCCATGCAGGGCGCATCCGAACAATGCATACAGGCCACCGAGATCGAGCGTTCACCCGGATTGCCGTCATTGATCGTCACCACCCTGCGGCGGTTGATGCCCCACGGCACCTCGTGCTCGTTCTTACACGCGGTTACGCAGGCATTACACTCGATGCAGCGTTCAGCGTCGCAGAGAAACTTTGCTCTAGCCATTATCGTCCTCCTTACGCTGACCAGATTTTGCAGAGAGTCGCTTTGGTCTCTTGCATCTGGGTCACTGAATCATAGCCATAGGTCTGGGCGGTGTTGGTACTTTCACCCAGCACATAGGGGTCTGCACCAGCAGGATACTTGTGCCGCTGGTCTTCGCCCTGGAAATGGCCGCCAAAGTGGAAGGGCATGAAGGCGACACCGGCACCGACCCTGTTGGTCAGCATCGCCATCACCTTGACCTTGCCGCCTTCCGGACCTTCGACCCAGACCTGCGATCCGTCACGAATACCAAGGTTATTGGCATCGCGCGGATTGATCTCGACGAACATGTCCTGCTGCAGCTCGGCCAGCCACGGGTTCGACCGCGTCTCATCGCCGCCACCTTCATATTCGACCAGACGACCAGACGTGAGGATTATCGGGTAATCCTTAGAAAAGTCGTTCTTTTGAATCGACGCATAAAGGGTAGGTAGACGATAGGCCTGACGGTCATCGTAGGTTGGATAGTCCTCCACCAGATCGCGCCGGTTCGTGTAAAGCGGCTCGCGGTGCAGTGGGATCGGATCCGGGAAGGTCCATACGACCGCGCGTGCCTTTGCGTTCCCGAAGGGCGCACAGCCATGGGCAATCGCGACCCGCTGGATACCGCCGCTAAGGTCGGTTTTCCAGTTGGTCTCTGGTCCCGCTACGGCGTCGATGGCCGCACGTTCCTCAGCCGTCAGGTCACCGTCCCAGCCAAGGTCCATCAGCATCTGCATCGTGAATTCCGGATAACCATCCTGAATTTCCGAACCAACGCTATATACCCCTTCGGCCAGCAGGTTGTCGCCGTCACGTTCCACTCCGAAACGGGCGCGGAAGGTCAGGCCACCTTCGGCCACCGGTTTGGACATATCATACAGGTTTGGTGTCCCAGTATGACCCATCTCAGCCGTTCCCCAGCAGGGCCAGGGCAGACCGTAATATTCGCCGTCGTTTGGTCCACCGATGGCTTGCAGCGTGGTTCTGTCGAACGTGTGCTGGTTGGCCATATGGCTTTTCAGACGTTCCGGCGACTGACCGGTATAGCCGATGGTCCAGAGGCCCGAGTTGAACTCACGCGTGATGCTTTCAACATTCGGGGTTTCCGGGTCGTCCATTTCGATATTGCGGAAGAACCGATCCGCCCAGCCGAACTTGTTGGCGAACTTGGCCATGATGACCTCGTCCGGCAGGCTTTCGAACAGAGGTTCGACCACGCGGTCCCGCCACTGCAGCGATCGGTTCGAGGCCGTGACCGAGCCGCGGGTTTCGAACTGCGTACAGGCGGGCAGCAGATAGACGCCATCGGTGCGGTCATGCAGCACGGCCGAGACGGTGGGATACGGGTCGATCACGACCAGCATGTCCAGCTTCTCCATCGCCGTCTTCATTTCCGTCATCCGGGTCTGCGAGTTGGGCGCGTGGCCCCACAGAACCATGGCGCGGACATTGTTGTCCTGATCCATGTTAGCTGGGTCTTCGAGAACACCGTCGATCCAGCGGGAGACCGGGATGCCGCGCTCATTCTGCAGCGGTTTATCCTTGCCTTCCTTATCCTTGATCGTGGCGAACTGGCCTGCAAGCCACTCGGGCTCTTCACCCCAGACTCGTGCCCAGTGACCCCATGCGCCTTTGGATAAGCCATAGTAGCCGGGCAGGGTGTGGGACAGAACACCAAGGTCCGTCGCGCCTTGCACGTTGTCATGGCCGCGGAAGATGTTGGTGCCACCACCCGAGGTGCCCATGTTGCCAAGCGCAAGCTGAAGCACGCAGTAGGCGCGAGTGTTGTTGTTGCCGTTGGTGTGCTGCGTACCACCCATGCACCATACAACGGTACCGGGGCGGTTGTTCACCATGGTCCTTGCGACGCGGCGCAGCTGCGAGCCGGGCGTGCCGGTGACACGTTCAACCTCATCCGGGTTCCACTTGGCAACCTCTTCACGGATTTGGTCCATCCCCCAGACACGGGTGCGGATAAACTCTTTGTCCTCCCAGCCATTGTCGAAGATATGCCACAGGATACCCCAGATCAGCGCAACGTCTGTGCCGGGGCGGAAGCGGACATATTCATCCGCATGGGCCGCGGTGCGCGTAAAGCGCGGGTCGCAGACGATTAAAGGCGCATTGTTCTGCTCTTTCGCACGCAGGATATGCAGCAGCGAGACGGGGTGCGCCTCGGCCGGGTTACCACCGATGATGAAGATGGCCCGGCTGTTGTGCATGTCGTTGTACGAATTGGTCATGGCGCCGTAGCCCCATGTATTCGCAACACCCGCGACAGTGGTCGAGTGGCAGATACGGGCCTGATGGTCCACGTTGTTCGTGCCCCAATAGGCGGCGAACTTGCGGAACAGATAGGCCTGTTCGTTATTGTGCTTCGCAGACCCCAGCCAGTACACGCTGTCCGGCCCGGATTCTTCGCGGATGCTCATCATGCCATCGCCGATCTCGTTGATCGCCTCTTCCCAGCTGATGCGCTTCCACTCGCCACCTTCCTTTTTCATCGGATATTTCAGGCGGCGCTCGCCATGGGCGTGCTCGCGGACCGAGGCCCCCTTGGCGCAGTGTGCACCCAGATTGAATGGGCTGTCCCAGCCGGGTTCTTGCCCGATCCAGACTCCGTTCTGTACCTCGGCAACGACCGTGCAGCCGACCGAGCAGTGAGTGCATACAGATTTGATATTCTCAACGGCGGTGTTTGCCGCTGTCTGGGCACTGGCGGGCGTTACGGTTCCACCCGTGGCGCTGATCGCGGCAAGGCCGCCGATCGTCAGGCCCGAGCCACGCAAGAATGCGCGGCGATCGACGGTTTTCTCGCCGACCTGGGACAGGATACTTGTCCGCTGGGGGCGTCTCGCAACCCCGTTGGTCTTTTTCCTAAGCATTTCTTTCCTCCCTTGCTGGCCATGTAACCCATGGCTGGCTTGGTACTTCGCGAAACCGACTTCAGGGCCAATCGCAACCGTCAGTCGGGTATGACTACGTCCGGGTCAAAACCGGGCGCTGTCGAGGTATGCGCGCGTGTGCGCGGTGTCCTGCATCCGGGTTTCGTCCGTCGGCAGTTCGGCTGCTTCGGCTTTCCCAGACAGGCTGGCGGCGGCTACAGCAGCGGGCGCTGCGGTACCGGCCAGTTTCAGGAAGTCGCGGCGGGTTGCGCCTTCTTCCTTGGTCTTGCTCATGGGCTCCTCCTGTCCCAATTGCGGTTTGGTGCCTAAAGGCACCGGCGAGTGGCGGGCTAGGCCGCCGTCATTCGAAAGGCTTCACGCTCAATCTCCATGAACACCCGACCAGCCGTGCCGACCGAGGCGTAGAGAACCGAGTTCTCGGCACCTTCCAAATCCGAATAGAAATGCGCGGCCCAGGGCCCAATATGTTTGCTCCAGAACGCCTTTTGATCTTCCAGCGTGGCGGGCGCGCCGAACCGACCGACGATCATGCCCGCCATCATTTCCATTAGCGAGGCGATGTTGTCTTCGGGTTCATAAACATTCTGCGCCCGGGTGATGCCCCGCGCGGCCATGTCATTGCGCAGCTGCGCCAGGGGTTTTTCGTTCAGAAATCCCGTCAGGTAGAAAGAGGCATAAGGCAGCAGTTCGCCTCGGCCCAATCCGATGAAAAGTGCGTTGAACTCGCGCTCTGCGGCGGCAGGCTTGGTCACCTTGGCCACCCGTGCCATTGCCCGAATGGCCTGAACTAGATCCGAGTCATCACCGCTTAGCCCGGCCATCTGATCCAAAAGCAACTGATCGGGTGGACCGGCCAATAGCAGGCCAAGAAAATTATAGAAATCCGCACGCAGACGATCCTCAGTCGAGATATCCAATGTTTGCGCGTTGTCTGCGGTCATAGAGTTATCCTTCGAATTCGAATTTCATACGGCGTGGAGCAGGGGGGAGTTCGATCTCCTCTGGCTCTTCCATTTCAACCATCTGTGGGGCTTCCGGTTCTGGTTCGACGGCGTTGATCGGTTCTTCACCTGACTCGATCGCCTCGGGCATGTCAGCTTCTGTTTCTGCTTCGGACATTTCTGCCTCGGCAGCGAGCGCTTCGACATGCGCCAACATACCCTTGCCAACCTGATACGCGGTCTGGATGTTCTCAATCACGCAGGCCGCATCGGTATAATCCTCGCCGTAATCGACCAGCCCGTCGACATTGGCCAGAACAGGATTCAACCGCCATAGGCGCCGCAAGGCGCGGCGGCGCAAACGGTCAGGTACAGCTTTGGCCATGAAGCCCGAGACATCATCGCCGGCTTCCAGCGTATCGGGATCGGGCAGATCAAACTCGGCCAGAATTTCGGCGTCGCTTTTTTCCTCCAGCTCAGCTTGCCGCGTTGTGATAATCTGTTCCTCTGCGGCCAAAGCTTCTGCTTCGGTCTCGGCCTGAACGGCGGCCTTGCGGCGGGACCAGAAATCGCGGGCCTGGGTCATTGCAGCACCCGACGCGGAGCCCGGTAGACATCTGAATCCTGCCGGATTCGTGCATCGCCCTTGCCGTCTTCCACCAGATCGGTGCGTTTCTTGTCCCGTTTACGTTTTATGAACACCTCGTCCTGATGATGCTGCAGGGTGAAATCGCGGAGCCATGCAATCAACCCTTCGGTCATCGGAATCTTCTCAACGATCTCTTCGCCGGTATCCGCATAATCCTGACCCTCGAACGGTGAGGCGGTGATCAATACGGCATTCAGGGGTGTTTCGCCTTTCAGCTCATCCCGCAAAACCAGGTACAGCGAAGGTTGACCGTCCGACAGGTTGACCATGTAGGCTTCGGTTTCATCGGCCCACAGGGTGAGGGGCAGGGTGGCTGCATGGTATTCGATGGCCTCACCTTCACGTCGCAACTCTTGCCAGTCGGCAGGCTTTGCACCTGGCAAAACAGCGACCGCGCGCCAGTTCCAACGCGCCCAGCGTGTCACCCCGGGTGTTCTGCGCACGACGACGCCAATTGTCATTTCAGTCCGGCTTGCGGCCTTGGCCACTGGCTCCTCCCCGGAAGGCTCTCCCCTGCCTTCCATTGATGTACTATGTTACATAAATTGGCGACCTGCCAAGTCTAGTTTCGCCTAATATGAGACATTCACTTAGAGTTTATTTCCAACTTCAGGTTTTGATGGCGATTTGTGATGAAAAATAATGCACATATCGGGATTTTCTCTGATGCTTCGCATTGCCTCGGCGCGGATTGGGTCTAAGCTGCTGATGGGGCAGAACGCAGCGTCGGGAGGGGAAATGGCCAGCAAGCTCATATTGTGTGATTGCGAGGGGACGCAGTCCCTGAACGCAGATGGTATTTCTGCAGCCTGCGATACGGAGTGCTCGAAGGTGCATACCGCCCTTTGTACGCGCCAGATTCAAACTGCCGCCGAGTTGATGACGGGCGATGAGCAGGTGGTGTTTGCCTGCGCTCAGGAAAGTGCAGTTTTTAGCGAGCTTGCCGAGGAACTGGGTGTTGAAGCGCCCGGATTTGTCGATCTGCGCGACCGAGCTGGCTGGTCCGAACAGGGGACCGATGCAACCCCCAAAATGGCTGCGCTCGCGGCTGAGGCATTACTGCCGCAGCCAGTGACCCCAAGTTTCGATGTCATCAGTGAAGGAACCTGCTGTATTGTCGGGCCCGGAGAGGTTGTCTTTCCGTTGGCCGAACAGCTGTCCGCTGTGTTGGCCGTGACTGTGCTTTTGGTTGACGATGCAGAACCGCTAAGCCGCAACTATGACGTTGCGCGCGCACGAATACTCAGACTGACCGGCGCGCTGGGCGGATTTGTTTGGCATCTGGATCAGGTGCAGCAACTAGAGCCCGGCGGACGCGGAGAATTTGGTTGGAGCACACCCCGTGACGGTGCAACGTCGCGTTGCGACATTGTTGTTGATCTGACCGGAGCAACACCTTTGGTTAATGCCCCCGAAAAGCGCGAGGGGTACTTGCGCGCTGATCCCCGCGATGCGGTGGCCGTCGCGCGTCTTGCTTTTGAAGCGGTGCAACTGGTCGGGACCTTTGAAAAACCGCTCTATGTCCGATTGGATGAGACGCTTTGCGCCCATTCGCGAGCGGAACAAACGGGGTGTTCAAACTGTCTGGACGTCTGCCCGACCGGTGCGATCACACCGGCTGGCGATCATGTAGCCATTGATCCGATGATTTGCGCCGGGTGCGGTGAGTGTTCGGCGTTGTGCCCGTCGACTGCTATCACATATGAAGATCCTCCGGTCTCGGCGGTATTGTCGCGAATGCACATACTGGCCCGGACCTTCCGGCGCGCGGGCGGCGTTGCACCGCGATTACTGGTGCACGACGCCCATGGGGCGCAGATGATCCGGATGGCGGCCCGGTTTGGACGGGGACTGCCAGCAGACGTCATTCCGCTGGAGCTGAACGTGGTTTCGGGCTTTGGGCATGCCGAGATGCTGGCAGCGCTGGCGCATGGCTTTGCGCGCGCCGATATCCTGATTAGCCCTAAGACCGAACGGGACGCGCTTGATCTTGAATTAGAGCTGGCTCGGGCTATCGCAATGCACGACGCGCTGAGTCTGATTGATGAAACCGACCCGGATGCGCTGGCAGATCTGCTTTATGCGCAGAATGTTCCGCAGCCATTGGCTGATCCGGTGCTTCCACTGGGTAATCGTCGTCAAATAGCGCGTCTGGCGGCGCAAGCTCTGAATCCGGAGGTCGAGGTGCCACTGGCCCTGCCCGAGGGCGCGCCTTATGGCGCGATTGCAGTGAATACCGACACCTGTACATTGTGCCTGAGTTGCGTGTCCCTTTGCCCATCGGGGGCGCTGATCGATAACCCGGACAAGCCGCAGTTGAATTTCCAGCAGGACGCCTGCCTGCAATGCGGGATTTGCCGAACGATCTGCCCAGAACAGGCGATCACACTAGTGCCCCAGCTTGATCTGAGCGACCAAGCGCTGTCACAACAGGTGCTGAATGAAGAGGAACCCTTTGAATGCGTCGAATGCGGCGCAGCGTTTGGGGTTAGATCAACGGTTGAGCGGATCATGGAAAAGTTGTCGGGCACACATCCGATGTTCGCGACCTCGGATCAGGCGCGGATGATCCAGATGTGCGACAATTGCCGGGTGAACGCCCAGTTCCATAGCGCTGACAATCCGTTTCAATCCGCCCCCAGACCACGGGTTGTCACAACGGATGATTACCTTTCAAAGCGCAAGGATCACTGAAGTTGCAGTGGCGCGCCCAGATCGGCGGCGCGCATGGCGGTCACGAAAGCCAGAATTGCTTCGAGGTCATCCAGGCTCATCTCGACCGGATGGATCGGCGAGGGGCGCTCGGGCGGGAAAGGTTCGGTGACGCCCTCGATCTGTGTGAAAGCTGGGTGTGGGTTCAGGGCAAAGAACGCCTGAAACCGTTCCGACCAGTCGGGCATTGCGCGCAGCACTGCGAAAGACGGGGTCGAACCCAGCCCGTTCATCCGATTCTGTGGGCCAATCACATGGCACCGGCCACAATGGGTCATCGACAGATCTTCGCCAAGCAGCGCGTTTCCGTCGACCACGACCTCTTTGGTAACAGTGGCAGTTTCGAAACTTGCGCTAAAGGGCGTGCCCTCGTCGGGGATGAAGTTTTCAACCGTCCGTCTGCCAATGTCGGAAAGTAGCCATTCACGAAACCTTACCTGCTTGGCGCTGTCGTCGATTCGTAGATGATAGACCACCCCGTCACGGGCAAAGACCGGATCGCCGGGCGAACTCGGGGCCAGTGACATGACGCCGCTTTCATCCGCAACAACACGTATTCCGGTCTTGAGAGAAAAGCGCGGAAGAATATGTTGCAAAAGACCTGAGTTTGTCACCTCATCCGGGGCGGCAAGGCCCAATGCCTCTTGTGACCAAGAGGGGGTGGCGGTGAGCGTCAGGCTCAGGCACAACAGGACAAAGCGCATGGTTAAGCCTAACGGCGGCTGACCCGATGCGTCAAATGTACAAAATGAGACGGAGACACATGCAATGAGCGGCGACTATATTCTGTCGATACGCAAGGCGCCCAGCGTGGGGCGGATCAAGGGGAATACGGCATGAGCATCCGTGATGCAGTTCTAGCGAACTTGAAGAAGATTACCGATCCGGTTTCTGGTCAGGATATTGTGAGCGCGGGTATCGTGCGTGCATTGAATGTTGAAGGCGATACCGTTCGGTTTGTGCTGGAGATCGATCCCAAACAGGCCGAGAAGATGGAGCCCGTTCGCGCCACAGCCGAACAGGCGGCGCAGATGGTTGATGGTGTTTCAAAGGTCTCGGCAATGTTGACCGCGCATTCGGACAAGGCACCGCCTGATTTGAAGCCCAAGCCCAAGCCCTCACAAACCGGACCGCAGGCCGTTCCCGGTGTGGACCGGATCATCGCGGTTGCGTCGGGCAAGGGTGGCGTGGGCAAGTCCACCGTGTCGGCCAACCTTGCCTGTGCGCTGGCTGCTGAAGGCCGTCGCGTAGGCCTGTTGGACGCAGACGTATATGGCCCTTCACAACCCCGGATGCTGGGTGTGTCGGGGCGACCGGCCAGCCCAGATGGCAAGACGATCCTGCCGCTGCGCAATCACGGTGTCACCATGATGTCGATGGGGTTAATGACCAACGAAGGGCAGGCGGTTGTCTGGCGCGGCCCCATGCTGATGGGCGCCTTGCAGCAGATGATGAGTCAGGTGCAATGGGGCGCATTGGATGTGTTGATCGTTGATCTGCCCCCCGGAACCGGCGATGTGCAACTGACGCTGAGCCAGAAGTTTCAGGTGGATGGAGCCATTGTCGTCTCAACCCCACAGGATGTTGCTTTGATCGACGCCCGCAAGGGGATCGATATGTTCAACCAGCTCAAGACGCCCATTGTTGGGATGATCGAAAACATGTCGACGCATATTTGCTCGAATTGCGGACACGAAGAACATGTCTTTGGCCATGGCGGTGTTGCCTCAGAAGCCGAGGCGCTGGGCGTGCCATTGCTAGGGGAAATTCCGCTGCATCTGGATATCCGAGTTGCCGCCGACGGGGGTGCCCCCATCGTGGTCAGCAAACCTGACAGCCCGCAAGCCGAAGCCTTCCGCAAGATCGCCCGCGACATGATTGCCAAGGGCAAAGCGTGACCCAGCCGGTCTTTCCCCCATTGCTCAAAGGGCAACCTGCCAAGGCTGGCGAAGACCCGTTCGAGCGTGCCCAGGCGATGGCAGCGCTGGGCTGTGACGCGGGAACTGTGGTCCACAATATTCAGGCGGATCGTCTGCGCGTTGCGATAGTATTCGCGCCCGAGGTTCCGTTGCGGGATGCTATGGCAATGCTGCCGCTTTGTGCTGTCGGGTTCCAGAATGCGCTGGGCGCGCTGGCCCCGCCCGAGGTCGCGGTGCACTTGGGTTGGGATGGGCTGATCTGTGTAAACGGTGCAAAATGTGGGACAATAAAAGTTGCAGCGTCGTCTGCCGAGGTGGATGAGGTTCCCGATTGGCTGATCGTTGGTTGGGAACTGGCCTTGCTTCAAACCAGCGATGCACCAGGGGAAACACCGGATGTTACCTCGCTCTATGATGAAGGATGCGCCGAGGTTTCTGCGACGCAGTTGGTCGAGAGCTGGTCGCGTCACATGTTGACCTGGTTGAACCGCTGGACCGAGGACGGTAACGCGCCGATTCACGCTGAGTGGATGGGGCTGCTGCGCGGTGTCGGAGAACCTATTGGAGAAGGGGGTGTCTTTCTGGGCACCGATGAGCGCTTCGGTATGCTGATCCGTGACGGCGCGGACACACATATACGCCCGCTGACAGAATTATTGGAGATCGCCAGATGAAACTCGCCCGTGCTATCCATTTTGATGAAAGCGATATGAACGTGTTTCATTCACCCGCAAGAACCGGTGAATGGTGCATCTCGGGCGGATTCGAGTTTTCGAACTGGAGTGAGGCTGATCTGGAAGGCAAGGCGCGTCAGGCCTTTGCTAATGGATGGCTGGGGCTTGAAACCTTCGGGCGCGTTACATTTGTTGCCGTCACACAAGTCGAGCAGGCCGAGATTGACCAGATCACGCAATATCTGGCCGAGCATTTCGTGCAATTCTACGGCGCGCCTTCGGTTGACGCCGCGTTAGAAGTGGCGCAGGCCGAAGTCTCACATATGTCCGAGCTGTGCGAAGATCATGCCCCGAACACATTGCTGACCGTCGCCCGAGAGCTGACGGGGGCAGGGGTGCACGAGGCATTCCGAGTGATCACCCCGCAAGAGACGCAACTTGAAGCGTTGGCCGTCCACGGCTCGCTGGACGATTAGATCAGATCGGCGAAGCCGCCGAATTGTCCGCGCTTGAAGATCAGCCCCTGACCTGGGCGATGCATGACCTGTTCAACATGACCAACAAGGATCAGGTGGTCACCTGCCTCATGACGGGCCGACAGGCGGCAATCGAAACGGGCGAGGCATTCCGCAAGTCGGGGGCGCCCGGCGTCATCCTCCTGCCAATCCGCATGGGAAAAATCGAACCCGTTTCGCGCGAATTGCAATGCTTGGTCGTGCTGGTCCTGCGCCATTACGTGGATCGCGTAATGTTCGCAGTTGTGGAACGCGTCGTACCGGTTCGAATCCCGATCAAGACACCACAGGACCAGCGGCGGGTCCAGCGATACAGACGCAAATGAGTTCACCGTTATTGCTGCGGGGCCCTCGGAGGTATTTGTGGTCACAACGGTGACGCCGGTGCCGAAACAGCCCAGGGCCTCGCGAAAGGCAAGGCTTTGCTCGGGGCTGGGAATGAAAGTTTTTTCCGTCATCGCGCGCTCGTACATGGGCCTGTCTCAGGTGCCACGCGACGCCGGGATTGTCCACGGAAAGCTGCGGTGATTTTAGGAATTTCTGGTCAGTTAAGGTCTTCAAGCAACCGTCCGTGTTTGCGAGTCTCGGTGATGACGTCGCCAAAGGTCACCAAATTACGGGCCGTAAGCATCGGCAGCATCCGAACCAACACTTCGGCGGTCGCCACGGCATCGCCCAAAGCCGTGTGACGCAAGGCTTCCGGGATGGTTATGCCTAACCGCTCGCAGACCGCGTCCAGCGTATGCGTTTCGCTTGCCCCGAACAGCACCGCCGACAGCAGGACCGTATCCAGAATGGGGTGGCTCCATTCCACCCCCATACGCTCGGCATGGCGGCGCAGGAAAGCCATGTCGAATGGTGCATTGTGGGCAACAATGACGGCATCCCGGGCAAATTGGTGAAAGCTGCGACCGGCCTCGGCAATATCAGGCGCACCCTGAACCATCCGGTCGCTGACCTTATGCACTTTGGTTGAAGCTGGGGGGATCGGGATGCCGGGGTCGACCAGGGTATCAAGCCGTTCGCCTTCGACGATCTTACCCTTTACGACGCGCACCGCACCGATCTGTACGATCTCATCCTTATGCGGGAGCAGGCCCGTGGTTTCGGTGTCAAAGACCACGAAGCAGAGGTCCAAAAGAGGTCTATCTTCAAACGCGTCATCACCGGGTGTGTCGAGAAGTTCGAAATCGTAAACCAGCGGGCGGGCCGCGTCGGGGTCGATCTGCGCAGCACTGTCATCGAAAACCAGCATGTAACCAGGGGCATCGCCCAAGGGTTTCATACGGGCCGAATAGGATTGCCGCCCATCAACACTGGTCAGCGTACAATGGACATCTTTCCCGGTCTTGACCAGCTTCGCATAAGAATCCGTCAGGCCCGTCGCTTCGAGATAGTCAAACAGCGACGCGTTCAACCGGGGATGTGCGATCTGTGCCAGAACCTCAGCCGCCTGCGCGTCATATAGTACGATCTGATGCTTCGGTCCGGCCAAAAGCATGGCAACCGGAATCTCGGTCAGGAGCGCGGTGAGACGCTGTTTTTCCGAGGCCAGATGGGCCGTTTCCGCAGCCACGGCCTCAGCCGTGGTCATGGCGTTGGCAGCCAGTTGTTCGGCCAGTCCAGCGGCGGCGGGGGCCAGATCGCCCAAATAGCGCGCCGCCTGAAGGTCCAGATCCGTGCTGACCCCGGCGTGTGCGCGCGCCCGGAGTTGGGCCGAGAGCCGCTCGATTGGTTTTGCAACGTTATCATCAAAAAGAAGCCAGACTCCGGCAACTAGCGCCAACATTCCAAACGCGATCAGTATCTCTGCGAAGATGAACGCATCCATAAGAGCGGGATCACTTGCCCTCTGATAACCGACCCACAAAGCCAGGGTGCTGATGATCAGCCCTCCTGCCGCAAGTAATAGGAAGAACAGGAACACCCTCAGGCGCAGGCTCAGATGGTTCAACATAGTCAGACCCCGCAGGTTGCCTCGATTACCGGATCTTCAGCGTCGATCTTGATCCAGCTGGCGTTCAGCAAACGTCCGTCATCGGCGAATTCGGCCCCGTCTGCCAAGTTGGCGCGGCTGTTTTCGGCGCAGTTTACAGCGACCGGCATCTTCGAGACCGGTGCCCAGCGACCAAAAAAGTAAAGATCGACCAGACGCTCGTCCGGCAAATTGGCATTGGTGCGTACCGATGTGGCGTCGATCGCAGCAAAGCGGTCGACAAAGGGCACGGCGTACGTCCAAGGGCGATAAAAGGCGCGGCTTTCCACCTCCTGCACGATGGTGAGGCTGTCGGGCAGTTGGTCGCGCGTACGGTCATACCAAGAATACTCGCTGGTAATCGTCATACCGATCATCCCCGCACCTGCCGCAACCGGCGCGGCCCATTTGGGCAAGCGGCCCCCGGTCAGCTTGTTCACCACCATCACGACACCCGCAAAGGCAAAGCCTGCAAAAATCGTGCCGATCAGTTCCAGAAACATGTGATTTCTCCGTTCATTTCCAGTTTCTTAACCCAGCATTCCTTTGCCATGGCCAACCGCTGATTGCATGGTTTTTACCACGACAAAGGCATCGCGGAGATGACTTCGCTCAAAGTCCGACAATTCAGCGGGTGGCAGGTAATTGTCTGGTGCATCCCCGGATTTGACCAGACGCACTTGATGTTCCAATCGGGTCTCAGCGATCAGGTCATATGCGTCCAGTAAATCGCGTGCGCCAGACGCGCTGAGCACACCCGCAGCCTCGGCGGCGCTAAGACGGGCGCGGGTGTTCGCTTCGGTTAATTGTCCCTGCAGGCTGTAGATGCGTGCCAGATCCACGACAGGCACCACGCCATTATGCTTGAGGTCGAGCGTATTGCGATGCTCACCCGAACGTATGGTGGCGAATCCACGCAGCAGGCCCAGAGGAGGCGTGTGTTTCAGTGAGTTCGAAATCATATGCGCGACAAAGATCGAATTCGCATTGGCTGCCGCCAGCGTATCGGCCTGCAGGTCGGTGAACAGATCGAAGGACCCTCCGATGGGCCGCAGGTCAAACATCACCGAGGCCAGCATTTGCGCCTCAGGGTTGGGTTTGGCGATCCAGCCATTGAAATACTCGCGCCAGACACGCACGGGCTGGCACCAGCGAGGGTTGGTCGCCATCATGTCACCGGGGCAATAGAAATAACCGCAGGTATCCAGCCCGTCTGAGACGAATTTGGCCAGCGCAGCGAAGTAGGCCATATCACCGTCTGCCACACTGTCATCAAGCATCAGGCAATTGTCCTGATCAGAAACTCCGGTCTGTTCCTGCCGTCCTTGCGAGCCGCAAGCAAGCCACAAGTAGGGCACTGGCGGCGCACCCAGTTCAGCCTCAGCCAGTGCCAGCAACCGCCGCGTCGCAGTGTCTGCGATGTCGGTGATCAGCCGTGTAACGATCTCGTGCCGGTTGCCACCCGCGACGAGTTGGACCAGCAGTTGTGGTATCTCAGCGGTGACTTGAGCCATCTCTTGCGGGCTGTCGGCGCGGGCAATTCGTCCTACCAACTCGGCAGAATTGACCGCCTGATAGCGGGTGAGATCGGTTTGGGTTACGATTCCGACCAGCTTACCGGCCTCGGAAATTGGAATATGACCGATGCCACGTTCCATCATCACGTGTAATACGTCCGAGCCGATATCTGTCGGGGCAAGAATGATTGGATCGGCGGTCATGATCGCCGAAACCGCGGTGTCAGCGGGCATCGCCTCGGCGACGTATTTGCCGGAAATATCGCGGAGGGTTGCGATACCCAACAATCTGTCCCCTTCGGTCACGCAAAGCGATGAGATGTGGCGGTCGCGCATGATCTGCGCGGCGTTTTGAACCGGAGTATCGGGCGGGCAGGTGGCAGGGTCACGAGCCATCAGCACGTCAATTGCACTGGTAGCCAGGCTTTGCGGTCCGCTCCGCCCACCGCGTGAACGGTTAAAGAACTTGGACACCACATCGTGACCTTCGATCAGGTTTTTCACAAGGTCTGGCGGCAACACGATCAACACTGACGGCGTGTGCGCGCGCGCATGTGTGGCGGCTTTGCCGTCCTTCAGCAATCCCCGCTCACCAAAAGAATTGCGCAATCCCAGATGCGAGACGACAGCGCCGTTTTCATCGGTAATTTCTACCTGTCCTTCATAGATCACAAATACGCCGGGCAGAGCGTTGCCCAACTGGTAAATGCTGCCATCGGCATCGACTTCGCGCACTTCGATCTGCTTGGCCAGATCGTCCAAAGCATCATGGGGCAACGAGTCATAGGGGTGTACAGACTTCAGAAACCGGGTGATTTCGTCATGGGACAGGGGCATTTACGCTCTCCGGAGTTCCGAATAAAAAATCCCGCCCGGTGGTGTGCCGGGCGGGAACAGTAAGTCGAAAGATGCGATCGAAGACAAGAGCCGCCGACCGCATCACACTCAGTGATCCTGAGCTGCGCCCGCACCACGGGGAATGCGAATGCTTTCGACCATATCTTTGATCTCCTGCGGAGTCTCTTTGGTCATACCGGCAACGACGTAGGCAACGCCGAAGTTGATCATCGCACCGATGGCGCCGAACGAGGTCGACTTGATCGGACCCAGCAGCGGGTCAGCATCGGTGAACGAGTTGGTGCCCGGAATGAACAGCCAGCCCTTGTGCAGGAAGATGTAGACCAGGGTTACGGTCAGACCAGCCAGCATACCTGCAACCGCGCCGGTGTTGTTGATGCGGGTCGAGAAGATCCCCATCATCAGCGCCGGGAAGATCGAGGCAGCCGCCAGACCGAAGGCCAAGGCCACGGTTTGTGCCGCAAAGCCTGGAGGGTTGAGACCCAGGTAGGTTGCAACGACGATGGCTACAGCCATTGCAATCCGTGCCGCCAGAAGTTCACCCTTTTCAGAGATCGACGGGTTGATTGCACCTTTGACAAGGTCATGGGACACAGCCGACGAGATCGCCAGCAGCAGGCCCGCAGCGGTTGACAGAGCAGCCGCAAGACCACCAGCAGCGACCAGACCAATCACCCAACCTGGCAAGTTGGCAATCTCAGGATTGGCCAGAACCAGGATGTCGCGGTTGAACTTGGTCAGCTCGTTACCGACCCAGCCTTTTTCTTCGGCGATTGCAGTCATCGCCTCGGATTTGTCGTTGTAGTACTGGATCTTGCCGTCGCCGTTCTTGTCTTCCCAATCCAGCAGACCGGTTTTCTGCCAAGTGGCCATCCAGTCGTAACGCGGATCATTGTCGATTTCCTCAACCGAAACAGCGCCACCTTCGATGCCACCATTGGGCCACATCATGTCGGTGATGTTCAGGCGCGCCATTGCACCAACAGCAGGAGCCGTCAGGTACAGCAGAGCGATGAAGACCAGCGCCCAGCCTGCCGACCAACGTGCGTCAGACACTTTGGGAACGGTGAAGAAGCGCATGATGACGTGCGGCAGACCAGCTGTACCGATCATCAGCGACAAGGTGAACAGCACCATGTTCAGCGTGTTCGAGTGGTGGGCCGTGTAGTCGTTGAAGCCCAGCTCGGTCACGATGGCGTCCAGCTTGGTCAGCAGGGGTTCACCGCTGGCGGTGTCACCAAACAGACCCAGCGCCGGAACAGGCGTGCCGGTCAACTGCAGCGAGATAAAGATGGCCGGGATGGTATAAGCGGTGATCAGCACGCAGTACTGAGCGACCTGAGTGTAGGTCACGCCCTTCATCCCACCAAACACTGCGTAGGCAAACACAACGCCGGCGCCGATCAGCAGACCTGTAGTGTTGGACACTTCGAGGAAGCGGCCAAAGGCCACGCCAACACCGGTCATCTGACCGATCACGTAGGTCACCGACGCAACGATCAGACAGATCACAGCAACGATACGTGCGGTCTGGCTGTAGAAACGGTCGCCGATGAATTCCGACACGGTGAACTTGCCGAACTTACGCAGGTAGGGCGCAAGCAGCAGAGCCAGCAGCACGTAGCCACCGGTCCAACCCATCAGGAAGGTCGAGTTGTCATAGCCGGTAAAGGCAATCAGGCCCGCCATCGAGATGAACGAGGCCGCAGACATCCAGTCCGCTGCTGTCGCCATACCGTTGGTGACCGGGTGAACGCCGCGACCGGCGGCATAGAATTCCGATGTGGAACCC
Source organism: Ruegeria sp. C10 (assembly GCF_056537805.1). NCBI lineage: Bacteria > Pseudomonadati > Pseudomonadota > Alphaproteobacteria > Rhodobacterales > Roseobacteraceae > Ruegeria > Ruegeria sp. C10. Next base: position 890,280 of record NZ_JBQFSC010000002.1, on the reverse strand, counting down.
GCACGGGCCCAGATCGCGATGCCGATGTAAAGCGCAAAAGACGCGCCCACAAACAGCAGGTTGATGGTAAACTGATCCATGCCGATTACTCCTCGTCCACGCCGTGCTCAGCGTCGAGCTTGTTCATGCGCCAGGCGTAGTTGAAGATCAGCACCAGAAAGACCAGGATCGATCCTTGCTGAGCGAACCAAAAGCCCAGATCTGTACCGCCAACGGCGATGCCGGACAGCAGCGGACGCAGCAGAATGCCGAATCCAAACGACACCAGCGCCCAAATCGCGAGGCTGATGTAGATGAGGCGCAGGTTGGCCTGCCAATAGCCCTTGTCGGCTTCGGCAGTCTGCGCGGAGTTTGTTGAATGATCCGCCATCGCGGGTTCCTCCTTCGCTTCCCTCATTGGCGGCCCATTGCCCAACTCCTCCAGTGCGGTGGGCCGCTTCTCGGTTGTGCCAAACGCCCCGTGACGTCAGGCATAACTTCTCTGGTCCGCCAAGGCGGGTCCATTGAAGTATTCTGATTTAGGATCAAAGCCCTAGGGCTTATCTCCTCCCCTTATTTCATGACCTCGCCGACAATCCCTTGAAGGTCTTGCGCGATGTCGTCGATCTGACCCATGGCATCGATGCCTTTCAGCACACCTTGGGCTTGATAGTAGTCAATCAGCGGTGCGGTTTGCGCGTGGTAGGCAGCAAGCCGTGAGGCAACCGTCTCGGCATTGTCATCGGCGCGGCGCTTGAATTCTGTGTGACCGCACTTGTCGCATTTGCCGTCTTCGACGGGCTGCTTGTACGAGTCGTGATAGCCCTCACCGCATCCGGCGCAGGTGTAGCGGCCAGAAATCCGCGTCACCATCTCGGCGTCTTCAACTTCAAGGCTGATGGCCGCGTTGATCTTCTGATCTGAAGACGCGAGCAGACCATCAAGAGCCTCGGCCTGGACTGTGGTCCGGGGGAAACCATCCAGTATGACGCCCTTGGCGCAGTCCGGTTCCGCCATGCGGTCGCGAAGGATCGCGATGACGATGCCGTCGCTAACAAGATCGCCCGCCTCCATGACCGCTTTGGCAGCATTACCAGCCTCGGTACCTGCGGCGACCGCGTCGCGCAGCAGATCACCGGTGCTGAGTTGTACAAGCCCGAACTTCTCTTCAAGCATACGAGCCTGCGTACCCTTCCCGGCGCCCGGAGGGCCGAGAAGGATCAGAACAGCGGGGGATATGGTCGTGGCAGCGTCCATCACATCCTCACTTGTTTGCCCGGTTTTCGATCAGGTCTTCGACCACTGACGGATCGGCCAGGGTCGACGTATCGCCAAGCGAACCAAAGTCGTTCTCGGCAATCTTGCGCAGAATTCGGCGCATGATCTTGCCCGAGCGAGTCTTGGGCAGGCCGGGGGCCCACTGGATCACATCAGGCGAGGCAATCGGGCCGATCTCGGTCCGGACCCAGGTGCGCAGCTCTTTCAGCAACTCATCTGACGGCTCGCGGTCATTCATCAAAGTGACATAGCAATAGATGCCTTGCCCTTTGATTTCATGGGGGTAACCAACCACAGCGGCCTCGGCGACGGCGGCATGGGCGACCAGCGCGCTTTCCACCTCGGCCGTGCCCATCCGGTGGCCGGAGACGTTGATTACATCATCGACGCGGCCAGTGATCCAGTAATCGCCATCCTCATCGCGACGGCAGCCATCGCCGGTGAAGTAGTAGCCTTTGTAGTCCGAGAAATAGGTCTTCTCGAACCGCTCATGATCGCCCCAGACGGTGCGCATCTGACCGGGCCAGCTGTCTTTGATGCACAGAACACCCTCAACGCCATTTCCCTCGATCTCAACACCGGATTGCGGGTCCAAAACCACCGGCTGGATGCCGAAGAACGGTTTCATCGCCGAGCCCGGCTTCATCGCATGCGCACCGGGCAGGGGGGTCATCAGGTGACCGCCGGTTTCGGTCTGCCACCAGGTGTCAACAATCGGGCATTTGCCTTTGCCAACAACTTCATTGTACCAGTTCCAGGCTTCCGGGTTGATCGGCTCGCCGACTGTGCCCAGCGTCCGGAGATCGCTCAGGTCGCATTTCTCGACGAACTCGGTACCCTGACCCATCAGAGCGCGAATTGCCGTCGGAGCGGTGTAGAACTGGTTCACCTTGTGCTTTTCGCACACCTGCCAGAAGCGTGATGCATCCGGATAGGTCGGCACGCCTTCGAACATCAGTGTGGTCGCTCCGTTGGCCAGCGGGCCATAGACGATATAGCTGTGGCCGGTGACCCAGCCGACATCGGCGGTGCACCAGTAAACGTCGCTTTCATGGTAGTCGAATGTGATCTCATGCGTCATCGCGGCATAGACCAGATAACCGCCGGTCGTATGGACGACACCTTTGGGCTGACCGGTCGAACCGGAAGTATAGAGAATGAACAGCGGATCTTCGGCATTCATCTCGGTGGGTGCGCAATAGTCATCCGCTTCAAGCGCCATTTCGTTGTAATCATAGTCGCGGCCATCAATCCAAGTGGTCTGCCCACCGGTGCGTTTGACCACCAGACATTTCACGCTGTCTTTGCAGTGCAGCAGGGCCGCGTCTGCGTTGGACTTCAGCGGAGTCTTTCGGCCACCACGTGGTGCCTCATCGGCAGTGATGACGACCTTGGCATCACATCCGTTGACTCGGGCTGCCAACGCATCGGGTGAAAACCCAGCAAATACAATCGAATGGATTGCTCCGATCCGTGCACAAGCCAGCATCGCATAGGCTGCTTCTGGGATCATCGGCAGATAGATCACAACGCGGTCACCTTTGCGCACGCCCATCGATTCGAGAATATTGGCCATGCGACAGGTGCGACGGTGCAATTCGGCGTAGGTAATGTGCTGAGCTTCGTCGTTTGGATCATCCGGTTCCCAGATGATCGCGGTCTGATCGCTGCGCGTATTCAAATGACGGTCAAGACAGTTGGCCGAGACGTTTAGCGTGCCGTCCGCATACCAGTTGATACCAACCGAACCAAAATCATAGCTGACGTCTTTGACCTGAGTATAAGGCTTGATCCAGTCAACGCGCTTGCCTTGCTCATCCCAGAATGCTTCGGGGTTGTTGATCGACGCAGCGTACATATCTGCGTATTTGTCGGCGTCGACATGCGCACGGGCGACAGTTTCTGCGGATGGCGGATATGTCTTGGCATCTGCCTGGGCAGCGGTAGTCATCTTTGAGGCTCCTCCCTCTGGACTGGATTACATGGGACCGATTTTGCCAGCCGATTAGGCAATGTCGATCCGGTTCCTCCCCAAGTTGAATAATACGGGGATCAGAAAAGAAATAAATAAATTGCCATAATCCTTGGATTTCTTTGTAAAGAAATTTCATTTTCGGCACTAACATTGTAAATAATTCTGAAATTGTGCGTAATATACACCTTAAATCAGCAAGATAGCTGTAATGACCTAAGTGCTCATTGGCATGTGTCTGGGGCTTTGGCCGATAGCTTCACTTTAATCTCGAAGTCTGGTGGCGATAACACCACTTCTCCTCGCAGGGGTTGGCAGCTTCTAGACTTGGCGCTAGCTTCACAAACAAGCATCCCGATAGGGGGCGCAACTAAGGGAGATACCACTATGAAAAAGATGTTGAGCGGTGCGGCTTTTGCCGCCCTGAGTGTGGCGTTTGTCACCGAAGCAGCCGCGACCGAATGGAATGCCTCGGTCTGGGGTAAGCGCCGCGCATTTACCGAGCATGTTGAGAAACTGGCTGAACTGGTGAACGAAAAAACCGGCGGCGATTTCACCATCAATGTTAGCTATGGCGGATTGTCGAAGCCCAAGGAAAACCTGGATGGAATCGAGATTGGCGCGTTCGAGATGGCGCAGTTCTGTGCGGGCTATCACCGCGATAAGAACCGCGCGATCACCGTTTTGGAACTGCCCTTCCTTGGCGTAAACACATTGGATGAAGAGGTGGCCGTCAGCCACGCAGTCTACGATCATCCAGCAGTCAAGGACGAGATGGCGCAGTGGAACGCGCGCATCATCATGACTTCACCGATGCCTCAATATAATCTTGTTGGTACCGGTGACCCTCGTGATGAGCTTGCCGAGTTCGACGGTATGCGCGTACGCGCAACTGGCGGTTTGGGGCAAGCATTTGAAGCAGTTGGTGGCGTACCTACGTCCGTGCCTGCGACCGAAGCCTACAATGCGATGGAATCTGGCGTGGTCGATACCGTGGCTTTCGCTCAGCATGCGCATTTGTCATTCGGGACGATCAACGAAGCTGACTGGTGGACGGCCAATCTGAATCCTGGAACGGTAAACTGTCCGGTGGTGGTGAATATCGACGCTTATGAAGCGCTGCCAGCCGAACATCGCGAAGCGCTGGACAGCTCGATTAATGAGGCTATCGATCACTATCTGGCCAACTACGGTGGACTGCTTGAAAAGTGGGATGGCGTGCTGGCAGAGAAAGGCGTTGAAAAGGTCGAGATTGACGATGCCGTGCTTGAGGAGTTTCGCGCCAAAGCCGCTGATCCTATTCGCGCGAAGTGGATCGAAGACATGACCGCCCAGGGTCTGCCTGCGCAGGATCTTTATGATCTTGTGCAATCGACGCTGCAACAGCAGCGCGGCGGTAACTGATCGCCACAGCCGGGTGTCATTAGGCACCCGGCATCTCCTTCAATCAAAGGAATGCTGAGATGGCAGGACATGCCACGGTGCTTGAGGATGGCAGTCTTCTAAGCCGGTTGGATCACCGTTTGTTACGTCTAGAGCGTTTTATGGCGCTGATCAGCGGTTTCGCGGTTTTCGGGCTCATGGTGCTGGCTGTTGTGTCAGTCAGCGGCCGAAACGCCTTAAACGCGCCTTTGCCCGGATATGTTGACTGGATTGAACAGGCGATGCCCCTGATCGCGTTTCTGGGTATCTCGTTTGTGCAACGTGATGGCGGGCATATCCGAATGGATATCGTTATCTCGCGTCTGAAAGGGCGGGCGCTGTGGTTGTTCGAGCTGATCTCGGTTCTGTTGATACTGCTGCTGATGCTGGCGCTTGTTTGGGGTAGTTGGTCCCACTTTGACCGGTCCTTTGACTTCGGCGCTCCGATGTGGAGTCGCGACAGCTCAATTGATATCGGGATTCCTATTTGGCCAGCCAAGCTGCTGGCACCCGTTGCTTTTTCGGTGCTGTGCGCCCGGCTAATCTTGCAGGTCTGGGGCTATGGACGCGCCTTCATGCTGGGGCTCGAGGCACCGGTGGCCGTACCGCTGATACAGGATGCCGCCGCACAGGCTGCAGCCGAGGCCGAACAATTCGAAGGACGTAACTGACCCATGGACACGATTGATATCGGCCTTTGGGTCACTGCCGGACTGTTGGTTCTTGTCGTCACTGGCATGCGGGTGGCATTTGCTGCAGGTCTGGCAGGGTTGGTTGGCCTTGTTTGGATATTCTGGGCAAAGTTTGGGTATGATCCCGAGCGGTTTGGTAAGGCACTGACGGTGGCCGTCAAAACGGCTGGCCAGGTGCCACATTCCAAGGTGGCGTCTCATACGCTGAGCCTGATCCCAACATTCATCCTGATCGGCTATCTAGCCTACTACGCTGGCCTGACCCGCGCCTTGTTTGAGGCGGCAAAACGCTGGGTGGCATGGGTGCCTGGCGGGTTGGCGGTTTCAACGATTTTTGCGACCGCCGGTTTCGCCGCCGTATCAGGTGCATCGGTCGCCACATCAGCCGTCTTTGCGCGCATCGCCATCCCTGAAATGCTGGCCGTCGGGTATAATAAACGTTTCGCCGCCGGTGTGGTTGCCGCTGGCGGGACCTTGGCCTCGCTAATCCCCCCATCCGCGATCCTTGTGATTTACGCCATCATTGTCGAGCAGGATGTGGGAAAACTGCTGCTCGCAGGCTTCATCCCTGGCGCGTTTTCGGCGGTGATCTATGGCTTGCTGATCGTCGGTATCGCCGTGATCTTCAAGTCCGTCGGACCGCCGGTCACCGGGTTTACCTGGAAACAACGATTTGCTGCTCTTCCGGGCGCACTGCCCATTGTGGCGGTGATCCTCATCATTATCTGCTTTGTTTACAACCCTTTCGGCGACAAGGCCTGGGGCACCCCGACCGAGGGCGGGGCCATCGGGGCCTTCATCGTGTTCTGCTTTGCCCTGATCCACGGCATGCGCTGGCCTGAATTCAAATCGGCCTTGCTTGAAACCGCCAAACTGACCGCCATGATTTTCGCGATTATTTGGGGTGTTTTGATCTACGTGCGCTTTCTTGGTTTCGCAGATCTGCCGGGGGCGTTTTCCGACTGGATCACTTCGCTCGAAATGTCGCCTATGTTGATCCTCATTTGCATCCTGCTGGCCTACGCAGTGCTGGGCATGTTCATGGATGCGATCGGTATGTTGCTTTTGACACTTCCGGTTGTGTATCCCGCCGTTATGGCCCTGAACGGAGGCGAGGCCGTCAACGCAGCAGACAGCGCCTTTGGTATGTCCGGGCCGATGTGTGCGATCTGGTTTGGTATCTTGGTGGTCAAAATGGCCGAGTTCTGCCTGATCACACCTCCTATTGGTCTAAACTGTTTTGTTGTCGCAGGCGTGAGGCCCGATCTTAGTGTTCAGGATGTCTTCAAAGGTGTAACGCCGTTCTTCATTGCCGATGCTCTGACCATCGCACTGCTGGTGGCCTTTCCAGGGATTGTTCTCTACCTGCCATCGCTTGCGGGATAAGAAAAAGCCCCGGCCAAAGGCCGGGGCACAGTTTTAGAAGTGCGGGTTCTTTATCCTGCCCGCATCAACATCCCGAACAGATCCCGCGGGTCGTCTGGGTCTGCGAGCATGTCCAATGGCTCATAGAAATCAGTGCCTTCAATCGCGCTTTTGATGTAACGTAGTGCCGAGAAGTCCTCGATCGCGAAGCCGACACTGTCGAACAACGTGATCTGTCGATCATCGGTGCGGCCTTTGGCTTGTCCGGTCATAACTTCCCACATCTCGGTGACAGGGTGATCATTCTCCAGAGCTTGAATTTCACCTTCGATCCGCGTTTGCTCGGGGTATTCTACAAAGATCTCCGAGCGCAACAGAATATCGCGGTGCAGTTCGGTCTTGCCGGGGCAATCACCGCCAATCGCGTTGATGTGCACACCGGGGCCGACCATGTTGTCGGTCAGGATGGTGGCGTATTTCTTGTCAGCGGTGCAGGTCGTTATGATCTGAGCGCCTTCGATTGCGTCCTCCGGCGTTTTGCAGGGCAGGACCGTCAGCCCTTTGCCCTGCAGATTGGCTGCACATTTCGCCGTCGCGTTCGGGTCGGTGTCGTAGAGCCTGACCGTGTCGATCCCGCACATGGCTTTGAAGGCGAGGCACTGGAACTCGGATTGCGCGCCGTTTCCAATCATCGCCATCGTCGTTGCGGATTTGGGCGCGAGATATTTGCCGACCAGCGCAGAGGTTGCCGCTGTCCGCAAAGCAGTCAACATCGTCATTTCGGTCAACAATGTCGGGTAACCGGTATAGACATCAGCCAGCAGGCCAAACGCGGTCACGGTCTGCAGGCCCTCAGACGTATTTTTGGGATGCCCATTGACGTATTTGAACCCGTACGCCTCACCATCCGAGGTTGGCATCAGTTCGATCACCCCATGTGGTGAGTGGGCCGGGATGCGGGGCGTTTTGTCAAAGCTCTCCCAGCGTTTAAAATCGGATTCGATCTGCGCGGCAATCTGCGTGATCATCTGTTCGACCCCGATGTGATGGACCAGACGCATCATGTTGTCGACGGATACAAATGGCACGAGGGCCTTATCAGAAGGTTGCATCAAAGACTCCTATCGGCGGGAAAGATGGATACCAGCGATCATACAACGTACGGATCCACCGGCTGTTTCAATTGTGGGAACCGAGAGCGGCAGTGGAGTTGCACTGGCTTCGATGATCGCGACTTGAGCAGGTGTAAGAGCCTGTAGCGCTCGGCTAGACAACGCCAGGACAAGACCATCATTGCCACTAAGCTCAATCGCGTTTCCTGCAAAATCTGCAATCTGCTCATGGGACAGATCGATGACAGTACGGCCAGATTCCTCAAGCCGTGCCCGAACTGTTGCCCGACGTTCTGGGTTGGAAATCATGTCCAAACAGATAAGGGCGTAGTGCGTGCCGATCCCCATCAGGACATTGGTGTGATAGACATCACGGCCTTCAGCGTCCTTTGCATCAAAGGCAATCGGCTCATAGTTGAAATGCGTACAGAAACGCTCCAACAACACCGGATCGGCGCGGTTGGATCGAACAGTGTAGGCAATACGGCCCACGTGATCCAGAACCATTGCGCCAGTGCCCTCAAGCGCGAGGTCGTCCTGTTCGAGGCCGGAATAGTCGATGACGTCTTGCACTCGATATTCCCGCTTCAGTAACTCAATTACATCTGAGCGTCTTTCGCGTCTGCGCGATGGAACGAACATCGGATAAACAGCGACATGACCGCCTGGATGGGTCGAAAACCAGTTGTTTGGGAACACGCTGTCGGGTGTGTCACGTTCGCCTTCGTCGTCAAACACATGAACGGTCACACCAGCAGCGCGAAGCTGTTCTACTGCTTTGTCATGCTCATCCCGCGCGGTAGCAGACGTCGCTGCAGCAGATCGATTTGCCAGTGTTTGAAATGCATTGTCGTCGCGGGTTTCAGGATTCGACGCAAATGCGTGCGGGCGCACCATCACGACAGCTGAAGGAGATTGAAGAGAAATCATCAGAAGCTCCGGGTTGGGCGATCGAAGATGCGACGACCCATAAGCGAGGCTGCAAGATCGACCATCAGTTTTGCGGTTCGGCCGCGCTCATCCAGGAATGGGTTCAGTTCAACTAGATCCAGCGAACAAACGAGACCGCTTTCATGCAGCAATTCCATGACCAGATGGGCCTCACGTTCGGTGGCACCGCCGGGGACAGTGGTGCCGACGGCTGGTGCGATCGACGGGTCAAGGAAATCTACATCCAGCGAGACATGCAGGATGCCGTTTGCTGCGCGTACTTTATCAAGGAAGGCCAGTAGGGGTGCCTTGATCCCGTGCTCGTCGATGCTACGCATATCGGCCAGCATCGCGTGATCTTTTTCCAACGCCGCACGTTCGGCGGGATCGACCGAGCGCAGACCGATCATACCGACGCGATCCGTTGGGATCGGCGATATCAGCGGTGGAAAGGCGTCAAAGCCTGACTGGCCAGTGAAATAAGCGACCGGCGTTCCATGCAAATTACCGCTGGCCGTACTGCTGGGCGTATGGAAATCACTGTGTGCATCTAACCAGAGCACGAAAAGAGGGCGCCCGATACGGTCTGCATGTGCCGCCATTCCTGCCACCGTGCCCATCGACAGGGCGTGATCACCGCCCATGAAGATAGGAAGGCCTTCAAGCGCGGCTTCCTGAGCCGTGCGGCTTAGCGCCTGTGTCCAGCCAACGCATTCCGGTAAAGAGAACAGATGGGTGTCTTCCGAAATGTAGACGGCATCTGGTCGCGTGTCACCGATGTCCGACACAGAATGCCCGAGATCTGACAGCGCTTGGGCGAGACCCGCGACCCGATAGGCATCTGGACCCATCCGACAGCCTTGGCGGTGTTTGCCGGCATCCATCGGCGCTCCGGCGAGAATGATGTTCATTTTGCTCATAAGTCTATCTATCGATACGATATGAGTTGAGAAAAGAGATCAAATTGGTCAAAGTGAATTGGCAAATTCCGATTTGGTAATCACGCATGGACGAACTGGACAATCGCTTATTGAACGCACTGCACAGAGATGCTCGGGCATCGTTGTCGGAACTGGCTGAACTGCTCGGGGTGACCCGAACAACCGTGCGCAGCCGACTAAAGCGGCTTCAGCAGTCTGGCGAAATCGTCGGCTTTACCGTTGTGACACGGCAGGGCGTATCGGAAAGCCCTGTTCGTGGATTGATGATGCTTGAGATCGCAGGCCGCGGGACCGAGCGGATCAGATCGCGGATCGCTGCGATGCGTCAGGTTCGGGCGGTGCACTCAACCAATGGAAGTTGGGATCTGATCGCAGAGATCGGAACCGATACACTGGATGAGCTTGATGAAGTCCTGTTCCAGATCCGTCGGATGGAGGGTGTCACACGATCTGAGACCAATCTGTTGCTCTCGACACGCAAGGGCCGTTCGTGACGCGTTGCCCAAGGCCCTTTGCCGGATGGGAAAATCGTGCAAAGCTTTGAATTGACACTGATCTGAGGATCGCGGGGCAGGGGCGAACGGAATGACGACACAGCCGACAACGGAAGAGACACGCGCCGTACGTCTGGCCGAGTATGTGACAGGGCTGTTGGAAAAGCCGCTGGTCAAGATTGCGGTTCCGTTGCTGATTACAGGAATCGCGCTTGCGGTTCTGCATGACCTCTCTGCGCATGTGAAATGGTCAGATATCCAAAGCGATATCGCAGCGAAACCATGGAAATTCATGTTTTTTGCGATGTGCTGGACGGCTTTCAGTTTTCTGTCGCTTTCGTTCTACGATGTGCTTGCCGTGCAGAGCGTCGCCGATGGAAAAGTGCCTCTGCCCGTTGCGGGGATGGCCGGTGCAAGCGGCTATGCGGTATCGAACTGCCTGGGATTCTCCTATATCACCGGCACCGCGATCCGATACCGTATCTATGCGTCGCTGGGGCTTGATCTTGGCCGCGTGGCCGGGGTGATCGCGACTTCTTGGGTGGCGTTCTGGATGGGACTGATCCTGCTTTTGGGCCTGTTGCTTACAATACACCCGGATGGCATTTCCAAGGTCCTGCCGATCAGTGAAACGACGGAGACTGTGATCGGTCTGAGCATGTTGGCGGGGCTTGCGGTCTTGTTTGTCTGGCTTTCAAGCGGAGGGCGGCGATTGGCCTATGGTGGGTTTGGGTTCAACCTGCCGGGCGGCAAGCTGGCAAGTCTGCTGACAATCGCGGCGGTAGGCGATCTGTTCGGCGCTTCAATGGCGCTGTATGTGCTCATGCCGGACGATCTGGGGGTTGGCTACCCGTATTTCTTCGCGGTCTATATAGGCGCAATAGCGGTGGGTATCCTTAGCCATGCACCGGGAGGAATCGGTGTGTTCGAAGCCACTCTGATCGCTGGTCTAGGGGCGTCGGGCCGGTCTGATGTGATCGCTGCGCTTCTGCTCTACCGACTGGTCTATACGTTCCTTCCGTTTGCCATCGCCAGCCTGTCGATTGCGGTCGCGTCGGTTCTGACACAGCGCCATCGCATCGGGGGCGCGGTCACTTGGGTCTATCGCGCAATTCGCCCCATTGTCCCGATGGTGGCTGCCGGCGTCGCGGCTGTGGCAGGAGTTATCCTGTTGGTTTCAGGGGCTTTGCCTTCCAGTACGCAGAACCTTGGCGTACTGCGAGAGGTTTTGCCTTTGTCATTTGTCGAGGCATCTCATCTTGCAGGCAGCGCCGTGGGTGTCCTACTGCTACTTGTCTCACGTGGCCTATTCCGCAAGCTCTATCGGGCATGGGTTGTTGCCATGCTTTTGATGGTGGCGGGTTTCTTCGCCTCGCTCGCCAAAGGGCTTGATACGCATGAAGCCCTTTCATTGCTGTTCACGATTGGCCTTTTGGCGATGTTTCGGGGTGCGTTTTACCGGGTAAGCGGTGCATCTATCTTTCGGCTAAATATCCCTTGGCTGGTCAGCGTCGTCGCGTTGCTGGCGGTGATTTTCTGGATTGGATTGTTCGCTTATTCCCATGTCGAATATCAAAACGCGCTGTGGTGGGACTTTGCCTGGAGTGGAGATGCCTCGCGATTCCTGCGGTCCAGCCTCGTGGTGGCCGTGATCGTTGGCATCGTGGCGGTGAACTCGCTGTTCGGCCGTGAAATCCCCGCGCCGGTTAGGACTGAAATCCCCGAAGTTGTCGAACGTCTCGTGATGGAGAGCGAAGACACCGAATCTCAGATTTCACTGACGGGTGATAAGCAATTCCTGATCTCGCCTGACGAAACCGCATTCCTTGCCTATGCCGATACTGGCAATGCGCTGATCACCAAAGGAGAGCCTGTGGGTGATGAGCAAGCGGGGCAGCAACTGATCTGGCAATTGCGAGAAATGGCCGATCGCGAAGGCAAGCTTTGTGCGTTTTACAGTGTATCGACCAAATATCTGCCGACATTCCTGGACCTGGGCCTGTCGATCCTGAAGATCGGAGAAGTGGCCCGCGTACCGCTGCAGAATTTCTCGCTGGACGGAAAATCGCGCAAACGGTTCCGGCAGGCGAAGAACAGGGCTGAGCGTGAGGGGTACAAGTTCGAAATTATCCCCAAAGAACAGCTTGCAACGGTGTTGCCCGAACTTCGTCAGATCTCGGACGATTGGTTGGCGCAAAAGGCAGGTGAGGAAAAGGGTTTTGCCTTGGGCGGCTTTGATGATGCCTACCTTTCTTATTTCGACCATGCGGTTCTGCGGGATGAGACGGGCAAGATCATGGCCTTTGCGAACCTGTTTCAAGGCGGAAACAAATCCGAACTGTCTCTGGATTTGATGCGTTATGAACCGGACAGCCCCAGCTTTGTCATGGATGCGCTGTTTGCTGAGATGATGGTCTGGGGGTCCGAGCAGGGATTCCACTGGTTCTCACTGGGCGCAGCGCCATTTTCAGGGATCGAAAACCGGCAGCTGGCCTCGCTTTGGAATCGGATCGGTGGGTTCGTTTATGAACATGGCGAACAATTCTACCACTTCGAAGGCCTGCGCGCCTTCAAGCAGAAATTCGATCCGGAATGGAGCCCCAACTATCTGGCCAGCCCCGGCGGGTTGGCCGCGCCACGTATCCTCTACGAAGTTAACATCCTGATCTCGGGTGGCCTGCGCGGGTTGACGAAATAGGCCTCAGTTCAAGCTGGCGCGTGTTGGCGTTTTCTCCAACAGATCACCCCAATCGGTGCGATAGGCCATCTCGGCCAGCACCGTCTCGGGTAGGAATTCCTGATTCTGCCGAATCTGCCAACCACCACCCAGACCTTTGTAGATCGCGACCAGATTCGAAGAGACCTCCTGCCGGGCCTCGATCAGGTTCGCCTGCGATCGTAATAGCGCGGTCTGCGTGTTCAGGATACGCGAATAGCTGGCGATGCCGTCTCGGTACTGATCGACCGCGATTTCAGCCGCCTTGTGCGAAGCTTCGACGCTGCGCTGATAAAAGGTGACCTGTTTGCGCGCCTGTGCGTAAGCAACCATCGCGCTTTCGACCTCGGAATACGCGGTCAGAACGGTATTCTGATAGTTGGCGATCAACGCTTGATAGGCGGCATCCTGCGCGCGGACGTTGTTCTTGATGCGGCCATAGTTCAGGACATTCCAGACAACGCCTGCGCTAGCCAATCCTGTGGCGCTGTTGGTGCTGAACAGATCGCGCCCACCCGAGGCCTGCAAACCGATCGCGCCCGACAGGATGAATTGTGGATAGAGATCAGCCAACGCGATCCCCACCTGCGCCGATTGGGTGGCTGCCGCCAATTCGGCGGCGCGGACGTCAGGCCGCCGCCGTAGCAATTCGGCAGGGACTCCCACAGCTACGTTGCTGCGCCCTGTTGGAATGCGACCCGAGTTTCCGATCAAGCCAGTCATCTGGGAAGGGGTTTTGCCCAACAGAACCGCCAGTGCGTTCTTGGCTTGTTGGATATCGCTTTCCAACTCGGGCACGAGTGCCTTGGTGTTGTTGAGCAGGGCAGTCGATTCCTGCACATCCAACTCGGTTGTAACGCCGTTGTTAAAGCGCAGCTGAGTGAGGTCTGCCGATGCCTGCTGAATCGTGATGTTTTCCCGCGCGATGCGCAGAGCCTCTTGCAACGAACGGATGTTGATATAAAGCGCCGCAACATCGCCAGTCAGCGTGACCAAAGCGTCGTCATAATTAGCAACCTGCAGTGCCAGGTTCGATCGCGCGGCTTGTACGCCGCGACGTTGCTGGCCCCATACGTCCAGTTCCCATTGCGCATCAAACCCAACTTGCGAAGTCGAGAATTCGGTGTCCAAGGGAATGATTCGCCGAATGTCCGAAATCGGCCCAAGATTGTCGCTGATCTGTCGGCGTTGGAGCGAACCGCCCACGGCCTGCGATTGCGGGTAGAGCTCTCCGAATGCGATACCAAGTTGTGCGCGGGCCTGAAGTACGCGGGCACCTGCAACCTGTAAGGTCAGGTTCTGCGCATAGGCTTCTGCGATCAGTTTGTTCAGCGTCGGGTCGTTGAATGTCTCCCACCAGCGCACAACCGGGGCGCTGCGCGAGGTCAGGCCGCTCTGGCCCGCGCTGGGGTTGTTGACCTCCATCCATTGCTTCACGACCGGAGAGCTGGGGCGCACAAAATCAGGCCCCACCGGCGTACAGGCGGTGAGGGTAGCGGCGCAAAGGGCAGTGCCTAACAACCGGCGGAGTGTCATCGTACGCATCCTCAGATATCCAGTGGCCGGATGAAGTTGGCGAAGGAATAGAGGCGAATGTTGATGCGCCTCAGAAATTCAAAGCTTTTTCCCATGCCGGTGTAAATCGCCACCGCAGCGTGGCCACCTGCAGGAAAAGTATGCCCCTCAGGCACATCGACCGAGATCTGAACGGCGATCCGACCGGGCAGTTTTGGTAGCTCAAAGCCGGGCAGGCGGCCTGAGGGCAAGTATTGGCCCTGACGTGTGGCCCACCAGACCGCCTCAACTTTGCCGGTCAGAATTTCTCCGGGATAGAGGTCCAGAGCAACTTCGACTGGTTGGCCGACCTCGACAAATTTCAGGTTCTGCTGGCGGAAGGTGGCTAGAATATAGGGGTCTTCTTCGGTGACAAAGCTGGCAATGGCACCCAGACGAATTTCCCCCACAACCATCCCCGGGCGGGCCTGTTGCGAAACGATCATGCCATTTTCGGGGGCATAGATCGTTGTGTTGTCGAGAAAATACTCGGCCTCGGCCAGCTGCGCCTCAGCCTCAATAATGCCCGTATTCACGCCGTCGATCTGCGAATCCAGCGCAAGGTTGGCCTTTTCCAAATTGGCCTGAGCTTCCTTAATCTTCGCCTGATCTTCCGCGACCTGTTCGTTCCAGCGGTCTAGTTCATCCTGACGGGCACCTCCGGCGGGAACGAGATTCTCGTATCGCGCTTGTTCGGTCAGCGCATAGGCCAACTGCGCGTTTGCGCGTTCGACCGCTTCACCAGCGGCGATGACATCCTGTTCAAGGATCTTCGCGTTTTGCTGCGCCGCCACCAGCTGTGCATTCGCCTTGTCCACGGCCAGCGAAAACACCGTGTCGTCGAACTTATACAGCGGATCGCCCTTAGTGACCCAGGTGTTGGGCTCGACCAAAACCTCGGACAGGATTGTGGGCTGAGTCAGACGCGGGACGATCTGGATGGTGGAGCGCACGACGTGGCTGTCGACGGAAAAGGGTTGAAAGAAGCGCAGCGCGACCAAAAAGATCAGCAGCAGATGAGCGCCGACCCAGAATGAGACGATCCCCCACATGATGTTGAATTTCAGCCATTGCACCTTGAAGAAGATGAACCAGACAAAAATAATGTAGAAAAGCGTGATGCCTAGGGCGACGAACATGAGTGCTGAATTCCTTTGGCCTTAGGCTTGCTTTGTTTCGTCGGTATCAAGTGGGTCCTGGTATTCCGGTTTGACTGTACCGCCCAGACGCTTGATTTCATCCCTTATGGCCTTGCTTTCTTCATCAGGGCCGCGGCGCATGTCGACGGTGACGCCGTCGTGAAACGCCCAGATAAAGGCATGCACCCAAGGGACAATCGCCAAAAATCCCATCCATCCCATGATCTTGACCGCTTCGGCATGGGGGTGATTGCGTTTGATCGCGATACGTCCGGGCAGGCCCATTATGAATAGAAACAACGCCATCACCGCTGCCAGCAGCAAGATAAGTGCCACAAATGTCAGATAGTCATAGTAGCCCAGCGGCTGCCCCAAAAGTCCCATGCTCGCGCCTCCTGTTGTTGGAAACTGTTCCATCCTCGGGCGCTGTTGTCCAGCTAATCAATCACTTTCTGGCTGATCGGAAGGATGCATCAGCATTCAATAATTTTGGTGTTCCAGTCTATGCACTTCTGATGGAGGTCGCCGGGTAGCGGTAGATCGGTATAAACCATATCAACATCGGATAATGAGGCGATGCGTGCGGGCGCGGTGCGCTGAAACTTTGAAGCATCCGCTACAAGGCTGATCTGCCGGGCTTGTTCAATGATGGTTTGACTGACCAGTACTTCTTGGAGATCGAAATCCATTAGATCCCCATCCGCATCCAATGCGGAACAGCCGATAATCGCGTGATCGAATTTGAACTGGCGGATGGTCGCGACCGCAAGATTCCCGACCAACCCACTATCTGATCTGCGCAGCACACCGCCTGCAACGACGATCTGGCAATCGGGGTTATCGGCCAGGATATTGGCGACGTTCATATTGTTGGTCACGACCATTAGGTTTTTGTGTTTCAGCAATTGGCGGGCAACGGCCTCGGTCGAGGTGCCTATGTTCATAAAGATCGAGCTGCCCTCGGGGATGTCGGCCGCGCAGCGTTCAGCGATGCGTGTCTTGGCTTCATGGTTCAGGGCGCGCCGGTCTTCGTATCCAATATTAGACACGCCAGAACGCAGAACGGCACCCCCGTGAACCCGATCCAACTTACCAGCTTCTGACAGTTCAGTCAGGTCACGGCGAATGGTTTGAACCGTCACCTGAAAACGCTCGGCCAGCCCTTCGACAGTAACGCGGCCCTCTTGCTCGGCGACTAAAAGAATGTCCGATTGACGAAATGATAGTGACATGGGCGGTCCTGAGTTCCGGTGTTTTCGTTTTTGTTCTAATTTTGCGGTTAAGCAAGGGAATTCGTTAGTTGCACTTATTAATGCTGTTGTTTCAGCTAAAAACGAACATTATCGAAAAATAAAGTTGACGATACGAACCATCATACTGCTAATGCGCTTGAAACTGCCACGTTGGGGAATCAATTGGATATGTCATCGGACAGCAGCCAAGTTACCGATCTTTTTGTGATCGGCGGGGGTATAAATGGGTGCGGTATCGCACGTGATGCGGCAGGTCGGGGCCTATCGGTCACCTTGGCTGAAATGAACGATCTGGCCTCGGCGACGTCGTCAGCCTCGACCAAACTGTTTCATGGCGGGCTACGGTACCTGGAATTTTTTGAATTTCGTTTGGTGCGTGAAGCGCTGGTCGAACGCGAGACCTTACTGCGCGCTATGCCCCATATCAGTTGGCCCATGCGTTTCGTGCTGCCCTATCACGCCGATATGCGTTTTGACTCTGAAACGCCGACCTCACGGTTGCTCAGTACGGTGATGCCATGGATGCGCGGGCGGCGTCCGGCCTGGCTGATCCGGCTTGGCCTGTTTCTGTACGACAATCTGGGCGGTCGTAAAATCCTGCCGGGCACACGTTCGCTGAACCTGCGCGCGGCACCCGAGGGGGCTCCGCTGCAAGACAAATTTGAAACCGCCTATGAATACTCGGACTGCTGGGTCGAGGATTCGCGGCTGGTGGTCCTGAACGCCCGTGATGCCGAGGCACGCGGGGCCAAGATCATGGTCAGGACCGAAGTTCTTTCGGCTGAGCGGATCGATCAAGTGTGGCAAGTCACGATCCGGGATCGGGATAGCGGCAAGACCGAAACCGTCCTTGCGAAGATGTTGATCAATGCGGGCGGACCTTGGGTAGGTGACATCATCCAGACCAAGATCCGGGTCAATTCCCGAGAAGGCGTCCGTCTGGTGCGTGGCAGCCATATCGTGACACCCAAGCTGTATGACCATGACAAGTGCTATTTCTTTCAGGGCGAAGACGGGCGCATCATCTTTGCGATCCCGTACGAGCAGGATTTTACCTTGATCGGAACCACGGATCAGGATCATTCTGACCCCTCCGATCCTCCGGTTTGTACCGAGGCCGAGCAGGAGTATCTGTGCGCTTTCGCATCGAATTACTTCGCGAAGCCCGTTACCCGTGAAGATATTGTCTGGACCTATTCAGGCGTCCGTCCGCTATATGATGACGGCGCAAGCAGTGCCACGGCGGCTACCCGCGATTACACGCTGAAAGTTGATGCCGAGAGCGGGGCTCCGGTGTTGAATGTCTTTGGTGGTAAAATCACCACCTACAGACGCCTCGCGGAAAGCGCGCTGGAGAAGATTGGAGAGCATTTCCCGGATATTGGCGGACCATGGACCGCAGGCGTCCCATTACCCGGCGGGGATTTTCCGGTCGACGGCGTGCAGGATTTGATCGGAAAATTGATAGCGGAGTACCCGTTCCTGACCGATTTTTGGGCCCGTCGATTGATCCGGGCCTATGGCACCGAGACCTGGGACCTTCTGGGTCCGGCAAAGGATCAGAGCGATCTGGGTGACGATTTTGGCGCGACGTTGACCGAGGCGGAACTGGTTTGGCTGATGGACAAGGAATACGCGCGCACCGCTCAGGATGTCGTGTGGCGGCGCAATAAGCTGGGTCTAAGGCTCAGCCTCGAGCAGATCGGCCGGATAGACGACTGGATGGCCAAACGGTTAACTGACTAGCGCGCCGATCGGTTGATCCGTGCAAAAAAAGAAACGCCCCGCAGATGTGCGGAGCGTATTTCGATTTCAATGCCGGCCCTACGCAGCTTCCTCTGACGGTTCCGGATCGTTCTTGCTGCCTTTGACCCACTCGCGCAGGCTCTGCATCACAGCGTACAGGACGGGAACCAGAATGACCCCGAACAGAGTGGCTGCCAGCATACCGCCGAACACGGCAACGCCGATGGCCTTCTGGCTGGCAGCTCCGGCCCCGTTCGCGGCCAGCAGGGGAACCACGCCCAAAAGGAAGGACAGGGCGGTCATCATCACAGCGCGGAAACGCTGATATGCGGCTTCGGCCGCGGCCTCCTTGATTGACAGCCCCTTGGCCCTTTGCTCCATCGCGAATTCGACGATCAGAATCCCGTTCTTTGACGCAAGCCCGACAAGCATGATCATCCCGATCTGCGTGTAGAGGTTGATGTCGCTGCCAACGATTGCCACCGCTGCGACGGCACCGAACAAGGCCACGGTCACCGACATTAGGATCGAAACGGGCATCGTCCAACTTTCATATTGGCCGACAAGGAACAGGTACCCAAACAGGATCGCCAACCCAAGGATCACCACGACCAGACCGCCCGAGGCCAGCTGCTGCTGCGCCGTTCCGGTCCATTCATAGGCATAGCCGGGGGGCAGGGCGGTCGCCGACTCCTCGGTCATGACATTGATGGCGTCCCCGGTGGAGAGCCCCGGTGCCGGAACCGCTGTTACAGTGGCCGAGCGGAACAGGTTATGCCGCTTTAGCAGGACCGGACCCAGCACGTTCTCGATATCGATCAGCGTGCCAAGCGGTACCATCTCACCTTTGGTGGAACGTACATAAAGCTCCGAGATATCATCGACCTTATTCCGGTATGACCCTTCGGCCTGGATCATTACGCGATAGACACGACCAAACAGGTTGAAGTCATTCACGTAATACGAGCCAAGCTGCGCTTGCATGGTCTGGAAAATCTCGGCCACCGAGACTTGCAGGGTTTTGGCCTTTTCCCGATCCAGATCGACAAACAATTGCGGCACGTTCGCGCGGAAGGTGGTGTAGGCCTGCGCGATCTCAGGACGCTGGTTTGCGGCATAGACATACGACCCAACGGCCGAGGCCAGATCCTGCGGCGAGCCGCCACCGGTCTGCTGCACTTCCATTTCAACCCCTGCAGACATACCAAGGCCCTGAATGGGTGGCGGGTTGAACGCAACAATCGATGCGGCAGACTCACCATATGCAATCGCCAGAACCTGGTTCAGGATCGCATCCGCGCTGAGCTCGGGTTCCTGCC
This sequence comes from Ruegeria sp. C10, assembly GCF_056537805.1. Taxonomy (NCBI): domain Bacteria; kingdom Pseudomonadati; phylum Pseudomonadota; class Alphaproteobacteria; order Rhodobacterales; family Roseobacteraceae; genus Ruegeria; species Ruegeria sp. C10. The sequence goes on along the minus strand of NZ_JBQFSC010000002.1, from coordinate 870,368 downwards.
GCTCTTCCCAGTTGGTCAGGTTGACAAAGATGGCTGCGCCATTGGTAGTGGTCCCGTTCAACAGTGAGAACCCATTGACCAGAACGGTGCTGGATACGCCGGAGATCTGTTGAATCTGTTCATCGATCCGCGCAGAAACCGCCTCGGTCCGTTCAAGCGTCGCCGCATCGGGAAGCTGGATATCGACGAACAGATATCCGTTGTCTTCCAGCGGAATGAACCCTTTGGACGTGTTGCCCATAATGGTCCCGGTGCCTGCCGCGAAGGCCGCGATGATCCCAAGCGAAATGACCGGCAGGATCAGTAGCTTCCGCACAATGGCGACATAGCCGCTGCGCATGCCGCCGATAAATCCCTCGAACACGGCCAGCAGCCCCTTGGGCGGTCCTGAACGCGCCCGCAGCACCAGCCCGCAAAGGGCCGGTGAAAGCGTCAGAGCGTTGATCGACGAGATCACAACAGCGGTCGAGATCGTGACGGCAAACTGCGAATACAATCGCCCGGATATGCCGGGCATGAACGTCACCGGCACGAACACGGCCAGCAGTACCAACGTGGTTGCGATCACGGGGCCGGTGATCTGACCCATGGCTTTGCGGGTCGCTTCGGCAGGGGATAGGCCTTCGTCGGCGATGATACGCTCGACGTTTTCCACCACAACGATGGCGTCATCCACAACGATCCCGATGGCCAGCACGAGCGCGAACAGAGAGATTGTGTTCAGCGACATGCCAAAGGCCAGCAAGAATGCAAATGTCCCGATCAATGAGACCGGAATTGCCACTGCAGGAATGATCGTCGCCCGCCAACTGCCAAGGAAGATGAACACAACTGTGATCACCAATATGAATGTCAGGATGAGGGTCGAGACCACGTCATTGAGCGACTGTTCCACGAAATCCGTCGTATTGAATGGAACATCGTATTCGACATCTGTGGGAAAGGACCGTGACAGGCGCTCAAGTTCAGCCTCAACACGTTCGGATACCGCAAGGGCGTTTGCGCCGGGGGCCTGATAGATGCCGATAACGGTCGCAGGAACGCTTTCGAAATAGCCCGAGGCGGAATAGAACTGCGCCCCCAATTCAACCCGCGCAATGTCTTTGACGCGCACAATCGCACCGGCTTCGCCTGTACGGATTACAATATCTCCGAATTCATCGGCCGAGGTCAGGCGGCCTTTGGTCTTGATCGTGTACTGAAAGGTTTGTCCTTCAGGCACAGGAGGCGACCCGATTGAGCCCGCAGAGACTTCGATATTCTGTTCGCGGATGGCATTGATCACATCACCCGGAGTGATTGACAGCGCGGCCATCTTGTCCGGATCCATCCAGATCCGCATGGCGTATTCCAGATTGGTCAGAACATCCGCTTTACCCACGCCCTGAACTCGCGCCAGAGCGTCTTTCAAGTTGATTGAGGCATAGTTCGACAGGAACACACTGTCATATGTGCCATTGGGCGAGGTCAGCGTGACCAGCAACAACATGTTGGTTGACGCTTTTTGCGTGACAACACCGGATGAAGTCACTTCGGACGGCAGCGATGCCATCGCCTGTGCCACACGGTTCTGTACGTTGACCGAGGCGATATCGGGGTCGGTGCCCACCTCGAACGTAACGTTCAACGAATACGAGCCGTTATCCGATGAGGTCGACGTCATGTAGATCATGTCGTCCACACCGTTGACCTGCGCCTCGATCGGGGCGGCCACGGTGTTTTCCACGGTTTCGGCATTTGCACCTGTATAGGTGGCCGTTACGCTGACCACCGGCGGCGTGATATCGGGAAACTGCGCAACCGGCAGAACCAGATAACCGATCCCGCCCAAAATGGTCAGGACCAGCGAAATGACAAGCGCCAGCTTGGGCCGGCTGATAAACAGGGCTGAGAACATCAGTTATTCTCCGGCTGCTCGGACGCGACGACTGCATCAACGGCGACGCCGGGGCGCACGCGTTGCAGGCCTTCGACGATGACGCTTTCGCCTTCGCGCAGGCCATCTGTGACGATAATCGCCGAGTCCACGGTATCTCCGGTTGTGATGTAGCGCTGTTCAACCATCTGCTTGTCATTGACGACCAGAACGAATTCGCCGCGCTGATCACGCTGCAGCGCTGCTTGAGGGATCAATACCTGCAGCGTCGGCTCAAGCGCTTCGATCTGAACGTTCACGAAGGCACCATCAACGAGCAGACGCTTGGCATTGTCGAATTGAGCCGTGATCGTAATGGCGCCGGTCAGTGGATCAATGCGGTTGTCGACAAAAATGATTTCGCCGGTTTCATCCAGCTCAGTACCATTCGGCAGAGTCACATGAACATTCGGGCTTTGGCTGCTTTCAGCTAGCGTGGCCGGGTCTTCACCAAATTGTTCAAGAACCGACGTGAACTGCTTTTCATTCAACGAAAAATTCACATAGATGGGGGCTTCGCTGACCAGGGTGACAAGCGGCGGATTGTTGGGGCCCACAACATCACCGACACTGGTTTCCACGCGGCCGATGCGGCCCGAAAACGGGGCGTGGATCTGTGTGTAGCTCAGATCAAGCTCGGCCTGTTGGATCGCTGCATTGGCGGCTTTGACCTCGGCCTCGGCGACCAGTTCATTGGCTCGGGCAATGTCACGTTCTGATTCCGGTGTAGCGTCGCGCTTGTACAGCTCTTCCTTGCGGGCGAGATCGACTTTGGCCAGTTCAAGGTTTGCCTGCGCCCGATCCAGATCGGCTTTACGTGCCTCAAGCGTGGCTTCGTAAAGATCCGGTTCGATCGTGAACAGCAGGTCATCCTCATTCACCGGAGAGCCATCGTCGACGTTCTGGCTGTCCAGGAATCCACTGACGCGCGCGATGATATCGACCTTGTCGATTGCCTCGGCCCGTCCAATGAAGGTGGCCTGATCGGTGATCTCTTCGGTATAAGCTGCGGCGATCGACACCTTGGGCGCAGGGGCATCGCCCTGATCCTGCGCGACCGCTATCTGAGGCAGGCTGGAACATGCAAACAAAGCGGCAGAAACGCCGAGTGCCCTGAAATAGCCGCGTGGGCGGAGTGCTGGCTTCTTAAATGCAAGGGACATGTTGGCGCCTCGTTCAAAGTAAAGATTGCACAACCGGGCAACAGAAACCCCCGGATGAGTCGATTGATTTTATAGGCAGGATGGCGGGTTTGACGCGGTTTCTCAAGCGTGTTGAGGTAATGCGTTGGCAAGAATCGACCCGAAATTTCTTTCCAGTCTGCAGACTTAGCCTGCATCCGCAGGCGTTTACCTGCCCGATGACAATAGGGGCGGGCGAATTTTCTATGCCAAAAACCAGCAGCGGAGACGTTTCAGGGCTCCGCTGCGGCATTCATAAATCGAATTTTGTTGTTATTCACGCGTTCCCGCAAACCGATTCTGCCAGTCTTCGCGCTGTTCGTCCGTGATTTTGGCAAACAGCACGTCGGGAACCGAAAATTCATGGCCAGCGGGCAGGGCGCGCAGCGCGGCATCGATATCTTCGGGCCAGCTGGTATCGAGTGTGTTCATCGCACTAAGCATTTTTGCAGACGCATCGGGAATGAACGGCGCGCTCAGAACTGCATAGAGGCGGATCAGGTTCAGCCCCAGCCGCACCTGCGCCGCAGCCTGCGCAGGATCTTCCTTAAAGGTAGACCATGGTGCGGCAGCCTGCAGATACTCGTTGCCCGCGACCCAGATCGCTCGCAGCTCTTGCGCGGATTTGCGCACTTCCATCGCTTCCATGTGGCCTTCGTAGGCACGTACTCGTCTAGTAAGCTCAGCAATCAGGGTCTGTTCACGTTCGCCATACGCACCACCTTCGGGCACTGCTTCACCGAATTTCGAGCGGCAGAACTTAGTGATCCGGCTGACAAAGTTACCCAGAACATCCGCAAGATCTTTGTTCGCCGACTGCTGGAAGTTCTCCCATGTGAACTCGCTGTCGCTGCTTTCCGGCGCATGGCTTAGCAACCACCAGCGCCAGTAGTCGGCGGGCAGAATGTCCAGCGCTTGATCCATGAACACTCCGCGGCCCTGTGAGGTCGAGAATTGGCCACCGTCATAGTTCAGGTAGTTGAATGATTTCAGGTGGTCGACCATCTTCCAGGGCTCGCCCGATCCCAGAATGGTGGCCGGGAAAGACAGGGTGTGGAAGGGCACATTGTCCTTGCCCATGAACTGAACGTAACGCACATCTTCTGCGCCTTTGTCGGTGCGCCACCAACGTTCCCAATCGGCATCAGACTCACCATTGGCGTCGGCCCATTCCTTGGCGCAGGCGATGTACTCAATGGGGGCATCGAACCAGACATAGAAGACTTTGCCTTCCATGCCGGGCCAATCTTGATCACCTTTCTTGACTGGTACACCCCAATCCAGATCGCGGGTAATGCCGCGATCCTGCAGGCCGTCGCCATCATGCAACCATTTCTTGGCGATCGAGGTTGTCAGGATCGGCCAGTCTGTCTTGCTGTCGATCCACGCGTCCAACTGATCTTTCATTGCGGATTGACGCAAATACAGATGCTTGGTCTCACGCACCTCAAGATCGGTCGAGCCGCTGATCGCGCTGCGAGGCTCAATCAGGTCGGTCGGGTCCAGTTGTTTGGTGCAGTTCTCGCACTGGTCGCCACGTGCGCGATCATAGCCGCAATTGGGGCAGGTGCCTTCAATATAGCGGTCGGGCAGAAAACGGCCATCGGCGTTGGAATAAACCTGCTTTTCGCTGACTTCCCGGATCAGCCCGGCTTCATCCAGTTTGCCAGCGAAATGCTGGGTCAGTTTACGGTTCTGATCGCTGGACGAGCGGCCAAAGTGATCAAAGCTCAGGCCAAAGCGCTTGGCGATATCGGCCTGTACTGCGTACATGTCAGCGCAATATTCAGCTACCGGTTTGCCCGCTTTGGCGGCGGCCAGCTCGGCCGGGGTGCCGTGCTCGTCGGTTGCACACAGGAACATGACCTCATTGCCCCGGCCGCGCTGATAGCGAGCGTACAGATCGGCAGGCAATTGCGAGCCGATCAGGTTGCCGAGATGTTTGATCCCGTTGATGTAAGGGATCGCCGAGGTGATGAGAATTCGGGCCATAATGCGCTTCCACGTATCTGTCTGCGCGCCCGTCTACCTTATGTGGCCAGTAAGCAAAAGCCCGCATTCATACCCGCTTGAATTTAACGGGTATTACTACGCGACTTCGTGCATTCTCGGGAGTTTGTGTCGCGTTCGCCAGCGATTTCGCCCCGTGCGTACCAATGGTGTATTATGATCAGGAGAACCCAGCTTAGAGGGGATTTCATTATGCAGAGTTTATGGATGGGCTGCTGTGCCGCCGTTGCAGCTATTGTATTTACCGCCAGCGCCATCGCCGACCAGAGCGCCACAGATGATCCGGTGCATGCTTTTGACCACGCTATGCTCTCGATCTTTCACCGTGGCCAGGATGCGCTGACAGCTGAAACCCGGCCCGTCATGATTATCGCACGTGATGTCACAGTCATGACCGAAGACGGACAGGCAAGCTATCCAAGAAATGCGCCATTCTATCAACATCTGAAGTCCACGTCGCATGTTGTGTTGGGATTGATCGGGGCGGTGACTCCATGGCCTGATGAAAATATCGATGATGAGCGCTGGAAGGCGGAGTTTGCAATTATCATCAATGAGATAGATGTATTTCTTGCGGCATTGGACGAACTGGACATAGCCAAGGACGACTTGGCGAGCCAGCGCAAAATGCTCGAAACAGCCCGGGCATTTGCTCAAGGTGCACTCGACAAGGATCAGATCACACGTGAAGCGGTTTCGCAGGTGATCAACGACATGCGGCCCATCTGGGCAGAGAATATGGAGAAATCTGCACGTGCGGAGTTGAACGCACTTCATTCCGCCGTGTCCGACGCACGCGCAGCCATGAGCGAAGAGGAGTGGACCAAGATGTATGTCGTGCATCACGGCGGCTCAAGCGTCAAAGACATCAATGTCGTGCTACTGTACCTACAGCGCGTGATGCCGGAAAAGGTTGCTGCCGGGCAGGTTCTGTTCGCTGAGAACGCACACGGGAACGACGCGTTGGCCGGATATGCCGGATACGTTCGAATGCAGAGGCATGTTGGTGCATGGGTGTTCGGGGACCCTGAACGGATGCGGGTTGACCTGCTGGGATATGAGGCGGGATCGATCCTGGATGAAATGATCCCGGCACCACCGCCAAAGCCCATCGATTAGAGAATTACTCCAGCAGGTGTGAACAGGTGATACGTTTCGCACGGGCGAAAGAAATTGAGCTTAATGTCATGGTTGCAGATTGTAACTGACATTTGGATGTAAATAACCTCAGGTTGAAACACAGAATCACAACCTCTTGAAATTGTAGCAATGACTTCCCATTTGTAGTGTATACAAAAGTATACAATAACGAGGGCAATCTGCTGATGTTCGACTTTTTACTAGAGGGCGCATTTGTGCCCTTTACCTTGGCGCTTGCGCTTCTGTTCGGTCTTCTGGGCCTTGAACTGATCGCATTGGTTTTCGGGGGAAGTCTTCTGGCAGGCGAGGGCGAGGTTGATCTGGACATGGTCGGCGCGCCCGATCTGGACGTCGCCGACTTTGATCTGGATATCGACGCCGACATCGATCTGGGTGACTTGGAGCTGGCCGAAATTGAAACCGATGTGCCTGCGGCTACGCCCGTCGGCCCGTTTGGCTGGTTGGGCATTGGCAAGATGCCATTCATGATCTGGCTCGTTGTGCTGCTGGCTGGTTTCGGCCTGAGTGGCATAGGCCTGCAACTGGCGCTGCGTGATCTGCTGGGCTTTGACTTACCTGCATGGTTGGCCGCGATTCCGGCCGGAGTGTTCGGCCTATGGTTCGCACGTGGCTTTGGTGGTGTCTTCGCTCGCCTCCTGCCCAAAACCGAAACCGACGCGATGTCGGAACGGATGCTGGCCCGCCGCCGTGGCGTGATCACTCAGGGTATCGCATCGCGAGGCCGTCCAGCCGAAGTCCGCGTTATGGATCGCTTTGGCAACACGCACTACCTTCGCGCAGAGCCGTTGCAGGACAAAGATGCGCTGGAGCAGGGAACAGAAGTCCTTGTTCTGCGTGATCGACGGCGCGACCGGTTCGTTCTGGTTCGCATGTCAGTTTAACCAAAAAATCTTAACCCCAATCCGGAGGATATTGCATGGAACTATCATTCCTGGCCGTTACAGTTGTGACTATTTTAGCGGTACTCTTGTTCATAGGCCTTGTACTTGGCCGCCTTTATCGACGCGCCACGCGCGAGATCAGCCTGGTGAAAACCGGCGCGGGTGGCAAAAAGGTCATTATGGATGGCGGCGTCATCATCGTACCGTTGCTGCACGAAGTCAGCCCGGTCAACATGAAGACTCTGCGCCTTGAGGTGCAGCGCAGCGGTGAGGCCGCGCTTATCACCAAAGACCGGATGCGTGTCGACGTGGGTGTCGAATTCTACGTCTCGGTGATGGCGACTGAAGAGGGCATCGCGCGCGCCGCGCAAACGCTGGGTGATCGCACCTTTGACGTCGAGCAACTGCGTGAGATGATCGAAGGCAAGCTGATCGACGGTCTGCGTGCCGTGGCCGCTCAGATGACCATGGATGGTCTTCATGAAAACCGCGCCGACTTTGTGCAGGAAGTGCAGAATGCGGTGTCCGAAGACTTGCTGAAGAACGGTTTGTCGCTGGAATCCGTCTCGCTAACTGCGCTCGACCAGACGCCGTTTGAAGCGCTGGACGAGAACAACGCCTTTAACGCCGTGGGTATGCGCAAGCTGGCCGAGGTGATTGCCATATCCAAGAAAGAACGCGCGCAGATCGACGCCGAGGCCGAGGTTGAGGTGCGTCGTGCGGCGATGGAAGCGGAGCGTCAGAAGTTGCTGATCGAACAGGACGAACAGCAGGCGCGCATCGAGCAGGCGCAGAAGGTGGAAACTCTTCGTGTGGCGCAAGAGGCGGAGATCGCTGCGCGAACTGAAGACTCGGTACGCGAAACCGAACGCGCCCGGATTGCCCGTGAAGAGGCCATTCGTTCCGCCGAGATTGAGCGCGAGCGCAAGATCCGCGATGCCGAGATCGCCAAAGAGCGTGAGATCGAAGTGGCAGAACAGGAACGCCAGATCATCATCGCGCAGAAATCCGAAGAGGAAAGCCGTGCGCGCGCATCCGCCGATCTGGCTCGAGCCGAGGCGACCAAAGCAACCGAAGCTGTGGCTACGGCGCGCGAAGTGGCCGAGGCCGAGCGTCAGAAGCAGATTGTTCTGATTGAAGCCACCCGTGAGGCCGAACGTCAGGCCACCGCGATCCGTTTGTCAGCGCAGGCCGAGAAAGAGGCCGCCGCAGACCGCGCCGAAGCCCGCCGCGAGGAAGCGCAGGCCGAAGCAGACGCGCTGAACATTCGCGCCGAGGCCAAGAAAAACGACATGCTGGCCGAGGCGGAAGGTAAGCGTGCGATCGTAGAGGCGGACAATGCCCTGTCACCTGAGCAGATCCGGATGAAGGTCGACTTGACCCGCATTGAAACCATGCCCTCGATCATCTCGGAAATGGTCAAGCCGGCCGAAAAAATCGACTCGATCAAAATCCATCAGGTTGGTGGGATCGGAGCTGCCAATGGTGGTGGTGTTTCAAGCGGTGAAAAGCCGGTCGTCAATCAGGCGTTGGATTCGATCATGGGAATGGCCGTGCAGATGCCAGCGCTCAAGAAACTGGGCGAAGAGCTTGGCTTGTCCATGGAGAACGGCGTCGGGGGCGTAGTGAACGGTGCGCTTGAGAGCACCGGGGACCCAGATGAGGTGGTCGACGCGGTCGAGGACCACGGGCCAGCGGTCCAGCAGTAAAACAGAAGGGCCGGGATTTCCCGGCCCTTTTTCATTGCTTTTCGCGAGAACCCTTGAGCAGCCTGCCGATGGTAAAGGATGTGCGCGGTGCATAGACATAATTCGTCCGTTTCTCGGGCGTCGGGCGCGAACGCATACGGGCGAGGCCAAAGACAATAAGAAACAGATGACCCAATGCAACAAAAGCAAACAGGGCTCCGGGGCCGAATTGCTGGATCAACGTGGATGAGATGTAGGGCGAGGCAATCGCCCCCAATGCATACCAGAACATCAACGCTGCTGCCAATTCAACGCGTTGTTCGGTCGTGGCAAAATCATTCGCATGGGCCGAGGAAACCGAGAAAATCGGAAACGTGGTCAGGCCAAAGAACCCGGCGGCCAGCATAACGCCGACCGTTCCAGTTCCGCTAGCCAACATCGTGACACCGCAGCTTAGCACCGCTGCCACGGATAGCCAGATCAGCACCCAGCGTCGATCATACTTGTCTGCGAGCCAACCCAAGGGGTACTGGGCCAGTGCGCCGCCCAGAACGAAAGAGGCCAGAAAGAATGCAATCTGATCTACGCCCAGTCCGACCTCCTGACCGTATACCGGGCCGACCATGCGAAATGATGCCGAGCTAAGCGCAGCCACGATAACGCCCGCCACAGCTAGTGGTGAGCTGTGCCAGGCCAGCTTGGGACGCAGGCGCGGGGTGTCCGGTGTCTTGGGTTGGCTGGCGCGAGTTAGGGCCAGCGGCAAGATCGATGCACAGCATAGGATCGCAAGCAGGTTGTATGAAACGTAAGAGGCGGGTGGCAGAACAGCAATGATAAGCTGTGCACAAAGCGAGGCCCCCATATCGGCGATACGGTAGGTACCCATCGCGCGCCCACGGGTTTCGTTGGTGACCTTGGCGTTCAGCCAAGCCTCGATCACGGTGTAACAACCTGCGACACAGGTGCCCGACGCGATACGCAGCGCGGCCCAGACATAAGGGTTTTCAGTCAGCGTATGCCCCAGCAACCCCATCGCGCCCAAAGCGGTGCAGACCGCAAATGCGCGCGAGTGCCCGACGCTGCCCATAAGCCGCGGAGCCCACCAGCAACCAACAAAGAACCCAATGAAGTGCGATGACCCCAGCAGACCGATCTGTTCGGTCGAAAAATCAAGCGTCAGCCCCGAGATTGCATCCAGCGGACCAACACCGCCCGTTGAGAGCTGCAGCAGAATGACCGAAAGAAAGAGGGCGGCAAATGAAATGATCGTACGCATGATAGGTGCAACTTGACCTTGTCGCTACGAAATGCGCGCGCCTTATCGACGCCCTGACGTCGTTTTTTGCCTTTTTGTGGTTAATCCTGCCGGATGATTTCGGCGTGGATGTCCAGGCCGATCGTGGGTTGTACAAGATCAGGATATCCAGACGCGCCAAACTCATTTCGATTGATCGCCCCCTCTAGCCGGATGGACAGGGTGTCCAAATCATCCACCGCGCTTCCCGGTCTCCGATACAGGTTGGCGCTCAAAGTCACCGGACGCGTGATACCGCGCACTGTCAGATCGCCGGTCACGGTTGCACCTTCCGAGATACGGCCAGTGGGTCCCAACTGAATCTTGGTCGTGATGAAACGGATGGTGGGGTATTGGGCAGCGTTCAACACACTCTTTCCCAACATCGGACCTCGGGCAAATGGTAGGTTCGTCCGTGCCCGGGCCACGTCCAGCACGACATCGACCCGGCTGTTTTGCAAGCGATTGGTATCAATAAGAATTTGGGCCGACTGTACTGGCATCGTGCCCGTCTGAAGCGCGCCGGACAAATCATAGGTGAAGCCAACGGAACTGCGCGATGCTGCCAGCGCATATGGGGTGAGGGCGGCCATCGCTGCCCGTGCCATTGGTAACGCGCAAAGGCTTGCAATCAGGCTGCGTCGGGTAAGGTTCCTCATGCCATCGCCGTGCGTCCGCGCGGGCGCGAGCGTTTCATGAGCATCAGCACGATTGCGATGTTCAGCCCGTTCCAAAGGATGCCATTGATGAAAGCAAGCTGATAACTGCCAGTCACGTCATAGATCCAGCCCGACATCCAACCACCCAGAGCCATGCCGAGGATAGTCATCATCATGACAAAACCCACGCGCGCACCGGCCTCTTGCGGGGGCATATATTCACGTACAATCAGCGCGTAGCTGGGGACGATACCACCCTGGGCCAGCCCGAATAGCATGCTGACGACATAAAGCGAAACCATCCCATCATAAGGGAGAAACAGGAACAGAGCGATACATTGCAGGACCGAGCCGATCAGCAGTGTTGAAAGCCCTCCCAACCGGTCCGCGACAAGCCCCGAGATGATGCGGCTAACCACGCCGCCCAACAGCATCAGAGACAGCATCTCGGCACCAACGGCCGGGCCATAGCCCAAGCCCACACAATAGGAGACAATATGGACCTGAGGCATCGACATGGCCACGCAGCAGCCGATACCAGCCAGCCCGAGGATGTACTGCAGGGCGCGGGGTGAAAAGCCGACGCTTTGTGCTTTGACCTGTGCTGCCGCTGCTGCCGTGCCGTGCGCCTCGACGGGGACCTGTCTGCGCAAAAGCAGGGACAGAGGAATGACGGCGACCAGGGTGATGACGGCGAGACTCAGATAAACCTGCTGCCACCCGTCGCGCTGCAGAATGCCCGACAGCAGCGTGGGCCAGATCGCGCCCGACAGGTAGTTGCCACTGGCCACCAGTGCCACGGCAATCCCTCGCCTGCGCATGAACCAATGCGAGATATCGGCGATCAGCGGTCCAAATCCGATTGACGTGCCGAGCCCCAGCAGAAGATGCGCAACCGACAGCAGCGCAATATTCGGCGCAAGGGTTGCCAGCAGATAGCTTACCGCGCTCAGCACAGCGGCGCCGATCAACGCCATTGTCACGCCCAGTCGGTCCACCAGCTTGCCCAGCCACATGTTGCCGAAGGCAAAGCCGATCATGGCGAGCGTATAGGGCATCGACGCCGCGGCTCGGTCTGCGCCAAACTCGGTCTCGATGGCGGGCATGACGACGATCACAGCCCACATGCCCACATTGACCACGGTTGCGATGGCCAGGGTGATCAGCAGGCGAAGCCAGGAATATCGGCTGTCATGGATCGGGTGTGTCATGCCGGCACGCTAGGGGGCAAGTCCGGTTTTGGCCAGTCACAAGTTATGTGATCATTGGGGCGTCTTCGGATTTGATCTGCTTTAGCTGCAGTCCGGAATGAGGAGCGGCCCGCGTCACGTGCCAACTGGCCGGGGGCAGGGCGCGGGCGCGGCGGCGGGTCAGACACCAACTGCAGGCCTCGTCCCGATAGGTGGGCGCCATATGCCAGCGCGTCTCAATCCCCTGTGCGCCACCATCGTCAGGCGTCAGCAATAGCCCCAGCGGAGCCTGTCCCGATATGCCGCCCTGTTCGGCAGCCAGATGCATCCGCCGGACCGGGGTCAGACCCGGCGGGCCGGGCAAATCGCCAATGACCAACGGGGCGGCACCGCTGCGCAAGGCTTCTTCCATGCACCACAACAGGTCTTCAGGTTTGTCAGGGCGGATCAGCAGAAACCGGGACGGATCGGCAAAAGGCAGCATGCCCTCGGGATGCAGCTGCGCCACCTCCCAAGCCGGGGTAATCCACATCACTGGCCCTTGAGTCTGCCCCGCCACCCACAGAGCAAAGCTACGCCGGGCAGGGCCGCAGGCTTCGTGTACACGGGCCAGTTGCAGACTGATCTGTGGGTGCAGGGCCACCCCGGGTGGGGTGCGCGCGGGCTTGCGGCCAAGAAGATTGGTGGACATGCTGATCAAATTAGCATGTTCTCATTTTGTTCTCAATTGGGGAATGCGGTCAACGCGACAGGATTAGACGCCCATCTGCGAACTGGATGTTCGAAAAGCGGTGCAGATACGCCATCCCTAGCAAGGATTGACCCAGATCGCCTTCATTGACCGAGGCCGGGATATCGCGATCGGTGATGGGGCCCAAAGACAGGCTGTCCAGCCGAACCGGCGCTGTACGCACAATGCCATTGGCCGTCGAGGCGCGGCCGAGATAGTTCAATTGATCCGTATCGATTCCAATTCGTTCGGCATCTTTCGGGCTGATGACGATATTGCTGGCCCCGGTATCGACCAGAAAGGTCACCGCTGTGCCATTCACCAGCATTGGTAAATAGTAGTGTCCATCATAAGAGCGGGGCACTTCAATCCGCTGATCTGTCACAGTCAGTTGCGGGGTCGGGCTGACGGTTGAACGGATGTCATCCCACAATCCGACAACAGCAATGACACCGATAAAGATAAACACCCATGCCGCGACCTGCTGCATGGTTTTTCCCAACGACTGACGGTTCTGAGTGATAAACCACATCAACAGGGCAGCACCCAGCAAAACCAGATAGGTCAATCGCCCAATATCGTAGCCGTCCATTCAATCACCCGAAATCAGTTGTCTCATACCAATATGGTGTTTCATGCGGCGAAACCAAAGGCTTTGAGGCCATCAAGAATGAACTGAACCGACAGTGCAGCCAGCAGCATACCCAGCAGCCGTGTCAGCACGTTCAGCCCGGTCTTACCTAGAATACGGGCGATCATGCCTCCGGCCAGAAAGAACACAAATACAACCAACATGACGGCAAGCATAACAGCGCAGGCCGCTGCGATCCCAGGGACGCCCGGGTTTTGTCCGGCCAAAAGAATGATTGTTGCGATCGATCCAGGGCCCGCGATCAGGGGTATGGCCAAGGGGAACACCGAAGGGTCAGAATGATCTTCTTCCTCGGCGCGGTCCTCGCGGCGTTTGGTACGGCGGTCGAACAGCATGTCCAGCGCAGTCAGAAACAAAAGCGCGCCACCTGCAACGCGGAAGGCTTCCATCGAGATGCCGACGAATCCAAGAACCGCTTCACCAAAAGCGGCAAAGGCGATCAGGATGAAAACTGCGGTCAGGCAGCTGCGAATGGCAATCTTACGGCGTGTGGCCGCATCCATGTCCTGCGTCAAGGCAACGAAAATTGGCGTGGTGCCGAAAGGGTCAATCACCACGAACATCGTGGTGAAAGCCGTTATGAAAAAGGCAATGTCGATCATGCTGCGCTCTCTGCCTGTTCCAACCGTTCTGCGGCGGCGACCCATAGGGCTTCAGCCTTTTGCATGGCTTCGACCACCTCGGCGAATTTGCGGTTCCAGGTTTCCAGATCGTTGATCCGGTCATCTTCATAAAGCGCCGGATCGGCCAGCTTGGCAGAAAGCTTGTCGTGCATATTGGTCAGTTTCTCGACCCGGTCTTCGCATTTGCGCAGATCCGCACGCAGGGCCAATACGGTCTCGCGTGACGCACGTTTGGGTTTGGGCGCCTGTAGTTTATCTTTGACCGGTTTCTCGCGGGCCAGCAAAAGAGCGCGATAGGCCTCAAGATCGCCATCGAATGGCTTCACGGTGCCATCCGAGACCAGCCATAGCCGATCAGCGACAAGCGACAGTAGATGCATGTCGTGGCTGACCAAGATGACCGCGCCGGAATAGGCAGTCAGCGCTTCGACCAACGCTTCGCGGCTTTCGATGTCCAGATGGTTCGTCGGTTCGTCGAGGATCAGCATATGCGGCGCGTCGATGGTGGCGATCAGTAGCGACAAGCGCGCCTTTTGTCCGCCCGACAGGCGACCGACCAGCGTTTCTGCCTGATCCGCGTTCAATCCGAACCCCGCCAGACGCGAGCGCCACTTGCCGGGTGCTTCATTTGGGCGTAGGCGGCGCAGGTGATCCAATGGTGTTTCGTCAACATGCAGCTCATCTACCTGATGCTGCGCGAAATAGCCGATGCGCAGCTTGGAGCTTCGGGTCATTTTACCTGCCATCAGGGGTAGGCGGTCAGATAGCAGTTTTGAAAGGGTTGACTTTCCCTGACCATTCTTGCCCAGCAGAGCGATGCGATCATCCTGATCAATGCGCAGGTTCAGTCGTCGCAGAACCTCGGTCTCACCATAACCGGTCACGCCTCCTTCAAGCTGAATGATCGGTGGCGACAGTTCTTCTGGCTCGGGGAATGAAAAGGCGCGCAAAGCCGCCTCTTGTGGAGTTGAAACCAGTTGGATGCGCTCGATCATCTTCAAACGAGACTGGGCCTGTACGGCCTTTGACGCCTTATAGCGGAAACGATCCACGAAACTTTGCAGATGTGCGATGCGGGCCTTGGCCTTGGCGTTTTCCGACTCTGCTTGTGCCAGACGTTCAGCGCGACGTTCGGCAAATTTGTCGTAGGGAACCGCGTAATAAGTCAGCTTGCGATCTTCGAGATGCAGAATTGATCCGACGGCGCGGTTCAACAACCCCCGGTCGTGGCTGATGATGATGACGGTGTGAGGGTATTTGGTCAGATAGCTTTCAAGCCACAACGCACCTTCAAGGTCCAGATAATTGGTCGGTTCGTCCAACAGCAACAGGTCAGGCTGCGAAAACAGTACGGCCGCCAGCGCTACCCTCATGCGCCATCCGCCCGAGAAATCCGAACAGGGTTTCAGCTGATCCTCATCGTCAAAGCCCAGTCCTTTGAGGATCGAGGCTGCCCGAGCCTCAGCCGACCAAGCATCAATATCAGCCAGCCGTGTCTGGATTTCAGCAATCCGGTCCGGATCTGTCGCGCTGTCTGCTTCGGCCATCAATGTGCTGCGTTCCACATCC
This sequence comes from Ruegeria sp. C10, assembly GCF_056537805.1. Taxonomy (NCBI): domain Bacteria; kingdom Pseudomonadati; phylum Pseudomonadota; class Alphaproteobacteria; order Rhodobacterales; family Roseobacteraceae; genus Ruegeria; species Ruegeria sp. C10. The sequence goes on along the minus strand of NZ_JBQFSC010000002.1, from coordinate 854,815 downwards.
GCGGCCAGAACCGTGTTGATTAGCGAGACATCCGAGGATGGCACTTCCTGCGCCACGCCCCCGATCCGCGCACGTTTGGGCAGGGATATATTGCCTGATTCCAGCGACAGCTCGCCCCGGATCAACCGAAAGAGCGTCGTCTTTCCGGTACCATTGCGCCCGACAAGGCCGACCTTGTGGCCATCGGGAATGGTCGCACTGGCCCCGTCGAACAGAGGACGGCCTTCAACGGCGTAGGTGATGTTCTCGATCCGTAGCATGAGCCGCTCTTACCAGAGCATCCAAACCGCCGCCAGAGGTCGCCATGTTCAATTCAGAAGCGATGTGTTAGCGCTGTTCCGGTTCGTCCTCCAATTGGTTTCGCTATGCGTGCGGCTCAATCTCCTCCGACCCTGATAACGCTGATCTTTGCAACGGCGCTCTCGGTTCTGACACTGAACATGTTCCTGCCGTCGCTGGCGCATATGAGCGAAGATTTCGGCGTGGATTATGGCCTGATGAACGTGGCCGTCGCAGGGTACCTATTTGTCTCGGCGGTCTTGCAGTTGATCGTCGGGCCGCTGTCGGATCGCTACGGGCGAAGACCTGTCTTGTTGATCGCGATGGTCATATTTGTCGCCGCTTCAATTGGATGCGTCTTAGCCGAGTCAATCTGGGTTTTCCTTTCGTTTCGGATGATTCAGGCGGCGGTGGTGGCCGGGCCGGTGCTGTCGAGTGCTTCGATCCGCGACCGATATCCACCAAACGAGGCCGCCAGCAAGCTGGGCTATGTCGCAATGGCCATGGCACTGGCACCGATGCTTGGGCCAATGCTAGGTGGCGCGCTGGATATGCTTTTTGGTTGGCGGGCCGGGTTCGTGCTGTATTCGCTGCTTGGGGCAGGGGTGCTGTTGCTGCTTTGGGCTGACATGGGTGAAACCAACACCAACCGCTCGTCGACTTTCGCGGCGCAGATGCGGGAATACCCGCATTTGTTCCGCGCGCGTAGGTTCTGGGGTTACGCCTTATGCGCCGCGTTCTCCATCGGCGGTTTTTTTAGTTTTATCACCGGCGCGCCATTGGTCGCCGCAGCCTGGTTCGACCTGAGCCCAGCAATGCTGGGTCTGGGCATCGGTATCATCACGGGCGGGTTTATGGTCGGCAACTTTGTCACCGGGCGCATCGCAAAGCGCACCCAGCTGACGACAATGATCTTGTTCGGTCGGGTAGTGGCGTCGGTTGGGCCATTTTGCGGGCTGCTGCTGTTCATCGGCAATATGGGCTCGGTCTGGGTGTTTTTTGGATCCGCCATCTGCGTTGGTTTCGGAAATGGTTTGACCAATGCAAATGCCTCGGCCGGGGTGATGTCGGTACGTCCGAAACTAGCCGGCAGCGCGGCTGGATTATCAGGCGCTTTGATCGTGGCGCTGGGGGCGGTCTTGACCATGATGACCGGGACGTTCGTAAGCCCCGAAAACGGGCCTTATCTGGTGCTGAGCATGATGTGCGGCAGCAGCTTTGCGGGTCTTTTGGCAGTGCTATATGTCCGCCGGTTGGATCGTACCGACCCGCTGCCTGAGGCGATCTGAGCGATAAACGATCATAACGCTTTTCATGAGACAAATACCATGTTAGGCGGCGCGCGATGGATTTCGGCGCGGGTGTCGCGCCCTTAAGTCAAGGAGAGGCCAATATGGCACTGGAACGCACATTCTCGATCATCAAACCCGATGCAACCCGCCGCAACCTGACTGGCAAGATCAACGCCAAGTTCGAAGAAGCTGGCCTACGCATCGTCGCGCAAAAGCGCATTCACATGACCAAAGCTCAAGCTGGCAAGTTCTATGACGTGCACGCCGAGCGTCCGTTCTATGACGAACTGTGCGAATTCATGTCGTCGGCCCCCGTTGTTGTTCAGGTTCTCGAAGGCGAAGGCGCCATTGCAAAGAACCGCGAAGTCATGGGCGCAACCAACCCTGCAGACGCAGCACCTGGCACCATCCGCGCCGAGTTCGCTGAATCGGTCGGTGAAAACTCGGTCCACGGTTCGGACGCACCGGAAACTGCCGCGGTTGAGATCGCCTACTTCTTCTCGGGCATCGAACTGGTCGGCTAATCGGCCGTCAGATCACAGCTTTAGGCCGTACCCCATATCGGGTGCGGCCTTTCTTATGAGGGCAGGGCTCAAGAGTGTTTGTCCGCATTGCTTTAGTCGACAGGAGCGAAATGCCGTCATGAGCACAAACAAACGCATTGTTCTTTCCAGTGATCACGCTGCAATCGACCTCAGGCAGGCTATCTCTGCTTACGTTGAAGCCGAAGGTTGGGAGGCCGTAGATATCGGCCCGACCACATCGGAAAGCACTCATTATCCCGAACACGGAGCTGCCGCAGCGCGCCTTGTGGCTTCGGGTGATTGTCGCTTTGGTATCATCTTGTGTGGCACCGGTCAGGGTATCATGATGGCGGCGAACAAAATCAACGGCGTCAGATGTGGCGTTTGCAGTGATGTCTTTTCGGCCCAGATGATCCGTCAGCACAATGACGCAAACATGCTCTCGCTGGGGGCGCGGATTATCGATGAAAAGCAAGCACTGGAAATCACGGCTGCTTTCCTGACATCCGAATTCGAAGGTGGTCGCCACGCAATGCGGGTCGATATGATCGGGGCGCTCGAAGCCTAGTCTGCCGCCAAATCCTTGGCCGATATACGCACGCCCAAAGCATCAAGATCGGCAATCATCTGATGCTTTGGTGCTATGCTGACTCCGGCCTTGATCGCATCGAACCGTTCGCGCAAGGCCTTCTTTTCCTCGCCCTTGCAGTCATTCCAGGGGCGACCTTGCAAGCCCATGACCAATACATAATAGCCGATGAAATGAGGGCGCGTTCCGGCCTGCAATAGGCGCGAATAAGCCTCGTCTGCTCCCAACGCGCGCAACTCCTGAGCTGTCATAATGCCCGCTCGTGCGCAGGCTTGTTCGAATGCCGGGCCAAGATTGCGGATGGAGGAGATCGGATCAGACATGCCTTGTCTTATCCCGCCCGAAGCGGCCTGTCACCCGCTCAAGGTTGTTTGCGGCTTCCCTTTCCGCTACCCAAGCATTGGAGGGGTCAAGAATGAACGATCTAAGCCTAGAGAATGTCGCGCAAAATCTGGACCTGATGAACCCGCCCGAGGGGTTTGTCGACGACCCGTTCCCCTTTTACGATGCACTGCTTGAGCATGCGCCAGTATTGCGACAGCCGGACGGTTCCGTGTTGTTGTCACGCCATGCGGATCTGGATGCCATTTATCGCAACACGACGCTTTATTCCTCGGATAAGGAGGCGGCGTTTGGCCCTAAATTCGGTGTTGGCTCGCCGTTATTCGAACATCATACAACTTCATTGGTGTTCTCCGACCCGCCTTTGCACACGCGTGTGCGCAAGATCATGACCTCAGCCCTGACGCCCCGGGCAATCGCGCGGATGGAGCCGGGTCTGATCGAAACCGTTGATACGCTGCTGGATGATATGGCGGGCAGGGGGCAGGTTGACCTGATCGCGGATTTTGCTTCGACCATTCCGATCCAGATCATCGGCAATCTGCTGGATGTACCGATGAACGAACGCGCGCCTCTGCGCGATTGGTCGTTGGCCATCCTTGGTGCTTTGGAACCCGCTTTGACAGAAGCTCAGCTGGAAAAGGGCCACACTGCTGTTCGCGAATTCAAAACCTATCTTCAGGATCTTGTTGCCCGTCGTCGCGCAAATCCGGGAGATCCGGAAACAGATGTTCTGACACGTCTGATCCGAGGCGAAGGCGCGGACGAGATGCTGAGCGAGATTGAGCTTCTGCAAAACTGTATCTTTATCCTGAATGCGGGTCACGAAACGACCACCAATCTGATCGGCAATGGGCTGGCGCTGCTTCATGACTATCCAGAACAACGCCAAAGACTACTGGAAGATAGCGAATTGATTGTCCCGGCGGTTGAAGAGGTCTTGCGCTTTCGGTCACCCAACCAATTTGGCAACCGGGAAACCACGGAGGACGTTGAAATCCGAGGACATCAGATCGCCAAAGGAACGAACCTGCATCTCTGTATCGGGGCAGCGAACCGTGATCCCGAGGTGTTCGCCGACCCGACCCGATTTGACATCACACGCAAGCCGAACAGGCACCTGGCCTTCGCGGGCGGGCCGCATGTCTGCGTTGGCCTGACTTTGGCGCGCCTTGAAGGTCGTGTTGCACTGGATCGATTGCTGAAGCGATTTCCCGATTACCAGATTCAAGGAAATCGGGTGCAGGGTGGTCGCATTCGGTTTAACGGATACGCGTCGTTGCCTGCAGTTATGTAATTAGATCAACGCTCTAGTAGATGTTTTTTATGCAATTACGAATTGCGTGACAACTTCAGGGTTGTCTCAAGCCCTGGTTTACGATTGCGCGCCAGAAATGTGCCGCCGTGCATATGTGAAATTGCCGCCACAAGCGCCAGTCCAAGGCCGGCATTCCGCCCGGTCCTTGCAGGATCAAGCGTGACAAACGGCATCTGCAATCGGGGCAGATCGCTTTCTGGTACGCCAGGGCCCCGGTCGCGAACGCTGAGTAACGCATAGTCGCCGTCGTCTCGAATTTCGATGGTGATCGCTGTGCCGGGCGGGGCGTAGCGCATGGCGTTTTCAAGAAGGTTCGACAGTGCTTGAGACAGCAGAGGGCGATGGCCTTGGATTGGGTCCGCGTTTCCAACGACCTCAAGTCGGATGTTCTGATCAGACGCGACAGGTTCGTATAACTCAACCACGTCACCGACCAGTTGCAAAAGCTTTACCGGTTCAAATTGTTCGCGGCCCAGACCGGCCTCGGCGCGCGAAATCTCGGTCAGTTGGCTGAGAACGCGCAGCAGGTGATCAATCTCGCCGGTCGCGCGCGCCATGTCGATCTCGCGATCTTGATCGCTTTTGCCGGGCTCAGCCAGGGATTCGACCCGTTGCCGCAGCCGCGACAAGGGAGAGCGCAGGTCATGAGCAATCGAATTGGAGGTTGTGCGCAGGTTGCTGATCAGTTCTTCAATACGATCCAGCATGTTGTTCAACGTGCCCGCGACCTGATCGAATTCATCGCCCGTGCCACGTAGAGGCATGCGCAGAGCTAAATCGCCGGAAACGATATTGTCGGCTGTATTGGCGATGTCTTTCAGTCGTGAAAACACCAGCCGGGTCAGCAGCCAGCCGGTCAACAAACTCAGCGCCAATGCAGTGGCAAGTGCCAGTGCAACAGACCGGAACAGAACCCGGTCGAATTGCTGTCTGGCCAATGAATCACGCCCGACAAGCAGCCTCTCACCACCCGGCAGCCGGACCGAAGCGGCAGAGATCGGGACAGATTGATCCGTATCTTCTTTGCGAAGCTGAAGATCGACCCAGCCGCTGCCCGGAGTTATCCCTTCCGGCCAATGCGTCAGGTTGCCCGCCAGTTTCGTGCCTTGCCGACCTGTCAGCAGGTACAAGGCATCCCGCTCGGCCGCTGTCGGCAAACGGCGGTCGATGGCAGAGATCAACCCGATCATGCCACGCCGTTCATATTCATCTGCCAGGCCCGTAAGCTCGGCCTGAACGACCGAACGCGTCTCGCCTGAAATCGTGCGATTGGCCGTAAAATACACCATCGTCAGAACGGTCGCCGTCAGCAAAGTGCTAAGCACCATGCTGGCCAGAACCAAGCGAGTACGAGAGTTTTTCAGCGACAGGCGCAGGTTATCCATCCGAAACCATGTATCCGGCGCCTCGGACTGTTTCAATCACCGGGTCGGCTCCGTCTTCATCAAGCTGGCGGCGCAGTTTCGAAATATGGACGTCGACCACGTTGGTGTTCGGGTCAAAGTGGTAATCCCACACACCTTCAAGCAACATCGTGCGCGAGACGACGCGGTTTTTTCGGCGCAGAAAGAACTCCAGAATTTGAAATTCGCGCGGGGTCAGGGTGATTTCACGACCGTTGCGCGTGACCTTGCGAGTCAACAGATCCATTTCGAGATCGCGGCAGGCAAGGGTCGGCGTTTCTTCGGCTTCTTGCGGTCGACGCAACAGGGCTTCGATCCGGGCATGAAGTTCCTGGAATGAAAATGGTTTGACCAGATAATCGTCTGCGCCCGCGCGGAGGCCTTTGACTCGCTCGTCCACTGCACTCATGGCGGTTAACATCAGAACAGGTGTTTTCAACCCAGCCGCACGCATTGACTTAATCAGTGATAACCCGTCCAGCCCGGGAAGCATTCGGTCCAGTACGACCGCATCAAATCCGCCGTCAGTTGCGTGGTACAGGCCTTCGCGGCCATCTGATGCGACTTCGACAACATAGCCTTCTTCACCAAATCCCTTGGCAATGAAGTCCCGTGTGTCTTGGTCATCTTCAACGATCAACAAGCGTCTGCTCATGGTCAGGGCTCCTTCCCAATGGGATTTAAACACACATACTCTTTGAAAAAAACATGCCGGGTGCAAAGGTGCACCCGGCTGTTCCGGCGGCACGTGGACAATCCGTGCCTGCCAGAATAAGCGCTCCAGATTTCCCCATCATGTGGCGCGCTTAGGTGTAGGGTTAGGCGATTTCGACCGCGACGAAGATCTGGTTGCCACCGCGATTGATCAAAACCAGAGCTGGATCCGTCTTTTCGTTCTCCAGCGCTTCTTTCAAAGCGTCTGGCGTAACGGTATCCAGATTGCCCAGTCGAACGATCACATCACCACGCTGCAATCCGGCCTTGGCCGCAGGGCTTTCGGGCTCCAGATCGGTGACAACAACACCATCGATGTTCTCGGCCACGCCAATCTCGGCGCGGGCGGTTTCGGTCAGCGGTGCCACGGTTACGCCCAGCGACGTACCTTCGAACTTGTCTTCAACCACGCTATCGGTCGCCGCCGAGGCTGACTGATGCTGACCGATTGTCAGTTCGATCTGTTCTTCTTTGCCATTTCGAAGAACAGTCAGCGTGCTATCAGTACCTACCTTGGTCGTGCCAACCAGGATCGGAAGATCGCTACTGGAATCAACGGCTTCGTCATTGAAGGTCAGGATCACGTCACCTTGCTGCAGTACGCCATCGGCCGGGCTGTCAGGTACAACATCCGATACCAGTGCACCTGTTGCCGTATCGATACCCATCGCAGCAGCCAGTTCGGGGCTGACATTCTGGATCGACACTCCCAACCAACCGCGGCTGACCTCGCCGTCATCGCGCAGATCAGCCGTGATGTGATCTACAATATTCGAAGTCACCGCAAAGCCGAGCCCGACTGAGCCGCCGCTGGGCGAATAGATCGCCGAGTTCACACCGATCACCTCACCATCCATGTTGAATAGCGGACCACCCGAGTTGCCTTTGTTGATAGCAGCGTCGGTCTGGATGAATTCGGCGTAGGGACCTTCCGAAATATTGCGCCCCTTCGCGGAAACAATACCGGTCGTAACAGTTGCATTCAGGCCAAACGGGTTGCCGATGGCGACGACGTCTTCGCCCACGCGAATGACATCGCTGTCACCCATTTGAACGGCTTGCAGGTTTTCTCCTGCGTCGATTTTAAGCACGGCGATGTCCGTAAGCGGATCTGTACCAACGATTTCAGCTTCGAATGTGCGGTTATCGCTCAGACGTACGGTCACTTCGCTAGCGTTATCGACAACGTGGTGGTTGGTGACGATGTATCCTGCCTTATCCAGCACAAAGCCTGATCCCAAACCCTGGCTGGGGCCTCGCTGCGGCATGTCAAATCCTTCAGGACCGCCGAACCGCTTAAAGAACTCGCCAAAGGGATGGTTTTCGAGGTCGAACTCTTGACCTTGTGTGGGGCGTGGTTTGGCATCTTGCTTGGCGGTGATCGTGACCACCGAAGGCGAGACGGTTTCGACCAGATCGGCCAGAGCCTCGTCTGCCATTGCGGGCAGGGCGGTGGTGGCCATCATGGCCGCGCCCAGTGCGGTAGCTCCCATCCAGCTGGATGTGCGTGGAATAAGCAGTGAGGATTTACGGATGCTCATTTTGACTCCTGTCTATTTCGGCGGTTGATCCCGCGCATTGAGACAGGAGATGCACTGGCAACCTTGGGATATCCTGAGAGAAATATTAAGAAACCTTAATTTCGCCACGTTTCGCCGCTTTAATGACTCCGTTCAAGGTGCTCGGGTAGCAAGAATCAGCTTGGGTGCTATGTGGCGAATCGGTGGATTGTTGCCGATAAAGTCAATAATTTCGAAAAAGCATTGAATTGATTCATTTTTGTTAACAAAGAAACGACGCTTTTGCGGTCTCAAAAGTACTTCTCCTAAAAGTTGCGTGAGATGGAGTGTTCAAATTTCGAACACGCCCGTCGATGCCTTTGAAATAGGTAAGTTAGCCGTATTCTAAGTGCGCAACTGACGGAAACTTCTGGAAAAAGTATAAGTCGATGCAACCATTGGTAGAATTCAGAGTGTTGCATTGTTGCTCAAAAGCCAGTGCGCCTGCGCTGAAATTTACCATTTCATCCAATTTTACATTGTTTGAACGCATCGGATCAGCGACATTGGAGTTGCCCAAGTGAGGGGGGCCTTAGGCACTAGGGGGTGTCAAAGGCGCATCTCAGTCTCCATAGCGCTGAGCGGCATGTTAACGAGGGGGTCTTGTTTAGGTTCAGCAGCACAACGTCGGGTAGCCTGATTGGCGATCTGACCGCGCTTTAGAGATTGGTGAAAGTGGTAGTCCTGTTTTTGGGCATGCGACCCGGTCATTATTGACCGGGTCGCGTTTATTTGAGGGGCTGCTTTTGCGGTCGGCCTGCACTCCAACGGGTCCAATCGGCGGGTGTATCCAAATCAAGCAGCGCATTCTGGGCGGGCAGGCGATGCAGATGAACCTTGCCCTTGTAGCGTTGCACGACAATCTGCGCGCCGCTGTCACCGTTCAGTTCCGAAAGCTCTGAAAATAGAGAACGATCAAACACGACAGGATGGCCGGGAGCGCCTTCGTCAGTAGCCCCACGCCATATCAGACTGTCAGGGTGGGTTTTGACTGATCGGAGAACACTGTTCAGGTCTTGGGTTGTGAGGTCCGGAAGGTCCGATAACAGGATCATGACCGCAGGTGCATTTGCTGGAACGGAGGCCATTGCGCCTCTCAAACTGGCATTCATGCCTTCTTGCGCATTTGGGATTTCGACCAGTTGAACATCGAGGCCCTGTAGCACCGTATATCGGGGATGTGGGGCCGGGGGCAGGGCGATGATAACGTGACCTGCGGCAAGCGCCCGCTGAGCCACTCGGCGCAGAAGCGGCACGCCTTCAATCGGTTGCATTAACTTATCAGCACCACCCATGCGGCTGGATTGCCCGGCAGCGAGCAGGATGATGGGAATCTGGGTCATTTCGCAAGCATGCCGTCGGTGGATTAATAAGTCATCCCCGCATTCTTGCGCCATCGGGATCGAAAAATGGGGTCGTGATGACACGCGCTTTGCGCATCTGACCTAGAATTTCAATTTCAACCGCACGTCCCTCGGTGGCCTGTTCAGTCGGGAGGAACCCCATGGCAATCGACTTGCCCGCAAAGTGCGAATACCCACCAGATGTACAGAAGCCGACAACAACGCTGTCTAACCAGATCGGTTCGTACGCGTTTACATCTGCATCTGCCGCGTCGACCTCAAACGCAACCAAACGGCGATCGACACCGGATGCGCGGTCGGCCTCGGCCGCTGCTCGGCCTATGAAATCACTGTTCTTGGAGAATGAGATAAACCGATCCAACCCGGTTTCTGCCGCTGTATAGTCCGGTGAAAACTCCCGCATCCACGAGCCAAAGAACTTGTCCAGACGCAGACTCATCATTGCGCGCATGCCAAACGGGGTCATGCCGTGGGCTTGACCCGCTTGCCACAGGCTCCACCAAAGTTGCCGTTGGGCCATTGGGTCGCAATAAATCTCATAACCCAGATCGCCCGTATAGCTGACACGCTGAACGATGCAGTCGGTCATGCCAATTGTCATCTCGCGCACGTCTAGAAACCTGAGCGAGTTGACTGCTTCTCGGGTGCAGGCCGACAAAACCTCGGTGGCCTTGGGGCCTGCGATCTGAAACCCATTCAACCGGTCGCTGATGTTCTCGATGCCCACGCCATGGTCCTGGTTTTGCAGGAACCAGCGCATATGAAATGCCTGACTGCCGTATGAGGCGGTCAGGTGAAAAAGGTCGTCGCCCAAGCAGGAGACGGTGAAATCCCCGATCAGCTTACCTTTATGCGACAACATTGGCGTCAGTGAAACGCGGCCTGGTTTGGGTATGCGGCCCGCCATGATGCGATCCAGCCATGCACGAGCACCGGCACCGGTAATACGGTATTTTCCGAAATTGTGGACTTCGTTGATCCCAACACCTCCACGCACGGCACGAACTTCGCGGCCGGTGGCCTCAAAGGCGTTGGAACGGCGGAACGAGGGTGTCTCGAAATCCGGTTCGTCGCCTTGGGCAAAGTAGTTTGGTACTTCCAGCCCGTATTGCTGCCCCCAAACGGCACCGAGATCGCTGAAGATGTCGTACATTGGTGTTGTTCGGTTGGGACGCGCTGCAGGCAGTTCCTCGTTCGGATAAGCGACGCTGAACCGCTTCTGATAGTTCTCGATCACCTTGGGGCGCGTATAGCCCGGGCTGATCCAATCGCCAAACCGCGCCACATCCATGGCAAACACATCGCGTTCGGGTTCGCCTTCGATCATCCATTGAGCAAGGGTCAAGCCAACACCACCGCCTTGGCTGAAACCGGCCATGACACCGCAGGCTGACCAGTAGTTCCGCACGCCAGGCACCGGACCGACCAGAGGGTTGCCATCCGGGGCAAAGGTAAACGGCCCATGGATGACGGATTTGACACCCGCCTCAGCGAGAACAGGGAAGCGTTTGTAGGCGAATTCGATGCTATCGGTGATCTTGTCGAAGTCATCGGGCAGCAATTCATGGCCAAACTCCCACGGGGTGCCGTCGACCGCCCAAGGCTTGCAGGGCTGTTCGTAGAAGCCGATGCACAGTCCACGCCCTTCCTGCCGCAGATAGCTTTCGCCAGCGGGGTCCATCACATGCGGGTGCTCGCCACCTGCGTCGATGATGGCCTCGATCTCGGGTATGTTATCGGTGACCAGATATTGATGCTCCATCGGATGCAACGGGAAATAGATCCCGGCCATCGCACCGACCTCGCGCGCCCACAATCCGCCCGCATTGACGATATGTTCGGCGTGAATTGTACCCTTGTCGGTCACCACGTCCCAAGTTCCGTCCGGGCGCTGGTTCGTCTCGCGCACCATGCAATGTGTTTCGATCGTAGCCCCGCCCATACGCGCGGCCTTGGCGTATGCGTGTGTTGTACCCGACGGATCAAGATGCCCGTCCAGCGGATCATACAGCGCACCAAGGATGCCATCGGTGTTGGTGATCGGAGCAATTTTTTTGATCTCCTCAGGCCCGACGATCTCGGTCTCAAGACCCATGAATCGGTGCTTGGCGCGTTCGGCGAGCAACATGTCGAACCGGTCTTGATTGTCGGCCAGCGTGACGCCGCCGACGTGGTGCAGTCCACACGACATGCCCGTGATCTCTTCCAGCTCTTTGTACAGCCGGATGGTATAGCCCTGCAGGGCGGCCATGTTTGTGTCACCGTTCAGGGTGTGAAACCCGCCCGCCGCATGCCAGGTCGAACCGCTGGTTAGCTCAGACCGTTCCAGCAGCATCACATCCGACCAACCGAGCTTGGTCAGGTGATAGAGGACCGAGCATCCGACAACGCCGCCTCCGATAACTGCGACACGGGTGGTGGTTTTCACGATGTTTCTCCCTCGGCTTTTGGCCGAGCCTGCCGAGGGCTCTGGCGTATTACTGTTCCGTTCGCGACACCGCGCGTCGTTTGCTGAATACGCGCGCTGTAGGGCTTAGAGAGGACGGACCTTGAGGGCCGTGATCCTGTTGCCTTCGCGGGCCGTGACCTCAAACCGGAAACCGTGGAACGAGAATACTTGGCCCACAATGGGGATCATCTGAGCCTCGTGGATCACCAACCCGGCCAGCGTGTTGGCTTCTTCATCCGGCAGCGACCAGTCAAGCGCGCGGTTTGCGTCGCGGATGGTCATCGCGCCTTCGACCAGATACTGGCCGTCGTCAGATCGGGTAACGGGGACATCTTCGTCGATGTCGAACTCGTCTGCGATCTCGCCCACGATCTCTTCCAGAATATCTTCCAGCGTGATCAGCCCGCGCAGCGATCCATATTCGTCAACAACAAGCGCGAAATGGCTGTGCATGCGAAGAAACTCACGCATTTGGTCGTCCAGAGTGGTGGTTTCGGGCACGAAATAAGGATCGTTGGCAACCTTCGCGATGTCGAAATTCTTAAGCCGCTCTGGATCACCATCGGCGCCACCTACCTGCGCATACATTGCGCGGAACAAGTCTTTGGCGTGCACGACACCCACGATGTTTTCCTGTTCTTCACGGAACACAGGCAGGCGGGTGTGTGGGCTTTCCAGACACTGTTTCAGGATCGCCTCGGGTTCGTCATCCGCATCGATCATCTCAATATTCGAGCGGTGAAGCATGATCTCTTCCACCGCGCGGTCGCCAAGATCGAGCGCGCCCAGAATACGGTCGCGATCTTCTTTTTCGACCACACCTTCGGAATGGCCCAGTTGCAATGCGCCAGCGATTTCTTCACGGACCGCAAGGATGTTGCTATCGGGGTCGATCTGTACGCCGAACAGGCGCAATACACCGCGCACCAGCAGTCGGACGGCAGCCACCACCGGCGAGAACACCGTTACGACGACGCTGATAACGGGTGCCACCAAGGCGGCGGCTTTTTCGGCGTTGGTAATCGCGTAGGTCTTGGGCAGCACCTCGGCAAAGATCAGCACCAGAAGGGTCATCACGAGCGTCGCCAGCGCCACACCGCTTTCGCCGAACAGGCGAGTAAACAGGGCGGTTGCCAACGAAGCGGCAAGGATGTTGACAAGGTTGTTGCCGAGAAGGACCGAGCCGATCAGACGTTCGTTATCATCGGTGATTTCCAGCGCTTTTTTCGCCCCGCGCGAGCCTTTGTCGGCCTGCGCTCTCAGCTTGCCACGCGATGATGCGGTCAGCGCAGTTTCGGAGCCCGAGAAAAAGCCCGATAGGACAAGGAGAAGAAGAATGGATCCTGTCGTGATCCAGAATGCGCCATCAAGCAGAGAAGGAGTGGGTTCCATTGGTCCTAGGTTGTTCGTGTTGCTGCATTCGTTATGGGGGTGCGGGCCCGGCCAATCAAGGGGTTAGCCCTGATCTGTGGTGTCGTCTTTGGCCAGCGGGTGGTGTTCCAACACCAGTTCCGACAGGCGCTCATCCAGAACATGCGTATAGATCTCGGTTGTCGCCACATCGGCATGGCCCAACAGTGTCTGAATCGATCGCAGATCCGCGCCATTGGCCAGCAGGTGCGTCGCAAACGCATGGCGCAGCGTGTGAGGTGTGACTTTTTCAGGCGAAACACCGCCTTCGATCGCCAATTCCTTGACCAGCAGAAAGAAGCGATGCCGCGTCAGGTGCCCGGACTTCCCGCGCGACGGGAACAGGAAACGCGACGCTTGTCCTCCCTTGGAAACGGCTTTTTCCTCGGCCGCATCGCGGGCTTGCAGCCAGTCTGCCAACGCCTCGCGGGCAGGGGGGGACAGCGGAACCATCCGCTCTTTCCCGCCTTTGCCTAGGACCAGCAGCATGCGGGGATCACCTCTGGCTGAACTGACCGGCAGCGACACCAGTTCTGTCACCCGCATCCCCGTCGCATAGAGCAGTTCCATCAGGCACGTGTTGCGAATTTTGTCTGCGTCGGAACGACCCGTGCGCCGCGCTGCTGCAAGCAGGCGGTCAACTTCGGGCACGTCCAGTGTCTTAGGCAATTGCTTGGGGCGCCCTGGTCCCTTGATCTGGATGGCCGGGTTGCTTTCGCGCCAGCCTTCTTCGAAAGCAAATCGATACAATTGTTTGATCGCCGACAACCGCCGTGCCCTTGTCGAGCGCGACAGGCCCTGCGCATCGCAATCGATCAGGTAACCTTCGATCCGATCGCGATCCGCTTCGGAAAAGCCCGATTTCCGAAGCGTCAACCAATCAGAGAAATCTTTCAGATCCCGGCCATAGGCGAGCAGGGTGTTGGTGGCGGCGCCAAGCTCAGCAGCTTGCGCTTCGAGGAAGGTGGAAATCCACAGCTCCTGAGACGCGGGCGCGGTCATGCTCAAGCCCCGTTCAAGATCATCAACTGCAACGCGGCCCGACGTGCGGTGTCTTCAAGACCCACGCGGCGGAACGCAGCGATTGCAGCGGTCAGGTCGACCAGATTGCCGCGCGCGCCATGGGCGAACAATTGCATCGTTTCCAGAATGGCTTCGCCCAATTGATCGTTGCTCAGAAGCCCGTCGATATCCGAAGGGATGGGCGCGGACCAGGCAAAGCCCTGCGAAATGGCATCCGCCAGAGGGGTTGGTGACGGTGCGCGCTGCGGATCGCCCTGTGCCAGGGCGGCCAGAAACATGTTGGTCTCTGAACTATCAGGCACGTTTTGCGCCGCGTCTTCATAAAGCTCGGACAACAGCAGAATACGCCACCTCAGATTCTCGGCAGCCGGACCAGACAGTTTGATTGCAGCCAGGCGCGGGGCAAAGAGTTCGGCAAACGGAACTTCAAGCCCGACTGACTTCATCTGGGCCCAAACCTCAATTAAAGTCTTGGAAACCGCATCGGGATTTCCGGTTCCCAATGCGGTTTCGAACCGTTGGATGGCAGCCACGCGATCCCACACGGCGCCCGAAGCAGCCGGCGAACGTTCGGTATATAGGCCAAGTAACTGATTGGGTGTCAGCGCCCCAATCCGCGTCAATCGTTCAGCAGCTTCGACCTGGGCTTTCCAGCCCGCCACATCGCGCAGATCGGCATTGGCGAACGCCCGTGGCAGTGAAGCCGTGGGCAAACGTTCACCGATGGCCTCGAACAGACGGAACGTAAGCGGATTCGGGTCGTCGGGCTGAGGAAGATACTCAGCCCCTTCGAACAATTCCGGGCTGAGAAAGCGATCGAGCAACGCAAGCTGGTCCTCGGGCAGCACCTGCAGCGCATGAGCGGCTTCGAGCGTCAGCGCGGCTGAGGCCCAATCTCCACGACGGGCCTTGCAGAATATTTGCGCTGCGTAATCCCGAGACAAATTCGGCTGCGCGATCAGCGCCGTACAACTCCGGTCTTCGTCACCCGTCAGCAAAGTTGCATCGAACCAGCGTTTGAAACGAGCTTGCGTATCGGTCGGACCAGCCAGCTGAACCAGAGATTGTACCGGATCGGATGCGCCCAATTGCATAAGGCGGTCCAGTCGCGCCATCAGCAATTTGTCTTCTGCCTGTCCTCCGCTCGGGGGACGTGCCTCGGAAAGGAGCAGGGTGAACAGCAGCCGTTGCATAGCGGGGTTGGACTTGACCCGCACCTGCGCGATCAGTTCCGCCAGACGATCCGCATCGCTGTTCTGCCACAAGTTGACTGGCAGACCCGTGACGGAAGAGGCCACCAAACCCAACGGAGGCGACAGCGCCTCAAGCGGGGTGACCTGCACGTCCGGCTGTAACCCTGTCTGGGTGACAGGTGGCTCTAATAGCACTGTGCCCGGCAGATTCTCAGGCGGGTCGGTCAGCCAGTCGATGATCGACAAGGGCTCCGTCGATTGTGCCTGCGCAGTTCCGGCCAGAAAAAGCGCCAGAAGAGTGGTTCTAGTCGGCATTCAAGATGACCGGTTCGCGGACTTCACTTTGAGGAGCGGAAAAGTCCGCACCAAAAAACGGCCCGACATAGGCATACCCAACCAGCCCGATGAAACACAGGCAGATGAGGTAAATCAGGAACTTGATTAAACGGCCCATGGGTGAACGCTGCCTCAATTTTTGCTTTTGCCCAAGTTATAACTAGCATTTTTCTTAAGATCACGTCATTCACGACGAAATGAGCGAAATTAAGCATAACACGGTGCGTTCCGACACAGCCGCGCAGTTTCAACTGCACAAAACCGTCGTTTTGGTCGGAATGATGGGGGCTGGAAAGACTGCGGTGGGCCGGGCTCTGGCGGCTCGGCTCGGCGTTCCCTTTCTCGATAGCGATTCCGAGATCGAATCGGCAGCCAACATGACCATCCCCGAGATATTTGCCCGCGATGGTGAGGCGTTCTTTCGCAGCAAGGAAAGTCAGATCATCGGGCGGCTTCTGGACGAGGAAAAAGGCATTCTGTCGACTGGAGGCGGCGCGTTTCTGGCAGAAGGCAATCGAAAAATGATCTCAGATCGTGGTGCATCTGTGTGGTTGCGGGCCGATCTGAACGTGTTGTGGAATCGCGTCAAACATAAAGACACGCGCCCATTGCTGCGTACGGCAGACCCGTATGCAACGTTGCGTGGTTTGTACGAGGCGCGCGTGCCGATCTATGAACAGGCCGATCTGGTGGCTGACTCAGATGGCGAAACCGCAATCGAAGATATGGTGGATCGGGTGATTGCCGCATTGGTGACGCGCCCGGATATATTGGAACGAATTTAATGCATCAAACCGTACATGTTGATTTGGCCGAGCGTTCTTATGATGTAGAGATCTGCCCCGGCCTTTTGGCGCAATCAGGGGAACGGATTGCCCCGCTTCTAAAGCGCCCACGCGTTGCCGTTCTGACCGATGAAACGGTCGCGGGAATGCATCTGGACGCCCTGCGCGATGGTCTGGCCTCAGCCGGGGTCGGGATGAGCGCGCTGGCGCTACCAGCAGGTGAAGCGACCAAAAGCTGGCCGCATTTTGAGCGCGCTGTGGAATGGTTGCTGGCAGAGAAGGTCGAACGGAACGACATCGTCGTTGCGCTAGGTGGGGGTGTAATCGGTGATCTGGCGGGTTTTGCTGCTGCGGTTATGCGGCGCGGGGTGCGCTTTGTTCAGATACCTACCTCGCTGCTAGCACAGGTCGACAGCTCGGTTGGCGGCAAGACCGGGATCAATGCGCCACAGGGCAAGAACCTGATTGGAGCGTTTCACCAGCCGTCACTGGTGTTGGCCGACACGGACGTGCTGGGTACGTTACAGACGCGGGACTTTCTCGCCGGATATGGCGAAGTCGTCAAATATGGACTGTTGGGTGATGCCCAGTTCTTTGAGTGGCTTGAAGACAACGGGCCTCTGTTAGCATCCGGCGACATGGCGGCGCGCGTGCAGGCCGTCACACGTTCGGTTCAGATGAAGGCCGATATCGTGGCGCGCGACGAGACCGAGCAGGGCGACCGGGCGCTGCTCAATCTGGGTCATACTTTCTGCCACGCGCTTGAGGCTGCGACCGATTATTCTGATCGATTGCTGCACGGTGAAGGTGTCGCCATCGGCTGTGCGCTGGCGTTTGAAACTTCTTCTCGGCTGGGGCTTTGCCCGCAAGAAGATCCAAGCCGTGTCAGGGCGCATTTGCGCGCCATGGGCATGAAGACTGATCTGGCCGATATTCCGGGTGAACTGCCGGATGCAGAAACACTGGTCGATCTGATGGCGCAGGACAAAAAGGTCGTGGATGGCCAGTTGCGTTTCATTATGGCACGAGGCATCGGGCAGGCATTCGTCACTTCAGAAGTGCCGCGCGAGACAGTGGTCTCGGTGCTTGATGATGCGCTGGCCGCCTGCTGAGATTCAGCGCCCCTGGATTACCATCAGCTCGCCGATGTTTTCGCGGGTGATATAGCCAACCATGTGTCCCGATTTGGTGCATACAGCAATTGCGGGTGCACCTTTATGCAGGCCATTCAGAACTTGGTCCAATCCGCTGGTGAGTGCGGCTTGTGGTATGTTCTTATCCATAATCGACGCTGCAGGCTCGGATCGGGGATGGTCGCTTGCTAACGCTGCGAACAGTCGGTCACGGGTGACAAAACCCAAAAGGCTGCCATCCTCGGCCAAGACGGGAAACTCGTGCTGGGTCGTATGAATGACCGCTTGAGCCGCCGTCGCCAACGTATCATCGGGCGACAACGCCTTGAACTCGGTGATCATCGCATCCCGGGCCTTAACACGCCGCGCAACCGAACGTAGTGCAACGTCCTGGTTTTCGGAATTCGCGGCAATGAAGACAAATACGGCGATCAGAACCAGGATCGGGTTGCCAGAGGTCAGCCCCAGAAAACCAAGCCCGACCGCTACGATCTGACCGCCAAGGGCGGCGATCCGCGTGGCCTTGGCACGTTCCATCTTCATACATAGCAAGGCGCGGAATACACGCCCGCCGTCCATCGGAAATGCCGGGATCATGTTGAAGGCCGCCAGCAGCAGATTCACATAGGCCAGACGGCTCAATAGGTTCGTGCCTGCCGAGTCGATCTGTGCCAGCGATCCAAGTTGTATCCCCGCGCCTAAAACCACAAGGATGGCCCAGATGACGACGTTTACGGCCGGGCCTGCTAAGGCGACCCAAACCTCCTGCATCGGTTTTTCTGGCATCCGCTCAAGACGTGCCAGTCCACCGATTGGCAGCAAAGTGATATCAGGGGTGCGAATGCCGTATCGCCTTGCCATGAGCGCGTGACCGAATTCATGCGCCACGACACAGGCAAACAAAGCCAGAACGAACAGGATGTTGTTGAGCGCAGCGGGCCAACCGCCGCTGGAATACGCCGCAAAACCAACCCAGGCGAGCAGCAGGAAGAAGGTGACATGGACCCTCAGTTCCGAGCCGAGCAATCGGCCAAGTGAGAAGGACCATGCCATGTTGTTTCTCCGTTTGGTTTAGAACGGAATCTCGTCGTCATCGATGCCGCCGGATGCAGGGGCAGGGGCGCTGGACTGGCCGCCATAGGGATCACCATAGCCTCCTCCGGCCTGACCACCGCCATAGCCACCACCGCCGCCACCGCCTTCACCGCGGGCATCCAGCATAGTTAGCTCGCTGCGGTAAGGGCGCAGGACAACCTCAGTCGAATAGCGATCCTGCCCCGACTGATCCTGCCACTTGCGGGTCTCTAACTGGCCCTCAACATAGACTTTGCTGCCTTTACGCAAATACTGCTCGGCAACGCGAACCAGAGGTTCCGAGAAGATGGCGACTGTGTGCCATTGGGTTCGATCCCGACGCTCACCAGTGTTGCGGTCTTTCCATGTCTCTGACGTTGCGATGCGCAGGTTGCACACCTTACCACCGTTCTGGAACGACCGCACCTCGGGGTCGGCACCGAGATTGCCGATCAGAATGACCTTGTTTACTGAACCCGCCATATATTCCCTCGTTTTACTCTGATTGGATGGCGCCCGAATCTGGCGCTGTATTCTAGTGCTGACCCTATACGGGCTACGACTTGGTTGAAACATGATTGATCGTGCAACGCTGAGCAGGAAAACATTAGGACTGTCTTAACCAAGCTTTCATTTCCGGCTGATTTAACTATAATCTGATTGGTTGTTGATGGTGCAGGATTGGCATTAATGCGTTTTCTGGTCGGCGGTATCTCGGTATTGGGTCTTTGTCTGACGTCGTTTGCGACGCAGGCAGAAACGCTGTCCACCAAGAATCGCAAGGCGATATTCCTCAAGCAATCCAAGGTTTTGGATAATCGGGCCGCTACGCAATATCGCGGCTCTGAACGGCTTAAACCCAAGACCGAGCGTGGGAAATTCGTCAAGCGTTACTCTGGTAACTATCGAGGCCAGTATCTGGATCATGCCAGAAAAGCAGCGCGGCAACATAACGTGCCGGAAGAACTTTTCCTGCGACTTGTTCAACAAGAAAGCGGGTGGAACCCGAATGCCAAATCCCACAAAGGGGCCTTGGGTCTTGCGCAACTGATGCCCCAGACCGCGCGGCTGCTGGGCGTCAATCCGCACGATCCGATCCAGAATCTGGAGGGTGGTGCGCGTTATCTTTCCTGGCAATACCGCAAGTTCAAGTCCTGGCGCCTTGCACTGGCAGCTTACAATGCAGGGCCCAAAGCAGTTGAAAAGCACGGCGGAATTCCACCCTACAAGGAAACCCAGAACTACGTAAAAGTGATCTGGGGGGGCTAGCTGCGCCGCAGCGTGTCTGTTTCTTGATCTACCGCCAAACGCTGTCCTAGTCTGATTGGATAACTTTTCGGACTGGTGCGAATTGCGATGATCCAAGATCGACCCAACATACCGCCCGAGACAATGGCGAACTGGCAGCGTTTGGTCGACCTTGTTTCGCAGCTGGCCGATGTGCCCGCCACTTTGATCATGAAGACCGAAGCGCCGGATCATGCGGTTCTGATCACATCGGATCATCCAGAAAACCCATACCCGGTCGGCATGAATTTTCGACTGAACCCGAAGCTCTATTGTCAGGGCGTTCTGGAACGCGACGGCGAATTTGTTGTCGAGGACGCAACCTGTGACCCGGCTTGGAGCGACAATGAGGACATGGAGCATGGAATGTCCTTCTATATCGGTTTTCCGCTGAAGTGGCCGGATGGTTCGGTATTCGGAACAATCTGCGTCTTGGACCGTCACCGCAATCGCCGGGCCTTGTTGTTTCGTGAAGGTTTGGCACAGTTTGCGCGCATGGTTGAATCGGATTTGGCTTTGATCCAAGAGGTTTACCTGCGCCGAGCGCTGGAAGTGAAGTTGAATGAAACTCTGGCGCAACTGGAGCACCGCGTCGCGGCGAGGACGCGGGAGCTGCAGGAAACAAACACGGCGCTACGGGTGCTGTTGACCAGTTTGGACGAAGATCGGAAAGACCGGGATCAGGATATCGTAGATCAGGTTCGCACGATGGTGTTGCCTTATCTGGACAAGTTGCGCGGGCTATTGACCGAAGGCGACGCCTCGCAAGTTTATCTGGAACTGGCCGAGCGTAATCTGCAAGAGATTACTTCAATGATTTCCGACAAACTATCGGATGCGTTTTCGGTCATGACGCCGACCGAGATCGAAATTGCTCAGCTGGTCATGTCGGGCAAAACCACGAAAGATATCGCCCGGGCGATGTCGCGCGAAACTTCTACAATTGATTTTCATCGTAACAATATTCGTCGAAAACTTGGCCTCGAAGGCCGTGATCAGAACTTGCGAAGCCATCTTTTGTCGATTTCGTGATTTCTGAATATGGGGATTTCCCCCATATTCCCCCCCGATTTTTCTGATCTGAGCAACCTGTGCCACGCGCGCTAGGCTGGTCGCAGGGGTGCGGACCAAGCCGGGCCTTTTCAACTCGGGAGGATAAAAAATGGATCGCAAAGATCTGAAACCCACAATTCTAAACGGAGAACGCGACACATTGGCAACTGGTCTGTCGCGTCGATCGTTCTTTATGGCTGCCGGGGCCGCCGGTGTCGGTGCAGGGGCCTCACTGCTGGGTAGCAAACCGGCCGAGGCGCAATCACAGGCCTGGCTGCAGCCTGGCAATAATAACCACGTAATCGATCTACAGGGCTCGACTGGTCAGGCAAGCACGGGAGCGGTTGGAATCGATTATTACGGTCACTGCGCGATCAAAATTACCTCTCCAAACGGAGCGACCGTGTTGTTTGATCCTTGGCGCGATGATCCCTCCGGCGCATGGGGCCTGTGGTTCCGCAACGAGTTCCCGCAGATCCCAGTTGATATCACTATGTCCACTCATGCTCATTTTGACCATGACGCTATCGAGCGGCCAAGTTCCACAATGGTTTTAGACAGGATGGCGGGCAATTTTGAATTTGCTGATCTTAAGATCACAGGTTTTGCTGACAAACATGCCTGCGTTGCGCCGGGTTGGTACGAATGGACCAATGCCTTGGCCGAGTTTGGCGCGGAAGCTTGTCCGCCCAACAACGTCGGACATATGGATATGGTGGTCTACCTTGTCGAAACCGGAGGCATTCGCACCTTGATCTGGGGCGACAACCGCCACAATCCGCCTCAGGAGTTCTGGGATGCTATAGGACAGGTAGACGTGCTGACTTTGCCTGTCGACGGATCGGAACACATCCTTAGCTTCGATCAGGGCAACGATATTGTCGCCAAGCTCAAGCCCAAGATCATCATCCCGACGCATTACCTAAATGAGGTTACGTCATACACGCTTACGACGCTGCAGGCCGCAGACGATTGGGTCAAAAGCCAGCAGAGTTACAAGATGCTCGACAGCGCCAGTCTCAAACTGGAAGCCGGAGATGTGGCGGGTATGAATCAGGAGTTCATGCACTTCGGCAACAACGTGATGACGGGCTGATTACGATCAGAAACTGCCACTCACCCACGACCTGCGTCGCCTGTCTCCCCACTAAACGTGACGCAAATTGAAAGGGCCGGTTTTGACCGGCCCTTTTCTTTCGTTTGCGCGGATCTATTCGGCCGCAATTTTGATAACCGGCTCCATTTTGGCCAGAATGTCTTCGGCAAGGTGACATTTCACCTGATGACCATCCGCAAGTGTTTGCACCGGGGGCACATGGGATTCGCATCGCCCATCCGGCACTTCTGATTTCCAGCGACAGCGTGTTTGGAATGGGCAACCCGGCGGCGGGTTCATGGCCGAGGGGATATCGCCCTCAAGCACGATGTGCTGTTTTTCGATCGATGTGTCCGCGATTGGAACCGCACTTAGCAATGCCTCAGTGTAGGGATGATAGGGTGGGCTAAAGACCTGATCGGTGGTGCCCAGTTCAACCACATGCCCCAGATACATCACCATCACACGGTCACTGAGATAGCGCACGATTGAAAGGTCGTGACTGATGAACAGCAGCGTGGTTTTGTGCTCGCGCTGAATTTCCATCAACAGGTCTGTAACGGCAGCTTGTACGGATACGTCCAGCGCCGAAACCGGTTCATCCGCAACCACGATCCGTGCATCACCGGCAAAGGCGCGGGCGATACCGACGCGCTGCTTCTGACCGCCTGATAGCTGGCGTGGCATCCTGTCCGCGAAGGCGCGGGGCAATTTCACGAGATCCAGCAGTTCCAGCATCCGCTTCTTGCGATCGGCCTCGGAGTCACCGACACCAAAGATTTCCAGCGCCCGGATGATTTGACGGCCTACGGTCATCGACGGGTTCAGCGTGTCGAACGGGTTCTGAAACACCATCTGCACTTCGCCAACGGTCTTGGCGTCGCGTTCTTCGATGGGCACGTCCTCGATATTGCGATTGTCCAGCAGGATCTGCCCGTCGGTGGCCGTTTCCAGCCCCATCAAGACCTTCGCAAAAGTGGATTTGCCGCAACCGGATTCGCCGACGATGGCAAGCGTCTCGGATTCATGCGCTTCAAAGCTTAGCGTCTCATTGGCCTTGACCACTTTGGTCTCACCACCGCCGAACAATGCATTCGCAGCCACCTCATAGTATTTCTTGAGGTTATCCATTTTCAGAACAGTCCGGCCAATCTCGCCTTTCTCTTTCTGCTCACCAACGGTGATTGGCGCGTTCCAGTCGATTTCCTGGAATTTCAAGCATCGCGTATGGTGTCGGTCGTTGCCCGGTACCGCCTCCATCAGGATATCCTTGGCGTCACAGCGGCCTTCTTCGAAATAGTCGCAGCGCGGACCAAAGTTACATCCCGGAGGCCGCTCATGGGGCAGGGGAAAGTTCCCAGGTATGGCCACCAGCGGGCGCGAGTTCTTGTCAGCGCCCGGCAGCGGGATCGAGCGGAACAGCGCCTGCGTATACGGGTGCTGCATCTCGTCGAATACATCCTTGATCGAGCCACGCTCGACGGCTTCACCTGAATACATCACGCACAGCCGGTCGCAGGTTTCCAGCACCAGACCCAGATTGTGCGAAATGAACAGCATCGAGGTGCCGTATTTCTTGCCCAGATCCTTGACCAACTCGACCACGGCGGCCTCGACCGTCACGTCCAGAGCGGTTGTTGGCTCATCCAAGATCAACAAGGCAGGTTTCGACATCAGCGCCATCGCAATCACGATCCGCTGCTGCTGACCGCCTGACAGCTGATGCGGGAACGAGTTCAGCATCCGCTCAGGGTCGGGCAGGCGTACATCGGTGACGACCTCCAGCGCACGCGCGTAGGCCTCTTCCGCGCCCACACCTTCGTGGATCATCGGCACTTCCATCAGCTGCTTGCCGATCTTCAT
Source organism: Ruegeria sp. C10 (assembly GCF_056537805.1). Lineage (NCBI taxonomy): Bacteria > Pseudomonadati > Pseudomonadota > Alphaproteobacteria > Rhodobacterales > Roseobacteraceae > Ruegeria > Ruegeria sp. C10. Next base: position 830,729 of record NZ_JBQFSC010000002.1, on the reverse strand, counting down.
CGCCGGATTCAGCGATGCCATCGGCTCTTGATAGATCATCGCGATTTCATTGCCACGTATGTCGCGCAGCTCTTCGGTGGTCATTTCACCCAGATCACGCCCCTTGAACTTGATCGAGCCACCGACGATGCGGCCATTCTTGCCCAAATCCTGCATGACACCCAACGCCACGGTAGATTTCCCACAACCTGATTCACCCACCAAACCGACGGCTTCGCCGGGTTGCACACTGACCGAGAAATCCATCACGGCAGGGATCTCACGAAGGCGGGTAAAGAAGGAAATCGAAAGCTTGTCGATCTCCAGGATTGGCCCGTCATAATCCGCCAGTTTGTTCATCTTATTACTCCTCGCGAGAGTCCGGGGGTTCCCCTTCATCTGGCTAAAAATATCTCGGGGGTCCGGGGGCAGAGCCCCCGGCCTCGATCACAATCAGTCCTTCAGACTTTCTTCGCGCAGACCATCCGCCAGCAGGTTCAAGCCAAGAACCAGCGACAGCAATGCCAGCGCGGGCGGCAGTGCGGGATGTAGATAGATCGACAGAAGCTTGCGCCCCTCGTTGATCGTCGAGCCCCAGTCCGGGCTTTCCGGTGGCAGCCCCAGCCCGAAGAAACCCAAGGTTCCAAGCAGGATGGTCGTGTAGCCGATGCGCAGGCAGAAATCGACGATCAGCGGGCCACGCGCGTTGGGCAGGATTTCCCACAGCATGATGTACCATGGACCCTCGCCGCGCGTTTGGGCCGCAGCCACATAGTCGCGAGTTTTGATGTCCAGCGCCAGTCCGCGTACGATGCGGAACACGGTCGGAGAGTTCACGAAGACCACCGAGACGAACACCACCAGAATACCGCCTGGAATATCGAACAGATCAAGGTAGGTCGGCAGACCCCAGATGCGGTAGCTGTCGGTGTTGATGATGTAGCCACCGGTCGAAATCAGCGACAGGTAGAGCCAGAGCGCAACACCCAGAACGCCGATCAACAAAGGCGTTCGAAAACTGGGACGCGTATAGAAACGCGAATTCAGCAGAACGCCGAGGAAGATGATCGGGAACACGAATAGGATCGCCGCCATATAGTTCGGCACGCCGGTCGCTACGATCTCGGGCGTGACCAAAAGGTAGAACAGCAAGATAACGGGAAAAGCCAGGATCAGGTTCGCGAGGAATGACAGGAGCGTATCCAGACGCCCGCCATAGTAGCCTGCGGGTAAACCCAGAGTGATACCGACCATGAAGGCAAACATCGTCGCCAGCGGCGCGATCTGCACGACGATCCAAGCACCTTTAACCATACGGCTAAAGACGTCGCGCGCGAGGTTATCTCCACCCAGCAAATACCAAGCGTATTGACCGTCCTCCAGATTGGGAAGCGGGGTGCCCGGCACTTTGTTCTTCATACCTGAGACCTGCGACAGGGGATCGTGGGTTACGATCAGATCGAGTGCGCCAAATATGCCGGTGAACACCCAGAACATCACAAGGCCAAAGCCGATCATACCAATGGGGCTGTCGAACAGCTTGCCATAAAGGCCCAGCTTGCGCTTGAACGCAATCGACATCGCATAAAGGATGATCAGCGACAGCCAGACGGGCAGAAACTGCTGAGAGATAGCGCCGATGATGCCAGCACTGGTCCCCATCAGGATGCCAAGGACAATGTACGCCACCGCGATTCCCACACTTGCCAGAAAGCTATAGCGCAGCGCCGATTGTATCAGGATTCTCAGGCCAGAGCTCGAACTGAGCGTCCCATCGGCATTCACAATCATCTGATCTTCGGGCAGCACAATACTCGCCAGCATCCAGACAACGATCGACAAAAGCATCATTCCCAACGCAAGCATCAACAGTGGGTTCAGGAAGGCGATAGAGCCGGTCCAGGTAAGTGGTTCCATGATCTATCTCTCCTTACGAAATGCGGATGCGCGGGTTGAGGTAGACATAGCCGATATCCGAGATCAGCTGCGTCACCAGCACCACAAAGACCGACACGACCGAGATCGCCAGCAGCAGCTGGATGTCATTGTTGCCCGCTGCCTGTACAAGCGCCCAGCCAAAGCCCTTGTAGTTAAACAGGGTCTCGACGATCACGACACCATTCAGCAGCCATGGGAACTGCAGCATGATGACTGTAAATGGCGCGATAAGCGCGTTGCGCAGCGCGTGTTTCATGACGATATTCGGGAATGACACGCCTTTCAGACGCGCCGTCCTGATGTATTGCGCCGTCATCACCTCGGTCATTGAGGCGCGGGTCATCCGGGCGATATAGCCCATCCCGTAAAGCGCGATGGTCAGAACTGGTAGGAAGAAGTTCTCGAACGTCGGGTTCTCCATCGCTTGCGTGGCGGTGCCTTTGAACCATTTCAAACCTACGGCGGAGGATGTGAAGATCGCTATGAAGATAACGCCCGAGACGTATTCTGGGGTCGCCGTCGTCGTAATGGCAAAGGTTGAAAGCGTCCGGTCAGTGGCCGAACCTTCCTTCATCCCGGCCAGGATGCCCAGAATGAGTGCCGAAGGGACCATCAGCAGCATCACCCAGAACATCAGCCGTCCGGTCAGTGCCAGCCGGTTGCCAACAACGGTAGAGACCTCTTCCTTGAAGACAGTTGAATATCCCCAGTACCCCTGCAGGATACCGCAGAAATTCGGAGATTCCTCGGCAGTTTTGCCTGGCAGGATACATCTGCCCTGAACGGTACCGTCCTCATTCGTGTGTCGGAACGAGGGCAGGACACCGAGCCATTCACCGTATTTGATCGGCGTGGACTGGAGGTAGCCGTTTTTCTCCAGATAGCTTTCGACCTGTTCATCAGACATCCTGAAATTGCCCTGCGTCTTCGCAAGCTTTTCCAGGTTCGGGTAGAGATTGGTAAGGAAGAAGACCAGGAATGTCAGGCACAATGCTGTCAGCAGCATAATCCCCACACGCCTTAGAATAAAAAGTCCCATGTTAGCCCCTGTTGATCGGCTGGCGTGACAGGCATTTCGCCCCACGCATTGCTATTATTCTGGTCGCCGTATTGAGGACGAAGGGCCGCGCCAGATTGGCGCGGCCCTTGTAGGTTTCGGCTTAGGAAGTCAGGCCGAACTTATAAAGCTGCGGCAGGTCCGCAATGTGCTTTTCGACACCGACCATATTGTCGCGGTGGTGACGCATCGCGGTCCGCCAATACGGCTGGATGACCACGCCTTCGTCGATCATGATCGCCTGCAGTTTCGCCATCACCTCGCGGCGCATATCGACATCCGCGATCGAGTTCGCCTCGGCCAGCAGCTTGTCGAACTCTTCGTTGGCAAAACCAGATTCATTCCAAGCGACACCCGACTTATACGCCAGTGCCAGAACCTGCGTGCCCAGCGGGCGGTGGTTCCAGTTGGTCGAGGAATACGGGTACTTGGTCCAGTCGTTCCAGAATGTCGAACCAGGCAGAACCGTGTGCTTTGCCTTGATGCCCGCATCGTTCAACTGAGCCACTACCGCAGCCGTGGTATTGCGACGCCAGTCATCGTCGATCGACTGCACTTCGTGCTCGAAATCGCCCATACCCGCTTCGTCCATCAGCGCCTTTGCGCCTGCCGGATCGTAAGGGATACGCGTCACAGCCGAGTCGTACTCCGGGTGCATCGGGCCTACATGACAGTTGTCGGCAGTGATGCCGTAGCCGGACATGCCAAGTTCAAGGCAGACGGCGTTGTCGACTGCCATGGCGAGGGCCTGACGGACCCTCTTGTCGCCATAGATTTTGTTGCCATCGGCGTCTTCAGCCAGCTGGTTGGGGCGAATGACAATGGTAAAGCCCGATGGGATTTCCGAGCGGACAAGGCCAATACTGTCAAAGATGTCGACAAACTCGCCAACCGATTCCCAGTTCATATCGATCTCTTCGGCCTCATAGGCGGCCAGGAAAGCGGCAGGGTCAGTGCCATAATCGATGAATTCGATCCGGTCGATATAGCCGCCTTTACCAGCTTCGTAGCCCCACCAGTCAAAGCCTTCGTTGCGGACCAGTACGCCCTTCACGCCGACCTCATGGCTTTCGGGCATCATGAAACCCGTACCAACTGGGTTGGACAGCATATCATTTGCATCAAAGCTGCTGTGTACGATTGCACCCGGATAGTCTGCCATGCCGGGGATGATCGTGATATCCGGCGCGTTGCACTTCAGCTTGACTGTATGCGAGTCGACAACGGTGATGGCGCCATCTGCGGCTTTCTGAGTGCTCTCATCCATCAGTGAGGCCATGCGCGAGGCCATCGAGTTCCCTTCCAGAGACCCGTCGCACCAACCTTCGATATTGCGAGCTACGTCTTCGGCAGTGAAATCGTCACCATTGTTCCACTTCACACCTTTGCGGACGTTCAGCGTGTATTCAGTGGCGTCATCATTGGCTTCCCAGCTTTCCAGCAGCATGGGTTTGAACGAGCCGTCATTATTGTATTCGACAAGATATTCCAGCCAGCCAGCCGTGAAGGTTGCGATCTGCGTCCAGTCATATGTGCGCGGATCTTTCAGTGCGCGCACTTCCATTTGATAGCGGATGGTGCCGCCACGCTGAGGTTCGGCAGCGGCTGCCGGTGACTGCAGGCCAATCATGCCATATGCCGTCGGTACGGCAACGCCCAGCGCGGTTACACGGGCCAGAAATTCACGACGGCTCAGATTGCCCTCACGATATTCCTTGGCGTGCATCTCTGCCGCCCAATGCATCGGCTTTCCGTTGATTGTCTGGTTTTCCATAGATGTCTCCCTGTGACACATAATTTTTTTAGATTTCGTGTTTCTGATTGATAGAGCCGGGCACTACAGGGACCGTTTAGTCTCGGTTGGTAGGGCCACGAGCTTGGATTTACGATTTATCAACATCCCCATAGCCGCATTCGGCACCAGTTTTTTCCCTGCGTCAATGTTGGAAATCGTCATAGATGGTACAAAAACGACATCCGAGCAGAAAGTGAGGTTCGGAAAGTTTCAATGTGAAAGGAAACGAGACACGTTGTGACGGATAGATGGATATATATCTATCTCTCTCCATGGTGCTGATTAAGGCGTTGTTATATTGGGCTTTATCGTATCCGGCGACTGCAGCCTTCAACACGCAGCGTCAAGGTGATGCCAGAACTTCATGCGCGCACGGAACCATGTGCGTTGGCGCTTGGCAAACTGACGTGTCGCGATCGTCGCTTTTTCGCGCGCCTCATCCAGTGTCATGCGGCCGTCCAGGTAGCCCATTAGCTCCGGAACGCCGATCGCTTTACAGGAGGGAAAAGAGGGGTCATTGCGATCGCGCATGGCCTCCACTTCCTCTATAGCTCCTTGGTCCAACATCAGGTCGAACCGTCGGTTGATGCGATCCAGCAGCCAGTCTTTTCTGGCGTCGAAAACAATCGGTACCGTGTTTTGAATATCCAGTATCGGGGCGGGTGTGTCGGCCTGCCAATCCGAAAGGGATCGCCCGGTTGCGTTCTGAACCTCCCAGGCGCGTTGAACACGCGCGCGGTTTTGGGTGTCGATCCTCTGCAGGGTCAGACCGTCCAAACCCGCGATTAGTTCTTGCAACGGCAACTCATCCGCGTGTTCCCGGATTTCCGGCGGGGTTGCGGGGATATCGGCCATCCCCTCGGTCAGAGCTGTGAAATACAGACCGGTCCCTCCGACGATTATCGGACGAGGGCGTTGCGACAGCATCGGCGTGACCTCTCGCAGCCAATGACCAGTCGAATAGGTCTGGTCATAGGCAACATGCCCATACAGACGGTGCGGTGCGCGGGCCTCATCCTCGGGCGAGGGGCGGGCCGAGATAATACGCCAGCAGTCATAGACCTGACTGGCATCGGCGTTGACAATCACGCCTCCGAAACGCTCGGCGATCAACAGCGCCAGCGCCGATTTACCCGAGGCAGTGGGCCCGGCGATCAATACAGGTTTGTCATCGGGAATCGACGGCAATTGCGCCAAAAGCCGGTTCTCAGAGTTGTCGGCCATGACTGGTTGCCCCGTTCCTGACTATCCGCATTGAACCTGCGGAGGTTTTGCTTCATTTTGCGCCGGAAAATAACCCCGTGCCAGCCCGGAGCGCAACATGAGCCTTTCCCCTTCCGTCGAGACCACCGAGACCCCAAAAACAACATATGACCGTGTCATGTTGAAGATTTCCGGCGAGGCGCTGATGGGAGATCAGGGATTCGGACTGCATCCGCCCACCGTTCAGCGCATCGCGCAAGAGGTCAAATCGGTTCATGATCTTGGTGTTGAGATTTGCATGGTCATCGGTGGTGGCAATATCTTCCGTGGTCTGTCTGGTTCGGCGCAGGGGATGGAGCGTACGACAGCCGACTACATGGGTATGCTGGCGACTGTCATGAACGCGCTGGCGATGCAATCCGCTCTGGAGGGGGTAGGGGTCTTTACACGTGTAATTTCGGCCATTCGGATGGATGAGGTGTGCGAGCCCTACATTCGCCGCCGTGCTGTTCGTCACCTTGAGAAAAAGCGGGTTTGCATCTTTGCCGCAGGAACCGGGAACCCCTATTTCACCACCGATACCGCTGCGACTCTGCGTGCTAACGAAATGGCGTGTCAGGCGATCTTCATGGGCAAGAACGGTGTGGATGGCGTTTATGACAAAGACCCCAAGGTGCACGCGGATGCAGTGCGCTATGATCAGGTTTCTTATGACGATGTTTTGGCCAAGCGGCTGCGCGTGATGGACGCATCGGCCATTGCATTGGCGCGCGACAACAATCTGCCACTGATCGTTTTCGGTCTGGATGAACCCGGCGGGTTCCGCGGCATCCTGGCGGGTGAGGGGACTTATACCAAAGTTCAGGGCTAATGCTGATTTGAGCAACACTGAGCCGGGCATCTCTGCCCGGCACTTTCCTACCTAAATGAAACTAAGCCCCGCGTGGGCCAATGACTTCGTCAGTGCACACATTGCGTGGCGGCAAAAAAATACCATTAACGCAATCACTTGACCCAACCTTCTGCCTCTGGCTATCTGGCCGGGTCTGCTGGTGGTGATGGGGCCATCATGGGGGCTGCCGTCGATCCTTACCCGTTCCAAGGACCTGCGGCTGGGCTGGAAGACCTGCCTTGTTTTCGGGGATGTCCGGACTTTGCGCGGGCAACGACCCGGACTGTAGTGCATGATAAGGGAGAGAGATGCGATGGGCGCTCTTGATATTGAATTCGTTCGGGCACAGTTCCCGGCCTTTTCGGAACCCAGCCTTCAAGGACAGGCCTTTTTTGAGAATGCAGGTGGATCCTATACCTGCAAACCTGTGCTTGATCGGTTGAGCCGGTTCTACACCCAGCGAAAGGTTCAGCCCTACGCGCCCTATGAGGCGAGCCGTGCGGGTGGCGCGGAAATGGACGAAGCACGAGCGCGACTTGCCGCGATATTGGGGGTGGAAACAGATGAGCTGAGCTTTGGCCCTTCGACGACGCAGAACACCTATGTACTGGCTCAGGCATTCCGGCAGTGGATGCAGCCGGGCGAAGCGATTGTCGTGACCAATCAGGACCACGAAGCAAACTCGGGGCCCTGGCGGCGATTGGCCGATGAGGGGATCGAAATTCGGGAATGGAAGATTGATCCGGAGAGTGGGTCTTTGAACCCGCAAGATTTGGAGAATTTGCTGGACGAGAAAGTGCGGCTGGTGTGCTTTCCGCATTGCTCGAATGTCGTTGGGGAAATCAACCCGGTCACCGAAATCACCGCAATCGCACATGCTGCGGGTGCTTTTGCCTGTGTCGACGGGGTTTCTTACGCACCGCACGGGTTCCCCAATGTCGGTGATCTGGGCCCTGATATCTATCTGTTTTCCGCCTACAAAACCTATGGCCCGCATCAGGGTTGCATGGTTATTCGACGAGCTCTGGGTGAATTGCTGCCCAACCAAGCGCATTATTTCAACGGCGACACTCTTTTCAAGCGGTTCACACCAGCCGGGCCTGACCATGCTCAGATCGCGGCCAGCGCAGGCATGGCGGACTATGTGGACCTGCTTTGTGCCCATCATGGAGGACCGGAAACAGGAGCGTCGGCAAGGGGGTCCTTTGTGCATGATCTGATGCGGGAACACGAGGTCGCTCTATTGCAACCTCTGCTGGACGCGGTCAAAGACCGGAACGCTCTGCGCCTGATCGGATCGTCTGATGCCAGTCGGCGCGCACCGACGGTAGCGTTAAGTCTGAATAAGAAGGCCGAGCCTGTTGCTGCCGAGCTTTCGAAACACGGTATCATGGCAGGTGGCGGTGATTTCTATGCTCATCGCCCTCTGCAGGCGATGGGTGTCGATGCAGACCAAGGGGTCTTGCGTCTTAGCTTTACGCACTACACCAGTCGACAGGAAATTGATCAGCTTTTGGAGGCGCTTGACCGCGTTTTGTGATCCAGTTTCTGCGGCGCTTCGTAGTTCGAAGAAAACATGGGGCGGACATGGATTTTGATCATTCTCCGATCATTTTGTGGTTCAGGCGCGATCTTCGGTTAGGAGATCATCCGGCGCTGAGCGCGGCGGTGCAATCAGGTCGACCCATCGTGCCCGTATTTGTTCTCGATCATCAGGTTCAGACTTTGGGTGCCGCGCCGAAATGGCGCCTTGGTCTGGGCCTTGACGCTTTTGCCAGCAGGCTTGAGCAGCTTGGCAGCAAGTTGATACTGCGCCAGGGTCAAGCACTGGATGTTCTTTGTGAACTGGTCAGAGAAACTGGGGCAGGCTCCGTATTCTGGACGCGGGCTTATGATCCGGAGGCGATCAACAGGGATACCCAGATCAAGGCCGCTTTGACCGAACAGGGTATCCAGGCACAGTCTTTTGCTGGCCAACTTCTGTTTGAGCCTTGGACGATCGCCACCAAAACCGGCCAGCCGTTTCGGGTCTTCACTCCGATGTGGCGATCAGTGCAGGGGCGCGAAGTCTCTTTGCCCGAGCCCGCGCCCACGCGGCTTATGACGCCGAAAACCTGGCCTGCGTCCGATCAATTGTCTGATTGGCGATTGGATCGGGATATGCAGCGCGGGGCCGCAGTGGTCCGCCCGTTTGTCCACCCGGGCGAAAATGCGGCGCTGGACCAGTTGGATGCGTTTCTAGAACGTATTGATCAGTATCGCGAACAGCGGGACCAACTGGATCAATCTGGAACCTCTGATCTTTCAGAATACCTTGCACTGGGCGAGATCGGGCCGCGTACAATCTGGCATCGGGTGCAAATCGCCGACCAAACCGGGGCGCATGGTGGTGAAGGCTATCTGCGTCAGCTTGTGTGGCGTGAGTTCGCATATCACTTAATGTACCACTGGCCGCATCTTCTGAGTGCCAATTGGAAGCCTGAATGGGACGCATTCCCTTGGAATACTGATCCCGACACACCCGAAGTGCGCGCGTGGCGCCAGGCAAGAACCGGAATTCCGCTTGTCGATGCAGGTCTAAGACAAATGTATGTCACCGGACGCATGCACAATCGGGCTCGGATGATTGTCGCGAGTTATCTGACAAAGCATCTGATGACGCATTGGAAAATCGGCGCAGACTGGTTCGGGGATTGCCTGATCGACTGGGACCCAGCTGCAAATGCGATGGGATGGCAATGGGTGGCCGGTTGCGGCCCTGATGCCGCACCGTATTTCCGTATCTTCAATCCCGACACACAGCGCGAGCGGTTTGATCCAAACTCAGGTTATGTGCGTCGCTGGATTGCCGAGGGCCAATCCGAGCCGCCATCGACCGCGCTAGCCTATTTTGATGCCGTGCCGCGATCATGGGGGCTTTCTCCTGACCAGATGTATCCCGCACCGGTGGTGGGGCTGAAGGAAGGCCGCGCCCGTGCGTTGGGCGCGTATAATGCCGGAAAAGACCAGTAAGGAACTGAAAACTTGCCAGAAACCGAATCCCGTCCTAGCTTTGACCCGCAACCGCAGAGGGGAGAGCGGATGTTCCTGACGAGCACCGAAGGGCAGGAAAACCTGCCGAGATATTTTACACAAGTCTTCAAGATGCTGAAGAGGATGGAGCGCGGCCGACTTGACATCGCGCTGCCCGACGGACGCATTTTCCGCGCGGATGCGCCACAACCAGGCCCCGTGGCACATGTGGACATCCACGACCCGGACGTCTTTTCCCGGCTGGTGCGCGAGGGAGAGCTGGGCTTCTCGGACGGCTACCTTGAAGGCGATTGGAGCACACCGGACCTACGCAGTTTCATGGACCTCGTGCATCTGGGAACTGAGACGGTCTACGATGATTTTACCGGACAGTTTCTTGTGCGAGCCTATGAAAGACTGCGGTTCTGGTTGCATCGTAACAACCGGTCGCAGGCGAAAAAGAACATCTCGTATCACTATGATCTCGGCAATGACTTCTATGGCCTGTGGCTGGATGACACGATGACCTATTCCAGTGCCATATTTGAAACGGGTCAGGAAAGCCTCGAAAAGGCGCAAACTGCTAAATACGCCAGCCTGGTGGATGAAATGGGGGCCAAACCGGGGGATCATATCCTTGAGATCGGGTGCGGCTGGGGTGGGTTCGCCGAATATGCCGCGAAAGAGCGTGGGTTGCGCGTCACCGGGCTGACCATTAGCCAAGAGCAGTTGAAGTTTGCTAGAGAGCGAATTGAAAAAGCAGGGCTTTCTGATCTAGTGGAGTTCAAGCTACAGGACTACCGCGATGAGCAGGGTCAATATGATGGAATTGCCTCGATCGAGATGTTCGAGGCAGTCGGTCAGAAATATTGGCCCGCATATTTCAACACGGTCCGTGATCGGTTGAAGCCGGGTGCCCATGCCACTTTGCAGATCATCACGGTCGCGGATCATCGTTGGGATATTTACAAGAACGGCGTTGATTTCATTCAGAAATACATCTTTCCCGGCGGGATGTTGCCAGCACCGTCTATCCTTAGAGATCAGATCGATCAGGCGGGGTTGACCGTTGTACGCTCAAAAGAGTTTGGCAAAAGCTACGATCTGACCCTGCGGCGCTGGTACGAGACCTTCAATGCCAAGTGGGATCAGATATCGGAGATGGGGTTTGATGAGCGTTTTCGCCGCATGTGGAATTATTATTTGACCGCATGTGGCGCAGCCTTTGACACCGGTAATTGTGATGTGACACAGATCACGATAGCCAAACCCAGTTGAAGAACGGAAAAATCGAATGCCTACAGCCTCACGTCTCGTCGCCGCATTGTGTCTGCTGGTGATCGCGTTCCTTGTGTCGGGCATGATTATCGATAACGGGGAAGAGGGTAAGGACTATGGTTATTTCACCTACGTGAACATAATCCTGGGTTGGATCTGCGGCTGGGTTGTCATGGGTAAACGTGCTGGCCGTGGCTGGACCGCGGCCGTCAACAACGGTTTGACCGGTGTTGCGGCGCTGGTGTTCTGGGGGCTGTTCGTTCAGGGCACCTACGAGATGTTCAGTCAGGCGATGCGCCATCGGTTTGGTGGTCCGTTTGAGGCTCTGCTTGCTATCTTTCAGATCGGGATTGGCTATGGTGAACAGCTTCTGGCACCGGAAATCTTGCTTACGCTGGGTTTTGGTGCTGTTCTCAGCGGGATACTTACCGAAATTGCCTTTCGCCGCTGGCGTTAAATCTGATCTGCCAATTCGGGGCCTCAACTTTGTCCAATCTGTTTTTCTATGGCACTCTGCGCCATGTCTCTTTGCTGGAACTCGTCATGGGTCGCAGCGCAGACGATTTATCGGCGATGCAGGCTGTTTTGCCCGATCACGCCGTATATGCGGTTCAAGATCAACCCTTTCCAATGATTGTCACCGAAAAGGGCAGTAAGGCCAGTGGCGTTCTGGTGCAGGGCCTAGGTGACGTCGAGCGTAGTCGATTGGCCTTCTATGAAGGCGGGTTCGAATATGAACTGCGCCCGGAGACAATTGTGACTGAGGATGGAAAAGAACATCAGGCCAAGGTGTTCTTTCCGGATACTGACATTTGGAAAAAAGGCGCACCGTGGGATCTTGAAACCTGGATCAGGGATTGGGGTGCGCTTTCGGTGTTCGCGGCAGACGAGGTGATGGCCCATTATGGAAGAGTCGATGCCTCGGACATCGTGGGCAGCTTTCCAGCCATAAGAACACGCGCCTGGGCCAGATTAGCGGCAAGACAACGTGGAACGGGGGATGAGCGGAGCGTTGCGGATGACGTGATCGTTCAAGACCGCAAGCACGCCTATATAAATTATTTTGGGATGGATGAAATTGAACTGCAGCATCGTCAGTATGACGGTGCCATGAGCCCGGTGCTTCATCGCAGCGGGTTGATGCAAGGGTCTGCAGTGATCGTCCTGCCTTATGATCCGGTGCGCGATACGGTGTTGCTGGTAGAGCAATTCCGTGCGCCCGTGTTCCTGATCGACGACCCCGAGCCGTGGATGTGGGAGCCTGTGGCTGGTATGATCGATCCGGGCGAAACACCTCAGCAGGCGGCCACCCGCGAGGCCATGGAAGAAGCGCAGATTTCACTATACCAACTGGAATATGCAGGTGGTGCCTATTCATCCAGCGGATCGTCAACAGAATATGTTTATCTCTATGTCGGTCTTGGGGATCTGACTAGTACGGTTGAAAGCGGTGGCCTCGCTTCCGAAGGTGAGGATATCCGCAGCAGAATTCTGCCGTTTGATGAATTCATGAGCATGGTAGATGCTCATGTTTTCAAGGATCTGCCGCTTCTAACTCTTGCTTATTGGTTGGCGCGGAACCGCGATCGACTGCGCGCTAAGTGATCCCTGCTTGTGATCGCGTCAGGGCACCTGTAAATCTGCTGCAATACCATATGACAAGAGGATGCCATGCGCATTGCACGAGACCTTGCCGACGCTGTCGGTAAAACACCTTTGATCCGGCTGCGTCGCGTCAGCGAAGAAACGGGATGCGAGATTCTCGGCAAGGCCGAATTCATGAACCCGGGTCAGTCCGTCAAAGACCGTGCTGCGTTGTTTATCATCCGCGATGCGATAGCGCGCGGTGATCTGAAACCCGGCGGCACGATTGTTGAGGGCACGGCCGGAAATACCGGCATCGGTCTGGCGCTGGTTGGTGCCTCGATGGGGTTCAAGACGGTGATCGTCATTCCTGAAACCCAATCCGAAGAGAAAAAGGATATGCTCCGCCTGGCGGGGGCTCAGCTTGTGCAGGTGCCTGCGGCGCCGTACCGTAATCCCAACAACTTTGTGCACTATTCGCGCCGTCTGGCCGAGCAGTTGGCTCAAACCGAACCAAATGGCGCGATTTGGGCCAATCAGTTCGACAATGTCGCCAACCGTCAGGCACATGTGGAAACCACTGGTCCCGAAATCTGGGAGCAGACCGGCGGTAAAGTCGATGGCTTCATCTGTGCCGTTGGATCGGGTGGTACTCTGGCCGGGGTGGCTGAAGCGTTGCAGCCCAAGGGTGTCAAGATCGGTTTGGCTGATCCGATGGGGGCGGGGCTCTATTCCTTCTACACTACGGGTGAGATCGCGATGGAGGGTGGTTCTATTGCCGAAGGTATCGGACAGGTGCGGATTACCAAGAACCTCGAAGGGTTCACCCCTGACCATTCCTGGCAGATTACCGATAGCGAAGCGCTGCCCTATATCTTCGATCTGCTGCGCGAAGAGGGTCTGGTGATGGGCGGGTCAACCGCGATCAACATTGCCGGTGCCGTCCGTTTGGCGAAAGAACTGGGGCCAGGGCACACCATTGTTACGATTTTGTGTGACTACGGCACCCGCTATCAATCCAAACTGTTCAATCCTGAATTCCTGCGTGAAAAGGAACTTCCCGTGCCCGATTGGATGACCGATGCGCCGCGCAGTATTCCTGGCGTGTTTGAGGACGTGTGATGCTGCAACAGGTCCGCCTGTGTCTGGTTCTGGTGCTATTCTGCCTGATTGGGTTGGGCGGGATCGCCTCTGCCCAACTTACTGATCGGCAGAGCGAGTATTATCAGGGCTGGGTCAGCACGGCGGATCGGGCGGAATCTGTTATTCGCGCGAACCGTGCATCCAATGCAGCATTAGAGAATTTGCGTTCGGAAATAAATGAGTATCGCGAAGACTTTAACAAAGCGCGGGGTGCCAACACCGATCGTATTCAGACGCTGGAAAGCCAACTCAAGGCGCTTGGCCCAAAGCCGGCTGAAGGGGAAAGCGAGGCCGAAGACATTGCCAAGCTGCGCGCGCAACTCGAAACCCAGTTGAACAGTTTGCGTGTTCCCCGCATCATCTCGGAAGAGGCTTTCAGTCGCGCGAATGGGCTGATCAGCGAAATTGATCGGATCGTCCGGGACAGACAAAAGAAAGAGATGCTGAAACGCGGGCCGTCGCCGCTCAACCCCGTCTATTGGGGACCAGCCTGGGTCGACATCAAAGAGGCGACGCACAGTCTTATTAACGAAACCATCGAAAACTTGCGCTCTGATGTGGTGCGCGAACAAATCCGCGAGCGCGGTCTTGGCATTCTCGTGCTGTTGGTTGTTTCAGCAGTTCTATTGCTGTTTGGGCGCAAATGGTCCGAGAAAGGCGGCGAATATCTCCGCTCGCTAGGAGGTAGCGGCAGCGGGGTCTGGACCTTTATCGTCTCGCTGTTGCGCATTCTATTGCCTTGGTTGGGCGTGTTGGCGTTGGTCACCGCCGTCGTGCTAACTGGCGTGCTGGGCCTGCGCGGTACACTTTTGTTCCAGCAAATTCCCTATTGGGCCGCGATTATCTTCTATTTTGATTGGATCGGCCGGCAGGTCTATCTGATGGGAGCGGCGCAGAACTTCCAAAGACTGTCCGCAGGCAAAATCAGAGAATTGCGGGTTTATATCGACCTGTTGGCGGTCATGCTTATTCTGCATGAGCTGGCTCAATTGTTCGAGCAGATCGAGAATATCTCTGACGCGACCCGTGCCGTTGTTGGCTTCCCGATCGTTGTGGTATCGGCCCTTCTTCTGCTGCGTGTGCGTCAGGTCCGCCAATCAGAGCCTCAGCAAGAACAGACCGACCAGGAAGCTACCCGCCGTGGCGCAGGGTTCAGCCAATTGGTCGAGTTCTTGCGGCGCGCCTTGTTCATGCTTGGGATTGCGACTCCAATCTTGGGGGCCTTCGGATACATTAACGCTGCCGAAGCTATCGTATTTCCTGCCATCAAAACGCTGGTTCTGATTGCAGCACTGGTGATCGTGCAGCGATTTATTGGTACGGTATATGGCTGGCTTTCAGGGCAGGGCGACGCCGCGCGCGATTCACTGTTTTCGGTTCTGGTCGGGTTCGCGCTTGCCATTCTGGCGTTGCCGATATTGGCGCTTTACTGGGGCGCGCGCCAGACGGACCTGCTTGAAGCTTGGTCGCGATTGTTGCTGGGGTTCGATTTTGGCGGGGTTACGATTTCACCCAGTAACTTCCTGACGTTCGTTGCCATTTTCGCCATTGGATATACGCTGACCCGTTTGCTGCAAAGCGGGCTGCGCAATTCACTGCTGCCGAAGACCAGCATTGATCCCGGCGGGCAGAATGCCATCGTGTCGGGTACCGGATATGTCGGAATTTTTCTAGCGGCACTGATCGCTATCATGGTTGCCGGTTTTGACCTGTCCTCGCTTGCGATCGTGGCGGGTGCTTTGTCGGTCGGCATCGGTTTCGGTCTTCAGACCATTGTATCGAACTTTGTCTCAGGGATCATCCTGCTGGTTGAGCGTCCTATCTCCAAAGGTGACTGGATCGATGTGAACGGGATGATGGGATATGTGCGCGATATCTCAGTCCGGTCGACGCGGATCGAGACGTTCGACCGGACGGATGTGATCGTTCCAAACTCGGACCTGATCAGTGGGGTGGTTACGAATTACACCCGGGGCAATACGATTGGCCGAGTGATCGTGCCTGTAGGCGTCGCCTATGGTACCGATACCCGCAAGGTCGAAACTATTCTGGGCGAGATCGCAAACGGGCACCCGATGGTTCTGGCCAATCCCGCGCCCAGCGTAGTGTTCCAGGGCTTCGGTGCAGACTCGTTGGATTTTGAAATCCGCGCAATCCTGCGGGATGTGAACTGGGTGCTGTCTGTCAAATCCGACATGAACCACGAGATCAATCGCCGGTTCGTTGAGGAAGGTATCGAGATCCCGTTCGCGCAGCGTGACCTGTGGCTCCGTAACCCTGAGGTGCTGACGGGTCAGTCCGATCCGTCCAATGATGCTTCTGCCGTGGATGACGACCTATCACCCCAAGCGCCATCGACAAAACCAGTAGACATGACAGCAGACGATCTGGACGCGGCAGGGGATCAGGACGGCGAGGGCGACAACCACTGAGCGTGATGCGATCGGCATTTTCCCGCAAATGGTTATCGGACTGTTTCATTTTGATGTAGTCTGAAGTCATTTGAAGGAGGAATTTTGATGGTTACATTTTCACACAGCCTCGCGCGTATTGCCGTCTGGAATCTGGCCGGCTTCAATCCAGTAAACACAAGTATAGGCATTCCAGCCAGCAGTGACCGGGTCACCCATCAAATCGAAGGGCTGGCCCTGCTGGACGCCGAACTGATCACTCTGGTCGAGGTCAGCCCCATCGAACATATCGATCGGCTTGCCTTGGGTCTGGCCGATAAGGGGCTGGACTATCAGGTCAAGATCCTGCCGCAGCCCAACGGCAATATCCATATCGGGTTTCTGCACAAACCGGGGGTCTCGGTGACAGGTTTGCAGCTGATCGACGGCTCGGAAGGTGACGATCCCGGCGGACGTCAGGCCCTGATCGCCGATGTCGAGGTCGGCAAATTCAAGGCCAAGCTGATCGCTGTGCATCTTAAATCCGGACGAGACCGGCCCGAGCAGCAGATACGTGACAGCCAATGCAAGATCATCGGTGATAAGATCGCTGAAATCCGCTCGACCCCCGGTCTGACACAACGCACGATTCTGCTGATGGGCGACTTCAACATGATCCCCGGTCAGGACGTTAGCAACTTCCACCATCTTGGTGGGGATGACATGATGGACTTTGTTTCATGCTGGGATCTGCAAGACCGATTTTCGCATATTCTGGATAGGGGTCGCGCCAATTTACTGGACGGTTTTGCCGTATCACGCACCTATTCCACCGATTATGTCCGTGGCAGCCTGCGGCTGTTTCCAATGCACTGGACCATGAATATGGGGCGCGAGGCGTTCAAGGATGAGGTGTCGGATCATCTGCCATTTGTTGCCAGCTTTCGTATTTTCTGACCCGTCCATTTTTGCGAAAGGGGCCTTGCGCTCGGTTCAGAAATTCGCATAAGTCACCTCTACCGGAGAGGTGGCCGAGTGGTCGAAGGCGCACGCCTGGAAAGTGTGTAGGCGGGAAACCGTCTCCAGGGTTCGAATCCCTGTCTCTCCGCCATATGCCCCATGAAATCTGAGTTGCCTTGCGGTCTATGCGAGACTGTTTTGTGCACGGCTTTCAATGTGAAGCGTCGTGCACAATGCACCGGATTGATGAGATTTGAATCAATCTGACAACAAGGCGATGACTTGATCGGTCTCGGGTCTTCGTCGCGATGCCACCGGCACTTGAACCGCTAGAGCACGCCCTGTCGGGCAGGATTGCGCGTGGGCCGTTACGAGTACACCAGATTTCAATGGCTCTTCGAGTAAGCATAGGTGCCCCATTAGCACGCCAGCTGCGGCCTTGGCCTCTTCCACGGCAAGGCTGTAAAGCGAAAACTGCGGACCAGTTTTGACATCTGGGACCTCACAACCTGTGCTTCGCGACCATGTGGACCAATCGCTGCTCCACGTCTGATCGTGCAACAAGGGAGTGCCTTGAAACCCGTTGTTGCCGGTCACCCGATCCAGCAGAGCAGGCGCGCAAACCGGTTGGGTTTCATCCTCGCACAGCACAATTTGGTCAGGTGCTTCGTCCAAGGTCGCGAAGAAGATCGCCAAATCGAACATCTCACGCGACAGGCTGGGTGGTGTTTCCAGCGCCGTGACCGAAAAATTGATATGCGGAAAACACTCTCTGATCCGGCGCAATCGTTTGGGCAACCAGAGTTGGGCAACAGCAGGCAAAGCGGCGATGTGAAAATCGGCATTTGGTTTAAGGTTTCGCAAGGCCCGAGCGGCATCGCCCATCTGATCAAAGGCTGTGGTGAAGACAGCGACAAGTGATTGACCTTGGGGCGTCAGTTCAACCCCTTGCGCGTTGCGGCGAAACAGCGGCGCACCTGCCCAACCCTCCAACGCCTTTACATGCTGTGAGATCGCACCCGGAGAAACGTTCAGCTCTTCCGCCGCCGCGACAAAGCTGACGTGACGCGCCGCGGCCTCGAACGCCCTCATTGCGTTTAGCGGAGGTCCCTTGGGGCGTTTGGGGGCGACACTCATTGATCTAGCCTTAGTTTTTCTACGCCAAGAAATAACAATTCTGCTTTGCGGTGTCACGCGAAAGCCGCCAAACTGCAAAAAACAGGAGGATGTCAGATGACACTTGTACAAAGAGACTGGGTGCCTGCCGCAAGCGAAACCCTGATTCAGGATATCGCGACAAAGGCCGCCTCGACGTCGTCTGGCGATCTACTGGTCCGGATCGAGCATCTGGCGGACGAAAACCGGCGCATTCACGAAAAAGAGTGCTTCAATCTCAACCCGGCGACAAATGTCATGAACCCGAGGGCCGAGGCGCTATTGTCTTCGGGCATTGGATCCAGACCATCGCTGGGATACCCCGGTGACAAATATGAAATGGGACTGGAGGCGATCGAAGAGATCGAAGTTATCGCCGCAGAACTAAGTGCCGATGTCTTTGATGCGCAGTTCGCCGAGGTTCGCGTGCCTTCGGGCGCAATTGCCAACCTCTATGGTTTTATGGCGACCTGCAAACCCGGTGATGCGATAATCGCTCCGCCAGCATCGATTGGTGGCCATGTGACTCATCATTTGGCGGGGTGTGCGGGGCTGTTTGGTCTGCGCACTATTGAGGCCCCCGTCAATGCGGATGGGTATACCGTTGATCTGGACCGGTTGAGGGCATTGGCGAAGACCGAATGCCCCAAGCTAATCACGATAGGCGGCAGTCTGAACCTGTTTGAGCATCCCGTGGCCGAAGTGCGTGCCATAGCGGATGAAATCGGCGCAAAGGTCATGTTCGACGCCGCCCACCAGTGCGGGATCATCGCCGGGCATGCGTGGTCCAACCCGCTGAAGGAGGGTGCGCATTTCATGACCATGAGTACCTACAAAAGCCTGGGCGGACCGGCCGGGGGTCTGATTGTGTCAAACGATGCAGAAATCGCCAAGGCGCTGGATGCAATTGCTTTCCCCGGTATGACAGCCAACTTTGATGCCGCAAAAACGGCTGCACTTGCCGTCACCATGCTGGATTGGAAAGAGTTCGGCTCAGCCTATGCAGATGAGATGATTGCGATGTCCAAAGCACTTGCTGCCGCGTTGGATGCGCAAGGTGTTCCGGTCTTCGCGGGTGGAGAGGGTTTCACCAAATCGCATCAATTCGCGGTACTGGCAGCGCCGTATGGTGGCGGTCAGACTGCCTCCAAACTGCTTCGTAAATCCGGGTTTCTGGCATGTGGCATCGGATTGCCAGTTGAGCCGGTGGAAGGCGACATGAATGGCCTACGGATCGGCACGCCCGAGCTGGTCCGGTGGGGTATGACAGCGGGAGATGCAGAGCGTCTGGCAGAACTGATCCGACGTGGCTTGAGCGGTGAATCCGTTCTATCCGAGGTATCTGGATGGCGCGGTGAGTTCGACAGGTTGCATTTTGTGATTTGAACCAGTTGCGGCCAATCAGGTCACAGGCCCTGATTGGCCGCTCGATCAGAAACGCGGTTTAGCCGTTATCCGCTTCTTTCAGACCTTCGATCTGAAGGTCGAAACCTTCCTGAATGTGGCTGGTGAAAGTTTCCAGCGCTTCGGTGACATCACCCGTCGCAATCGCGTCAACGAGCGTCAGGTGGTTTCCGAGCGATTTGGATATATCAACGTTCTCAATTGCTGAAAACAGATGGAACGCCATCGCTTTGCCCCAGATCATATCGAACATGTCGATAAGAAATTTGTTGCCCGCCTCAACCATGAAGGCACGATGAATGCGTCGGTTTGCGATAAAATAGTCTCGTGTCGTTGGCTGGCTCAGATCTTCTTCGCGACGAATGAGTTCGCGCAATCGATCAAGAACCTCTGGTTCAGCGTGTACCGCAAGTATGCGTGCGGCTTGACCTTCGATGGCTGCGCGTGCCTGGTATAGTTGCCGAACCTCGGTCTGGTCCATGCGCGCCAGTCGAAATCCGCCGCTGGCGGCCACTTCCAACACGCCTTCAGTCTCCAACCGCATGAGCGCTTCGCGTACAGGCGTCCTGCTGATGTTCAACTCGGCGGCCAGCTTTTCCTGCACCAGCCGATCTTCACCGGTGATCTCGCGACTCATGATGGCTTCGACCAGTTGGTCATAGACCTCGTCCGCCAGGCGTCTGCGTTGTGTTTTGATTTGTTTCAGAGCCACTCGGAGCCTCTCTTTCTGTCCTTCATGAATTCTGTATTCAATAAAACAACTGCTGCCAAGGCGAATGGGGTTGCTATTGTTCGTGTACTGTATACAGTATACAGGAAAGAATGAACAGGGAGCTCTTCATGTGTGGAATCGCTGGTAGAATACTGGCCGCGCCCGGGAAGGTTGGGGCGGATCTTGTTGACCTGATGCATGCGCAGGAACATCGAGGCGCCGACAGCACTGGCTTCGCCGTTTATGGTTTGCCACGAGAAACGGGATACGTTTTACGCGGAATGGGATTCGACAAGTCTCAACAGGATGCGGATCTCTCCGCGTTTGAAACGATATTGCGTGAACACGGAAGCAGCTTTCTGTCTGACCCCCAAATCGTAACGGACCAAAGTCGTCACTATTGCTTTCGGATGGAAATTTCAGACCCAAGGAATCTTCAAGCCTGGGTCGCGGACGCGGATGAGCTGACAGACCGCATTGAAGTTCAATCCTGCGGCCGCAGTCTTGAGATCATTAAGGATATTGGCGGTGCCGAAGCCGTGGCCGAAAAGCACGGAGTTCGCGATATGATAGGAACACATGGGCTGGGGCATGCACGGCTTGCTACGGAAAGTTCGGTATTGCCTAACGCATCGCATCCGTTCTGGGCGCGCCCATTTTCGGATGTCGCGATCGTACATAACGGGCAGATCACCGATTACTTCACCTGGCGCGATAAGCTGACCCGAATGGGTTATCGGTTCTTGACTGAGAATGACAGCGAGTTGATTGCCGTCTGGGTCAGCGACCAGATGAAGGCGGGCCTGACCATGGAGCAGGCGCTAAAGAAGTCCATTACCTCTATCGATGGTGTGTTTACCTACATGATCGCAACGCCAAACGGGATTGGGTTTGCCAAAGACCGATTTGCAATGAAGCCTCTGGTCGTCGTCAACCGCAATGGCGATCTGGCGGCTGCGACCGAAGAACAAGCGGTCCGCCGGGTGATGACCGAGGAATGCGATGTGATCAACTACGACGGCCCGTCGCTGACCGGTATCTGGGGCGTCGGAAACCGGAGTTTGGCGGCATGAATGAGGTGGCTGCAAAGATGGATGAGATCGTCATCGAAGTCGGCAAGCGACATATCCGCGAGGTCAATCGTGAGATAATGGAAGCCTGCACAATGGGTCGGCCGATCCGCGTGGTAGATACGCTGTCTCGTCATAATTTGGGCGTGGGTCTGCCAGACAATGTGGATATCACTTTCGAGGGGTCGGTTGGTTATTACTGCGGCGGTCTCAACACCGGGGCGAAAATCACTATCGAACGCAACTGCGGCTGGGCCGTTGGCGAAGGTATGGCCAAAGGGCACATCACTGTCGGTGGCTATGCCGGTATGTCCTGTGGTGCTGCGATGATCGGCGGCACGATCCATGTCAAAGGCGATGCGGGCCCAAGGGTCGGCGTTGCGATGAAAGGTGGAAACATCGTCGTCGAAGGAAAGATTGGCTATCAGTCCGGCTTCATGGCGCATTCCGGTCGGATCATAGCGCTTGGCGGAGCGGGGGAATCCTGTGCTGATGCGCTTTGGGAAGGTGAGGTCTGGGTAGCTGGCGAGGTCGACAGCCTGGGTGTGGATGTCGACGTGATCGAACCGACTGCTGAAGAAGTGGCCGAGGTCGATGCGATCCTCGACCCGCTCGGGCTTGTCGACAGTTCGCGAAATTGGCGCAAAATGGTTTCGGGCCAGCGTCTTTGGTATTTTGAAAGCAGGGACGCAAGCGCATGGCTCATGATCTGAGTAAACCTTACGAATATCCGTTCGACGTTGCCTCGGAAGAGGAAATCAGGTTCCGCGATGCGGGAGCGATCGACGGCCGCCCGGCTGGCGTTCCTTCGTCGTATGATGAAGGAGGTTCGACCCGCTGGACACCCGAGGCGATCTCGGAAGTTCACGCGCTGGCGCAGCTTGGGCGCTATCAGGTACGTGGATACAACACGTTCAACAAGCAATTGCCGACCTTTGATGATCTGACATTCGTTCCTGCAACGATGACCCGCCTGCCGCTGGAAGGCTATCGCGAGAATTGCGATACGACGACCGTACTGGGTGGAGGGCGCGGCCTTGTGGAGCGCCCGCTTGAATTGAAGATCCCGATCTACATCGCTTCAATGTCCTTTGGTGCTTTGTCGGCATCGGCCAAGGCATCGCTGGGTTATGGGGCCTCGAAAGTAGGAACCATGACTTGCACGGGTGAGGGTGGCATGCTGGAAGAGGAGCGCGAAGCCTCCCAACGCCTGCTCTATCAGATGTCACCCGCGCGGTATGGTGTGGATCTGGATCATCTGCGCCGCGCGGATGCCTTGGAACTTGTCGTGGGGCAGGGTGCGAAACCCGGAACCGGGGGTCTGTTGCTGGGTATGAAGGTCAGCCCGCGCGTCAGCCAGATGCGAACTTTGCCCGAAGGCGTGGATCAGCGATCTACGATCCGCCATCCAGATTTTCTCGGCGCTGATGATTTGGCAGTGAAGATTGAAGAATTGCGCATCGCCACCAACTATCAGGTGCCGATCTTCATCAAGATGGGTGCGACACGTCCCCGGTTTGACGTGGCAGTTGCCGCCAAAGCGGGTGCTGATGTTGTAGTAGTTGATGGTGCCGAAGGTGGTACCGGCGCGTCTCCGGAGTTGTTGTTAAACCATACCGGTATCCCGACGATGAGCGCCATTCGCGCTGCGCGTGAAGCATTAGACGAATGCGGCATGACCGGCAAAGTCTCTCTGGTCGCTGCCGGTGGCATTCGGTCCGGTGTGGACGCGGCGAAGTGTCTGGCCCTCGGTGCTGACGCTGTGATGATCGGCAACGCGGCCATGGTTGCGCTAGGGTGCAACAGTCCGCGCTATCTCGAAGATTACGCGGCCTTGGGAACATCCCCCGGTGCCTGCCACCATTGTCACACAGGTCGCTGCCCGGTCGGGATTGCGACGCAGGATGAAAGTCTCGAAGCTCGTATGAACCCGAATGCAGGGGCAGAGCGCATTGCGCGCTATCTGACGGCCATGACCATGGAGATTACAGCGCTTGCGAAAGCCTGCGGAAAGTCCTCGGTACACAATCTGGAAACTGAAGACCTGCGCGCGCTTAGCTTTCAAGCGTCAGCTTTCACTGGGGTGAAAATGGCTGGAATTGACAGGGCTTTTGACTGGTGAAAATCGCAGTTCTTGAGTTGACTAGCCACCCGCTGCCATTGTTGGAGGGAATGCCGCGGACTTCACAGCAGATTCAGGAGTGGATCGCCCCACACCTACCGGAAGCCGAGTTCGTAGTAGTGGGGGTTGTTGATGGAGAACCGCTCCCGGACGAGAGCGATTTCGACGGCGCTATAGTCGGCGGATCTGAATTTGGTGTTTATGATGACACGGATTGGATGCAGCCGCTACGTGCCTTCCTGGACCGTTGTCGAGAAATCCGAAAACCAGTCTTTGGTATCTGTTTCGGTCATCAGATCATGGCTGACGTCTATGGTGGTCAGGCCGAGAAAGCCGAGGTAGGCAATGTCGTTGGCGCACGGCCCTTCAACTATGGCGGAGATAGCGTGGATGCATATGTCTGGCATCAGGATCAGGTAACAAGCATTCCGGACTCGGCTCGGGTGACCGGATCAGCGGGCCACTGTCCAGTTGGTGCACTGGATTATGATTTTCCTGCCCGCTCTGTTCAGTTTCATCCCGAATACAAGGCGCATCACTTGCGCGATCTGTTCACTAGAGGTCGAGAGGTGCTTTTGTCAGCTACGGAGGCGGATGATGGGATGTCCTCGATCAACGCGGCAAAGGTGCCGGACGATATTGCAGCGCTTCAAGCAGTAGAGCTTTTTCGCGGTGCATACGTCCCTGAACAATAAGCGTTTGAGCGAACGGCTCTTGATCCTAATCAAGTCCAGCCAAGCCGCATTTTGTATACTGTATACGCAACCGGTTGGGAGATTTGGCAATGACGGGATACAAGGATTTCTTTGAGAGGATTGCGCGGATTGTGAATGCTCCACGCGAGGGAAGTATCAGCGATCTGGAGCTATCGGATCTCGGCCTGTCCCGCGCTGATTTGGCCATGTTGCGCTCTGGCGCGCCCAATGCGCGAGAGCGTATCCTTTCTATGGCAAGTCAGTTTGGTCTTAGCGAAGATGATCTCAATGCACATCCTGAGCTTAGCCTTGAGCTTGCAGAAAAATGTGGGCATTGCCGTCAGGCGAAAACCTGCCGCGATGCAATTCGATCAGGTAATCGCTTGCCGCAGGAAAAGTGCCCGAATTCAGGGCTCTATGCGGCGCTTTCAGAAGGTTAACGCCCGCTTGGACTTTCTTTTGGGCTCAGCTTTCTTCGACCAGTGATCTTGAAACGATCAGCCGTTCCGAAATCCTTCATTCCAACACCGGCCGCAAACTCTGCAAAAACCGGCGCGTGTTTGAACAGATGTCCCGAGCAGCCTCCGGCGAACAGCACGTTTTCATGCTCGGGGTGCCAGTCGACAATAAAGTGCGTGTCAGGTGTCAGGATGATCTGGTTGAATTTGGAATCCACCACCCGCTCACCTTCAAGGCCCGGAAGACGATGACGGATGTAGCTGCGAGTGCGTCCTAGCGTTTCCTGTCGGATTAGCCTTTCGTCATTGTCCAGATCGATCTTGTCCGGGATGACGACCGCGGCTTTCACGCCTGAACCTTCGGATGAGGGTAGCCCGAATGAGCCCTGACCATGATCGATCCAGCAGGGCATCCGGCTCATATCGAACTCCTCGGACCCATCTGGCGTTGAGGTATAGAGGACATTCACACCAACCACCGTCGATATCGGCTTGATCGTCCTGGGGAACATATCCGCCATCCAGGGGCCGGTCGAGACAATGATAAGATCGGCCTCAAGCGGCTTTCCATTCAGCATTGGGCGCTCTGATCCATCGGTGGTCACGCGACCGCGCTGTACGATCCCGCCCGCTCGACGAAACAGTTCAAGCCCGGTCAGGACGCAGCGATGCGCCATCAGCATTCCGGCTTCGGGTTCGAACAGGGCGTATTCGATGTCAGGAACGCGAAACTGCGGAAATCGCGATTCGATGTCCTGCCGCCCGAACTTGTAGTAGGGCACACCAACGCGGTCGAAGGTTTCGGCTGTGGCGTTCTCCCAGTCGCAATGACCGCCTGTTGCAAGAATCAGCGCACCGCATTCATACATCAGGTTCTGGCCGCTCTCGGCTTGCAGTTCCAGCCAGCGCAGGCGGCTTTCGCGGGCCCAACGTGTATAGAACTCATCCCGCCCGGAAATCGCACGGATGACACGGTTGTAATCCGTTGAAGATGCACGGGAATGTCCCGGTTCCCAGCGATCTATCAAAGTCACTGCCTCACCACGTCGTTGCAGTGTAAGCGCCGTCATGACGCCGACGATGCCGCCTCCGACAACGATGACCGAGTTCTTGGACATGATGCAGATTTTCCTTGTTTATCGATTGTCTTTGTGAATACTGTATACAGAATACAACAATTATAAAGCCAAAAAACAGGGAGAGCGCATCAATGAGTTCGGGATTTGATCTGCCCGAAGGTACGCACACCGTCATACTCGGTGTGGGTGACCTCAACGGCATCATGCGCGGCAAGCGCATTCCGGCCAGCCACTGGGACCACGTCTGCAAAAGCGGCAATGCGCTGTCGATTGCATTGATGGCGATCGATATGACGTGCGACGTCTGGGATACGCCTTATGTCAATTTCGACAACGGCTACCCAGATATGCACGTCTTCCCAATGACCCAGCCCGTCGCTGTGCCGTGGGAGCCAGGCGTCGCTGTTTGCTTTGGTCGGGCGGAAGGTATGGATCACAAGCCGGTTCCGATCGACCCTCGACAGGCGCTGGTGCGTCAGGTTGAACGGGCCCGCGAAATGGGGTTCGAGGTCAATGTCGGTACTGAACTTGAATTCTATCTACTGGATCCGGAGACCGGACAGCCGCGCGATAGCGGGATTCAGGTCTACGGTCTGGGCCGTGCTGCGCGGATGGAGCACATCGTTGGACCGATCCGCCAGCAGATCAACGAGTGCGGTATCCCCATCGAGCAATCGAACCCGGAATATGCTGCGGGTCAGATTGAGGTGAATATCCGTTACGGCGAAGCGCTCGCAGCGGCAGATCGTGTCGTCTTGTTCAAGTCGCTGATCCGCCAGCTGGGCATCGCCCACGGCTATCTGGCAACCTTCATGCCAAAACCGTTCTACGATCAGTCCGGCAACGGCTTCCACACACACTACTCGCTTTGGAAAGACGGCAAGAATGTCTTTGCCGATAACGGCAAGATAAACGATGCCGGCAAATCCTTCATCGCCGGGCTGCAACAACGCATGTGCGAAACGGCAATCTGTGGCAGTGGCACCGTCAATGGTTATCGACGCCGTCAGCCTTATACTTTCTGCCCGATCAACACGAGCTGGGGTTATGACAACCGGACCGTTGGTATTCGGGTCATTGAAGGATCCGACAGCGCGGTGCGCGTGGAAAAACGCGATGCTGGTGCAGATGCCAATCCCTACCTTCTGCTGGCGGCCGAGATTGCAGCGGGGCTGGACGGGATCGAGCAGGGCCTGGCTCCGTCAGAGCCGACAACCGGCAACGGTTACGAAGAAGGGATCGGCGATCCGATCCCGACCGACTTGCCAACGGCGATCGAACTGGCGCGAGGATCCGAATGGCTTCGCGATCTCATGGGCGAAATGCTGTGGGAGCTGGTTCTGCAGCAGGCTGAGCGCGAGCTTGAATTCTTCAATCAACAGGTCACTCCGGTTGAGTTGGACCGTTACCTGAGGACCTTCTGATGCATTTGGGCAAGGTCGCCGGGACCGTCACAGCCACGGCCAAAGACGCAAAACTGGTCGGTACGAAACTGCTGGTGACGGATTTGGTCGATAGCAAAGGCAAGGTGATCGAACCGGCGCGGGTCGCCGTCGACACCTGCGGTGCCGGGGTGGGGGATACGGTTCTGCTGGTCAACGGCTCGGCGGCGCGTATGGCCGCCGGTCTGTCCACCGCGCCCGTCGATCTGGCGATCATCGCGATTGTGGATCGCGTGTCCACGACCTGAACCAAGAACACCAAACATCTAAATTTCTTTGGAGGAACTAAAAATGGCGAAACCAGTGGCGGGGCAAATGGCCCTGGGCATGATCGAAACGCGCGGACTGGTCGGCGCGATCGAAGCGGCAGATGCGATGGTCAAGGCGGCCAGCGTTTCGATTGTCGGCCAAACCAAGGCTGGCGGAGGCCTAGTCACCACCCTTGTGCGTGGTGAAGTCGGCGCAGTCAAAGCCGCCGCGGATGCAGGTGCGACAGCGGCAAATAAAGTTGGTGAAGTCGTATCCGTCCACGTGATCGCGCGCCCACATGATGAACTTGAGGCCATAATCGACAGCCTTGGTGCTGGCTCTGCGGCTTAATCCGTCTGTCTTGAGGAGACGCTATGTCAGCCGGTTTCGAGGAATTCACACGTGCAGCGACACGTGGCTCAACCCGGGGTGCACCTGAACATCCCAAGCTCGACCGAATATCGGTGTTGGGCGGCGGGGCTGATGCGCGCCTGTTGGCCGCTCTTTGTCTTGCCGAAGGGGCTGAAGTCACCTTGTTTTCGGCCTATGGGGCCGAACTGTCGCTGTTGGCCCAGTCCTCGGGCATCTCGCTTCGCGGTGAAGGTCCGGTCGGGACCTATCAAGTCGATCGGGATGGGCCGTCGGTGCGCACAACCGCTGAGCTGGATGCAGCGGTGCGCGATGCACAGGTGATATTCCTGACCGGACCGCTTCACAAACAGCGCACGTATGCGATGGTGCTGGCCGATCACCTCAACGACGGGCAAATCTTGGTCCTTGCGCCAGGACGATCCCTGGGGGCTGTGGAAACAGCGTGGCTATTGCGGATCGGAGGCTGCGCGGCGGACGTCACGCTGGTCGAGGTTCAGGGTCTGCCATACTGGTTCCGTTCCGAGGGCGCAGCTTTGACGCTTTCGCAGGCGGCACCGATGGCTGCGGCAACCTTGCCGCGCGGTCGGGAAGAAGTTCTGGACGCCGTGTCCGCCTATTTGTCCAACGTTCAGGCGGTCGACTCGGTTTTGTCGTGCGGCTTCAACGATCTGTCGGCCGCAGTCGAGATACCTGCGCTGATCCTCGGCGGTGCCGCAATGGGGACAGGTGGTCCTGACATTCCAATGGGTGGTGTTCCGCTTGAGGATAACCAGACCTTTGTGTCTCTGATTGGTCCAGACCAGGCAGAGGTCATTCAGGGTCTTGCAGACGAACGGCGACGCATTGCTGCTGCGTTTGGAGTTCGCAACCTGCCGGAGACAGGGCAGTGGATAGCCACCTTTGCCGGCGCCGAACGTGGCTCGGGCGCGCGTCCGATCCCGGATCAGCAAACGTCGCGCGGTATGATGCGGGATGGCGTGTTGGGCTCGCTTGTACCTTTGGTCTCAGCGGGTGAGCTTGCGGGTATCCCGAGCCCGTTGACGAACAGCCTGATCGCGATGTCCGATCGAATTTTGGGGGCGGATGTGGCTGCCGCCGGACGGCGCCTCGAAGCCATAGGGGTTTCAGCGGGCGACGTTGTTCAAGCGCGCCGTATCTTTGACACCATCGTCACCGGAGCTTCTTGATGGATGCAGATCTGAAATCAATCGCCGCCGCACGGCGTGCCGCAGATAGCGCTTTCGAGGCTTATCGCGCCTTTTTGGGCACCGACCCGGCGCAGGTAGACGCAATAGTCGACGCCATGGCGCGCGCCATCGAGCCCGAGGCCGAACGGCTGGGGCAAATGGCCGTCGAGGAAACCGGATATGGGAATGTGCCGGACAAGCGCGTCAAGAACCTGTTCAACGCGCTTTCAGTCGCGGATTATCTAAGAGATGTGACAACGCTGGGATTGCTTTGGCGCGATGATGCGACAAAGATCGCAGCCTTCGGTGAACCGATGGGCGTTGTGGCAGCTCTGATCCCGGTGACGAACCCCACTTCAACGATCATCTACAAAGTGCTTTCTGCGGTGAAGGCAGGCAATGCGATCGTGTGTGCGCCGCATCCGCGTGGTGTGAGTTGTGGCATCGAAACGGTGCGAATTATGGCGCGCGTGGCTGAACAAATGGGTGCGCCCAAGGGTCTAATCCAATGTCTGGATTCCGTGACAATTCAGGGCACAGCCGAGTTGATGAAACACCGCCGTACCTCGGTTGTGATGGCAACCGGTGGTCCGGCCATGGTCAAAGCGGCGTATTCCAGCGGCAAACCCACGCTCGCGGTCGGTGCGGGCAACGTGCCGTGTTACGTACACAAGTCGAAAGCACGCGATCTGGCGGAAGTCGCCGAGATGATCGTGACGTCGAAGAGCTTTGACTACGGGACCGCCTGCGTCAGTGAGCAGGCCGTCGTTGCCGACCCAGAAATCGCACGTGATTTGCGCCACGAGCTTAAGTTGAAAGGTGCCTATTTCTGCACTCCGGCTGAAACGGATCGACTTGCCGGGGTGATCTTCAAAGGCGTACAGGCCATGGACCCTGAGAAGGTGGGGCAAAGCCCGCAGGCGCTGGCGGATGCTGCCGGTTTTTCCATCCCACCACGCACCCGGTGCCTTGTCTCGGAAGAAACTGAAGTAGGTTGGCAGCGCCCGCTGTCTGCAGAAAAGCTGAACCCCGTTCTGGCGTTCTACGCGGCGAAATCCACAGACCATGGGATCGAGCTGGCGCAATCCATCGCCAAGTTCGAAGGCTGGGGTCATTCCTCGGTCATCCATTCGGACGACCCTGAGATCGTGGCCCGTTTTGCCACCGTGCCGACGGGTCGGGTACTGGTGAATACACCGGGCATCATGGGCGGCATGGGATATTCGACTGATCTGGAACCATCCTTCATGTTGGGCACCGGCACGTGGTCAGGTTCGATCACTTCGGACAATGTGACAGCCCTGCATCTCATCAACATCAAACGGGTAGCCTATGAAAGCAGGCCCTGGCGCGACATTTACGAGGAGTATGGCGCATGAGCGAGATTACCATCCGGGCGCTGATGCAGATCGACAACCTGCAACCAAAATTCGCCGCCTATAACGGTGCGACGGTGCAAGGGTCGGTGCCCTTGTCCGGGGATACGGTTTTGATCGGAGAGTTTGCGCCGGGTAACGGAGTATTCTCGCTGATCGACCGGGCGCTCAAGGCATCTTCGGTTGAGGCGACAACACAAATGGTCGAGCGCGAGTTCGGGTTCTTTATCCTGCGGTCTCCGTCGAATGCGGAGGTGTCCGCTGCGCGCGATGCGATGCTGGCAGAGCTCGGCGCAACAATGTCTGACCGGTTGAAACCGGCGATCAGTTCCACGCAGATTATCACCAGCGTCGAACCCTATCAGGCGCAACTGCTGAACAAATGGCGCAAAGGGGCTCTGATCGTTCCAGGGCAGACGCTGGGCATCGTCGAATGTGCCCCGGCAGCCTATATCTCGATTGCCGCGAATGAAGCGGAGAAGGCGGCAGAGATCGATATTGTCGAAGTGCGCGCCGTGGGGCGTTTTGGGCGGTTGTTCATTTCCGGGTCGGAAAATTCGGTCAAAACCGCCGTCGAGGCTGCGACCCGCGCCATCGAGGCGGTGGACGGGCAAGCCAACTGATGGCAGCGCCGCGCGTCATAGGTTCAGAGGCGGTCGAAGATGCCCGCCGTCGCGGTCGGATCGTGTTTGAAGTCCTGCCCGACGATATCGTGACGGCCTTGGCACGCGAAACTGCCGAGCGTGTTGGCATAAAGCTTGTCGACGGACCGCTGGAAAAGCCACAACCAACGCGTACAGACGCTGCTATTTCAATGCAGCGGGTGTTGTATCGCCGCTCGCCAAAATGGGTTGCTCCGGTGCGTGCGAAACACAACGCCCGAAGGCTTGGCAAACTTGCCATGATCGGGGCAGGGGGCGTCGGGGGCAATGTGGCGCATCTGGCGGCGATGCAGGATATCGCGGATGAGATCGCGCTGATCGATATTGCGCCCGGAATGGCCGCTGCTACGGCGTTGGATCTGAACCACACGTCAGGCATTACCGGCGCACGGGCACGATGTGTTGGCGGCGAGTCGCTGGACCTTGTGGCAGGTGCTGAGGTGGTCGTGGTGACAGCAGGCCGTGCCCGGCGACCGGGTATGAGCCGCGCGGATCTGATCGATGTGAATGCGCGCGTGATCCGCCAGGCCGCTGAGGCCATACGCTCCGCTGCGCCTGATGCCATCGTCATCGTGGTGACCAATCCGCTTGACGAAATGACCGTAGAAATGCTGTGTGCAACCGGGTTCCCTCGTGAAAGAGTGCTGGGCATGGCCGGTACTCTGGACAGCAGCCGGTTTCGCAACGCCCTTGCTATGGCTGCGGGAGTAGCGCCCGCTGATGTCGAAGCCTTCACGCTCGGAAGCCACGGGGACGAGATGGCGCCAATCCCAAGCCGGGCCAAAATTAAGGGCAGGGCATTGGAGGTGTTTTTATCGCCTGATCAGATTGAGGCTTGCGTTCAGGACGCCGTGACCGGCGGTGGGCAGGTAGTTGCCCTGAAGAAATCCGGTTCCGCAACCATAGCACCGGCGCACGCGTCGATCGAGTTGATCGACCATATCCGGGGCGTACGCACCGGCCCGGTTCCGGTCTCGGTCATGTTGCAGGGGGAATATGGCATCGATGGGGTTGTGCTTGGTGTTCCTGCCCATCTGGGGTCTTCCGGGTTGGTCGAAGTCGAGGAGTTGCGGCTGACCGATCAAGAACAAGCAGCCTTGCAGAAAGCGGCGGATGCCATCCGATCGAGGTTAGGCCTGTGACCCTCCGCATCTGGAAGTCAGGCGGGCGGTTCGAAGAAGTTGCGTCTTATTCCCGCGCAAAGCGCATCGGTCCCTTCGTTTGGGTCGCAGGGACCACAGCGATCGAACCCAGCGGGCGTATTCATGCGCCAGGAGATGTGGGCGCCCAGACAAAATACATTCTGTCCCGTATAGAAGAGGCGCTTAAGGCCGTCGGTGCCGAGATGCGCCATGTTGGCCGGGTCCGCGCATATCTGACCGATCTGTCGTGCGCGGGTGAATTCGCGAGCGTTCACGGAGAGGTATTCAAGGATATTGATCCTGTTCTGACAGCCGTTCAAGCCGGGCTGACGCAACCCGGTTTGACGGTGGAAATCGATGTGGATGCGGTAATTCACGACGAAAACGGCGAAATCAGCGGAATCTGAACATGAGTCACCAAGAAAGGATTTGATCGAACTATCGTCTTGTGTACTGTATACAGAATACAAGAAGGGCACAATAAGACACAGGGAGCTAATGTGATGATCAAGACAGCGCTACTCAGCGGAACATGTATCGCGCTTGTGGCCTCGGCGGCCGCAGCTGAAATCAAGGTGGGCTTTATTGGATCTCTTTCCTCAGACACCGGTCTGTCGACGCTGCGTGGTGCAGAGATCGCGATTGAAGAGCTTAATGCGAATGGCGGCGTTATGGGGGAACAGATCACGCTGGTGTCTGCCGATACCGGTCAGGACCCGACTGAAGGTGTGCGGGCCTATGAATATCTGGCGGAAACCGAGGAAGTGGATTTCATCATCTCAGGCTCTATCGATGATGTTTCGTTGGGCTGGCTGCCGCGAATGCAGGAATACCGGATTCCGACGCTGGACACGTGGACGTCATATATCGGCATCATCGACATGGTGGTCGAAGATCCCGAAAGCATGGCACCATATTTCATGAACATCGCCTCAGACGAGGCGCTTGCCACGCTCTATATCAATTTTGGTGCCGACGTCCTGAAGGAAAAGATGGGTTGGGATTCCGTTGTCATTCTGGCTGAGGATACGGCGTTTGGCGAGGCAATCACCGGATTGGTGACCGAGGCGCTTGCGCCGGTTGCGGGGATCGAGGTCAAGGACATCATCACCTATGATGTTGCCACCGTTGATTTCGCGCCGATCTTCAGCCGTGCGCAGGACACTGGGGCGGATTTCATCTATCAGGTCTCATCCGTGAATTCTCAGGTGGTCTCGTCGCAATATGTGAAACTGCAGGTGCCCATGGCGATGACAGGCGTGAACGTAGCTGCACTGGGTATGGAATATTGGGAAGACACTGGCGGAGCCGGGGGCGGCATCTCGACCCTGTCACCGATCCCGTCTGTAGGGTTCAAACTTGACCCGGCAAGCCAGACCTTTGTCGACACCTATCAGGCCAAGTATGACAGCCGCCCACTGCTGCCGCATTTCAATGGTTTCAACGCCTACCACGGTCTGAAACAGGCTATGGCTGCCGCGGAAGAGGCGGGTGGCTTCGACAATGTCGAAGGCTGGGCCGACGCAATGAAGAAGCAGGATCTGGTTCTTGAGATGGATGGTCAGCTTTGGCTGCGCTACGCCTTCTGGGGCGATGATGAGGTCGAGCCTGTGACAGGCCGCACCTATCCTCACAACATTCGCTTTGATCTGTCCGAGCCGTTTGATGATGCGGCCCCGTCAATGGTCGTTGTTCAGTGGTATGAAGACGGCACTGCCGCAGTTGTGTACCCCGAGAAATACGCGACGGGCGAATTCACGCTTCCCAGCTGGGTCAAGCCGTAACCCGGTCGCGTCGTTAGCTTGAAACGGGTGCGCGGCAGCGCGCACCCGCAGCCAAGGATCCATTTATGTTGCAGATACTGATTCAGGGGCTTTTGCTCAGCGGTCTCTACGCGCTTATAGCAATGGGGTTTACGCTGATCTTCAGCATAGGCCGCGTTCTGAATCTCGCCTATGGCGCCTATCTGATGGTCGGCGGCTACATTTACTTCTGGATATCGCAGTCACTTGGTATGCCAAAACTCATGGGCGTTGCCGTTGCCGCTGTGCTGGGTGTTTTGATGGGAGTTCTGAAGTACCGCCTGATCGTCAAAACGCTCAAAGGGGATCACGTGGCTGTCGAGATTTCGACGTTGATCCTTGCTGTCGTCATTCAGGCCGGGATCGTTTTGGTCTTTGGCGACAGCAGCAAAATCCTTTTGCCGATTGTCCCCGGTGTGATCAATGTGGCCGGGGCCTCGGTCACGTATAACATCCTGATTGCAACCCTTATTAGCTGGGCAATTCTGCTAGGGCTCTATGCCTTTGTGCGGCTCACACATACCGGACGGGCGATGCAGGCGGTGTCGATGGATGCTAAAGGCGCTGCAATTTCCGGGATCGATCCGGATCGCATCAATCTGATCACCTGGGGTATCTCTGGCGCATTGGGCGCAATCGGAGGCGTCTTCTTTGCCAGCTACACTCAGCTATCGCCATCCATGTGGGTGGCTCCGCTAATCATTTCGGTGGCTGTGGTTATCGTTGGCGGGATCGGATCGATCCTGGGCACTTTGGTGGTGGCGCATATTGTGGGCTTCCTCGAAGTCATCGTTGTGGCGACGCTTGCACCTGAGTTGCGCGGTGTTTTCACGATGCTGTTGATCATCGGGGTGCTGGTCACGCGACCGCAGGGCCTGTTCGGCCGAGAGGAGCTGTGACGATGGGGCTACGCTGGTTTCACTTTGCACTCTGGGGTGGCTTGATCGTCGGAATGTTCCTGCTTCCGCAATTCGTCTCGAACGGGACGATGCGCACGATGATCTTTGCCAACTACCTGGCGATCTTCGCTATCAGCTGGGACGTGTTGTCTGGCCGAACAGGCTATGTGAGCTTTGGTCATCCATTCCTGATCGGTATCGGGGCCTACACCACGGCAATCCTGACCAAGCGCTTTGACGTCGCTGTCGAAATCTCGATCCCGATCGCCGTACTTGTTACCATGATCGCGGGCCTATTGGTGCTGCTACCAGCGCTGCGTATCCGTGGAAGTTATTTTGCGCTCGTCACGCTGGCGTTCATGGAGTTGCTCTACCAACTGGTTCAGGTCATTCGCCCGGATCTGACCGGCGGAACACGCGGCATGTCGGGTATTCAAACTCTGACGCGCGGCGCGGCGAACGGGTATTATCTGTCCACGACGCTGATGTTGGCGATCGCCGTTAGCATGTGGCTTTTGATGAAGACGCGACTAGGTACGGCCTTGTCTGCCATCGGAATGAACGAGGAAAGTGTGCGCGGTTCGGGCCTCAGCACCACGCGCCTCAAAGCTTTTGCCTTTCTGACAAGTGCGATGATCGCGGGCTTGGGTGGTGCCTTCTACGTTCACTATCTGGGATCGCTCGCGCCGCGTGCGTTGTTTGATATTAACTTCCTGTTCACAATCATCGTTGCGGCACTTCTGGGGGGAACCTCGACCATCATTGGCCCCATGATCGGCGCGTTCTTCATGACATTCCTGTTGGAGTATCTGCGACCGGTCCTTCCTGGCGCCGAACGGTATTTCGTCTACGGAGCCATAGCGCTGCTCCTCTATATGTATCAGCCGAAAGGCATTGTTGAGCTGGTTCGGCGTGGTTTCAAAGGCCTGGGCAAGGGGCGGACGACATGAGCGTGGCGTTACAGGTATCAGGTCTGGTAAAACGTTTCGGCGGATTAGTCGCGACGAATGATCTTTCGTTCTCTCTCAAAGAGGGCGAGTCGCTTGGCTTGATCGGTCCCAACGGGGCAGGCAAGACGACCGTGTTCAGCCAGATCATGGGTGAGTTGCGGCAAAACGGCGGAACGATCGAACTGTTCGGGCAGGAGATTTCGACACTGTCGACGCCACAACGCATTCGGGCCGGGGTCAGCCGAACCTATCAGATCCCACGCCCGTTTGGTGATATGAGCGTTGCCGAAAATATCCGGGTTGGCCTAATGCCCGACAATATCTGGCAGATGATCGTCTCACCCCCAGATAAAGAACGTGAGCGAGAGCTTGCGCTCAGCGTCGGGTTTACAGAAGCGGATTTGAAACGCGCGCCAACAGAACTGGCCATGGGTGATCTGCGTAAACTTGAGATGGCGCGCACAATGGCAACCGCGCCCAAGGTGATGCTGCTGGATGAAGTGTTTGCGGGTCTCACCACAGGAGAGATCGCCCAAATCTCTGATCTCATTCAGTCGATGCGCAAAGATGGGATGACTTTTCTGATCGTCAGCCATGATTTGCCTGCGCTTGAGCCATTGGTCGACCGTGCGATCGCCATTGAACGGGGCACCATGATTGCCGAGGGCTCGTTCAGCGAAGTCATGAACGACAAGGCTGTTCAGGCCTCGTATCTGGGGGGCGCGTAATGTCGTATCTGGAAATCGAAAACCTGTCGGCATTCTATGGCAAGGCGCAAGCGCTGACCGACATCTCGATCACCGTCCAACCCGGTGAGATTGTCGCTGTGGTGGGTCCAAATGGGGCTGGAAAATCGACCTTGCTGGACAGCATCATGGGGCTAGTCAAAATCGAGGGCGATATCCGGCTCAGGGGGCACAGCCTTGCCGGTCGGACGCCTTCCGAAATTGTACGACATGGCGTGGGTTATGCGCCCGAACGCTTCAACCTGTTTCCCTATATGTCGGTGCGTGACAACCTAATGGTCGGTGCCTTCACGGCCCGCGAAGACATCCAGAGCAATCTGGCAATGGTACACAGCCTGTTCCCGCGTCTCGAAGAGAGGGAAGGGCAGGAGACCTCGACCCAGTCGGGCGGGGAACGTCAGATGGTCTCGTTCGGACGCGCGTTGATGACCAGCCCCGAGCTGTTGCTCGTCGACGAACCGACGATTGGTCTGGCCCCAAAAATCTGTCACGAAATCGCCGAGGTGGTGCGCAAGCTCAACAAGGAATACGGGCTGACGGTTGTGATCACCGAGCAAAACGCCAACTTCGCGCTTTCGCTGGCGAGCCGGATTTACGTGCTCGAGTCAGGACGCATGCAGACATCAGGCACCGCAGACGAGTTGCGGAATGATAAGCGATTGCTCGAGGCTTACTTTGGCGGTCACTAAAAGCCGCTCAAAAGCGGTAGGTCGCGCCAATCAGTGGACCGGATTGGTCGAACTTGAAATCGTTTCCGTCGATGTCGTGGTCGAATGAGATATAGCGGTATCCACCGCGGATCAGCCAACGATCATTAATCGCATAGTCGGCTGTCAGCAGAACCTGCCATGTCTCGCTGCCACTGCGGAAGCCGCCATAGTCTACAAACCCAGTTCCTGACCATTTGTCCGAGAACTTGACGCGTGCGCGGGCCCCGATCACGGGGTCGGTCCAGCTTGAATCAACCGTTGTTCGACGGCCGGGGGCCGCGCCCGGTTGCAATTCAAAGTCGGTTTCCGTGCTGAACCACCTGAATCCACCGACAATATCCACATTCGCGGTTTGATCCTCGTAGACCCTATAGCCGACATAGCCGCTGAGAAATTGCGTGGTAAAGGATGTGTCCAAGCCTGAGCTGGCAGGGCCGGGAGTGTCGCTGCTGAAAGACAGATTGGTATAGTTATAGTCGGCCAACAGGGACCACCGGCCATTTGTGGCGGCAAACGCGGCCATGAAGGCAAAATCGAGATTGTCCAACGCATCGGAAAAACTCAGGGTGCCATCCAGTGTACCCATCGGTGTGCTGAGTGAGGTCTCAGTTTCCGGCATGAAAAGATAGATTGAGGCCTCATATGACCAGTCCGACTGTTGGGCCAAGGCCATTGGTGCCATCGAACCTGCCATTGCGAGGCCAAGCGCCAATCCTGTCCACTTTACTGTCACATCCATTTTCCGTCTCCCGCCAAGAACTTTGAATTGATTTCTATTGTCGCCTCATGCCAACCTAGCCAGGCGCATTGTTCGTTCTTTCATGCTGCCACGTCTTCGGATTTGCCTGCGCCGTCACCGACACGATTGATATCGGTGCTGGGAAAAAACTCGGACCAGACATGCCAGAACACGCCTGCGCGCAGGGTTTCGACCCGTTGCAGTTGGCCCTGATCAGACATTCCCCAAAAGTCACATTGGGTCACTGGCTGACCGCTGTCATTGTACCAAACGCCCAAGCTTTCAAATTTTGGATCGAGGCTGACGACGATATCCCGCCCGCCGACACGCGCGTTGACGATCCAATCGTTGTCGACAACGAAATCGTCGGTCCAGCAGGTGGCATCCTGTCCGATTGTGATCCCCCAGACATAGGTTTTAT
This sequence comes from Ruegeria sp. C10, assembly GCF_056537805.1. Classification (NCBI taxonomy): domain Bacteria; kingdom Pseudomonadati; phylum Pseudomonadota; class Alphaproteobacteria; order Rhodobacterales; family Roseobacteraceae; genus Ruegeria; species Ruegeria sp. C10. The sequence continues at coordinate 792,106 of NZ_JBQFSC010000002.1, read as the reverse complement.
TCGGCAGCCGATTGTCCGAACGGTCCATGTTGTCCATCACCGGAGCCTCTTCCTGATGCTGGCGGCCAATGCCCCAGCCGAACGTGATCTCGGTCATCATGTCCAGCAGCCGCAGCAAGGGGTTTGGGGAGGGTTTGTTCAAAAACACCTCGCCTTCCGGGAAAGCCTTTTGAAATCCACGGAAAGTCATCCGATAGGTTGGCCAGGGTGTCATCTGCGCTTCGGGCCGCAAAGGGCACGCGAGGCCGTTTGCATTTGTGTCACGATCCGCTTCGCGAAAGCCGTATATGTGCTGGATGGGCTCACCGGTTTCATTATCACGCAAGATCAGGTTGTTGCCGTGCTGGGCGAGAACCTCAAGGTTTAGCCGTTTGCCTTCGATGCTTGGCGCATAGCCCTGACCGAGATTGGCCATGGCGCAATAGGTCATCACGACGTCTTCTCCGCCCAGCCCCTTTTCATCGCCCGCCAAATGTGGGCGCATGATTTGTGCATCAGGATGGGCGCGGGCATGGCCTTCATTTTCAATCACCATCACGGGGGCAGTCGGCCCGACATATTTGCGGGCCTCGTCGATGGGAAAATACTGCGCTTCATTTAGCTGATTTCTCAGACCTAGATGAACCCAGACATAGGGAAAGCCATAGAGAAGTAGAACAAGTAAAGCGGCAATGAGCCAAAGCCAGAACGGACCGGCTCCCAGGGCGAAATGCGCGAGCGTTGCGAGAGCAAATGCGCCCAACCCGATGGCAATCAAGCGGTATTCATTGCGGATGAAACGCACCATATTCTCGCGCTTTACCTTCAACAGCATCTGGGACACGTCGCCCAAATCACGGAAGTAGACGAACCCGATCCCAAGTGATCCGATTAAACCCAGTGCGAATAGGAGTAATCCAAGCATGTGATGATCCTAGAAACTTGAGTGAATGACGACGGCGACACCGTGCTATTGCTGCGGGGATTGGCTTTTGATCAGGAAAGCCTCGACCGCTTGTTGGGTTTCGGGGCGCAGGTTCTCGATCCCTTCATAGGGCACGCCATACGCGGGTGGCGTGTCGGGGAATTTCTCTTTGCGGGCCATGTGTCGGCCAAGGATGCGTGCGAATTCCTGCCCGCCCCAGGCGCCAACCTCGGTCGAGACTGAATATTCCTCGCGCGTGTCCCGGTAGAGATCAAAGAACTTTGCCAGAATGGCGCTTTCCCCGGCTCCCGGCAGCTTCAGCTTAAGCTGGTCCTTCACGATCGCCTCGGGTTTGTTCACCGAATAGATGATCACGTGATCTCTGCGCGCTTTGGCTTCGTCCGCAAACAATAGCGCTGCGGATTGATCGACGCCATCCACCAGACGATCCCGCGGGATGTATTGCTCGGCCCCCGCAAAACGTGAAAGCGTTGTATAAAGGTCCGACACGTGAATGATACTGTTCAGCAAACCATCTGCCTGTATCATCCCCGGCCAGCGAATAAAGGCATCGACCCGAACGCCGCCCTCAGTCGTATCCCCTTTGCCACCAGCATATATCATCGGAGTATAGCCAGATTGCGGGGCGTATTTGGTAAAGTGGCCGTTGTCCCCCATAACGATGACGATGGTATTCTCGCTGACCCCCAACTCTGCCATGCTGGCGAACAAATCACCCAGCCATTGATCCAAAAGTTGCATCTTGTCGACATAGAGACCGCCATTCGCGCTTTCGGGACCAGAGCGTCCGGCGCGGGTATTATCCAGAGGGATCATCGGCCAATATTGCAGGAAAAAGGGGGTATCGTCGCTGGCAAGACGTTCAAGCTCTGACAAGGTTTTGTCCTGAAAGGCCTGGTTCATCTCATCGTATTTGGCCGCATTCCAGCGCTCACCTGACTCCATCCGAATTTCGCGAATAGGACCGCCTGTTTCGCCTTCGATGACGGTCATCATCGCTGAGGCGTCCGGCCTGAACCAACCGTCCAGCGTGTATTTGTCATCATAATCTCTGATCGCGACCGAGACCTGCTCTTTGATTGCATCATCATTAAAGATCGTCAGCTGACCCTGCTGGTGAATGGCGTGCTGTGCATAGTCAAAGCCTTGGTTCATCGCCCAACTTTCCGCGATATCCCCCATGTGCCACTTGCCAACATGGCTGGTTGCGTAACCAACCTGTTTCAGCACTTCGGCCAATGTCACTTCTGCCCCCGGCAGGCCAAAGCCGGCAATATCAACGGTGGTATCACCCATTCCCATGCGTACAGGCAGCCGCCCTGTCATTTGGGCGACGCGAGTAGGGGTGCAAGAGGGTTCGGTATACATCCGAACCATGCGCATTGCGTCGTCGGAGAAATCGTTGATATTCGGCGTCGAATAACCCCGAACGGCGTTCAACTCGGGTATCCCCATGTCGCCGAATCCCAGATCATCGATCAGAACGCTGATGATGTTCGGTGGCTTGCCGTTGTTGCCTTCGCGAAATGCAGCCAGGGCTTCATCCACAGCCATATCATCCTGGGCCCATTGCTCTGCGCGCTGTGCTTGCAAGATATAGAATTCGGCATCGTGTTGGATTGGGTTTTCTTGCGCGAACGTGCTGCGCGCGGCAAGGCCGACGAATAAAACCAATACCCCTGAAATCTTCATTCGATATCCCCCGATCGTGTACTGGGCGGAACGCAAACACTCCTGCCGCTGATTTCACATTAAAACATTATCATATTTAAACAGGAATTTCTGTAGCCTTCACTGCTGCCAGCTGGTGAACACATCGCGAGCGAGTTCAGATTCCGGGCGCAGGTTGTCGATGCCCTCGTAGGGGATGCCGCGCCCGATTTCGGAATGCGGGTGTTTCGCGATCATCTTCTGATGGCGTTTGATCATGTCCTGAAACGACGCTCCGGCCCAAAGTGAGTAACCGACCAAAGGGTGCAGTTCGCGTGGATCACGATAGATGTTGAAGGTCGGGGCCGCCGCTCCGGGTTGGCCGGGCGCGGGCAGGTGCATTTTGAATTCCTGCTTGACCACCGAGCGCAAAACCGGGCCTTCATAGACATATACATAATCGCGGCGACCGTTGCCTTCACCGTTCAGCAGCAGGGCGGTCTGATCGACACCATCGATGATGCGGTCGCGCGGGATATGATCAGTCGCGCCTGCGATCCGAGCCATTGTGGTATAGATATCAGACACATGAAAGATATCTCCGGCGGCGCTGTCAGCCTCGATTACTCCGGGCCAGCGAATGAATGCATCCGTGCGTACGCCACCTTCCAGATGTTGGGTCTTACCGCCACGATAGATCAGTTGATTGAGCCCCGAAGTTCCTTCGTAGTGGTACATCAGTCCATTGTCGGCCATCAAAACCACAATCGTGTTGTCGGCTTCTCCGGTTTCTTCGAGCTTGACCAGCAGGTCACCGATCCAGCCATCCAGTAGTTGCAGTTTGTCGGCATGAAACCCGCCGTTGCGAGAGATCGCGTTCTCGGCATAAACGAAATTCAACGGGTAGAGCGGCCAATATTGCAGGAAAAACGGTTCTTCCTCGGCTGCGGCACGCTCCAATTGCTCAAGAGCCTGACGCTGGTACCTCTCGTTCATCGCTTCATACTTGGCTTGGGTCCAGACCTCGCCCGGTGACATATCCACCTCTCGGGCGGTGCCGCCTGCTTCTGCCTCGACACCAGTCACCAGTCCGTAGGGTTTGAAACGCTCATCCAGCAGAAACTGATTGTTCTGCCCCTCGGGCACGTATCCAAGCATGTTATTCGCGCGCATCGCCTCGGGGGTCATGAGGCTCAGTTGAACTTGTTGATGCAGGGGGAAGGCGGCCCAATCGAAACCTTGGTTGTGGGGGTAGGCCTGTTCGATGTCACCTTGGTGCCACTTGCCAACATGCACGGTGTTGTAGCCAACCTCTTTTAGGATCTCGGGCAGGGTCACCTCGCTGGCTGGAAGGCCTTCGCCTACCAGAGCCACTTTGACTTCTGTCACACCGGCACGCACCGGATGTCGCCCGGTCAGCATCGCCGTTCGGGTCGGTGTGCACGAGGGTTCCGTGTACATTCGCATCAGCGACAAACCTTCGGTGGCGAACTGGTTGATGCTGGGCGTTTCGATGCCCATGACGTAGTTCATCTTGCGATCACCCATCTGACCAAAGCTGATGTCGTCGATCAGGATGTACAGGATATTGGGTGGTTTGCCCCCGTTTGCTTCGCGGATTTCGGCCAGTTTCGCGTCAATCTCAATGTCCTGGGCATCCCAGACCGCGCCGAACTGGGCACGCAGAAATTCGAACTCACCATCGTGAATAATCGGGTTCTGTTGGGCATATGCCGAAGCTGCAGTCAGGATTAGCGCGGGCAAAATGTGTTTCAGGGTCATTTCAAGCCTTTCGTTTTATCCATATGCCCAAGCGTACCCGGAACGTCTGACAGCTTTGCTTCGATAGAGCTTCGCAAATCAGTAACGGTTTCCGCCAGATCCGCGAGGTACCGAGGGCGAACGCCCGTGTCGGAAAGAGGAGACTGTGCCAGCTCGGTCATCATCTCCTGATAATCGAGGCAAATCCGGTCGAACTCACTGTCTTGGGCGCGCATGTTTCGCATCAGAACGGAGGTTCCCGGGAATTGTGCGTCAAAGAAGTCTTCTTCGTCCATCCGCGTTGCCTTCGTGGAAATTGCTCGTAAAGCATGCGTTCCCTAGAATATGACTTGAACGTATAAAGCCGCATGCTACCGTAGCACCATGGGGTCAAGCCATTGACATGAAAGGATAGTTCTTGATTTCCCGGGGGGATAACAAACAACGTGACACAGCGCCTTCTTTCTCGGATGAGGAGGTGCGAAGTGCCCTTGGGCGGGTTTTGGCCTCGGGTGGTTTCAAAGGATCTGCCCGAATGCGGGCCTTTCTTAACTATGTCGTGACCGAAGCGCTTGCCGGCCGCACGGATGAGATCCGCGCCAAGACCATTGCCATGGATGTTTATGGTTACAGCGCCGAAGACTTGACCAAGCGGGAAGGGGTTGTGCGCGTTGATGCGGGTCGTGTCAGGCGAAAGCTAAAAGCTTACTACGGAGGTGATGGCGAAGCTGATCCCGTGGTGATTTCACTGCCTGTCGGTAGCTATGCACCCGAATTTACGCTGGGGAGTTCGCAAGCCCAGAACCCACAGGGCATTCGGCGAAGCGCGTTGGTCATCGCGTTCTTTCTGGCTTTGATTGGCTTAGGCATCTGGGTATCAGGCTATTACTCAAAGAATGAGCCTCGCAGCGCTGTGGGCCGAGGGCAAAGCGCGATTTATGACGTATCTCCCGCGCGGGTAGAAGCAATAAACCTTTGTAGTGCTGGCCGCGATGTGATGTTCCCCGTCGTTGACCTATCGCGCCTGCAACCGGCTTTGCTGATTTTTGAGACGGCGATTGAACGAGATCCACTCTTTTTCTGCGGCTATGCCGGAGCGGCACAGGTCGAGACCATGCTGGCCATTTTGTTGTTCTTTGAACAGGATGCAGAAAAGTATTTGAGGTCTGCCGATGAAAAAAGCGCCCATGCGATGGATATCGCACCTGATGAGGCCTGGGCGCTTTCGGCGCGGGCCTGGCTGGAATTTGCACTGGGCAATTACGATCGGGCATCGGCCCTGTCTCGCAGAGCCGTTGATCTGGCCCCCACCGATCCGCATGTCGCTGAGTTCGATGCACTTATTTCACTCTATACTCTGAATTTCGAGCGGATCCTGGCGCAATCTGAATGGTATGAAGAGCTCGCGGAACGCAGCGGCGGGCTTGTCTTTGGCAATGTACTGGGGTCTGCGCATTTTCATACCGGAGACTATGCAGCGGCGATCCGAACTTACGAGGACACGATCGAGCGCGGAGGGCCATTTGGGCCGATTTCAGCGGCCTATCTGATGGCCGCACATTGGAACAATGGCGAACAAGTCGAGGCACAGCGTCTCGCCAATGTTTACCAGAAAACTTGGCCTGGTTTTCCGCTGGAGGCCCTGAAACGCCGCGTATTCAAAGAGTCGCAACCGGTTGATGCGCTTATTGCAGGCGTGAGGGCAGCGGGAGTCCCGTTGATCGACGGCGGGACCGCCCGCGAAAGTGATTGACTGGCAGGGTCTTATTCGTCCTGTGCGACCAGACCCAAACCGCGCAAATAGATTCCAATTCCGCTCTCCAGAAGGTCTTCAGGCGGGAAGGGGGAACTTGCGCCGGTATTGCGTGCAAAAAGTTCGACAACACCATGGCTCATGGCCCAGATATGGGCGCTGAACATCGAAGCGGGCGGACGCTTCTCCGGCGGAATATGCTGCGACAGATCGCTGGCGGCCTTTTCAAGCACGTTTTTGGCCCGGTTCGCGGCCAGCGCCAGTTCCGGTGTACGATTGATTGAAATCCCGCTTTCGAACATCGCGATATAATAGCCGGGGTGCTTGCGGGCGAAGGCAAGATAGGCGCGGCCCGTGGCCTCAAACGCCGCAAGCGCCGAGGGTTGCCCTTTGTCATAGGCAAATTGCATCAGGTCGGCGAACATCTCAAACCCCTGACGGGCAGCCTCGGCGATCAGGTCCTCACGCCCTTCGAAATGGCGATAGACGGCTGCGGGAGTGACCCCAGCAGTCTTTGCGGCCTCTGACAATGTAAAACCGGTCGGTCCCTTCTGTTCGATCAGGGATAAGGCGGCCTCCATCAAGGCTTGCTTTAGGTTTCCGTGGTGATATCCGCGTTTCGTCATCCCGGCCTCAGGCGCGTTTTATTGTATATATGCAGCGGCTAGGGCCTAATCCAGCATAGGCTGAGCAGAGTGTTGCAATTAGCTTATGCATCCCAGATTTCCGGACCACCACTGATCTTTTCATCCGGCATGCCCACTACTTCCAGGTTTTTGCCTTCGTAGTCGAGTTGGCTTAGCACGGTGCGAATGGCTGCCAGCCGGGCGCGTTTCTTGTCATCTGATCGAATGATCGTCCAAGGGCAGTTTTCGGAATGGCTTCGTGTAAGGGTTTCGGTAATCGACTGGCTGTATTCATCCCATTTGTGTAGGCCTGCGATGTCGATCGGGCTGAGTTTCCACTGCTTCAAAGGGTCGGTTTCGCGGGCAAGAAAGCGGTTCAATTGTTCGGCACGCCCGACATTCAGCCAGAACTTGAAAATGTGGATGCCATCATTGCTGAACCCGGTTTCCAAGGGCAGGACCTGGCGGAAAAACCGTTCACGCTCTTCCGTCGTGCAGAAGCCAAAGACATTTTCGACAACGCCCCGATTATACCAACTGCGATCAAAAAACACGATTTCACCGGCCGATGGGAGATGAGAGATATAGCGTTGGAAATACCATTGGCTGCGTTCTGCGTCCGAGGGTTTGCTGAGCGCCACGTTCCGCGCGCCCCTCGGGTTCAAATTCTCGCGGAACCGTTTGATGGTTCCGCCTTTGCCAGCGGCGTCACGGCCCTCGAACAGGATAGCGATGCGCTGGTCATTCTCCTTGACCCATCGCTGCATCTTGACCAGCTCAATCTGCAGACCTTCCATCTGCTGATCGTATTCCTTGCCTTTAAGCTTTTTGGAGTAGGGGTAGGTCGGGTTCAGAATTTCACCCTTCTTGGCCTCTTCAATAGCCGAGCGTATGGGTTTTGGGGCGTGGTTGTGAAAATAGTTCTCGATAGTGTCCGGGTCTGATTGGGTCATGCACGCCTCGCAATAAAATCCATATCTTACTATGAATTACGGATGGGCTTAACGCAAACCCGCGCGCTCGGCTGCGCGGTCGATTGCGGCGGCAACCTCTGGGGCGGCCACAACCTGCGGCATGTGTCCTATGCCGTCCAATTCGATCAGCTCAGCGCCAGGGATTTGTTCGATCAGGCGCTCGGAATGCCAGCCCAGCCCGACAGTCGTATCCGCGGTGCCGTGGACAATTTCGGTTGGCACGGAGATCTCGCCATAGCGGGGTTGAAGCTCGGTGATTTCATCCAGCAGATTTGCACGCTGTTTGGCATTTGCGTGCATCGAAGACTGGCGTATGGTCAAGCCCGGCCCGAAATGCTCGGCATATCCTTTGGGGGCTTTTTGCGGTGCAAACACCTGGTCCAACGCCTTCGTAACAAACCAGTCAGGAACAAATGCGCTGACCAAAGGCAAAGCAAGGGCGTTGCCCGCTGTCGTCGCACCAATAGTGTTGAACGCGTCCAGAGGTGTTTCCCACGGGATCGCCGCCGGAGCGATCAGGACCAAAGCTGCGATGTTGTCGGGCCGGGTGACAGCCCAGGCAAGCGAAACCGAACCGCCATAGCTTTGCCCGGCGACGATCGGTTTTTCTGCGCCTAGTTTCGATGCAGCCCGTTGTAGGATTTCCGCTTGTTCGACAATGGTTTCACCGTCGGAGTTAAAGCTATCTGAATATCCAAGACCCGGGCGGTCAAAGACGATGACGCGATAGGTCTCGGCCAGAATTGGGGCCAGCGCAAAAGTCATGTCGCGCGTGTTTCCGCTGGACCCGTGGATAAGCACCACATCCGGCCCTACGCCCATCACGACGGCATGCACAGCAACGCCATCGACATCGACGATCTGGCCTTCTGGCGGAAACGAAGCCTCGGCGCTGCTTTCACGCTGCGCGCTGCGCCATGCGGTCACAAGAGCGAGACCCACAAGCGCAACGCTGAGTGATATCAAAAGCTTACTGGCCAATTTTACTCATATCAAACGGGGTTGTCTGGTAAATTTCATTGATCCAGTTACCATAAAGCAGATGCGCGTGACTGCGCCACCTGTTCTGAGGGTTCTGGCTTGGATCATCGTCGGGATAGTAGTTGATAGGCACATTAATCGGCGTGTTATTTGCGATGTCCCGGTCATATTCCTGTTTGAGCGTATCGCTGTCATACTCAAAGTGATTGAAGATATAGAGCGCCCGATGCACGGGATCTTCGATCAGGCAGGGGCCGACATCATCACTGCCAAGCAAAGTGATCAGATCAGGAACCGCATCGATCTCGTATTGCCGCATCTCGGTCCAGCGGCTGACGGGTATCACGCAATCATCAGAAAAACCACGCAAAAATGGAGACGCGGGTGCTAGGTTCCGGTGCCGGAAGCAGCCAAAGGCCTTCGCATCCAGCATGTGTTTTTCAACGTCGTGGAAATGGTTGATCATCGCCATACCACCCCAGCATACGCCAAATGTGGAATGCACATTGGTCTGGGTCCACTCAAACACTTCGCGGATTTCATCCCAATAGGTGACGTCAGCGAAATCCAGATGTTCGATTGGTGCACCGGTTATGATCAGGCCGTCGAACTTCTGGTCCTTCACCTCCTGAAAAGGATGGTAGAACTCGGCCATATGCTCGGCGGCGGTATTCTTTGTCTGGTGTTCCGTCATGCGGATCAGCGATAGCTCGATCTGCAGTGGGGTCGCTCCGATCAGGCGTGCGAACTGGTTTTCGGTCTGTATCTTCTTTGGCATCAGGTTCAAAAGCCCGATCCGAAGGGGGCGAATATCCTGCCGTGCGGCCTGATCATCAGCCATGACCATGACGCCCTCATTTGTCAGGACTTCAAAGGCGGGCAGGTCAGAGGGGATTTTGATCGGCATTTGGTCACGCTGTTGAAACTGCGAAGGAAGTCTGGAACTTAGGCGGGGTTGGGGCGGGTCTCAAGGGTGCGTTCGATCAACTCATCGAAATCGCCACTATCCCGCACTTTGGCGATGTCATCGGCTGCTATTGTAACACCCCAATTTCGGGCCATCGCTTCATAGCGTGGCTGCCGGTGCGCCAGCGCTTGCGCATATGTCCAGCGGATGAATGCATCTGGATCAACCTTGGTGCCGGAACACTTGTTGAGGGCGAGGTATTCGTCCCAAACCCTCAGCAGGAACTCGGCCTTATAGGACATAGGCTTTGGTGCCTTGTCGAAGCGTTTGATCAGTTCTTCAGTGTGGGCTTCATCGCCCTTGATCCAGATCATCAGGGTCTGGCGCGACAATTCAGTCAGAATGTGGTCATTTGGATTGTCAGGCTCTACCCATTCGCAGATTGACCCGCCGGTATCGCAGATAAAGTGTGGATAGTTATAAAGACGATTGGCCCGGTCTATGAAATACTTGGTATCCAACAGGGCATGGATTTCGGCCTGCCGAAACTGGTCTTGCCGCAGCTGATATTCCGAGATTTCAAGGCCGCCCAGATCGGGATTGCCCGGCTTGCCCAGATAAGTCGACACCGGGGTCAGGTTTTGAAACGTGATGTTCGATCCGATATATATTGAATCCGACAGCAAAAGCTCGCGGAGAAAGGGTACTTTCATCGCCTCAGCCTTGGCATTGTCCGCGATATGTTCGCCCATATAGCGGGTGCCGATGCGGTAATCGATTGAATAGTGGAACCAGTCCCCGGCATCTCGCAGCGTGTTTGAGACATAGGATTTTCCCAACCCGGACATACCGAAGAACAACACCTTCTTTCGCGCAGCCTGACGCCAGTCCGTTGCCGAGTTGTAGATCATAATCCGCCGTCCCTTGTTTTGCCCTAGCTAAAACGGGCCGCTGGCGGCGTCAATCGCGTCGGCGAGATCGGCTGAGGATGAGCAAGCCGATCGCCAGTACCGTAAAACCGATAAAAGCACGTGGTGGCAAAGCTTCATCGCGTACCAAAGCACCCATTAGTATTGCGATTGGCGGAATGATGAGCGTTACGAGCAGAACATTGCCACTGCCTGCTTGTTGCAGTACGCGATAATACAGCAGATACGCCCCGGCCGTAGCGAGCAGGGCGTAATAGGCGATTGCCAGCCAGGTTTGCAGGGGCAGGGTGAAGGTCGGAACTCCATCGACCAACAACATAACAGGCGTCATCAGGATCGCAGATCCGGTCAACATACCTGCCGCGGCGATCTGAGGTGGAAGTGTGCTCATGTGGATGCGAGCCCAGATGGCTGCAAACGCATAAGAAAGCGTCCCAGCCAGGATCGCAACCTGACCCAGGTTGCTTGGGTTTAGGTTGCTAAACTGTCTGAGGCCAATTGTGATTGAAACGCCCAGAAACCCAAGCCCTACGCCAAGGAGGCGGGTTTTGGTCAGCCTCTCGTCGCGAAAAAACAAGGCCGCCAGAAGGACGCCGAAGATCGCGGTGGCAGCGTTCAGAATCGATGTCAGCCCAGTTTCGACATAGAGCTGCCCCCAGGCCATAAGCGAGAATGGCAGGACATTGTTCAACAGCCCCATGATCAGAAAAATACCCCAGACCTTGGGATCGCTCGGGACCGGTTGGCGTTGAAAGATGATGACGATCCACAACGCCAGCGCTGCCCAAAAAACCCTGTGGAAAACTGATGTTATGACGGGAATCGTATCAAGTGCGATTCGGATCGCAAGGAATGACATTCCCCAAATGACACCAAGCAGTATCAATTCGGACCAAGTGCGAGCTGTGAGTGTTTTCTGAGAAGTCATGGCTTGTTCTGGCATCTCTCAATCAGCATATCGACCCGGAACATGCGAAAAAGCCCCACCGAGATGGCGGGGCTTAATATGCACATTTGCATCTGCTTTAGTTCAGCGCGTAAGTCACCTGAATACCAACGCTCCATGCGCTGTTGCCAGTGAACGTGGCACGGTTATCGGGGCCAGTACCGTTGGCAGTGGCATCCCCAATATCCGTATAGCGTACACCACCGGAAATCTTGGCCTTTTCAAGAGAGTAAGTGCCGCCCAGACCGATACTCCAGAACCCATCGGTCGGGCCTAGGTTCGAGACCGAGTTCCCCTGAGAGCTCTCGTAACCCAGCGTTACCGCGCCAGAGAATTCTTCGCTGAACTGATAGCCGAGACCCAGTGAGTAGGTCCATGTCGCCTCTTCGTAGTCGACCAGGTTAATACCTGTCAGACCAGTATAGACCGGCGGTGCGTACACGGTTTGCGGCCAGTCAACCCAACGGATCGAACCAAACAACAGGGTTTTTGGCGCGACACCTGTCTGGAAATCGAGATTGACCGATTGAGGCGTCACAACCTCGGTCGATGAATCAGCGCTGACGCGACCCACGACGGGTATGCCGGGTGGAACAATTCCCGTGATGGCATCGTTCGCTTCGGTCTGCGATAGATCATGTGTGATTTTCGAGTTATAGGTCAGAGCGACCCGTGCGGCGATATCTGGCCGTTCCCAAGCAACACCAACAACGTAACCGAAATCGATCTCGGCATCGGTTTCAACGCGGTATCCGCCGGACGCGAATGGTGTTGTGCTTGCACCAGCGATCGGAACTGAAACACTTGCTTTCAGACGCTGGGCGCGGAGACCACCGATAACACTGAAGCCACCATCCAATTTGTAGCGAAGCAAAGCCGTGATCGCATCGGTATCTGCTTTTGCGCGAAGCACGTCAGTTGTTGCTCCGGGAAGACCTGCCAGAGCCAAGACATTCTGCGACAAGGGATAATCCGAAGAATAGTCGATATCCGCGCCAAACGGCTCGTCATAAACCAGCGCGAAGTCGAGCTTTTCGGTCAAAGAAGTCTTGTATGCCAGATGCGGTGTGAAAAAGCTGTTCGAGACATTGCCCGAGTCAATCGTTTCCCCAAACGTCGGGCTCGTCGGGATTTGATCCTCCATCGATCCGCTTACGTCCGGCTTTGTATACCCAAGCCGAAACTGCACGACAGATCCCTCTTCGAACAGGATGTTAACACCTTGCCCACTTCGGTCTAGGCCGCCGGCCTGCGCCGCGGTTGCCCCAATGCACAACGCGCATGTGTGCAACAACACTCGTTTCATATATTCCTCCCTACACTGTCCAAATTGCCTGTTATACGCATCCTCATTGGGCGTATTCGGCCTCGTTACCGCTTTTTACTGTCTTAAACTTTAAAATTGGGTCAACCGGTGACGGAGCGTTATTCAGCAAAATAGCTCTATGCGGGTGTTGCTGAATTGCTACGGTTCTCGGACCAAACGTTCAGGAAAATCCCGGCAAAGATCACCACGGCCCCCAGCAGCGTCCAGTGATCCAGCGGCTCGTGATAAAGGACCATCCCGAGGATCGCGATGGTCGGAAGGCGTGCAAAATCAAACGGCACGACCACGGTCGCAGGCGCGATGGCCAGGGCATTGGTAATACAGTAGTGGGCCAATAGGCCTGCCAAGCCGACAAGCAAAAGAAGCGGCGCAGTCGTTAAGGTTGGAAGTGTGATTTGCCCATCCAGACCTGATGCAACCAGACCCAAACCGGCCTGCATCAAAGTAAGCCAGAACATAATGCATCCGATGCTGGCTGCGCGCGTTAAGGACTTGGTCGATATTGCTGTTAACGCGAAGAAAATCGCAGATGCGGCCGCAGCAATAACGCCGGCACTAAGTGTGGCGGCCCCTGGACGGGCCACAATGAGAATCCCGGCAAATCCGATCAGGGCTGCGGTCAGACGCAAAGCGGTCAACCTCTCGTGCAGCAGCAGTGGGGACAGCAGGATCACCCAGATGGGCTGAGTGAATTCGAGTGCAAAGACCTGGGCCAACGGGATCACCGTTACTGCATAGAACCACAGGTTCTGCCCGATGAAATGCAACACGTTTCGAATACCATGCAAACCAAGACGTTCGGTGGTTACCTGATGCCATTTGCGTGAAGCCGAGAGGACGATTGCCACCACGCAGATACCAACTAGGCTGCGATAGAACATGATCTCAAAGGTGTCGTGCGTCACGCTCAGCTCGCGGCCGGCAATGGCCATCGATGTGAATGAGGCGATCGCCCCTGTCATCCACAGCGCCGCCTTACCGATCTGCATTTTATTGCTGTTCATGAGATCTCTTACATGTGCCGTGGTGCAACGGGCTGAATAGATTGCGTTTTACCCGATGAAGCAAGGCTAAATGTAAGTCTGGCCGTCTATGATCGCTTTGGGTGAGCGGCTTAGATGATGCCAGTATTCTGACGCGAACCCGCAAATAAAGGGGGTTCTTAACCGGTCAGCGCGCTGGCACTGATACTCAGGTGGTTGGCAGAGCTTTGCTGACCGAATCGCCGTTCAACACGTATCGAGCACCGGTATGAGGGCAGGTAACCTCACCACGACCAGTGAGAGGGATATCCAACTGCTCGCCATACTCGCTCATCCAGCCAATCTGTTTGGCAGCGACGCCCACCATCAGTGCGTATGGCTTCACGTCTGCATTAACCACGGCACCTGCACCGATAAACGCGTATTCCCCGATTGTAGCACCGCAAACGATCGTGCAATTGGCGCCCAGCGTGGCCCCTTTCTTTACCAGAGTATTGCGGTATTCGGCCTTTCGTTCGATCAATGAACGCGGGTTGTACACATTCGTGAACACCATGCTCGGCCCACAGAATACGCCGTCTTCCAGCGTGGTGTTGTCATAGTTCAAAACGTTGTTCTGAATTTTTTGCAATCGTCGCCAATTATGACCTTGTTCCCAACGAATACATTCTGCCCAAGTGAAACATTTCGGCCCAGCTTAGCGCCGCCGCAGATGTGCACCCAATGCCAGATTCGGCAGCCATCTCCGATCTGTGCGCCTTCATCGACGATTGCCGTTTCATGTACCGAGTAGTTGCTCATCGAATTGTCCTTCTCCCGTCAAACGCGGTGCATTTCAGCACTGTCGAGGGGGAATAATCACTCCCATTCAATCGTTCCGGGAGGTTTCGAGGTGATGTCGTAAGTGCACCGGTTGATGCCCTTGACTTCGTTGATGATACGCGTGGCGGTTTCACCGAGGAATTCGTGGCTGAACGGATAGTAGTCCGCTGTCATGCCATCGACGGATGTGACCGCGCGGAGGGCGCAGGCGTAATCGTATGTTCGTCCATCCCCCATTACACCGACTGTGCGCACCGGAAGAATGGCGACAAAGGCCTGCCAAATCTCATCATACAGACCATGTTTGCGAATCTGGTCGATATAGATGGCATCGGCTTCGCGCAGGATCTCAAGCTTTTCGCGAGTTATCTCACCCGGGCAGCGAATGGCAAGGCCGGGGCCGGGGAAGGGGTGGCGACCGATGAAGCTGTCGGGCAGGCCCAACTCTCGGCCCAACGCGCGGACCTCGTCCTTGAAGAGTTCACGCAGAGGCTCGACCAGCTTCAAACCCATCTTTTCAGGCAGGCCACCCACATTGTGATGCGATTTGATGGTCACAGATGGACCGCCCGAAAACGACACGGATTCAATCACATCTGGATACAGGGTGCCCTGTGCCAAGAACTCGGCGCCGTCGATTGTGTCGGCGTGTTTCTGGAACACGTCGATGAACAGCTTGCCGATAATCTTGCGCTTGGTCTCAGGATCGGATTGACCATCAAGTTCACCCAGGAACAGTTCACTTTCGTCCGCGTGGATCAACTGGATGTTGTAATTGTCGCGGAACATGCCGACGACTTCGGCAGCTTCGTTCTTGCGTAGCAGCCCATGGTCGACAAACACGCAGGTCAGCTGATCGCCAATCGCCTCATGTATCAGGATCGCCGCAACCGAGCTGTCGACACCGCCAGACAAGCCACAAATGACTTTTTTGTCCCCGACCTGTTCGCGGATCTTGCGGATCATCTCGTCCCGATAAGCCCCCATGGTCCAATCGCCCTTGAACCCTGCCAGTTTGACAAAATTCTCATAGAGCTTTGCACCCTTGGGTGTGTGATGAACCTCGGGGTGAAATTGCACCGCATAGAAATGACGCGAGGCGTCGGCCGTGATGGCATACGGCGCGTTGGGTGAAGTGCCGAACACCTCAAAACCCGGAGCGATTTCGCTTACATGATCGCCGTGGCTCATCCAGACCTGCTCGTCACCTTCGGCGAACCAGCCATCGAGGATATCAAGCCGATTATTCTGAGTAACAAATGCGCGGCCAAATTCTGCGGTGCCGTGCCCGCTTTCAACCTTGCCGCCCAGTTGATGCATCATCACCTGCTGACCATAGCAGATGCCCAGGATCGGCACGCCGTAGTCAAAAATCTCTTGCGGGGCGCGGGGTGAACCCTCGCGCGTAACACTGTCAGGGCCGCCCGAAAAAATGACGGCCTTGGGCGCCATCTCTCGCACGAAATCCATCGTGACGTTCTGGTAGGGGTGGATTTCGCAATAGACGTTCAGTTCGCGCAAGCGGCGGGCAATAAGCTGCGTCACCTGGCTGCCGAAGTCGATGATCAAAAGGCGGTCATGGCTGTCTTGGGTCATGATTGGCTATTAGGTCGCAAGCCTTGCTTGTGCAAGCGTAATGACGTCAATTCAGCGAGGAGGCTGATACATGACCACCATAAAACTCAGAACTGCCGAACGAAGCGACGCCAAGTCGATACAAGTTTGTATCGCAAGCGCTTATGCCGATGCGATGAGAGACATTGCCGATCTGCCGGATGTTGCGTCTGGTATCGAGGAAGAGATCGCAGAGCATCAGGTCGTCATTGCTGAAGTGGACGGTGCACTTCTCGGTGTCATCATATTCGATCAACAGGCCGAGGCCGTGATGATATTCAATCTCGCCGTTTCGCCAGAGGCTCAGGGCAAGGGTATTGCGCGGCAACTGCTTGCAGTTGCTGAAGCTAAGGCCGTTGAGGCCGGGCTTTCAGTCCTGCGCTTGCGGACACATCGGCTGATGCGTGCAACCCGCGAAATGTACACTTATCTGGGTTGGGTTGAGGTCGAGGTGTCAGGAAACACTGTCGTTATGCAGAATAAGGCAAAGTAGTAACCGACAGACATATGTCGCAGCGGCCCGCGGTTCATGTCGCTTTTACCTCTAGAGCGCCGTAAACTACCTGTGGCGAAGTTTGCCGTTCATGTAACACATCTACCAAACCAACCAATCACGGGATTTACTCAATGGCAGAGGCAAACACCCGGCGCAGGGCACGGGGTGGCGGTGGTGCCGCCCGTCGTGCCGAGCGTACGGCGGTCAAGATCGAAACCGCGAAATATATCGAACGCAATATCCCCAATTTCGAGGTCCTCAACGAAGAGGCGCTGGAGATTATCGAAACCAATGCGGAAACCGTATTGGCTGAGATTGGCGTCAATTTCATAGACAATCCGGCAGCGCTTGAGCGCTGGAAAGACGCGGGTGCAGATGTCGATGGTGAGCGTGTCCGCCTGCCGCGCGGCCTGGCACGTGAGCTGATCAAGACCGCCCCTAGCGAATTTACCCAGCACGCCCGCAATCCTGAGAAATCGGTAGTCATCGGCGGTCGCAATATGGTTCTGGCTCCGGTCTATGGTCCTCCGTTCGTACGCGATGCGCAAGGCGGACGTCGTTACGCGACAATGGACGATTTCAACAAGTTCGTGAAGCTGGCCTACATGTCCAAGTGGCTGCACCATTCGGGCGGTACGGTCTGCGAACCGACAGATATTCCGGTAAACAAGCGCCATTTGGACATGCTGATGGCGCATATGACTCTGTCCGACAAACCGTTCATGGGTTCGGTCACTGATCCTAGCCGGGCGCAGGATTCGATCGAGATGTGCGAGATCCTGTTCGGCAAAGAGTTCGTGCAGAACAACACCGTGATGACATCGTTGACCAACATCAACTCGCCGATGACCTTTGACGACGTGATGATGGGTTCTCTCGAAGTTTATGCCGCAAACAATCAGGCCTGCATTATTTCGCCGTTCATCGTGGGTGGTGCTATGGCACCGGTTTCGGTCGCGGGCACGCTGACGCAGGTTCTGGCCGAGGTCATGGCAGGTGTAGCATATAGCCAGATCATCCGTCCGGGTGCTCCTGCGATCTTTGGGGCATTCGTATCGTCGATCGACATGAATTCAGGAGCGCCGACCTTTGGCACCCCAGAGGCTTCGCACGTCACTTATGGCGCGGGTCAGTTGGCGCGCCGACTGGGTCTACCATATCGCTCTGCGGGTTCGTTCTGTGGTTCAAAATTGCCGGATGCGCAAGCTGCGTATGAGACCGCGAACTCGTTGAACATGGGTCTTATGTCGGGTGTGAATTTCATGCTGCATTCCTGCGGTTGGCTCGAAGGCGGCTTGGTGGCGGATTTCGAGAAATTCGTCATGGATGCAGATCAGTTGGGCGTCTTGCACGGATTGGCCAAAGGTGTGGCCTATGATGAGAATGCACAGGCGATGGACGCCATCCGCGAAGTCGGTCCCGGAGGTCACTATTTGGGTTGTGCCCATACGCAAGCCAACTTCAAGGAAGCGTTCTGGAAAACCGATCTCTTGGATTACAAGCCGTTTGAGACCTGGGAAGAAGAAGGCGCCCGCGATACACGTACGCTGGCTTCGGCACGGGTTGAGCATCTGTTGGCGAACTACCAGCAGCCGCAGCTTGACCCTGATGTAAAGGCGGCGCTCGACGCATATGTTGCCGAAAAGAAAGCATCGATGCCGGACGCGTTCACCTGATTACTGATACTGCGTTGCGCGACTGGCCTGATACAGTTGCGCTTCGCCATTCAATGCAATCAGCAGATCAAGATGGCGAACCAGTGAATAGGCCGCATCTTCTTCGATGCGCTGCGCGTTTATCTCACGCTCCAATTCCAGCAACCGGATCAACGCTGCTCCAGTGGCCGGCGTTGATCCATACCCAAGAAGCCGTTGCAGGTGGCGGTCGCGATTATAGTCCTGCGCCCCGATCTTGGCGGCACGGGCCAGTAGTCGCGGGCGGCGGAGTGTGGTGATCATGGTCATCAGGTCCTGCACGGCAGCTTTCCTTCTTTTTCAATTTCGCTGTCTGAAATGTGACACAACCTAAGCGGGTGTTGCCTTGTGCGGGATCACCCCGAACTATGGTTTCACCACTGTTTATCTTTTTGAATCAATTCTGCTCTGTGCCGTCTGTGATTAACGAACGAGTAACGAAAGCAACTCTAGTTAGATTTGGTTAACTAAGAATCCGACGGCTAAAACTGTCAGTTTGTTTTGTCGACGAGGGCGAAGAAATATGGAAAACAGCGTGGCATTCACCGTTCCGGCATGGGTCCCCGAAGGGGCGCAGCGATATCTGGACCACACAGAGTCAGGACGGTCCATACGGGATATCGCACGGTCTGCGGGGTGCCATGCATCGACCATTCTGCGTCAGATCCGCAGGGTCGAGATGCGCAGGGACGATCCTTTGGTGGATGCAGCTCTGCATTCTCTGGCCCAGTCACACTTTGCGCCAATGGAGCGCACAGGTTCTGCATTTGCAATCGTGACGTCTGAAGCAGAACGGCCCGAAGCCCAAGACGACGAATTCGAGCGCGAGTCGCTGCGTGTACTGAGGCGCATGTGTGAATCCGGTGCAGTGCTTGCCGTGGCCGAGGATATGGACAAGGCTGTTGTGGTTCGGGACAACGGCGAAGGTGGAACTACTAAAACAGCAGTTGTAGATTGCCGGATCGCGCAGGCTCTGGCGCTGAATGATTGGATTTCATGCGATAGTCCGGGTCGGATCTCGCGCTACCGGATTTCAACCTCGGGCAGGGCTGCGCTAAGTCATTTGATTGCCGAGGCCGAAAACCGAGCGCGCACGCAGAATGAATTTGGCATGGCGGAAGCGCAGGCCGCATTCAAACCCGCAACTGCGGGTGCAAGGGCGCCATCACAGCCTCGCGTCCGTTACAGCACTGTGGAAAGCCCGCTGATCGCTTTGGCGCGCCGCCGCGACCGGGATGGCAAGCCGTTTCTGGATGAAACTCTGGTGAGCGCGGGCGAGCGCTTGCGTGAGGATTTCGAACTGGCCCAGATCGGACCTCAGGTCACACAGAATTGGGATCGCTTTCTGACAGGCGGTGGACGCGGTGACTTTGCCTCGGACAGCCATGTGGGGCGAGGACCTTCTGGTGCCAGGGATCGTGTGGCCCGCGCGCTGTCTGACCTTGGGCCGGGTTTGAGCGACGTCGCGCTGCGCTGTTGTTGTTATCTAGAAGGGCTTGAGCTGGCCGAAAAGCGGATGGGCTGGTCTGCGCGATCAGGCAAGATCGTGCTGCGGATCGCGTTGCAAAGGCTGAAGCGCCACTACGAGGACCAGACCGAGCGGGATCGGATGATCGGCTGAACGATTCATGCAGCCATATACCGGCCTTGCGGAAATGACCCCAAATGATAGTCAGGGGTTATGAATTTCACCTTCCGCCAGCTGCAATATTTCCAGGCCGTCGCCGAACAGCGTAACTTTGGCCGTGCCGCGCAGGTCTGCCATGTGTCGCAGCCTGCGCTTTCGGTTCAAATCAAGGCACTGGAAGACTCGATCGGTGGGCCGTTGTTCGAACGGCAGGCCCGCGACATCCTGTTGACACCACTTGGTCGAGACGTTTTGGACTATGCCCAACATGTCCTGAACGCGGCCGAACGGTTGGATCGATTTGCGCGCGACCATTCGGGTGGCCATAGGTCCCTGTCGATCGGGATTATTCCTACGGTTGCACCTTATTTGCTGCCGGGGGTGTTAGCCGGGTTGCGGGCTGCGGATGTCTCGTTGCGGGTTCAGATTCGTGAGGCCCGGACCGAGCGATTGCTATCCATGTTGGGCTTGGGTGAAATAGATGCCGCCGTACTGGCGCTGCCCTTGGGAAATGGAACTTTCCACGAAGAGCCACTATTCGAAGATCGGTTCTTGCTGGCAGGAAGTCAGACTCGCTTGAATCGATTGACCATCAGCCCGGAAGAGTTGCGGCCTGTGGACTTGAAGACAGCGCAGTTGATGCTGTTGGAAGACGGGCACTGCCTGACAGATCAGGCGCTAGAAGTTTGCGGTCAGGATCGTACCAGCGGCCAAATTAATATGGGTGCGTCCTCACTTGCCACGTTGTCGCGTTTGGTCGCCGAAGGGTTTGGCCTGACGTTGATGCCTGAACTTGCGGCGCAGGCCGAGACGGATGCAGTCCCCGGATTGCGATTGTTGCGATTTGGTGCGCCGCAACCGGCGAGGACCATTGGCCTGGTGCGTCGCAGCTCGACCGGAGCAGAGGAGTGGTTCGATCGATTGGCGCAAGTAATTCGGCAGGTCGGTGAAGACGTGGTAGCTAAAACTCGAACCTAACGAAATAGGCCCGCCGAAATGGCGGGCCATTCAAAGTAGTGCATGACAGGATTATACAAGCGCCGGTTCGCGGGCTTCGTCCAGATGCTTCATTAGGTTTTCTGGGGACGACACGCCGTAAGGGTCTTCGGGGCAGTTATCCATCAGGCCGGGCTCTTCGAACCATGCCTCCACAACGCCATCGTTGACGATGGCTGCGTAACGCCACGAGCGCATGCCAAAGCCCAGATTGTCCTTGTCGACCAGCATACCCATTTTACGCGTGAACTCACCGGACCCATCAGGAATGACCTTGACGTTTTCCAGACCCTGATCGGCGGCCCATTTGTTCATGACAAAGCTGTCGTTGACGGACATGCAGTAGATTGCATCGATGCCCTTGGCCGCAAAATCGCCGTGGCCTTTTTCGAAACCAGGCAATTGATAGGTCGAGCATGTCGGGGTGAATGCGCCGGGCAGCGAGAACAGGATAACGCGCTTGCCTGCAAAATAATCCGCAGTTGTCTTGTCTTCCCAACGGAACGGGTTGGGGCCTTCGACGGCCTCATCGCGGACACGGGTGTGGAAGGTTACGTCAGGTAGTTTTGCACCGGTTTTCATCATCAAACTCCTGTGATTCACATATGTTTGCCGCGAGAGTTAAAATGATTCTAACTCGGCTTCAATGATATATATGCTGCAAAAGCATAATATCTTTGTTGGCGTTAAAGCATTATAAGTAATGCGTAAAATGATGTGCATGGTCACTTTCGCTGCACGCGCGTAGACGTGCTGCATAGCGGCTATGCGCCGCTGGTGTAACCAAATGAGTCGGTCTATGTTATGAACAAAGAAAATTGACCCAAAGTCAGGAAAGCCAGCTGTGCGTGATCTGAAAATACCCGAGCAAAGACACCCCGAAAAGGCACATCGACCTGACAATGCGGCTCCGCGCAAACCGAATTGGATTCGTGTCAAAGCGCCGGGTGGCAAGGGCTATGCCGAGACGCACAAGATCATGCGTGACAATAATCTGGTCACCGTCTGCGAAGAAGCCGGATGCCCGAATGTGGGTGAGTGCTGGAGCCAGGGTCACGCGACCATGATGATCATGGGCGAAATCTGCACGCGCGGTTGTACCTTCTGCAACATTGCGACCGGTAAGCCGGATACTCTGGATGCATTTGAACCGGGTCGCGTGGCGCATGCGGTGCAGAAGCTGGGCTTGAACCATGTGGTCATCACATCCGTGGACCGGGATGACCTGCTCGATGGAGGCGCTGATCACTTTGCACAGACCATCCGTGCGGTGCGACACCGCTCGCCCAAGACTACGATCGAGATTCTGACGCCGGATTTCCTGAAATGCGATCCCTCGGTGCTTGAGATTGTTGTCGAGGCCAAGCCAGATGTGTTCAATCACAATCTTGAAACGGTGCCGGGCCTATATCCTCAGGTGCGTCCCGGTGCGCGATATTTCCACTCATTGCGCTTACTGCAGCGGGTCAAAGAGATGGACCCGTCCATTTTCACCAAATCCGGCATAATGGTCGGACTGGGCGAGGACGAGCAGCAAGTTCGTCAGGTAATGGATGACATGCGCGCGGCGGATATCGATTTTCTGACTATCGGTCAGTATCTGCAGCCAACACCCAAGCATCATGGCATTGACCGCTTTGTTACACCCGAAGAGTTTGCGGCCTATGAAAAAGCTGCGTTCGGCAAAGGTTTCCTTATGGTCTCGGCAACTCCTTTGACCCGGTCGTCTTACCATGCGGGCGATGATTTCGCCCGTTTGCGCGAAGCTCGACAAAAGAAGTTGAATCAGAGGTGAAACCCGAACTTCAATCCTGGCTTACCGAAAAGCGCCATGAACTGCATCAAGTGCCTGAGATATCGGGCGAGGAACGTGGAACCGCGACGAGTATCTCGAACTTGCTTCAGGCGTGTGATCCCGATGCGGTTCTGACAGGTATTGGTGGCCACGGTGTCGCCGCGGTTTATGATAGCGGACAGCCCGGACCAACCATCGGAATCCGGTGTGAATTGGACGGTTTACCGATCCAGGAAATCTCAAGTGCACGATACGCGTCGCAACATCCCGGAAAGGGGCATCTTTGCGGGCATGATGGCCATATGGCGATGGTGCTTGGTGTTGCCTTTGTATTGGGGGACAAGCGTCCGACCAAGGGGCGGGTGGTTCTGATTTTTCAACCCGCCGAAGAAACCGGTCAAGGTGCGATTGCCTATCGTGCTGATCCCAAGTTTGCGGATATCGCTCCTGACTATGTGTTTTCTTTGCACAATTTGCCGGGTTTGGAATTGGGCGGGGTTGAGCTTTGCTCGGGTCCGGCGAATTGCGCCTCGCGTGGGATGCGAATTGTTTTGACGGGCAAAACCTCTCACGCGGCGGCTCCTCAGGATGGAGTGTCGCCAGCCGGTGCGCTGGCAGAGCTTATGCCTGCTTTGGCCATTCTGGGGCAGGGTGGGGCGCTGGATGCAGAATATGCGCTGACAACGGTAACCCATGCTAGGCTGGGTGAGGCCACTTTTGGTATCGCACCCGGTCAGGCCGAACTGTGGGTGACCCTGCGCACGGTCTCGGACAGCCGGATGGCAAGCCTGATCCGCGACGCAGAACAGCTGGTGACTACACGTGCTCAGGCACAGGGATTAGGTGTTGAAATCACCTATGACGATGTGTTTGAGGCTTGCACAAATTCGGGTGAAGCCGTGCAGATCCTGTCAGAGGCCTGCCAAAGCCGCGACATTCCTTGCAAGCTGGTTGCGACACCACAAAGGTTTTCGGAAGATTTCGGGCAGTTCGGAAAAGGCGCAAAAAGCGCCATGTTCTGGCTAGGCGCGGGGCGGGATCATCCGCAGCTACACAACCCCGACTATGATTTCCCGGATGCTTTGATCCCGATCGGGACAGATATTTTTTTGGCTGCTATCGAACAAACGCTCAAGGCCTGAGTTTTCTGGGCTGGCTTTCTGCCCATTCGGGCCACCAACCCATATATTCAATTCCGGCAATCATCAGGCAGATAAGGATCGCGCCAAACACCAGTTTCACGCGCCGTTCCGAGGGCGGGTTTCGCCCCCATTTCGACATGCGAACAAAATGGCGCAGACTCATCAGTCCTGATCTTCGACAAATCGAACCTTGCCGATAAACGGCAGGTTGCGATTGCGCTGCGCATAGTCGATGCCATAACCCACGACAAATTCATCAGGGATTTCAAACCCGATCCAGTCCGAGCGGAAATCAACCTCGCGCCGGCTGGGTTTGTCCAGAAGGGCGATGGATTTCAACCGGTGCGGCTTGCGGGTGCGGAGCAGCTTGGAGACGTGGTTCAGGGTATGGCCAGTATCCACGATATCCTCGACCACCAAAACATCGCGCCCTTCAATAGCGCCGCGTAAGTCCTTAAGAATACGAACTTCTCGACTGCTTTCCGTCGAGTCTCCGTAGGATGATGCCTCAAGAAAATCGACCTCGATGGGCAGGTCCAGCTCACGCACCAGATCAGCGATAAAGACGAAGCTGCCGCGCAGCAGGCCGACAACGACCAGCTTGTCGGTGCCGCCGAATTCAGCCGTTATTTCGCGGCAAAGCTCTTCGATCCGGGCAGCAATTGCCTTGGCCGAGATCATCTCATCTATCACATATGCGCGCTGGCTCATCGCTGCCCCCTTGATCTTTGGCGCGCAACATACGAAATCACGCGCCATTGTCACCAGTTAATCCCGGATATCATGCCAACCCATTCCGAGACCCGCCCGCTGCCTTACACCGCTCAGCAGATGTATGATCTGGTCGCGGATGTGGCGAAATACCCCGAGTTCCTGCCATGGTGCGCGGCGGCCCGCATTCGTCGGACCTATCAAGCCGGAGATGGCAAGGTGATGGAGGCGGATCTGGTGATTTCATTCAAGGTGTTCCGCGAACGCTTTGGCAGTCGGGTCACGCTATTTGATGAGCTTAAACGGATCGATACCGAGTATCTGGACGGCCCCTTCAAATATATGCGCTCGGATTGGGAGTTCGAAGATACGGATGATGGCTGCAACGTCTCGTTCCACGTTGATTTCGAATTCAAGAACGCGGTTCTGCAAGGAATCATTGGCGTGGTTTTCAACGAAGCCATGCACCGTATCGTCCGAGCATTTGAACAACGTGCTGCCGTCCTGTACGGCTGAGGCTTTACGCCCGAGCGGCGCGCGCTAGACTGCGCCACATGACCGATTTGACAACTGCCCTTGCCGAGTTTGCTGCTGGTTCTGTGTCGACCACGGCGCAGGCTCGTATCGTGACATCTCTATCCGCGTTGGACTGGCTTGCTGTGGGGCGGGCAGGCGCAGATGAGCCGGTTTCCCGCATCATACGTCAGATGGTTCTTTCCGAGAGCGGTGCCGCACAGGCGCGTTTGTTCGGAGGCGGTGATGCGCCGCTACGCGCAGCTGCGCTGGTGAATGGTACCATTTCTCATGCGCTTGATTATGACGACACGCATTTCGCTCATATCGGTCATCCATCGGTTGCTGTTTTTCCTGCAGCCCTTGCTCTTACTGCGTGGGAAGACCGACCTCTGGTCGATCTGCTTGAGGCAGCGCTAGTGGGAATGGAGTTATCGATCCGCATCGGTTTGTGGCTTGGTCGTGGTCATTATCAGGCTGGTTTTCACCAAACAGCCACGGCTGGTGCGTTTGGGGCTGCGGTGGCTGCGGGTCGGATTATGGCATTTGACGTAAAGCAGATGCGTGACCTGCTGGGGCTAACCGCGACCCGGGCCTCAGGGCAGAAATCACAGTTCGGGACTATGGGTAAACCCTATAACGCTGGACTTGCGGCCTCGAACGGGGTTGAGGCCGCCCAGTTGATCCGCAACGGTTTTCAACCCGGTGCTGACGCATTGGAAGGCCCGTTTGGGTTTGGGGCGACACATTTGGGGGCTGACGATTTAGCTGCTGCGCTTGATGGTTTGGGGGACGAGTGGCTGTTCGAAAGCATCAGCCACAAATTCCACGCTTGCTGCCATGGCCTGCACGCGGCGCTTGAGGCTGCGCGCGATCTCGACATCGCCGAGCCCGAGGTGGCCGAGATCAAGATCAAAACCCACCCCCGCTGGATGAGTGTGTGCAATCAACTGCAGCCGACCAGTGGGTTAGGAGCGAAGTTTTCCTATCGTACCGTGATTGCTATGCAGGCAATGGGCTACGATACAGCTCTGCCAGGGAGCTATTCCGACAAGATTTGTGCTGATCCAAGACTGCAATCCTTAAGGGACCGGATCACGGTTGAGGCGGATGAGAGTCTATCCGAGACACAAGCCCATCTGTCCCTGTTACGCCGGGACGGCGCGCGCCGCGAGGCCAGCCATGATCTGCTGGCACCGATGTCTCTATCGGATCGCGAAGATCGCGTCAGGGAGAAAGCGGCGAAGCTGATCGGGGGGGATGAGGCGGACGCCATCTGGTCGATGCTGCGCACCGGCGGGCGCGCAGCGGATTTGGCTGACAGGTTAACCGATTAAGTGACCCGCCAATGCAGCGGAAAACCCGGATCGAATATTGTGACGGGGCCGTCGCCGCTTTCGATTTTGGCCGGATAGACGACCTCATCGCCTTTGGTCAGCGTGATGGTCTCTTCGTTCACTGGCAGGCGATAGAAGGCCGGGCCGTTGAGTGACGCGAACGCCTCTAGCTTGTCCAACGCATCTGCGCGCTCGAACATTTCGGCCAGCAGTGACATTGTATTAGTTGCAGTGAAACAGCCGGCGCAGCCACAGGCCATTTCCTTGTTAGCATCCGTGTGCGGCGCGCTGTCTGTGCCCAAGAAGAAACGCGTATCGCCTGATGTCGCGGCGGTCAGCAGCGCCAGCCGATGCTCTTCGCGTTTGGCGACCGGTAAGCAGTAGTAATGCGGCTTGATGCCACCCACCAGAATGTGGTTGCGGTTGATGATCAGGTGATGCGTTGTAATCGTCGCACCCAGATCTTTCTCGTTCGCCTTGACGTAATCCACGCCGTTTGACGTCGTGATGTGCTCCATCACCACGCGCAGTCCGGGTGTTGCTTTGCGAATTGGATCAAGAACGCGTTCGATGAACACCGCCTCGCGATCGAAGATATCGATCTCGGCATCCGTGACTTCGCCGTGCACACATAGCGGCAGACCGATCTCGGCCATCTTCTCCAGCACCGGGCGTACCTTGTCGAAATCGCGAACGCCAGAAGACGAGTTGGTTGTTGCCCCAGCCGGGTAGAGCTTTACCGCCTTGACCAATCCGCTTGCATGTGCGGCGGCCACATCCGCCGGGTCTGTGTCTTCTGTCAGGTAGAGCGTCATCAGCGGCTCAAACGTCATGTCCTCAGGCAGAGCAGCAAGGATGCGGTCCCGATAAGCTGCTGCGTCGTCACCTTTGACAACGGGCGGAACCAGATTCGGCATGATGATGGCACGGGCAAAATGGCGCGCGGTTTCAGGCAAGACGGCTTGCAGCATCGCGCCATCGCGCAGATGCAAATGCCAGTCATCGGGGCGGCGGATCGTCAGGGATTGGGTCATGGCCCCCGGCTAACACAGCCGCTTGGGTGGTGAAAGACCCTCTTGCCCTTGCCGATGAGACAGATCGCCGTAAGTCACTGACGGATGGTGGTCTTGACCTCTGGTTGTGGTCATGACCTGTTGGGGCGCAGGAAAAAGGGGAACTCATGACACAACCAAACTCCATCGATGCCGTGCAAGAGCTTTTGGGCTCTGAGGGTTATGTCTGTGGCCGGGCTTTGGCGACGGTTGTGTTTCTTTCGCTGAAACTTGGTCGGCCTCTGTTTCTGGAAGGTGAGGCGGGCGTCGGCAAAACCGAAATTGCCAAGGCGCTGGCCGCAGGACTAGGCCGCCGCTTGATCCGGTTGCAGTGTTACGAAGGCCTTGATGCCTCTTCCGCTGTGTATGAGTGGAATTTCCCCGCCCAGATGGTGGCGATCCGAACCGCAGAAGCGTCGGGTGGGGCGGACCGAGGCGCGTTGCAGACCGAGCTGTTCTCGGATGATTATCTGATCGAGCGCCCCTTGCTGCAGGCCATGCGTCCGGATGCCAATGGGGCACCTGTATTGCTAATTGACGAATTGGACCGGACCGACGAACCCTTTGAGGCTTTCTTGCTGGAGGCGCTCAGTGACTTTCAGGTAACGATCCCCGAGTTAGGTACTGTCAAAGCGCCTGAACCGCCGATCGTGATCGTCACCTCGAACCGCACGCGCGAAGTACACGACGCACTGAAACGCCGCTGCCTATATCATTGGGTTGATTACCCTGACTTTGCGCGCGAAATCGAAATCCTGCACGCACGGGCTCCCGAAGCGGCAGAAGCGCTGAGCCGTGAGGTGGTCGCCTTTGTTCAGCGCTTGCGCACTGAAGATTTGTTCAAGAAACCGGGGGTGGCCGAGACTATCGATTGGGCCAAGTGCCTGCTGGCGCTGGACGTTATCAACCTCAGTCCCGAAGTAATCGGCGATACGTTGGGTGCCATCCTGAAATACCAGGACGACATCCAAAAGTTGCAGGGGTCCGAGGCCAAACGCATTCTGGATCAGGCGAAAGCCGATCTCGAACCGGCCTGATGCTTCATCTGTTCGAAAATATTTCGGGGGTTTGATGGCCGAACAACTCCCACTCGATATACCGGACAACCCCAAACTGGCCCAGAACATCACCCATTTTGCGCGCGCTTTGCGCAAGGCCGGACTGCCGATAGGAACTGGGCGCGTGGTTGACGCGATCCGCGCCGTGCAGGCTGCGGGGTTCACCGAGAAACGCGATTTCTACTGGACGCTGCATGCCTGTTTCGTGAACCGGCCGGAACATCGAGCGGTTTTTGCGCAAGTCTTCCGCCTCTATTGGCGCGATCCGCGGTATCTAGAGCATATGATGTCCATGATGCTGCCCGCCATTCGCGGTGTTCAGGAGGAGCGCAAAGCGGATGCGGCTGAAAAGCGGGCGGCTGAGGCCTTGTTGGATGGCGTCGAACGCGACTTGCCAGAATCAACCGAGCAACAAGAGGAAAGCGAGATCGAGATCGACGCAACCCAAACCGCGTCATCCGAAGAACGCTTGCGCAACCTTGATTTCGAACAGATGAGTACATCCGAGATCGCCCAGGCCAAACGCATGCTGTCGCGCCTGAACTTACCGGTCAAACCCATTGAGTCTCGCCGAGGTCAGGCCAGTCACCTCGGTCACCGCATTGATCGCGCTCGGACACTTAGGTCAGCGATGCGGCAGGGTGGCGAACTACGCGATATCGCGCACTTGCAACCCAAACCTCGCTGGCCGAATTTGGTTGCGTTGTGCGATATCTCCGGGTCGATGAGCCAATACAGTCGGATCATTCTGCACTTTCTACACGCGGTTTCGAATGCCAAAGGCGCAGGTTGGGCCAAAGTGCACGCATTCACGTTTGGCACACGCCTGACCAACATCACCCGCCATCTGCATCAACGTGATGTCGATGCGGCGCTGGCCGCTGCTGGGGCCGAGGCACAGGACTGGGAAGGCGGAACCCGGATCGGAGAATGCCTGCATCAGTTCAATCGCGACTGGTCGCGGCGCGTCATGGGGCAGGGGGCGGTCGTGTTGTTGATCACCGACGGGTTAGAGCGGGGCGATCCCGAGATGCTGGAAAAGGAAATCGAGCGCCTGCACCTGTCGTCGCGGCGTCTGATTTGGCTGAACCCATTGCTGCGCTGGGACGGGTTCGCACCGAAAGCTCAGGGTGTGGCGACAATGCTTCCACATGTCGACAGCTTCCGCGCCGGGCATTCGATTGCGTCGCTGGAAGATCTGGCCGCCGTGATTTCGCAACCAGATGATCAGGGGCAGAAAGCGCGGCTGATGTCCGCGCTTTCAGACTAGCTGTTACGAAAGCTGCTCTTCAGTGCACTTCCGTGCCATCTCCATGGCTTTGTAAGTGCCAGTCAGGTCAACGGTGAAGGCGAACTCTTTCTCCGGGAAAACGACCATCACCTTCTTCTTGGCAAGATCATCTGCGAACTGAGGGTCGTCTGACAGAACATACCCGCCCGAATAGCCCTTGGTGATGTTCCCCTTCATACCGGTGGCTTCTCCGACATAAATATTGTCGCCGATAAGGATGGCAACAGCCTCTTTCTCGCCTTTCTTGATGTTGGTTTTGGCCTTGGTGAAGACTCCAACATAGCCAACGCCGCGATCTTCGGTCAGGCCCATCTGCACGACATTTTCAGCGTCATCAACCGCTTCGATAAGGCAGGATTTCTTGTCCTGATCGATGAAAACCTTCCAGCCTTCGACCTCACCGTATTTCAGAAATGTGTCAGCCCAGCCGGTGCTGGCAGTCAACAGGCCGATCGCTGCTCCGAGTGTAAGAATGCGTTTCAACTGTTTGTCTCCGCTATGAAATATGTTGGGACGATCCCGAATAGGCCCCGGAATCGCATGCAGGCTAGAATGACGCCTTCCAACATTCAACAATTTGTGAATGTGAGTTCGAAATCGGCTTGTTAGCGCCACAAGATCGACCCGCTGAGCGCTTTTCATTGCTCCAAAGCTGACTATGTTGAACCCAAGCACGGCCGGAGGTCTAAATGGAACGATTCGATAGCAGCCCGGAAACCGCACTAAAATGGTATCGCGCCGGGAAGGGCGCGGCTTTGGCCACTGTGGTTGAGACCTGGGGCAGCGCGCCGCGCCGTGTAGGCGCGCAGTTAGTCATTGCGGGCGATGGTCGGATCGAAGGCTCGGTTTCTGGTGGTTGCGTCGAAGGTGCCGTGATCGTCGAAGCGCTGGAAGCCATAGAGGAAGGCGAGGCAAGGCTGCTAGAGTTCGGTGTAAGCGACGAGGATGCGTTTGCCGTCGGTCTGGCCTGCGGCGGTACGATCAGGGTTTTGGTTGAACCGGTCGGCAAGGTCCTGCCCGAACCAATGCTGGCCGAACTGGTCGCGGCACGGGCGCGGCGCGAGCCCTTGGCCTATGAAGTCAATGTCGAGACGGGCCAGCGCGCGTTGCGCCGTAATGCCTATTCCGAACGCTTGCGTATGGACAGGTCCGGGTTCGAAGAGGATGGGCAAACCTTTGTCGCTGTCCACAACCCACCGCTACGGTTGATAGTGGTGGGAGCGGTGCACATCGCCCAAGCTCTGGTGCCGATGGCCCGGATCGCGGGCTATGACCCGGCGATTATAGATCCGCGCGAGGCCTTCGCATCGGACGCACGTTTTCCCGGAGAAACCATCCTGACGGATTGGCCGGATGAGGCTGTGTCAAAGCTGGGTCTCGACTCGCGCACGGCGCTTGTGTTGCTGACCCACGACCCCAAACTTGATGACCCCGCGCTTCAGGCCGGTTTGGCGGCCGATGTGTTCTACATCGGCGCACTCGGATCTAAGCGCACACATGCCAAACGCGTGGAGCGGATGAAGCAGGCCGGGTTCAACGATGACCAGATTTCACTGATTCACGGACCTGTTGGGCTTGATATCGGGGCGGCTGGACCGTCTGAGATAGCCGTTGCGATCCTGGCGCAGATGACGGCGGTCCTGCGAGGCAGAGCGTGAAGTTTGGTCCGGTACCCGTTTCCGACGCCGACGGCGCGATATTAGCCCATTCCGTCAAAGCGGGAAACCGCAAGCTTAGGAAGGGTATAACGCTTTCGTCCGAGCACATAGCCGAGTTGCACCAAGCCGGTCTGACCGAGGTCACAGTCGCGAGACTGGAGCAAGGTGATTGCCATGAGGACGAAGCCGCAGCGCTGCTGGCAGAAGCGCTTGCACCAAGTCCCACACAGGCAAATCTGCGTGTCACCGAAGCCTTTACAGGCCGGGTCAACCTTTTAGCAAATGGACCAGGCGTCGCGGTGCTGGATACCGATGCCTTGCAAAAGTTCAATCAGGTCAATCCGATGATCACTGTTGCGACGGTGCCGCAATATCAGCAGATGGCGGCTGGCGGCATGGTCGCGACGATCAAGGTGATTTCTTATGCCGTACCTCGATCCGACGTTGAGAGTGCGGCCCGTCATGCGCAGGACGCTATTCGGTTATCGGTGCCCAAATACGAAAATGCGGGTCTCATCGTTACCGACATTGCTGGCGGGCCATCTAATGAAAAAGGTATCGCTGCTATTCGTAGCCGGGTTGAGGCTTTGGGTATGAATCTGTCAGATGTTCAGGTGGTGCCGCATCGGATGGGCGACTTAACAGCATCGATTTCGACCATTCGGGGTGAAATCGTCATGATCCTGACCGGATCGGCCACGTCGGATAAAGATGATGTGGCGCCTGCTTCTGTGCGGGCGGCGGGGGGTATCGTCGACCGGTTTGGAATGCCGGTCGATCCGGGGAACCTGTTGTTTTTGGGATCTTCCGGCGGGCGCCCCATCATCGGTTTGCCCGGATGCGCGCGCTCACCAGCATTGAACGGGGCGGATTGGGTCTTGTCCCGCGTTGCTTGCGGAATCGAAACGACGGGCGCGGACATCGCAGGGATGGGTGTCGGTGGGCTGCTAAAAGAAATCCCGACGCGGCCACAGCCCCGCGCTGCCAAGAGTAAATGACGCAACGGCAATTTTGCCCTGTTTGGTAGACGCATCATTGTTAGAAGGCTGATCAGCGAAACTGCGGAAAAATCAGGCAAATATTTTTGTTCTCAAACGAAATTTACCGTGTTTAACTCTGGCTTAGCAAATAAGCCAAAAAAAGGGGAGGATCTTATGACCAAGGTCTCAATGACCGTGAATGGCGTTGCCGTCAGCGGTGATGTCGAAGGGCGGACTTTATTATCCGGATTTCTACGCGACCACCTGAATTTGACAGGTACACATATTGGCTGCGACACGGCTCAATGTGGCGCGTGCGTGGTGCACGTGAATGGTGAGGCGGTCAAATCCTGCAACATGCTGGCGCTTGAAGCAGACGGCGCGGATGTGGGCACGATCGAGGGGCAGGCGGCCGAAGATGGCACGTTGAACGTGATCCAACAGGCCTTTCAGGATCATCATGGGCTGCAATGCGGGTTTTGCACTCCGGGCATGGTGATGAGCGCTGCAGCATTGCTAAAGGATAACCCGCGCCCGACCGAAGGCGAAATTCGCAAGTACCTTGAGGGTAACCTATGCCGGTGCACAGGCTACCACAACATCGTCAAGGCAATCATGGCCGCATCGGGTCAAGACGTTTCCAGCATCGCCGCCGAGTGAGGCGGTTAAGAATTTTCGACGAAAATTCTTTTCCACGGAGGAGAACAAGCAATGCCCAAAGACAGTGGCATCGGAGCCAGTTCCAAGCGGCGCGAGGACGTACGCTTTCTGACCGGAGCAGGCAATTACACCGACGACATCAACGTACATGGCCAGGCCTATGTGCATTTCCTACGGTCCGACATCGCGCATGGCCGGATCACCAACATCGACACATCTGCCGCCGAGGGTATGCAGGGGGTTGTGAAGGTGTTCACCGGCAAGGACTTTGAAGGCGTGGGCGGAATGCCTTGCGGCTGGGAAGTAACCGACCGTCATGGCGCCCCGATGCAGGAACCACCGCATCCCATTCTGGCGCAAGGCAAGGTCCGACATGTAGGCGATCCCATCGCTGCCGTTGTCGCGGACAGCCTTGAACTCGCCCGCGATGCGGCGGAAGCGATTGAAGTGGATATCGAAGAGCTCCCTGCCGTGCTGGATATGAAAGCCGCAGCGCAGGATGGCGCGACGCTTATCCATGAGGATTTGAAGAACAACATCTGCTATGACTGGCATCTAGGCGAAGAAGACAATGACAAGGTCAATGAGGTTTTTGCCAACGCGGCCCATGTCACCACTCTGGACCTGATCAATAACCGTCTGGTTGCTAATCCGATGGAGCCGCGCGTTGCGGTGGCCGAATACAGCCGGGGTACGGATGAGTACACGCTCTACACCACTTCGCAGAACCCGCATGTGATCCGCTTGCTGATGTGCGCATTTGTTCTGGGCTTGCCTGAACACAAAGTGCGTGTTGTAGCGCCTGATGTTGGTGGTGGATTTGGCACGAAGATTTTCCACTACGCGGAAGAGGCGTTCTGTACGTTCGCTGCCAAGGCCTGCAACCGCCCGGTCAAATGGACCGCCAGCCGGTCCGAGGCGTTTATGTCGGATGCGCAGGGCCGCGACCACGTCAGCACGATTGAGCTCGCTTTGGACGCGGACAATAACTTCACAGGCCTTCGCACCAACACCTACGCCAATCTGGGCGCGTATCTGTCGACCTTCTCAAGCTCGGTTCCGACTTGGCTGCATGGCACTCTGATGGCGGGCAACTACAAGACGCCGGTCATTCAGGTGAATGTGAAGGCAATGTTCACCAACACAGTGCCGGTGGACGCTTATCGCGGTGCGGGTCGGCCAGAGGCGACCTATCAGTTGGAGCGCGTCATCGACAAGGCAGCGCGTGAACTGGGTGTCGATCCGATCGCCCTGCGTCGCCAGAATTTCATCACCCAGTTCCCGTATGACACACCGGTGGCGCTGACCTACGACACCGGGGATTACAACGGGACGATGGATAAGCTTGAGGCTGCTGCTGATTTGGCTGGCTTTGCCGCGCGGCGGGCGGAAAGCGAGGCCAATGGCAAGCTGCGTGGCCTAGGCGTCAATTGCTATATCGAGGCCTGCGGCATCGCGCCCTCGAACATCGTCGGCATGCTGGGGGCCCGGGCGGGTCTTTATGATGCTGCCACGGTGCGGGTAAACGCCACTGGTTCCATCAGTGTCATGGTTGGTGCACATAGCCACGGGCAGGGGCATGAGACTGCTTTCCCGCAGGTTGTGGCCGACATGATCGGCATCGACGAGTCGATGGTCGAGATTGTGCATGGCGACACCTCGAAGATCCCGTTCGGCATGGGCACTTATGGCTCACGCTCGCTCGCGGTCTGTGGTTCGGCCATGGTTAAGGCGACCGAAAAGGTGATCGACAAGGCCAAGAAGATCGCGGCACACCTGCTCGAGGCGTCAGAGGCCGATATCGAGCTGAAGGACGGTCAATTCAGCGTCGCGGGCACTGACAAGTCCGTGGCCTGGGGTGATGTGACTCTGACAGCCTATGTACCGCACAACTTCCCGTTGGAGGTTGAGCCGGGGCTGGAGGAGACCGCATTTTATGACCCGGCCAACTTCACCTTCCCAGCGGGGGCATATGCCTGCGAGGTTGAGGTGGATCCCGAGACTGGACAGGTGATCATCGAAGCCTTCACCGCTGCGGATGACTTTGGCAACATCGTTAACCCGATGATTGTGGATGGTCAGGTACATGGCGGTATCGGTCAGGGTATCGGTCAGGCTTTGTTGGAAAATTGCGCCTATGACGAGAATGGCCAGTTGCTGAGCGCATCCTTCATGGATTACGCGATGCCACGCGCCGATGATCTGCCGTTCTATGCGGTCGACCATTCCAGCCAGACGCCGTGTACGCACAACCCGTTGGGTGTGAAGGGCTGCGGTGAAGCTGGTGCGATTGGCTCGCCGCCTGCGGTAGTCAACGCGGTTCTGGATGCGCTGAACTCGGGTGGAAAGGCTGTTGATCACATTGACATGCCGATGAGCCCGTCGCGTGTTTGGACAGCAATGCATGGTTGAGAGGTTCGAGTGCGAGGGGCCAGCCCCTCGCGCTCCCCGAGATATTTATAGCCAGATGAAGGGCGGATCCGCGCTTTTCGGAAAGGAAGAACGAAATGTACAATTTCGAGTATGAGAAACCCTCGACCATCGCTGACGCGGTTACTGCGTTGGGAGTTGAGGATGCGCAGGCATTGGGGGGTGGGCAAACCCTGATCCCCACAATGAAGCAGCGGTTGGCCGCGCCATCCAAGCTGGTTTCGGTCAACGGAATCGCTGAAATGAAAGGGGTCTGCGTCGAGGATGATGGCTCGGTAGCGATAGGCGGTGCGACAACCCACGCAAATGTGGCCGCTGAAGCTGCTGGCAACTATCCGGCGCTGGCAGCGCTGGCCGGCCAGATCGGTGATCCTGCGGTGCGTAATCGTGGCACTATTGGCGGTTCGATTGCCAACAATGATCCAGCGGCCTGTTATCCGGCGGGAGTGCTGGGTTCAGGCGCGACCATTGTCACCAATAATCGCCAGATAGCGGCGGATGACTTCTTTCAGGGCATGTTCACGACAGCTTTGGAAGAGGGCGAGATTATCACTTCGGTGCGTTTCCCCGTGCCTCAGGCGGCGAGTTATCAGAAGTTTTTGCAGCCCGCGTCTCGGTTTGCGTTGGTCGGGGTATATCTTGCCCGGTTTGCCGATGGCGTTCGAGTTGCAGTAACCGGTGCAAGCGAGGAAGGAGTTTTCCGCTGGGCAGAGGCCGAGGAGGCCCTGAACAAAGAGTTCCGCGCGGACGCTTTGATGGGGCTGCACATCAATCCGATGAACATGATTGGTGATCTGCACGGGAGCAAAACGTATCGGGCGCATCTGGTCACTGTTATGACGAAACGGGCTGTCGAAGCTTGCAGTTGATCTGATTGTTAATCAGCTTTGAGAGCCTCGGTGAAAGCCGGGGCTCTTTATTCTTTCCGAACTCTTGGGGGCTTGGCGGGGCGCCAGTAGGCGCCGGTGTCTTCTCGTGCCGTCTGATAGCGTTCCACGCGGTCACGCGCGGCTGATCCCCCGGCGGCAAAGAGATGACCTAGCAGGCATTCAAGCACTGCCATCGCTCCGGAGAAGCTGGAAAAGTGATGTTGCGCGCGGGTACTGACAGGCAGCACGATGTCAGGGTCAACACCAGGGGCGATGACGTCGCTATCCGACAATAACGCGATGCGCATTCCGCGTTTACGCGCAAAACGCATGGATTGTATGGTGTCAGAGGAATAGGGGTGAACGGTAATAGCGAAAAGGCAGTCTGCTTCATCGGCCTCGAGCAAATCATCGATGGCTGATCCCATATGTCGCGGGATAAGCTGAAATCCTGGGTGTGCCATCCGGCCCGCATAGTGGAGATAATAGGCCAAAGCATAGCTGGCCCGGGTCGCGGTTATGAAACAGCGATTAGCTGCAATCATGTACTCTGTGACCTGTTGCATCAAATCAGGATCGGCCAGTCGCAGGGAGCGGGCTACGACGTTCAGTTCGTTTTGCGCAAACCCAGCTTGCGCAGCGCTGAATTGGTCCCCCGATTTCATGTGATCCAGCCAGCCCTGACCCAGCCGATCTTCTCGGTCTGTGACAAGGGTTTGGCGAAAGGGGCGTCTGAACGCATCAAAACTGTCGAACCCCATACGTTGTGCCAACCGAACCAGAACGTTTGAACTGACACCGATTTTCTCGGCGGTTAGTCGAACTGGGTCGAGCCCGAAATCGCCGGGATGGTCGATGATGTATTTCGCTGCGGCTTGCATTTGCTGAGGCAAGGTGTCGATTTCGTGCCGAAGCTGCTCGGTCAGTTGGGATGAGGTGTGTTGCATCCGATAAGAAAAACAAATGTTATGAAGAATGCAAATTGAAAACGTTGGCAGGCTGTCTAATTCGGGATCGTGCAAAACAGGTGACGGAATGTCAGAGACTGGTTCGAGGATGGCGGGAAGGCCATATGTGTTGGTGGCTCCGAACGGGGCGCGGCGGGGGCATGGGGATCATCCTGCGCTGCCGATCACAACGGACGAAATCGTCAAAGCTGCGAAGACGTGCAATCGGGCAGGTGCGCAAGGCCTGCACCTGCATGTTCGTGATCAGGCGGGTCAGCATTCGCTTGATGCGGGTTTGTATTGTGAAACCATTGCTGAACTGCGTGCTGCGGCCCCTGATATGGACATCCAGATTACGACAGAAGCTGCTGGCGTTTTCGGCGTTCAAGCACAACTTGCTTGTTTGCAAAATGTGCGCCCGGACTGGGCTTCGATTTCGGTGCGCGAGATTGCACGGTCGCCCGAACTTGCGCCAAAGGTCTACGCTCTGTGCGCGGAACAAGGGACTCGTGTTCAGCATATCCTCTATGATGTCGCTGACGTTGAGTTACTGACCCATTGGCAGGCTGGGGGGGTGGTAAAATCGGATCAGGTCGACCGTCTGCTTGTCCTTGGTCGCTATGCCACGGCGCAGGAATCGAGTCCGAATGATCTGGATGTGTTTCCGCACAGCGCTGATCCATGGATGGTCTGTGCCTTTGGAGGGCAGGAGCATGCGTGCCTGCAAAAGGCCGCGCAGTTGGGTGGCGATGTGCGAGTGGGTTTCGAAAACAGCCTTGCAGGTCCGGATGGCCAGGCTTGGGCAGACAATGCTGCATCAGTCGCGGCGCTCATTAATCTTCTGAAAAGGACGTCGACATGAGTCACGTATTTCCACGCCATACAAAGTCGGAACTGCCTGAGGCCGCTGGTGGTGACGGCTGTTATCTCATCGACTCAACCGGCCGTCGCTATCTGGATTGTGGTGATGCTGCCGTTTCATGCCTCGGCCATTCCAACGCCGCTGTGGTCAAAGCGGTGCAGGATCAGGTGGCGCAGATTGCGTTTGCGCATACGGGCTTTATGACATCGGCACCGGCCGAGGCACTGGCCGATCTGCTGATTAAACACGCCCCCGGCGAACTGGACCGGGTCTACTTTGTCTCGGGCGGGTCAGAGGCGACCGAGGCTGCTATCAAACTGGCGCGGCAGTATTATCTGGAAACCGGCCAGCCTGAACGCCGTCATGTCATAGCGCGCCGACAAAGCTATCACGGCAACACTTTGGGTGCACTTTCGGCGGGTGGCAATGAATGGCGGCGGGCGCAGTTTGCACCGATGCTGATCGAGATGACACATATCGCTCCTTGCTATGAGTACGCCGAAAAGCCTGAGGATGAGAGCAGTTTTGAATATGGTCAGCGCGTTGCGAATGAGCTGGAGGCAGAAATCCTGCGCCTTGGGCCTGAAACGGTCATGGCTTTCATGGCAGAGCCGGTGGTTGGTGCGACGCTTGGGGCTGTTCCGGCAGTCGAGGGGTACTACAAGCGAATCCGTGAAATTTGCGATCAACACGGCGTTCTTCTGATCCTCGACGAAGTAATGTGCGGCATGGGGCGTACCGGGCATTTGTTTGCCTGTGATCATGACGATGTCGCGCCGGATATTCTTTGTATCGCCAAAGGGTTGGGGGCAGGGTATCAGCCTATCGGAGCGATGCTGTGTTCGGGTCGAATCTATGATGCGATCCGGGATGGATCGGGCTTCTTCCAGCATGGCCACACCTATATCGGTCATCCGGTCGCGACT
This sequence comes from Ruegeria sp. C10, assembly GCF_056537805.1. Taxonomy (NCBI): domain Bacteria; kingdom Pseudomonadati; phylum Pseudomonadota; class Alphaproteobacteria; order Rhodobacterales; family Roseobacteraceae; genus Ruegeria; species Ruegeria sp. C10. The sequence continues at coordinate 752,864 of NZ_JBQFSC010000002.1, read as the reverse complement.
GCGGCTGCGCTTGCCGTTGTACAGGAACTTACTTCTCGTGACCTGCCAGCGCGGGCCGGCGTAATGGGGGGCAAATTGCAGAGCATGTTGGAAAACAAGTTTGGCCAACACCCGAATTTCGGGGACATACGGGGCCGCGGCTTATTCCGAGGAATTGAGTTGGTCGAGGATCGGGATACGAAAACTCCGTTTGATCCGTCGCGTGGCCTAGCGGCCAAGATCAAGAAGGCCGCTATGGCCGAGGGATTGATCTGTTACCCGATGTCGGGAACGCGTGATGGACGCAACGGAGATCATATCCTCCTAGCACCGCCCTTTATCATCGAAGATGACCAACTGGTCGAGCTTGTAGACAAGCTGGATCGGGCGATATCCTCGGTGATCTGATTTAGGCGAGAAGCCAGAAAACAAAGAAGCCCCTCCGATTTCGGAGGGGCTTTTGTCATTCTACAAAAGAAAACCTACTTCTGTGGCAGCGGGCCAATCATCATGATCATCTGACGGCCTTCCATCTTGGGCATGTTCTCGATCTTGCCCAGATCCTTGACGTCTTCGGCCACACGTTCCAGCAGCTCACGCCCCAGGTTCTGGTGCGCCATCTCGCGGCCACGGAAACGCAGGGTGACTTTGACCTTGTCGCCGTTCTCAAGAAACTTGAACACGTTGCGCATCTTGACGTCATAGTCATGCGTATCGGTGTTGGGCCGGAACTTGACCTCTTTCACCTCGATGATCTTTTGCTTCTTGCGGGCTTCGCTTTCGCGTTTCTGCTGTTCGTACTTGAACTTGCCGAAATCCATGATTTTGCAGACCGGAGGGTTCGCGTTGGGCGAAATCTCAACCAGATCGAGACCGACGTCGGCGGCCATTTGCATGGCTTTTGCGGGATGAACCACCCCGACATTTTCGCCTTCGGCGCCAATCAGGCGAATTTCGGGAGCACGGATCTTGTCATTGACGCGCGGGCCGGTATCTCGCTGTGGCGGCGCGTTGTGAGGTCTGCGGGCTATGGGTTCATTCCTTTGATGATTGCAGAATTTCGAGCCCGGAATTTAGACCGGGCTGAGAGGTGTTTCAAGCGGCATAAATTGCAAGCCGCATGAATTTTCCATGAAATTCGTGAGTTTTTGCCGGTTTAGGGTGTCGATAACCCCACCGGCAAACCCCATTAGCCCACAAATGCCTTTTCAATCACGAATTCCTTGGGTTCGGAATTGGCGCCTTCTCGCAGGCCGAACTCTTCCAGAATTGCTTTGATGTCATGGTTGAAGGCAAGGCTGCCACAAACCATCGCGCGATCAGTGTCTGGCTTGATACCACCTTCGATGCCCAGATCGGCAAATACGGTGCCGTCTTTTAACAGCTCGGTTATACGGCCCATCTTTGGGCTCTCTTCCCGCGTGGTGGTGGGATAATAGCGGATCTTGTCGGCGAAACCGTCACCAATCAGTTCAGCCAGCAACTCGTCCTGTTTGACGCCCTCGATCAACTCGCGACCGTAATCCAGTTCAGCTACGTCGCGGCAGGTATGGGTGATGATAACCTCGTCATAATCCTCATAGGTCTGCGGTTCACGCAGCAGCGACGCGAAGGGCGCAAAGCCTGTGCCGGTGGCGAAGAACCAGATGCGCTTGCCGGGCAGCAATGCGTCATGCACCAGTGTGCCAACGGGTTTAGGCCGAAGGATGATCTGATCACCAGGCTGGATGTGCTGCAGTTTTGAGGTCAGCGGGCCATCCTGCACTTTGATCGAGTAGAATTCCAGTTCCTCATCCCATGAAGGCGAGGCGATGGAATAGGCGCGCAGCAGCGGTTTGCCGTTGTCGCCCAGCAGGCCGATCATCACGAACTCACCCGAGCGGAAACGAAGCGATGCAGGGCGCGACACCTTGAAAGAGAACAGGCGGTCGGTCCAATGTTTGACCTCGGTCACAGTCTGGGCGTCGGGCAGGACGGGGGCCTTAACGGCGGTTGCTTCACTCACGGATTTCATCTCTGTCATCATTTCACTGCCGGTCTGCTAAACCGGTATCTCCGTTTAATCTTTGATCCAAGTCAGGAAAAGGGGCAGATTGCCCCTTTCGTATCACAGGTTGGCGATGGCGGGTTAGCCGCGCAGGCGGGCCTGGTAGTTGTTGTCCTGCCAATTGGCCCGGGCCAGCCACTGATCTTCGGGCTGCCGGTTCGCCAAGGTGTCATCAATTTCGACTTCGTCAAAGCCGCTACGACGCGCCATGGCGTATTGGTCTGCAAGAACATGGCCTTTTGCCCGCAGGCGACCTGTATAACCTTTCAGACGCAGAACGCGCGCGATCGTAAAGCCGCGCCCATCCGCTGAGGATGGAAAGTCCACGCGCACCATCTGGGCGCTGCCCAGCCGGTCAAACAGTTCATCGGGGTCAGTGTCCGAGGCGATATCCAGTGCAACCACGTCATTCGCTGCATCGTCCAGCGTGACATAGCCATCGGTCCAATCATCGGGGGCAAAGCCCTCGTCGTTTACGATTACGTTCATGTTTTCTCTCCGATGCGCACCATTTTTCCATCAACAAAATGGATGCCGCATTCTTCCTTGTTCTGATCGCGCCAGCGCCCGGCGCGGGGGTCTTCGCCTTCTTTGACCGGCGAAGTGCAGGGCGCACAGCCGATCGAGGGGTATCCTTTGGCCACCAGCGGATGCCGGGGCAGGTTGTTTTCTTCCATATAGGCGCGCACATCGTTGGGCGCCCAGTGGGCCAAGGGGTTGACCTTGATCCGGCCGGTTCCGTCCTCGACCTCGAAAAAGTCCAGCGCGGCACGGGTGCCGGACTGAAACCGTTTGCGCCCGGTGATCCAGCCACAATACCCGGTCAGAGCTTTCTGCAGCGGGAAGGTCTTGCGCAGGTTACAGCAGGCATCGGTGTCACGCAGACGCAACGCGCCATAAGGATCGTCGCGCTGAATATCTTCATCCTCGGCGCGGATGATCTGCACATTGCGCAGGCCCAGACGCTCGCTGACCTCCTGCTGGTATTCCAGCGTTTCGGCAAACAGCATCTGGGTGTCCACGAACAGTACTGGGGTCATCTTGTCGACCACTGCAGCCATATGCAGCAACACCACCGATTCCGCGCCAAAGCTGGAGACCAGAGCAAGCTCCTCGATCTCGTCCAATGCGCCATGCATCACATCATGGGCACTGTGGTGGCGGAAGCGGGCGTTCAGCGCCTCGACCTTTTCGGTCAGTTCGGCGCGGTCAGCCCCCAGTTCCGTTTGGATCAGGTCAAGCGGCATTGGCCTGTGCCTCGGGGTAAAGCGCCGCTTTGAACGGTGCCATGCCAACGCGGCGATAGGTCTGCAAGAAGGTCTCTTCGGCGCTGTCGCGCTGCTCTAGATACGTGTCGACGATGCGCTCGACCGCCGGAACGATCTCGTCATAGGCGAAGCCCGGGCCAGTACGATCACCGATGGCGGCGGATTCGGTGCCGTCACCACCCAGAGTGATCTGGTAGTTTTCGACGCCAGCGCGGTCTAGGCCAAGAATGCCGATGTGACCCACATGGTGGTGACCACAGGCGTTGATGCAGCCTGAAATCTTGATCTTCAGGTGGCCGATATCATGCTCCAGTTTCAGGTCTTCGAACCGGGTCGCGATTTCCTGCGCCACGGGGATCGAACGTGCCGTCGCCAGTGCGCAGTAATCCATACCGGGACAGGCGATAATGTCGCTGATCAAGCCGATGTTGGCGGTCGCCAACTCGTGTTCTTTCAGCGTTGCGTGGATCGCGGGCAGGTCGGATTTGTGGACATGCGGCAGGATTACGTTCTGCTCATGGCTGATACGCAGTTCGTCATAGGCGAACTCTTCGGCCAGATCAGCCATCACGCGCATCTGCTCTGCAGTCGCATCGCCCGGCGTCTGGCCGTGCTTCTTGATCGAGATCGTGACGATCGCGTGGTCCGCGTTCTTGTGCGGCGCGATGTTGGTGTCGACCCACGAACGGAAGACCGGATCGTTGGTGTAGGCACTCTCGAACGAGGCAACCGAACCATCACGGAAGGCCGGAGGCGCAAAGTGGCCTTTGATTTCTTCCAGCAGGTTCATATCCGCGCCTTTGAATTGCGGGCGAACCTTCAAAAAGCGTTCGTTCACTTTGGCACGGATGGCGTCGATGCCGTGCTCATGCACGGTGATCTTGATACGTGCCTTGTACTTGTTGTCGCGACGGCCGATCTGGTTCCACACGGAAACGGTGGCCTCAAGATAGGCCAGCAGGTCGTCAAAGGCGACGAATTCCGATAGCTCTTTGCCGATCATGGGCGTACGGCCCAGACCACCGCCAACGATGACGCGGGCACCCAGAACACCATCACGCTCGACCAGTTGCAGACCGATGTCATGCGCCTTGATCACGGCGCGGTCATTCTCGCTGCCGGTGATGGCGATCTTGAATTTGCGGGGCATGAACTGGAATTCAGGATGGTCGGTCGACCACTGGCGCAGCAGTTCGGCATAGGGGCGCGGATCAGCGACCTCATCCGCGGCGGCACCGGCGAAATGATCGGCGGTCACGTTGCGGATGGTGTTACCCGAGGTCTGGATGGCGTGCATGCCAACCTCGGCCAGTGCGTCCAGCATATCCGGCACGTCGTTCAGCTTCGGCCAGTTGTACTGAATGTTCTGACGGGTGGTAAAATGGCCGTAACCTTTGTCCCATTTCTCGGCCAGCAAAGCGAGCTGACGCATCTGAGCACTGGACAGCGTGCCATATGGAATAGCGACCCGCAGCATATAAGCGTGCAATTGCAGATACAGACCATTCATCAGGCGCAGTGGCTTGAATTCGTCTTCTGTCAGCGAACCGTCAATGCGACGCTCAACCTGCGCACGGAACTGCGCGTTGCGTTCTGCCAAAAATGCTGTGTCGAACTCGGAGTAGCGATACATGTTTAGCTGTCCTTAGTTGCAGCCCCGGACCCGGGGCCTTGAAGGGGAGAGAGAATGGCCTGAGATCAGGCCCGAGGCTGCGGGGAGGTTTCCTGTTTGCCGTGGGCATAGTTGGACGGACCAGTCCGGCGGAAATCCTCCCGAAAATGGGTGGGTTCGGGGCCGTTTTCTCCGGCCACCGCGTCGGCAAGATAGGCGCCGACGATCTTGTTGGCCTGACGCGCGGCATCCAGCAGACGAACCTGCGCGTGAGCTTCGTCCGTGATCAGTTCGGCATCGGACAACTCGCGCGACCACCGGTCATCTTCGGTCTGGTAAATCACATCACCTTCCAACAAGTCGTTGGCGGTGACGACTTTGGGGGTAAAAGCGCGGGCCATCAGGCAAGCTCCTTATTGAAAACCGAGACTACATGCGGGTATTGCGCAACTCGGGCGACGCCGGGTTTGTGAATGCGCATATTTGTTTGTTTGACCTGCATCGGATCATCTCGTGACTGATTTGACTTGAGTGCCAATATAGGAAATATTCCCGTCAAATCGCCATATGCGCGAAGAAATAAGAACAAACGTTCTATATGCGGTGAGTGAAAGAAGGTTTGTTCTGAATTGGAAGGGAAATTGGAATGTCGGTGCGAATAGACGACACGGATCGGAAAATTCTAGCCGAGCTGCAACGGGATGCCAGCCAGTCGCTTGACGAAATCGCAGCCCGTGTAGGGAGCTCCAAGACGCCGGTTTGGAATCGCATTCGCAAGCTGAAGGGGGCAGGAGTCATTGGCCAGCAGACCGTATTGCTGGATGCCGAAGCGTTGGGCTTTGAGGCCACATTCTTTGTGCTGATCCGTACGTCGGAACATGAAGCGGAGTGGCAGCAGAAGTTCCTGAAAGCGTTGCGCGATCGTCCAGAGGTTCAGGAAGCGCACCGTTTGGCGGGAGACATTGATTACATTCTGAAAGTGCGCGTCAAGAACGCGCGTGCGTATGATGCGTTTTATCAGGCGTTGATTTCAGAGGTGCGAGTGCACAACGTAACAGCCTTGCTTTCGATGGAAGAGATCAAATCGACCACCATGCTACCACTGAAGTCTGTCGGATAGGATGAAGCGTGAATGGGGGCGCCGCCCCCGCCGCCCGAAGGCGACTCCCCCGAGATATTTATGGCCAGATGAAGCACGGATCCGGGTTTCTTGACAGGATATTAAGTCAGCCCGTTACCATGAGTTTGGTCAGCCCGTGGAAATGGTAGCTGTCCGAATATTGCGGCTCTGCCGTCAGCTTTAGCTTTGGGCATTGCTGGAACAGGATGGGCAGGGCGATCCGCATCTCAAGCCGGGCCAGCGGAGCGCCCACACAGAAGTGAAGGCCACCACCAAAGCTAGTATTGGCGCTTACATCTCGCATCGGGTCGAATGTATCGGGTTGGGACCAAGCAGCAGGGTCGCGATTGGCTGCGCCCAGAAGCAAGGCAACTTCGTCACCACGCGCAAAGCGGTGACCGAAGAGTTCAATGTCTTCATAGGCATAGCGTCTGAACATGTGCAGTGGTGGATCGAAACGCAGGATTTCCTCGACTGTGCTATCGATGGTGCCAGGCGTCAGGACATACTGCTGTGTACCCGTTGTTAATATAGTCTTCACGCCATTGCCGATGGCGTGCACGGTGGCTTCGTGACCGGCGTTCAGCAACAAAATGCAGGTCGTGATCAGTTCGTCGCGCGAGAGTTTTTCACCATCTTCCTCTGCCGCGATCAACCGGGTGATCAGATCGTCACGCGGGTCAGTGCGGCGTTTTTCGATGTATTCTTCGAGATAGGTGGTAAAGGCTTGTGTGGCGCGGACGGCTTCGTCTTCGGTCTGGCGCGTCCGGTTTGCCTGATACATGGCCACCATGGCGTGCGACCACTGCAACAGTTGCGGTGCCATGTCTTCCGGCACACCAAGCAGACGGCAGATCGTGATCACGGGGACCTGGGTGCAATAGGCCTCCAGCAGATCGAAGGGGCCAGCGGGGAACTGCTTGATCAAATCGTGGCACAACTGTTCAGTGGACCCCTCAAGCGCCGTGATCGCGCGAGAGGTAAACGCCCGCAGAACCAGAGAACGCAATCGAGTATGACGCGGGGGTTCAAGCTCTAACATCGAATGGGATTCGACTTCTAGCCAGGGTGCAAGATGGTCTGGGCCGGGTTTTGCAAGTTCCGCCGGGATTTCACGCCCGAAGCGCCGATCGCGCAGCAGAATTTGCACCGCTTTGTGCGAGACAGCCGTGACAAGGCCGTAGTCTTTCCAGTAGAACAGATCGCCCGACTGACGTGCGCTGTCATAAAAGGGGTATGGGTTTTGCACGAATGCCGGGTCGGTCGGGGATTGGGTCAGCGTCTTCATGCGGTGCAGACTTGCCATGGCGGCTGCTGAATGCAAGACCCTAGATATGCAACGTTTTTGGATCATAGCCGGTTTCTTATGCGCGGTCGGATTGCTGTCAGCGGCGGTCTGGACTTATGGCTATCGTCAGGCCCTGTCGCAACTGAGCGAGAAGGCCGAGGCTGATTTGGAACTGGCCGCCGACCGTCTGAGCACGCAAATGCAGGTCTATCAGGAAGTGGCCGCCTTGATGGCGGATCATCCTGCTTTGCAGGAGCTAGAAACATCAGAACAGCAACGGGCCGCCCGAAAGGTGCTGCTGGATGTGGCAGACAAAACCGCTGCCGTTAACGTTATGTACCTGAATCCGGAGGGTCAGGTTCTTGTCGCGGCCCAACCGGTGACGCAGCGCGATATGTCCGCACATCCGGCCTTCGAGCGCGCCATGCAGGGGGCCCTGGGCAGCGCGCATGGGGTCGAAGACGCAAGCGGCGATCGCATCTATTCATATGCGGCCCCTGCATTTGGGGAATTGGGGCAGATACAAGGCGCGTTGATGGTTCTGGCCGATGTGCAGGACGTTGAACAAACTTGGCGCGGTAGCACCGATGCGGTGTTTTTCGTTGATACGGATGGGGTTGTCTTTATCTCGAACCGATCGGATCTGCTACTATGGCGCCGCGGGCAAGGGCAGCAGGGCCTGATGTCACCCGAAGGTGAGAATGTCGATTTCGCCTCAACCTGGATTGCGGGATATGAAGTGTGGAAGCTCAATTGGGGTCGCTATCTGCCCCGTCGCGCCCTGCATCTGACGCTCGATCTTCCGGTGATTGCGATGACCGCAGAGATGCTGGTTGATGTCGCCCCGGCGCGCCGGTTGGCGGGGTTACAGGCGGCAGCGGTTGCGGCGATCTGTTTCGCCTTTGGTGCGTTGTTGTTTCTGGCCTCGGAACGCCGTCGGACACTTGCAGAGGCAAATACCGTGCTGGAAAGCCGGGTCGCGCAACGTACGCGCGCCTTGACGGCGGCTAATAGCGCTTTGCGCCACGAAGTTGCCGAGAGGCAGGAGGCGGAGGCCGCGCTCAAACAAGCGCAGGCCGATTTGGTTCAGGCTGGTAAGTTGAGCGCTTTGGGCAAGATGTCGGCTGGCATCAGTCATGAATTGAACCAGCCCTTGATGGCGATTCAGCAGTTCGCCGACAACGGGTCCGCCTTTCTTGAGCGCGGCAAGGGCCAGAGAGCTGGCGAAAATCTGGGCCGCATTTCCGATATGGCCGCACGCATGGCGCGGATCATCAAGAACCTGCGGGCCTTTGCGAGAAATGAAAGCGAACCAATGGGGCGCGTTGATCTGGTTCAGGTTCTGAACACTGCCACAGAATTGACCGAGGCGCGCCTGCGCGATGAGAACGTCGCGTTGGAGTGGGTGCCGCCAAAGACTGCGGTCTATGCTTGGGGTGGAGAGGTGCGTCTGGTGCAGGTGTTTGTCAACCTAATCAATAATGCAGCGGATGCGATGGTCGATCGACCGACGCGCAGAATATTGGTCACTCTGTCAGGGGGGAAGCCTATTCGCGTGTCGGTGCGGGATACCGGACCCGGCATCGAGGACCCCGACCGCGTGTTTGAGCCGTTCTACACCACAAAAACGGTTGGGACGTCCGAGGGGATGGGTCTGGGGCTGTCGATATCTTACGGTCTGGTTCAGAGCTTCGGGGGGGATATTCGCGGTGCCAACACGGACGAGGGTGCTGAATTCACGGTTGAACTGGAACCCTTTGAAGAAGATGAGGCAGCATGATCCGCAAAGTGCTTTTGGTCGATGATGATGCCGCCGTACGTGAGGCCTTGGCGCAAACCCTCGAATTGGCCGAGTATGAACCGGTCACCGCGGGATCTTTCGTGGCCGCAAAGGATCAAATTCATCGTGACTTCGGCGGTGTGATCATCTCGGATATTCGCATGCCGGGGCGGGATGGGTTTCATCTGCTCGCATACGCGCGCGAGGTTGATCCTGAGCTTCCGGTGGTATTGCTGACAGGTGAAGGCGATATCCCGATGGCGGTACAGGCCATGGGGCAGGGAGCATTTGATTTTCTGGAAAAGCCCTGTGCAGCAGCGGATTTATTGGCGGTACTCGAGCGAGCCTTCGCAGCGCGCGCAGAAATTCTGCAGGAACGCGAGCAACGGCGCGAACTTGAGCGTGGCGATCCCGCAGCACGCATGCTGTTTGGGTTGTCAGACCAAGCCGAGGCCTTGCGTGAGCGAGTGCGGAGCGTAGCGCCAACACGGGCCGAGGTACTGGTTACCGGGCCAGCGGGTAGCGGAGTTTCAAAGGTCGCTGAAGTTGTCCATCTGATGTCTCCGGTTGGACAGGGGCCATTTGTCAAACGCCCTGCCTCAAGCCTGAACCCGGATGATTTGTTGCGTGTCTGTAAGGATGCGGCAGGCGGATCGCTGTATCTGGATGAGATCTCGGCGATGTCGGATGCCACGCAATACGCCGCGCTGGAACTGATCGAACAAGGGACGGACGCCAGAATCATTGCGGGGGCAACGGCTGATTTGTCTGAACTTACTGCACAAGGAAGATTCAATGCCGATCTGTTCTATAGGTTGGATGTCATGCGGGTGCGAATCCCGGCCCTGTCAGAACGGCCCGAGGATATCCCCGTCATCTTTCGCCGCTATGTGGCGCAGGCCGCTGAGCAGGCCGGGATTGCGGAACCTGAAGTGACACCCGAGCATCTGGCCTCGTTGATGGCGCAGGATTGGCCGGGCAATGCCCGATCGTTGATGTCGGCGGCAATGCGGTTTGTGTTGGGGATGCCGGATGAGGTTGCACAGGCCGCTGATCTGGGGTTGAGCGAGCAATTGGCGCGGGTTGAGAGGTCTTTGCTGATTGCAGCCCTTGGGCGCCACAATGGCAAGGCTGCGGATGCCGCCAAGGCACTGAAGCTGCCGCGCAAAACTTTTTATGACAAGCTGACCCGCTACCACATCAGGCCAGAAGACTATCGTCGTTAGCAAAACGCTTCCACTAGGGCGGGCTGCGGTTGCGCTGTGGCTTAAGCGAGCGATTCGCTCGCATCGATTCGGATATTGTGCGGAAATTCGCACAAGGTGCTGACTGCCTGTGCGAAAAATCGCACAGCGTAGTTCTGCCGAAACACCAGATTTATAACGATCATCATTTAACCGTAAGAAATTAATTGGAAAAAACAGATTTCAGCAACATCTAAACAAAATGTTGAGAGTGAGGAGCCGATTCGGTTCACTCCGCAACATACGGCGCTGATTGAGCGCTCGATGGAAGTTTTAGGGAAGTCTGGGAGGATAAGACTGATGAAATTCCTGACAACGGCAGCAACCGCAATCGCACTGTCCGTGACAGCGACCGCTGGTGTAGCAGCTTGCGATGATGGCGAGATCGTCGTGAAGTTTGCGCATGTGACCAATACGGACAAACACCCCAAGGGCATCGCCGCTTCGCTGCTTGAGCAGCGCGTCAATGACGAGATGAACGGCGTGATGTGCATGGAGGTTTATCCGAACTCCACTCTTTACAACGATGACAAGGTTCTTGAAGCGATGCTGCAGGGCGACGTGCAGTTGGCCGCGCCCTCGCTGTCGAAGTTCGAGAAATTTACAAAGCAATTCCGCCTGTTCGATCTGCCGTTCATGTTCAAGAACATCGATGCTGTGGATGCGTTCCAAGCCTCGGCTGATGGTCAGGCGATGAAAGACAGCATGCAGCGCCGCGGCCTTCAGGGGCTGGCATTCTGGCACAATGGCATGAAGCAGATGTCTGCGAACAAGCCGTTGGAAGATCCTTCGGATGCGAACGGCCTGAAGTTCCGCGTTCAGTCATCGGACGTATTGGTTGCCCAGATGGAAGCAATTGGTGGCAGCCCTCAGAAGATGGCGTTCTCAGAAGTGTACGGTGCTCTGCAACAGGGCGTTGTTGACGGGCAGGAAAACACCTGGTCGAACATCTACGGCAAGAAGTTCTTCGAGGTGCAGGACGGCATCACAGAAACGAACCACGGTATCATCGATTATCTGGTTGTAACCTCAGTTGACTGGCTGGACAGCCTGGAGCCTGAAGTTCGCGATCAATTCCTGACGATTCTCGCCGAAGTGACCGAGACCCGTAACAAGGAGGCCTTTTCCGTAAACGAAGCTGCCAAGGCTTCGATCACTGACGCAGGGGGCATCATCCGGGAACTGAACCCCGAGCAGCGCCAGGCCTGGGTCGATGCGATGAAGCCAGTCTGGGACAAATTTGCCGGTGACGTTGGTCAGGACAAGATCGACGCCGCACAGGCGATCAACGCCGGGTTCTGATCCCGGTTCAAGCCACGCGTCCGGGGACTGGGGAGTTATGGACGCATAGGCTGGGCGGGCCTTAATGGCCCGCCACACTCCCACCACTCTCATCAAAAAAATGCGGGGACAGAGAGATGTCTGGTGCGAAACCCGGCCAAGGCGGGCTGGTCGACCATATCGAAGAAACCATGATTGCGTGCCTGTTGGGTCTGATGACAATCGTCACCTTCGCCAATGTGATCGCGCGGTTTGTATTCAATTCTAACATTCTTTGGGCGCTGGAACTGACAGTATTCACCTTCGGTTGGTTGGTGCTGCTGGGTGCGTCTTATGCAGTGAAAAAGCATGCACATCTGGGTGTTGATGCGATCCTGAACATGCTGGCCCCCGCGCCACGCCGGGTTTTAGCGTTGATAGCCGTTGCTTGCTGTCTGGTGTTTTCTCTGCTCCTGCTCAAGGGTTCGTATGACTACTGGGCAGTGTTTGCCGATCTGCCGCCCACCTCGGGTCGCTGGTTTCCGACCGGCTTTGACATGAGTGCGCGCAGCCAGAGCTTCTATGAAGTTGATGATATCCCGATGGTCGCGCCGCTGCGGTTTCTGGAAGATATGATCAACTATGGCGAATATTACGAGAAACTGCCCAAGGTCGTTCCGTATTTCGTTCTGCCTCTTTCGATGTTGCTGCTGGTGATCCGTTTCGCACAGGTCGCAGTACAGATTTGGCGCGGTGAAACTGATCGCCTTGTAGCTAGCCACGAGGTTGAGGACGAGATCGAAGAAGTCCGCGCCCAGCAGGGGGAGCATGACTGATGGACGTCGTACTACTTTTCTCGATGGTCATTGGCCTATTGTTGATCGGCGTTCCGATCGCGGTGGCACTTGGTCTCAGCTCGACCCTCTTCCTGCTGATCTATTCCGACAGCTCATTGGCTTCGGTCGCTGGCACGCTGTTTGAGGCATTTGAGGGGCATTTCACCCTCTTGGCTATCCCGTTTTTCATTCTCGCGTCATCTTTCATGACCACAGGTGGAGTGGCGCGGCGGATCATCCGGTTCTCGATCGCTTGTGTGGGGCACTTGCCCGGAGGTCTGGCAATTGCTGGCGTCTTCGCTTGTATGTTGTTTGCGGCCTTGTCCGGTTCGTCTCCGGCGACAGTTGTGGCAATCGGGTCAATCGTCATCGCTGGCATGCGTCAGGTGGGCTATTCCAAGGAATTCGCCGCCGGTGTGATCTGTAACGCAGGGACACTGGGCATTCTGATTCCGCCATCAATCGTGATGGTGGTCTATGCGGCAGCCGTGGAGGTTTCGGTCGGGCGGATGTTCCTTGCGGGCGTTATTCCGGGTTTGATGGCTGGTCTGATGCTGATGATCACCATTTACGTCATGGCCAAGGTCAAGAACCTTCCCAAAGGCGATTGGAAAGGTTGGGGCGAAGTTTTCACCTCGGCGCGCGAGGCCGGTTGGGGTCTGTTCCTGATCGTCATCATCCTCGGCGGTATCTACGGAGGTATCTTTACCCCGACCGAGGCCGCGGCTGTTGCTGCCGTCTATGCGTTCCTGATCGCAAGTTTTGTCTACAAGGATATGGGTCCGCTCAGCACCGAAGGGGATGCGCAGAACATCTCGCTGCTCAAGAAACCCTATGCGTTGATCACGGCCTTTGTGCACCCCGACACCAAGCATACACTTTTCGAGGCGGGCAAACTGACTGTCACGCTGCTGTTCGTGATCGCCAACGCGCTGATCCTGAAACATGTGCTGACGGATGAGCAGGTGCCCCAGCATATCGCAAGCGCCATGCTATCGGCGGGTCTGGGGCCAGTGACTTTCCTGATTGTGGTCAACGTGATCCTGCTGATCGGTGGCCAGTTCATGGAGCCCTCAGGTCTGCTGGTCATTGTGGCCCCCCTGGTGTTCCCGATTGCCATCGAGCTGGGCATCGATCCGATCCATCTGGGCATCATCATGGTGGTGAACATGGAGATCGGGATGATCACGCCTCCGGTCGGGTTGAACTTGTTCGTAACCTCGGGCGTAGCGGGTATGCCGATGATGAGTGTTGTGAAGGCAGCGTTGCCGTTCTTGGCCGTGCTGTTCGTCTTCCTCATCATGGTTACTTACATCCCGTGGATTTCGACATTCCTGCCCAACACTTTCATGGGGCCTGAGATCATAACCAACTAGATCGGTTAAACCGAGCATATGAACCGGGCGGTGTAATCCGCCCGGTTTTTTTGTCTTGAAACTGATGCTTAAACCCATATCTGAGGGTCAGAGGACGACCTCACCATCATGGACGATTATTCGGGACGACCCGATCTCGGAAAGTGAGGTGTTCTTATGCCCTGGATATTGCTGTTGTTTGCCGGCCTTCTCGAAATCGTCTGGGCCGTCGCGATGAAGCAGACCGCTGGTTTCACGCGGTTGTGGCCGACGGCGATCATGGGTGTTGCGATGATCGGGTCATTTGGCCTGCTTGCAATAGCCATGCGGGATCTGCCGCTTGGTACCGCCTATACGATCTGGACCGGGATCGGCGCAGTAGGGGCGTTCACTGTTGGCGTCCTATTCCTGGGCGAAGCGCTGACGCCCATGCGGATCGGCGCTGCGATTCTAATCGTGACGGGTTTGGTCATCATGAAACTGGCCTAAGCGTTGACCGCCGTTGTGGTGTCGGGCAGCTTTGCGAAACAACTCCGAACAAAGGACACCTGCATATGCTGACCGACACCGATGCACGCTTGCTCCGCGTTGCCTATGATGAGGCGAAAGCTGGATTTGACGAAGGAGGCTGCCCAATCGGTTCAGTGCTTGCGCGGGGTGGTGAGGTCGTTGCGCAAGGGCGTAATCAGCGTGTCCAACTGGGCGACCCGATTGCCCATGGGGAAATGGATGCGCTGCGCAAGGCAGGGCGGCAGAAGACCTATCGCGATACTGTGCTCTATACCTCGCTGTCGCCTTGCATGATGTGTTCTGGCACGATCGTACAGTTCGGTATCCCGCGTGTTGTGATCGGAGACACCGTGAATTTTGGCGGCAATGAGGACTTCCTGCGCGATCGCGGTGTAGAGGTCATCATCGCAGATGACCCGGACTGCATTACATTGATGAAGCGTTTTATCGAAGAGAAGCCCGCGCTTTGGGCCGAAGATATTGCTGAATGAAGTTGGCGATCAGGCGCTTTCAAGCGCCTGAATGATGCCCGAGAAATCATTTGCTTTCAGACTGGCGCCACCCACCAACGCTCCGTCAACATTTGAAACGCCAAAAATCTCGGCAGCATTACCGGGTTTGACCGATCCGCCATACAGCAGGCGGACTGACCGGCCGACACCTTCGCCAAATCGGCGTTCCAGACGTGCGCGTATGAAATCGTGCACTTCTCCGATCTCTTCCAAAGTTGGAACCTTACCGGTGCCGATGGCCCAGATCGGCTCATATGCGACAATCAGGTTCTCGCCTGTCGCTTGATCCGGGATCGAACCCGACATCTGTCCACCGATGATATCCAGAGTATTTGCTGCTTCGCGCTGTTCAAGGCTTTCACCAACGCAGATGATCGTCTTCAGGCCTGCATCCATGGCGGTGCGGGCTTTGGCACGAATGTCTTCGTTCTGCTCAGCATGATCTTCACGGCGCTCGGAATGGCCAAGGATCACTGCGCTCGCCCCTGCATCCAACAGCATCTCGGCACTCAGATCCCCGGTATGCGCACCCGAGAGCGCCGCGTGGCAGTCTTGGCCACCAACAGTAATGCCCGAACCTTCAACCGTATTTGCCGCGCGATGAAGCAAAGTGGCTGGTGGGCATATCAGGATTTCTACCGCAGAAGATGGGTGCGAGGCTTTCAACGCTTCCAGCTCGCTCAGCGCAACGCCAGTTCCGTTCATTTTCCAGTTGCCTGCCGCCAACTTACGCCGCATCGCGATCCCTCCGGTTTTCTGCTTTGAACCCTCGGATATCACCCGCAGGCGGGGCTGACAATTCCGGTTGCATAGCGCTACGTGTCGGGACACATTGCGCGCGTTGTTGCGGAGGATGGCATGATAGACGATCTCGATCTCGCCAAATTGGATCTGCGTGATCCAGCTGAGATGGAAAAGCTGAGACGTGCTGTTCACCAGATCGGATTTCTAACAATCTCCAATTCCGGCCTCGATGCCGCCCGTGTGCAGCTGGTGATTGACGCGTATCGCGATTTTTTTCGTCAACCCGATGAGATCAAGCAGAGCGTCGATATGGCAGCTACGGGTGCCAACCGCGGTTGGGGTGCGCCGCGTTCCGAACAGGTGGATCTCAGGGCGAACCCGGATTTCAAAGAAGTCTTTGATAGCGGTTTTGAACTGCCAGCCGATGATCCATATGCAGGGCGGGGATTAAGTGTGTATGCCCCAAATCTCTGGCCAGACGGGGCCGACGCCTTTCGGAGAACGATCCAGAGTTACTATTCAGACGCCTGCTCAGTTGCCATTCGCGTTTTGCGCGCGATTGCGATTGCCATCGGTAGGGATGCAAACAGTTTTGATGCGGCCTTTGATACGCCAATGGCGCTGCTGCGCGGTAACTTCTATCCGCAACGCCCTGATTGGGCAGGGGAAAAGGACTTTGGTATCGGCGCGCATACGGATTATGGCTGCCTGACTTTGCTGGCCACGGACGGCACACCGGGTCTGGAAGTTCGTATGCCTGATGGCGATTGGCAAGCTGTAAACGCCAAGCCGGGACAATTCATCATCAATTTCGGCGAGATGCTGGAGTTTTGGACGGCAGGAGAAGTCAAAGCGACCGAGCATAGGGTCAAAGGCAGCGTGAACGAGAGGATCTCGGTTCCGTTGTTCTTTAATCCTTCTTACGACACAAATGTTGCGCCGCCGGGTTCATGCGCCACGATCCGCGCCGGAGAGCACCTGACGCGGCGATTTAATGAGACCTACGTCCACCTAAAAGCTGCGAGTTAGCGTTGTTCAGCCAAGGTTTCGTCGAACTTGATCGATTCTCCGCATCCGCATGCATCGACTACATTCGGGTTTCGGAACTTGAAACCGGCCTCAAGCAGTGAAACCTCGTAGTCGATCTCGGTTCCGAACAGGAACATCTGTGCCATGGGGGCGATCATCACACGCGCGCCATCCTGCTCGACCACTTCGTCATTCGGGTCCGCATCATCGACATAGTCCATGGTGTATTCCATCCCCGCGCAGCCGCCTTTCTTGACGCCGATGCGCAATCCGGTGTGACCGCCGGATTTCATAAGCCGAACAATCTGTTCAGCAGCTTTAGGTGTCATGGTCACGGCTTGTTTGCCGGGAATGCCAAACATGGTGGGCTCCGTTATCGCGCGTTATCTCTAATCTAAGGCCGACACGCGCCGGGCTCAAGAGAGAGCCTGTTCAAATACACACTCCGCGCAGGGTTGTCACGATGGTGCGCGAAGCTTTAGCGTATCTGAAGTAAAGGACAGGCATTCCAGAGAGGTTTGGATCGATGAGAGCGCAGAACTGGGCAGGAGCAGCCATTTTCACATCTATGTTGCTGGCGTCCGCGTCTGCGGCACTTGCGATAGATGACACAAAACGGCACCCGGTCAACTGTGCTACCGCACCCGGTGATCTGCGCGCAATCGCAGCTGAAAAGAAACATGCCGAGGACCAGCAGGCTGAAAGCGTGTTCTCGATCCTCCCTGCCGGTGCCTTGCTGGGTCTCGTCACAGGAACCGAGAGCAAGCACCTGAAGATGCTGTCAGGCGACTATATAAAAGAGCTGGACGCGCGCGCTGCTGAAATCAAGTCGACCTGTAACATCGAATAATCAAACAAAAAGGGCCGCTCTCGGGCAAGAGCGGCCCGGAATGGGCCCATTGAATGGGGGATGGCTATGGTCAGAGGCCCATGCAATTCACGAAGTATGTCAATTTAGCGGGGCAATCGGATAAGACGCCCGCTACTCGACATCCTGCGCCAGCACGTCCAGCAGATCGAAAAACGCATGCTTAATCACTGGGTCAGTACCTGAGGACCTTGTGACCCAGCATTGTGACAACATGAAAACGGTTAAGTAACACGCAGTACACCGTTTTGTAACATCGCCATGTTTTTTGTGAGTAAGTCGAGAGTTACATGAAACCCAACTCAAGCCGGGCTTCATCTGACATCATTTCCATGCCCCAAGGTGGCTCCCAAGTCAGTTCGACGTCGACCTCTTTGACGCCAGCAACGGGTTCGATTGCTTCCACGATCCAACCGGGCATTTCGCCTGCGACAGGACAACCTGGCGCAGTGAGGGTCATGATCACCTTGACCGCGTTTTCTCCGGTGATGTCGATCGTATAGATCAGACCGAGATCGTAGATATTGACCGGTATTTCTGGGTCAAACACCGTCCGGCAAGCTTCGACCACGGGTTCGTAGAGCGGGTGATCGATGGTCGAGGGAGCGATCAGAGGGCTGCCTTCGAACTGTTCACTGGGGTGGGTCATTGATGCCTCGGGTCTGTTACCTGAGAAATTATATAGGGAAAGTGCCGGGCAGCGTCCAGAGGTGCCGTGGCGCCTGATTTGGGCGCCACGACAGATCAGTCGTTGATGTCGTGCCTGAAGGTTTTGACCTGACCGTGCGGCAGGGCAAACATACGGCGCAGAACCAGCCATGCGACCAGTGACAGAACAGCAAATATCAACAGCAGAACGGGCAGGGATGGCGTGAGGCCAGGGATCAGCAAAGCCACTCCGGTAATGGCTGCACCGATGGCAAAACCCAGGAAAATGAAGCCGGGCAGCGCGACCTCAAGGATGCCCAGAGCAAGCGCTCCGGCCAACCAAATCCACCACGTCAGCCAGAAAGGATCGGCCATCATTTTCCTCCTTTAAGCATGTTAAAGGCATTGCCGAAGGCTTCAAGTGCGTTTGCAGGCACAACGATGGTCTGCGAGCCGGTGCCGTTGCCCAGGGCGTTCAGCGATTCCACCTGTTTCAACGCAACCTGATACTGTGCCGCTTCCAGCCCGTTGTCCTGAATGGCCTTTGCCACGACCTGAGTCGCATAAGCTTCGGCCTCAGCCGAGATTCGGCGGGCCTTGGCGGTCTGCTCTGCCGCATAAAGTTCGGCATCTGCCTGCAGCTCAACGGCACGCTTTTGGCCCTCGGCCTCGGTCACCTGCGCGCGGCGGGCACGTTCGGCGTTCAATTGCTGCAACATCGCGTCACGAGTGGCCTGATCGAGGTTCACGTCCAGAATCTCAGCGCGGGTTACTTCGATCCCCCAATCGTCAACAGCGGTTTCTACGCTTTCCTGAATACGTTCAATCAGTTGCGCCCGGTTCGATTGCACTTCATCCAGGTCCATCTTGCCGATCTCGGCGCGGACGATACCGGCTACAGTCGTTGCAATCGCACCGTCGACATCGCGGATGCGATAAACCGTCTTTTCTGGCTCGAGAATGCGGTAGAACACCGAGGTATCGATCTGCACCAGAACGTTGTCCTTGGTAATTGCGTCTTGCGTTGCGTTTGGCAACTGACGCTCAAGGATGGATATCTTGTGGCGGGCAACATCTAGAAAAGGAACGATAAAATTGATCCCGGGCCCAAGCACCGAATGCAGGCGGCCAAACCGTTCAACCACGTACTTTTCGGATTGAGGCACGATTTTGATGCCTTTGAATATGACAATGGCAATAAGCGCCGCTGCCAGCAGGTAGATAATGTTCGAAGTAATCAGTCCGATAATCTGGTCTTCTATCATACTGTCCTCATTTATTGTGTACTATGGTATACATATGGGGATTGAGTCGCTCAATTTCAACTCTGGTATGGATTGTGCTGGCCGGAATGCAAATCGGTGAAAACGTTCATACCGGCCAGAAATTCCCTTTTGTGGCAGCTTTGCATCCCACTGGTGTTTGCGTTATCGGACGAGGATGAAACTGATTATCGATACAGACCCCGGCATCGACGACGCAATGGCCATTGCCTATGCCGCCGCTGCCTCCGAAATTGACCTGATCGGCCTGACCACCGTGTTCGGCAACACCCATGTGCATCAATCCAGCCGCAATGCGCGATTTCTGGTGGACAAACTGGGGCTCGGCATTCCCGTGGCCCAAGGCGCGCCCTTCGCATTGGGAGAGGTCGCGCATTCACCTTCGGAACATGTGCATGGCCCCGAAGGCTTTGGTGACCTGACCCAGATTGAAGAGATCGGTGAAAACCACGCCCTGTCCGCCGCAGAGTTTCTTGTCGACATGGCGCGCAGCCATCGCGGAGAGCTGGTCGTATGCGCGGTTGGGCCATTGACCAATATCGCTGATGCCATGCGATTGGACCCTGAGTTTGCAGAGAATCTTGGCAAGCTCGTCATCATGGGCGGGGCCGTGTACTGCCCGGGCAATATCACCGAACATGCCGAGGCGAATATCTATCACGATGCCAAAGCAGCAGACGAAGTCTTTGCCGCACCGCCGCCTACGATTCTGGTGGGATTGGATGTGACTCTGAAAACGCTCTACCAGACCGCTGATTTTGAGGCGCTCGCTGAACGTTCCCCTGACATGGGTGGTTTTCTGCGCGATATCTCACGCTTCTATCTAAAGTTCTACAAGGAGATCGGTGGGCTTGAAGGGTGCGGACTGCATGACTCGACTGCCGTTATCGCCTGCACCCATGAACCGATGTTCGAAATGGTCGAAACGGGTTTGCAGGTGGCGTTGGACGGGGCTGAAATCGGTGCGACTCGTCCTGACCCTGCACGGCCACCAGTGCGAGTGTGCCGGGATGTCGATGGGGCAGGGGTGGTGCGCCTGTTTACGGACCGTGTAGCCTCGCTGCCCTGACGGGTTGCAATGCCCTTGCAGATCGGGCAAAGCCTGCCCGGTTCAGCGATCCAAGGCGTTACCATGACCCAACGATTTTCTTTCGACCTGAAAGCCACCTATGGCAAGGCCCGCACAGGCGTGATCAACACGCCGCGCGGTGAGGTGCGGACGCCGGCGTTCATGCCTGTGGGCACAGCCGCGACCGTCAAGGCGATGATGCCGGAAAGTGTGCGCGCCACAGGTGCCGATATTCTGTTGGGCAACACCTATCATCTGATGCTGCGCCCAACGGCCGAGCGGATCGATCGTTTGGGAGGCCTGCACAAGTTCATGAACTGGGACCGGCCCATCCTGACGGATTCTGGCGGATTTCAGGTGATGTCGCTGGCCGGTCTGCGCAAACTGACCGAGAAGGGCGTGACCTTTAAATCTCACGTCGATGGCTCGAAGCACGAATTGACGCCGGAACGGTCGATGGAAATCCAGCGGCTTTTGGGCTCGGACATCGTCATGTGCTTTGATGAATGCCCTGCGCTGCCCGCCGATCGCGACCGTATCGCCGAGTCCATGCGCCTTTCGATGCGGTGGGCCGCGCGGTCGCGCGAAGCGTTTGGAGACCGCCCCGGACATGCCCTGTTTGGGATCATGCAGGGCGGGCTGGAACAAGATCTTCGGGAAGAAAGTGCCGAGGCACTTAAGCAGGTCGGTTTTGAAGGCTACGCCGTCGGCGGCCTTGCCGTGGGTGAGGGGCAGGAGGCCATGTTCAGCTGCCTTGACTATGCGCCTGACTTCTTGCCCCAGGATAAACCGCGTTATCTGATGGGCGTAGGCAAGCCTGATGATATCGTAGGTGCCGTTGCACGCGGGATAGATATGATGGATTGCGTTCTACCTTCGCGGTCGGGTCGCACCGGGCAGGTGTTCACGCGTTATGGTGTGGTCAATATCAAGAACGCCCGCCATGCTGACGACCCACGCCCGCTGGATGAGAACTGCACATGCCCCGCGTGTTCAAGTTATTCTCGGGCCTACTTGCATCACGTGTTCCGCTCGAATGAGATGATCTCGGGCATGCTGCTGACTTGGCACAATCTGCATTACTTTCAGGAAATCATGCAGGGAATGCGGGACGCGATTTCACAGGGCACATTCGCAGAGTGGCAATCGCAATTCCACGCGCTTCGGGAGCAAGGCGATATTGAACCGCTGTAGATTGTGGCCATTGCGGTGACAAACGCGGTATTTTTTGCTATACTGTTCGCGCATTATTTACCATTTTCATTTGTTTTGTTCAGGAGGATTCAATGCCTCGCTTTATTGTTTCTATCGCAATCGTTCTTTGCGCATCGACATCTCTTGCGGATGTCTGGACCTTCGAAACCCCGTCCGAGAATATTCAGTGTGTCGTCGGGCAGGGGGCGAGTGTTTCGGACCTGTCTTGCACTATAATTGAGCGGAGTGGTGCTCCTGCGTTCCCGCGCCCGGCGGATTGTCAGTCGGACTGGGGACATGATTTTTTCATGACCAATACGGGCGCCGTCCGCATGCTGTGCCAACCAGTCAGCCATAACCGGGATGGATTTGACCGTGCAGACTACGGCGTAACCGGAGAGTTTGGCGGGTTCGTTTGCCATTCCTCGAAAAAGGGCTTGGAATGTAGAAACGAAGTCGGTCATGGCTTCTTTTTGTCCCGAGCTAAGCAAAGGGTGTTCTGATCCACACTGGATGATTTGTTGCCCGTTTTAATGCTGGGTTCGCTAAAATCGGTGGATATGTCTGTCGGATGCCTTGAAGTCCCCAAATCATCGGGTCATGCTGCATCACGACAAACGACGATGAGGTTGAAATGGGGGAACAGGTGCCCCACCTTTATCGTCCAAGACAGGAGATGGCCAAAGGTTGCCTGAATCAGGGACCAGCGCCGTCTTGCCAATGATAAGGATAGAGCATGCAAGAGCCTCTGAATTCCTCATACCCCGTCCTTCCGCTGCGCGATATCGTGGTCTTCCCACATATGATCGTGCCGCTGTTCGTGGGCCGTGACAAATCGGTCCGCGCCCTGGAAGAGGTGATGCAGGATGACAAGCAAATTCTGTTGTCCAGCCAGATTGATCCTGGTGAGGATGATCCTGAAATCGACGGTATCTACCGCTCGGGCGTTCTGGCCAACGTGCTGCAACTGCTGAAACTGCCCGATGGCACCGTGAAGGTGCTTGTCGAGGGGCAGGCGCGGGTGCAGATCACAGAATTCCTTGAAAACGATCAGTTTTTCGAAGCGCGCGCCGAGTATCTGACCGAGATTCCGGGCGATGTCACCACGACCGAAGCGCTGTTGCGCACCGTCGCGGACGAGTTTGAGCGCTATGCAAAAGTGCGCAAGAATATCCCCGAAGAGGCGCTGGCCGCCGTCGGTGAAACCACCGAGCCTGCAAAGTTGGCCGACCTTGTGTCAGGTCATCTGGGCATCGAGGTTGAACAGAAACAGGAACTGCTTGAGACGCTCTCGGTGAGCGAGCGGCTTGAGAAGGTCTATGGCCTGATGCAGGGCGAAATGTCTGTCCTGCAGGTCGAGAAAAAGATCAAAACCCGCGTCAAATCCCAGATGGAGAAAACGCAGCGCGAGTACTATCTGAATGAGCAGATGAAGGCCATTCAGAAGGAACTTGGCGATGGCGAGGACGGCAGCAACGAAGTTGCCGAACTCGAAGCCAAGATCAACGAGACCAAGCTGTCGAAAGAGGCGCGCGAGAAGGCCGAGGGTGAGCTGAAAAAGCTCAAAAACATGTCGCCCATGTCGGCCGAAGCCACTGTTGTGCGCAACTATCTCGACTGGATCCTGGCGCTGCCTTGGGGCACCAAATCCCGCGTCAAAAAGGATCTGGGTCGCGCGCAGGACATTCTGGACGCCGATCACTATGGGCTTGAGAAGGTCAAAGAGCGGATCGTTGAATATCTGGCGGTACAGCAACGTTCGAAAAAGCTGAAAGGCCCGATCCTGTGCCTTGTTGGCCCTCCGGGTGTTGGTAAGACCTCGCTGGGTAAGTCGGTTGCCAAAGCCACGGGGCGAGAGTTTATTCGCATCTCGCTGGGTGGCGTGCGCGACGAATCCGAGATTCGTGGCCACCGTCGGACTTATATCGGGTCGATGCCCGGCAAGATCATTCAGGCGCTGAAGAAGGCGAAAACCACAAACCCTCTCATCCTGCTCGATGAAATCGACAAGATGGGGCAGGATTTCCGTGGCGATCCAGCCTCGGCGATGCTGGAGGTGTTGGACCCGGAACAGAACAACACGTTCATGGATCATTATCTTGAGGTCGAATATGACCTGTCCAACGTGATGTTCCTGACCACGTCTAACAGCTACAACATGCCTGGGCCTCTGCTAGACCGGATGGAGATCATCCCGCTGGCCGGTTACACCGAAGAGGAAAAGAGCGAGATCGCCAAGCAGCACCTGATCGACAAACAGGTCAAAAACCATGGTCTGAAAGCCAAGGAGTTTGAGCTGACCGATGAGGCGCTACAATCGATCATCCGCACGTATACCCGCGAGGCGGGTGTGCGGAACCTCGAACGCGAAATCGCCAAAGTGGCGCGGAAATCGTTGACCAAGATCATCAAGAAAGAGGCGGAGACCGTAAAGGTGACGCCCGACAATCTGGATGATTTTCTTGGAGTGCCCAAGTTCCGTTATGGCTTGGCTGAACAGGACGATCAGGTTGGTGTAGTCACTGGCTTGGCCTGGACTTCGGTCGGTGGTGATCTGCTGCATATCGAGGCTCTGAAACTGCCCGGCAAAGGGCGGATGAAGACCACTGGTAAGCTGGGCGATGTGATGAAGGAATCGATCGACGCGGCGTCGTCTTACGTCCGATCAATTTCGCCTCAGATCGGGGTTAAACCGCCGCAGTTCGACAAAATCGATATCCACGTGCACGTGCCCGATGGTGCGACGCCAAAGGATGGTCCGTCTGCGGGCTTGGCTATGGTGACCTCGATTGTTTCGGTCCTGACCGGTATTCCTGTGCGCAAGGACATCGCCATGACAGGCGAGGTTTCGCTGCGCGGCAACGCGATGCCGATTGGCGGGCTGAAAGAAAAACTGCTGGCTGCCCTGCGTGGCGGGATCAAGACCGTCCTCATTCCCGAAGAGAATGAAAAGGATCTGGCGGATATCCCCGACAATGTGAAAGAAGGGCTGGAGATCATCGCGGTCAAACACGTCTCGGAGGTACTAGAGCAGGCGTTGATACGTAAGCCCGAGTCAATTGAGTGGGATGAGGCCGCTGAAGAGGCCGCTGCCGCTGCCGCCAAGGCGGCCGAAGGGGCAGGACCGTCGGCAACAGCCCACTAAGCCTGAAACAGATTAATTAGAAAGGCGGGGTCATTCCCCGCCTTTTTTGTTCAAAGTCCAATGACAGGTTTGGCCGGGTCCAGCACCTCTTCGTTTTCGATGTAAGCCTGGAATTTTTTGTCTGACAGCGCCGAGCGTACGGCGAGCGCAAAAATCACCGCCGAAAATGCCGCACACAGCACAATGTCCCAACCAAACGGGATCTGCTTTTGCGCGCCTTCTCCAAACTGACCCATGTAGGAGATCAGCCCCAAACCACAGAAATAGGGCATCAGCCAAAGCGCCTCGGTCGCGTCCATTTCATCGAGCCGATTGTGAAAGCGGATCAGCAGCAGCGCCATGCCGATGAGCAGTGCAATTCCTAGCCTCCAGACCGTGTCCCATCCGCTCCAGTAGACGATCAGGGTTGAGATCGCGAAGGCCGTGAGCCCAACAAGTTTGACGGCGGGAATACGGATTGAGCGCGGGCGGTCAGGCATCAGATCACGTAAGCACACCACGGCGATTGGGCCGACCGCGAATGAAAGCACAATGGCGGCCCCGTTCAGGGCGATTACGGTTGCGAACGGGACCGTCAGTAAAAACAGAGTGCCAATCAGAAAGTTGAGAGCTAAGGCCCAAAGCGGTACTCCGAACGATGACAAGATCTGCAAACGTTTCGGCAGGAACCCGTTTTGCGACAGGGCCAAAGCGATACGAGCGTTCGATCCTGTTGCAACCAACCCATTGCCAAACGGGCCGATGACCGACCCGACGTTCAGCAAGCTGAGGAACCACAATATCCCGACGGACATGATGACGCCATCCAACGGACCTTGCCCACCGAAGCTGAGACTCGCCCAGCCATCGCGGATCATTGTGGGATCAAGCGCGCCGATAAAGGCCACCTGTAATCCAAGGTAGATCAGGGCACATAATACAATGGACAGAACCAGAGCAGCCGGGATGTCGAATTTTGGGTTTCGAACTTCTCCCGCCATATCAACAACATGTCGGAAACCTATAAAGGAAAAGATCACTCCACCGGTTGATACTGCGGCCATGATGCCTTTCAGGCCGTAGGGGGCGAAACCGTCAGGTGCGGAGAAATTCTGCACGTCAAAGCGGGTCGCGATCAACAACACGGACAAAACTATCGGAATGGCAATCTTGGCCCAGGTCAGCGTTGCATTTACCTGTGCAAAAAATTTCACGCCTAGTGCGTTCACAGCGACGAACAGCAACATGAACAGCAAGGCGACCGAAACACCAGCGCCGGTCAGTTCGCCGGTATCTGCGGCGTGGAGCCATGACGCGTAGGGTGCGAGGTATTTAAGCATGGCTTCAACTTCGATCGGAGCGGTGGTGTTGTAGCCAATCCAGGCCGTCCATCCCATCGCCATCGACACGATGTTGCCGTGTGAGAACTGAGGGACGCGTGCGATTCCGCCTGGGATAGGTAACATCGCTGAAATCTCGGCGAAGGTTATTGCCAGTATGAACATCGCAACGGCGCCAATAATCCAAGAAAGAACCGCGGCGGGGCCTGCGTGTTGCACGGCGAGCAGGGGGCCGAAAAGCCAGCCTGACCCAATGATTCCTCCAACCGAAATGAAGGTCAGGCCGACCAGGCCAATTTCCCGCTTCAGTTTCGCCATGTTATTTCTCGCCCAAAGAGGGGTGCCTTATTGGTGGCTATGACATCAGGATAAGCAGGCCACGGGAAACATGGCAAGCACCACATATCATGCAGAAAAATCGCGAAAACGAGGTCTGACCGATTCATCTTCTAAATCCTGCTGGGCGTGTTCTTAGAAACGCGATCGCCGGCAATAGGTATTTGAAGTGGAATCGACTCGGAACATGAGGCACGTTGGTCGTCTGTGCCAAGGTAGGAGAACCCAGGATGCCTCTGTACAATGATATGTTCGAGCTTTCGGTCGAAGATATGGATATAATCGAAGAGGCCATGCGTCATGCCATAGCTTCCAGATCGAATGTCCCAGTTGACGAGAGGGTAGAAGAAAGGGAAACCCGTGAAGACTTTGTGCGCAAGGCACACGACCTTCTGGGGCGTCTGCATGACCAAAAGGTTTTTTATCGTCCTAAATCCGGCGTGTATGTCGGAGGATGACAGCATTGTGCTCGCAGCGTTGAACTAAATGGTTCCAAAACGCTTCAACTATGTCGCATAAGCATTTGAATAATATGGTGGGTGATAAGAGATTTGAACTCCTGACATCTTCGATGTGAACGAAGCGCTCTACCACTGAGCTAATCACCCATAGCGGCGTTTGATACAGCGGCTTGTGTTTCGCCGCAAGTTCAAAGCGTTCAAATTGCAGCGCGTCAGACGAAATCCGGTTTTCACACATTGCCCGCCAAGTCGGATAGATCGGAAAAAATCAGGTTCGAGCAAAAAACTTGAAAACGCCGCTTGACGATGCCGGGGTGTAGCCATAATACACCCCAACGTTCAGAGATGAACGGGCAGTGGGCGGTTGTAGCTCAGTTGGTTAGAGTACCGGCCTGTCACGCCGGGGGTCGCGGGTTCGAGCCCCGTCAACCGCGCCATCGCTGCCAGCCTTTGATCCGGGCAAACGGATCGCACATAGACCCTAAATGCGCGGTTGTAGCTCAGTTGGTTAGAGTACCGGCCTGTCACGCCGGGGGTCGCGGGTTCGAGCCCCGTCAACCGCGCCATTTCCTTCGATTTAGAAAGTCATACGCCCTTGTGGGCGTTTTTTTGTGCCGACATCTTACTGATCTTATGGTTTATTGCCTGCAAAACATCAGGGGCAAGCAGTGACCAGTCTAAATCGAGTCATCATGGCACGGCGCAGCCGGCAGTGGGTCCGCGGCCTGAAGCCGGAAACACTTGATGTCATTGAGATTTCTGGTTCGTGGGGTAAGCAATTTGGATTTTGCAGCTATGAACAGATTTGGCATAAGCAACATGATATCTGCACCGGACCCGTTCTGAACAAACAACAGCAGGTGCGAAAGGTCGATCTGGTTTTGGCCAATCAGGTGTGGGAGCACTTGGATCGCCCGGTTGAAGCCACGCTGAACGTGCTAGAGATGCTAAGACCCGGAGGGTATTTCTGGCTGGCCGTCCCGTTCTTCATTCCGTTTCACGCCGCTCCGCATGACTGTTCGCGTTGGTCTGCGCGCGGATTGAAAAACCTGCTCACTGAGTGTGGGTTCGACCCGGATCTCATCCGGGCCGAACAGTGGGGCAATCGGCACGCCGCTTTGCGCAATCTCGAACTTGAATGGCCTCCTGTTTATGACCCTGAGACAGACAATTTGGAGAACGATCCCGATTTTCCAATCTGCGCATGGGCTCTGGCTAAGAAAACCGGTGCTTAAGCCGAGTGTCGAAAAATCGCCTGTTCTTACTTTGTTCTAATTTTTTGGTTGGAGACTCAGCCGCTCTCGCCTATCTCTGAGTGACGTTGGTTGTTGGGGGCCTGAATGGCTGAGCTGAAGAATATCGAGGTGCGCGGTGCGCGCGAGCATAACCTCAAGAGCATTGATGTCGACATCCCACGGGATCAGCTGGTGGTGATCACTGGCCTGTCGGGCTCGGGAAAGTCTTCTTTGGCATTTGATACGATCTATGCCGAAGGGCAGCGCCGCTATGTCGAAAGCCTGTCGGCCTATGCGCGCCAGTTCCTCGATATGATGGAGAAGCCCGATGTGGATCACATTAGCGGACTAAGCCCCGCGATTTCGATCGAGCAGAAGACGACCTCAAAAAACCCGCGTTCGACCGTGGGCACCGTAACCGAGATCTACGACTATCTTCGCTTGCTCTTTGCCCGTGCTGGTACGCCTTACAGCCCGGCCACAGGATTGCCGATTGAGGCACAGCAGGTGCAGGACATGGTCGACCGGATCATGACGATGGAGGAGGGCACGCGCGGCTATCTGCTGGCCCCCATCGTTCGTGATCGGAAGGGTGAATATCGGAAAGAGTTCCTTGAGCTGCGCAAGCAGGGTTTTCAACGCGTCAAGGTAGATGGTGAGTTCTATGAATTGGATGAGCCGCCGACGCTGGACAAGAAGTTCCGCCACGATATCGACGTCGTTGTCGATCGTCTGGTGGTACGAGAAGGCATGGAAACACGCCTGGCCGACAGCCTAAGGACCGCACTGGATCTGGCGGACGGGATCGCAATCCTCGAAACCGCACCGAAAGAGGGCGACCCCGAACGCATCACATTCAGTGAGAATTTTGCCTGCCCGGTCAGTGGGTTCACCATCCCCGAGATCGAGCCGCGCCTGTTCTCATTCAACGCGCCCTTTGGGGCTTGCCCCGATTGCGACGGGCTTGGGGTCGAACTGTTCTTTGATGAACGTCTGGTCGTGCCGGACCAGACATTGAAACTCTATGACGGGGCGCTTGCGCCCTGGCGGAAGGGTAAATCACCCTATTTTCTGCAAACGATCGAAGCTATCGCGCGACATTACGAGTTTGACAAGAACACTCCCTGGAAGGACTTGCCCAAGAAAGTCCAGCAGGTGTTTCTGCGCGGGTCTGGTGATGAAGAGATCCAGTTCCGTTATGATGAAGGTGGCCGCGTTTATCAGGTTACCCGAAGCTTTGAAGGCGTCATTCCCAACATGGAGCGCCGCTATCGCGAGACTGACAGCGCCTGGATTCGCGAAGAATTCGAACGCTATCAAAACAACCGACCCTGCGGCACGTGCGAAGGCTACCGTCTACGTGCTGAGGCGCTGGCCGTCAAAATTGCGGGTTTGCACGTTGGGCAGGTCGTCGAAATGTCGATCCGCGAGGCGCTGGCCTGGGTTGAGGATGCCCCAAATCATCTGAGCGCACAAAAGAACGAGATCGCGCGCGCAATTCTCAAGGAAATTCGCGAGCGGTTGGGTTTTTTGAATAATGTTGGATTAGAATATCTTACGATGTCTCGTTCAAGTGGCACCCTGTCCGGAGGTGAAAGTCAGCGTATCCGTCTGGCGAGCCAGATCGGCTCGGGCCTGACCGGGGTATTGTATGTGCTCGACGAGCCATCGATTGGTCTGCACCAACGCGACAATGATCGTCTGCTGGGAACGCTTAAGAATTTGCGTGATCAGGGCAACACGGTCATCGTCGTTGAACATGACGAAGAGGCCATTCGCGAGGCGGATTATGTGTTTGATATCGGTCCCGGTGCAGGAGTGCATGGCGGACAGGTGGTCAGCCACGGTACGCCCGAGCATATCGCCGGCGATGCGGCCTCGATCACCGGCCAATATCTTTCGGGGACACGCGAGATCCCGGTGCCGGTTGAGCGGCGAAAGGGTAAGAAGCAGAAAGTGACCGTTGTTAAGGCGACGGGAAACAACCTCAAGAACGTGACGGCCGAATTTCCGCTGGGAAAATTTGTTTGTGTGACCGGTGTGTCTGGCGGTGGAAAATCGACGCTGACGATTGAGACTTTGTTCAAAACCGCCTCGATGCGGTTGAACGGCGCTCGTCAGACACCGGCGCCCTGTGAAACGATCAAAGGGCTAGAGCATCTGGACAAGGTGATCGACATAGATCAGCGACCCATTGGCCGGACTCCACGTTCAAATCCAGCGACTTACACCGGGGCTTTCACCCCGATCCGAGACTGGTTTGCCGGGTTGCCAGAAGCCAAAGCGCGTGGATACAAGCCCGGGCGGTTCAGCTTTAACGTCAAAGGCGGCCGGTGCGAAGCGTGTCAGGGTGATGGCGTTATCAAGATCGAGATGCACTTTCTGCCTGATGTTTATGTCACCTGCGAAACCTGCAAAGGCGCGCGATACAACCGTGAGACGCTTGAGATCAAGTTCAAGGGTAAGTCCATCGCGGATGTACTTGATATGACAGTGGAAGATGCGCAGGAATTCTTTAAAGCGGTGCCATCGATCCGCGACAAGATGGATGCCTTGGCTCGCGTTGGGCTCGGCTACATCAAAGTTGGTCAACAGGCGACCACGCTCTCCGGTGGTGAGGCGCAGCGTGTAAAGCTCTCTAAAGAACTGAGCAAGCGATCAACGGGTCGAACGCTGTATATTCTGGACGAACCCACAACGGGTCTGCATTTCGAGGACGTGCGTAAGCTATTGGAAGTCCTGCACGAACTGGTCGACCAAGGAAATACTGTTGTTGTCATCGAACATAATCTCGATGTCGTAAAAACCGCCGACTGGATAATCGACATTGGCCCGGAAGGTGGCGATGGCGGAGGTCAGATTGTGGCTGAGGGTACGCCCGAATACGTCGCTGAATGTGAGCGTAGCCACACTGGGCGTTATTTGAAGCCAATGCTGGATGGGCAAGCCGTAGCTGCCGAATAGGAACAGAGCGAGAGAAGAAAATGCTGCGAATTTTCTTCTCTGGTACTTCGTAGAGCGCTGCGTTCTTAGGTTGTTCAGTCTCTGGACCGCTTCTCAAATCGCGGTAACATGGCGCTGAAATCGCGACCCAAGCCATCTTCTTGTTCGACAAACAATTCATAGAGCTTTGTCGCAACCTGTCCCATGGGCGTATCTGCGTCCGCACTTTCGGCAGCCTGTTGGCTGAGACGTAGGTCTTTCAACATCAGCTCGGCGGCGAAACCAGGGGTGTAGTTATTGTCGGATGGGCTTTCGGGTCCAACGCCGGGGGCAGGGCAATAGGCGTTCATTGTCCAGCTGTACCCTGAGGACGTGCTGACGACATCGAACATCTTTTGCCGGTCCAATCCCAATTTATCAGCAAGCGCAAATGCCTCGCAGGTTGCGATCATTGTTACGCCGAGGATCATGTTGTTGCAGATTTTGGCGGCCTGACCCGCGCCAGCTTCACCGCAGTGAACCGCTTTTTGCCCCATGATTTCAAATAACGGAGCCGCCTTGGCAAAGGCTGTGTCAGATCCACCGGCCATAAAGGTCAAAGTGCCTGCAGCGGCCCCACCAATCCCGCCGGATACAGGTGCATCGACTGATAGCAGACCAGCCTGAGCAGCTTGCTGCGCCACCGCGCGGGCGCTGTCGACATCGACCGTAGAGCAGTCAATCAGAACCGCGCCGTCTTGCATTTCAGGGACAACTTCATCGGCCACAGCGCGCAGAATTTGCCCGTTGGGAAGCATGGTGATAACCACGTCGGCTTCCGCAGCAGCGGCAGCGCCGGAAGACGCCATGGCCACGCCTTCGATGGCGACATCAACTTGATCAAAGCCGATGACGTCATGGCCCGCGCGCGCCAGATTGGCCGCCATCGGGCCGCCCATGTTGCCAAGCCCTATGAATGCGATTTTCATCCCTTACTCCTCTGAAAAGCTTAGTGCATCCGCACCGAGCGGTTGCAGCATCTTGGACACCGCGACTGCAGGCACATCCAAATCAGCAAACTGCCATTTCGGGTTGCGATCCTTGTCGATGATCTGGGCGCGAATGCCTTCCAGAAAATCGCCATGCTCCATCGCGCGATAAGTAAACCGGTACTCCAGATCCAGCGCTTTTTGCAATGTCAGGCCGGTTCCGCGCAGCCGATGCAACATCTCGACAGCACAAGCCATGGAGATAGGAGAGTTTCGCTGCAGTGTGCCGAGAATTTTCGTCGAAAATTCTGTGTCATCGTTGCGCAAGCTGTTCAGTATATCGCCAAGGCTTTCTCCGCTGAATAGCCGGTCGATCTCGCCCTGCATTTCAGCCAAGGGGCTATCCGGTGCGGGCACTGCATGCTCATCCACCAGTTCCGCCCGTCCAGAGGCTTCCAACTGGTCTATCAGCTCCGCCCAATGCTCTTGGGGAATGAAATGGTCGGCAAACCCGGCATAGATCGCATCTCCGGGCCCCATGCGGTGGCCGGTGGTGCCCAGATACTCGCCCAATCGCCCCGGCGCCAGCGCCAACATCAGCGATCCGCCCACATCAGGAACCAGCCCGATTGAGCATTCCGGCATCGCGATCTTTGAGCTTTCTCCAACCACTCGATGGCTGCCATGGCACCCGATGCCAACCCCGCCACCCATGGTGAAACCTTGCAGGAAGCTGATCACTGGTTTTGAGTACTCAAAAATCAAGGCATTCAGTCGGTATTCGTCGCGCCAAAACGTTTGGCCATAAGCATAGTCCGCCTTGGTGCCGGTTGCATAAAGCTCGGCAATATCTCCGCCAGCGCAAAAGGCTTTGTCGCCTTCGGCATCGAGTATGATCAGATCGACTTGATCATCCTCACGCCAGTTGCGCAGAGCGGTATCGATGGCCATGCACATCTCATAGCTAAGGGCGTTCAGGGCGTGTGGTCGTGTCAGTGTGATGCGCCCGGCACGGCCTGTGGTGCGAATGTCGATATCGGACATCAAAGACCTCAGCGATTGGAGAGCATCTGGCGCGCGACGATCACGCGCATGATCTCGTTCGTGCCTTCCAGTATTTGGTGCACGCGCAGATCCCGCACCAGTTTCTCGATGCCATAATCAGCCAGATAGCCGTATCCACCGTGCAATTGCAGACACTGATCCACGACTTTCGATCCGGTTTCGGTTACGAACTTCTTGGCCATCGCGCAGAATTTTGTGGCGTCCGGTGCGCCTTGATCAAGTTTCCACGCTGCCTGACGCAGGAAGGTGCGCGCCGCCTGTAGCTCAATCTCCATATCTGCCAGTCGGAACTGCAGCGCCTGAAACTGATCGATCGATTGTCCAAAGGCCTTGCGCTCGGACATGTACTGCAACGTCATGTCCAGACCGTTCTGAGCTGCCCCCAGCGAGCAGGAGGCGATGTTCAGACGGCCACCGTCCAGCCCCATCATCGCGTATTTGAAACCGTCGCCTTCAGCTCCGACCAGATTGCCGGATGGAATTTTGCAATCGTCAAACTGAACTTGCGCGGTTGGCTGGCTTTTCCAACCCATTTTCTGTTCCAGACCACCGAAACTCAGGCCCGGCGTGCCGTCTTCGACATAGACGGTAGAGATCCCCCTAGGGCCGTCTTCACCCGTGCGCACCATGCAGACATAGGCATCCGAATAGCCGCCGCCGGAAATGAACGCTTTTGTGCCGTTGAGCGTGAAGCCTTCATTGGTCCGTTCAGCGCGCGTTTTCAGCGCCGCAGCGTCCGATCCCGATCCGGGTTCCGTCAGGCAGTAGCTGAGGACGGTTTCGAGGCTGAGGATACTTGGCATAATGCGGTACTTCAGATCGTCACTGCCAAAGCTGTCCAGCATTTTGGCGCACATGTTGTGAATCGACAGGAACGCCGCGACCGAGGGGCAGGCCATCGATAGCGCTTCGAACACCAGTGTCGCATCCAATCGCGTCAAACCCGAACCGCCAGCCTCTTCCGAGACATAAAGTCCACCAAATCCTAGTTCGCCGATTTTGGGCCAGAGCTCTTTGGGGATGGTTCCGTCTGCTTCCCACTGACGCGCGAAGGGGGCGATGTGGTCTTGGCCAAAGGCGTAGGCCATGTCGAAAATGGCCGTTTGTTCTTCGGTCAGCGCGAAATCCATGACGTGTGCTTCCTGATGGCTATAGAATTGAACGAGCGTTTTATTCTTCAATCCTTACAGAAATTTTTCAATGACGGCAAACACGGCGATTTAGGGGATTTCTGGACGGTGAGGTATACTGCGGGAATTCTGCTTTCTTGATCATTACGGAGTATTCTTATGTCGTCACACAAGCTTGCTGTTATCGTGATTCACGGCATGGGCAGCCAGTACAATCCTCAGAACCAGCCGCCATCCACGACCCCAACGTTTTCCAGAGGGCTGAAACGACGCGTTGCGAACCGGGTCGGCGCGGATATGGATGATGTGATCTGGCACGAGGTGGTCTGGGCACAGATCCTGCAAGGGCGGCAAAAGGCATATCTGCGTAAGGTCAACCGCAGCCTTGGATACGACAAGCTGCGCGAGTTTGTAGTGTGCAATCTATCGGATGCGGCTTCTTACCGACCAACTCCGGATGATGGCGATAAGATCTATGAGGCGATCCACAAAAAAATCGAGAATGTGATGGGGGTCGTCAAATACCAGGTCGGACCACAGGGGCCTGTACTGATCCTGGCGCATTCGCTGGGTGGGCACATAATGTCGAACTATATTTATGACATGCAAAGACATCTGCGCCAGGGTGGTTCACCGGTTCACCCGACAGATGTTGAAAACATGAAAACCGTTGCTGGCCTCGTGACGTTTGGGTGCAATATTCCGATTTTTCTGTTCGCATATCCCGAGAATGAGATTTTTCCGATCATGGCCCCGAACCGCGCGCTGCCGCCTGCGTTGCAGTTTTCGACCTGGTGGCGAAACTACTATGACAAGCATGATGTCTTGGGTTTTCCATTGGGCAAAAGCGCGCCAAGCTATGAACAGCTCGCTCAAAGTGGGGCCTTGAAGGATAAGCCGATCAATGCGGGCAAAATCTTTACGTCGTGGAACCCGCTTTCGCATAACGGATACTGGACGGATCGCGATTTGTATGAACCCGTAGCGGACCGGATTAAAGAGATTTTGGCGGCGGTTTGACTTTATAGGTCGGCGTGAAATTCCTCGATCAGGTGCTTGACCACCGCCATGCCCGGATCATCCTCGCGCGCCAAAGCTTCAGCGTAAACACGGCGTTGGCGGGTGGCGGAGGTGCCATTTTCTGCGATCTGCCGAAGTCGGGCGAGTTCGGTCATGGTGCCCAATGCCTCGGTGTCTTCGGCCAACATGCCCATCAGCTCTCCGATCAGTTCAGCCATCGGCTTGATTGAGCGATCACCGAAATCGATCAGACCTTCGCCCACACCGTAGCGCTGCGCGCGCCAACGGTTTTCGCCGATCAGAAACTTATCATATTGCCGCCAACGAAGATTGCGGTCTTTCAGGCGGCACAGCATCCGGGTCAGCGCCTGCACTAGCGCCGCAAGCGAAAGCGTATGTTCAAGCCTTGGCTGTACGTCCATGATGCGTGTTTCTAGGGTGGGGAACCGGTGAGATGGACGTAGGTCCCACCAGATTTTAGAGGTGTCCTCGATCACGCCGAGTTCGACCAGCACGCCGGTGGTGCGTTCGTATTCGCCCCAACTGCTGAACACCGGGGGCAGACCGGTCCGGGGCAGATTGTCGAACACGGTGAGCCTATAGGAGGAAAGCCCGGTATCTTCGCCGTTCCAATAAGGAGACGAGGTCGACAACGCCAGCAGATGGGGCAGAAAGTAAGAAAGCTGGGGTACCAGGTCGGCGCGCAAGGCTTGATCTTCGACGCCCACATGCACATGCATTCCGCAGATCAGCATCCGCCGCGCCACGCCGCCCAAAGCATGCTGCAGGGCGTCATAGCGTTCTTTCCGTGTATGGTGCTGGTCTTTCCAGTTCGCAAACGGGTGGCAAGAGACCGCGATCGGAGCCAAATTATACTCGGCTGCACGTTTTGAAACACAAGAACGCAGGCGCTTTAGATCTTCGCGCGCCGATCTGATCGTAGCATGTGGGCGGGTCCCGACTTCGATCTGGCACTGCAGAAATTCCGGGCTGACCTGGCCTTCGAAATCTGCCTGACAAGCTTCCATCAATGCTGCGGGCGCCTCGGCGAGCTGCAGACTGTCTTGATCGACCAGCAGGTATTCCTCTTCAATGCCGATCGTGAATTCCTGCTGCATGGCGGCCCTCGTTGGTCAATTCACATCAGTGAATACGGAAATTAGCGTTTTGCCAAGGGTTTGGCCTGTCGGTTCTTGCGGAAGTCCTGCGTGCACAGGTAAAGAGCGGGCGCAACGTAATGTGGAGCCGTCCTCGTGAAACCCAGAAAATTTCCGCAGATCAATGCAGCCCTAGATGAGTTGGGCGTCAAGCTGATCGACAAGGTTACGGAACAGGATGAACGGGCGCGGCTGGAAGCGTTCGAACGGGCAGGGGGATTGACCAGGCCCGCTTATGCCCTGTCGCCGGGAATGGACGGATTCGATATCGCGCAACTTGTCGAAGAGTATACGCGCCATGCCGATGCGCTTGCAGCTTTGAAGGACCCGGCGCGAAACCAAACCGGTTATTACACCGGCAACGGATATTACGATAGCCCGGATGCGGATGCGCTTTACTTGATGATCCGCCGCTTTCAGCCCAAGCGCGTGATCGAGGTCGGCTGCGGGAACTCTACCCGCGTGACGCGGCAGGCGATCATAGATGGTGGTTTGGATACGACGATCACGGCAATTGATCCGTACCCGCGCGCAGATATCGCCCATGTCGTCGATCAGTTTGAGCAGAAGCGACTGGAAGAAGTAGATCCCGCGCTGTTCGATCAGCTTGAGGCTGGGGATGTTCTGTTCATCGATTCAAGCCATGTGGTTCGGATGAGCAACGATGTCGCCCATCTATTCTGTCGGATCATTCCGGCGCTGAAACCCGGCGTTGTCATTCATGTCCACGATGTTTTTCTGCCTTATGAATATCCCAAACGGTTCTTCTATGACTGCCCAGGATGGGGTGAGCAGTACATGTTGCACGCCTTGCTGCAATCCGGTTTCTATTCAATGCTTTGGCCCGGATATTACCTTCAGCAGGATCGCCCCGACGCCGTCGCAGCGCTGCCGTTTCTAGAAGAGGGCCGTGCGCAGAGCATCTGGGTTCAGCTCAAAGAAAATTGATTTCTGTGTGATCCGGTTCGAACCCAGGCCCGTAACCCTTTCCATAACAAGCTGGAGAGGAGTTAACAGCCATGTTCCGCCGCACATTCATGGGCGCTGCCGCCGCATTTGCACTTACACTGCCCGTCAAGGCACAGGCCGCTGACATCGTAGATACCGCAGTTGCTGCCGGGTCTTTCAACACCCTGGTTGCTGCCGTTCAGGCCGCGGGCCTGGTTGATACGCTGAAAGGCGATGGGCCCTTCACCGTCTTTGCACCCACGGATGAAGCTTTTGCAGCTCTGCCTGAAGGCACTGTTGAAACCCTACTTCTGCCAGAAAACAAGGACCAGTTGGTGTCGATCCTGACCTACCATGTCGTGCCAGCCAAAGTGATGTCCGGCGACATTGCAGGAAAGCGCGCGAAGGTTTTGACCGTGCAAGGCGACCGACTAAGCGTGAACGCAAAAAATGGCGTGAAAGTTAATGGTGCCAAAGTTGTGCAGGCCGACATCGAAGCCAGCAACGGCGTCATTCACGTTGTCGACGAAGTTATCATTCCCGAATAAATCTACCACCTTCACGAAAACAAAAGCCCCGTTCCTGATGGACGGGGCTTTTTTGTGTTTCGTGTAGAAACTCGCCGTTTAGACCAATCGTACCTGAGTACCGACCTTTACCAGCGGATACAGCTCTTCAACGTGCTGGTTATAGAGACCAATACAGCCGGACGAGCTCTGACGTCCAATCTTGCGGGTATCATAGGTGCCGTGAACCAGGTAGGCAGGCCAGCCAAGATACATAGCGCGAGTTCCCAATGGGTTTCCAGGTTCACCACCCTCCATGCGAATTGGCAACGAGGGATCGCGCTCGCGCATTGATGGGGTTGGTGTCCAGCTTGGGTTCTCCGCCTTGCGTGTGACCTTGGTATAGCCGCGCTTGGTCAGCTCTTCGCTCATCGGGACAGAACTGGGGTACAGCTTGTAGGTTCCATCCGGCCCCCAGTAATGAACAGCCCGGCTGGTGATATCGGCCAACAATGCGCCGACGCCCAACTCGTCAAAGTGATCCTGCCAATTCTGCTGCGAGAACGATGAAACGTTACGACGTACTGGAAGCTGCGTGCTGATTGCTTCCTCGGTCTGTGGGAAAGCATCAGTGCTTTGAGCACGCACGATGGCAGGGGCCGCAATCAGCGATGCAGCGCCCAAAAGGGCGTGACGACGGGTAAAACGATATTGGGACAAGGTTGCCTCCAGGAAGTTATGAGCTGCTCGGATAGTTGAATTACCGATAAAATATTAGTGAATGCCTGCTTTTTCCAGAGGGCGACCTCTGAATTTCTTGTGAGGTAGGCGATCAGGCAGCAACAGGCGCATGCACGAAAAAACCCGACCCATGTAGGGCCGGGTTTCCTGATTTGAAAGCTGTTGATCAGTCCATCGCTTTGAAGTTGAACTCGCCACCTTCCTTGATGCCCGACGGCCAGCGCGATGTCACTGTTTTGGTGCGTGTGTAGAACTTGAAGCTGTCCGGACCGTGCTGGTTCAGGTCGCCGAACATCGATTTCTTCCAGCCGCCAAAAGTGTGGTAGGCCAGCGGAACCGGGATCGGAACGTTGATGCCGACCATGCCGATGTTCACACGGCTGGCAAAGTCACGCGCCGTATCACCGTCGCGGGTGAAGATCGCAGTGCCGTTGCCGTATTCATGATCCATCGCCAGTTTCAGCGCCTCTTCGTAGGAACCCGCGCGGACGGTCGACAGGACCGGTCCAAAGATCTCTTGCTTGTAGATATCCATGTCGGGAGTGACGTTGTCGAACAAGTGCGGGCCGACAAAGAAGCCGTCCTCATAACCCTGCAAGCTGAAATCGCGGTTGTCGACAACCAGCTTCGCACCCTGCTCAACGCCCGAGTTGATCAGGCCAAGGATACGCTCTTTCGCGGCAGCAGTAACAACCGGACCCATGTCTACGTCGTCGCCCGCTGTGTAGGGGCCAACTTTCAGCTTCTCCACGCGAGGGATCAGCTTTTCGATCAGTGCGTCTGCGGTTTCTTCGCCCACAGGCACGGCCACCGAGATTGCCATGCAGCGTTCGCCAGCCGCGCCGAAACCTGCACCGACCAGCGCATCAGCAGCCTGATCCAGATCGGCGTCGGGCATAACGATCATGTGGTTCTTGGCACCACCGAAACACTGCGCCCGTTTGCCGTTGGCGGTTGCACGAGCATAGATGTATTGCGCAATCGGGGTTGAACCCACGAACGACACGCCCTGAATGATTTCGCTGTCCAGCAGGGTATCCACGGCCTCTTTGTCACCGTTTACGACTTGGAACACGCCCTTGGGCAGACCAGCTTCGACAAACAGCTCTGCCAGCATCAATGGAACAGAGGGGTCGCGCTCGGACGGTTT
Source organism: Ruegeria sp. C10 (assembly GCF_056537805.1). Taxonomy (NCBI): domain Bacteria; kingdom Pseudomonadati; phylum Pseudomonadota; class Alphaproteobacteria; order Rhodobacterales; family Roseobacteraceae; genus Ruegeria; species Ruegeria sp. C10. The sequence continues at coordinate 713,094 of NZ_JBQFSC010000002.1, read as the reverse complement.
CAGAACAACTGCGTTGCCGCAGGCCAGTGCCGGGCCAACGTGCCAAAGCGGCATCATTGCAGGGAAGTTGAATGGCATGATCGAAGCGACCACGCCCAGTGGCTGACGCATCGAATACATATCGATGCCCGGGCCCGCGCTGTCGGTGAACTCACCTTTCAGCATCTGGGGCGCGCCGATGCAGTACTCGATCACTTCCAGACCACGCTGCAAGTCACCCTTCGCATCGGGAATGGTCTTGCCATGTTCCCGGCTGAGAGCCTCGGCCAGCTTGTCCATGTCGCGGTTCATCAAGCCAACCATCGCCATCATAACGCGCGCGCGCTTCTGCGGGTTGGTTGCGCCCCAAGCGACCTGAGCTGCTGCAGCGTCTTCGATCGCAGCGGTGGTCTCGGCGACACTGGCCATCGGGCATTGGTACTGCACTTCACCCGTTGCTGGGTTGAATACATTGTCAAAGCGGCCAGATGTGCCAGCGACATTTTCGCCGTTGATGAAATGGGTCAGGTTCTGCATTGCAAACTCCTCCGGATTAAGTTGCGCGAAGAATAGACTTGCGAAAATCACCTGAACAGAGGCAATATTTCAAATCAGTTTTGCAAAAATGCAAAGGATAGAACATGACGCCGAATTGGGATGATTTGCGGGTTTTCCTGGCGGTCGCGCGCGATGAAAGCCTTTCGGGTGCGGGGCGGGTTCTCAAGATCGACCCGGCGACAGTCGGGCGTAGAATCGCGCGGCTCGAAGCGGCATTGGACGCGGTGTTGTTCACGAAATCACAGCAGGGCTATGTGTTGACGACTGCAGGACAACGCCTGATGGAGCATGGGCTGCAGGCGGAAGAAGCTATGCGCGCAGCGACTGGTGTCATGTCAGGCTCTGCCAAATCGCTAAGCGGTCAGATCCGAATTGGTGCCCCGGATGGTAGTGCCAATTACCTGTTGCCACAGGTCTGCGCCAAGATCAGCGATGCCAATCCTGATCTCGACATTCAGATCCTGGCGTTGCCGCGCATCATCAACCTATCCCGTCGAGAGGCCGACATGGCGGTAACAGTCAGTGCGCCCACCGCAGGGAAACTGCTGGTGCAGAAGATATCCGACTATCGGTTGCATATGGTCGCAACGAAGGAATACCTGAGTCGTCACGCCGAAATTCGATCCATCGAGGATCTAAAAGGGCATCGGATGATAGGCTATATTCCGGACATGATCTTCGACCGCGAGCTGGACTATCTCAACGACATTGGTGTTGAACGTGTCGCGCTTGCATCAAACTCTGTTTCCGTTCAGCTGCGACAAGTTTCGCTGGGAACAGGGGTCTGCGTGGCACATGATTTCACATTGCCGTTCCATCGTGGATTGCAGAAAATCCTGACGGATCAGGTCAGTCTGACCCGGGGCTTTTATCTGGTCCGCCATCAGGGCGATCAGCGCAATGAGCGGTTGAACCGCTTTGCCGAGGCGTTGACGCGCGGAATACGGGACGAAGTAGCGCGGCTTGAGCGCGAAGCTTCACCTTGACACATTCACACATTCCGGCAACGCTTTGGAAAACAGTACGTAATTCCGGAGGTTTTCGCTTATGCTTGTACAGGCCATTCTCAAATCAAAGGCCAGCGGCGGTGTGGAGACGGTCGAGCCAACGGCATCCGTTTCTCAGGCTGCCGAGATTCTTGCGGAAAAGCGGATTGGTACTGTGGTCATTTCCGAGGATGGGGGGCAGACGGCAGCGGGTATTTTATCCGAACGAGACATTGTTCGCGAGTTGGCTGCCAGCGGCAGTGGGTGCCTAGATAAACCCGTTAGCAACTATATGACCAAGCAACTTGTGACCGCCAGCCAGCAGGATACTGTTGAGTCTATCCTGTCCCAGATGACCGAAGGACGATTTCGCCACATGCCTGTATTGGAAGATGGCAAACTGGTCGGCATCGTTACGCTGGGTGATGCGGTGAAGGCGCAACTGGCTGAACTTGCTATGGAAAAAGACGCGCTTGAAGGCATGATCATGGGGCACTGAACGCGGGGGCTGTTTCAGCCTCTTGCACCTGCGGCAAAGTTATGTTTGCTTGCGCAGAAATATTGTTGCGCTGGAGAGCCCAATGCGGGTTGGATTATATCCCGGTACTTTCGACCCTATCACCATGGGTCATATAGACATTATTCGCCGCGCGGCTGCGCTGGTGGATAAGCTCGTCATTGGTGTTGCTATCAACCGGGACAAGGGCCCGCTGTTTTCTTTGGAAGAGCGTGTCGCGATGATCGAGGCCGAATGCGCCCATCTAACCGAGCAGACTGGCACCGAGATTGTCGCGCATCCGTTTGAAAACCTGCTGATCGATTGCGCCCGCGATGTAGGCGCTCAGATCATCGTGCGCGGACTGCGTGCGGTTGCGGATTTCGAGTATGAATTCCAGATGGTTGGGATGAATCGCGCGTTGGACGACTCGATTGAGACCGTGTTCTTGATGGCAGAGGCACGGCATCAAGCCATTGCGTCGAAACTGGTCAAAGAAATCGCCAGATTGAACGGGGACGTGTCAAAATTCGTCACGCCCCGCGTCAATTCCGCCTTGAAAGAGCGGTTAGGATAGCGCGCCCATCGCGGCGGCTGTGTCCAGCATCCGGTTCGAGAAGCCCCATTCGTTGTCGTACCATGCAAGCACACGAACCAATGTGCCGTCAGTTACTTTGGTTTCAGCCAGTGAAACCGTCGAGCTATGCGAGTCGTGGTTGAAATCGATCGAGATCAAGGGGCGATTCTCGGCCGCCAGCACACTGGGGATTTTGGCGGCGGCTTCTACAAAGAGGGCATTGACCTCTTCTTCGGTCGTCGGTCGCGAAACCTCAGCAACCAGATCAACGACTGAGACATTGGGCGTGGGGACACGAATGGCTTGCCCGGTCAACTTACCAGCAAGCTGCGGCAATACCAGACCCACTGCAGACGCCGCGCCGGTTGTCGTGGGAATCATCGACAGTGCTGCTGCGCGCGACAAGTAGGGGTCTTTGCCCGCAGTGTCGTGAACCGGTTGGCTCGCCGTATAGGCATGAACGGTTGTCATGTTGCCGTGTTTGATGCCAAGCCCTGCGTCCAATGCTGCGGCCACGGGCGATAGGCAGTTGGTGGTGCACGAGGCATTGGAAACAACGATATCGTCGGCGGTTAGCTCATGATCGTTCACGCCGAACACGACTGTCTTCACGCCGCCGTCGCCACGGGCAGGGGCCGAGATCAATACTCTCTTTGATCCGTTTTTCAGGTGCCGCTCAGCTGCTTCACGGGTCCGGAAAACACCGGTGCATTCCAGAACCACATCCACATCAGACCAGTCCAGTGCTTCGGGATCACGCTCGCTGGTCAGCCGGATGGGCCCAGCACCCACATCCAGACCTGCATCAGTCAGAGTTACGGGTTTGGAATAGCGTCCATGCACACTGTCGAACTCGAACAGATGTGCGTTCATTTCGGGCTTTGCCAGATCGTTGATTGCGATGATTTCAACATCAGTACGTCCGGATTCCATGACGGCCCGAAGAACGCCGCGCCCGATCCGTCCAAATCCATTGATTGCCAGCTTGAGTGTCATAATGCGCTCCGTCAGAACATGGTCCATAGATGGTTAGCGCTAACAAAGCCAGATTGGCGCGAAAGTCAAGAAAAACCTCTGTCAGCGCCAGAAGGCGAGCCAATCCAGGAAATCGTAGAGCTTCTTGCCCAGGAATAGCAGGTGTTCGGTGCCGAATAGTGCCACGTCCAGCATCAGACCGCCCAGAATTAGGATTCCAAGCCAGATGGCGATTTGATTTGTCATTTCTGCGCCCTGAACGAAAATGCCCGCTCAGATAACCTGAGCGGGCATAAAGGTACAAGCTATGTCCAAAGGGTCAGTTAAGGCGGCCCATCGCGACGGCGACATCCGCCATACGCACCGAGAATCCCCATTCGTTGTCATACCACGCCAGCACGCGCACCATACGGTTGTCGACCACACGGGTTTGATCCGGCGCGAAGATCGAGCTTTCTTCGGTATGGTTAAAATCGGTCGAAACCAGCGGCGCAGGCTCATACCCTAGAACGCGCTGCATCGGGCCTTTCGCTGCCTCTTCGACGATGGCGTTAACTTCTTCGACAGTGACGTCGCGCGAGGCGCGGAATGATAGATCAACGGCCGAGACGTTTGGAGTGGGCACGCGGATGGCCGAGCCGTCCAGGCGCCCTTTGAGGTTCGGCAGAACCTCTCCCAGTGCTGCAGCGGCGCCAGTGGACGTCGGGATCATCGACATGGCGGCAGCGCGGGCGCGATAAAGATCGCTGTGGCGACGGTCCAGCGTCGGTTGGTCGCCGGTATAGGCGTGAATCGTGGTCATGATGCCATGCTCGATGCCGATACCTTCGTCCAGAACCTTGGCAAGCGGAGCAAGGCAGTTTGTGGTGCAAGAACCGTTCGACACCATGTTGTCGTTTGCAGTCAGGCTGTTGTGGTTCACACCAAATACGATGGTCTTGTCGACATTCTTGCCAGGGGCCGATAGCAGAACCTTACCAGCGCCGCGCTCAAGATGGGTTTTAGCCTTCAGGCCGTCGTTGAATTTACCGGTGCATTCCAGAACGACATCGCAGCCTTCCCAGTCCAGCTCGTTCATATCGTAGGTTGAGAACATCTCCATCGGGCCGCGACCCAGATCCATGGTGTTGCCTTCGACCGAGACGTCGCGTGGGAAACGTCCATGAATACTGTCGTATTTCAACAGATGCGCCGAGGTTTCCAGCGGGCCGGTGGCGTTGACCTTGATCACTTCGATGTCGTTGCGCGCCGATGCGGCGATGTGCGACAGAGTACAGCGGCCGATGCGGCCAAAACCATTGATACCGACCTTGATGGTCATCCGACGTCTCCAAAAATGCGCTTGCGTTGCAGGCCATATAGCCGCGAATATTGAATCTCAAAAGGGCAAAAATGGCATATTTTTAAGGTGTTAGCGCAAACCTGCGCCGATTGCGCTAACGCTTGCGCTAGCCGTTGGATCAGGTAGGGTCCGATCGAACAGATGAATGGAAAGGAAGCGCGATGAGTGGTCTGTTGGCCCTGTTGGACGACGTGGCGGGCATTGCAAAGGTTGCGGCGGCCTCGGTGGACGATGTGGTGGCCGCTGCCGGCAAGGCTGGGGCTAAGACTGCGGGTGTGATCATTGACGATGCGGCCGTGACGCCCAAATACGTTCAGGGATTTGCCCCGGCGCGGGAACTGCCGATCATCTGGCGCATCGCGCGCGGATCGATTTTCAACAAGATCATTCTGTTGTTGCCAGTGGCATTGCTACTCGCCAATTTTGCGCCTTGGTTGATCACACCGCTGCTTATGCTCGGTGGTTCATATCTGTGTTTCGAGGGGGCCGAGAAGATTTTTCACGTCCTGTTTCCACATGGGAGCCATGCGATAGACGAAGATATGAAAAATCCTGATCCTGGCCATCTGGAAGAAAAGAAGGTGAAGGGTGCGATCAAGACTGACTTTATTCTTTCTGCTGAAATCATGACCATCGCTTTGGCGGCCATTGAAGCGCCGAATGTGTGGATGCAAGCCGCGACGCTGGCCGTGGTGGGCGTTGGGGTCACCGTCGCCGTTTATGGCTCGGTCGCTCTGATCGTGAAAATGGATGATGTCGGCCTGTATTTGGCGCAAAACGCGCCGACGCCGATAGGGCGCGGAACGGGAAGGGGCCTCGTCAAAGCGATGCCCGTTGTTATGAAAGTTCTGTCTATCGTTGGTACTGCTGCGATGCTGTGGGTCGGCGGGTCGATCATGATCCACGGTATGGAGGTCCTGGGCTTTGGCTGGCTGGGCCATCACATTTACGACTGGGCAAATGCTGCGAGTCATGCTGTGTCTGAACAATGGGCAGGCGCGGTAAAGTGGATCGCGAAGGCGACGATGGATGGTGTATTCGGTCTGGCCTATGGGCTGGCGCTGATACCGGTGGCAACCAAGCTGCTGTCCCCCGCGATCAGCGCGATTTCGGGATCTGCGAATAAACACTGAAATCAGGATCATGTGACGTGAGGTTTCATCTGGCACAACGGTAAGAGCGGGGTAAGTTCCAATCGAAGCATATCCGGTGTGAGATCGATGACTAAACTCAGCCTTTCCCAAGTCCTTGCCAGTTCAGATCGGTTGAACGGGATGCTGCAGTTTCCGGTGCCGCCAAACTGGATGCAAGGCCGCACAACATATGGCGGCTTTTCGTCTGCCTTGCTGCTGGCTGCTGCGAGAAATGCGGTCGATGTTCTGCCTCCATTACGCTCGGCCCTGATCAATTTTACCGCGCCCATCGGATCACCTCCGCTGATCGAAACCGAGGTGCTTCGCAATGGGCGGAATGTCACAACGATCAATACACGAGCAAGGATTGAGGGGAATACAGCCGCACTTGGGACATTTACGTTTGGCAAGGCACAGGACAGCCATGTGGCGTTCGAACATCCGGCTAAGGCAGAGATACAGCCAGAGATCACAGAACACTATTTCCCGCCAGATTTGCCAAAACTTCCCATCGCATTTCTTGAGAACTTCGACGTTCGGTTGATCGACGGGGCGCGGCCATTTGCTAGTGCAGAGCGTGGCTATGTGAAGGTTTGGGCGCGCCATAATGATGCCGATATGCGCGATAGGATCGAAGGGTTGATCGCAATTGCGGACCTGTTGCCACCGGCCATATTCCCGACATTGAAGAAGCCGGGAAACAACTCGTCAATGAACTGGATTTTCAACGTGCTGTCCGAAGAAATTCATACTCGCGATGGATGGTGGTTGATGGAACATCAATTGACAGCTGGACATGACGGCTACAGCTCTCAGGTCATGCGGATGTGGAACACCGATGGTGATCTAATTGTCGATGGTATGCAGTCAGTAATAATTTTCGTCTAACAAAAAAGGCCCCGGTTTTAACCGAGGCCTTCTGACTAATTTGGGTAGGTTCAACCCAGCAGTTCTTTGACCTTGGCGACTGTTGCCTCGGTCGTGATGCCAAAATGCTTGTAGAGCTCTCCGGCGGGTGCCGACGCACCAAAGCTGGACATGCCGATGAACCCGGCTTTGGCCTCGCGACCACGCTCGCCCAGAAGCCAACGGTCCCAGCCTCCGGCGCGAACCGCAGCCTCGATACCGACGCGGACGGCTCCCGCAGGTAGTACGCGCTTGCGGTAGGCTTCGTCTTGCTCGGCAAACAGCTCCATACAGGGCATGGAAACGACCCGAGTGCCGACGCCTTCGGCCTCAAGTATTGCTTTAGCTTCCATCGCCAGCGAAACCTCGGAACCTGTGGCAATCAGAATCGCCTGACGCTTGTTTTCTGCGTCAGCCAATACATAAGCGCCTTGCGCGGTCAGGTTTTTGGCTTTGTGCTGGGTCCGAACAGTTGGCACGCCTTGACGGGTCAGCGACAGGACTGAGGGGCTATCCTTGAAGGTCAGTGCCAGTTCCCATGCTTCGGCGGTCTCAACCGTATCCGCGGGGCGGAACACATAAGTGTTCGGCGTCGCGCGTGAGATCGCCAGATGTTCCACCGGCTGGTGCGTCGGACCGTCTTCGCCCAGACCAATCGAGTCGTGGGTCATCACGAAGACCGTCGGGATCTTCATAAGTGCAGCCAAACGCATCGAGGGCCGCGCATAGTCGGTGAAGGCCATGAACGTACCGCCATACGGGCGAATACCACCATGCAGCGCCATACCGTTCATAGCAGCGGCCATACCGTGTTCACGAATGCCGTAATGGATATACCGACCCTTGCGGTTTTCCGGAAGGAACACGCCCATATCAGCCGATTTGGTGTTGTTCGATCCAGTCAGGTCAGCCGAGCCGCCAATGGTTTCGGGCATGATCGGGTTAACGACATTCAACACCTTCTCTGAAGAGGCGCGTGTGGCCAGCTTTGGCTGGTCTTCCGACATCTGTTTCTTGAACGACCGGATGGCGCCGGCCAGCTTCTTTGGCGCCTCAAACGCATAGGCGCGGTTGAATTCGGCTTGTTTACGTTCGGAGACTTGCGCAAAACGCTCCTCCCACGCTGCGCGCTCGGCTTTGCCACGTGCACCAATGGCCTCCCAAGCGGCTTTGACCTCAGCAGGGATGACGAACGCATCATGCGGCCAGTCATATGCTTCTTTGGCGGCGTTCAACTGATCCTGATCGGTCAGAGCGCCATGGCCTTTTGAAGTGTCCTGCGCCGCGTGACCCAGTGCAATGTGGCTTTCACAAGCAATCATCGTCGGCTTGTTCGACTTCTTCGCCTGCATGATGGCCGCATCGATGGCCTTGGGGTCGTGGCCGTCAATCTCAAGCACATGCCAGCCCGAGGCCGCAAAACGGCGCACCTGATCGGTGCGGTCGGCGATGTCGACTGTGCCGTCGATGGTGATGTTGTTGTTATCCCAGAAGACGATCAGCTTGCTCAGCTCGTGGCGACCGGCCAAAGTGATCGCCTCTTGGCTGACGCCTTCCATCAGGCAGCCGTCGCCCGCAATCACGTAGGTATAGTGATCAACGATCTTCTTGCCATAATGCGAACGCTGAATTTCCTCGGCCATCGCAAAGCCAACGGCATTCGAAATGCCCTGACCCAAAGGTCCGGTAGTGGTTTCGACACCATCGATCAGGAAGTTTTCGGGGTGCCCGGCAGTTTTGGCGCCCAATTGACGGAAGTTCTTGATCTCTTCCAGCGTAACATCGCCATGACCGGTGAGATACAGCAGCGAATAGACCAGCATCGAACCGTGACCCGCCGATAGGATGAACCGATCGCGGTCCGGCCAGTTCGGGGCAGTGGCGTCGAATTTGAGGTGCTTTTCGAACAATACGGTCGCAACATCGGCCATGCCCATCGGCATACCGGAATGGCCGGAATTGGCGGCGGCGACAGCGTCGAGGGTTAGGGTGCGGATGGCCGCAGCCTTGTCCCAGTGTTCGGGGTTGGCATTGCGCAGCGCAGTCAGGTCCACGGGCGTAGTTCCTTTGGTTTACGGGCAGATGGGCGCTGAATACCATCCGATTGTCAAAGTGCAAGCAGAACCGCGTGGCACACCGAATTGGCGCTTCAAGAGCGGTGTGCAAGTGGTTGAAACCAAACAGTGGGTATTTTCTGTCGCATTCCGTTAGACTAGGGCTGAGCGCCGCCGCTTTTGATTCGGGTAGGCGAATATCAGAACGAACCTTGATAAAGAGGTGACACAGGCATGAGTCAGATCGAAGAACTACAACGCCGTATTATCACCGCGATGGAGCGGATCGGTAATGGTGTCGAGGCCTTGCACGATGCTGGATCCGCAGCCGGTGATGACACGTCGCTGCGAACGGCGCTTGAAGAAGAGCGGGTGGCCAATGCCCAGCTTGAGGAACGGCTGAAAACGATCAAAGAGAGACACGCGCAAGAGATTGACGCGCTGCGTGCGCAACCGGCACCGAGTTCGGAAGTGGATGCGCTGCGTGCGCAATTGGCCGAGGCGACTTCTCAGCTCGCCACGGTTGAGGCTGCGCGGGCCGAGTTGGCGGATGCCAAGGCTGCGCTTGAAAACACGGACGAAGTCGAGGGCTTGAAGGCAGAGATTGAGACTCTGCGATCACATCAGGGCGCTGCAGAAGAGGCCAATACGTTGCGCGCGCAGGTCGAGCAACTGACCCCAATCGCGGATCGCGCGGAAGAGATGGAGGTCGAACTGGCGCGTCTGCGGGCTGAACTGGTCGATAGCGAGCGGTTAACCGAACTCAATGCCGAGCTTGAGATGCTGCGCGCGGAACGGGCTAGCCATGGGGCCGCGATGTCCCGGTTGGATGATGATTTGCAACGGCTTCGCAATGCAAACGATCAGCTCCGAAGCGCTGTCGATGAATTACGCGCCGCCGCAGAGGACGGTGTCACGGATGCTGACATGCTGAACCGGGCCACGACAGCCGAATTAGAAGCCATACGTGCCGCGCGCGCGTCGGACGCAGCCGAAGCGCATGCGGTCCTGGCTCGGCTTGAGCCATTGCTAAGTCATGCCAATCTGGCCGAGGGAGAGGTGGAATAATGCCCGAAGTAACCATTCATATCGGTGGCCGCGGCTTTGATGTCTCGTGCCAGGACGGTGAAGAACCGTTTCTGCAAGCGGCAGCCAGACTGCTGGATGATGAGGCTCAGGTTTTGTCGGACCAGATCGGACGTATGCCGGAATCGCGGATGCTGCTGATGGCGGGACTCATGTTGGCAGACAAGGCAGCCGCGCATGAAGATCGCATGAAACTGGCCGAGGCCAAGCTGGTTGAATTGGAGACCGAATTGAAGCGGCTCCGCAGCCAACCGCAGCCGGAACCTGAACGGATCGAGGTCGCGGTAGTGCCGCCATCTGTCACGGATACGCTGGCTGAAATGGCGGCGCGCGCCGAAGCCCTGGCGGCAGTCATTGAAGAAAGGACGGCCTAATGCCGATCGCCCGAATGGCCTTTTGCGCGGCCGTCGTCTCGCTGACTGGCACGATGGCAAAGGCCGATATCGACATTCTGTCCGTGACGTTTACCTGTGAAAACAACACGCAAGTGCCGGTGTCCTACTTTAACGCCTCAAATGGCGATGGGGCGGCTGCGATGATGATCGATGATCAGTTGATCCCCATGAAACAGGTTCCAAGCGGCTCGGGCATCCGGTATGAATCCGTCGGAGGGGCAGGGACATATACCCTGCGCTCCAAGGGGTGGGATGCCACGATCAGCCATCAGGCCGAAGGCGACACAGCCCCGGAACTCGTATTGTTCAAGGACTGTAGCAGCCGATAGCTTACGCGTTTGCTTCGCGGATTTTGTCCGCAGCGTCTTTGTTGTAGCCCACACTGTTTTCATCGAACAGTGTGTCTAGCTCGCCCGACAGCGTCATTTCAGTGATAATGTCGCAACCGCCGACAAACTCGCCTTTGACATAAAGCTGAGGCACGGTTGGCCAGTCGGAGTAGTCCTTGATGCCCTGGCGCACAGCTTCGTCAGCCAGAACGTTCACGTCGGTGTATTCGACACCCATGTAATTCAGAACACCGGCCACCCGGGATGAGAACCCGCACTGCGGCATCTCTTTGGTGCCTTTCATGTAAAGCACCACATCGTTGGCTTTGACGGTTTCGTCGATCTGGGTCTTAACGTCGCTCATCTTGCTTTTCCTTTTCATCCGCTTGCGCGGCGGTCGTTCGGTTATCGGGCAGTTCAGGTGCCCATCCTTCTTCTTCAAGCCGCCGGTGTTCTGCTTGTGCAAGCGTCACCGGATCAAGCCCGTATCGTTCAATTCCCCCAACCTTGCTAAGCGTATCGGGGTCAGGGCGCATATCCGACAGTTTTCGTTTTCTGTTGCGTTTGACATAGGCTTCGATGAGGGCGGCGACAACTATCAATGCACCAAGAAGAGATATCCAGAAGGGCCAGCCACTCATGTTTTCAAAGCCACTTAGGCGCTTTTTTGAAAGTAGTGCTGTGTCATTCAGGTACCTTCGTCGTCAACGCCAGCGCGTGCAATTCCCCATCAGATCCATCCATCTTGCCTTTCAGCGCAGCGTAAACCGCACGCTGTTGCTGAACGCGGTTTTTGCCGCGAAAGCTCTCGTCCACGACCATGGCGGACATGTGCACGCCATCGCTGCCACCAACCTGAATTTCCGCATCGGGAAAGCTTTCGCGCAGCAGGGTTTCGATCTCGTGGGCGCTCATCGGCATGTAGGTTCACTCCTGTAGGTCTTTCCCAAGATGTAGAGTGATGGGAGCGGGCGTGCAAGATGTCGAGCATCTTTCAGATACGCGAATCCCGCGCCTATGGAAGACGCGGGAATTCTGGAATTCGGAAGAGACGATTTATCAGGCGACCGCGGCGGCAAAGCTCTGGCGGAAGCTCTCGGTCAGTTCTGCCAAAGGAGCTTCGGAATTGCCGATCTTCACGCTGTCACCGGTAAACCGGCCAACCGAGACCAGCGGGACACCAGCCTGACCGGCAGCGATCATTAGCGCCTCGGCTTGATCGAAGTTGCACGCCACAAGATAACGGGCCTGGTCTTCGCCGAATAGGAACTCGGACGATGCATCATCCAGGCAAACGCCTACGCCTGCAGCTTCAGCAAGTTCAAACGCTGCCAGTGCAAGGCCGCCATCGCTAAGATCAGTACATGCTTTGATCATCTCGCGATTGGCACGGATGAATTCCCCGTTGCGCGCCTCTGCAGCCAGATCAACATGCGGCGCGTCTCCGTCCTCGCGGTTGAATACCTCGGCCAGCAGGGCGGACTGACCCATATGGCCGTTGGTTTCGCCGATGACCAGCGCAACATGGCCATCCCGAACCTCGTTTCCGATGATCTCGTCGCTATGAGCAAGAAGACCAACCGCGCCGATGGTGGGGGTTGGCAGGATCGCCTGACCGTCTGTCTCGTTATAAAGAGAGACGTTGCCCGACACGATGGGCATATCCAGCGCACCAACGGCGGCACCGATACCTTGGATCGCGCCGACGAACTGACCCATGATCTCGGGCTTTTCGGGGTTCCCGAAGTTCAGGTTGTCTGTGGTGGCAAGTGGTTTGGCCCCCACGGCGGTCAGGTTGCGATAGGCCTCGGCCACCGCTTGTTTGCCGCCTTCCACCGGGTTTGCACGGACATAGCGCGGGGTTACGTCGCTGGTGAAGGCCAGCACCTTGTCGGTGCCATGTACGCGGACCATGCCAGCGCCCAGACCCGGCGTGCGAGTTGAATCCGCCATGACCATGGTGTCATATTGCTCATAGACCCATTGTTTGCCTGCGTAATTGGGTGAAGAGAGCAGGGCGCGCAGACCGTCGATCGGATCGATCTGTGGTACGTCTTCCAGTGGCGCGGACTCAGGGGTCGGTTCCCACGGGCGGTCGTATTCAGGCGCGGTCGAGGACAGTTTAGACAGGACCAGATCGGCTTTGATCTCACCATTGTGCATGATCAGGAAACGGTCTTCGGCAATGGTTTCGCCTACGATGGCAAAATCGAGGTCCCATTTTTCGAACACGGCGCGGGCCTCGGCCTCAAGCTCAGGTTTGAGGACCATCAGCATCCGTTCCTGAGATTCCGACAGCATCATTTCATAGGCTGTCATGTTCTCTTCGCGCTGCGGGACATTCTCGAGGTCCAAACGCACGCCCAGACCACCTTTGTCGCCCATCTCTACAGCCGAGCAGGTCAAGCCCGCTGCGCCCATGTCCTGGATCGAGATCACGGCACCGGTCTGCATCAGTTCCAGCGTTGCTTCCATCAGGCGCTTTTCGGTGAAGGGGTCGCCGACCTGAACGGTGGGGCGTTTTTCTTCGATGGTGTCATCGAATTCGGCCGATGCCATGGTTGCTCCGCCCACACCGTCACGACCGGTTTTTGCGCCCAGATAGACGACGGGCATCCCAACGCCCGAAGCGGCCGAGTAGAAAATCTTGTCACTCTCAGCCAGACCAGCGGCAAACGCGTTCACAAGGCAGTTGCCGTTATAGGCCGGGTGGAACCGAACTTCGCCACCCACGCAAGGCACACCGAAGCAGTTGCCGTAGCCGCCAATCCCCTCGACCACTCCGTTCACCAATTGGCGCGTCTTATGGTGGCCCGGCTCGCCAAAGGACAGTGCGTTCATCGAGGCGATGGGCCGTGCGCCCATGGTGAAAACATCCCGCAGGATGCCGCCCACGCCGGTCGCCGCGCCCTGATAAGGTTCGATATACGAAGGGTGGTTGTGGCTTTCCATCTTGAACACCACTGCCTGACCGTCGCCGATATCGACGACACCCGCATTCTCGCCTGGGCCGCAGATGACCTGAGGGCCAGAGGTCGGAAGGGTGCGCAACCATTTCTTGGACGACTTATAAGAACAATGCTCGTTCCACATCGCTGAAAAGATGCCAAGCTCGGTAAAGGTCGGCTCACGCCCGATGATCTCAAGGATCATGTCGTATTCCTCGGGCTTGAGCCCATGTGCGGCAATCAGATCGGGTGTGATGGCGGGCTCTTGCATCTTCTGTCCTGTGTCCAAGTGGGCCGAGATTGCGGGCCTTTTAGGGCAATGGGCCGCTTGAGGAAAGGGCCAAACCCGCACAGGGGACATCGGGCAATAAAAAACGGAACCGGCCATAAGACCGGTTCCGATTTCAGAGGCGTGCTGATTTGGTTCAGCCAGCGGCTGAAACGTGTCGAAGCCTAAGTGTCAGGCGGGGTTTTGCCCTTTGTTGACCGCATCTGCGGCGGCTGCGCCGGCGGCAGCTTTTTGTTCTTCAGTTATGTTCTCAGCCTCATCCAACCCCGGGATGGCGACGCGCACCTCGCGGCGGGCGAAATCGATACCATTTGCGTTGAATTCGGCCTTCACACGGTTAAAGATTTCCTTACGCAGTGTGAATTGCTTGCCGGGCTTGGCCATGAACTTGCCTCGGATGATCATACCGACATCGTCGAAGTCGAACACACCCTGAGATTTGAAGGGCTGCAGGAAGCCATCTTTGTGAACCTCGTCCTGCATCATCTCGGCACCGATCTTCTTGAAGATCTTCTTGACCTTGTTGGGGTCGGTGTCGAACGGCACAGTAAATTTCAACTTCATGATCACCCAGTCACGGCTGAAGTTGGTGAGCTTTTGAATCTCGCCATAAGGTATAGTGTGCACCGGACCACGATGGTGGCGAAGCTGCATTGAGCGGATCGAAATTTTCTCGACCGTTCCCATGGTCCCGCCGACATCGACATATTCGCCGACGCGGAAGGCATCATCGATCAGGAAGAAGATGCCGCCAACGATATCGGCCACCAGTTTCTGTGCGCCAAAGCCGATGGCCAGACCCAAAACACCAGCACCAGCCAGCAGCGGCGTGATGTTAATGCCCAAAGCGCTCAGAGCGAGTAGGCCGAAGATCACCGAGATGGTGACTTGTGCGGTAATCCGCAACAAGGGCAGAACGGTCGCCAGACGCGAACCACCCGCGCCGCCACCTTCTCCGCCGGCTTCTTCATCCAGCTCTTCGGCCGCTGTCTGTTCCTTGGCCAGACGACGGTTGATCCATAGCGAGACGATCTCGTTCAGGATGTAGCCGACAGCGATGATCAGCAGGAACTCGATGATTGCGCCGCCAACTTCGGCACCGATACCTGCGGACGCAACATGGCGCAGATCTAGCTGCCAAACACGGGAAATCATGAAGACGACGAAGAGGCCAGCAATCACCCGACCGATGCGAATATAGCTGCGCTTGGCCGATCGATAGGCGCGTTCTGCTAATGGCCCTTCGCCCGACATTGGCGGCTGCAGGTGGCGCACCAAACCACGTATTAATGTATCAAGTGCAGGTGCAATCAACAGCCAGAACATGGTTGTGAAATGCGCTCCACCGGACAGCACGCGGATCAGCGCCGGGTTGCGTTGTGCCACTAGGAATTCGACCAGCAGCCAAATCACGACCGAAACGCCGATTGCAAAATACGGGTAATACCGCGCGACTTCTTCGTCGAACTTGGTGTGGTCCGGGTCGGTACCCAGCATCATCTGTGACAAACCTTCGCGCGCAGTCCAGGCGATTATGCCAATATAGACGTGGATTGCAGCGTTCAGCCAGAAACCGATGCGCGTCTGATCGCCGGTTACCCCGTTGAGCGCGTTGAACCTTAGTACGAACAAGGTAAAGCCGATCAGGATCAGCAGACCGATCAGGTTGCGATGCAGGTATTTTGCCCAGTGGTCGTCAATGTTTACCAATCGGAATTGTGGCTTTTGCGGCGCAAGAACAAAGCGCGAGACTGCTGCCCCCAGACGCGGCACCCAGATTAGGTAGAATACAAATGGGGCTGCATAGATGATCTGCTCGGGGCTCAGCAATCCTCGGCCAATCGCCCGAATGACGACGTAGAATACGATAAGCCCTGCAATTTCGCGGCAAAATCGGCGGAACAGGTAGTTCACAGCGCCTCTGAGATCAGCGTCACCCGAGGGTTCGGTTGCCTCATGCCAGCGGCGGGTCAGGAAAATGAATAGCTTCTCAGCAATGAAGCCGACTATCAGGACCGAGAGCACCAGCCCCATTAGCGTCAGAACACCAGCGCCCCCCAATTTGTCAGAGAAATTGCTAAATGCAGTGATTTGCGCACTGATGATATTGGGAACTGTGGTCAGAACATGTGTCCAGGATGCGACCATTTCTGCCCAGATCTCATTGAGCTCGGTCAGCGGGTCTTCCTGACCTTCCTTTTCCGCCGCTTGCTTTTCGGCAACAGCGTCAAGGCGTTCCAGAAGGATTGCCCGTACCTGGTCGTCAGACATGCGCGCAACCAGATCATCAACCTGTTCTGGCGTAAGATCTTCGGGAATTTCAACTGTAGCGGTTGTGCTTGTGTCTTGTGCATGAAGTGGCACGGCCAGGAACAAGACTGAAATCATCGCCAACAATAGGCGGAATGAGTGGAACATGAATTAGCCCTCGAACACGAAATTTAGGTGTTTTTTCGGGATCATAGGCCTACGCGTTGGATTTTCCCAGTGCTTTCCACTGAATTGCATCAGCCTCGCGCAAAAAAAAGGCCGAGCACTAAGCTCGGCCGTAGTCCAACAGGGAGGTATGAAGATGATGAGCGTTTCAGCATCACCGCCTTCATGTGCTCATTTAGGGATCAGTTTATTAACGATCAAGGTCTATTAGCAGACCCCGGCGTCATGCCCGCTATGCTCTGAGTGCATGGCTATAGCTTGCCCAATTGCCTTAGCTGTTTGCGATGGGCGATTATCTCATCCTGCACAAAGTCCCGAAATGCCGCTATCCGTTTGGAATGACGCAATTCTTCGGGGTAGGCGAGGTAAACCGGTACATCAGCACTTTCGATGTCTGACATGACGGGGACCAGATCCGGGAAGTCCTCAGTCACATAATCAGGAAGTACTCCGATACCCAGATCATGCAGCACGCCCTGAAGAACGCCGAAATAGTTGTTCACGGTCAGCAACGAGCCGGGATTGTATGTCATAAGGTGACGAACCATCGACGCGCTTGCCCCAACCTGAGGGGCTGCGGGCGTTTGGCAGATCAATCGGTGCTTGGAAATGTCTTCCAGCGTTTCAGGCGCCCCACCATGAGCATCCAAATAGCTGCGCGTTGCATAGAGCAGCATCTGCACTGTCATCAGACGTTTGCGCACGAGATCGGCCTGGCTGGGCTCTTTCATGCGGATGGCCACATCGGCTTCACGCATTGGCAGATCCAATACCCGCTCTTCAAGCATGAGGTCGATATTGAGGTCAGGATACTGTTCATAGAGCTTCGGTAGGCGCGGTGCGAGCCACAGCGTGCCGAACCCGAAGGTGGTGGTCACCCTCAGTACGCCAAAGACCTCATCTTCACTATCCCGGATACGCGCTGCAGCGGCATCCAGACGTTTCAGCATGGCCGTCGTGGCATCGAACAGCAATTCGCCTTGTTCTGTCAGAATCAGACCGCGTGCATGGCGGTGGAACAAGGTTGCATCGAGTGATTCTTCAAGCGCGCGGATCTGACGGCTCACTGCGGATTGAGATAAATTGAGCTTGTCTCCCGCGTGTGTGAGGCTGCCAGCGTCTGCAACCGCGTGAAATATTCTGAGCTTATCCCAATCCATCGCCGCAACTTTCGTTATCCTCGCGCAGCCCTATATGAAACAGGTAACAAATTCCACAATGAAACCCGGAAATCGTTACGGAATAGAGTAAAATCACTATACAGGTCAGTATTTATGACCTAATATGCACGAGAATAAAGCACACTAATCCGACGAGGGGAGACGTCAGATGAGTCAGCCGAAAATTTCACTCAACGACCGGTTCGACCTGTCCAAAAGCCCGGTTCTTTTGAACGGAACGCAGGCACTGGTGCGTTTGATGCTGATGCAAAAAGTACGAGACACTGCGGCGGAATTGAACACAGCGGGTCTGGTCACAGGCTATCGGGGGTCTCCGCTTGGGGCTGTAGACCTTCAGATGTCTCGTGCAGAAAAGCAACTTGCCGAAAAGGATGTCACCTTTCAATTCGGATTGAACGAAGATCTGGCCGCAACCGCATTATGGGGCAGCCAACAGGCGGGGCTGCGTGGCGACGGAAAATTCGATGGTGTTTTTGGGCTCTGGTATGGCAAGGGGCCGGGCGTAGATCGATCCGGTGATGTGATGCGCCATGCCAATATGGCGGGCACGGCGCAACATGGCGGTGTATTGATGGCCATGGGCGATGATCACACGGGTGAAAGCTCCACCGTTTTACATCAGTCGGAATGGTCACTGGTGGACATGTATATGCCCGTGGTCAGCCCGGCAGGTGTGCAAGAAATTCTGGACTATGGCATTTACGGATTCGCGCTCAGCCGGTTCGCCGGGGTCTGGGTCGGGCTGAAAACGATGAAAGACACGATCGAAGTGACTTCCGTCGTAGATGGCCGCCCTGACCGAATGCAGCTGGTCACCCCTCAATTAGATATGCCAGAGGGTGGGCTGAATATTCGGCTGGGTGATACGCCGCATCTGCAGGAAGCGCGCGTAATCGACCACAAGCGCTTTGCGGCAGAGGTCTTTTCGTACGCCAACAAGTTGGACAAGCGGGTCTGGGGAAAACCGGGCGCCAAGATTGGGTTTGTGGCGGCGGGTAAGAACTGGCTTGATCTGACTCATGCCATGTCGCTGCTGAACATCAACGCGGATGAGGCCGAACGGCTAGGCATTACCACCTATAAGATCGGTCAGACTTTCCCTTTGGATATGAAGGGCTTCCACGATTGGGCTGAGGGGCTGGATCTGATCGTGATCGTCGAGGAAAAGCGCAAGCTGATCGAAGTTCAGGTTAAAGAAGCGATCTTTGACGACCGTCGTGGGCGCCGTGTTTATGGCTGGTACAAAGGCGGCGCGGGGACGCTGCACCGCGAAGAACTGTTCCCGACCCGAGGGGCGCTTGACCCGATCATGATTGCCGAGAAGCTGGGTGAGATCCTAATCGAAGAGGGGCGCGATACAGATGGCGTTCGTGCCGGACTGGAGGCGCTGTCCGAAGCGCGCCGGGCTGACAATGCGCAGGAAATCGCGGCGCGTTTACCATACTTTTGTTCAGGATGTCCGCATAACAGTTCAACCAAGCTGCCTGATGGCAGCCGAGCCTATGCCGGGATTGGCTGTCACTACATGGTGCAGTGGATGGATCGCGAAACCACCGGTTTCACCCAGATGGGCGGCGAAGGGGCGAACTGGATTGGCGAGGCTCCGTTTTCGACCACACAACATGTTTTCCAAAACCTCGGCGATGGCACCTATAACCATTCCGGCGTGCAGGCGATCCGGGCGGCACTGGCTGCGGGCACAAATATCACCTTTAAGATCCTCTATAACGACGCCGTTGCGATGACTGGAGGTCAGGAGAACGAAGGTGGGCTAAGTGCCGAACGCATCGTCGCCGAGGTCCGCGCGATGGGTGTCAGCAACGTCGCTGTCGTTTACGACGAAAAAGAAGATGTGAATTTTGGTGCGTTGCCTTCGGGTGTTGAGACGTTCGAGCGTTCAAAACTGATGCAGGTTCAGGAAAAATTCCGCGAAATCGAGGGTGTATCGGTCATTGTTTATGTCCAGACCTGCGCAGCTGAAAAGCGCAGGAGACGCAAGCGCGGCACGTTCCCCGACCCCGATAAGCGAGTGTTCATAAATACCGATATCTGTGAGGGTTGCGGAGATTGCGGCGTTCAGTCGAACTGCGTTTCCATCGTACCGAAAGAGACCGAACTTGGCCGCAAGCGTGCGATTGATCAGTCAAGCTGCAACAAGGATTTTTCCTGCTTGAACGGGTTCTGCCCGTCTTTTGTAACCGTTGAAGGGGCGAAAATCCGCAAAGAGGCGACAACCGACCTCGACTTGCCCGACCTACCGGACCCCGTTTTGCCACAGATCAACGGCACCCATAATGTCGTGATCACCGGCGTTGGTGGCACAGGCGTTGTCACCATCGGGGCGGTTCTGGCGCAAGCCGCACAAATCGACGGCAAGGGTGCCGGTATGATGGAAATGGCCGGCCTCGCACAGAAGGGTGGCGCCGTACATATCCATTGCCGTCTGGCCAACCGGCCCGATGATATCAGCGCGATCCGTGTTGCCACTGGCGAAGCGCATGCGCTGATCGGTGGTGATCTGGTGGTATCGGCCGGGGCCAAGACGCTTGGCCTCACGCAAACCGGCCAGACCGGCGCTGTTGTGAACAGTCATGAGATTATCACCGGTGACTTCACGCGCGATACAGAATTCACAATCCCCAGCGATCAATTGCAGCTTGCGCTGCAGGCGCGGTTGAAAGACGGGGTGGCCCTTTTCGATGCCACCGATCTGGCGCGAGCCGTGATGGGCGACTCGATCTATTCCAATATGATGGTCTTTGGCGCAGCCTGGCAGCGTGGTCTGCTACCGATCAGTCACCAAGCGATAATGGGTGCTATTGAGTTGAATGGTGCGGCGGTCGAGCGCAACAAACGCGCCTTTGAAGTTGGTCGCTGGGCGGTGACCCACCCCGACGACGTGGCCAATATTTTGCGCCCCAACGTAGCAGAGTTACCAAAGACCCTCGATCAAGTGATCGATTTCCGCGCTGCGCACCTAATCGACTATCAGAACAAGCGGTTGGCGAAACGTTATCGCAAGCTGGTCGACAGCGTTGCAGATCAACACGTTCGTGAGGCTATTGCCAAAGGCTACCATAAGCTTTTGTCATATAAGGATGAATATGAAGTCGCCCGATTGCTGCTCGACAGTCGCCAGAAGGCGGAGGCCGAGTTTGATGGTGACTTTAAGATGACCTTCCATCTTGCGCCGCCAACCCTGGGAACGAAGGGCGACAATGGACGCCCGGCCAAGAAAGCGTTCGGAGAGTGGTTTCTTGGTCCGTTGAAGGTTCTAGCCAAGCTGAAAGGTTTGCGCGGCACTCCGCTGGATATCTTTGGCTACACGACAGAGCGCAAAATGGAGCGTGCTCTGATCCGCCAGTATGAAAAGGACATGAAAGAGGTTTTGCCCAGCCTGAAACCCGAAACCAGTGATGCGATCGCGGCCCTTGCGGCTCTGCCATTGGAAATTCGCGGTTTCGGTCCGGTTTTGGTCGCGAATGAAGCCAAGGCTGCGAAACGTCGCGAGGAATTGTTGGCTGTTATTCGCGATGGCGGGCCTCAGATGAAAGCTGCGGCAGAGTGAGGCTTTACAAGCTTGTCATCAAACCTATGCAAAATGGCTACCCGGCCTTATCTAAGCGGCAGCAAACCGGAGTAGCCAATGCCCTCGCGCCATCACGTCGCTCGTGACATCTCTTACGCCCATTCCGCAGAAACGCGGAGCGGGCGGATGGTGATCAAGTTGATGGAAAACACCACCGGTCGTCTGCGTCTTATCCGCCGAGCTGACGGGTATGAGCAGGAGGTCGCACAGGGGCGTGATTTTTGGTCCGTAATGGTGGATCGATATGGGCTGACATTAGACGTGGTTGGCGGTGCGTTGTCGAACATCCCAAAAGATGGGCCATTGATCCTGATTGCGAACCATCCTTATGGCATTCTAGACGGGCTAATGATGGGACACATCCTGTCTCAGACTCGGACAGACTTTCGCATTCTCGCCAATCATGTTTTTCGCAAAGCTGAAGACCTGAACAGCATCGTGCTGCCAATTTCGTTTGATGCCACAAAAGATGCGATGAAGCTGAATCTTGCGACCCGCAAAACCGCTCTGAACTACCTAAGCGATGGTGGTGCAATCGGGATCTTCCCGGGTGGCACAGTCAGCACTGCGGCCAAGCCATTCTCTCATCCGATGGATCCGGGCTGGCGCGGATTTACAGCGCGGATGGTTGCCAAATCCAATGCGACCGTTGTGCCGGTTTTCTTCGATGGTCACACCTCGCGTTTTTTCCAGATTGCCAGCCATCTGCACAACACTCTGCGGATGGGGTTGCTGATCAAAGAGTTCAAGAAACGTGTCGATACCCCCGTCCGCGTGGTTGTAGGAGACCCCATTGGGCGCGACATTCTGGACCCGCTGGGCAAGGATACGCGCAAGATGATGGATTTCCTGCGCAAAGCCACGTATGAGCTGTCTCCAGAGCCATTGAAGTCTTATGACTATGGCTATGAATTCGAGGAACGGCATCGCGCCTGAAGGGGCAAATGGCAGTAGGTATCTTTGATTCCGGATTGGGTGGTTTGACCGTCCTGAACGCCGCGCAGAAACGTCTGCCCGACGTTGATTTTCTTTATTTCGCGGACAGCGCGCATGCGCCTTATGGTGTGCGCGATGCCGAGGATATCTTTAACCTGACACGAAACGCTGTGCAGGACCTTTGGGATCGCGGCTGCAATCTGGTGATTCTGGCCTGCAATACCGCAAGCGCCGCCGCCCTGCGTCGGATGCAAGAAGCGGGCGTGCCAGAAGGAAAGCGTGTACTGGGCGTATTTGTGCCTTTGATTGAGGCGCTGACTGAACGGCAATGGGGCGACAACTCTCCACCGCGTGAGGTTCAGGTGCAGCATGTTGCGCTGTTTGCGACGCCCGCGACAGTGTCGAGCCGTGCGTTTCAGCGGGAGCTGGCGTTTCGGGCGATCGGGGTTGATGTCGAGGCGCAAGCCTGCGGCGGGGTGGTGGACGCCATCGAAGAGGGCGACATGATCTTGGCCGAGGCCTTGGTACGCAGCCATGTGGATGCTCTGAAGCGCAAGATGCCGGAACCGCAAGCAGCCATTCTGGGCTGTACGCATTACCCGCTGATGGCAGAGACGTTTCAGCAGGCGCTCGGACCGGATGTGAAAGTCTATAGCCAGGGTGATCTGGTTGCGGAAAGCCTTGCAGACTACTTGCAACGGCATCCGAAAATGCTGGGTGAGGGCACTGATGGCTTCCTGACAACGGGTAAGCCGGGCGTTGTGACGGATCGCGCGACTCAGTTCCTCCGACGACAAATCACCTTTGAAGCCGCCTGACCTAGGTCAAGGACGGCGCTTTTCCGATTCCGTAATTCGTTGACCGTCACAGCGGCGGTCACCCCATGTGACACATGAATGAAAGAGGTCTGACATGACCCATAAAATCGCAATTCTTGGCGCTTCTGGCTACACCGGCGCGGAACTCGTGCGGCTGATCGCCGGGCATCCGAGTATGGAAATCAAAGCTCTGGCCGCCGAGCGGAAGGCTGGACAGACAATGGCGCAGGTATTTCCGCATCTGCGCCATATGGATTTGCCGGTGCTTTGCAAGATTTCCGAGATCGACTTTAGCCAAATCGACCTGTGTTTCTGCGCTCTGCCGCACAAGACCAGTCAGGAAGTCATTCGCGAACTGCCCAACACTTTGAAAATTGTTGACCTGTCAGCAGATTTTCGGCTTCGCGATGGCGACGAATACGAGAAGTGGTATGGTAATTCACATGCCGCGCTTGGGCATCAGGAAGAGGCGGTTTATGGTCTGACCGAGTTCTACCGTGACGAAATCCGCGGCGCTCGGCTGGTTGCCGGGACCGGATGCAATGCCGCGACGGGTCAGTATGTGCTGCGTCCGCTGATTTCGGCGGGTGTGATTGATCTGGATGACATCATTCTGGACCTGAAATGTGCGGTCTCGGGCGCAGGTCGGGCGCTGAAAGAGAATCTATTGCACGCAGAACTCAGTGAAGGGGCGAACGCATATGCCGTTGGCGGGACGCACCGGCATTTGGGCGAGTTTGATCAGGAATTCACGGAACTGGCTGGACGGACGGTGCATGTGCAGTTCACACCGCACCTGATCCCAGCCAACCGGGGTATTCTGGCCACAACCTATGTAAAGGGCGACCCGCAGAGCGTGTATGAGACACTTCAATCGGCCTATGAAGCCGAGCCCTTCATTGAGATGCTGCCATTTGGCGAGACGCCCTCAACCCACCATGTGCGGGGGTCGAACTTCTGCCATATCGGTGTCGTTGGAGATCGGATCGAACGCCGTGCAATCGTGGTGGCAGCATTGGATAACCTGACAAAAGGTAGCAGCGGGCAAGCCTTGCAGAACGCCAACCTGATGTTAGGTGAGGATGAAACCCTGGGTCTGATGATGGCCCCCTTGTTCCCGTGAGGACGGTATGAAAACGCTTAAGAAACGTCGTCGTGTACAAGTCATTCTAGTGGCTGTTGCGGCCCTGATACTGGCGACGGGTCTGATCGGATATGCGATGCGTGATGGCATCAACTTTTTCCGCTCACCCAGTCAGGTGATTGCAGAACCGCCGAAACCGACCGAGGTGTTCCGTATCGGTGGATTGGTCGAAGAAGGTTCGATCATTCGCGGGCAGGGTGAGACTGTGCATTTCGTCGTGACCGACGGCGGTGAAAGCGTAAAGGTCGCTTTTACCGGTGTTCTGCCTGATCTGTTCTCGGAAAATCAGGGTATGGTGGGCACCGGAAGTTATGTGAACGGAGTCTTTGAAGCCACTGAAATCCTTGCGAAACACGATGAAACCTACATGCCCAAAGAGGTTGTGGACGCATTAAAAGAGCAAGGCGTTTATCAGGAATCAGGCGATAGCTGAATGCAGCATCGCTGAATGCCATCGGCGCTAAAATTTCTAAACAGAAGAAGCGGGGCGTTGCGTACGAGAGGTAGGCAGCGCCCTTTGTTTTGCAGTGGTGTTAACGAAATTGTCCGACCGTTTACCAAAGTTTGGCAGAGGGGGCGGCAATGCGGACAGTGCGGCAGATTGCAAAAGGGATCGTGGCGCGGGAAGGTGGTTTTGTGGATGACCCCGATGATCCCGGCGGTGCCACGAAATACGGGGTGACGATCCATACCATGCGCCGATTGGGTCTCGATCTGGACCGAGATGGTTCGGTGACGCAACAAGACGTGCGCATGCTTAGCAAGGCGCAGGCCGTCGATATTTTTCTGGAACACTATTTTGAGAAACCTCGCCTTCAGGTGCTGCCGGAAGCCGTACAGGCATCCGTGTTCGACATGTACGTCAATGCAGGAGCTCAAGCGGTGAAAATCCTGCAGAACCTGCTGCGGCAGATGGAGTATGACATTACGGTTGACGGGGTCATCGGCCCTCAGACTGCGCAGGCTAGCCGGGAGGCGGCTAGTCCAAAGCCTCTGGTGTTTCGTGATGCCTATGGGGTCGCAAGACGAAACTATTACTTCCGTTTAGCAGACCGGCGGATCACTCTTCGCAAATATGCCAGAACTCGCGGGGGCGGCAAAGGCGGATGGATCAAGCGTGCCGAAGAGTTTTTATCGCCCAAGTATCATCTGAGCGAGGACGCGTTTCAGAAAAGGGTTTCAGGATGGGTTTGATCTCGGGTTTGTTGGCGCTCTTGTTTGGCGGAGGTCGCAATGTGGTTCGCGAAACTGCGGAAGTGTTTCGCGAAAATGTAGAAAGCGGTGCCGAGCGTTCTGTCGAACTGCGCGGTGCGGCCATGGCGCAATTCGGCACTGAATTCCAAGCTCCAAGCAAAACCAGGTTTGATCGATTCATGGATGGGCTGAATCGCCTTCCGCGACCGGCGCTGGCTTTGGGAACATTGGGTTTGTTTCTGGCCGCCATGATCGATCCGCTGTGGTTCGCAGCACGTATGCAGGGAATTGCGCTGGTGCCAGAGCCACTGTGGTGGCTGTTAGGGGTGATCGTGTCGTTTTACTTTGGCGCGCGGCATCAGATCAAAGCGCAGGATTTTCAAAGAGAAATCAGCGCGACAATGCTGAGGGCGCCTGAGGTGATCGCCAATCTTGAAACGATCCGCGGGTTGCGCGATGACAGTCCGGGTGTCGCCGATACTGGCTCGGACGCATCGTTGGCCGAAGCAGTCAACCAGCCGGATTCGAACCCTGCATTGGAGGACTGGAAGCGGCTACGAAAGACCTGAGGCGCGACATTATGTGCGGTGATCCGAGGCGAATGTGAATGGCACTTGCACCGGTGCCGCAGTATAAGCAGGCCATGATTACAGAACTCGGCCATTTCGCACTTATCTTAGCCTTCCTCGTTGCCATCGTCCAAACTGTGGTGCCGTTGATCGGGGCTGCCAACCGTTGGAACGGGTGGATGGTTTTCGCTGAACCGGCCGCCATCACGCAGTTCATCTTGGCCGCCTTTTCCTTTGGTGCGCTGGTCTGGGCGTTTACCACGTCTGACTTCTCGTTGCGGATCGTGGTCGAGAATAGCCATTCGGCAAAACCGATGCTCTACAAGATCACCGGGACCTGGGGAAACCATGAAGGTTCGATGCTGTTATGGGTCCTGATTGTAGCGATATTCGGCGCGATGGCCGCCATATTCGGCGCTGGCTTGCCTCCGACCTTAAAGGCGCGGGTGCTGGCCGTTCAGGCCGCGATCGGAGTGGCTTTCTATGCCTTTATCCTCTTCACATCGAACCCGTTTGACCGACTGCCTGTTCCTCCGTTCGATGGACGGGACCTGAACCCGCTGCTGCAGGACCCCGGTTTGGCCTTCCATCCGCCATTCCTGTATCTGGGCTATGTCGGCCTCAGCATGGCGTTCAGTTTTGCCGTTGCTGCATTGATCGAGGGCCGGGTGGACGCGGCTTGGGGGCGTTGGGTTCGGCCTTGGACATTGGCGGCTTGGGTCTTCCTGACGATCGGTATCGCGCTTGGATCCTGGTGGGCCTACTACGAATTGGGCTGGGGCGGGTTCTGGTTCTGGGATCCTGTTGAGAACGCCAGCTTTATGCCTTGGCTACTGGCGGCCGCTCTATTGCATTCCTCCATCGTGGTGGAAAAACGCGAGGCGTTGAAAAGCTGGACGATCTTGCTTGCGATTATCGCGTTTGGGTTTTCTCTGATCGGGACCTTTATCGTGAGATCGGGGCTGCTGACTTCGGTCCATGCTTTTGCCAATGATCCTGAGCGTGGCGTATTTATCCTGTTCATCCTGATCATCTTTACCGGCGGTGCGTTGACCCTGTTTGCTGCACGCGCGCAGGCGATGGAGGCGAAGGGTGTCTTCGGAATGGTCAGCCGCGAAAGTGCTTTGGTTCTGAACAACATCTTGTTGGCAGTTAGCTGTTTTGTCGTATTCTTTGGCACAATGTGGCCAATGGTGGCCGAGATGGCGTTCGATAGAAAACTCTCGGTGGGCGCGCCGTTCTTCAATGCTGCATTTACACCATTCATGGTCGCCCTCGGAATCGTTCTTCCCGTCGGCGCAATGCTGCCTTGGAAGCGGGGCAAGCTAAGCCGGGCGGCATGGTCTTTGCGCTATGTATTTGTGCTGGCGGTCACGATCGCGATACTGGTCTGGGTGATGCAGACCGGACGCAGCGCATTGGGACCCGTGGGCTTGTTCCTGGGGGCGTGGATCACCTTCGGCGCCATCGTCGATCTTTGGAGCCGCACTGGCCGCAAAGGCAGTTTTGGACGCCTGTTTCGACTGCCCGGCGCAGACTGGGGTAAGGCGGTGGCCCATAGTGGTTTGGGTGTCACCATGTTTGCCATCGCAGGCCTAACCGCTTGGGAGGTCGAGGATATTCGTGTCGCTCAACCGGGTCAGCCTTTTGAAGTGGGGCAGTTTACGTTGGCGTTGCAAGATGTGCGTCAGGTACAGGGGCCGAACTATTTTTCAACCATGGCGGATGTGCTTGTTGAGAAGGACGGGCGCTATATCGCGACTCTTAACCCGGAAAAGCGCGACTACCCTGTGGCACGGATGCCGACAACTGAGGCTGCAATCGACTACCGCTTTCTGCGCGATCTATATGTTGTGATCGGGGATCAACAAGCTGATGGCGGCTGGGTGATGCGAACCTATATCAAACCTCTGGCCAACTGGATTTGGGGCGGATGTATCCTCATGGCTCTGGGCGGTGTGCTCAGCCTGTCGGATCGCCGTTTCCGTGTTGCAGCCGGTGCACGGAAAACGCCTGCAAGCGGGGTTCCTGCCGAATGAAGCGCCTGCTTGTTGTCCTGCTGCTGATTGCATCCCCGATCATGGCTATTCAGCCGGATGAAGTGCTTGACGACCCGGCGCTCGAGACACGAGCACGGGATATCAGTACCGGTCTGCGCTGCTTGGTGTGCCGGAACGAAAGCATTGACGAAAGCAATGCCGAACTTGCGCGTGATCTGCGTATCTTGGTGCGAGAACGTCTGGTTGCGGGGGATACTGATCAAGAGGTTGTGGACTTCATCGTTGATCGCTATGGCGAATATGTGCTGCTGAAACCCACCGCGACCGGCGCCAATCTGTTGTTATGGCTGTCGGCTCCTGTCATGCTGCTGATAGCGGCCGGCATGGGGTGGAACTTTTTGCGCAAGCGTTCGCAGCATCAGGAAGTAGCGCATTCAGAAGGCCTTAGTGAGGAAGAACAAGAGCGTCTGCGCCGAATTCTGGAAGACTGACGCGCGGTTCTTCTTTTCCTTTTTCCGCATTTGCGTCAGTGTTTTGCAGAACGCTGCTCAGCTGAGGTTTTGCATGGAATACGAAGCGGTCCTTCTGGACATTACTGGTAATTTGGCGGTTTTGACATTGAACCGGCCGGATAAGATGAATGCGTTGACGACGCAGATGCGGGCCGAGATCACCTACGCAATGAAAGATGCCGCGCAACACGCTCGCGCGATCGTCCTGACCGGTGCTGGACCTGCCTTTTGTTCGGGGCAAGATCTTGGCGACGCGTCGAGCACAGGAAAGATCGACCTCGAACGCGCGCTTCGGGACGAATATGAACCGATGCTTGAGGCTGTCTATGATTGCCCCGTGCCAACTATAGCGGCAGTTAACGGACCAGCAGCGGGGGCGGGGGCTAACCTGGCACTTTGTGCCGATGTGGTGATAGCAACCGAGAGTGCCTATTTCCTGCAAGCTTTCGCTCGGATCGGTCTGCTGCCCGATGCAGGCGGCACCTGGTTCATGCCGCGTCAGATGGGGTTTGCCAAAGCGATGGGTGCAGCGTTGTTTGCAGACAAGATCAGCGCGCGCCAGGCGGATGAATGGGGATTGATCTGGGAAGCGGTTGCAGATGATGAGTTCGACGCTCATTGGCGCAAGAGAGCTGCGTATTTGGCGAATGGCCCAACCTCTGGGTTTCGCGCGATCAAACAAGCGATCCGGGGAACTTACGATAGAACATTACCTCAGCAACTTGCAGCCGAAGCCCACCTGCAGGGCGAATGCGGACGTACCCGAGACTTTGCCGAAGGCGTCGTAGCCTTTCTTGAAAAGCGCCCTGCGAAATTCGAAGGGCGCTGATCATTCAATCAGGCCCGGCGGCGGCGACGAGTGCGCCGTTCGGGAACGGCCTCGTCCCCAGTGCCATCTGAGGCTGAGGTAAACGGACCAAGTGCCGATACGATCTGATCCAGGGTCGGGCGTTCGCCGCGCGGGCCGTTGTCTAACGCCTCGCGCATTTTGCGCAAATGCGCAGGCATGGTGCCACAGCAACCGCCAATGATCGTTGCACCTGCATCGCGCGCCATGGCGGCGTACTGGCCCATCAGTTCAGGTGTTCCATCATAATGGATATGACCGTCCACATATTTCGGGATCCCTGCGTTGCCCTTGGAAATCAGTGGACGTTCGTTTCCTTGGGCAGCGAACCCAAGCACCGTCCGCAGTATGTCCGAGGCACCAGTGCCGCAATTCGCCCCGAACGCAACCGGAGGATTGGGCAGAGTTTCCACGATCATTGCCAGATCAGAAGATGTAACACCCATCATTGTGCGGCCAGCCGTGTCAAAACTCATGGTGCCGCACCACGGCATATCTGCCAGAGCGAACGCTTCTGCCGCAGCCCGGAATTCTTCCGGCGCGCTTATGGTCTCAAGCCACAGAACATCTGCGCCTCCAGCCTTTAGCGCCGCAGCCTGTTCATGAAACATCTCGACGGCTTCGGCGTGTGAAAGGCTGCCGACAGGTTCCATAATCTCGCCGGTCGGGCCAACAGAGCCGGCCACGATGATCGGGCGACCTGCCTTATCAGCGACTTCGCGACCCAGTTCAGCGCCAATACGATTCAGCTCGGCCACGCGGTTCTGGGCGTCGTGTAACTTCAAACGCGCGGCTGTTCCACCAAATGTGTTTGTCAAAAACAGATCACTGCCGGCATCGACCGAGCCCTGATACAGAGCACGAATCTTGTCAGGCGCATCGACGTTCCACAATTCCGGCGCATCGCCTGATTGCAGGCCCATGTTGAACAGGTTCGTCCCGGTTGCGCCATCCGCCAGAATGACGTCAACGGTTTCCAGAAGGTTGCTGAGCGCGTTTGTCATTGGAGTATTCCAAAATTGGGGCCACAGCCCGTCAAAATATGAGACGCCCCGTGTCTCATGACCGGGGCGTCAAATCAAATTCATAAAACTCAT
Organism: Ruegeria sp. C10; assembly: GCF_056537805.1. Classification (NCBI taxonomy): domain Bacteria; kingdom Pseudomonadati; phylum Pseudomonadota; class Alphaproteobacteria; order Rhodobacterales; family Roseobacteraceae; genus Ruegeria; species Ruegeria sp. C10. The sequence continues at coordinate 682,718 of NZ_JBQFSC010000002.1, read as the reverse complement.
GAAGATCATGAGTTTTCCAGCTCAGGCATCAGGACTCGGCTTCCGCCATCACCTGCTCTTTGGCTTCGACCAGAAGTTCGACCATCTTCTCGCGGATTTTAGCCTCATCCGCGAGATCACCGAGGTACCCTTTGACCGCCTCGACAACATCGTCTTCGCTGACATTCTGCAGGTCGGTGTGGACCAGTTCCTGCCCGTATTTACGCGCCTGTTCCACAGTCTCGCCTTTCAGCGCCGAGGCCCATACAGCCATAAATCGATTGCGGCGCATCCGGGCGATGAACTGCATCTTTTCGTCATGAGCGAATTTGTTTTCAAACGCGGCTTCACGTTCGTCGAATGTGGTCATTGGTTGGGGACCTCTTGGGTTAGATGTTCTTTTCTGATGATATGACTATACGACGCCCTGTGCGCAAGGTATTTGCGCTGCGTCAAAGCCTCTCGGGGTTGCGAACTTGCGGGAAAGCGGGGCTTGCACTATGAGGGCGCCAACGTGAAGGGACTCATTCCCTTTCCCCAGACTGGAAAGGTCGCTCATGGCGCGTCGCAAGAAGATTTACGAAGGTAAAGCCAAGATCCTGTATGAAGGTCCCGAGCCGGGCACCATCGTGCAGTACTTCAAGGATGACGCCACAGCTTTCAACGCCGAGAAGAAAGACGTGATCGATGGAAAGGGCGTTCTGAACAACCGGTTGAGTGAATTCTTCATGACCGGTCTGGCACAGATCGGAGTTCCGACGCACTTCATTCGCCGTCTGAACATGCGGGAGCAACTTGTGCGGAATTGTGAGATCATTCCACTGGAAGTGATCGTCCGCAACTATGCCGCCGGATCGATGTCCAAACGCCTCGGTATCGCCGAGGGTACTCAACTGCCGCGCCCGATTGTTGAATACTGCTACAAGGACGATGCGCTGGGTGATCCGCTGGTGACCGAAGAGCACATTGCGGCATTCGGCTGGGCGAGCCAGCAGGATATGGACGATATCCTGAGCCTTGCACTGCGCGTTAATGATTTCATGAGCGGCGTGATGCTGGCGGTTGGTATTCGTCTGGTCGATTTCAAAATCGAGATCGGGCGCGTGTTCGAAGGCGATTTCCAACGACTGATCATTGCGGACGAAATCAGCCCCGACAGCTGCCGTCTATGGGATATCGAAACCGGTCAGAAGCTGGACAAGGATGTGTTCCGCCGTGATCTGGGTAGTCTGACTGATGCATATTCTGAGGTCGCCCGCCGTCTTGGCGTTCTGCCCAAAAGCAATGTCACAAAACCAACGCTGATCAACTGATCCTGTCTCATATCGACAGGGTTGTCCGACAAGCCCAAGCGGGGTATCCCGCGCCCAACGAAACGGATCGATGCGCGGTCCATCAGTGGAGTTCTCGAAAATGAAAGCACGTGTGCATGTGATGCTCAAGAACGGGGTTCTGGACCCGCAGGGCGAGGCTGTGCGTCACGCATTGGGTGCGATGGGCTTTGATCAGGTCGAAGGTGTCCGTCAGGGCAAGGTGATCGATCTGGAACTGGCAGACGGCGCGACCGAGGCGGACGTAACCAAGATGTGCGAAAAGCTGTTGGCCAACACGGTCATCGAACGCTTCGAGATCGAACTGCTCTGAGTTTTCCGACCTAGGAGGGTCCGCCATGCGCGCAGCCGTCATCGTTTTTCCTGGTTCCAACTGTGATCGGGACCTTGCCGTCGCCTTCGAGCAGGCCGGTTTTTCCGTCGATATGGTCTGGCATAAAGATGCCGCGCTGCCCGAGGGCATAGATATTGTCGGTGTTCCGGGTGGGTTTTCCTATGGTGACTATCTGCGCTGCGGCGCGATTGCGGCCCAATCGCCCATTTGCAAAGCGCTGGCCGCGCATACCGAGCGTGGTGGCTATGCCGTCGGCATCTGCAACGGTTTTCAGGTTCTGACCGAAACCGGAATTCTACCTGGCGCGCTGTTGCGCAATGCCGGTCTGAAATACATCTGCAAAACGATCGGACTCAAGGTCGAAACCAGCGATAGCGCCTTTACTGAAGGATACAATGCCGGGGATGTGATCGATATCCCGATTGCGCATCACGATGGCAATTATTTCGCAGACGATGAGACCTTGGCCGAGTTGAAGGATCAGGATCGCATTGCCTTCACATATGCCGAAAATCCCAATGGTTCGCGCGACGATATTGCAGGGATTTTATCGCACAACCGGCGCGTGTTAGGCATGATGCCCCACCCAGAACGAGCGGCGGATTCAGGCCACGGAGGCACTGACGGGACGGCGCTCTTCCGCGCATTGGCCGGGGTGCTGACGCCCGCGTGACTTGAGGTCATCAGTCGGGACGCGTAGCGTCAGTACATGAGCGCGGAAGATCAAGCAAACAGCAAAGGGTTTCTGAACCGGTTTCGCGGCGCGCCTATGGGCTGGCGGCTGCGTCTTGCCGTGTTTTTGTTGCTGCTTGCTACCGTCGCCACAGTGTGGATCACCAACAGTCTGCTAACAAGTCGCTTCACCGAATCGACCAGAAACCGGGCCGAACTGCGGTTAGCCTTGTATTCCGGCAACCTGCTGAGTGAGTTGCGACGAAACGCCATCGTGCCGCAGTTGCTTGCCCGTGACCCCACCCTGATTTCGGCCCTGCAATCCAGCGATTACACGCTGTCGAGCCAGCGCCTGATCTCTTTCGTTGAAGAAATCGGGGCGGCCTCGCTGGTTTTGCTGGATGGGGATGGCCTGACACGTGCTGCAACCGACCGGAACCGGTTGCAGGAAAGCCACCGGAACTCGCCTTACTTCATCGATGCAATTCGATCGAATGCCACTATATTCTCGGTCATTCCACGTGAGTCCGGCGGTTACAGCTTTGTGTACTCGCGGCGAATCGAGGCGAATGCAGAGATTCTTGGCGTGATCGTAGTCGAAGTTGATTTGCAGAAATTTGAACGCGCCTGGGCTGGTATTTCTGACGCGGTGATGGTCACAGACAGCACTGGTACGATCATCCTCTCGACCGAGCCTCAGTGGCGAGGTCTGGATGAAAGTGGTGCCATGTTGCGCCAACCCCCTCAGAACGCGATTCAGCGCGCAATCCGGGCCACAACCGATTGGAGCGCTTTGCCCCCTGATGCCTATCTTCAGGGCGAGGCTGTGATGCGGATGGAGACCCGCATTCCGTTCCGGGGCTGGCAAATGACTTCGTTCACCACCTATTCATCGATCCGCGAGCGGGTGAACAGCGTTCTGGCGCTTGAGATCATGGCCTTTGCGATTCTTCTGGCGCTGACCTTCTATGCGCTCAGCCGCAGGGCGACGTTGCGCATGACCTTGTTCCAGCGCGAGTCGGCGGAGCTTCGCGCATTGAACGTAAGGCTGCAGCGGGAAATCGCTGAGCGTGAACGTGTTGAAAAGACGCTGGAAGTTGCCGAACAAACCCTTGCCCAGAGCTCAAAACTGGCAGCACTTGGAGAGATGTCTGCGGCAGTCAGTCACGAATTAAATCAACCTCTGGCTGCGATGAAAACTTATCTGGCAGGCGCGCGTCTGCTTTTGCGTCGAAACCGGCCCGAAGAGGCGTTGGCCAGCTTTGGGCGGATCGACGGATTGATCGAGCGGATGGGGGCGATCACGCGCCAGCTCAAATCCTATGCGCGCAAAGGTGCAGATGCGTTTTCGCCAGTAAATCTTGGCGAAGCGCTGGCCTCGTCCCTGTCGATGATGGAGCCGCAGCTGCGTCAGCGACATGTTAAGATAACCCAGATTTTGCCCGAAGAACCTGTTATAGTGATGGGTGATCGGATGCGGATCGAACAGGTTATGGTCAATCTCTTGCGCAATGCGCTGGATGCGACCAAGTCTGTGGATGAGCCGGATGTCGAGATCATTCTCGCTGCAGGTGAAACTGCGGTACTGACCGTGCGGGACAATGGCCACGGGATCGAGGATATCGAAAACCTGTTCGAGCCGTTTTATACGACCAAACGCCCGGGGGACGGCGTTGGTCTGGGGCTTGCCATCTCGTCCGGGATCGTGAACGACCATGGCGGACGGCTGACCGCGCGCAACGGCCAACAGGGTGGCGCGGTGTTTGAGATGCAATTGCCCATATTGGGAAGCGACGGCCTTGAGGCCGCGGAATAGAGGAAGTGACTATGGCACAGGCCATGAAAATCGCCATCGTGGATGATGAACAGGACATGCGCCAGTCGATCAGCCAGTGGCTGGCTTTGTCGGGGTACGACACCGAAACCTTTTCAAGTGCCGAGGATGCGCTCAAGGTCTTGGGGCCAGAATATCCCGGGATCGTGATCTCTGACATCAAGATGCCGGGAATGGATGGCATTCAACTGCTGAAAAAGCTGATGGGGGCCGATAGCACGCTACCGGTGATCATGATCACGGGACATGGTGACGTGCCAATGGCCGTAGAGGCGATGCGTGTCGGGGCGTTCGATTTCCTTGAAAAGCCGTTTAACCCCGATCGCATGTCCGAACTGGCCAAACGCGCCAGCAATGCGCGTCGTCTGACGCTTGACAACCGAGCCCTGCGGCGTGAGCTGTCTGGCGGTACGCAGATCATGAACAAGCTGATCGGTGCCAGCCCCGTCATGGAGCGGTTGCGTGAAGATATTCTGGATCTGGGGCAGGCGGATGGTCATGTCCTGATCGATGGGGAAACCGGAACCGGAAAGACTTTGGTGGCGCATGCATTGCACGCGGTTGGTAGCCGGGCGGGTAAGAAATTCGTCCTGGTTTCTTGCGCAGCACTTGAGGAAGAAGCGCTGTCGAAACGCCTGTTTGGCCCGATGCTCCCCGAAGACACGCAGTTGCCCGCCATCGAAGAGGCCCGCGGCGGTACGCTGGTTCTTGAGGATGTCGAAGCCCTGAGTGATACGCTGCAGGCCCGTCTATTGAGCGTTATGAATGAGCAGGGCACCCCTGCTGAAACGCGGATCGTTGCGATTTCGAACCTGCAGGAAGCGGGCAAAACCTCAGAAGATGTATTGCGTCCCGATCTGTTCTATCGGTTGGCGGCGCTGCGCATCACCATGCCTCCGCTGCGACAGCGGGGTGAGGACATCCTGACGCTGTTCACCCGTCTGAGCGAACAGTTCGCAGAGGAATATGGCTGCGACGCGCCTCAGGTCAGTGCGCAGGAAGCGGCTCAGCTGCTTCAGGCCCCGTGGCCCGGGAATGTGAGGCAGTTGATCAACATTGCTGAGCGTGCGGTGCTGCAGTCGCGGCGCGGGTCGGGGACAATTGCTTCGCTGCTGATGTCGGATCACGAAGAGATGCAGCCAGTGATGACAACTGAAGGCAAGCCGCTGAAGGAATATGTTGAAGCCTTCGAGCGGATGCTGATCGACAATACGATGCGCCGTCACAAGGGATCGATCGCCTCGGTGATGGAAGAACTCTGCCTGCCACGCCGGACACTGAACGAAAAGATGGCGAAGTACGGGTTGCAGCGTTCGGATTACCTGTGAAAGCGGAGGAGGGGGCCAGCCCCCTCTTGAGCTTGCGGTTCAATTCAACCCCTGGATATTTCTGAACAGATGAAGGGACTCTTCGGCGCGTTCTTGGGTCGCGATGCAGTTTGCCCATTGTCTTTTCCACAGGACTGCTTTTATTGTGATCGAACGGGCCGGGTATTTTGTGCCTGCAAGCCCCGTGTTTTGAGTTTCGCTGCTGAGCTGATGGTGAGGATAGATCCCGCGCGGCGCGGCAGACCGATTATGCCCCAATGGGGCAGATGAACGCCTGAACCCGTCTATGCGGGTGAATGGAATAAATGGGCGGGCCGCATATAGACGCGCCTGTCGGAGAAGAACCGCGATGACGCGCGCGCAACGATTGAGTATACGGGCAGGGGGCCAAAGCGCCAGACCCTGCCGCGCGCCGTCCGATATCGCCCGTACAAGACACCTCCCCAAAAGCGCCTGTCCGCCTGGACGGGTCAGGACAACGCGTTTGGCGCGGTGCACCAAGGACACATGGCTAAGAAAATGCTTATCGATGCCACCCACGCGGAGGAAACCCGCGTTGTGGTGGTCGACGGAAACAAGGTTGAGGAATTTGACTTTGAATCCGAAAACAAACGCCAGCTTGCTGGCAACATCTATCTTGCAAAAGTAACACGGGTTGAGCCGTCGCTACAGGCGGCATTTGTGGATTACGGCGGGAACCGGCACGGGTTTCTGGCCTTTTCCGAAATCCATCCCGACTACTACCAGATCCCCGTCGCTGACCGCGAGGCGCTGATGGAGGAAGAGCGCGCCTATGCCGAGGCGATGAAGGCGCGGGATGAGGCCGAGGAAACAAAGCCCAAGAAGCGCCGGTCACGTTCGCGTTCCAAGGCCGCTGACGTCAAGACGGACGATCCGGTTGAGACGCTGGAGGTTTCCTCAGAGCCGACCGGAATGGAAACCATCGATCTGGATGACGGTGAAGAGACGGAGGTGCCCGAAGGGACGTCTCCGATGGAAATCGTTGCCGAGACGCCGGTGGAAGAGCCAGAGGATGCCGCCGAGCCTGTTGCTGAAGAAGCTCCGACCGAAGAAGCCAAGTCCGAAGATGTAGATCAGCAGGCGGAAGCGCTAGAAGAGACTACTGAGGTAGCGGAATACGCGCCTGTCGAAGCAACTGATACCGACCAAGAAGAACCTTCGGATGAGGTCGAAGCCAAGTCTGACGCAGAAGAGGCGGAAGCTTCTGGCGATGAGCCCGAGGCAGATGGCGAGACAGAAAGCAAAAGCGCTGACGCGGCTTCGAAAGACGATACCATCGAGTCGGTGGCGGACGAAGACGATAGCGAGGATATCCGCCCTCCGCGCAAGCCACGCCCGCGCCGCTACAAGATTCAGGAAGTTATCAAGGTGCGTCAGGTCCTGCTGGTGCAGGTGGTCAAGGAAGAGCGCGGCAACAAGGGTGCGGCACTTACCACGTATCTGTCTTTGGCGGGTCGGTACTGCGTACTGATGCCCAATACCGCACGGGGCGGCGGAATTAGCCGCAAGATCACCAATGCCGCTGACCGGAAGAAACTGAAGGACATTGCCGCTGAAATTGACGTGCCCACGGGCGCGGGTCTGATCGTTCGCACGGCGGGTGCCAAGCGGACCAAATCAGAGATCAAGCGCGACTATGAATACCTGCAACGACTGTGGGAGCAGATCCGCGAGCTGACGTTGCAATCCATTGCGCCTGCGAAAATTTATGAAGAAGGCGACCTAATCAAACGCTCGATCCGCGACTTGTATAATCGCGACATCGATGAGGTTCTGGTTGAAGGCGAGGGCGGGTATCGCATCGCCAAAGACTTCATGAAGATGATCATGCCGTCGCACGCCAAGAACGTGAAGCGATACGAAGACGCGCTGCCGCTATTCGCGCGATATCAGGTGGAAAGCTATCTGGCCGGGATGTTCAACCCGACGGTTCAGCTGAAATCCGGTGGCTATATCGTGATCGGGGTGACCGAAGCGCTGGTGGCGATCGATGTGAACTCGGGTCGGGCGACCAAAGAAGGTTCGATCGAGGAAACCGCGTTGAAGACCAATCTGGAGGCCGCCGAAGAAGTGGCGCGCCAATTGCGTCTGCGCGATCTGGCCGGTCTGATCGTGATCGATTTCATCGATATGGACGAGCGCAAAAATAACTCGGCCGTTGAGAAGCGACTGAAGGACAAGCTGAAAACGGATCGTGCCCGTATTCAGGTGGGCCGGATTTCGGGCTTTGGACTGCTCGAAATGAGCCGTCAGCGTCTGCGTCCTGGAATGCTCGAGGCGACGACCCAGCCATGCCCGTCTTGCCATGGTACCGGCCTGATCCGGTCGGACGACAATATGGCACTGTCAATCCTTCGCCAGATTGAAGAGGAAGGCACTCGCCGCCGTTCGCGTGAGGTATTGGTGCGTTGCCCGGTTAGCATCGCCAACTTCCTGATGAACCAGAAACGCGAACATATCGCGCAGATCGAAGCGCGGTATGGTTTGTCGGTTCGGATCGAAGGGGACGTTCATTTGGTCAGTCCCGACTTCTCGATGGAGAAGTTCAAGACCGCGAGCCGCGTTGTTCCTGAAGCAACTGCGCCGGTGGTATCGGTTGATGCGTCGCTGATGGATATGGTCGACGCCACGGATGAGGACGAAACCGAAGAAGAAACTGCGGTTCAGAGCGAGGAAGAGACCAAGCCCAAGCGTAAACGGCGTCGGCGCCGGCGCAAGAAGAGTTCGGGCAATGGTGACGCGCCGGATGGCAATGCGGACGAGTCTGACGCAGACAGTGTAACCGACTCGAGCAACGAAGCTGAGAGCGTCGAAGCCAAGCAGACCGAGGCGGAGCCTGTTGCTGAGGAAGATGCTGAGAAAGCGGCCAAACCGAAAAAGCGCCGGGCACCGCGCCGACGCAAAAAGGATACTGAGGCCACAGTCGAAGCAAGTGAGACGCAGACCGAAGCGGATAATGCGAACTCCGATCCGCAGAAAGAGCCGGTCAATGCTGAGGCCGCCGAGGCTGAACAGCAAGAGCCAGCCGATGAGTCTGAAAGCATCGAACCAGCCGCTGAGCCCGATAGTGCTGATGCACCATCAGAACTTGAGATCGCCGAAGCAACGTCGGCTTCTGAAGTCGCTGAAGAAGTGCCAGAGGAACCTGCTGAAGCGCCTGAACTGGTTGCCGAAGAAGCCGAAGAATCGACCGTGGCAGCAGAACCCGAAGTCATTGAGGCTGCCACCCCAGAGCCGGTCTTGGAGGCAGTGGCAGACGAACCCGAACCCGCGCCGGCCAAGCCAAAGCGCCGAGGGTGGTGGTCATTGGGACAGTAAGAAAAAGGCGGGCCAACTGGCCCGCCTTTTTCATTAGGGTGCGTTCCAAAGAATCCTCAGGCCGATTTTTGGATCACATATATCTGATGACCATCTACTGTGTCTTGCGAGACAAGTGTATGGCCAGATTCGGTACAGAAATGCGGTACGTCGATAATCGCGGCAGGATCATCGGCCAGCACGCGCAGCATACCCCCCGCAGGCAAGGATTTCAGGCGCTTCCGAGCCTTCAAAACAGGCAAGGGGCACAACAATCCCAACGCATCCAGTGTTTCAATCTCATTGGTCATGGGGCTGAGATATTTCTAACGAGCGATACTGTCCAGCGCGCAACCACGAGGATGTGACCGAATGGCCTCGTGACGAAACCCGCGCGATACCATATGTGCTGAGTCATGTTCGGAATTGAGATCATAGACGCGGGCCTTCTGCCTGCCATGTTTATCGCCATGCTGGGCGGGTTGATAAGTTTTCTGTCTCCCTGCGTGCTGCCGATTGTGCCACCGTACCTCGCGTATATGAGCGGTGTGACTATCAACGAGATGCAGGATGAGGCGCGCGCGCGGCGCAAGGCGACCCTGGCGGCACTGTTTTTTGTTCTGGGTCTGTCGACCGTGTTCCTGCTGCTAGGCTTTACAGCCTCGGTCTTTGGGGCGTTTGTTCTTCAGAATCAGGTGCTTTTCGCCAAACTCTCGGGCGCTGTCGTCATTGTCTTTGGCCTGCACTTTCTGAACGTGTTCCGTATTCCTTTGTTGGATCGTGAGGCACGCGTTGATACGGGTGACTCCAGCGGATCTGTGTTCGGGGCATATATTCTGGGACTGGCCTTCGCCTTCGGTTGGACGCCGTGTATCGGCCCACAATTAGGTGCAATCTTGTCGCTGGCCGCCTCCGAAGCATCAGTCACGCGTGGCACCGTATTGCTTGGCGTATATGCGGCAGGCCTGGGCATTCCATTCTTGCTGGCTGCGATGTTCCTGAACCGCTCGATGGCGGTTATGAACCGCATCAAACCGCATATGGGCACAATCGAGAAGGTGATGGGCGGGCTGCTGCTTTTTGTTGGCATCATGCTTGTCACCGGTTTGTTCACCGAATTCAGCTGGTGGCTGCTGGAAACATTCCCGGCATTGGCAAACCTCGGTTAACCCTCTGGCATTAAACGCGGATGGATAGACGCCAGGTCTTACCTTGGCGTCAACGCTGCGCTAATCTTTGGCGCAGAGGGCCGGGTAATGAGCAGTCAGCAATCCAATCCGCAGGTGCGCAAACGCCGGGTGTTTTACATTCCCGGCTACGACCCGATTCATCCGCGCCGATATCGAGAGCTCTACCGCAAAGAGGGGGGCGCCCAGGCTGAGATATCGGGATACCAGATCGATATTAGCGCTAGGACGGGCGAAGGTCCCTACGGCTGGCAGGTGACTTCTCAGCAGGACGGCAGTCCTGTTGATGCAGATGTTCAGGTTCTGGTCTGGTCGGATATCGTGCGTGACAGCATGGCTCAATCGATACCGGCAACCTATCTGCAACTGGCGAGAACCGCCTGGATATATATCTCGACCGGTACGCTTTGGCGGCTGATGCAGCTGCGCAAGGGGCCCGTAATTGCGGCGCTATACCCGGTGGCAATGCTGCTGCTGCAGCTTTTGGCATCGTTGTTTATTGCTTGGGGTTTAGTCGCTGTATTGAAACCACTCGTTGGGTGGTGGTCTTTGGTACCTGCTGCCGGGGTAATCTATGCTCTGATGCAATGGTTCCGAAAGATCGATAATCGACTGTTCGCTTATTACCTCATGCATGACTATGCCCACTCGGCGAAGCTATACGGCGCGTACTCGCAAGATCTGCAATCGAGGCTGCGGGAGTTTTCTGACCTGATCACCGAGACGCTGGACACAGACACCGATGAGGTGCTGGTCGTAGGTCACAGCTCTGGCGCCCATCTTGGTGTGTCAGTGTTGGCAGATGTTTTACGACGACGGGGCGGTGTACAGGATAAGCCAGTCTTATCCTTTCTGACCTTGGGGCAGGTGGTGCCAATGGTTTCGTTTCTACCGCAGGCACACACGCTTCGCGCTGATCTTAAATATCTATCCGAACGCGCGGATATGACTTGGATCGATGTCTCTGCACCGGGGGATGGCTGCGCGTTTGCGTTGTGCGATCCGGTCGCGGTCAGCGGCGTCGCTGGCCCCAAAAAGTGCGGGCCGCTGGTTCTTTCTGCGGCCTTCACCCAAACACTGTCCCCCGCGCGATGGCAGCAATTGCGTTGGCGCTTTTTTCGCCTGCACTTTCAATATCTTTGTGCGTTCGATCAACCTGGACTTTATGACTATTTCCGCATCACCGCAGGTCCTGAAACATTGAAGCAGCGGTTTGAAGGGCGCGCGCCATCTCGGTCGCGCATTGAACGGGCGGTTTCGAAATACATTGCGGTGGAAGCATGACGCCCCCAAAGCCCGAAGCACGACCGGATAAAGTCTCGCTGTGGCGGTATCTGCGTCTGTTTCGTCAAGACTTGCTGTCTGCTCAGCCCCAGCGTCTATATCGAGCGTGGATGGCTGAATTCCGAACGCCGTTCTTTCGCTCGTATATGGTCAACCAACCCAATCTGATCCGCGCAGTTCTGAAAGAGCGCCCGGATGCGTTTCCAAAATCAAATCGCATCAGCGAAGGCTTACGCCCCTTATTGGGCCGGTCCGTGTTCCTGACCAATGGCGAAGTCTGGAAACGGCAGCGCAGGATCATTGATCCCGCCTTTGAAGGCGGACGTTTGAAAGATACGTTTCCCGCGATGTTAAATGCGGCGCAGGCTTGTGCGGATCGGCTTTCTGGCAGGGTTGGGCAGAAGGTGGAATGTGAAGAAATCACAAGCCATGTCGCGGCGGATGTGATTTTCCGCACCCTGTTTTCGGTTCCCATCGAACATGAGGTTGCTGCGCAGGTCTTCGATAAATTCAGAATCTATCAGCGCGAACAGCCCTTGCTGAACCTGGCCGCATTCGTTCCGGTTCCAAGCTGGATGCCCCGATTTCATTCTCGCAAAACTCGCCAAACCGCCAGCGAGATTCGGGATCTGATCAGCCGATTGACGGATGCACGCGCTATTGCAATCGAAAACGGGTCGGCCCCCGATGATCTGGCCACCAAGATAATGACGACAACAGACCCGGAAACCGGAGACCGGTTTGATGCGCAGGAAATGGTCGATCAGGTCGCCATCTTCTTTTTGGCGGGGCATGAAACCAGCGCGTCTGCACTGGCTTGGACGCTCTATCTGATGGCGATGTATCCGGACTGGCAGGAAAAGCTGGCTGAGGAAGCGAAAGCTCTGGACATGCCCGAGTTTTCAACCATGTCCCAACTAAAACTTAGCCGCGATGTGTTTCGTGAAGCTTTGCGCCTGTATCCACCAGTTCCAATGATGGTGCGCGAGGCGACATGTCCTGAACGCTTCCGTGATCGGGATATTTTGCAGGGTTCTCAGATCGTTGTAAGCCCCTGGCACTTACATCGGCACGAAAGGCTTTGGGACCGGCCGGACGATTTCGACCCCACGCGATGGACGACGGAAAACGGAAAGAAATGCCAGCGCGAGGCCTATATTCCCTTTTCGGCTGGCCCCCGGGTCTGCACGGGCGCAGGGTTCGCGATGGTAGAAGGTCCTTTGATCTTATCGATGCTCTTGCGTCGTTACCGATTCGAAACAATACCAGACGAAACGCCGGTACCGGTCGCGCATTTGACCGTCAGATCGAAAGACGGAATTTGGTTGCGCTTGGTTGAGCGCTAACAAACTACCATCGCTCTTCGGCATGCTGTATGCGGATTGAAAACGCGGAATCATATTGAACGGGATTGAGTTATGTCGAAAGCAGAACAGCGCGCGCAGATGTCCGAAGGCGCAGGATTTATCGCAGCACTGGACCAAAGCGGCGGTTCAACCCCCAAAGCGCTGGCTTTGTATGGTGTTGAAGCATCGGATTACGGATCAGACGAAGAGATGTTCGGCGAGATTCAGAAGATGCGCGCGCGGATCATTCTGGCTGACGATTTCACCAAGGATAAAGTGATTGGCGCGATCCTGTTCGAACGGACCTTGGGCGAAGAAATCGACGGCAAGAAGGTCGCGGATTATCTGTGGTCCGAAAAAGGCATCGTGCCGTTTCTGAAAATCGACAAAGGACTTGAGGATCAGGCCAACGGTGTTCAGATGATGAAGCCAATTCCGGGGCTGGCTGAAACGCTGTCCAAGGCGGATGGGGTTTTTGGCACCAAGGAACGTTCAGTTATCCACGAAGCAAATGCTCAGGGCATTGCCGACGTTGTCGCGCAGCAGTTCCAGGTCGCACGCGTGGTCACTGATGCGGGAATGGTCCCAATTGTCGAGCCTGAGGTAAACATCCACTCGGAAACCAAGGCCGAGGCTGAGGACATTCTGAAAAAAGAAATTCTGAAGAACCTGGATCAATTGGTCGAGGGTCAGGAAGTGATGCTGAAGCTGACCATACCCAGCCAGGCCAACCTTTATGATGAGGTGGCGGATCACCCGCGCGTCCTGCGTGTTGTGGCGCTGTCCGGCGGATACTCGACCGAGCAGGCCTGCGACCTGCTTGGCCAAAACAGCAAGATGATCGCGTCGTTTTCGCGCGCACTGACCGAAGGGCTGTCCAAACAGCAATCTGACGCAGAATTCAATGCAGCGCTCGGCGGTAATATCGACAATATCTACCGCGCCTCGATCTGATCGCGGGGTAATCTATTCGGGCTTGATGAAATCGCGGCGCAATTGCGCCGCTTTTTCGCGCATGACACATCCGTTGGCGTGATCATTGATCAACCCCATGGCCTGCATAAAGGCAAAGATCGTGGTGGGGCCTACGAATTTCCAACCGCGTTTCTTCAGATCTTTCGACATCGCAATGGATTCTGTCGATGTGGAAGCGCTTTGCGGGGCGGGTGGCGCCGTAGGCTCGTACCTCCAGACATAAGCGGCCAATGATCCCTCGTCAGCGATTAGGTCCTGCACGCGGCGGGCGTTGTTGATCACGGCTTCAATCTTGCCGCGGTGTCGCACGATGCCTTTATCGTCCAGAAGTCGATTGATATCTGCATCAGAAAATTCGGCTATCTTGTTGAAATCAAAGTTTCTAAACGCTGCCCTGAAATTCTCGCGTTTTGACAGAATGGTGCGCCAACTCAAGCCTGACTGAAAGCTCTCGAGGCACAGTTTCTCAAACAGTCGTCTGTCATCGGAAACCGGATATCCCCATTCGTTATCATGATAGTCAAAGAATTCGGGGGCGACGTTGCACCACGAACACCGAGGCTTTCCATCTGGGCCTGTTGCCAAATCGTTCATGAATGTACCCTTTTTGTTCTCCGCGAAGATAAGCGACGCGATTGTTTGAAATCAAGTACTCAATCGGTTTGACGATACCAATTCAGAATGAAGACACGAATGGCCGAAGCCAGTCCGGTTTCCGGGTCGCGCTCTGCATCAATATTTGCCGCCAGGACATTGATTGGGATATCTTTTTCCCGCGCGATATCACGGAAGGCTTGCCAGAACTCATCCTCAAGCGAAACGGATGTTCGATGACCTTGCAAGGTCAGGGAGCGTTTGACAGGACGTCCACTCATTCGTCGACCTTGTGACCGTCAAGGTCCCGGCGCTGCCGGTCTTGCTGCAGCTTTACTACGGTCCTGTCGGCTTTGGATTGTCCGTGTTTCGCAGCGTTTGCATCCGCGCGGGCCTTTTTTTCAGCCCGCGCTTTTTCTTTTCGAAACCGGTTCAGGTTAACCGGTTTACCCATCAGTCCTTGGGTCCAATCATATGCTCGGGCCGCACAACCGCATCAAACGTCGCCTCATCCACAAAGCCCAACGCAATCGCTTCTTCCTTAAGTGTTGTGCCGTTCTTGTGCGCTGTTTTGGCGACGGTCGTGGCGTTGTCATACCCGATTGTCGGTGCCAGAGCAGTCACCAGCATCAGGGATTCCTTCATCAGCTTGTCGATGCGTGGCTCGTTGGCTTTGATGCCCAACAGCATCCGCTCGGTAAAGCTGTCGGTCGCATCGCCCAGCAGCTGGATCGACTGCAGCAGGTTATAGGACATCATCGGGTTGTAGACGTTCAGCTGGAAATGGCCCTGCGAACCTGCAAACTTCATTGCTGCGTCGTTGCCCATCACATGCGCGGCCACCTGAGTCAGCGCTTCGGCCTGTGTCGGGTTCACCTTTCCGGGCATGATGGAGGAACCGGGCTCGTTTTCGGGCAGGATAAGCTCACCCAATCCTGAGCGGGGCCCCGAACCCAACAGACGGATATCGTTGGCAATCTTGTAGCAGGAACCGGCGATCGTGGCCAACGCGCCCGACAGGAAGACCATCGCATCATGTGCGGCCAAAGCTTCGAATTTGTTCGGCGCGGTCACAAAGGGCAGGCCGGTGATATCGGCCATATTCTTGGCGACAGCCTCATCCCAGCCGCCATGCGTGTTCAAACCGGTACCCACAGCAGTACCGCCTTGAGCCAGTTCATAGATACCGGGCATTGCAGCTTCTACACGCGCAATGCCCTGACGAATTTGATGCGCATACCCGCCGAATTCCTGTTCCAACGTCAACGGCGTGGCATCCTGCGTATGGGTGCGGCCGATCTTGATGATACCGGCAAACTCTTTTGCCTTGGCTTCCAGCGCCGAGGCGAACTTCTCAAGCCCGGGCATCAACACATCGCGCACACTCATCGCTGTGGCGATGTGCATCGCGGTGGGGAAAGTATCGTTCGAGGATTGACCCATATTGCAGTGATCATTCGGGTGAACGGGATCTTTCGAGCCAATCTCGCCACCCATAATCTCAATCGCGCGGTTCGCAATGACCTCGTTCGAGTTCATATTGGATTGCGTGCCCGAGCCGGTTTGCCATACGACCAGAGGAAAGTTGTCGTCAAACTTGCCTTCGAACACTTCACCGGCCGCTTGTATGATCGCGTCGGCGATCTTGGCGTCCAGCTTGCCGATGGCTTTGTTTTCAATTGCACAGGCCTTTTTGATCACACCCAACGCGCGCACGATGGCGACGGGCTGCTTTTCCCAGCCGATGGGGAAGTTCATGATCGAACGCTGCGTTTGCGCGCCCCAATACTTATCGGCAGGCACCTCAAGCGGGCCAAAGCTGTCGGATTCAGTGCGGGTTTGAGACATCGGTCGCTCCGGTCTGGTATGCAGTCGTATGCCGTTTACCCGCAGCAAGGCTGTGGCGCAATCGGCCAGTTGAGCGCACCTTAAACTTGGGCCGCGCAAAGGTATAGACGCGGCACAGCTACAAATAATTTCTGTTAGCGAAAACAGTGCCATTGTACGTCGGCGGGCTAAAGTTAAGATGGGACAATAACCCTGACGGAGGCAACCATGCGCGTGTCACTTCTCAAAAGCCCTTTGTATACGCTTGCGTTATTGTTTGCCGCGAGTTTTTGGCTGGCAGTATTTGTGCAACACGCTCAGGCGACGGGAATTGAGCCGTTCGTGGGCGACTATACCGGTTCGGCCGACGTTGTTGATGCGGATGGTACGGCGACCCCTCGGGATATGAGCGTTTCGATTCAGGAAATTAAAGGGGGCTTCAACGTGAGTTGGACCACCACGACTTACAAAGCCGACGGTCGCATCAAGGATGAGAAATACTCGGTTGATTTTCAAAGCTCGGATCGGCCCGATGTTTATTCTGCGGCCATGAAGCGAAATGTGTTTGGCCATGAGGTGCCGCTTGACCCGATGAAAGGGGAACCCTTTGTTTGGGGGCGGATCGAAGGAGATACTCTGACGGTGTTTTCGTTGTTCATAGCCGAAAACGGTGGCTATGAGCTTCAGCAATTTGACCGGGCACTAGCTGATGGCGGGCTCGACCTGTCATTTTCCCGGTTTCGCGATGGGGTTAAGTCGCGCTCGGTCGAGACATTCCTTCAAAAAGAATAAACCCCGCATCAAGCGGGGTTTTCTGGGTCATTTCCGGAAGCTGTCCAGCGAGACCACATCCGCATCATGCTGAGGTTCCGTCTCTTCGGCCTCAAGCTCAATCGGGGCTTCTTCCGTCACATGGATCTCTTCGTCCTCGTCTTCCGGGCTTTCAAAGCGCAAGCCAAACTCAACCGAAGGATCCACGAAGGTTTTGATCGCCAGATAGGGGATGTAAAGCGGTTCCGGCGCATCCCCGAAATTCAGCGTAATCGAGAAGCCATCGTCACCGACTTCGAGGTTTTCGAACCAGTGCTGCATGACAATCGTCATCTCGCCTGGATAGCGCTCACGCAGCCAATCGGCCAACTCAACGCCCTCATGCCGTGTATCAAAAGTGATAAAGAAATGATGCGAACCGGGCAGGCCGGTTTCGGACACGTCGGTCAGGACGGTTTTGATCAGGCCTCGCATGGCCGTGTGCATCAGATTCCCGTAGTCGATGTCTTGCGACATGGTTGATCCTCGAAAGTGGTTAATCCCAGCATAGTTCATTCGGACGGAAACGAAAGGCTGTGCTGGGCTGTATTGATTACAAAATCTGCATGCCTAGTCCGGCCAGAACCATGATACCAAGTGTGGTTGCTAAACCGGATTTCATACGGAAAATCAACAGGCCAGCCAGAACGGTCAGCACAAGTGCGCTGAATTCAAGCGACGAAGGGTCGGGTAGGGAGAGAGAAACTGGTCCCCAATGCCACCCCGGAATTGAGGTGAACAAGACGTTTAGCCCGAACCACACGGAGAGGTTGAGAATCACTCCGACGACCGCAGCTGTGATTCCGTGCATCGCGGCCCCAAGACGCGGACGCTCGGCGATTCTGTCCAGATGCGGGGCTGCAAGAAAAATCCACAGAAAACACGGTACAAACGTCGCCCATAAAGCGACAATGCCCGCCGCAAACGCCAGCGAGGCGCCTCCGGCAATCTGACCGCTAAGCATGGCCACAAACTGAGTCACCAGAATCAGTGGCCCAGGCGTGGTTTCGGCCAGACCTAGCGCGTCGATCATCTGGTCCGTGCTGATCCATTGGTAGGTTTCGACCACGGTCTGGGTCATATAGGCCAGCACCGCATAGGCACCGCCAAAAGTTACAACCGCAAGGCGGGCAAAGAACCAGCCCAGATCGCTGAGCAGTTCCTGGCCGCTCAAAGACAGAACAAACAACGGCCCCAGCCAAAGGATAAGCCAGAAAACCGCTGTGCGAACAGGATTAGCAAGTGTTGGGCTGGCTTGAACGGCAACGGGCTTGTCGTCTTTCGAAGTCACAAATCCCCAAACGGCAGCGCACAGGATGATTAGCGGGAAGGGCAGGTTGAAGACAAAGATCCCCAAAAAGGCGAGGCTTGCAATTACCCGGTGTTCAATGTCTGTAAGTGCTTTCTTCGATAGGTTCCGTAATGCTTGTAGGACGATGATGATCACCGTGGCCTTGATGCCCAAGAATCCGGCTTGAACCAAAGGCAATGTACCATAGGCCGCATAAAGCAAAACCAGCAGCGCGATCACCAGAGCCCCCGGCAGCACAAACAAGCTGCCTGCGATCAACCCTCCGGCTACGCCGCGCAGCCGCCAACCAGCATAAGTGGCAAGTTGCATGGCTTCAGGACCCGGCAACAGCATGCACAGCGAAAGCGCGCGTAGATAGGTCTGTTCGTCCAACCAGGGGCGCTTTTCGACCAGTTCCTGATGCATCAGAGAGATTTGGGCGGCGGGGCCGCCGAAGGACAGCAGCCCGATGCGCCCAAACACCCTGATCAACTCACGATATGAAGGGGTCATTGGCCGTGACCTGCGGGCCAGTCATGTGTCTCGCCAGACCCATCGCGCGCCCAGCGATAAAGTGCATCATAGAGGTGCAACCCAGCCTTTAATTGCTGCTGGTCATCCCTGTACTGGCGCGACAACCCGACCGAAAGAGCCAGCAATCCGGCGGCCTCTGGCGCCAGATCATGGCGGTTTGTATCGGCTGCACGTATGATTGTGGCCATACGGTTCAGGGGTTCAGAGCGCAGGTTGAACGCTTCCAGCATCATGTCAAAGGTGCATTTGTCGCCGCGATGGCTCCAATCAGTTCCTTCAACATCAAAGGGTGTGGCGCCGAAGTGCTCGGCAACCCCCTGAATTTCATCCGGTGCTACAAAGAGAAACCGCGCATGTGTATCGACAAACCTTCGGATCAACCACGGGCAGGCGATACGGTCGATTTTGGGGCGGTGCCGGGTGACCCAAAGCGTGCTGCCGTTTACAAGCGCGGGCAGGGCCGAGACCGGCACGAATTGCGCCCCCGGAGTATCACGCCAGGCGAACGTTCCACCTTCCAGAAACTCGGCCTGAATCCCGTCAGCCTGCAGCCATGAAACGACGCCCTGACTTAGTTTCTTGCCCTTCTGACAAATCACGACACAAGGCCTGTCTCCGATCAGTTGTTGGATGCCATCGATATTGTCATAGGGATGGCGAACCGTAGCCGGGATAAGTCTGGGGTCGTCGTGGAAATCGGCGTCTGTACGCACGTCGACAAGCACAGGCGACTGCGGCGTACCGATCAGACGCAAGAGTTGACGGGGTGTAATTGCATTGGGGGCAGCCATTGCATGTTTCCTTGTTGCTTTGGATACATGCGAACTTGGGCTGCCGCCTCACGGGGTGTTCGCAAGCTTACCCCTTGATCCTCTGCTAGCGCGCAAATGCGGGATGGGTCAAGCTTGCGGTCAGGTTTATCAGGCCCAGTCCAACCTTTGCCCGGTCATGCAAACCGGAAGGGTATCCTGTGGGAACTGCCCCAGTTGTTCAAAAAGTGTAATGAAATCAAACTGATTATAGGCCTCGACCATCTTGTCCCCTTTGAAGCGCGCCATGACTTGTCCGGTAACTTCAAGCGGGGCACCGTTATCGGCCCGGAAGGTGCGGACATGCAGAATACCCGAGACCCAATCACCATTTTCGATGATTTTCGGCAGTTCGACTGTGATCTCGCCCAGAACATGACGAAACGCCATGACCAGATCGCGAAAGTCGTCCGCGCCAACCTGCATTTCGGGTATCAACCCTTCGGCCATCGTATCCGGGGCGAAAAACTGATCGATTGCATCGGTATTGCCTTGTTCCCAGACCTCTGAATACCACGCCCTAAGCCTGTCAGAATTCGTCATCTCAGCCCTCCTGTCGCTTGTTCAGGAAGATGGATCAGAGAAATGAATAAACCCTGAATCCCAGGTGAGTTATGGGCATGGAGCAGACATAATCGGTAAAATGCAGGTTTCTGTTGCCAGGTACCTGCGAACCCCGCCTTACGCGGCTAGGCGCAAGGGCTTAGGTTTCGGTCTTGCTACTGCTTACGCAGCAACTGCAACCGGAGCACGATTGTCGTTTGCAATTGTACTAGTTTCGCCGGTAACGGTGGCAGACAGCCGAGACAAAGCTAACCCCTTTAGACGTTCGTCGATCCTATTTCGGCCCCATGATCCTCAAACGAAGGATGTTGGTGGAGCCGCCGGGTACCGCCCCCGGGTCCGATCCGCTTATTACGAGCGCGTTTATGTCCATAGTCCCGAAGGACCCCTCATATATAGGTTAGGACGTGGTCGGATGCAAACCCGGAATGCTAAGGTTGACTTGTATCAAATTCAATAAGTTAAGCAGCTCTGTTCATGTTGGCGAGAATAAGCCAAAGGGCCAGAACAAGCTCGATTCCACCAAAAGTCAGCGCCTTGACGAACGGGGGATTATCCAGCGCCAAAGACACAAACCGGCCCAACGCCGCCCCTGCATAAACAACGCCCAGCATGGCATATGCCATCGGTGTGTTGAGCCAGAGAACCACGGCACCTGTCACCACGAACAACCCGCCAACCGAGGCTCGCATCTCACTAAGTCCCATGGTGCTTTTGGTGGGGGCTAGGTCCAGCGCGTTGGCTGTGTAGGCCGGGGCCAGAAATCCGAACAAACCAAAGCCGATGGTCAGCAAGGCGGCAATCACGTTAAGGGCTGTGATCATGGACTTTTTCCCTTTCTGCTCTGCCCGCAGAGTCTAGCGCAGCGCTATGTAAAGAAAAGCATCTAAATCGCTGACCACAAGCCTATAACTCCGACCGCGATCAGGCTGAGAGCCCAGACAAGTTCCAGATTGAACCAACTGCGTGACAGAAATTGAAGGCCCAGCCAGCGATAGACGGCGAAGGCCAGAATGCCCCCGCCAAGGATCATGGCGGCTGTGTGAAGTGCAGCGACCGTCAGTACGAGCAGGCCATTGCTCGCCATGATCTGAGAGACTGCGATCTGCCCCGTTTCCAGCTCGTCTGATCCACACAATCCAAGATAAATCGGAACCAACATCAACGCCGCGCCGTGTGCAAGCGCAACGAGGAACGACCAAAGTGCCAATTTGCTTGGCGGTACGCGCGACAACATCCGGGGATGCCGGCGTGTTATGGCGATGTAAACACCCATTGTGATCACAATCAACGCAGCACCGATACGAATTTCGCGTTGATATTCAACCAGAACTGCCATCATTGCAAATGGCAGTAGGACCCCCAGCATGGCGACGAAATGACCACCAGCCAGGGCGGTCAATGCGCGCCACAAAGCTGATGGCCGTTGTTCCATCAGCGCCGAAGATACCGCAAGCGGCCAGCCCATTCCGGGATTCAGGCCATGATAAGCGCCGCTAAGCACAACGGCCAGCCAGAGACCAGCCGTTGATGTCATCAGAGTCTCCAACTCAGACCGATGGGTAGCAGAAACTATCGGTAGAACAGTCTCCACCCTCAAGCCGGATTTGGTGGGCCCGATATCCGTCGGGGAAGTCGACCCAGAACTTCGGATCCAATGTCAGGCCTCCGTTTTCGCCAACATCCGCCTTGACCATCGCAGCCCCGCGTTCACCGGGATAGAACTGATCATCCCAAGTGGAATAAAGCGAATTGGTCCAATATACCCGCTTTCCATCGCGGCTGATTTCAACCATCTGCGGCCCGTAACCAAAGTCTTGCCCGTTGGGATGTTTTGTTTTCTTGACGATCCCCCCGATCTCGACTTTGCCCGCAAGGGTCGGGTTCATCGGATCAGAGACATCGTATTGATGCATCTCACCCGTACCCCAACAGGCCACATAAAGGTATTTATCGTCCAAGCTAAGATCGATATCCGTGACCAGTGGCGGAACGGCAGAGAAGCCTTTCAGCAATTCAGGCAAGTCATCTGGATCAGCGGGCTGCGGATCGATCGTGATGGTCTTCTTGGCCTCGAAGGTGCCATCATCATTACGCCACCAAGTAAAGATCGCGCCCTGCAGGTTGGTCGTGTCAACCACCACACCACAGAACCCATATTGTTTGACCGGATCGTGAGCGGGCCGGATTTCCAGGGCCATCTGGTGATTTTCACCCAGATCGATGGTCTGAATATTGGTCCGGCTGCGTAGGTTCCAGAAATGGATGCTGTGCCCGTATTTGTTCGAAAGCAGATCCTCGGCCACGATGCCGTTTTCGAATTGCGGAGGCAGCCCCCATTCCGAACTGACCATATAGTCACGTGGCAGGTTCCACCAGAAATCGTAGTGTTTGTCTTGGATACCTCGCTCGATCTCGTAGCGCCCGATGATCTCGAAGCTCTCGCAATCCATGATGAAAATGCCCGGAGGACCGTCCGTGCCGTCTTCGCCACCGCCTCCAAGCGTGCTCACGTAGATCCCCTCCGGTCCGCAATGGATCGTGTGCGGGCGGGAATATCCAGTTTTTGCAAAAACTTCTTCGGGTTCGATGATCTTGTGTATCTTGGCCTCAAGCGGGTTCTTGACGTCGATAATGTAGATCCGGCTGGATCGTATGCCAGGAACAATGAGGTAGCGGCGTTCCAGAAACGCATGGCCACTAAGCGGTGACAGCGCAGAGGAACAAGCGTTCCACCCGAAATGGTGAAACTCATCGCCTTTTTCTGGCATGATCACCTGATGAACAATTTTTCCGTAATCATCCGAAGTCGGATCCACGTTCACGACGGCCAAACCGTCTGGTTGGGAAAAATCAGGGCTTAGCATCAACGTGAATGCAAGCGTTTCAGTGGGGCCCTCCATCGCCAGTTTGGCTGATGGGTAAAAGGTTGGGTCCGGTCTTTGGTTCATAACGTCCTCCCGTAAGTCATTGATCTTAAATTCATGTTGGAAGTTCCGGTCTTAACGCCGGATGTCATGCTGCCTGCTCGGGCACCTCGCCGTCCTTCGTTCCTTTTTGCCTGTGGTCAGGCGGGTTTGCGTCGTCTTTCGGCCACGTCCTGCGCCAGTTGCCGTGTATAGGCCTCAAGTTTGATCAATGCCGCATCGACCGGGCCGGCATCACGCGCTTCTAGTGCGTCTGTGATGTCACTGTGAAGGGCGATGATCTCTTCGCGGGATCGGGCCGTGAACGTAATCATGTTCATCAGAGGTTGCATAGCCTCGACCGCACCGGCCAATTGGTAGGACAGAACGGGGTTGCCCGCGCCATCCACAAGCGCGCGATGAAAGGCGACGTCGGACGCGCAGAAAGCCTCATCTGTGAGACCTGGTTGCGCCTGACGAAATATCTCGGCCCGCATGGTGGCGAGTTGATCTGCGGTGCGGCGTTGTGACGACAAAGCAGCGCATGCACGTTCGAGCGCATAACGCGCTTCGCATGCGGTGTCGAAACTGACAGCGTTCATCGACAGCAGCAGTGTCGAGGTTGTGACTTGTTGGGAATAGGCATCCTCAAAACTCAGTCGGTTCACAAACGCACCACCCGATGCCCCGCGTTGCGTTCGGATAAGGGACTGCGCTGCCAGGCGTTTCAGTGCTTCGCGAACCGTAGGCCGTGATACTTTGAACTGATCGGCCAACTCAGATTCTGATGGCAGACGCTCATCGACGATCAGCCGACCCGAGATAATTGCGTCGCGGATTGCCTGAGCAATTTGAGCGGACAGATCTGCAGTACTCTGAGGGTCGATTTTCATGGTTGTTTTCGGCGATGCGTAATTTTTATTTGTCTGACATTTAAAAGTCTGACATTTGAAAAGCAAGAGAGTTGAGTCGGGAGGAGCAAGTGAGTCGCTCAATTTTCCGCAGCGCGCTTTGGTTGGGCTTCTACATCACGATCCTTTGGTCGTGGTGGATGATGGTCTCGATGAGCCGCGATATGGACGTGGACTGGATCGGTCGACCCGGACCGATGGGTCAGGCGATGGCGGCCATGGATCCGCGTATGGAAATGTATATGCCCATGGCCGAGTTCGGCCCACTTTTCTGGATGTGGGCGATCATGATGGCGGCCATGATGCTGCCGACTTTGGTGCCCACGTTGCGCAGTTATGATGATCTGATCCGCAGCGCGAACGGTACGCGGGCAGGGTGGCTGGGCGTTCTATCTGGATATTTCATAGT
The DNA here is from genome assembly GCF_056537805.1 of Ruegeria sp. C10. Lineage (NCBI taxonomy): Bacteria > Pseudomonadati > Pseudomonadota > Alphaproteobacteria > Rhodobacterales > Roseobacteraceae > Ruegeria > Ruegeria sp. C10. The sequence continues at coordinate 658,475 of NZ_JBQFSC010000002.1, read as the reverse complement.
TTGGGTGGGCTTTGCTGCGCTGATCACTGGCCTGCAATTGGCGCTGCTGTTTGGCGGCGCGGTCGATATGTTGGGAATCGCTAAATCGCCATATCTGGCCGCCGGCCTGTTGATCGCCGTGGGTGCCTTTCAGTTTTCTCGGGCGAAAGAAGTCTGCCACGGTGTTTGCCATGCACCGATGACGTATTTTCTGGGCCACTGGAAAACCGGATTCGGCGGCGGTGTACGCATGGGCGTCGGACTGGGTGCGTTCTGTGTCGGTTGCTGCTGGGGCTTCATGGCGTTGGGCTTTGTCGGCGGCGTCATGAGCCTGCTCTGGATGGGGCTGGCGACCCTGTTCATGGTATTGGAAAAACTTCCCCAGATCGGGCACGCCGTGACCCGTCCTATGGGATTCGTCTTGATTGCGGGTGGTTTTGCACTGCTCGCTCATCACATTGTTTACGGAGGATAAGTCGATGGCTAAAAATAGAAAACCGGATGCAGACAAGCTGCCGGTCAGTCAAAGAATTGACAGCCGGATGCCAAATCCCAAGCGGCGTGAGATGAGCCCGACCGATTGGGCGGTTAAGGGTGAACTGATCCTGAACTGTTCATGTGACGTATTCTGCCCATGCGTGGTTTCGCTGGGTGCACACCCTCCGACCGAGGGGCATTGCCACGCGTGGATGGGTATCGCGATCGACGAAGGCCACTACGAAGGCGAAGATTTGTCCGGACTGAATGTGGGCCTGTTGGTTGATATCCCCGGACGCATGGGCGAAGGCCAGTGGAAAGTCGCGGCTTATGTGGATGAACGTGCCAGCGGCAAGGCTTATAATGGACTGTTGCAGATATTCAGCGGTCAGGCAGGTGGCACAACCGGGCTGTTCACTATGTTGGTCAGCGAGATCATAGGGGCTGAACGTGCACCGGTTCAGATCGAAAGGGACGGCACCAAACGCCGGATCATGATAGGGCGCAAGATTCAGGGTGAGATCGAAATGCTTGCTGGCAAAGACCCAGAGCATCCGGTGATGGTTTCAAATTCGAAATACTGGATGGGGCCGGACATCATTGTAGCAAAAGGCACGAAATCCAAGGTGCGCGACTATGGTCGCGTATGGGACTTCGGCGGCAAGTCAGCCGAGATCTGCCCGATTGACTGGCACGGGCCTAAGTAATGATAACCGGTGCCTATGCCCGTGAAATGGCGCGATATAACCACTGGCAAAACAACCAGTTAAAGAGCTTTCTCAAAGCTCTTTCAGACGAAGAATTGACACGGGATCGTGGCGCTTTTTTCGGGTCGATCATGGGAACTGCCAATCATCTGCTTTGGGGGGATTGGATCTGGATTTCCCGGTTTGACAAAGGACCGGGGCCAGGTGGCGGCATTCCTGAGAGTGTCTCGATCTGCCCTGGCATGGCCGACTGGCTGCCGCTGCGCGATACGATTGACGCCCGTATTGCCAGATGGGCCAATACGTTGGGGGATGATGTCCTGAGCGGTTCGTTCACGTGGTACTCGGCTGCAAAAGAGAACGACGTAACAAAGCCTTACTGGCAATGCGTCATTCATATGTTCAATCATCAGACACATCATCGCGGACAATTGCACCAAATGCTGACCGAGGCTGGTTCGCAGGCACCTGTCAGCGATCTTGTCTTTCTGCCAGAGGATTTCTGACATGGCAGTCATCTCACCGAACCGGCGCGTGCGCAAAACCCCATTCACTCCGGGCGTCGAGGCCGAAGGCGTCAAAGGGTATACCGTTTATAATCACATGCTGCTTGCGACGGTTTTTGAAAGCATCGAGGCTGATGCGGCGCATCTGAAACAGCATGTTCAGGTCTGGGATGTCTCGTGTGAGCGGCAGGTACAGATCAAAGGTCCGGATGCGTTGCGGCTGATGAAGATGCTCAGCCCGCGCGATATGGACAAAATGCAGGCGAACCAGTGCTATTATGTGCCGATAGTAGATCACAATGGCGGCATGCTGAATGATCCTGTTGCGATCAAACTGGCGGATGATCACTATTGGTTGTCGGTTGCCGATGGTGACCTTTGGCAGTTTGCTCTGGGAATCGTGATTGCGCTGGGGCTGGATGTCGATATTTCTGAGCCGGATGTGTCGCCCTTGGCGGTACAAGGCCCCAAGGCGGACGAGCTGATGACGCGCGTCTTTGGTGATGAAGTCAGGGATATAAAGTTCTTTCGATATAAACGGTTGGCGTTTGAAGATACATCATTCGTCGTCGCCCGGTCTGGCTGGTCAAAACAAGGCGGGTTCGAGATATACGTCGAAGGGACGGATTATGGCATGCCACTATGGGACACGCTGTTTTCCAATGGCCGCGATCTGAACGTGCGGGCAGGTTGCCCGAACGGGATTGAGCGTGTTGAAAGCGGTCTGTTGAGTTTCGGGTCGGACATGCGGCGCGAGAATACGCCCTATGAATGCGGGCTAGCACGGTTCTGCAATTCTCCGCTGGATTATATCGGCAAAGCCGCTTTGGCGGATCAGGCGAAAAACGGTCCGCCCCGGCAGATCCGTCCGCTTGTCATTGAAGGTGAGATCGGACCGTGCACCGAATCTTGGCCGCTGATGGCCGGGGGCCGGCAGGTCGGGCAGGTGGCTTCGGCTGCGTATTCACCCGAGTTTGGAGTGAATGTAGCCATTGGAATGGTCGACCGGTCCCATTGGGCGCCAGGTACGCGGATTGAATTGATGACCGAACATGGAATGCGATGGGCCGAGGTGCAGGAAAAATTCTGGCGCTAAGCCCTTGTTTCAGGAACACAGCCGATTGAGGCAATAGAAGGAGTAAGTTCATGTTTAATGCACTTGTCGTTGAAAAAGATGAAGAAAGTGGCCTCGCAAGCGCTTCGGTGAAGCAGATTTCTCTGGATACGCTGCCGGATGGAGAAGTGACGATCGCCGTTGAATATTCAACGGTGAACTACAAGGACGGTCTGTGCATGTCGCCCAAAGGCGGTGGTCTGGTGCGTAGCTATCCTCATATTCCGGGCATCGATTATGCGGGCACGGTCGAGCAGTCCTCGGATGCACGCTACAAACCTGGCGACAAGGTCGTGCTGACGGGCTGGCGCGTAGGTGAAGCGCATTGGGGCGGCTATTCACAAAAAGCAAACGCGCGGGCAGATTGGCTGGTGCCGTTGCCGGATGGGTTGGATACACGGCAGGCGATGGCAGTTGGCACTGCCGGGTTCACCGCTATGCTGGCCGTCATGGCGCTGGAGGATCAAGGTTTGCAGCTGGGTCACGGCCCGGTGTTGGTCACAGGTGCCGCAGGAGGTGTCGGCTCGGTCGCGACGGCCATTTTGGCCCATCTGGGCTATGAGGTTGCAGCTGTGACCGGGCGTCCTGAAACCGAAGAATACCTGAAATCACTGGGTGCAACCACAATTGTCCCGCGTGACGAGTTGAACGAGACCACCAAGCGTCCGCTGGAAAGTGAAACTTGGTCCGGATGTGTTGATGCGGTGGGCGGAGCGATGCTTGCCCGCGTGCTGGGGCAGATGAAGTATGGGGCCTCGGTCGCTGCGGTTGGCCTTGCCGGTGGTGCGGCGCTGCCCGCAACCGTGATCCCATTCCTGCTGCGCGGTGTAAATCTGTTGGGCATCGACAGCGTGATGCAGCCATATGACAACCGGGTCCGTGCCTGGACGCGTATCGCAACCGATCTGCCTATGGATAAGCTTGAGGCGATGGTCCATTCAGCAACCCTTTCTGATCTGCCCCAGTTGGGAGCGGACATCCTGCAAGGTCAGGTAAAAGGGCGCGTCGTGGTCAACGTGAACGCTTGATAGACAAAACAGACAACGGTTCGGCCGGAGCATGCATCCGGCCGACCCAATTGTCGGGAATGAGGCCGAAATGCCGGAAACAGTTCTGGCCATTGCCACATTTCGTGACCATGATTGCTATACATCCCATTTGTGATGGCTTAAGACCCATCCGAACATCACCTGAAGACGGGGAGTGAGCAGCATGTCTGATGATTTCGAACTCGATACCGATGATCTGAAACGCCGCATGGACGGTGCCATGGCCAACCTCAGAACCGAATTCGCTTCGCTGCGGACCGGTCGTGCATCGGCTTCAATGCTTGAGCCCGTCATGGTCGATGCTTACGGCGCGATGACTCCGATCAATCAGGTCGGTACCGTGAACGTCCCTGAACCGCGCATGGTAACCGTGAATGTTTGGGACAAGGGCCTCGTCGGCAAGGTTGAAAAGGCCATTCGGGAAAGCGGTTTGGGTATAAACCCGCAACTGAATGGTACCATCATCATGCTGCCGATTCCCGAACTGAACGAAGAACGCCGTCGCGAGCTCGGCAAGGTCGCGGGTCAATATGCAGAAAGCGCACGGGTTTCGATCAGGAATGTGCGCCGTGATGGCATGGACCAGATCAAAAAGGCCAAGGCAGACGGCATGTCCGAGGACGATCAGAAATTCTGGGAAACCGAGGTTCAGGAGCTGACGGATACCATGATCAAATCCGTCGATGATGCGCTCGAGACCAAACAAGCCGAGATCATGCAGGTCTGAGCCTCGGATATGCCAAAGGATCCCGATACCTCTCCGATTGCAGGGCCGCGCCACGTTGCTATCATCATGGACGGCAACGGTCGCTGGGCACAGTCGCGCGGGCGGCCTCGATTGTTTGGCCATCATGCAGGTGCGCGCCGCGTCCGTGAGGTGGTCGAGGCCTGCCCAGGTTTAGGGATCAAGTATCTGACAGTATTTGCGTTTTCGACTGAAAACTGGAAACGCACTCAGGTCGAAGTTGCAGGCCTGATGAGCTTGTTTCGCCGTTACATCGTCAAAGAGACCAAGACCTTGAAAGATAACGGCATTCGGGTCCGTTTCATTGGGGATAGAGTTCGGCTGGATGCCAAGTTGACCGAGCTGATGGATACGCTTGAACGCGAAACACAGAACAACGACCTGGTTCATCTAACCGTTGCCTTGAACTATGGCGGTCGTGACGAGGTGGCGCGCGCGACCAGACGTTTGGTACGTGACGTGGCCGATGGCATTCTGCGCCCCGAGGACGTGGACGAGGAAACTCTGCCCAAATATCTGGACACGCGCGTTCTGCCAGACCCCGATTTGGTGATCCGTACCAGTGGTGAAGCGCGGATTTCGAATTTCCTGCTGTGGCAGTCTGCCTATTCCGAATACGAATTCATCGATACTCTGTGGCCTGATTTCACCGCTGCAGAACTAGAACGGCTGTGCCGCAACTATGGATCGCGAGAACGGCGGTTTGGAGCGGTCCCGGCATGAGTGATGGCCGATGGTCTGATCTGACTGCCCGGGTTTTGTCGGCTTCGGTTCTTGTGACTATTGCGGCAGTCGAAGTTTGGCTAGGCGGCCTGTGGTTTGAGTTATTTATCGGCACCGTCTGCGGTCTGATGATATGGGAACTGATCCGGATGATCGACCCAGAACGTCAGGGTGTCGCGATTCAGCTGGCGATACTGACCGGGTTCGCCGTGGTCCTAAGCTATCATCTACCACCGCTATACAAGCTTCCATGTTTGGTGGCCCCGGCATTGGTAGGAGCAGGACAGATCAACCGTGCGCGCGGGATATACGTCCTGTTTGCCCTTTGGATCGCGATGTCGGGGCTGGGATTCATATCGATCCGAGAGAACCTGGGATTTGGATGGATGGTTTGGCTGATCCTTGTGGTCGTGGCCACGGATGTCGCCGGGTATTTTGTGGGCAAAACGCTTGGCGGACCTAAGTTTTGGCCCAGAGTTAGCCCCAAGAAGACATGGTCCGGTACGGTTGGAGGCTGGGTTGCCGCCGCGCTGGTCGGAACAGTTTTTGCGCACTATGCCGGTTTCGGCATTGCTTTTATCGTTGTCTCGGTTCTTGCCTCTATGGCCAGCCAGATCGGTGATATTGTTGAAAGCGCGACAAAACGTGGCTTTGGCGTTAAGGACAGCTCAAACCTTATACCCGGTCATGGCGGGTTTCTGGATCGGTTTGATGGGATGATGGGCGCGTCGGTCTTTGTGTTGCTCGTAGGGCTGTTTTACGCGCCCGGAGGTATGTGATGCGAAGGGTATCCATATTTGGTGCGACTGGTTCCATTGGCCAGAATACGATTGATCTGATCGCAAGAAATCCGAATGCCTATGACGTGGTCGCGTTGACCGGTGGACGCAACGTCGCGCAGCTTGCACGCGATGCGGTGCGCCTGGATGCAGACGTGGCGGTGACTGCGTTTGATGACAAACTCGATGATCTGCGTGACGCATTGGCCGGCAGCAGAGTGCGAGCGGCTGCGGGGCAGGCCGCTCTGATCGAGGCCGGGGCGCGACCGGCGGATTGGGTGATGTCTGCAATTGTCGGTTCCGCAGGACTGGCTCCGGGGATCGAAGCGTTGAAACAAGGGGCGACACTCGCGCTTGCCAACAAGGAAACGCTGGTTTGTGCCGGGCCGCTGGTTCTGGAAACGGCTCGGGCGCATGGCGCCACGCTATTACCCGTGGATAGCGAACATTCGGCAGTTTTTCAGGCGCTTGTGGGCGAGGATATGACAAGCGTTGAACGGATCATTATCACCGCAAGCGGTGGAGCGTTCCGGGATTGGCCGCTCGGCGATCTGGCAAAGGCGACTGTTGAACAGGCATCGAGTCATCCGAACTGGAACATGGGACAGCGGATTACGATCGACAGCGCATCTATGTTCAACAAGGCATTGGAAGTTATAGAAACCAAAGAATATTTTGGCGTTAATCCATCGAATATCGAAGTCCTCGTGCACCCCGAATCCATCGTTCACGCACTGGTCGGATTTCAGGACGGCGCCTTGATGGCGCATCTGGGTGCTCCGGATATGCGCCATGCCATCGGGTACGCGCTGCATTGGCCCGAACGGCGCGATTTACCTGTTGCGCGTCTGGATCTCGCGCAACTGGGTCAGTTGCGATTTCATGCACCGGATGAAGCGCGTTACCCGGCTTTGCGTCTTGCCCGCGAAGTGATGCAGCGTGGCGGCTTGTCCGGTGCGATCTTCAACGCCGCCAAAGAGCGCGCATTGGACCACTTTATAGAAAACCGGATACGTTTTTTGGATATGGCAGACACGGTGTCGGCCGTGTTGGAGCGTTTTGAGGCTTCAGACAGCCTGATTGATGCACCATTGACCCTTGATAATGTACAGCAAACGGACCATCTCGCACGTCAGTGGGTCGATGAAACCGTATTGGAACGAGCAGGATAGAACTTTTGGACATACTCTCTTTGATCCCGCAATTTGGCAATCTGCTCTACACGATAATAGCCTTTGTTATTGCGCTTTCAGTGATTGTCGCGGTGCACGAATACGGCCACTACATCGTTGGTCGGTGGTCTGGCATTCATGCCGAAGTGTTCTCGATCGGTTTCGGCCCGGTTCTATGGAGCCGTGTAGACAAGCGCGGCACTCGCTGGCAGGTCGCGCTGCTGCCATTTGGCGGTTATGTCAAATTCCTGGGAGATGCCAATGCCGCGTCCGGCAAAGACGTAGACGCGATGAGTGAGATCTCTGCACAAAGCCCGGAAGAGCTGCGCCGCACCATGCACGGTGCCCCGCTTTGGGCGCGTGCGGCTACTGTTGCGGCAGGGCCGGTCTTTAATTTCGTGATGTCGATATTGGTGTTTGGCCTGATTTTCTGGTCGCAGGGTGTTTCCCGTGAACCTTTGACTGTTGGCGCACTGCAGCCGTTGCCTGGTACAATTCAGGGTCTGCAGGAGGGCGATGAGATTATCGCCATCGCAGGCATTCCAACACCGGATTTCGATGACGCAAGCAACTGGTCCGATTTCATCAATTCGCTGCCTGTAGAACCAGAGCTGGACTATACGGTTATCCGAGATGGAGAGACCACTGATGTCGCGGCACCTTGGCTCTTTCCACCGCTAATCCAACAGGTTACGCCGCGCAGTGCAGCGATGGACATACAGTTGCAGCAAGGCGACGTAATCACGGCGGTAGACGGTGATCCGATCTTTGCGTTCGAGCAGCTTAAGGAACATGTCGAAGGATCGAACGGGCGCGTATTGCTGCTGGATGTATGGCGCGACGGGGCGGATTTAGAATTTGCACTTGCGCCCCGACGCACCGACGAGCCGACGTCCGATGGTGGTTTCATCACCCATTGGCGCATCGGTATCGTAGGCGGCATGATGATCGATCCCGAAACCGTTCCAGCGGGCATTTGGGATTCGATCGAAGGTGGCGTGGTCCAAACCGGGCGCATCATCGAAGGCTCACTGTCGGGAATTTGGCACATGATCACCGGAGCGATCAGCACCTGCAACATTTCCGGGCCGATCGGTATTGCCGAAACCTCGGGTGCTATGGCCAGCCAGGGGGCTCAGAACTTCATCTTCTTTATCGCCGTATTGTCAACGGCGGTCGGGTTGCTGAACCTGTTCCCGATCCCAGCTTTGGATGGGGGGCATTTGCTATTCTACGCTTATGAAGCTGTGTCTGGTAGACCACCCAGTGATAAAGCGCTGAGGGTACTGATGGGGGTCGGTGTCACACTGATCCTGTCATTGATGCTTTTCTCGGTCAGTAATGATCTGTTCTGCTGATTAAGGCGATCTTGGCACCGTTCCGACGCAAAATTGCCGCAATTCAAGCCTATCTTATTGGGGTGCATCGATAAGTGTAGGCTTGAGTTCAATGACCAAGGCGTTTCAAAAATCCTATCAGAGTGTCAGCGTCCTGTTCCAGTTGAACTGGGATATGCTGCTCAGCTTTGCCGTGACCGCACTGGCCCTAGCTGTTGGTGGTTATCTGCTCGGTTTGTGATTCTCCTGAACATGTCTGACTTACGTGCAACGGCCTTATGGGCCGTTTTTGCTTTTTCGTCTTTTGACATGGCCCCACAATCGGGCTACTCAGCAGCTAAAGGCTGAAAATTCTGGGTAGTGATAAAAATGACTGACAGCAGGCGCACGGGCACATACTGCGGCTCGCGGGGGCGGAAAAGCAACATTTTGTGGCAGGCACTAACGTTCTTTTTCCTTTTTGCTACACCGGGTTTACTGGTTCTGACGCAGCCCGCACAGGCGCAATCTTACACCATCAACAGCTTCGAAGTTGAGGGCAATCGACGGATCGAGACTTCGACGATTATCGCCCGCACCGGAATCGAACCGGGGCAGACTGTTACGGCAGGACAATTGAATGATGCCTTCCAGCGTTTGCTTGACAGTGGTGTTTTTGAAACAGTCGAACTTACACCACGTGGCAGTACGTTGGTCATCGCGGTCGAGGAATACCCGACCATCAACCAGATTAGCATCGAGGGCAATCGCCGCGTAAAAGATGATCTCCTGCTCGAAGCGATATCGTCCCAAACCCGCCGCGTATTCACGCCTCAACAGGCCGAAGCGGACGCTGACCTGATTGCCGAAGTATATTCGGCGCAGGGCCGCGTATCCGCGACGGTTATCCCGCGCATCATTCGTCGCAGCGATAACCGTGTCGATCTGGTGTTCGAAGTCGCCGAGGGAACGACAATCGAGGTTGAGCGAGTCAGTTTTGTAGGAAACCGCGCGTTTTCGGACCGTCGACTGCGCCGCGTGCTTGAAACAAAGCAGGCGAACATTCTGCGGACCTTCCTTCGCGGCGACACCTTCATTGCCGACAGAATCGAATTCGACAAACAGGTGATCCGTGATTTCTACCTGTCACGCGGTTATATCGATTTTCGCGTCAATAGTGCCAATGTCGAATTCACCCGCGAACGAGATGCATTCTTTCTGGTTATGAACGTCACAGAAGGACAGCGGTTCTCGTTCGGCCAGATTACGACCGTCAGTGAGATCCCGGGTGTGGACCCGGCGCCTTATCAGGCGGCTCTGAAAGTCAAACCAGGTGTAATTTACTCTCCGACGGTGCTTGAGAACTCGATCGCGCGGATGGAGCGTCTGGGGCTGAAAAACGGCGTTGATTTTCTGCGGGTCGAGCCCCGGGTAACGCGTAATCCCCGCGATCTGACATTGGATGTCCAGTTCGTGCTAACCCGTGGCCCGCGTATCTTTGTGGAACGCATCGATATCGAGGGGAACACAACCACGTTAGACCGTGTGATCCGCCGTCAATTCGATACCGTCGAAGGCGACCCCTTCAATCCCCGTGAAATCCGCCAGAGCGCCGAACGTATTCGCGCCTTGGGTTTCTTCTCGGTCGCTGATGTGGAAACCCGCGAGGGATCGTCGCCAAGCCAGGTTATCGTGGACGTGGATGTCGAAGAACAACCAACCGGTTCGTTGAGCCTGGGTGGTAGCTACTCGGTCTCGGACGGTTTCGGGATCGCAATCGGATTGAATGAATCGAACTTCCTCGGCCGCGGGCAAAACTTGGGTATCACGTTGTCGACAGCTCAGGATTCTGAGCAGTACGTTATCAACTTTACCGAGCCTTATCTGCTGGGCCGTAAGCTACGCTTTGATCTTGGGCTTGGTCTGGCCAGCACCAATTCGAGCTTTGCCAGCTACGACACAAAAACAGTGTTCTTCCGCCCACAGCTGAGCTACGCGATTGGTGAATTGTCGGCGTTGCGTCTTCGCTATGGTTGGGATCGCAGCGAAATGACCCAGCAGAGCAATGAGCGGAACGGCGCTGTCATCTCATCAGAGATCGATCAGGGGAAACGAACCAGCAGTTCTCTGGGTGTGTCCTACGTATACGATAGCCGTATTGGTGGCCTGAACCCCACAGCGGGCGTCCTGTTCGAAGTCGGCGTGGATGCTGCTGGTCTTGGCGGGGACAATGAATTCTTCAAAACCACGGCACGGGCGATAGCCCAGAAACGCGTCCTCAACGAAGAAGTCGTATTGCGCGCGACGCTTGAACTGGGTGCGCTGAACTGGACCGGGGACGATTTCAGCCGCACGCTCGACCGGTTTGTTCTAGGCCCTAGCACATTCCGCGGGTTTGAGCCTGCTGGTATCGGGCCGCGTGACCTTTCGAACGGGCAGGACGATGCCATCGGCGGCAACTACTACTGGGTTGCTCGTTTCGAATCGGACTTCCCACTGGGGCTGCCCGAAGAACTGGGGCTGCGTGGCGGCGTCTTCTACGATGTTGGCAACCTCTACAATCTCAACAACGTCAACACCGCTGGCGCTGATATTGTTGGTGAAAGCGGTTCGATCCGGCATGTTGTAGGGGTATCCGTACTGTGGGAAACACCGTTTGGTCCGCTTCGCTTCAACTTCTCGCAGGCCCTCAAGAAAGAGGACTTCGATAAAGAACAAAGCTTTGACCTGACCGTTCAAGCCAGGTTCTGATCGCGAATGATCACCGAAGTTAAGAACATCCTGCAGGGCCCGCTAAGGGCCCTGTGCGTTTTGGTACTGCTAGCTGTAGCAATGCCGCTGGGTGCGCAGCAATTGGGCGTGCCACAAACAGACGTTCTGACAATCTCCAGTGAGCGTTTGTTTGCAGATTCCGCCTTTGGGCAGCGCGTCTTTCGCGAGATTGAAGCCGAAAGCACCCTTTTGGCTGAAGAAAACGAACGGATTGTGGCGCAGTTGAGCAAGGAAGAAAAAGATTTGACCGAAAAGAGGTCAAATCTTTCGGCGGACGAGTTTCGCCCGCTTGCCGAAGCTTTTGACGAGAAAGTTCAATCACACCGTGACGGCCAGCGCGCCAAACTGGACGCATTAGCGCGGCGCGGCGAAGAGGCGCGCGGTCAGTTTTTTGAAATGGCGCAACCGGTGCTGATCGAACTGCTGCGCGAATTTGGCGCCTCGATTGTGATCGAGCGGTCCAATGTGGTTCTAAGCACGGACACCTCAGATATTACCAACGCTGCGATCGCAAGGATCGATGCCGCAATCGGCGACGGCGCTACACTTGAAAACAATAACAACGAATAGGCTGGCTTGCCCTTGGGTACGGGTATTGCTAACCACGCTTGAAAGAGACATCCAGAACAGGACATCCGCACCATGACCACGGAAACCAAGAGCGCCGACATTCAGCTGATTCAGCGTATATTGCCGCATCGCTATCCGTTTTTGCTGGTCGACAAGGTTGTGGATATCGATGGCTATCAATCAGCGGTGGGCATCAAGAATGTCACCATGAACGAGCCGCACTTTCAGGGCCATTTCCCCGGAACTCCGATCATGCCCGGTGTGACCATTGTCGAGGCGATGGCGCAGACTGCAGGGGTTATGCTGGGTGTCGGCATGGATGTAATCGACAGCGAATTGCTGATCTATTTCATGAATATCGACAAATGCAAATTCCGCCGCAAGGTCGTACCTGGCGATGTTCTCGAAATGCATGTCGAAACTGTACGCGGTAAAAAAGGTGGCAAGATCTTCAAGTTCAGCGGCCGCGCGACAGTCGAGGGCGAGGTTGCTGCCGAAGCTGAATTTTCGGCCTATGTCGACTGGGACATGGAAAAAACAACATGAGCGGTATTCATCCCAGCGCCATTATAGAAGACGGAGCGCAGATCGGGCAGGGTTGTACGGTTGGTCCATTCTGCCATGTCGGGCCGCAGGTTCGTCTGGGCGACCGGGTTGAACTGAAATCCCATGTCGTGGTCACCGGCGATACGTCAATTGGCGATGACACTGTGATTTTTAGCTTCGCAGTAGTCGGTGAAATCCCACAAGACAAGAAATTCGGTGGTGAGAACACACGCCTTGAAATCGGTGAACGCAATCGCATTCGCGAGCATGTGACCATCAACACCGGCACGGATGGCGGCGGTGGTATCACCCGGATTGGCGATGACTGCTTACTGATGGCCGGTGTCCACGTGGCGCATGATGTACAAATCGGCAACCGGGTCATTCTGGTGAATCACGCTGGCGCGGCTGGTCACTGTATTATCGAGGATGACGTCATCGTTGGTGGAATTTCGGGCTTGCATCAGTTCGTGCGCGTTGGTCGCGGTGCCATCATTGGCGCGCTTACGATGGTCCCGAATGATGTGATTCCATATGGGCTTGTTCAGGCGCCTCGGGGCGAGCTGGATGGCTTGAATCTGGTCGGTTTGAAACGGCGTGGTGTAACGCGTGAGGATATCTCGGCATTGCGCGCGGCCTTCAAGGAACTGTCAGAAGGAGACGGCACCTTCATGGATCGCGCCACCCGGCTGGGCGAGGATGCAGACAACGAATATGTGCGCCAGATCGTCGAATTTGTGACGGGGCAAACAGACCGTTCGTTCCTGACCCCGAGGAAGTAGGCCAATGCTGGCATTGATCGCAGGAACTGGCGCTTTACCAGACGAGGTGGTCACTTGTCTGCCAAACCGCCCGCTGATCTGCGCTCTGGAAGGGTTTGAGCCCGATACACTGACCACCGACTTGGTTTTTCCATTGGAGCAACTGGGTAGCTTCATCGCCGATCTCAAAGCCCGCGGCGTGACCGAGATTTGCATGGCAGGGGCAGTGCGTCGTCCGACTGTCAATCCAGCTCGCATTGATGCGGCAACGATGCCGCTGGTGCCGATCCTGCAAAAGGCCATCATGGCCGGTGACGACGGCGCATTGCGCGCGGTCATTGGTATATTTGAGGATGCCGGTTTGACGGTCCGTGCGGCACATGAGATCGCGCCGGATTTGCTGCCGTCGCTTGGCTCATTGACCGAAGCCCAGCCTTCTGAAGCGGATCACGCCGACGCAGATCGAGCGGCAGGAATCCTGCGCAACATGGGGGCGGCGGATATCGGTCAGGCTTGCGTAGTACTGAAATCTCAAGCGTTGGCGATCGAGGGCATCTATGGCACCGCATGGATGCTGCAATCCTTGACTCAGCGCCCCGACGCGGGCGGTGGCATTCTGTACAAGGGTCCAAAACCAGATCAGGATCGCCGCGCAGATATGCCTGCCATCGGACCCGACACCGTGTCAGGAGCCGTCGCTGCGGGCTTGTCTGGCATTGTCATTGAAAAGGGCGGCGTCATCGTTTTGCAACGCGATCGCGTGATTGAAGAATGCAATCGCCTTGGTCTGTTTCTTTATGTCCGCGAGCGCACGGTCTGATGCGCGTATTTCTGGTCGCCGGTGAACCTTCGGGCGACCGTTTAGGGGCCGCGTTGATGGAAGGTCTGCGTACCCTTTTGCCAGAGGTGCAGTTTGATGGGGTTGGCGGGCCGCTAATGCAGGCGCAGGGGCTGACCAGCCGATTTCCCATGTCCGAACTCAGCATTATGGGGTTGGTCGAGGTTCTGCCCAAGTTCTTTCACCTAAAACGCCGTATCGCTGAGACTGCTCAGGCAGTTCTAGACACGAAGCCTGATGTACTGATCACTATCGACAGCCCGGATTTCTCGTTGCGTGTGGCTAAGCTGGTAAAGGCCTCCAGCGAGATTCGCACGGTCCACTACGTTGCCCCCAGCGTCTGGGCCTGGAGACCGGGGCGCGCAGACAAGATGGCGAAAGTAATCGATCACGTCCTTGCGCTGTTACCCTTTGAACCGCCTTATATGGAGCGGGCAGGGATGGAGTGTGACTTTGTCGGCCATCCGGTTGTGAACGAACCCATTGCGTCCGATCAGGATATCCAGCGATTCCGCGCGGCTCACCATCTGGGCGACGCGCCCATCGTGCTGGCATTGCCCGGCTCCCGACGGGGTGAGGTCGAGCGGCTGGCTCCGATCTTTGGCGCTGCTTTGCAAGAATTTCTGAAAGACCGTCCCGGTATGCGCGTGGTCGTGCCCGCAGTTGCACATATGGTTGATGCGGTCGCCGAACAGGTTCGGAACTGGCCGGGGAATCCGATAGTTGTTGATCCGCGGGAATTGCCCTCGGACGACGCGCAAGCGCAGAAACGGGCAGCGTTTGCCGCAGCTGATCTTGCATTGGCTGCATCCGGCACGGTCTCATTGGAACTGGCCGCGCAGGCAACACCGATGGTGATCGCCTATAACCTCAACTGGCTGACCACGCTGATCGCAAAACGAATGGTTAAGCTGGACACCGTCACACTGGTCAATCTGGTCTCGGAGACACACGCAGTACCCGAATGTCTGCTGGATGAATGCCAACCGGACAAGATCGCTTCGGCGTTGGAACAGGTGGCCGCCACCCCCGACGCCCAACATCAAGCCATGGCGACGACGATGGAGCGTCTTGGTCGCGGTGGCGAAGCACCGGGTCGGCGTGCGGCAAGGGCCGTTTTGGACAGAATGAAATCGTGATGCTGGATCATGTGATCTTTGCTGCTTCTGCCTTCATGGCGCAGGTATTGACCAATCTCGACAACCTTGCAGCTCTTGTAGCTTTGATGATGGTGTCTGGTCCGCGCCGGACCGTTGCGGGGTTCCTGCTGGCGCAGATGTTAATCATCGCGGCCGCCTTATTGTTGGCCTTGGGTGTCGATGATGTGGTGCCACATTGGGCTGGATATCTGGGCGTGATACCACTTGGCCTAGGGCTGATCGGAGTTGTCCGCCAGTTCCTGGGATCGGAGACCGAGGAGGCCCCTCAAATATCCACGGGTGCTTCGACATTCGTCACCATGCTGCTGTTCATAAGCCTGTCGATGGACACGTTCGCTGTGCTTGCGCCGCTATTGGCAGACTCGGCCCCCAGCTATCGGATTGCGGGTGTCACCGGCGCGGTGGCAGCAGCGCTGACGCTGACCATGCTGGGGCTTTGGGGTGCACAATCCCCAATCATGACTGGCGGTTTCGCACGTCGGCTTGAGAAACTGGTGCCTTACGTAATGATTTGTGCCGGGATCTATATCCTCAGCAACTCGTGGACTGACGCGATTTAGTAACCGCGCCAGATCCAGCCGCCGCCGAAGATACGGCTGCCATCGGTTTCGTAGAACACACAAGCCTGACCCGGAGAGATACCTTCCTCGGGCGTCAGCAATTCAACCTCGGCTGTTGTGTCCGAAAGGGGGCGAATAATCGCCTCACGCGGGGGGCGGGTCGAGCGGACTTTGACCGAAACATGCCATTCGTTCTTTGACGTGAACGGTTCGTCACCCAGCCAATTGATCTCGCGCACGGGAACGGTTCTTGTGGCCAACATCTCTTTGGGGCCGACAACAACCTGTTTCTTGTCCACATCCAGCTTGACCACATACAAAGGTTCGCTGAGACCACCGATACCGAGCCCACGACGCTGACCGATCGTATAGTGAATCACCCCGTTATGCTGCGCCAGAACGCGGCCATCGGCGTGTACGATCTCACCGGGTTCTGCGGCTCCGGGGCGCAGTTTTTCGATCACGCTGGCATAGCTTCCGTTGGGCACAAAACAGATGTCCTGACTATCCGGCTTGTCCGCAACGGCCAGCCCGTATTGCGCGGCCATTTCGCGCGTGGCGTCCTTGGAGGGCAGGTGGCCTAGCGGGAAACGCAGGAAATCCAACTGTTCCGGTGTGGTCGAAAATAGGAAATAGGACTGATCGCGATTTGCATCCTCAGCACTATGCAATTCGGCCCCGTTTGCGCCCATCTTGCGCTGAATATAATGGCCCGTGGCCATGCAGTCGGCCTCAAGGTCCTTGGCGGTCTCAAGCAAGTCCTTGAACTTCACCCGTTCATTGCAACGGATGCAGGGCACCGGAGTCGCGCCGGCAAGATAGCTGTCGGCGAATTCGTCGATTACAGCGTCCTTGAAGATATTTTCATAGTCCAAGACGTAGTGAGGGAACCCGCGTTCTTCCGCCACGCGACGCGCATCGTGGATGTCGATGCCCGCACAGCACGCGCCTTTCTTGGCCAACGCCGCACCGTGATCGTAAAGCTGCAGAGTAACACCTACGACATCATAGCCTTGATCAGCGAGATGGGCCGCCACAACGGAGCTGTCCACACCGCCGGACATGGCCACGACAACCCGCGTTTCCGAGGGTGGTTTGGCAAAGCCAAGAGAGTTCAGCGGGGTCTCGGTATCGAGGGCCATAGGCGGTTCCTGTCCGGGTTAAGAAAGACCGGCAGAATATAAGAAAATTCTAGACACTCTCAAGGGGCGGTTTCACGCCCTTTTAAGTAGGCTGGGTGCAGCTTTGTCGCAGCAGCAGAAGGTATGAGAGATGTATTTGCACAAAGTGGAAGGTCCAAGGTCGGTCACCCTACCGGACGGGAGCGTGCTGACACGCGCCGATTTGCCTCCTGCGGATACGCGGCGCTGGGTGGCGTCGCGCAAGGTGATCGTCGTGCGTGGTGTACTTTATGGGTTGATTTCGTTGTCCGAAGCCAAAAAGCGCTATGGCATCAGCGATGAAGAGTTCAACTCGTGGGTCTCAGCAGTTGCTGAGCACGGGATCGATGCGTTGAAGGTGACGGCCTTAAAAAAATATCGACAACTTAAAGGTGAAAGTGAATAAATGATTCAACGGTAACGTCAGATTAACCATTTTTATTCAGGCTCAAATCAGTTGAAGAATTTGACCTAAATTGGAGCAGTGAACATGCGCATACTTCTTGTCGAGGATGATCCAACCACGTCCAAAAGCATCGAACTGATGCTGACACACGCCAATCTCAACGTGTATGCGACGGACCTTGGCGAAGAAGGCATCGATCTGGCCAAGCTATATGATTACGACCTCATCCTGTTGGACTTGAACCTGCCGGATATGAACGGCCATGAAGTGTTGCGCCAACTGCGCATAGCACGGGTAGAGACACCGATCCTGATCCTGTCGGGCGCTGATGACACCGAAAGCAAGATCAAGGGATTTGGATTTGGAGCAGACGATTATCTGACCAAACCTTTCCATCGCGAAGAGCTGGTGGCGCGCATTCATGCGATTATCCGCCGCTCTAAGGGGCATTCTCAATCCGTGATACACACCGGGCAGGTCGCCGTAAATCTGGATGCCAAAACCGTAGAGGTGAACGGAAAAACCGTACACTTGACAGGCAAGGAATATCAGATGCTGGAACTTCTGAGCCTGCGGAAAGGGACAACACTGACCAAAGAAATGTTCCTGAACCATCTCTACGGCGGCATGGATGAGCCCGAGCTCAAGATTATCGACGTCTTCATCTGCAAGTTACGCAAGAAACTCAGCAATGCGACCGGCGGTGAGAATTATATCGAGACGGTCTGGGGTCGTGGATACGTCCTGCGTGATCCGCAAGCAAACAACATGGGTGAAACCCGCATGGCCGTAGGTGCCTGATCTTATATGATTGCTACCGTCAATGGTCCGGGGCGGTAAATCCACTCGCGTGTCAGCACAACACTGGACCTGACCATGGCCTCGTCCTATCACTGGTTTTCAAGACGATGTGACAGGGCGGGGCCATGAGCGATACCACAGCAATCGCAGATCTGACAGAAGATGAAGCACGGGAAGAATTGGCCCGGCTCGCCAAGGAATTGCTGCGGGCAAACCAGCTTTATCACACTGAAGATGCACCAGAAATTTCGGATGCCGACTATGATGCTCTCAAGCGTCGCAATGCCGAGATCGAGGCACGATTCCCCGAACTGAAACGCTCCGACAGCCCTACTGAACAAGTGGGCGCACGCGTTTCAGATGGGTTTGCAAAAGTGACCCACGCCGTGCGTATGATGTCACTGGGCAATGCGTTTGATGACACGGATGTTGCCGATTTTGACCGCTCGATCCGCAAATATCTGGGACTGGGAGTTGAGGCACCGCTCGCCTATACAGCTGAGCCCAAAATCGACGGCCTGTCATTATCCCTACGGTATGAGCAGGGTGAACTGATGCAGGCTGCAACACGTGGTGATGGTGAGACCGGTGAAAACGTTACCGCAAATGCGCGTACGCTTTCCGATATTCCACACCGAATTGAGGGTGCACCAGACGTTCTTGAGGTTCGCGGCGAGGTATACATGTCTCACCATGATTTCGAGGCTTTGAACGCACGTCAGGTCGAAACAGGTGGAAAGACCTTTGCAAATCCGCGCAACGCTGCGGCTGGTTCCCTCCGTCAACTGGATTCCGAAATAACACGATCTCGCCCGCTGAAATTCTTTGCCTACGCCTGGGGTGAACTGTCTGCACCGCTAGCTGAGACTCAGATGGGCGCAATTGATCGCCTCAAAACCTTGGGGTTCCAGGTAAATGCGCTGACAAGGCGTTGCTCAACGACTAATGAGATGTTGGAACATTACCGTCAGATTGAAGCTCAGCGCGCGACCTTGGGCTATGACATTGATGGGGTCGTATACAAGGTCGATGATCTGAGTCTGCAGGCCCGGCTGGGTTTCCGATCTACCACGCCCCGCTGGGCGATTGCGCACAAGTTTCCTGCCGAACTGGCTTGGACGCGGCTTGAAGCCATCGACATTCAGGTGGGCCGTACCGGCGCGCTTAGCCCGGTAGCGCGGCTGCATCCGGTAACCGTTGGCGGGGTAGTTGTTTCGAACGCGACCCTACACAATGAAGATTATATTGCAGGGCGGGACGCCAAAGGCGGAGTCATTCGTGAGGGCAAGGATATTCGCGTTGGAGATTGGGTTCAGGTCTATCGGGCCGGGGATGTGATCCCGAAAATCTCGGATGTTGATCTGTCGAAACGACCCGATGATGCGCGGCCCTTTGCTTTCCCGACGAAATGCCCGGAATGTGACAGCGACGCGATCCGGGAAGAGGGGGATGCGGTCCGCCGCTGCACAGGGGGGCTGATATGTCCCGCGCAGGCGGTTGAAAAACTCAAACATTTCGTATCGCGCAAGGCGTTCGATATCGAAGGGCTTGGCGCAAAACAAATCGAGATGTTTTATGGCGATCCTCTTCTGCCAATAAACACACCCGCTGATATATTTACATTGAAAGATCGCGACACCGAAAACCTGGCCCGGTTGAAGAACCGCGACGGCTGGGGCGAGACATCGGCCAGCAACCTGTTTGCAGCGATCGATGACAAGCGAACCATACCGTTTGCCCGTCTGTTGTTCGCTCTGGGGATTCGTCATGTGGGCGAAGTTGGTGCACGAGATTTGGCGTTGTTTTATCGGGAATGGGATGTAATGGCGGCCTCCATTGATACGGCCCGGCCTGCCGCGCTTGCGCAGCGTGCAGCCGATGAAGCGGAAGACGCCGAGAGGATCGCGGCTACTGCAGAAGCGAGGCGTGCGAAAGTTAAAGAAGTTCGGGACGCGGCTTTCGCGCGAATGGATGTTTCGACAGATGCCGCCAGCGCCTGGGCAGATCTGATTGGTATCGACGGAATCGGCGCCACGCTCGGGTTGTCACTATCTGATGCGTTTGCCAATTCGGAGGAACGCCAAGCATTTGATGATCTGCGTAAACATCTGACGGTTGTTCCACCAGAGGCTCCTGCGTCGGACAGTCCGGTCGCAGGAAAAACCGTCGTGTTTACGGGAACGCTTGAAAAGATGACACGCGCCGAGGCCAAGGCCCGCGCCGAAGCGCTGGGGGCCAAGGTATCCGGCTCGGTCAGTCAGAAAACTGATTTTCTCGTGGCGGGCCCGGGCGCAGGGTCCAAGGCGAAAAAAGCGGCTGATCTGGGCATCGAAACCTTGGATGAAGATAGCTGGCTTCAACTGATTGGCGATCTATGAGCGGCAGGCCTGAACAGCTCTTTCCGCTGTTTGCGGGTCTTGAAACACTAGATGGTGTGGGGCCGAAGACCGCGCAGCTTCTGGGCCAATTAGGGATCGATTCACCGCGCGATGTATTGTTTTCGCTACCTTATGCGGTGATTGACCGGCGGCGACGCGATACGATAAAGGGCGCCGACCTTCCGACGACTTTGACTGTTGAGGTGACGATCGGCGCGCATCGACCACCGCGGAACAAAGGGGGCGCATATCGCATTCATGTTGAAGACAGTCAGGCGGATTTCCAACTGGTGTTTTTTCATGCCCGAGGGGACTATCTGAAGAAGCTGTTGCCGGAGGGCGCACGCCGGGTGGTATCGGGAAAGCTTGAGCTGTTCGATGGCATGGCTCAGATGGTACACCCCGATCATATGGTCGCGCCTAAAAACGCAGGCGAATTGCCCGAGTTTGAACCGGTTTATCATCTGACGCAGGGTGTGACGCAAAAAACTGCCTATAAAGCTGCTCAAAGTGCGTTGGCGCGAGTACCTGCATTGGCCGAATGGGCCGACCCCGCTCAGGTGGCACAACAGAATTGGCCAGATTGGACAACTGCTATTCACGCGGCGCATCACCCACAAGGGGCGGACGACGTAGCACCTTTTGCGCCTGCGCGGGAACGTCTGGCTTACGATGAGCTGCTCGCACATCAATTGACGCTGGCCCTGGCACGACAGCGTGAGCGTAAAGCGCGAGGGATCGTCAGTCTCGGCACCGGTGCTTTGCAATCCAAGGTGCTGGCAAGCCTTCCATATCGACCAACCGGAGCGCAGACACGCGCGATCGAGGAAATCTCGGCAGATATGGCCGCTGAGACGCGGATGAACCGGTTGCTTCAGGGCGATGTGGGGGCAGGAAAGACTCTGGTAGCATTTGTTTCGCTACTTATAGCCGTCGAAGCTGGCGGGCAGGGGGTAATGATGGCCCCTACCGAAATCCTTGCCCGGCAGCATCTTGAAGGGCTGCGTCCATTGGCAGAAGAAGCCGGAGTTGTACTGGAAATCCTGACCGGGCGCGACAAGGGGGCTGAGCGTCGAGCGAAGCTGGCTGCGCTGAAGCAGGGAGATATTCAGATATTGGTCGGTACCCACGCGGTGTTTCAGGACGATGTTGAATTCAAAGCCCTAAGGCTGGCCATCGTTGATGAGCAGCACCGTTTTGGCGTCCGCCAACGCATGGAGCTGTCCGAAAAGGGCCAACGCGCGGATGTGCTGGTGATGACCGCTACGCCCATCCCGCGCAGTTTGGCGCTTGCGCAGTACGGCGATATGGACGTCTCGGTGCTGGATGAAAAGCCGCCGGGTCGTAAACCGATCAAGACCGCAGTCGTCAGCACGCAACGCATGGACGAAGTTGTGGCCCATCTGCGCGGTGCGATTGATGCAGGCAAACAATGCTATTGGGTGTGCCCATTAGTCGATGAATCCGAGGTCTCGGACCTGACTGCAGCTGAAGAGCGTTTCAAAAGGTTGCGCGCGATCTTGGGGGACGATGTGGTGGGTCTGGTACACGGCCAAATGCCGCCCGCCGATAAAGACGCGGCAATGGCGGCGTTTCAGAGTGGTAAGACCAAAGTCCTTGTCGCTACTACGGTGATCGAGGTTGGGGTGAACGTGCCGAACGCCACGATCATGGTGATTGAGCGGGCAGAGATTTTTGGTCTGGCGCAGTTGCATCAGCTTAGGGGCCGAGTTGGACGTGGTGAAGATGCCTCAACCTGTTTGTTGATGTATCAGCCACCGCTTAGCGAGGGTGGTCGCAAACGGCTGGAGGTACTCCGAGAAACTGAAGACGGCTTCCGCATTGCCGAGACCGATCTGCAGATGCGCGGTGCAGGTGACTTGATCGGAACCGCACAATCTGGCCTGCCAAAGTTCCGGATAGCTGATCTTGAAAGGCAAGCTGGGCTGATGGCGGTGGCGCAATCAGATGCGCGCGCTTTGCTGTCCGCAGACCCCAAATTGACCTCGGATCGGGGGCAGGCTGCGCGTGTTCTTCTGTGGCTTATGAAGCAGGATCAGGCGATCCGTTTGATATCAGTGGGTTAGACCGAAAATCCCACTAAGTTCACAAATGTTCTCAAAAAGTTCTTTACCGACTCGTTAAAATATGAGAACAAAAGGTCAACAAAGGATTAAACCTGACCGGAGGTGAGACCATGCTGAGCCAGATCAAAACTGCCTTTACCCGTTCACAATCCACGATTTTGCAGGATGCAGCGGGCGCGGTTTCACTGGTTGTGATGCTGGTGGTTGCCCTTCACCTGCCAACCGGGTTCTAAGCCTTTCTGCCTGCGATCTCGTGCCGATCACACCGCGCTTGTCTCCCCGTCATAGTCAAGGGTGACCTGCCTGTCCCATTTCCCTTGAAGGGGCCTGCCTCGGCCCCGTGCGGTGATCCGGACCCTACATGAGAAACGCATGACTTGCCGCCGCCCTTTCCGCCCGGAAGGTGCGGCGGTTCTTTTTACAGCTGTCCGGTTTTGATGATTTCGATCGTGGCGGATAGAACTGAATTTACGGCGACGGATGCAAGGATCATCCCCATCACGCGGCTGATGATCGCTGCGCCGGAATGCCCGATCAACCGGATGATCGGCTCGGCCAACAGCATCAGCACAAACGCTATGGCAATAACGACCAACATAACCAGTGCAGTGATGCTCTGATCGGCGACGCTGTATCGGTTGTTGTCCGTTAGAACCACTATCGCCAGCATCGCGCCCGGTGACGCAAGCGAAGGGACGGCCAAAGGGAAAATGGCCGGATTGGTCTTGTGCATTTTGTCGTCCAGGTCTTCTTCGGCCTGGCGCTGCTCGATCACCTGTTTGCTTTCGCCAAAGATCATGGTCAGAGCGAAGAGAAACAGAATAATTCCGCCTGCAACCTGAAACGAGTTAAGGCCGATATCCAAAGCCTCGATCACAAGTTGCCCAAAGATCAGAAAGAACAGCAGAATGCCTGCGCTGACCAACGCGGCCAGTAAAGCGGTTTTACGACGCGCACCCGTCGCGATCCCAGCAGTGACAGCGATAAAGACTGGGATGGTGCCGATCGGGTCGATCACGACCCAGAGCGTCACAAAATGTTCCAGCAAATTGTTCACGTTAGCCCCCCCAATCATTGGGGGCACCCTATACGGCTTTGTATGGAAAAGCCAATCAGGCGCAGTTGGCTTGTTCGGCCTGCTCCATCGCCTCGGCGGTCGCGTCAAGCGCCAGCATGATTGACGCGTGGCGGTTCTTGTAGTCCCGCGCGGGCATCAGAACTTCGAGCCCGTCAAAGGGCGCCTCGGGGGCAGGGCCGTCTTTCTTCAGCATTGCGGAAAGCTGATCACGTGCGGTTTCGACCTGCGACCGCGTCGCCCCGATCACGGCGCTGCCTACGACCGAAGCCGAGGCCTGACCCAACGCACAGGCCTTGACGTCTTGCCCAAAGTCCACGATCCGCCCATCTTCAAGCTTGACGTCTACAGTCACGGTCGATCCACACAAAGGGGCTCGTTTCTTTACCGTCGCATCGGGATTATCCAAGCGATCCAGATGCGGAATATCCGCAGCTAGCGCCAAGATGCGTCCGGAATAGAGCTTGATCAGATCGGTTTCGCCGCTCATGGCTTTCCCTCGTTGTCCATTCCCCATACATAATGGCGGGATTCTGGGATGCAAAAGGTTTTTGCGATGGCTGACGCAGTCTTGTTCGATCCGTCGACACTGAAATTCAACGAGGCGGGTTTGATCCCCGCGATCGCACAGGACGAAGCGACGGGTGAGGTTCTGATGATGGCCTGGATGAATGCCCAATCCATCGAGCAAACGTTGGAAACCGGACGGGTTACGTATTGGTCGCGGTCACGACAGGCGTTCTGGATCAAGGGCGAAAGCTCAGGCCACTTGCAGGCCCTGGTGGATTTTCGCGTCGATTGCGACAGGGATTGCCTGCTGGTCGTGGTGAACCAAACGGGGCCAGCCTGTCACACCAATCGGCGAAGTTGTTTCTACACGGCCGTCCGCGATGGGACCGAAGTCGAGCTCATGAAGCCGATGGAATAGTGGGGCCTCTGATGGTGGTCAGGTCAAATGCCCACCATCTCTCTGATTTCAGCAGGAGATGCTCCTTGTTCGCGATAAAGCGAGATGGCGCGTGCGTCGTCACGTTTCGCGAGGCGTTTGCCGTTGTTGTCACGGATCAGACGGTGATGATGATAAACAGGTGTCGGCAACCCAAGCAGCCCTTGTAAAAGGACATGTATCTGCGTGGCATCGAACAAATCCTCGCCCCGGATCACATGTGAGATGTTCTGGTCCGCATCATCAACCACGACGGACAGGTGATACGAACTGCCCATATTGCGCCGAACGAGAATGATATCGCCAACCGCGTCCATGAGATTGTGCGCATCAAGCTCATGCGTTCCCAAATACTTCGCACCAGTTTCACAAAATCCACGAAGTTCGGATGCCTTGATTGCCTTGTGCATGTTCAGGCGCAGAACATCACCAGCTGAAGCATCCGACAAAGGGCGGTCGCGGCACGTGCCTGGATAGATGCGCCCGTCAGGTCCGAACTGGGGTACACCTTCCTGCGGAGCACCGGCCGCAGATTCGATATCAGCACGATTGCAGCTGCAAGGGTAGACCAGGCCCGTGTTTTTGAGAATCTCCAATGCCTCTCTGTATCGCGGCAGCCTGTCCGACTGGCGCATCACCGGGTGCGGCCAGTGCAGTCCAAGCCAGTGCAGGTCGTCGTAGATCTGGGTTTCCCAATGGGACCTGGATCGCGATTGATCAATATCTTCGATCCGCAAAAGAAATGATCCACCCGCAGCCCGTGCCTGATCAAACGCAAGAAGCGCGGAATAGGCATGCCCCAGATGCAGCGGACCTGTTGGAGATGGTGCAAAACGCGTTGTGAATGTCACGTTTTTTCAACAACATAAACGTCAGATTTCATGTCCATACCAGGTAGGTGTGGACCATATTCGCGGAATAACAGCCTTGCGTGCCCCATGTCCAGCCAATCGTTCAGCCGCCCGGTGTAAGTGCGGTCAGCCAAAGTGTGATCGTTGAAGGAAAACGCCAGATATCCGCCACGTGGCAGCGCGTTCATAAGTAGATCAAAGGTTTCAGGCGGCGCGGCACCAACGCCGATGACGCCAATGCACGTTATGGCTGAGTAAGCCTCGGCTTCAATGGGGTTGGGATCAGTAACTTCGAAGTTTATCAAGTTGCGATAAACCCCCTTGGCAGCGGCACCTTCCAGCATCTTTGGTGTTGGATCCATCCCATCGATGACACGAAAACCCGCCTTGCGAAGTGCTAAACCCGACAACCCGGTACCGCATCCGTAGTCCAGCACTAGCGCATCAGCATCTGAGACAAAGGATTTCAATGCTGCCGCAACACGGTCCGGGGTGACATATCCGTGCTCACCGACCTCATCATCGTATGAGGCCGCCCATTTCTGGTAGTGATCGTGCGTTTCCTGGGCAGAATTCAGATTGTATGTGTCTTTCAGAAACTTATCGCTCATACCTTACATGTTAGGCGCAGGCTGGGGGCGACGTCCAGTCAACACTGCTTTACCCAATCGCTCCAGACTTCTTTTGCGCGATCGGTATAGGCCTTGTAGCGGTCCTTGCGGCCTCGGCGCCCCCCCTTCAGGCCGTCGACCGGGCGAAACAGACCGAAATTCACGTTCATCGGCTGGAAGGTCTTGGCTTCGGCGCCGCCCGTGATGTGGTGGATCAATGCGCCCATCGCACTGTCTTGCGGTACGTCGGGAAGGGATCGGCCTAGTATTTCGGCAGCGGCCAAACGGCCTGCCAAAAGGCCCATCGCTGCGCTTTCCACATAGCCTTCCACCCCCGTGATTTGCCCCGCAAAACGAATATTTGGCCTAGACTTGAGCCGCATCTGCGCGTCCAGCAAAGTCGGAGAGTTGATGAAAGTATTGCGGTGAATGCCACCCAATCGCGCAAAGCTGGCATTTTCCAGACCCGGTATCATACGAAATACCTCGGTCTGCGCTCCGTATTTCATCTTGGTTTGAAAGCCGACGATATTGAACAACGTGCCCAAGGCATTGTCGCGTCGCAATTGGACGACGGCATAAGGTTTTACGTCCGGTTGATGCGGATTTGTCAGGCCAACAGGTTTCATCGGGCCATGGCGTAAAGTTTCACGACCGCGCTCGGCCATAACCTCGATCGGCAGACAGCCGTCGAAATAACCAGCGGTCTCTCCCTCGTGGAATTCGGTCTTATCTGCAGCCAGCAGCGCATCAATGAAGGCTTCGTGCTGATCACGATCCATCGGACAGTTGAGGTAAGCGGTGCGCTCTTCCTCAGTCTCGCCCTTGTCGTAGCGTGACTGCATCCAGGCTTTGCTCATATCAATGCTGTCTGCATAGACGATGGGGGCGATCGCGTCGAAAAAGGCCAGCGCCTCGGCACCAGTCTCTGCGCGAATGGCTTCCCCCAATGCGGGCGAGGTCAACGGCCCGGTTGCAAAGATCCACATTCCGTCTTGGGGTAGACTGGTTACTTCTTCCGCTGAGACCGAGACCCGTGGATGGGCCTTCAGCTTGGCAGTTACGGCTTCGGCAAAAGGATCACGGTCAACCGCAAGCGCGCCACCCGCAGGCAGGCGATGGCTATCTGCGGTCGTCATGATCAACCCGTTTGCCGCGCGCATTTCCCAATGCAGCAAGCCGACTGCGTTCTGTTCATCATCATCCGATCGGAATGAGTTCGAACACACCATCTCGGCCAGATTGCCAGTCTGGTGTGCAAACGTGCCCACATTAGGACGCATTTCGTGGATCACAACATCCACGCCCATTTCCGCTGCCTGCCAGGCGGCCTCGGACCCGGCCATGCCGCCGCCCACGATATGCAATGTCTCTGTCATGTGCTGCCAAATAGGGCAGAGCAGGGCCATGCGCAATGCGCAGTAATCGCTTTAGTTCTGAGGGGGATTCTTGGGGTCGCCGCTGCGGGAATGTCAACGCCGGTGAGAGAAACCAGCTTGGAGGGACCTTCCGCCCACGGCGACCCAAAAGTATGGTCAGGCCTTGGCCTTGACCCAGCTTTGCCACAGTGTCGCCCTTTTGAAAAGTGAAAAAATGCGAACAGTCGGCAAAAATGTATTAAATAATTGCGTTACTGGTGCCAATCAGGCGGGCGCTTTTCGATAAAGGCACTAATTCCTTCCTCAGTATTCCGGTCCATCATATTCTGTGCCATTACCTCGGCGGTATAATCGTATGCCTGATCAGTCCGCATTGTAATCTGTTGATAAAAAGCGGTTTTACCGATTTTCACCGCACTGCTGAGCTTGCCTGCCAACTTCTCGGCCAACGCATTGGTTTCATCTTCCAACAAGTTCTCGGGAACCGCTCGATTGATCAGACCCAGCTCAGCCGCGCGTTCGGCGGTGATAAAATCACCGGTCGTGAGCATTTCAAACGCCTGTTTCCGCGGTATATTCCGGCTGAGAGCCACCATCGGAGTGGAGCAGAACAAGCCGATATTGACACCATTTACGCCGAACCGTGTGCCCTCGGCTGCGATTGCCAGGTCACAGGTTGCTACAAGCTGACACCCTGCGGCAGTGGCGATCCCGTGCGCTTGGGCGATCACGGGTTGGGGCAGGGACTGAATGGACATCATCATCTTAGCACATCGGTCGAACAGATCCTGAAAATAGGAAAGCCCACCATCGGGTGCCTGCCGCCCCTGGGTCATCTGTTTCAGATCGTGCCCCGCGCAAAACGCTTTCCCCGCACCGGAAAGAACAACAACACGAATCGACTTGTCTTCGCGCAACGCATCGAACTCTGCCTGCAGGGCCGCCAGCATTTCATCGCTGAGGGCGTTCAACCGCTCAGGCGCGTTCATTCGAAGCCGTGCAATCGCACCTGTGTCGTGACGTTCCAGAATTGCCATCTTGCCCTCCCGCTGGCGTTCAGGCCAACTCTAGGCGGGCAGAGCGACGAGGGGAAGCATGTCATTAGCACTGAATAAACAAGAATTGACGGAATACCTGGCGCAGGTGTTTCCACAGGTTCATAACGACTTTGTCGTCGAGGATCTGACAGAAGCCAACATCACCATGCGCCTGAGGGTCGAAGACCGTCACCTGCGCCCCGGAGGCACAGTATCTGGTCCGTCCATGTTCGGGCTGGCCGATGTCAGTGTATATGCAATGGTTTTAGCACGGAAAGGTCGGCAATCTCTGGCTGTCACGACCAACAGTTCTCTGGATTTCTTGCGCAAGCCCGAAGGCGGGGCAGACCTGCTTGCTGAGTGTAAGTTGTTGAAATTAGGTAGAACGCTGGCTGTTGGGGATGTGCTGATTTACTCGGAAGGCTCTGACAAGCCCGTCGCGCGGGCCAGCATGACCTATTCGCTTCCTCCAGAAGGCTCAGCCGCTGCTGCCTTTGGGTAAAAAAAGGCCGGGGATAAACCCCGGCCAGGAAGAGGTCCCTTAGATGGGACTGGGGATAGTCTATTTCATCCAGAAATAGCGGCTGACTTCTGCATCTGCCCGATGGCGGGTCAGCCCGACATCGCGGAGCAGCCTGTCATCCAGCTTACCTAAGTTTACCCGGCTGCGGCGGCGTTGTTCCCATTGTGTGACCGACGCCGCAAACCGCACGGCCAGCGCGGCGATCAGCGGCAGCCGAGGGCTGTCGTTCAGCAGCAAGAGGGCGGGGTTGTGCATTGCGCGTGTCATCTTGGGTATCCTTTCAAATTGTATTGACACAAAGTAAAAATGTTCGGTACACTGCTTTGATACATTCAGCATTGTGTCGAAATCAAAGGAAGAATTGTAATGGATACAATTTGGCCAGAGGCGCTACCGAAATCCAAAGGTCCAAAATATACTCTGGTCGCTGACACGATCCGAAAAGCGATAGAAAACAAAACGCTGGAGGTTGGAAAGAAACTGCCTCCGGTGCGTGAGTTAGCGTATCGATTAAAGATTACACCAGGCACTGTCGCGCGCGCCTATACGATCCTGACCGATGAAGGTTTGCTACAAGCCGAGGTCGGGCGTGGTACATTTGTAGCCCCGCCGAGATCGCCCATTCTGGATGATGTCTGGTCGCGGCAGCTACATCTGAGGGACGACAAATATGAATCCAATGTCAGCCTGTTCAGCCCACGCTTGCCGGATGTGGGGCAGGTGACATTAATCCGCGAATGCCTTGAAAAGGTTGCAAAAGGCGATCCGCGGATGTTTATGAACTATCCGACCCGAGATGCCTACCTACCCGTGCGCCAGGTTGTGGCCGACTGGTTGTCAGATCTTCCTCTGGGCTCAATTAATGCAGATGACATTGTACTGACACATGGTGGGCAAAGTGGCATTTGCGTTGTGTTCCAGACCGTTCTGAAAGATCCAAAACCCATCGTGTTGGTTGAGGACTTGTCTTATGCCGGGTTCAGACGGGCAGGTGAGTTGATGCGCGCCGAGGTTGTCGGGGTAAAAATGGACAAATGGGGCATAAGCCCCGATGCGCTGGACCACATCCTCAGGCAAACGAAGGCGCAGGCGATCTGCGTCTCACCCGAAGTGCAGAACCCAACGGGCGGGCATTCACCTTTGGAGCGGCGCAAAGAAGTTGTCGAGATTGCGCGAAAGCATGAATTACAGATCATCGAAGACGATTGCTATCGCATGGGCGAGGCCCGCGCGCCCAGCTATCGTGCTTTGGCACCCGAACGGGGCTGGCATGTTTCGTCAATTTCGAAAACTCTAACACCAGCATTACGGGTAGGTTTCGCCATCGCACCGAAAGAGCAGAGCGTCGATCTGCGGCGTTCTGCAGAATACGGGTATTTCGGGCTCGCCCAGCCTTTGGCTGAGTTGACGCGGTTGCTGTTGGGACATCCAGAGGCGAGGCAACTTGCAAAAAACGTCCGTACCAAGATGGGCGAATATGTACGTGTGGCGGTAAACGCCCTGGGTGGCTTCGATCTAAACTGGGATTCGGAGATTCCCTTCGTCTGGCTTCATTTGCCTTCCGGTTGGCGGTCTGCTGCGTTCAGCCGGGCGGCCGAGCGGGAAGGTATTCAGCTGCGATCGGCCGATGAATTCGCACTGCGGGATGGTCGCGCGCCAAATGCCGTTCGTATAGCGGTGAATGGGCATGTCTCGCTCGAGAAGTTCGAAGATGCCATGCTGCGTCTGCGCGCGCTGCTCGATAACCCACCCGAACAAATAAGCGTCTAGCCGCTATTGCACTGGGGCAGGGTCGCCAAAAAAGCCCGCCAAATGTGCAATCTTGCCATCGGCATCGAGACGAATGAAATCATGCCCGGTAACCATAATGGACCCATCGGAAGCAATCATATGCCAGGTGAAGTGGACCACATCATGGTGTGAATTCGGCTCACTGGTCAGCTCAACTCGGCCCTTTGTATCACTCAGAACCGCTCCGATATGGGCATTGAGTTGATCTCTGCCGGAAACTTCTGCAGTTGGATCGACGTAACGACCAGTTTGTGCAAAACACTGCTCAAGAAGGCTCAGTCGCCTTTCGGGATCGGTCGACTGCCATGCCGCACCATAGGCAGCGATAACCTGTTCCAATTCTTGCATAGCCACCTCCGACATTGGATGATCTTGGTTGAGTCTAGCTTAACTAAGCTACGCAAAATTGGATATGCCGAAGAAATTTTGGGGTAAAATAATACCTATTTTATAAGTTATTGTTATTGATAGATATATTATACTTTGCCTGTATTGACCTGCATAACTAGTAGGTCTAAACCCCCTCCATCGAATTCGGGCCGCTCCGCCAAGGGGCGGTCTTTCACATCAAACAGGACTATCCTGCCATGAAAACCTTTTCTGCAACACCTGCAGACATCGACAAGAAATGGATCCTGATCGACGCCGAGGGCGTTGTTCTGGGCCGTCTTGCCTCGATCGTCGCCATGCGCCTGCGTGGCAAGCACAAAGCGTCGTTCACACCCAACATGGACATGGGCGACAATGTCATCGTGATCAACGCTGACAAAATCCAGATGACCGGCAAGAAGCGCGAAGAGAACTTCTACTGGCACACTGGCCACCCGGGCGGCATCAAGTCGCGCACCAAGCAGCAGATCCTTGAGGGTGCACACCCCGAGCGCGTTGTGACCCAAGCGGTCAAGCGCATGCTGCCGGGCAACCGTCTGGCGCGTCAGCAGATGACCAACCTGCGCGTTTATGCTGGTGCCGAGCATCCTCATGAGGCGCAAGCGCCCGAAGTTCTGGACGTAAAGTCCATGAACAAGAAAAACACCCGGAGCTAATGACCGATGGCTGATCAGATCAATACTCTCGAAGAGCTGAGCGCCGTCGCAGGCGTTGAAACCGTGGCCGAAGAAGTCATCGTACGTGAACCCGTACGTGACGAGCTGGGTCGTTCCTACGCCACCGGCAAGCGTAAAGACGCTGTCGCCCGCGTTTGGATCAAGCCGGGTTCCGGCAAAGTCACCGTAAACGGCAAGGATCAGGACAAGTATTTTGCGCGTCCCGTTCTGCAGCTGATCCTGCGCCAGCCGTTCCAGGTTGCTGGTGTGGAAGGTGAGTTCGACGTTGTTGCAACCGTCAAAGGCGGTGGCCTGACCGGTCAGGCCGGTGCGGTCAAGCACGGTATCTCGAAAGCGCTGCAACTGTACGATCCGTCGCTGCGTGGCGCTCTGAAAGCCGCTGGCTTCCTGACCCGCGACAGCCGCGTTGTGGAACGTAAGAAATACGGTAAGCGTAAAGCGCGTCGTTCGTTCCAGTTCTCGAAGCGTTAATCGCTACGGATACCGAATTGGCAAGGGCTCGCAACTGCGAGCCCTTTTTCTTTGGTCGGTTTATTCTTCGTAAACCAGTTTCCACGCACCATTTTCGACGACGCTGACAAATACAGAGTCAGCACCCTGATGGTCATCGGGCCCATATGTGATCTGGTTGCCGACCAACTCATCCATGTAATCCAGAGATTCCATCGCGGCGATAAAGCTATCATGCGTCAGATCAGGACCTGCAGCTTCAAGCGCTTTGACCATCATCTCGGCCGCTGAATAGCCCAGCATTGAAAATCCGACCGGGTCTTCGCCCGTAGCCTCTTTGTATTCAGCAATAAATGCTGCCGGGGCTGGCTCTTCGGCGCGCGCCCAGAGATCCAGCCACGAGGCCGCCGCATAGAAACCGTCGGTCACACCACCGGGCACCTGCGCCACCACGGTTAGGAAGCTGGCAGAGGTGCCGAGGAACTTCATGTCGGTCAGGCCCATTTTCTTGGCCGTTCCAACAACAGTGATTGCCTGACGCACGCCGAGCGCCATCGTGACGATGTCACAACCTTCTTCTTTAAGCTTGCTCAAGGACCCCACGAAATCCGTCTCGTCCGGTTTATGGGTGGTCTCAGCGCCGAAAGTGATGCCAGCCTCTTCGGCTCCCGCTTTGCTGCCTTCCAGAATTTCCTCACCGAAATCGGTGGGCAGATACATGGTGCAAACGGTTTGCGATCCGAACTCACCGTTCAGATACTTCACCCCGATCCGAGCTTGATCGTAATAGGTCGAGAATGAGGTGAACTTGTTCTTCATCGGCTCTTGCAGCATTTGCCGCGCGGCGGTCAAGGGGGCGACATTAGGAATACCTTTCGGGTCCAGCAGCTTGAACCCAGCAACATTCATCGGCGTACCCAGCGACTGCAACATCGCGAAAACCTTGTCGCGGTTCAGCAGCTTGTTATAGCCCTGCATCGCGCGTGGCATCTGATAGCCGTTATCCTCGACGACAAAGCGGATCTTGCGGCCATGCACGCCACCCTCGGCGTTGACGCGATCAAAGACCACATTTGCGCCTTTGGTGGCCGGAACGCCCACGGCAGCGAAGATGCCACTGAGGTCGTTGACTGAGCCAATGACGATCTCGTCATCTGTCACGCCTTGTGTTTGCGCCCAGCTGATCGTGGCGGATGCAGTCAATGCCGTCGCTGCCGCAAGGCCCTTAAATAAGTGTTTCATACTTCTCCTCCCTGTTGGGTCGCCCCTTAACTAATTGTACATATCTTCAATGAGATGTGCGTGTTTCTTTTCCACCAGACCACGTTTGAGTTTCATCGTCGCCGTCAGCTCCTCATCTTCGGCAGTGAGCAACACGTCGATCAGCCGGAAATCCTTGATCTGTTCGACCCGCGCAAAGTCCTTATTGACCGCTGCGATTTCCTCGCCGATCAGCTCCGTCACTTCGGACGCAGCACAAAGGGAAGAAAAGTTCGAGAAGGGGATCTTGCGCTCTTGTGCGAATTTCTCAACGTTTTCCTGATCGATCATGATTAGTGCCGTCAGGTACTTGCGCCGATCCCCGATGATCACCGCGTCCGAGATATACTGGCTGAACTTCAACCCGCTCTCGATCTCTGCGGGCGTGACGTTCTTACCGCCCGCAGTGATGATGATGTCCTTGAGGCGCCCTGTGATGGTGACAAAACCTTCCTCGTCGATATGCCCCATATCCCCGGTGCGCAGCCAGCCGTCGCAGGTGAAGCTTTCGGCTGTTTTGGCATTGTTGCGCCAGTAGCCCTGAAAGACGTTGAGGCCTTTGACCTGAATTTCTCCGTCTTCCGAGATGCGCAGGTCGTTGCCAGGAACGGGTTTCCCAATGGTGCCGATCTTGTTGGCCTCAAGCGTGTTCAGCGCTGCTATGCCGGCGGTTTCAGTCATACCGAAGCCCTCGACAATGGGCACGCCAATTGCCCAATACCACCTGAGCAAATCGGGAGAGATCGGCGCTGCACCAGAGCCGCCTCGGCGGAGACGATCTAAGCCCAGCATCCGGCGCAGGTTACGCAGAACAAGCCGATCCCAAAGCCAGAACTGCATAGCGATCGGTACTGGAACAGGTTTGCCCGCAAGGATAAATTCAGCGCGCGCCATTCCAGACTTAAGCGCCTGTGCAAAGGCGAAGCGCCCTGTGGGCGTTGCTTCCTTCGCCATGAACATGACCTGCGAGTAGATCTTCTCCCACACGCGCGGGACGGCAGTGAAGGTGGAGGGAGAGACCTCTTGCAGGTTGGAGAACACTGTCTCGGGGCTTTCAGCGAAATTCACAGTAGTCTTCATCGCAAGCGGGTAGTAGATCGACACGTCGCGTTCGAGGATATGACAGAGCGGCAGAAAGCATAGCTGTTCGTCGGTTGATTGGGAGGGCAGGGAATGCGCCCCTGCCTCTATCGCGGCCATGATGTTCTCATGGCTTAGCATGGCGCCTTTGGGATTACCGGTGGTACCTGATGTATATATGAGCAGGGCGGTGTCTTGTGACGTGGTTTCAGCGATTTCTGCTTCGAATGCGCCGGGTTCATCGACCTCAGCCTGTTGCCCCAGAGCATACAAGTCCTCGATCATCATGCAACGCGGATGATCCAGGTCGTGCAGGCCTTCATCCTCAAGGATAATGACCTTGAGCAGATCGGACAGATCCGCCTCGACTTCGAGGAACTTGTCCAACTGCTCTTCATCTTCAACGATCAGAAACCGGCTGCCACTGTCATTGATCAGGTATTTTAACTGGCTGGCCGAATCTGTGGTGTAGACGCCCGAAGCAATCCCTCCGACACACTGGATGCCCATGTCGAACCACGCCCATTCCTTGCGGTCTTCGGACAGGATCGAGACAACCTCGCCACGTTGCAGACCCAGCTTGCGCAGGGCCAGCCCGATCCATTTGGCGTGTTGCCAGTAGTCGGCCCATGAGTAGGATTTCCAGATGCCGAAGTCCTTCTCGCGATGCGCCGTACGCTGTCCCAGTTCGGCACAGCGTTTCTGGAATAGCTCGCATATCGTGACACAGCCATCGACTCGCAGGGGTCTCTGACCGGGCGTAGCGTTGAACTGCACACCGTTGATACTGGTCTGAGGGGGCAGGGGGCTTGCGTCCATCCAGCTCACCTCCACGTCTTTTTGCGTTTCCAGCGACGGTTTTCTCGCGCGCCTTCTTCCTGAACGCCCAGATAGAAGTTCTGAATGTCCTCGGATTGCAGCAAGGTTTCAGCCGCACCATCCATAACGATCCGTCCGATCTCCATTACATAGCCATGATGGGCGAGTTCCAGTGCTGCATTAGCGTTCTGCTCGACCAGCATCATTGTCATGCTCTGTTCGTCATTCAGGCGTTTGAGAATGCCAAAAATCTCTTGCACCAGCAGCGGCGATAGGCCCAGCGAAGGCTCATCCAACAGCATGATACGCGGGTTAGCCATCAGGCCGCGCCCAATCGCCAGCATCTGCTGTTGCCCGCCGGACAGAGTGCCAGCCTCTTGATTGCGGCGGTCTTTCAACACAGGAAAGTAGGAAAACACCAGATCGCGGTCATGATCGATCTGACCCTTGTCCGAAAGGGTATAAGCCCCAAGATTCAGATTCTCGTCGACGGTCAAAAGTGGAAAGACCTCGCGTCCCTCGGGCACATGGACGATGCCTTTTTGCACGACCTTGTGAGGTTCCGATCCCTGTATTTGCTGACCGTCAAATGTGATTGAACCTTTTTCGGGATCCATCACGCCTGAGATTGTTTTCATCAGCGTTGTCTTGCCCGCGCCATTTGCGCCCAGGATTGAAACGACCTGCCCTCGATGCACGTC
Organism: Ruegeria sp. C10; assembly: GCF_056537805.1. Classification (NCBI taxonomy): domain Bacteria; kingdom Pseudomonadati; phylum Pseudomonadota; class Alphaproteobacteria; order Rhodobacterales; family Roseobacteraceae; genus Ruegeria; species Ruegeria sp. C10. The sequence continues at coordinate 622,279 of NZ_JBQFSC010000002.1, read as the reverse complement.
CAATGACACGCCACGAATGGCCATGATCGGGCCATAAAAGCTTTCAACATTGCGAATGCTAAGGATCGGTTGGTTCATGAAGCTTTGCCCAAATAGGCCTCTACCACAGCAGGATGAGATTGAACATCGGCTGGGGTTCCAAGGGCAAGCTTCGCTCCGTCGGCCATGGCAAGAACCCGGTCGGACACGCCCGAGACCAGACCCATATCGTGCTCTACCATAAGCACGGTAATGCCCATCTGACGCCGGATGTCATCGATCCACCAACGCATATCTGTGGTCTCTTCCACCGATAGGCCCGAGGCGGGTTCATCCAACAGCAGGAGTTTTGGATCGGTGGCCAACGCTCGGGCGACTTCGACCACCTTACGCACGCCATAGGGGAGGCCCGAGATCATCTTGTCACGAAAGGCCTGGAGGTCGAGGAAGTCGATGATCTCTTCAACCTTTTCTCGGTTCTCGATCTCCTGCCTGCGAGCTGAGGGCGAGAACAGAATTTCCGAGATCAGATTGGTTTTGCGGTGCCGGTGGCGCCCGACCAGAAGGTTCTGCAAAACGGTCGCATGTTCGAACAGTTCAATGTTCTGGAATGTCCGCGCGACGCCATAGGCCGCGACACCCGAGGGCTTGATACGCAGCAGATCATGCCCGTCAAAGTGGATCGCCCCTGCATAAGGATCATAGAAGCGCGAAATCAGGTTGAAGACCGTTGATTTGCCGGCGCCGTTGGGACCGACGATGGCGAACACCTCACCTTCTTGCACGTTGAAGGACAGATCATCCACAGCAGTCAGACCGCCGAATTTCAGGGTAACGTTTTCAAACTCCAGCAAGCTCATCTCAGACGCTCCGTCTTGAGATAGGACTTTTGTCGTTTGAACATGTCCTTGCGGTAGAAGGGGAACAGTTCGAACCACGTCCGGATTTTTAGCCATCGACCATACAAACCCATCGGTTCGAACAGGATGAAGGCGATCAGGATCATGCCAAAGATGCCGAATTCGAGCCCCGGAATGGCGACCGTATTGCCGCCAAACAGGGCTGCTGCGTATTCCTTTGAAATCGACAGAAACTGCGGCAGGAAACCGATCACGATTGCGCCCAAAAACGCGCCATGGATCGAACCCAGACCTCCGATAACGATCATCATCAGCAATTGGATGGAAATTACGACACTGAAGGTCTCGTTATTGAACGCCCCAGAGAACATACCCATCAATGCGCCTGCCAGTCCGGTGACCGCGCAGGAGAGGGCGAAAGAGATCGTCTTGGTGCGCGCGATATCCACACCCATCGCCTGCGCTGAGACCTCAGAGTCTCGTACGGCGATGAAGCTACGGCCTAAGGGCGCGCGCAATAGGTTGATATAGCCCAGTGTCACGACGACGGCGACCGCCAGCACCAGCCAGAAGAACGGGGCCGGGGTGGCCCAACGATCGACCAGATAACCGAAGATTTCGACACCACCCAGATATTTACCCGCGACACCACCGGTGACGGGTTCGGCCAGAACGATGATGTCGTCCATGAGCACAGACAGAGCCAGGGTGAAGATCGCAAGATAGATGCCATGCAGGCGCAGGGCAGGAATAGCGACGGTTGCTCCGACGATGCCGGTCAACAGGCCCGCCAACGGGAACGCCAGCAGAAAGGGCACCCCAGCCTCAATCAGGATGACATTGGCATAGCACCCAACGGCCAGAAAGGCGGCATGGCCAAGGCTGGCCTGCCCGGTATGGCCGGTTAGGATCATCAAGCCCAAACCCGCGATGGCCCAGATCAGAACATTGGTCAGTTCACCAAGATAAAAGTCATCCAACCACCACGGCGCAGCGGCTACGACCGCCAACAGGATCAGATAGAGGCTAAGCTGATAGCCATCCTTCCACGGGCGAATGTCCTGCATATAGTTTGTTTTGAAAACAATCCGCATGCGATCAGACCTTCTTGACCCGCACCTGGCTGAACAGCCCATGCGGTCGAAAGATCAGAACTGCCAGCAACAGCGCATAAGGCGCGATCTGACTGTACCCGGCTGCAATATAGCGGCTGGCAAAGGGCTCGATTACGCCGACGATTAGCCCGCCGGCCAATGCGCCGGGCAGGCTGCCAAACCCGCCGATCACAGCTGCTGCAAATGCCTTGATCCCCAGAAGCCCAGTTGTGGGATCGACCGAGCCTTTGGCCGCGAACAAAATTCCGGCAATCCCAGCGACAACTCCGGCCAATGCCCAGATTAAGCCCTGAACCCGCTTGACCGGGATCCCCATGTAATATGCCGCCAACTGGTTTTGAGACGCACCTTGCATGGCAAGCCCCAGCTTGGTCTTGCTGAAGAACACATAAAGACCCCAGGTCAGTAGGACGGTGACAACAATCACGGCCACGTCCTCCATCCCCAGCACAAGACCACCGAACCGGATTTCCCTACCAGCCAATGGGTTCTGCAGCGTTTGCGGCTCGTGCCCCCAGATCAGACCAGCTGCAAACCTGATCACAAAGCCCAAGGCGATGGTTAGGATCACCACGGCAGTCTGACTTTCGCCAAAGACGCGGCGGATGATCAGCCGATCGATCAGATACCCAAGTGCGCCCATAATCCCCAGTGAAATCGGTAGCGCCAGCCAGAAGGGCAGCCCCATATATTCCGTATTCGTAAGGCCAATGGTGACAAACGCACCCAGCATCATGAAATCGCCCTGCGCAAAATTCACTGCCTCGGTGGCTTTGTAAATCAGTACAAAGCCAAGGGCGATCAGGCCGTAGACACAACCATTCGCCAGCCCGCTAATCAGCAGCTGTGCGTTATCCAATCTCACCCTCCCTAAGCCGGTTAAGTCCGGCGCTTTGTTCTACTATGGAGTGATTATCACCTTCCCGTCACTCTTTTTCAGAGCATCCGCCAGATTTGGCAGCACTTCTCGTAGCGAAAGCCGTGCGGAAACATCTGTGCGCCAGCGCCCATCTGCAAATCGCGCCTGCACTTCGCTGACAACTCGCATTTGATCAGCCGGGGGTGTGTCCATCATCCAGCGGGTCAGCCAGAAGCCCTCGATCCGTTTGCTCATGAAGATCAACTGGCCCATCTGAGTCAACTTCGGCATTTCCGTACTGAGTTTCCCATAGCAAACCCACCGCGCGCCATTGGGCATCGCGCAGAACACCTGCTCTGACAGTTGGTCGGCAACCGCGTCGAGAAAAACACGAGGTTTCAGATCTGCACTGATCGTGGCAAACCGCGTCGGCGCATCCGTATCGCTGGTCACGACCACCTCTGCCGCACCCAGGCCTTTTAACATCTCGACCGTTTCGGCGCGCCGCACCAGAGCGATCGGTTTCAACCCAAGATCCCGTCCAAGGCTGCACATCAACTTACCAAGCTGGCTGGTGGCGGCAGAGACCACAAAAGCCTCGCCCTCAGCCCGTGCGATATCCACCATCGCCATTGCGGTTAGCGGGTTTACGATCTGCGCCGCCCCGTCCTCATCCGAGATTTCGGGGCGCAAGGGGATACACATCTGGGCCTGCGTCACAACATACTCGGCCCAGGCACCAGAGCCTGCTGCCACAAAGGCCACGCGCTGATCCAGCAGGGCGTCAGCCCCGGTACCGGTGGCAACAACATCTCCGCACCCCTCGAACCCTGCTGCGGCGCCTTTGACCCGCGGCTGACCATATTCTCCTTTGATAAAATGGATATCTGAAGGATTCACCGAGGCAGTGCGCACTTTGATCAACACTTGTCCCGCCTTTGGGACAGGTACAGGCAGTTCAGCCTCCGCTAACCAGTCCGAGGCATTCTCCAGCGTCGGTCCCGTGGCTGTGCCGGAATATCCGTCCTGCGTCTGAACAACGGCAAACATGGTGTCGGGCAGGGTGGTCATCGTTCGATCCTTCTTTGATGCGAGTTCAGCACGAGGCCTTCATCGTCACAATGTAACACACTGACAAAAGGTTTTATTTTTTCAAAGCAATCTCAAGAAAGCAATCAAACACGGTGAGCTATGTCAATTGGGTAATGCCGTAAAGTGACGCAAATTAAGTCGCATCCCGACCGGGTGAACCAGCCCTCTTGGGGCTGGTTCTGGAATTGATCACTGCTGCGTCATCAGATTGCGCAGATCCTGTATCTTCGCGACAACCAGCTCAGGCGACGCTTTGATCTCGTCGAGGATCTTCATAACCTGTGTTTTGATGTCCTGAGACAAGGCGCTTTCCTGAACTGACGTGACGATTGCGTCATAGTCGAAATTCTGCGCGGTCAGCATGCCGTCCTGAACCCACGAGTTGAACAGTTCCTGTCCCTGACCGGCAAGCGCTGCGACCTGATCTCCAGCTGCTGAGGCTGCATCATTGGCCTGCTCGGTCAAAGATGTAGCAGCGTCGCTGGCCTGTTCCGATACCGAAGATGCAGCTTCCGAGGCCTGATCAGCAATCGAGGACGCAGCCTCGGATGCTTGTTCAGTCGCCGCCTCAACGGCATCAGCAGCGCCCTCTTGTATTGCCGAGGCTGCTTCACCAACCGCCTCTGAGGCATCTTCAGCCGCCGATTGCAACTGCTCGGCAGGGGTTGGTTCAGGTTTTGTGGCGAAATAGTAAGCGCCTCCGCCGATAACGGCGATGGCTACGATAAGTAAAAGACGCGACATTGGATGTCTCCTTCAAATGATGTGTCGCTCAGATGGGGTTAAGGTACGTTAAAGCAAAGGGGAAAACACGTGATTTTGCAGCATATTGCGGGTTTGAGCCACACTGCGCTGATTGACACTGCAGGCAGTGGCAACATCATGCCATCCATTGCAGGAATCGCAACACAAGCAAAGAAACAGCCTTGAAGGATGAATTGATTTATGGCGGAGAGACAGGGATTCGAACCCTGGGTGGGCTTGCACCCACAACGGTTTTCGAGACCGCCCCGTTCGACCACTCCGGCACCTCTCCGCGGGGGTCTGTGAGGGGGGGATTTAGTGGTGAACGGGCAGGGGTGCAAGCAGAAAGTTCCGGATTTTGACGATAGTGGGATTTTCCATTGCCAGAGGTAAGAAAACACCTAGGCTGATATGTATGACTTACTTTATACGCCAGTTCGCAATCAGCCTCATCCTTCCAATTTTCTCGCTTGGTGTCATGGCCTCGCCATCTCAGGCCGCCAGTCAGGATCAGATTGAGGCGTTTCTGACAACGACAGGGTTTGACGTTGCCTTGGAAAGCATAGCGCAGGCCTCTGCTTCGGCCCCGCAGATGCTGGGTATCGACCCTGACGGCTTCGGATCGGATTGGGCGCGTCTGACCGAAGAGGTGTTTGATACCGCTTTGATGCACGAAACGGCCGTCTCGATCCTTGAACAGACGCTTAGCGAAGAGGCGCTGGTCCACGCGGTCTCGTTTTACGCCTCGGAGTTGGGGCAAAGACTGGTCGTTGCTGAAAACGCCGCTCATATGGATGACGATGATGATGCCAAACAGCTTGCCGGGCAGGAAATCGTCTCGAAGTTGATAAAAGAAGGTTCATCTCGTGTTGAAAGCCTGAAGCGCATGAACCGTGCGGTGGACGCCAGCGGAACCTCGCTGCGCGCGCTGCAAGAGATCCAGGTGCGGTTTTTGCTAGCGGCAAGCGCGTCTGGCATTATCGACATGCAACTGAGCGGAGATGAACTGCGCGCGATGATCCAACGCAATGAAGGTGAGTTGCGTCGATCTCTGCAACTATCAGCTTTGGCAGGGGCGGCTTACACCTACCAGGATTTCTCGGATGAGGATGTCGACGCTTATGTTGACGCTCTGGAACAGCCTCTGATGCAGGAGGTCTATGAGCTGTTGAATGCGATCCAATATGAAATCATGGCGATGCGGTTTGAAGTATTAGCCGCCCGCATGGCCGAATTGCGCCCGGCGCAGGATATCTGATGCGAGTTTTAGCTACGGCACTCTGTTTGACGATCTGGGCGCTGCCTCTGGCCGCAAGCGAGCGTGCTGAAAGACTGATGCAGGCGATGCATATTTTGGATTTTATGAAAATTCTTAGTGAAGAAGGCGTGGCGCAAGGGCATGCAATCAACGAGTCGATGCTGGGCAGCTCAGGAGGAGCCTATTTTTTGGCGCAAGTTGAGGATTTGTACGATCCGAGCACGATGCACCATCAACTTTCGCTGTCGGTTGGCGAGATGATGTCCGATGTGCAGCTAGAACAAGCTTCGATCTTTTTTGAAAGCGAACTGGGGCAAAGCATCGTTTCTCTGGAAAACTCGGCGCGCCGGGCCATTGCAGATGACGCGATCGAAGAGATGGCACGCAGCGCTTACGAACAGGCTGATCGCGAGGGCATGTTTTTTCGTCTTGTAGATGAATATGTGCAGGTCAACGACCTGATCGAGAAAAATGTGCAAGGCACCATCAGCGCCGATTATAGTTTTTACCAAGGACTTGCCTCTGGGCAAAGTGCCCTGTTCGACGATGCATCCGTGTTGCAGGAACTGCTATCTCAGCATGAGAACACCAGGGCAGAGACAACTGAATGGATGTACTCGTTCCTTTTATTGGCCTATCAGCCGTTGAACGAGTCTCAGATGCGAGAGAACATCGCCTTTTCCCGCACCGATGCGGGTCGGGCCTTGAATTCCGCTTTGTTCATGGGTTTTGATGAAATGCTAAACGGCATCTCTTACCAGCTTGGTCAAACCGTCGCGCAAGCCATGAAAGCGTCGGATCTCTGAGCCGCAGATTTTTGGTTGACTTTCTTCATGAATGCTTCGATAAGCGCGCATCCCGGCCGGCTTTCCGCGCCGGGTATCGTTATTCTTTGACCTGATGGCATGTGCCAAAGGTCATTCACACAGCCCGAAAAGGGCGCGCTGTTCGAGGTGGCGAAAGCCAGTAACACCCAATCGGGGACCACAGAACGCGGTTAGACAAAGGAAAGACGCATGTTTGCGGTCCTCAAGACTGGCGGCAAGCAGTACAAGGTTCAGGCGGGCGATGTGCTCCGTGTTGAAAAGCTGGCTGCCGACGCAGGTGAAAAAGTTCAATTCAACGATGTTCTGATGCTGGGCGGCGACGCACCGGTTGTTGGTGCACCTTTCGTTGAAGGGGCAGGCGTACAGGCCGAAGTGATCGAACAGATCAAAGGTGACAAGGTCATCAAGTTCGTCAAGCGCCGTCGTAAGCACAGCTCGAAGCGTACCGTTGGTCACCGTCAGAAACTGACTCTGGTCAAAATCACCGACATCCTGTCGTCGGGCGCTGACAAGTCGGGCATCAAAGCTGCAACCGGTTCGGCACCGGCTGGCGAAGCTGCTCCGGTAGCGAAAAAGCCTGCCAAGAAAGCTGAAGCCAAAGCAGAGGCACCCGCCGCAGCTGCTGCCGCTGACGATCTGACAGCTCTTAATGGTGTCGGCCCTGCCGCTGCCAAAAAGCTGGTTGAAGCCGGTATCGAAAGCTTTGCCGCTCTGGCCGCCTTGTCGGACGAGCAGATTGCTGCTATCGACACCATCAAAGTGAAACCCGAATGGGTTGAGCAAGCCAAAGAGCTGGCTCAGGGCTAAGGAGAGAGAGAATGGCACATAAGAAAGCTGGCGGTTCCTCCCGTAACGGTCGCGACTCAGCGGGTCGCCGCCTTGGCGTGAAACTGTATGGTGGCCAGGCCGCCATCGCAGGCAACATCATCGTACGTCAGCGCGGCACCAAGTTCTGGCCGGGCGAAGGCGTAGGCATGGGCAAAGACCATACCATCTTTGCAACTGTCGATGGCGCCGTGAAGTTCCATAAGGGACTTAAAAACCGCACCTTTATTTCGGTCCTGCCAGTGGCGGAGGCCGCAGAGTAAGCCGAAACCCAGAAGGTTTAAGAAAAATTCATGGGGGACCGGCACAAAGTGCCGGTCCCTTTTTCGTTTTAACGCAGTCGTGATCACCAGAACCGATGACAGTCGCAACCACCAGTTTCCTGATTTTTGCCGCTTCGCAGGTCGGCACGCCGGGACCGGCCAATATGGTCCTGCTGGGAACAGGTGCGCGTTATGGCTTTCGGTCGGCTCTACCCTTTGTGGGCGGGGTCATTCTGGGCAAACAGCTGATCATCTGGCCGGTTGGTTTTGGCCTGATGCAAGTTGCCGAGCAGGCGCCGTTGGTGTTCGAGGCACTCAAATATGCTTCTGCTGCATATATTTGCTGGCTCGCGTGGAAAATTGCCAATCTGCGGCTTTCCCGAGGTCAATCGGATAAGCAAGTGCCCGGTTTTCTGGCGGGGTTAATAGTGCATCCGCTTAACCCTAAGGCTTGGGCAATGATTATCTCAGGTTTCACCGGGTTTGTGGCAACAGGAACACCCAGTTTTGAGGCGACCCTCACGATCGCTCTCTGTTTGTTAATCTGCCAGATCGTATTGCACCCGATCTGGACATTTGCTGGAGATCGGATCGCCCATGCGGTTGAAGGTCGGCCTGCGGAAAAATATCTGATGTGGACGTTAGCCAGTTTGACAGTTGCGTCCGTACTTTTTGTGTTGTTCGGAGGAGGAACGCACTCATGAAAATTGAGGCAATAATAAATCAGCCGGTCATTGAAACCGAGCGGTTCGACCTTCGCCCTCTGCGTCGGTCGGATTTGGGTCTCATTGAGCATTACGCAGGCGATGAGCGTGTGGCGCGCATGACGACATCGATCCCGCATCCATTGCCACCTGGCTCGATTGAGGCGTTTGTGATGCGCGCGATGGCCGAAGACCGGGACGAGGATGTCTGGGCAATGGATGCCACAAAGGATGGTGGCCCGGAGTTGATCGGACTGATTTCATTGACCCGGCTGGATCGCAACCAGTCCGAGGTCGGCTATTGGGTCGCCCCGGTGTATTGGAACACCGGCATTGCATCGCTGGCCGTTGAAACGCTGGTCAACGCCAATCCGCTGGAAAACGCGACCATGTTCGCGAGCGTGTTCCAGGACAACCCGGCCTCAGCACGGGTTCTGACCCATTGCGGGTTCCAGTATCTTGGCGATGCGGAAACCTATTCGGTGGCGCGCGATGCGAATGTGCCCACCTGGACCTATACAAAGAAACTCTGACTTGTGGCCGATGGGGCCTTTGCAGTAGGGGACAGCTATGAAATTTCTCGATCTTGCAAAGGTCTACATCCGGTCCGGGGCCGGAGGTGGCGGCTGCGTCAGCTTTAGACGTGAAAAGTACATCGAATACGGCGGACCCGATGGTGGGGACGGCGGTAAGGGTGGGTCTGTTTGGGCCGAGGTTGTGGACGGGCTGAACACCCTGATCGACTTTCGCTATCAACAGCATTTCTTCGCCAAGAACGGCCAACCCGGTCGCGGTCAGCAGCGTACGGGTAAGGATGGTGACGACATCATCCTGCGCGTTCCCGTCGGAACCGAGATTCTGGACGAAGACGAAGAGACCGTGATTTGTGACCTGACCGAGGTTGGCCAGAGGTTTTTGCTAGCAAAAGGCGGCAACGGCGGCTTTGGCAACCTGCATTTCAAATCCGCGACCAATCAGGCCCCGCGCCGCGCCAATCCGGGGCAGGCGGGGATCGACCGCACCATCTGGCTGCGGCTGAAGCTGATTGCGGATGTGGGTCTTTTGGGCATGCCCAACGCCGGGAAATCAACTTTCTTGGCTGCCACATCCAATGCACGGCCCAAAATCGCCGACTATCCCTTTACTACGCTGCACCCCAATCTGGGCGTTGTCGGTGTCGATAACGTGGAGTTCGTCGTTGCCGACATTCCAGGTCTGATCGAAGGCGCGCATGAGGGGCGTGGAATCGGTGACCGGTTTCTTGGCCACGTGGAACGCTGCGCGGTACTGTTGCATCTGGTCGACGGCACCTCGGAAACTGTGGTCGAAGACTATCGCACAATCATCACCGAGCTTGAGGCCTATGGCGGAGAGCTGGCGGATAAACCGCGTATCACCGTATTGAACAAGATCGACGCTCTGGACGATGAGGAACGCGAACTGATCAAGGCCGAACTGGAAGAAGCCGTTCGCGGCCCGGTCATGACCATGTCAGGCGTTGCGCATTTGGGCGTGACCGAGGTGCTGCGGTCCTTGCGGGCTCAGATCGATGAAAACCGCCTGCGCCAGAAACCCGCCGAGGAGGCCACGCCTTGGCAACCCTGACCCATGCCCGCCGCCTGGTGGTCAAGATCGGATCGGCCTTGTTGGTCGACCGGGATACGGGATTGCTCAGGTCGGATTGGCTGAAATCGCTGGCGCAGGACGTGGCTTGGCTGAAAGGGCAGGGGACGGATGTTGTTCTGGTCTCGTCCGGGTCAATCGCGTTGGGTCGAGGTGTACTTGGCCTGCCGATGCAGAATCTGCCGCTGGAACAGTCACAGGCCGCTGCGGCGGTTGGACAAATCCGGCTGGCCCGTGCGTATGAAGAAGCGTTGACGCCGCATGAGATCAAAACCGCTCAGGTGCTGGTCACGTTGGAAGACAGCGCAGATCGGCGGCGTTATCTGAATTCCCGTGCAACGCTGGAAACGCTGCTGAGCCTGGGTGTTGTTCCGATTGTCAACGAAAACGATACAGTCGCCACGGATGAGATCCGGTATGGCGACAATGACCGGCTGGCAGCGCAAATCGCCGTGACCATCGGCGCGGATCAGTTGATCCTGCTTTCAGATGTCGACGGGTTCTATTCGGGCAATCCCAACGAGGACGCGACAGCCACCCGGTATGACGTAATCAAACAGATCACGCCCGAGATCGAGGCCATGGCAGGTGACGCAGGATCGGGGCTGTCAAAGGGCGGCATGAAGACCAAGCTGTTGGCTGCCAAGATGGCAACCGCAGCTGGCTGCGATATGGCGATAACTGAAGGATCACCCCTGAACCCGCTGAAAACGCTTGAAAATGGCGCGAGCTGCACTTGGTTCACGGCCACACTCGATCCGCATGCAGCCCGGAAACGCTGGATTTCGGCGATGAAACCGCGCGGAGAGATCGTGATCGATGACGGCGCGGCAAGGGCGCTTTCCAATGGCAAAAGCCTGTTGCCCGCTGGCATTGTCGAGGTCACGGGTGATTTCGGTCGCGGCGATCCCGTCGCTGTTCTGGATGCGCAGGCGCGGAGGCTGGCACAGGGGCTAAGTCGCTATACCGCGCAAGAGGCGGATGCGATCAAAGGACGTAAATCGTCTGAAATCGAGGCGACGCTAGGCTATCCAGGCCGCGCGGCCCTGATCCACCGGGACGATCTGGCGCTGTAAGGGCGTGATTTGATAAACTGAGACCGAAAGGCGCATGAGATGAAGGATTTCGACAACATTCCCGCAATGATGGCCGACCTTGGTGCGCGCGCCAAAGCAGCCTCGCAAGAGCTTGCCTTTGCCACCGCCGAACGCAAGCACGCCGCGCTGATCGCAGCCGCAGACGCCGTTTGGCACAAACGTGCCGGCATTATCGAAGCGAACAAGAAGGATTTGGAGTTCGGGCGAGAAAAGGGTTTGAGCCCCGCGATGATGGACCGCCTGATGCTGGATGAAGCACGCGTTCAGGGCATGGTTGACGGGCTGCGCACCGTTGCCGATCAGACTGATCCTGTGGGTGAGGTGTTGGCCGAATGGGACATGGCCTCGGGCCTCAACATTCAGCGTGTGCGCACGCCTTTGGGTGTAATCGGCGTGATTTATGAAAGCCGCCCCAACGTGACGGCGGATGCGGGTGCATTGTGCCTGAAATCCGGGAACGCCGTGATCTTGCGCGGCGGGTCTGAGAGCTTTCATTCGTCAACCGCGATCCATGCCTGTCTGGTTGAGGGGCTAGCAGCTGCTAGCTTGCCCGAAGACGCCATTCAACTGGTGCCGACTCGCGACCGGGCTGCGGTGCAAGAGCTTTTGACCATGACTGATTATGTCGACGTCATCGTTCCCCGAGGTGGCAAAGGATTGGTGGGTCTTGTGCAACGCGAGGCGCGCGTGCCCGTCTTTGCGCATCTCGAAGGCATCGTTCATATTTATGTTGATAAAGCCGCCGATCCACAGAAGACGCTGGATGTTGTGTTGAACGCCAAAACCCGGCGCACCGGTATCTGTGGCGCGGCAGAATGCTTGCTGATCCATCAAGACGTTGCAGAAACACTGGGCCGTGATCTAATCGCTGCTCTTCAAGCTGCGGGTGTTGAAGTGCATGCCGAAGGCATTTTGGCCAATGAAAACACCATTCCTGCGTCGGATGATGACTGGGGCAAAGAGTACCTAGATAGTATCATCGCTGCACGGCCCGTAGCAGATATCGACGCCGCGATTGCGCATATCCGGCAGTTTGGCTCAAGCCACACCGATAGTATCATGACCGAGGATTCCGCGGCCGCCGAGCACTTCTTCGAACGGCTCGACAGCGCTATCCTGATGCATAATGCCTCGACGCAATTCGCGGATGGCGGTGAGTTTGGCATGGGTGCTGAGATTGGTATCGCCACCGGCAAGATGCACGCGCGCGGTCCCGTCGGTGCCGCTCAGTTGACCAGTTTTAAGTATCTGGTGCGCGGAAACGGGACCACGCGGCACTAAAACCGCAGTGTCACCTGGGTTGCGGTCGTTTCTGCCGTGATCCTGCGACCCATCGTCGAGGCTGTGTCCGGCAGCAGGGCAAATTGAACCTGCGCCGGGCTTAGTTTTTCGGTAAATCGCCCCGAGCCAATCCCTTTCCATAGTCCCGTATTGAGGTTCAGCTTGTCAGCAACGCCAGTCACCGTCCATGCGTCGCCCTGAGTTTCGATTTCCACTTCGCCGCCGAAGGGCATCGCATTTTCACAGCACATCACAGCCAGAAACGCGAGTTTAACCTGATTGCGCGGGACAGGTTCGGTCAGGTTCCAACTGATCCGCAGACGCCCGGCCTTTTCCACATCTTTAAGAAGCTCGACCACTTCGGTGCGACCCAATGGCTGATCGCTTGCTGATCCAAAGGCAACGCGGAAAAACCGGATGCGGGCGCCTGCACTGCCAACGCTGCCCGAAATCAGCTCCATTTCAGGGCCCTGGACTGCGCCAACCATCTCCAACAGCTCAAGCCCGTTGGTAATTGCCCCAATGGGGCTGATCAGATCATGACAGATCCGAGAGCCGATCAATTCGGCCAGGTTGACGTCTGACGCGCCCATGCGTACCTCCTGCTGCATCTGCCTTGGACCCGGAGGCCCGATATGACAGATCTGAATGCCATTCTTGCACCGGGCATGTATGTCCGCCACCCCGATTTCCCCGATTGGGGCGTTGGACAAGTGCAGTCCAATATCGGAGGCAAGATCACCGTTAACTTTCGCGAGCAGGGGAAAGTGGTGATCGACGGGACACGCATAGCCCTGATGCCGGTCTTTGATCCGTGAAACTGGTTTAGGAAAGGTTAACAACTCGGGCAAAACGCGGGCTTGTTGCCTTTGGCCGAGCAATCGCGTTATCAGCGCGCAACAGCGATCGATGGAATTTTCTTGATGCCCGACGAAGGCCCCTCATTCACTGTCAAATTGGCCAATACCGAGGTTGAACTGCGGGCGGCCCAACGTCTGCGCTATGACGTGTTTGTTCAGGAATTGGGCGGTGGCGGCGAGATGGTGGACCATGAGGCGGGGCTCGAGAAGGATCGGTTCGATCCATACTTCGATCATATGCTCGCCATCGACGATTCATCTGGAGAGGTGATCGGCGTCTATCGACTGCTACCTGGTGAGCGAGCTGCCGAACTGGGGCAATTCTACTCCGAGGATGAATACGATCTCACCGTCCTGAAACAAAGCGGGCGCAAGCTGTTGGAGCTTGGACGCTCGTGCGTGCATCCGGATTATCGTGGTGGCACGGCGATGTATCATCTGTGGAATGGTCTAGCTGCATACGTCACCGAGCGTGATATTGAGGTCTTGTTCGGGGTCGCGAGTTTCCACGGAACCGACGTGAGCAAATTGGCGCAGCCGCTGTCGATGCTGCATCACAACCACCTTGCCCCGCTGGATTTGCGGGTTCGGGCCCAGCCAGATGTATTTCAATCAATGGACCTTTTGGCACCCGACGCGCTGGATCGGCGCGCGGCGATGGTTCAAGTGCCGTCTCTCATCAAGGCCTACCTTCGCCTCGGTGGATTCGTGGGCGAGGGGGCATTTATCGATCATGCCTTCAACACAACCGATGTGTGTCTGATCCTTGACACAGCCCGCATGAATGAGCGTCAGCGGCGTATTTATGGTGGAGCATAACCCTGTGAGCGACCCATCGTGGCAAAGTGAAGACGCTCCTGATCCAATTGAGCTTGGTTTCTTAGGTTGGGTCCTGGTGATACTTCGCGGTCTGCCGCTGGCCCTTCTGGTTTTTGGGGGGCTGTTCGTCTTATTGGCCATACGTCTCATCGAACGACCGCTTTATGGCGTTCAACGGCCGGTGACACCGTTCATTTCTCAGTTCGTTTGTCGCAATGCATTTCGAATTCTCGGGATCAGATTTCGCACCTCTGGCGCGCTCATGCAAGAACGCGGCGCTGTGGTTGCAAACCATACGTCGTGGCTGGATATCTTTGCGCTGAATGCCCTTAAGCGCGTGTATTTCGTATCGAAAGCCGAAGTTGCAAAATGGCCCGGCATCGGCTGGCTGGCACGCGCGACGGGTACGGTCTTTATCGAACGTGATCGCAAGAAAGCCCGCGAGCAGACCCGGATTTTCGAGGAACGTCTGAAAGCCGGGCACAAGCTGTTGTTCTTTCCAGAAGGCACCTCGACCGACGGACAGCGAGTTTTACCCTTTAAAACAACACTCTTTGCCGCGTTCTTCACTGAAGAGCTGCGGGAATTCATGTATGTTCAACCGGTTTCGGTCATCTTTCACGCTCCCCAAGGTCAGCCCGATAGGTTTTATGGCTGGTGGGGCGACATGGATTTCGGACCGCATTTGCTTAAGACTTTGGGGGCACGTCGACAAGGCACCGTGGAATTGATCTACCACGCGCCAGCCAAGGTTAGCGACTTTGAAAACCGCAAAGCTCTGGCAGCCCATTGCGAAGACGCGGTACGTCATGCGCATTCACTGGCGCGGCTTGAAAAATAGGGGCATTTGGCCCTTGCGCTGATGCTAAACCTGCCGTATACGCGCGCCATTCAAACCCGCAGGCGGGGTTTGGGCTTTTTGAGGGAGACATCCTTAACTGGCCCGCCGGTTGGAGCATCCGCTTCTTTCACCCCCGCCGAGGCGTAAACCGGAAAAGGAAAGTAAAGCATGGCTCTTCCCGAGTTCACCATGCGTCAGCTGCTGGAAGCTGGCGTTCACTTTGGTCACCAGACACAGCGTTGGAATCCCCGCATGGGCCCGTTCATCTACGGCTCGCGCAATGGCATCCACATCATGGACCTGACTCAGACCGTTCCGATGCTGGATCAGGCTCTGCAGGCTGTTCGTGACACTGTCGCAAAAGGTGGCCGCGTTCTGTTCGTTGGTACCAAGCGCCAGGCTGCTCAGCCGATCGCAGATGCCGCTGAAAAGTCGGCTCAGTACTACATGAACCACCGCTGGCTGGGTGGCACGCTGACCAACTGGAAAACCGTTTCCCAGTCGATCAACCGTCTGAACCAGATCGACGAAGCGATGGAATCGGGCGCAGAAGGCCTGACCAAGAAAGAGCGTCTGGGCATGGAACGTGACCAGGGCAAACTGCAGGCATCGCTGGGCGGTATCCGCGAGATGGGCGGCGTTCCTGATCTGCTGTTCGTCATCGACGTCAAGAAAGAAGCACTGGCCATCGCTGAAGCCAACAAGCTGGGTATCCCGGTTGTGGCTGTTGTCGACACCAACTGCTCGCCCGACGGCGTTGACTACATCATCCCCGGCAACGACGACGCAGCGCGCGCAATCGCTCTGTACTGCGATCTGGCCGCACGTGCCGCTCTGGACGGCATGACCGCTCAGATGGGTGCTGCAGGTGTTGACCTGGGTGCGTTCGAAGAAGCGCCGGTTGAAGAAGTGGTTGCTGAAGAAGCGCCCGCGGAAGAAGCCGCTCCGGAAGTCAAAGCCGAAGCGTAAGCTGCCCGTCACGTAAATGACATATGGGGCAGGGTAGACCTGCCCCAATTCCGTTTGAATTGAGGAGAGCCAAAAGATGGCAATCACAGCAGCAATGGTAAAAGAACTGCGCGACTCGACCGGCGCAGGCATGATGGACGCAAAAAAAGCGCTGACCGAAACCGGCGGGAACATGGACGAGGCCGTTGACTGGCTGCGCACCAAAGGCCTGGCCAAAGCGGCCAAGAAATCGGGCCGTACCGCAGCCGAAGGTCTGGTTGCTGTTCACGTCAACGGCGGCAACGGTGTTGCTGTCGAAGTGAACTCGGAAACCGACTTCGTTGCGAAAAACAGCGAATTCCAGGAGATGGTCGGCAAGATCACCTACGCAGCCGAAGGTGTTGATGACGTTGACGCACTGCTGGCTGCTGACCTGGGCGGAAAGTCTGTTGCAGACACGCTGACCGACAAGATCGCCACCATTGGTGAAAACATGTCGGTGCGCCGCATGTCCAAACTGTCGGGCGACACTGTTGTGTCTTATGTCCACAACGCAGCGACAACCGGCATGGGCAAAATTGGTGTTCTGGTTGCCCTGTCCGGCGGCGATGAAGCCTTCGGCAAGCAGGTTGCAATGCACATTGCAGCTGTGAACCCGGCAGCCCTGTCCGAGGCGGACATGGACCCGGAAGTTGTCGAAAAAGAAAAGCAGGTCCAGATGGACATCGCCCGCGAATCCGGCAAGCCGGAGCAGGTTATCGAAAAGATGATCGTCGGTCGTATGAAGAAATTCGTCGCCGAAGCGACCCTGCTGAACCAGGACTTCGTTGTGAATCCTGACCTGACTGTCGAAGCGGCCGCCAAAGAAGCGGGTGCCACCATCACCGGCTTTGTCCGCATGGAAGTAGGCGAAGGCATCGTGGTCGAAAAAGAAGACTTCGCAGCCGAGGTTGCAAAGGCAGCCCAGGGCTAAGATCTATTGCAGCCTCGGTTTGAGGCTGCAACAAATACCGAACCCGGTTGCATAGCGCAGCCGGGTTTTTTCGTGCCAAATGCCTGAAAGCCGATGCTTGTGTAAGGTGGTGAATTGAGGGGCCCTGCATGATGGGGATGGAAGGGCCCCTCAATAATCCCGACAAAGAGACGTGGACGAATAGACGCCTCGGTGTCAGAGCGATCAGAGAGCTTTGGTATTACAAAGATCCGATCAAAACGTTCCCTGGCTAAAGCCACCACTCACGGAACAATATCAATTTGCAATTTTATCGGGAGATTCGGAAAGTCATGTATTCCTTACCCTAGGTCAATTTGATGCTAATTAGCATCAAAATAGGGTCATGCTTCCATGACAAACATCTGATTTTGCAACGCGGCCTTCAGAACGGCCTGCGCCGTGGTCTCAACCGAAAGCGCCTCACGCGCGAGTCTCAGGTGTTTTTCCACCGTTGCCGAAGTCAAACCCATCAATAGCGCGATGTCCTGCGTGGTCTTTCCGTCGCCGACCCATTGCAAAGCTTCGCGCTGGCGTTTGGTCAGCGCGCGGTTCGGGGCATGATATGGCAATGTCAGGATTTTGAGATGGGCAACATTGTTCATCAGAAGGATATCGTCGCCGTGCTCGTTCCAGACCTCGTCCATCTCCTCCTGGCTGTGATTACGTGCCGCAAGCGAAATCGCCCCTTTGGAACGCATCGATACCGAGTTGAAGCTGACCGTATAACCTACTGTAATATCACGCGACTTATTGAACTCAAAAACCCGAAGCTCTTCGTTCGACATGACCCCGCTGGACATCATGTCCTGTATCATGCTCCAACTTGCAGCGCCTTCGTTGTTCAGGGCCCATTTCAGCATCGGGGCATGAAAATACAGACCGGATTGAAGGAACCCTTCCAAGTAATCCGAGCAGTGATTGGTCAGGATTACAAAATCTTCTGGATCGCCGAGCGAAGTCGCCGTTCGGTATTGCGTATACCCATACAACAACCGGTCGAAGCCATACTTTTCCATCTGGCGGCAATGTGCATCCCAAAGCTCTTCCAGAGTTTTCGTGTAGCTCAGAAAATTCAGATACTCTTTGAGGGTCATCCTGTGTCCCTCTCAGCCAGATGCGCGGCAATCGCGTTCAGTGCAAGAACATAGCTTTGCGCGCCAAAACCACAGATCTGTCCAATCGCGACTGGTGCGATATGCGATTTGTGACGAAACACCTCGCGCGCGTGAATGTTAGATAAATGAACTTCGACCACGGGTACTTCGGCCGAAGATATCGCATCCATCAGCGCAATCGATGTATGCGTGAATGCGCCTGCATTCAGTACTATGCCATCCTGAACGCCGCGTGCCGCGTGGATCGCATCAATCAGCGCGCCTTCGTGATTGGATTGGAGATGGGTTATGTTTTGACCCAGCGTTTCACCATGCGCAACGCACAGGTCCTCGATCATCTGCAACGTCGTTGCGCCGTAGACCTCGGGTTGCCGTGTACCAAGCAAATTCAGGTTCGGACCATTCAGAACCAGGATATTGTGCATATTCAAACTGTCCCCATCTTCCTTTTTTCATAAACATGAATTTAAAGGTCGTCCAGCGACCTTCGCTCTTATGGGTAGAGCTTCATTGACGCATGCAGGTTGCTGGATCGGCTCAATCCCATCCTCTATTCAATTATCTTCCATCGTGACCACAACTTTACCGAGAGCCTCGCGCCGTTCGAGCATGCCAAAGGCCTCTGCCGCCTGGGTTAGCGGAAATCGTGCACTGATACGGGGTGAAATCTTTCCCGATCCATATAGGCGGAACAACTCGGCCAGGTTTTGTGCGTGCCCCTTCGGGTCGCGAAGTACGGACGCGCCCCAGAACACCCCGACGATCTGACAGCCCTTGAGCAAAGCCAGGTTCAGCGGAATGCTGGGGATGCCGGCAGGGAAGCCAACAACCAGATAACGCCCGCCCCACGCCATACTTCGCAAGGCGGGCTCAGCGTAGTCTCCGCCGACCGCGTCGTAGACCACATCCACACCTTCGCCCCGGGCCAGTGCCTTTATCTCGGCGGACAGGGCCTTTTGCGCTTCGCGGTCCAAATCGCGTGGATAGATCAGCGTCTGGTCTGCACCAATATCTCTGCAAAACAATGCTTTGTCTTCAGACGAGACCGCCGCGATCACATGTGCCCCCATCGCTTTGGCTAGCTCGATCGCCGCAGACCCAACGCCACCGGCGGCCCCCAGAACAAGTACTATTTCGCCGGGCTTAAGTAGCGCACGGTCCTTGAGGGCGTGGTATGAAGTGCCGAAGGTGAAGACAAAGCTAGCCGCATCTTCAAACGGCATCACGTCGGGTATCTTGACGGCAGTCGCTGGTTTGAGCTTCAGGTGCGTAGCGAACCCTCCGTGCCCTGTCAGCGCCAGAACCCGATCACCAGGCGCGAAGTCTGTGACGCCTTCTCCGACCGAGACAACTTCTCCGGCGATTTCACCACCTGGTGCAAAGGGGCGGGGTGGTTTTATCTGATAGAGGTCCCGGATCATCAGCGTATCAGGGAAGTTCACCCCGGCGGCGCGGATACGCATTACAATTTCATCTGACTCAGGGGTTGGATCGGGCAGGGTGGTCAGTTCCAAACTCTCGGGGCCGCCTGGTGTGACGCTGAGTAATGCCTGCATGTTTTTCAATTGCCTCTTGCTTCACCTGTTTTGAAATCGTTGGATTGTCAGCAGGTATTGTCAAGAAGACCTCACGCCAGAATCCCAGATCGCCTGAATGGAGTGCACATGACGCCCGAGACTTTGTTTTCGCTCAGTGGAAAGACGGCACTGGTAACTGGGGGTGCCACCGGTATCGGCCTAATGGCGGCCGAGGCGTTGGTACGTGCCGGGGCGCATGTGCTGATCGCTTCTCGCAAAGGCGAGGCATGCGAGGAGGTTGCAACAGAGTTGAACGCTCTGGACGCGCCAGGTTCGGCCGAAGGGTTTGCTGGCGACATCAGCAGTGAGGCGGGTGTAGATGCGCTGGTGGATGAAGTCAAAAACCGCACTCAAGCGATTGATATACTGATGAATAATGCAGGTGTGTCTTGGGGCGCGCCGATGGGGCAGTTCCCTCATTTCGCTTGGGACAAAGTCATGTCGGTTAATGTCGCAGGCGTATTTGATCTGACCCAAAAATTGCTGCCACTTCTGATGAAATCCGCAACCGACGAGGATCCTGCGCGGGTCATCAATGTAGGTTCGGTCATGGGTGAAGTTCCGATGGGTGACGGGGCCTACAGCTATTCCGCGTCCAAAGCGGCGGTTATTCACCTGTCCAAAATCATGGCTAAAGAATTGGCACCATACAGAGTCACGGTGAATGCGCTGGCCCCGGGACCATTCGTATCGCGCATGACGGCCTTTGCCACCGAAGACGAAACCAAGCGCGCGCGCGTCGGCAAAGGTGTTCCACTGGGCCGGGTTGGCCAGGCCGAGGATATCGCTGGTTGCATGTTGTTTCTATGCGGTCGCGGAGGCAGCTATGTCACTGGCGCGGTCATCCCTGTCTCCGGCGGGATAAATGTGCAGACCGGTGGCAATATCTTTGCCGATGCCCTTTAGCCGTGGGTTCATACGCAGGCTGAATATATGACACACACTGAAAACACTTTGGATATCAAGTCCGTCGACGCTTATCTAGATACGCATCTTGTTGGTTATCATGGCCCTCTTGAAGCTACAAAATTCACCGTGGGTCAGTCGAACCCAACCTATCTGCTGCGTACGCCGGCCAAATCCTATGTTCTGAGACGCAAGCCGCCGGGCATATTGCTGAAATCCGCACATGCAGTGGATAGGGAATTTCGCGTACAAGCGGCGCTGGCTGGTAGCAAAGTGCCCGTCCCGCAAGTACATCTGCTTTGTGAAGATGACAGCGTCATAGGCTCTGCCTTTTACGTGATGGAGCATCTGAAAGGGCGCACATTTGTCGACCCTGTCATGAAAGGCGAAAACAATGCGACGCGCACGGGTGTGCTGAAAGAGATGAACCGCGTACTGGCCGAACTGCACATGGTCGATATCGATGCGGTGGGTCTTTCGGATTTCGGACCTCCAGGCAACTATTTCGAGCGGCAAATTGCTCGCTGGACCAAACAATATCGCGCCTCTGAGACCGAAAAAATCGCCGAGATGGATCAGCTGATCGCCGGGCTTGAGCGCCAGATCCCCGAGGATGATAATCAAAGAACACTGGTTCATGGGGATTACCGAATCGACAATCTGATGTTCGAGACGCATGGCACCGCCTGCATCGGAGTGCTGGATTGGGAGCTATCGACCATCGGTCACCCATATGCCGACCTGGCGGCCGTCATCATGCAATGGCAGCTGCCTCCGGGCAAGGAGGGTCGGGGATTGGCTGGCGTAGATCGGTTAAGCCTTGGGCTACCGTCAGATCAG
Source organism: Ruegeria sp. C10 (assembly GCF_056537805.1). NCBI lineage: Bacteria > Pseudomonadati > Pseudomonadota > Alphaproteobacteria > Rhodobacterales > Roseobacteraceae > Ruegeria > Ruegeria sp. C10. Next base: position 600,852 of record NZ_JBQFSC010000002.1, on the reverse strand, counting down.
GACTTCATCGCCGAGTATTGCGCGCGCCGCGGCCTAACGGGGATTGAGAATTTTGGCTTCTACCTTGCTTTCAACTTCTTTCGGATGGCCGGCATTCTGCAAGGTGTGTACAAGCGGGCCTTGGATGGAAACGCATCAGACCCGGCACGCGCTAAGGCTTTCGGTGCCTATGTGCCGGTCTTCGCCCAACATGGATTATCTGCGCTGCAAAAAACGTAGGCAGTATTCTCGACGCCCTTCAACAAATCCAGCAAAAATCGGCAGAATTCGCTGTTGCCTAGGGTCTTACGAAGGCAAGATCGGCCTGATCAAGATGGAGTTGCCTCATGGGATTTGATCCGACCGCGCAGACCCACATCCGCCAATGGATGCACAGATATGTTGAGCAGAAGAAATACGCAGGCAGCGCCCTTCTGATCCACCAGAACGGGCAAGAGGCATTCTTTCACGCATGTGGCCGCCGCTGCATTGAAACCGACCTCGCGTTCCAGCGCGATAGCCTGGTTCGGATCTATTCGATGACTAAGCCTGTGACGTCCGTTGCTTTGATGATGTTGGTGGAACAAGGGTTGTTTCATCTAGATGCCCCGGTTTCCGATTTCCTGCCAGAGTTTGCAACGATGCAAGCCTTGGTCCCGGGCGCAACGCAGTTGAACCAGACCGAGGACGCGCCAACACCCAGCTTGCATCAATTGCTGACGCACACCAGCGGGCTGAGCTACCCGTTCAATCCCGGCCTTTTGCCAATGGCCATGGATGAGCTCGATCTGATCTTTTCCCCGAAACAAGGCCCGCTAGCGGATCGGGTTAAAGTGCTGGCAGGGTTGCCGCTGGCTTTTCAGCCAGGCAGTCGCTGGGAGTACTCGGTCGGGATCGACGTGATTGGCCGCGTGATAGAAGTTGTATCAGACAAACCGCTGGACGTGTTTCTGACAGAACACATCTTTCGACCACTTGGGATGAGTGAAACCGCGTTTTCAGTGCCTGATGGGGCAGGGGACCGATTTGCCTCGCTCTACACCCCGCTCGAAGGCGATGCCATGGCGCTGAATGCCGCAAAATCGGGTGGCGAAACATTGCGGTTGGTGGATCGGGCCGGAGAGTCCCCGTTTGAGGCGGCAACGACCTTTTCTGGCGGTGGCGGATTGATCAGTACCATCGACGATTACAGCAAGTTCGCCGAGATGTTGCGAAACAAAGGAACCGCAAATGGCGCGCGATTGCTCGGGCCGAAGACTGTAGAATTCATGTTTCGCAACCATTTACCGGACGATATTGCATCCATGGGTCCACAAAGCTTTGCAGAGCAACCCATGGAAGGCACAGGCTTTGGCATCGGAGGCGCGGTGGTACTGAACCCGGCGCGCACCCGAGCCCCAAGCTCGGTTGGCGACTATGGCTGGGGCGGGATGGCCTCCACCTATTTCTGGATCGATCCGGTCAACGCGCTTTCAACAGTGTTTTTTACACAGCTCTCGCCATCCAGCTCTTATCCATCCCGAGCCGAGTTAAAGGCGCTTGTTCAAGCGGCCCTCGTTGAATGATCGGTGTTTGAGTGATACCGGAAAAGGCCAAGACGCCGGAGAGCCCTGAATGACCGAAGCCGAACGCATATTGCTTGATCTGCTGAATATCGAACCGCTTGAGGTCGATTTGTTTCGCGGAACCGGTTCTGGTGGCGAGACACCAACGCGTATCTTTGGCGGGCAGGTGATCGCGCAAGCGCTTGCGGCAGCGTACAGGACGGTCGAGGATCGTTTATGCCATTCCTTGCACGCCTATTTCATAAGGCCCGGAGATCCGTCAATTCCGGTTATATATCAAGTGGATCGCGCGCGAGATGGAGGTTCTTTTACAACCCGCCGCGTGGTTGCGATCCAGCATGGCAAGCAAATTTTGAACATGTCGGCCTCGTTTCACAAGCAGGATGACGGATGGGAACATCAGCATTCGATTCCGGACGTTCAAGCGCCCGAGCACCATCCATCGCGTGACGAATTGCGCGAAAAATACCTGGATCGCGTTCCCGAAAAGCTGAAAGCTGAATTGCTGCGCGAGCGCCCGATCGAAGTGCGCGAAATCGATCCGCTGGACCTGTTTGCACCCGCAAAGGCAGATGACAAGAATCACGTCTGGTTTCGCATGGGCGCTGCGAACCACGCGGACACCGTCACACAACATCTTCTATTGGCCTATGCCTCGGATATGAGCTTGCTCAGTTCCGGAATGCGGCCCCATGGGCTGAGCTGGTTCACTGGTGAAATTGATGGGGCCAGTCTGGACCATGCAATCTGGTTTCATGCGCCCGTGCAGTTTCAAAACTGGCATCTGTATTCGATGGAATCGCCGTGGACAGGGCAGGGGCGCAGCTTCAATCGGGGTTCGATCTTCTCGCAGAATGGCGAATTAGTTGCATCCGTCGCGCAAGAAGGCCTGCTCAGAAGACGGAAACCGCGCTAAGAACTGCCAGCAAACCTTTGATTAAGCTTCATCATTCCACCTAACCATCGGTCGTAGTCTTCTGTTTTTAAACGCATATAGTCAAGCACTTGTGGATGCGGAAGAATCAAGAAACGTTCATCCGCCAGCGCCTCGACACAGGCTTGGGCGACCTCATCAGGTTCAATTATTCCGTCAATCGCGGCGACCGAATCCTCATGTCCACGTATCATATCGGACCGAACGGCCTGCGGACACAGAACCGAAACCCTGAGACCTTTATCGCCATAGGTCATCGCGATCCATTCAGCAAAACCCACAGCCGCATGTTTGGTTACGCCATAAGGGGCTGCGCCGGGTTGATTGAGCAATCCAGCCGCTGAAGCAGTGATCATCAAATAACCACCACCACGCGCAACCATCCTTGGGATCAGGTGCCGCGCGGTCCAGACATGGGACATAACGTTGATCTGCCAGATGCGGTCCCATTCAGCATCCGGCACTTCAAATCCACCTAGGGTGAGTATTCCCGCATTGGCACAGAATAAATCAATCGGAGCGATCGTATCCTCGACAGTCTCAATCAGATTTCGAATATCACTTTCCTTGGACACATCACAGCTGAGTGCATCACCGCCAATTTCCGCCGCCACGGCCTGCGCGCCGGCAAGGTCGATATCGGCGCAGACTACATGCGCACCTTCTTCTGAGAACCGCTTGGCAAGACCTTTACCTATGCCATTTGCAGCGCCAGTGATGACGACGGTCTTCCCAATCAGAACCATTGCATAGCTCGTGTCTTACTTCTCAGACACAGCGTAACATATTGGCATGCCACGACCAATGTGTGTTCTATAGTCGTGGCTCGCTTGCTACTTATTTTACATAATACCGATTATGCGAGTAACTGATACAGCCTCAGTAAAATGCCTGTAGTCCGGTTTGCGCCCGCCCCAGGATCAATGCATGAACGTCGTGTGTGCCCTCGTAGGTGTTGACTGTCTCAAGATTGATCATGTGACGCACCACCTGGAACTCAAGTGAGATACCGTTGCCGCCGTGCATGTCACGCGACATCCGCGCAATGTCCAATGCCTTGCCGCAATTGTTACGTTTAATGATCGAGATCATCTCGGGCGCAGCTTCAGCCTGATCCATCAGACGGCCGACGCGCAAGCTTGCTTGCAGTCCCAAAGAGATTTCGGTCTGCATCTCTGCCAGTTTGCGTTGAAACAACTGGGTCTGCGCAAGTGGTCGATTGAACTGTTTACGATCCAAGCCGTATTGACGCGCTGCGTGCCAGCAGCATTCCGCGGCCCCCATCGCACCCCAGCTGATACCATAGCGTGCGCGGTTCAGGCAGCCGAACGGTCCCTTGAGACCCTGAACATGTGGAAGCAAAGCGCCCTCGTCCACCTCAACGCCATCCATGACAATTTCACCTGTGATCGAAGTACGCAGGCTCAGCTTGTTCTCGATCTTCGGTGCACTCAGGCCCTTGGTGCCTTTATCCAGCACGAACCCACGAATCTTGCCGTCATGCGCATCTGACTTGGCCCAGACCACATAGACATCTGCGATCGGTGCGTTTGAAATCCACATCTTGCTGCCGGTCAGACGATACCCGCCATCAATCTTTTCGGCGCGGGTCTTCATCGCCGCCGGGTCCGAACCCGCATCCGGCTCTGTCAGGCCAAAACACCCAATCCATTCGCCACTTGCCAGTTTCGGCAGATATTTGCGACGCTGTTCTTCGCTGCCATAGGCGAAAATCGGGTACATCACCAACGAGCTTTGCACCGACATCATCGAGCGATAGCCGGAATCCACCCGTTCAACTTCCCGCGCCACCAGTCCATAAGATACGTAGCTCGCACCGATCCCACCATATTCTTCGGGGATTGTCGTGCCCAACAGCCCCATTTCACCCATTTCACGAAAGATCTCGGGATCGGTTTCTTCGTTTGCAAAAGCCTTGGTGACACGCGGCTGCAATTTCTCCTGGGCGTAAGCGCGCGCGCTGTCGGCAATCAGGCGTTCATCCTCTTCCAACTGGTCCGACAAGCGAAACGGGTCGTCCCAGTTGAAACGTCCAAGGTCAGGCGCATCTTTTGCGCGCAGGACAGGCTTTGTATCTGGAGCGTTCATTTTGCTTCTCCGACTTGAATAGATTTGCGCAACTATAATCTGAGAAATATTCAAAAAACAGCGAGACATTTGCATTGTTTCATGATCAAAACGCATAGATGGACACCAAGCGCCCTATCCTGCCGCCTATATCCGCGCTGCGCGCGCTTGAGGCTTTGGATCGCCTTGGATCAGCCTCGGCAGTCGCGGATGAAATGGCACTGACGCAGAGCGCGGTCAGTCGGCAACTGCAGACGCTTGAAGCGCATTTGGACGCAGAATTGGTCAGCCGTGATCGCAAGCGATTGTCACTGACAAAGGCTGGACAGGACTATGTACAAGAAATTCGGCCAGCCTTGTCTCAGATCGCGCAGGCGGCGCTGAAACTGCACATTTCCCCTGTCGGTGGGACATTGAATCTGGCGATTCTGCCGACATTCGGAATGCGCTGGCTGGTACCGCGTCTGCCGGATTTCGCCCGCCGCCATCCGGATATCACAATCAACATGACCACGCGGTTGCGACCGTTTAGTTTTGCTTCGGAACCTTTTGATGCGGCTTTACATTTTGGGGAACCTGATTGGCCCGGAACTGATCGCTTGTTATTAAGTGTCGAGCGGGTTTTGCCCGTCTGCGCGCCCGAGCTTTTACCCAAAGGCACTCCGACGTCACCCCGCGATCTGCTAAAACTGCCGCTGCTGCATATCCAGACAAGACCGCGCGCCTGGCAGGACTGGTTTCAACAGATGGGTGTCACGCACCCGCATCCCCTGCCCGGCACCGTCCACGACCAGTTCAACACCATCAACCAAGCCGCGCTGCACGGCCTGGGTGTTGCCCTGTTGCCAAACTATCTGGTGGAACTAGACCTTGCGACAGGTAGGCTGGTTGCAGCCTTCCCTGACGCGATAGAGACGATGGGGGCATATTATCTGGTTTGGCCGCGCGAAAAATCGGATGACGCATCATTGCGAGAGTTTCGACACTGGCTTGCTTCTCAGGCCCAGACCGAAGAAGCACTGCCACGTTAGCCGAGCGCATACCCTGCCCCGCGCACCGTTCGCACCGGATCTTCGCCGCCATGTTGGGTCAACGCTTTGCGCAGACGACCGATATGAACATCAACAGTACGCGTGTCGACGTAGATATCGCGGCCCCAGACGCGGTCAAGCAACTGCTCTCGGCTCCAGACCCGGCCGGGCTTTTCCATGAATGTGCTCAGCAACCGGAACTCGGTCGGGCCCAGTTTTAACAGCTTGTTGTCGCGGCTGACCTTGTGGGTCTCAGAGTCCAGTATGATATCGTCAAACTCCAACCGGATGCCCACGGTCGCTGGACGGACTCTGCGCAATTGTGTCCGTACACGTGCCATCAATTCGACAACCGAGTAAGGCTTAACCACATAATCATCGGCACCGGTTTCAAGGCCGCGCACTTTATCAACCTCTTCCGAGCGCGCCGACAGCATGATGATCGGAATTGATCGGGTGTCCGGCCGCGTTTTCAGGCGGCGGCAGACCTCGATACCGCTGAGATTGGGCATCATCCAATCCAAAACGATGATATCCGGGCGGTCTTCTTCGACCAGCAACAAAGCTTCGTCGCCATTAGCGGCACGGATTACCCGGAACCCTTCGGCGTCCAGATTATAGGCCAGCACCTCTCTCTGGGCCAACTCATCCTCAACAACCAGCACCGTCGGTTGATCAGCGGACATGACTGAGATCTCCTAGATCGTTTGCGACGTGTTGTCGGCTTTGGGGCGCGCTTCGCTGGGTCTCTCGCCGGTGACGAGATAGACGACCTGCTCGGCAATGGCGGTGACGTGATCGCCCATGCGTTCGATATTTTTTGCGATGAAATGCAGGTGCATACACGATGAGATGTTGCGCGGATCCTCCGCCATGAAGGTCAGGAACTCGCGAAACAGGCCGTTATACATCTGGTCCACTTCCAGATCCCGCTCGATCACGTCCTGCGCCAGCTCAGCATCACGCTGGATATAGGCATCCAGCGCGTCGCGCAGCATCCGCTCGACCTCGCGCGCCATTCGGCGCAGAGCGGCGGCACTGCCGTTGATTTCGCCGGCATTCACCAGAACGGTCGTTCGCTTGGCGATGTTCTTGGAGTAATCTCCAATCCGTTCAAGGTTGGTCGCAACCTTCAGAACGGACAGCACCAGCCGCAAATCGCTGGCCGTCGGTGCACGCAAGGCAATCAGGCGCGCGGTCTCTTCATCAATCAGTTCTTCCAGTGCGTCGATGGCCTTGTCGCCTTGACGCACTTCATTTGCCAGTTCTTCGTCGCGGGTCTCCAGCGACCGGGCCGCGCCCATAATGGCGGCTTCGACCAGTCCACCCATCTTCATGATGTGTGCTTGGATGGCCTCAAGGTCGCGGTCGAACGCGGATGCAATATGTTGTTCGCTCATTGCAGTTATCCTGTGCTCAGCCAATCCGGCCGGTGATGTAACTTTCGGTTCGGGGATCTTCGGGGTTGGTGAAGATCTGCCCGGTTTCGCCGAACTCAACCAAGTTCCCCAGATGGAAAAACGCTGTCTTCTGACTGACCCGCGCGGCCTGTTGCATCGAATGGGTTACGATCACCACTGAATAGCGTGAACGCAGTTCGTCAATCAGTTCCTCGACCTGCGCGGTTGCGATTGGGTCGAGCGCCGAACAGGGTTCGTCCATCAATAGCACCTCAGGCTCGGTGGCTACGGCGCGCGCAATGCAAAGACGCTGTTGCTGACCACCAGAAAGGCCGGTACCGGGGGCATCCAGACGGTCCTTGACCTCATCCCAGATCGCACCACGACGCAGGGATTTCTCTACGATTTCATCCAGTTCTGCCTTATTCTTGGCAAGGCCGTGGATACGCGGACCGTAAGCCACGTTGTCATAGATCGATTTGGGGAACGGGTTCGGTTTTTGAAAAACCATGCCGACCTTGGCACGCAACTGTACCGGATCTACGCGCTTGTCGTAAATGTCTTCACCGTCCAGCAGGATATCACCCTGCACCCGGCAAATATCGATTGTGTCGTTCATCCGGTTCAGACAGCGCAAGAAAGTGGATTTACCGCAGCCAGAGGGTCCGATGAAAGCCGTCACAGTCTTGTCTTCGATATCGACGCTCACGTCCTTGATGGCGTGGGTCTCACCGTAGTAGACCTGAACCTGCTTGGCGTTGATCTTGATGTCTTTGGAGTCCACGGTTCTCTCCACTCGTGTCATATCGTTCATTTTAAACCCCTCCTACCAGCGGCGTTCAAAGCGGCGGCGCAGGATGATAGCGATGATATTCATGGTCAGCAGGAACATCAAAAGGATGATGATGCCACCCCAGGCTTTCTCGTAAAAACCCACATCGGCGCGTGCGGCCCAGGTGTAGATCTGTGCCGGCATGGCCGAGTTCGGCTCGGTGAAGCCCGCCAAAAAGCCATCGGGATAGCCTCGGGCGACAAAGCCCACCATGCCGATCAACAGCAACGGAGCAGTTTCACCCAGCGCCTGCGCCAGACCAATGATGGTACCAGTCAGGATACCGGGCGCGGCCAACGGCAGCACGTGGTGGAAGACGGCCTGCATCTTCGAGGCCCCTACCCCCAACGCCGCGTCGCGGATAGACGGGGGAACCGCCTTTAACGAGGCTCGGGTTGAGATGATGATCGTTGGCAACGTCATCAGGGTCAGGACTAGACCACCGACCAACGGTGCCGATTGCGGCAGGTGCATGAATTGAATGAACACTGCCAGCCCCAGGATACCGAAGACGATGGACGGAACGGCGGCCAGGTTCGAGATATTCACCTCGATCAGGTCGGTAAATTTGTTCTGCGGCGCGAATTCTTCCAGATAGATCGAGGCGGCGACCCCAATGGGCAGCGATAGGCACAGCACCACCAGCATCATGAAGAACGAGCCAACGACCGAGGCACCAATACCCGCGCCACCGGGGTTATCCACGCCCGAGTCCGCACCAGTGATGAACGGCCAGTTGAATGCCTGCTTGATGATCCCTGCCTCTTTCAACGCGTCCACCAGATCCAGATCGCTGAGTTGCAGGAAGCGGCTGTCCTGCAGGGTGTCACGAGACACCCGGCCCTTGAAGTAGCCATCCACACGGCTTGAAGCCGCCAGATCGAACATGATCGGCTCACCCAGCTTGCTAGGATTATCGGCATAGAAGGTTCGGATCGTACCCCCGATTTTGCCCAACAGACGCTCGATAGCATCCTGATCGAAATCCACGGTGATTCCACTTTCGGCCAGTTGTCCATTCAGTTCCGCAATGAACAGATTGGAGTAGGCCTTTGTCTTGAACATCGTGCCTTCGGCTTCATCGCGCTGCGCTTCGCTCAGCGTGAATTCTAAACTGATAACTGTGCGCTGGAAGGCCGGGATGCCCTGCGACAGGATTGAGGCAAACAGCACAATCAGAAAGAACAGTCCGGTCGCGATAGCGACGATCCCGTAGGCGCGAAAACGCTTTTCGGCAGCCGCGCGTTTTTTGGTCCGGGCATCGGATGCAGTCAGCGAGGTCGAGGTGTTTTGCATGCTGGCGTCGGTCATTCGTACTGCTCCCGATACTTGCGCACGATATAAAGGGCGAAAACGTTCAGCCCCAGCGTGAGGATGAACAGCGTCATGCCAAGCGCGAAGGCGACGAGGGCCTCGGGCGAGGCGAAATCGGCGTCGCCTGTCAGCTGGCTGACGATCTTGGCGGTGACGGTGGTCATGGCCTCGAACGGGTTCAGGTCCAGACGCGCGGCGGCCCCTGCCCCCAAAACCACGATCATGGTCTCACCGATGGCGCGCGATGCCGCCAGCAGGATCGCTCCCACGATCCCGGGCAAGGCTGCGGGCAAAACGACCTGCCGGATGGTCTCTGACTGCGTGGCCCCCAAACCGTAAGAGCCATCCCGCATCGCTTGCGGCACTGCGTTGATGATGTCATCGGAAAGCGATGAAACGAATGGGATCAGCATGATGCCCATGACCAGACCGGCGGTCATCACGGCCGTACCGGCTTTCATCCAGCCCAATCCGTCATCCCCGAACACGCTCAGCAACAGCGGACCAACGGTCAGCAGGGCAAAAAGGCCGTAAACGATGGTCGGGATACCGGCCAGCACCTCAAGCATCGGTTTAGCGATCGAGCGCACGCGCGAAGAAGCGTACTCGCTGAGATAAATCGCAGCGAAAAGACCGATTGGCACGGCCACCAACAACGCCACCAACGAGATATAGAACGTACCCCACAGCAAAGGGATGATACCCAGATCTGATGCCCCGCCACGGCCCGAGAAACTGGGCGCCCAGGTAGTACCGAAAAAGAACTCTGATGCCGGGTAAAGCTTGAAGAACTCCCACGTATTGAAAACCAGCGAAAGGACGATGCCGACCGTTGTCAGGATCGCAATCGACGCAGCCGCCAGCAGCAACACACGAATTCCCTGCTCAACCACATTGCGGGCACGATATTCAGAATGCGTCTGGAACCAACTGAACGCAGCACCGGCCAAGGCGACCAGTATCACAGCGGCGGACATGATCGCGTAACCGGTTGAATTTATCGCCCGATAGGCTTGAGCTGCATGCAAAACCGTCTGCGTGATGTCCGAGGTTACGACTTGACCCGCGTCCTTCAACTTTTGGGTCATCTCGGAAATATCCGCCCGCGCATCCTGTGCGAGCGTTTCGGTGAGATGTCCCTGCGCAACGGCACTGTCCAGACCATTTGCGGTCCGACGCACCTCGGCCATAACAAGACTGCGCGACGATCCTTCCTTGATAGCCGTTTCGGGAACCATATCCGAGATCTGAGAGTTAACGTAGAGCGGCTGAACCAGCAGCCAGACGATCAACAAACCTAAGGCGGGAACTATGACTTTCAGTGCGACGTTAGCGCCATAAAACGAGGGAAGAGAATGCAGATTGCGGCTGTCCCCTCCGGCACTTTGCAAGGCGCGCATTCGCCCCAAAACATATCCGACTGCCGCGATCGCAAGCACGATCAGAATGAGCCAAAGAATTGGCATGACGCCCCCATAGGTCTTGATCGGGATTAGGGTAAAATTGGGGGCGACAGAAAACGCCGCCCCCAGTCAATTCAATCGGGGTGAGGGATTAGCTGCCCGAACCCAAGGTAACTTCGTTGGCAATCGCGTCCTGCGTTTTTGCCAGTTCAGGATCGGCAACCAGACCGTAGTTGGCCAGCGGGCCCGAGGGACCAGCAATTTCTTCATGAGTGAAGAACTGGGCGTATTCTTTCAGACCGGGGATCACGCCGATATGCGCTTTCTTGACGTAGAAAAACAGCGGACGCGAGACGGGGTATTCACCCGACGCGATGCTCTCGGTCGACGGTGCGATACCACCCATCGTAGCCACTTTCAGCTTGTCGGTGTTGTTCTCGTAGAACGCCAGACCAAACACGCCGATACCATTGGTGTTGGTGTCGATGCGGGCCAGAGTTTCGGTGTAGTCACCGTCGATATCGACCGATTTGCCGTCGGTGCGCACGTCCAGGCATGCATCTTCGGCGTCATCTTCGCTTAGGCCGCCCGCTACCATGGCTTCCATCGCGCCCGTCGCTTCACAACCTGCCAGCAGAACTTTGTCTTCGAACACTTCGCGGGTGCCGTGCTTGGTGCCCGGGATGAACATTGCGATTTCCACATCCGGCAGGTCAGCGTTGAACTCGGCCCAGCTGTTGAAGCTGTTGTCGACCAGCGCGCCATCTTTCATCACTTTCGATCCGATGGCATTGTAAATATCCGCAGGCTCAAACGCCGTGAAGGCAGGACCCGACTGCTGGCTTGCAAATACGATGCCGTCATAACCGATGCGGACTTCCATGATGTCGGTCACACCGTTTTCGGCGCATGCTTTAATCTCTTTTTCACGGATGGCACGCGATGCGTTTGCAACGTCGATCGTGTTTTCACCGACGCCTTCGCAGAAGCGTTTCAGACCGGCGGACGAGCCGCCTGATTCAACAACCGGTGTGGGGAAGTCGGTATTTTCACCGAATAGTTCTGCAACGATTGACGCATAAGGCAAAACGGTGGAAGAGCCAGCAACTTGAACGTTGTCACGCGCAGCAGCAGTGGTTGCCGAGACGGCAGCGATAGCCAGCGCAGAAGCCGACAGTTTTACAAAGGACATTTCAGTCTCCTTGAAAAGGATGGGTACTGATCATCCCCATGATGATCTGAGCGCAGCACTATGACGCCTGCGTAAGTCTTTTGTGACAGGTATGTAACGGTTTCATGACAACTCACGAATTTCTCAGAAATTCTTAACTTGACGAAGCGTCACCCCAGTAAAGCCCGCGTTTGGCACGCCCTCAGCGTGGTAGAATGACCGTAAACGTCGCTCCCTGCCCCGGTTCACTTTCCACACGCAACCTGCCCCGATGGCGATTGACGATATGCTTCACGATTGCAAGCCCCAGTCCGGTTCCGCCCAACTCGCGCGAGCGGTGACTGTCTGCGCGATAGAACCGTTCGGTCAACCTGGGCAGGTGTTTGGCATCAATACCGGGCCCTTGATCAATGATCTTGATCCGTACCGCAGGACCGCGCATCGCCGTATCCCGCTCAGACAGGGTTACGACCACACCGACCTTGCCACCGCTGCCCCCGTATTTGATCGCGTTTTCAACGAGATTGGTTATCACCTGACGAAGCTGATCGCTGTCTCCGACCATCTCGATCGACTCGTTTGGGGCATCCAACGAAACAACAACACTGGCATCATCCGCCAGCGGTCGCAGAGTGTTTAAGGTCGATTGAATCAGACCTGTCAGTTCCAATGGCTCTTTGGGTCTGACCCGTTCTTCACTTTCCACTCGATTCAGCGACAGCAAATCCCCCACAAGCCGGTTCATCCGATTGGCCTCATCCGCCATGATCTGAAGAAAGCGGTCGCGGGCGGCGGTGTCGTCGCGGGCGGGGCCTCGCAATGTTTCGATAAACCCCATCAAGGCCGTTAGCGGCGTGCGCAATTCATGGCTGACATTGGCCACAAAATCGCGCCGCATCTGACCTGCCTGTTCCAAATGCGTGATATCCTGAAATACCGCCAATACCGCTTCGGTCCCGCCGACGAATCTGCACTGCACCTCAAACGTCGTATCCTGAGCACCATCATTGGACAGATGCCGCGCTTTGCCGGGCTGCTTCGAGCGCAGGCATTGTTCGACGGCATCGATGACCTGAGGCTGGCGCAGGATTGTGGCAAAATGCCTGCCTTCGATTGCGTGCCCCAAAAGCGTCCGCGCCTCGCTATTTGCGGCGACAATACGCTCGGTCCGACCAACCAGCACGGCGGGCATCGGAATGGCTGAAACCAATTCGGCAAGCAGGGTATCCGTCATGCGCGTTTAGACCGGACGCAATGTTTGGCGAAACTTGCGCATGTTGTCCTGATAGTGCAGCGCACTCAGCGTTAGTTTCTGGGCCGCCGCCTCATCAAGCTGCCGCACAACTTTGCCCGGCGAGCCCATAACCAACGAATTATCGGGAACCTCTTTGCCTTCGGTGATCAGCGCCCCCGCCCCGATCAGACAGTTCTTTCCGATCTTCGCCCCGTTTAGAACGATAGCCCCCATACCGATCAGCGTATTGTCTCCGATCGTGCAACCATGCAGCATGACCTTGTGACCAATTGTGCAGTTCTTCCCAATGGTCAGCGGATAGCCCGCATCGATGTGCATCACGCAGTTTTCCTGCACATTGCTGCCTGCGCCCACACGGATTTCTTCGTGATCGGCCCGGATGGTGCACCCGAACCAGACCGAAGCGCCTTGTTCCAGGACTACTTTGCCGATCAAGTTGGCGTCGGGGGCTACCCAGGTGTCTTCGTGAATTTGCGGCGAGTCATCGCCCAAAGCATAGATGGTCATGACAAGCCCTCGAACTCGGTCTGCAACGAGCGGATGTGGTTCTGCAGGCTGGGCTGTTGGATGCGACGCATGCGTTCTGCGCTGACGATGGTCTTCAGCTTTTCCTCGGTGGTATCCAAATCATCGTTGATCAGAACATAGTCGTAGTAGCCCCAATGGCTGATCTCATCCCAGCTTTTCAACATGCGCTTGGCGATCACATCCTCACTGTCCTGCCCACGCCCTTCCAGCCTGCGCCGAAGCTCGCGGATCGAGGGCGGGAGGATGAAAATCGACAACGCATGCTTGCCCAGATCCGAATTGCGGATCTGCACTTCTCCCTGCCAATCGACATCAAAAAGCACATCGCGCCCCTGTGTGATGGACTCGCGGACCGGTCCAGCAGGAGAGCCGTAGAAGTTGCCGAACACATGCGCGTGTTCCAGCATCTGCCCATCCGCCACCTGCTGTTTGAACTCGTCCTCGGATAGGAAGTAATACTCCCGGCCATGCTCCTCACCCGGGCGCGGAGCACGGGTGGTGGCCGAGATCGAGAATTCCAAACCGACATCCCATTGCATCAAACGGCGGGCCAGAGTGGATTTACCTGCGCCCGAAGGCGAGGACAGTATGATTAATAGACCGCGGCGATCCGCCATGTGATGTTCCCGTCCTTATTCCACGTTCTGCACTTGCTCGCGCATCTGATCGATGACCGCTTTCAGCTCCAACCCAACCGCCGTCAGTTCGGCATTCTGCGATTTCGAGCAGAGCGTATTGGCCTCACGATTGAATTCTTGCATCAGGAAATCCAGCTTACGCCCAACCGGGCCGTCTTGCGTCAAAAGGGAACGCGCCGCAGTGACATGGGCCTTCAACCGGTCAATTTCTTCGGTAATATCGGCCTTGACCGCGATCAGGGCCAGTTCTTGTGCAACGCGATCAGGGTCCGCACCTTGCGTATTGTCGAGAACGCGTGTCAGGTTTTCGCGCATGTTTTGCGCCATTTCCTCGCGGCGACGCTCGGCCAGATCAGCGGCCTGATCCGTCAGCTTTGCGACTTGGTCGAGTTGTCCCGCAAGAATGCCTGACAGAGCTTCACCTTCGGAACCGCGCATCTCAATGAATGAAGCAAGCAAGCCACCGAACTCAGACTTCAGGTGCTCGACAAGCTGGGCTGGATCATCCGCGTCAGCTCCGGCTTCCAACATGCCTTTCAAGGCAAGAAGATCGCTGGCTTTGGACGGAGCCAACAATACGCCCCGCGCGCCTGCAAGCGCTTCGGTCTGGGCCAGTGCATCCAGCGCAGCTTCCATCGCTGGGGTGTTCAACCGGACATCCGCGGCGGATTCTTCCCGTCCCATCCGAAGGGACAGCGTGATGTTCCCTCGGTTGACCTGCTTCGACAGATCGCCTCTCAGCGCGGCCTCTAACCCTGTCAACCAATCGGGAAGCCGCAGACGTAGATCCAGCCCCTTGCCATTGACGCTGCGCAATTCCCAAGTCCAGCTATGGGGACCAAACGCCCCCTTGCCCGAGGCGAAACCGGTCATGGATTTGATCATGCCTGCCCTTTCCGTCAAATTCACTGGTCGCACCTAATGCCATTGACCAGCAAGGGGCAAGACCTTGCTCATTCCCCAATCAATGCCAAGAGGTTAACCATTCGTTAAAGAATTGCTCCAAAATTGTATTAACCCGTGTCAATCTGACAGTCAGAAAAGCTGGCGGATCGCAGCTTTGCCCATCAGATGGCATTTTAGGAAAATCGCGAGTGATTGATGGTAGGGTCATGAAATGAAAACCTTTTTCGGGACTGGTTCCGGCTCAGAACTTGGAAAGATCATCGCAATGGACCGATTTGACAGCGGGCGAAGCCTTTCTCCCATCCGTCAGGCCGAAGCCTATTGGACCGCCTTGCTGACAGGTGAAAGCGTTCCGATGCGCTCGCAGATCGATCCGCGCGGCCTGGAGAATATTCTCGAATACACTTTCATACTGGAACGCATCGCGCCGGGTTTGGCCCGGTTTCGGCTGGCGGGAAGTCACCTGAACAATCTGGCGGGCATGGAAGTTCGCGGTATGCCTCTAACGGCTTTTTTCGAACCGAGCGCCCGCGATGATGTCAAATCCATTCTGGACCAAGTCCTCACCCGCCCCGCGGTTGCCGAACTGGGCTTGCTTTCGAAAGGCAAGCTGGGACGAACCAGCCTTCAGGCCCGCATGATCCTGCTGCCGCTTAAAAGCGATCTGGGCGACGTCAGCCGCATTCTTGGGGTCATGGTCAGCGACGGAACCATCGGGTCGACACTGCGTCGCTTCATCGTCTCGGATCGCCGCGTCAACACGATCTCTGATTTGCAACAGCCTCCGAGGCCTGTCCAACAGCAAGCAGAGGGGTTCGCTGAAGACCAGACCACGTTCAAAGGGGCACCGCACTTAAGGTTGGTATCATCACGTGACGACTAAATGAAAACGGCGGGCATGAGGCCCGCCGTCTTACTAATTCAGGATGTATTCGAAGTCAGCTTGCAGCGCGCTTGCTGCGGTCACGACGTAGGTTGGTCAGTTCTTCCGCGACAAGGAATGCAAGTTCCAGCGACTGCGAGGCGTTCAGGCGCGGGTCGCAAGCTGTGTGATAGCGATCCGAAAGATCCTCTTCGGTCACCGCGCGCACACCTCCGGTGCATTCGGTGACATCCAGCCCTGTCATCTCGAAATGAACACCACCGGGGATCGTGCCTTCAGCCTGATGTACGCCAAAGAAATCGCGTACTTCGCGCAGCACGGAATCAAACGGCCGGGTCTTGTAGCCGGTCGCGGATTTGATCGTGTTGCCATGCATCGGATCGCAGACCCAAGTAACCTGTGCGCCCTCTTCCTTTACCGCTTTGACCAGACGCGGCAGATGCTCACCCGCTTTACCTGCACCAAAGCGCGCGATCAGAGTCAGACGCCCCTCTTCGTTTTCGGGATTCAACTTGGACATCAGAACCTTGAGGTCTTCGGCACTGGTTGTCGGGCCACATTTCAGACCAATCGGGTTCAGAACACCCCGGCAGAACTCGACATGCGCACCGTCGGGCTGACGGGTCCGATCGCCGATCCAGATCATGTGCCCGGAACCGGCCAACCAATTGCCCGAGGTCGAATCCAGACGGGTCAACGCCTCTTCGTACTCAAGCAACAGGCTCTCGTGGCTGGTGTAAAACTCCACCGATGAGAATTCGTGGGTGGTGTCGGCGGTGATGCCTGCAGCCCCCATGAAGTCAATCGAATCCTGAATGCGGTCGGCGATCTCAGAGTATTTCTGAACGTCTTGCCCGTCGGCAAAACCCAGCGTCCACGAATGCACGTGGCTCATATCCGCAAAACCACCGGTCGAGAACGCCCGCAGCAGGTTCAGCGTTGCCGCCGCCTGTGTATAGGCCTGAAGCATCTTGTCGGGATTCGGAATGCGTGCCTCGGGTGTAAAGGCCAGCTCATTGATGATGTCGCCGCGGTAACTGGGCAGTTCCACACCGTCCACAACCTCTGTCGGCGCACTGCGCGGTTTTGCAAACTGGCCCGCCATGCGGCCAACTTTAACCACGGGAACCTTGGCGCCGTAGGTTAGCACCATTGCCATCTGCAGCATCACCTTGAACGTGTCACGGATCGCATCCGCGCTGAACTGCTCAAAGCTTTCAGCGCAATCCCCGCCTTGCAACAGGAACGCTTCGCCACGACCCGCGGCTCCCAGATGCTGCTTCAGCCGTCGCGCTTCACCCGCAAAAACCAGCGGGGGATACTGCGAAAGCTGCGCCTCGACTTTGGCCAGCGCGGCCGCGTCGGTATAGTCTGGCATCTGAACCCGGGGCTTGTTGCGCCAGTTCGTTTTTTGCCATTCAGTCATAGCTTTTATCTCCGCTGAAGTATTTCAGGTGGCCTCTATACAAAAAGCATGAATGAGAGGCCATATCCCTTTTGCGCCTCTTGACGCCATAATCAAGCTTTGAGCATGGTGACTGGCATATCCGCCACCGTGGAAATCCCGGTGCGCGCCGAATCAAGGACAGTTCGCCATGCAAGAGCAACGCCAAGTTGTCACTGTGGATCATAGCACAGGCAAGCCGCATAACTTTGTATTTGTGCTTTTGGACAAGTTTTCCCTTTTGTCATTCGCTTCGGCTTTGGACAGTCTGCGGATCGCCAATCGAATGGCCAACCGAGAGCTTTATACCTGGACCTTGACGGGCGAAGGCGGTGAAACAGTGACTTGTTCAGCCGGAACTTCTTTCAATCTTGATTCTGATCTGACCGAATTGCAGCGTGACGACGTCGTCCTGATCTGCGGGGGGGTCGATGTACAAGCGGCAACCACCAAGCGCATTCTGAACTGGGTACGGCGCGAAGCGCGTAAAGGGTTGAAAATCGGCGGTCTTTGCACCGCGGCCTATACGCTGGCCAAAGCCGGTTTGCTGGAAGGCAAGCGCGCAACGATCCATTGGGAAAACTCAGACAGTTTTGCCGAAGAATTCGACACAGTAGAGCTGACCAAGTCGGTGTTTTTGGTTGATGGCAACCGAATGACAACTGCAGGCGGCACATCCTCGATTGACCTGATGCTCAAGCTGATTGCCGAAGATTACGGAGAAGATCTGGCCAACGCGGTCGCTGATCAGATGATCTATTCTTCGATACGTACGGATCAGGACACGCAACGTTTGTCAACACCTACACGGATCGGCGTGCGCCACCCCAAGCTCAGTCAGGTTATCCTGATGATGGAAAAGAACATAGAAGAGCCAATCTCGCCTTCTATTCTAGCCAAGGACGTAGGCATGTCGACACGCCAGCTAGAACGTCTGTTCCGCCGCTATCTCAGCCGCTCGCCCAAGCGCTACTACATGGAACTGCGCCTGCATAAAGCGCGGAACTTGCTGATGCAGACCGATATGAGCGTCATCAATGTGGCGCTGGCTTGCGGCTTTGCCAGCCCGTCGCATTTCTCCAAATGCTACCGGGCGCATTACAACACCACGCCTTATCGCGAACGCGGTGCACAGAGCGGTCGGTTGTCTGTTTAATCCAAAGCCGCAGGGAAACCTTACAAATCTTTCGCAAAGTAGTGCAGGTGCGGCCGTAACATCGGTTGATCCAGATAGGTCGTGGTTTCGATTGGTGAGTCCAGTTCAACAAAACCAAGTTTGGGGTACAGGTCGCGCATTTCGACATTCGGTGTAAGCGTATCGGCGATGAGGCGTTTCAAACCCATATCACGCGCGGCCTGTTCCCGGGCTTCGATCAAGGCACGCCCGGCACCGGTCCCCCGTGCCTCCTCGGTCACAAAAACCCGCTTAAGTTCACCGGTTTGGTGATCAAATCGTTTCAGCATCCCACATCCAATGATATCTCCGGCATCGTTTCGCGCCACCACAAGACATCCATTCGGGGGTAGGTAATCCTCTGTATGCGCCCAAAACTCCGCCAATGCGCTTTCGGGGGCTGCTGGATCAATCTCAAAGCCCATATCCTGCATTCGTTGCACGATAAGCGCATAATATTGTGCCAGGATCGTATTCAGTTCGCGCTTTGGCGGCATTGTATCACAAAGCTCGATTACAAAATCACACATTCAAATCTCCCGATCACCCTGAAGCCTGGAATAGATACATCGTGACCGAATGGCATAGAAGCAAACGCCCTAACCCCGTTTAATACCGTCAGAGGGGCGTCATTCGGTAAACCGCGCCTTGCCCAACGGAAATGAACCAGATCGACCCATCTGGTGCTTCGACGATGTCGCGAACACGTTCGGTCTCGGGGCCTTCGATCTGCTCAACCTCACGCAGTGGATCGCCCGCCAAACGTGCAATGTAGTCGAATTTCAAAGAGCCAACGAATAGATTCCCCTTCCATTCCGGCCAAAGTTTCCCGGAATAGACCATCAAGCCAGAGGGTGCGATGGAAGGATCCCAATAATGCTCGGGCTGTTCCATTCCTTGCTTCGACGTGCCTTCACCGATCTTCTGACCCGAATAATGAACGCCATACGAAATCACTGGCCAGCCATAATTGGCACCGGGTCTGATCAGATTAACCTCATCCCCGCCTTTTGCCCCGTGTTCCGAAACCCAAAGCCGGCCCTGCAGATCCAAATTGGCACCCTGCGGGTTTCTGTGACCAAACGACCAGATCTCGGGCCTTACATTGGAATCGCCAACAAAAGGGTTATCAGCGGGAACTGAACCATCACGGTTGATCCGAATGACCGTACCCATGTGGTTCGATCGATCCTGCGCAGCCGGGCGATCACCTCGGTCACCGATAGTGACGAACAACGTGCCATCATTCGCTTCAACTACGCGAGAACCAAAGTGGCGCCCGCCGGAGCCACCGGGAGAGGCCTCGAATATCACGCGCAGATTGGTCAGACGTTCTCCGCTTTCCGATAAACGAGCGACAGCGACAGCGGTGCCTGCACCGCCTCGTTGCGATTTGGAGAAAGTCAGAAAAAGCTCGCGGGTCTGATTGAAGTCACGCGCGATGGTGACATCTAGCAAACCGCCCTGCCCGTTCGCGACCACTTTTGGCAGACCCTTGATGCGCTTCGCCTCACCTCCGGCAACGTACAGAAGCTCGCCATCTCGCTCAGTGACAACAAAGCTGCCATCCGTAAGAATGCCAATCGCCCAAGGTGTATCAAGGCCTCTAACCACCTGAGTAACCTGAACCGGCCCGCCGGTTGTGTTGATGACATCGGACCAGCCTGCAATCGACCAGCACGACAGAATGAGAATCGCAAAAGTCCTGATCATATCGACCCAATCCCTAGTGGTGCACCGCAACAAACTGACCTAACCTAACAAAACAGATAGGATTGCTGCTTTCAAAAGCACTTTTTTGTTAGGACTTTTCTTTTTCGGACAGCTTGCCTAGGGTCATGCCCAGAACGACGACGTTCAAACGATAAATAGGGAGTAACCTAATGAAAAAGCTGCTTACCGCTACTGCAGCAACCGCTCTGCTGGCGGGTACCGCTATGGCCGAGGACGTGAAGCTGGGCGTGCTGTTCGGCTTTACAGGCCCGATTGAATCGCTGGCCCCGGCCATGGGTTCGGGCGCTGAAATGGCGATGGCCGAGGTCACCGAATCCGGCAAACTGCTGGACGGCGCAAGCGTGACCGGAACCCGCGCCGATACCGGCTGTATCGACAATGGTCTGGCCACCTCGAACGGCGAACGTATGATTGCCGATGGCGTTGCCGGTATCATCGGCGGCGACTGCTCGGGCGTCACTGGCGCGATCCTGCAAAACGTCGCAATCCCGAACGGCATGGTCATGATCTCGCCGTCGGCCACGTCTCCGGGTCTGTCGACCATGGAAGACAACGGCCTGTTCTTCCGCACCGCGCCGTCGGATGCGCGTGAAGGTCAGGTAATGGCAGACATCCTGAATGACCGTGGCATCAGCTCGATTGCTCTGACATACACCAACAACGACTACGGCAAGGGTCTGGCGGACGCGATCCAATCCTCGTTCGAAGCTTCGGGTGGCGAAGTCACCATCGTTGCCGCGCACGAAGACGGCAAGGCCGACTATTCGGCCGAAGTTGGCGCGCTGGCCTCGGCCGGTGGCGATATTCTCGTGGTCGCAGGATATCTGGACCAAGGTGGTTTGGGCATCATCCAGTCGGCTCTGGACAGCGGAGCGTTTGACACGTTCGGTCTGCCGGGCGGCATGATCGGTGACTCGCTGCCGGCAAACGTTGGTCCCGACCTGAACGGCTCGTTCGGTCAGATCGCTGGCTCGGGCGGTGAAGGTGCCGAGAAGTACTTTGCCATGGCTGAAGCTGCGGGCTTTGACGGTTCGTCGCCCTACTCGCCGGAAAGCTATGACGCCGCCGCGCTGTTCATGCTGGCGATGCAGGCCGCAGGTTCGACCAACCCCGCTGAATACGGCGCGAAAATCATGGATGTCGCCAATGCTCCGGGTGAGCAAATCTTCCCCGGAGAACTGGCTAAAGGTCTGGAGCTGTTGGCTGCCGGTCAGGACATCGATTATGTCGGCGCATCGGGCGTTGAGCTGATCGGCCCTGGTGAAAGCGCAGGTTCCTATCGCGAGATCGAGGTGACCGACGGCGAAAACAAGACCGTCAACTTCCGTTGATCCAAGGTTAAAAGTCATAAAAACAAGCAGCCCGGCCCTTGTGTCCGGGCTGTTTCAATGAAAAAAGGCCGCACTCCGGTTAACGGGGATGGTAAAAACGCCGAAAACGGCGGCTAGGGGAAAAGATGATCGTCGTCGATGACGTGCACAAGCATTTCGGCGGGTTTCATGCGGTGGACGGGGCATCGCTGGAAATCCAAAAGGGCTCGATCACCGGTCTGATCGGACCGAACGGGGCCGGAAAAACCACGCTATTCAACGTGATCGCGGGCGTACTTCCACCGACTAGCGGTAAGGTACACATGGACGGTGAGGATATCACTGGCCTGCCCCCGCATGAGCTGTTTCATAAAGGCCTGCTGCGCACCTTCCAGATCGCGCATGAGTTTTCGTCGATGAGCTGCCGTGAAAACCTGATGATGGTGCCCGGCGCACAATCCGGAGAATCGCTGTGGAACACATGGTTCGGGCGTAAGCGTATCGCGGATGAGGAACGTGCACTTAGGGCGAAAGCCGATGAGGTGCTGGAATTCCTGACAATCGAACATCTCGCCGATCACAAGGCCGGTCAGGTCTCGGGCGGTCAGAAGAAGCTGCTGGAACTTGGCCGAACCATGATGGTCGATGCCAAGATCGTGTTTTTGGACGAGGTCGGCGCTGGTGTGAACCGCACCCTGCTGATGACCATCGCCGACACGATCCTGCGCCTGAACAAGGAACGCGGCTATACCTTCGTCGTTATCGAGCACGACATGGATTTCATCGGCAAGATTTGCGACCCGGTCATCTGTATGGCCGAGGGAAAGGTGCTGGCCGAAGGCACTCTGGACGAGATCAAGGCCAATGAACACGTGATCGAAGCCTACCTAGGCACCGGCCTGAAGAACAAAGACAAGCTGGAGGCGGGCGCATGAGCGACAACCCCTACCAGGACGACAAGGGCAACAAGGACGCCTCGATCACCAATACGCATGGTGTCGGCACCATGACACCAGCGCATCGCAAAAGCGGTGAAACGCAACGGGTCGAGGGCGGTCCTTTCCTGATTGGCGACACCATGACCGGTGGCTATGGCAAAGGGCCGGACATCCTGCATGACTGCACCATCGCCGTTGATAAGGGCGAGATCGCGGTGATCGTCGGCCCCAACGGCGCGGGCAAATCCACCGCAATGAAGGCTGTGTTTGGCATGCTGGACGTACGCCAAGGGTCTGTGCGGCTGGATGGCGAAGATATCACCAATCTCAGCCCGCAAGACCGCGTGGTACGCGGCATGGGCTTTGTCCCGCAGACCTCGAACATTTTTACGTCGATGACGGTGGAAGAGAACCTTGAGATGGGCGCCTTCATCCGTCGTGACGATTTCTCGGATACGATGGAGCAGGTCTATGACCTCTTCCCCATTCTCCGCGACAAACGCAATCAGGCCGCCGGAGAGCTGTCAGGTGGTCAACGTCAACAGGTCGCCGTGGGCCGTGCGCTAATGACCCAGCCCAAGGTGTTGATGCTGGACGAACCCACCGCCGGTGTCTCACCAATCGTGATGGATGAGCTGTTCGACCGGATCATCGAGGTCTCGCGCACCGGGTTACCGATCCTGATGGTCGAACAGAATGCCCGTCAGGCGCTGGAGATTGCGGACAAGGGATATGTACTGGTCCAGGGTCGCAATGCCTATACCGGGACAGGCAAGGAGCTGTTGGCCGATCCAGAAGTTCGCAAGAGTTTCTTGGGGGGATGAAGCCAGTGACAGCTACTCTCGTGTTTGATCACTCTGAAATCAGGTCGAAAAGACTTACGAACTTGGAAAATGAGGTAACGAACTAATGGACTTCCTCAACGCCCTTGTGGCGCTCTCCAACTTCGTTCTTGTTCCCGCAATCGCCTATGGCAGCCAGTTGGCGCTGGGCGCCTTGGGGGTGACGCTGATCTACGGCATCCTGCGGTTTTCTAACTTTGCCCATGGCGATACGATGGCCTTTGGCGCGATGATCGCGGTGCTGGTCACTTGGGGCCTGCAAGCCGCTGGCGTCAGTTTCGGGCCGTTGCCAACGGCTCTGCTCGCCCTGCCCTTTGCCATTCTGGGCTGTATCGTTCTGGTGCTGATCACCGACCGGTTGGTCTATCGCTTCTATCGGGAACAGAAGGCCAAACCGGTCATTCTGGTGATCGTCTCGATGGGTGTGATGTTCATCATGAACGGGCTGGTTCGTTTCATCATCGGTCCGGATGACCAAAGGTTCTCGGACGGAGCGCGTTTCATCGTCTCGGCGCGAGATTTCAAGGCGATGACTGGGCTGCGTGAGGGGCTGGCAATCAAGACCTCCCAGGGCATCACGGTGATCGTCGCGGTTGTCGCAGTGGCGCTGTTGTTCTGGTTCCTGAACAAAACGCGCACCGGCAAATCAATGCGGGCCTATTCTGACAATGAGGATCTTGCGTTGCTGTCCGGTATCAACCCCGAGCGCGTGGTGATGATCACATGGATCATCGTTGCCGCGCTGGCGACCACTGCGGGCGTGCTTTACGGCCTCGACAAAAGCTTCAAGCCATTTGTCTATTTCCAGCTTTTGCTGCCGATCTTTGCCTCGGCTATCGTGGGTGGCCTCGGAAACCCTCTGGGAGCTATCGCGGGCGGTTTCATCATCGCGTTTTCTGAGGTGACGATCACCTACGCGTGGAAGAAAGTGCTCACCTATCTGGCACCTGAAAATCTGGAGCCGTCAGGTTTGGTGCAGTTCCTGTCCACCGATTACAAATTCGCTGTCAGCTTTGCCATTTTGCTGATCGTACTTCTGTTTAAGCCAACCGGCTTGTTCAAAGGAAAAGTGATATGAGCGAGCCAGTCAAAAACACGCTGCTTTTTGTGGTCGTCGGCGCACTCATCCTGTTGACCGGATTCACCCAAAGCTGGAACGCCGCAATCCTGATCCTGAACATGGGCTTGATCTCGGCCATCATGTCGATTGGCGTCAACCTGCAATGGGGCTTTGCTGGCCTCTTCAACGTTGGTGTCATGGGCTTTGTAGCGCTGGGCGGGCTGGCGGTTGTGCTGGTCTCGACACCCCCAACCCCCGGCGCCTGGTCTGGTGGAGGATATGGCGTCATCCTGTCGCTTTTGATGGGCGCGGCAACCGTGGTTGCAGCTGTGATGGTGGCCCAAAAAATGCCCAAGGGACGCCCACAAACCTTTGCAATCATCGGTATTCTGGTCGTAGGTTTTTTTGTTTACCGCGCAATTTTTGATCCCAACGTAGCTGCGATCGAAGCGATTGATCCTGCTGTCGCAGGTAATATCGGCGGTTTGAACCTTCCTGTCCTATTCGCTTGGCCTGCCGGGGGACTTTTGGCGGCGGGCGCAGCATGGCTGATCGGAAAAACGGCGCTGGGCCTGCGCTCGGACTATTTGGCAATTGCCACACTTGGTATCGCCGAGATCATCATCGCCGTCATGAAAAACGAGGACTGGCTGGCACGTGGGGTCAAGAACGTCTACGGCATTCCACGCCCCTCACCGGTGGTTGGCTACGAAGTTGAATTGCAGCAAGACCCAACTTTCCTTGCAAGGGCCGAGTGGTTCGGGCTGGATCCGGTTACTGCCTCGACGCTTTCCGTCAAGCTGGGCTACTCTTTGCTGTTCCTGATCGTGCTACTGGTGCTGCTGTGGATGGCTCAGATGGCGTTGAAAAGCCCTTGGGGCCGCATGATGCGCGCCATCCGCGACAACGAGGTCGCCGCCGAGGCGATGGGCAAGGATGTCACCCGCCGCCATCTACAGATCTTTGTTCTGGGCTCAGCCATCTGCGGCATCGCCGGTGCGATGATGACCACTTTGGACGGGCAGCTGACGCCGGGCACTTACAACCCGCTTCGCTTTACCTTCCTTGTCTGGGTCATGGTGATCGTCGGCGGGTCGGGCAACAATTTCGGAGCCGTACTGGGAGCGTTCCTGATCTGGTTCCTGTGGGTTCAGGTTGAACCCATGGGCCTGTGGCTGATGAACCTGATAACCTCAGGCATGCCTGACGGCAGCGCACTTAAGACGCATCTGATAGATAGCGCCGCACATATGCGCCTGTTCACCATGGGGCTGATTCTTTTGATTGTTCTCAGATTCAGTCCAAGAGGGCTGATCCCCGAGAAATAAGCAAAATTTCCTGCGAAATTCCCCTAACGCACCGTTAATCGGTGCGTTTTATTGTGCGGCGAGTCAGAACGCTCTAAATCGGTGTATCGTGATCCACCACATCGCGCTGTGCCCCATACCATGTTTGTTTGGTGCGGAGTTGTAACGATCTGACAGTTAACCAAGATGAGAGCACCGTAGTCGCAATGATTAAACCACTCAGAGTTTTCGCAATCGGGATCCCGCTGATGGCAACGCTATCAGCGTGTATTCCCTCACCTGAACAATTGGAGACCACCCCGGTCAAGGTCCAGACGCCCAAAGGTGTTGTGACCTGTCAGCTTTACCGCCAGGACCGCGTCACCTGGGACCGCGCAATCGATTTTCCGGCCACCAAAATGTCGGTGCCCGAGGCGGATAATTATTGCAGACAGGAAGGCCTGCGCCGGCTTAATCGATAACAATATGGGCGCGCGACTGGTTCGGCGCGCGCCGCACTCCGGATTCTAGCGATTGCGGAACAAGCCGCCCAGTATGCCCCTGACGATGCGGCGGCCAGTTGTTCCTTTCAGCTCTTTGATCACGGCCTCGCTCATGGCCGTGGCGAAGGTATCCTTTTTGCGCGAAAGACGAGATGACGATCGCCCAACGCGGTTGCCCGAATACCTTCGGGCCGAGGCGTATTCGCGTTCTGCCGGGGTCTGCTGTTCCAGAACTTCGTCGGATTCCGCCTGTTCCGCCGCATTCGCAGCGGCATCCGCGCGCGCCTGCAGAATCTCAAACGCCGATTTGCGGTCGATACGCTTGCCGTATTTTGCATCCATCGGCGAAGCTTTGATCACCGACTGACGCTCAGCTTTGGTAATCGGACCAAGTTGTGAGCCCGGTGGCCGGATCAAAGTGCGCTCGACCACGCCCGGTACACCCTTCTTTTGCAGCATCGACGTCACGGCCTCGCCCACGCCCACCTCTCGGATTGCGGTCTCAGTATCGAAAGCTGGGTTTTCACGATAGGTCTCAGCAGCAAGTCGCAGATTCTTGCGGTCGCGCGCTGTGAAGGCCCGCAGCGCATGTTGGACCCGGTTGCCCAGCTGACCCAAAATATCTTCCGGGATGTCTGCCGGATTCTGCGAGATGAAATAAACGCCAACGCCCTTTGATCGGATCAGGCGCGCCACCTGCTCGACCTTGTCCACCAGCACCTTGGGGGCGTCCTCGAACAGCAAGTGCGCTTCGTCAAAGAAGAACACCAGCTTCGGTTTTTCAGGGTCCCCCACTTCGGGCAGTTCTTCAAACAATTCGCTAAGCAGCCACAACAGGAAAGTCGCGTATAGGCGCGGAGAGCCCATCAGCTTGTCAGAGGCCAGAATGTTCACCATCCCCTGCCCGTTCGCATCTGTCCGCATCAGGTCGGCCAGGTCCAACGCAGGCTCGCCAAACAGATTGGTACCGCCCTGATTTTCCAGAACCAGCAAGCGGCGTTGAATAGCACCGATCGAAGATGTCGAGACATTGCCATAGCGCAGCGATAGTTGGGCGCGATTCTCGCCTATCCAGACCAGCAATGCCTGCAGGTCTTTCAGGTCGAGCAGCGGCATGCCTTCTTCGTCTGCGACCCGAAAGGCGATGTTCAGAATGCCTTCCTGCGCCTCACTCAGTTCCATCAATCGCGATAGCAGCAGTGGGCCCATCTCGGTTACTGTGGTCCGGACCGGATGCCCCTGCTCGCCAAACAGATCCCAGAACGTGACTGGACACGCGGCGTAAGAGAATGTGCCGAACCCGATCTTCGCGGCCCGATCCAAAAAAGCCTGGTGTAATTTGTGGGTTTCGCTTCCAGGCAGCGCCAGCCCCGACAAGTCACCTTTCACATCGGCCAGAAACACTGGAACCCCCGCCTGTGAGAAGCCTTCAGCCAGAATTTGCAGCGTAACCGTTTTGCCCGTACCGGTCGCACCAGCAATCAGGCCATGGCGGTTCGCATATTTCAGCGACAGCCCCTGTGCCACTGAATAGCCGTCGCCACCACCGCCTACGAAGATCTTGTTGTCCATTGAAAATCTGTCCCGAATTCTACCGATCTGCTGCAAGCATACAAAGTTAACCTTTCGCTGCGAGAGTAAATGTTGCTTCTCGTGGCTTGGCTGCGGGGGCAAACTTCCTCCCTGTCGACTGGCCGTGCCTTTGGGCACGGCTTTTTTTAAATTCTACAAAAACCGAAAGACGCAAGAATAGTTTTTTAGGGTTAGGAGTTGACCAACGGGTCCCCCTTTCGTAACGTCTGCGCATAACTAAGTCGGCCAGTCCGACGGGGAGAAAATATTCAGGAAGGGAGCCGCTCCACCGGCTCCCTTTTTCGTTGCAGATCGCGGTGTTTCCCACGCATTTCGGCAAAAAACGATCAATTCCCGGTCTGGAATTCGGATTTACCCTGACACCACTGAATTGCGGTGATAGAGGAAACAAAAAACTGGATCAGTTAGATGAGGCATTCATGATCAGGAAACTTGTCCCTTTTAATGTGGCGGCCGCAGCACTGTTATGCGGAACAGCATTTGCGCAGGAAACCACACAGCAACCTGAAGCCGGTGCTGAAGCCGAAGTTGGCAGCGATCTGGATCTGGGTGAATCCGGTCCCCGTGTTGGCGAGCAATACGTCAAAGAACAAACGGGTGAATGGAATATTTCCTGCATCAAAACCGAAGGCGAAGACGATCCCTGCGCGATGGTTCAGATCCTCAATAACCAACAGGGTGATCCGATTGCCGAAGTTTCGATCGGAAAACTGCCCGAAGGCGGTGCCGCTGTTGCTTGGGCGAATGTTGTTGTACCGCTCGAAACCCTGCTGCAGGCGCAATTGGCTATGTCGATCGATGGGGCACCGCGCAAGCTTTACAATTATCACCACTGCATTCCAGTTGGCTGCGTGGCGCAACTGGGTTTGACACAGGGTGATATCGACGCGATGAAATCAGGCCAAAAGGCAGTGCTGTCGCTGGTTCCTGCGCGCCTGCCAGATCAGGTTCTGAATATGGACATGTCTTTGTCTGGCTTCACAGCAGGCTTTGACGGACTGAACGTTTCCATAAACTAAGCCCCGCAAAAGCATCGAATAAGAAAGCCGCCATGATAACACGGCGGCTTCTTCATATACGCTTCAACGCAAGAACGGCGTTCAGCCCACCAAAGGCGAAAGCATTGCTAAGGGCGACATTAACTTTCGCCTCACGCGCCTCGTTTGGCACCACATCCAGCGCGCATTCGGGGTCGGGCTCTTCATAGCCAATGGTCGGGGCGATCACCCCGTCGCGCAGGGCCATGATACAGGCCAAAAGCTCAACTGCGCCGGTACCGCCGATCAGGTGTCCGTGCATGGACTTTGTTGACGAAATCATCAGATCGTCGGCGTGCGGACCAAACACACCAGCAACGGCTGCACATTCGGTTTTGTCATTTGCAGCCGTGCCGGTCCCATGGGCATTTATGTAACCCACATCGCTTGCATTCAGCCGTGCATCCGATAGCGCCCCGGCCATGGCCCGTGCTGCACCCTGTTTGCTCGGCATAACTATGTCGGCCGCGTCCGAGGACATGGCGAAGCCCACGACCTCGCACAGGATATCTGCTCCGCGCGCGCGCGCGTGTTCGTATTCTTCGAACACAAAAACACCCGCACCTTCGCCTTGCACCATCCCGTTTCGGTTTGCGCTAAAGGGCCGACAGGCATCTTTTGACATGACGCGAAGCCCTTCCCATGCCTTGACGCCCCCAAAGCACAGCATCGACTCCGAGCCACCGGTCACCATTGCGGGCGCTGCCCCGCTGCGCACCATCTGAAATGCTTGCGCCATCGCATGGTTCGAAGACGCACACGCTGTTGATACTGTAAAGCTAGGGCCTTTGAGGTTGTGCTCCATCGAAACGTGGCTGGCC
Source organism: Ruegeria sp. C10 (assembly GCF_056537805.1). Lineage (NCBI taxonomy): Bacteria > Pseudomonadati > Pseudomonadota > Alphaproteobacteria > Rhodobacterales > Roseobacteraceae > Ruegeria > Ruegeria sp. C10. The sequence goes on along the minus strand of NZ_JBQFSC010000002.1, from coordinate 571,183 downwards.
GCCGCGTTGTTCATCAGCTTGGGCACGACAAAAGGATGCACGCGATTTTTACCATCCTCGTAAACCGAGCGGTAGTTGTCATCCCAGGTGGAGACGCCACCACCGGCCGTTCCCAGCACCACCCCCGACCGCGCGGCTGTGTCACCCGAGAATACGATACCGGATTGATCGATCGCTTCTTTGGCGGCGGTTAACGTGAACTGCGTGAACCGATCATACAGCGTCATCTGTTGGCGGTTGAAACGGCCCTCGGCCTCAAAACCCCGGACTTGACCGCCGATCTTGATCGACAGGCGATCCACATCACGAAACTCAAGGTCGGAGATACCACAACGACCCTCGCGCATGGCTTCCAGAGTGTCGGGGACGGAATGGCCCAACGCGTTAATGGTGCCAGCACCCGTAATGACGACGCGTTTCATACCGGCGGTCAGACCTTTTCAGACACGAGTTTTTCGATACCCGCAATGATCGCTGTCACATTCGAAATGTCGAAATCGCCGGATGTGGGCTCGTTTGCGTTGAAGGGCACGGTGATATCGAACTCTTCCTCGATGGCAAAGATACTCTCAACAAGACCCAGGCTATCGATGCCCAATTCTTCGAGCGTACTGTCGGGCGTCACATCCGAAGGCTCAAGCACGGCCTGTTCGGCAATGATTGCTATGACGCGGTCGCTGATGCTCATCTCGATCCCCTGATTTTCGCCTTGGGGATGATTTAATCACTTGAAGGCTGTTTGAAAACAGCCTTTTTCAACGCCTCGACGTCGCGCGACAATCGGGGCAGACGACGTTGGGCTTTATATATCTCGGTATGGCTTTCCATTTTAATGCCCGGGTAGCCCATGATCACGCGCCCAGCAGGAACATTTGACAGAATCTTGGTGCCGCCACCGGCAATGACGCCATCCCCGATGAAAATATTGTCGACAACACCAGTCTGACCACCCAGTACTACGTTATTACCAATCTCGACCGAACCAGAAACGCCGGTTTGCCCACATAACAAACAATCCTGCCCGACTCGGGTGTTGTGTCCCACGTGGACAAGATTATCCAGTTTCGATCCACTACCGATTACAGTATTGCGTATGGTCCCGTTGTCGACAGTGCAGTTCGAGCCGACTTCGACATCGTCGCCAATCTCGACCGCACCCAGCGAATGGATGCGCAACCAGCTTTGCGCCTTTGCATCCCCCTGATCACCCAGAGTTTTCCGCGCATTTTCGGCACCCGAGACTTCTGGCGTGACATAGCTGAAACCGTCCCCGCCGATACGGGCACCCGGCTGCGCGATAAAGCGATCACCGATTTGAGCCCGCGCACCGATGCTGACCATTTCGCGCAGCAGCGCGTTTTCACCAAGCGACGCATCCATCCCGATCACGCAATGCGGGCCGATAACCGAACCCGCGCCGACGCGCGCGCGCGCACCGATAACAGCAAGCGGGCCGACCGATACGTCGACCCCGATCTCGGCGGTTTCATCAATGACAGCCGATGGATGAATTCCCGGCGCAATCCCCTGCCCGCGATCCAGCATCGCGGTGATCCCTGCCATCGCCATGCGGGGGCGTTGCACAAAAATGGCGGCCTCAAGCCCCAGTGCTTTCCAGTCCGCGCCATCCCACAAAACCGCGGCCCGTGCTGCACCGGTCTCCAAGGCTTCAGCATATTTTGGCGACATCGCCATGGCCAGATCGGTTGGCCCGGCATCTCCTGGCTCGGCTGCCCGCAAGATGGTCAGGCCAGTCTGGCCTTCTGCGACGACCCCCAGGGAATCGGCGATTTGTTGAACAGTAAACTGCATGTCGGGCGTCCTCGTGGCGGGATTTGCCTCGTGATTACCCTTGAACGTCCGGCAGGACCACCCCTGCCTTTTGCAGCGCTTCCCAGATTTTGCGATCCCGGTCATACACGTCGCGGCGATACTGCACCTCGCCTTTGGGGCCAATATAGGCCGTGCGATAAATCAGATGCACCGGAATTTTTTCATCCAGTTCAACCTTCGTTTCTTTGCCCGTGTTCAGCACGCGGTGGAAAAACGCCTTTGGATCCTCTTCCTGCTTGGCCAGCAGCTTATAGGCAAACTCGAACGGTTGCGCCAAACGGATGCATCCATGCGAGAATGCCCGAACCTCGCGTGCGAACAGAGATTTCTGAGGCGTATCATGCAGATAGATGTTGTACTTATTAGGGAACATGAACTTCACCAGCCCCAGTGCGTTGCTTTTGCTGGGGGGCTGACGCATGGAAAACGGGAAATTACGCGCAGTGAACTGGGTAAAGTCAACCGCTCCACGATTCACCTGACGGCCACGGCGGTCGGTGATCTGGATATGGCCGACAGCATTTGGATTGGCCCGTAATTGCGGCAGATATTCCTTCGTGATGATCGAGCGTGGCACATACCAACTTGGGTTGATCACCATATGCTCCATCTCATCCGAGAACTCTGGGCTGCGGCGATCATGTGTGTTTTTGCCGATCACGGCACGAGTCTCAAACGTGACCTGCCCGTCATCGACGATCTTGGCAGAAAAATCGGCCAGATTCACCAGAATATGCCGCTCACCACGGTCTTTGGGTAACCAGCGCTCCCGTTCAAGCGCAACGTAAACAGCTTTCAAGCGGTCTGAAACTGGGCGATTGATCTCGGAAATAGTGCCTTTGCCAGCTACGCCATCCGCCTCAAGACCATGAGCAGCCTGAAAGGATTGCACCGCCGCAAACAGCGCATCATCATAGTTTGGGCTGGCAGTAGGCTTCAAATAGCCCATCGCGACAAGTCGATTGCGCAGCCTGATGACATTGCTCCCTGTGTCCCCAAGCTCAAGCTTGGAGACAGGAACGGTCTCGCCCCAGCCACCTTGTGTCATCAGCGCTTCCAGCGCCTTCTTCTGTTTCAACAGCGCAAGATACTGGCGCGATTGAGGCATCATATCCCTGAAATAGGTATCACCCTGGCTGGAAACGAGCAGTTCAAGATGCTCTGCGGCGCTGCGTCGTTCCACCGCCCGCACTAGGCCGGGATCAATCTGCGAAGGCGTTACAGAACCGGAATGCAAGTCTCTGGCATATTTGACAAAAACCCGAGTCAGCTCGGCCTCGAGCATGCCCAGATCACGGGTGTTGCGCGCGTCCTGCATCTTTGTCTTCAAAGTCTGGACGTCGTAACGTGCCCCAGGCAATCCATGCAGATCGGTCGTCGAAAGCGCTTCGATAAGGGCTTTGCGTCGTGCAGCATGTTCGGGCGTATCGCCAACCCAAACCGGATCAAACCCGTTTGTGCGATAAAACTCAGCAATTGCCGGGCTGTTGGACACACTTTCCGCAACGGCCATTTGAAACGCTGTGCCATCCGTCCCCGCCTGCGCGACTGAGGCCGAAGCCACAAGGAAAGCGGCGATAAAAACACTTGAACGAGCACGGGTAACAAATGACATAGGATGGCCCTGTTTCTTCAATGACTTGTCACGCCCTATAAGCGGCGTCTGAAAATAATGTTTTGCTGAGCGCCTGATGTCTATTCACAAATTCATCACCAGAACGCTTCTTTGACCCCTGGTGCGCGTTTGCATCGCCGACGCGCGAACTGCGCCAAAAGCAAGCATACTTGCATCAGTTGCGCAAAAAACTGCCGAAATTTCCCCCTTGATTTGACTGCGACCAAAGATTTCTTGGCTGTTGAATCCTACTGTGCCATAAATCTCGCATCTGGGATGGGAAAAAATTAATACGGCGCGCGTAACATCGTGTGCAGGCAGGAACAGTACGGGACGAAACAAAAAATGACCAAGAGCAGTACCTCGGGCCTGACCCGGCGTGCCCTATTGGGCGCATTCGCCGCAACAGCAGTTGTTGCAGCCCCCACATATTCCAACGCAGCAGGTTTCCTTCGCGGCGGAGGTGATATTCGCCGTATCCGCATGTATTCCGGCCGTACCGGTGAACGTATCGATATGGTCTATTGGGTTGATGGCAAATACATCAAAGACGCGGTGAAAGAGGTCAATCACTTCATGCGCGACTGGCGCAGCGATCAAGTCAAGTCCGTGGACCTGAGGACCATCGACATCATGGCTGCCACCCACAATCTTCTGGATGTCAGCGAACCCTACATGCTGCTGTCGGGTTACCGCTCGCCGCAAACCAACGCAATGCTGCGCCGCCGCTCGCGGGGTGTTGCGAAGAATTCGCTTCATATGAAGGGTCAGGCTGCTGATCTGCGACTGTCATCACGCTCGGTCTCGCAAATGGGCAAGGCAGCGATGGCCTGTCGTGCCGGTGGCGTTGGACAGTACTATCGTTCAAATTTCGTTCACATGGATTGCGGTGTCATCCGCTCGTGGCGCGGCTAATCGAGCATTTCATCTTTCGCTGTTGCACAACCCCCATCAGATAGTTCTGGCGGGGGTTTTGTTTTGCCTGGAAAAACAGGTTCGTGCACCGTCAGTTCTGCGTAATATGACGACTAGCAAGGGTGAAATGGCGCACCTGAGAGGATTCGAACCTCTGGCCTCTGCCTTCGGAGGGCAGCGCTCTATCCAGCTGAGCTACAGGTGCCTTGGCCGTTAGCTACCCTCGTTCCAATCCGGGTGCAACTGCAAATCCGCAGTACGATCAGGCAAACAGATCGTGGGCAAGCTCCAACGCATCGATCAGAGTGTCGACCTCATCCGTCGTGTTATAAAGCCCAAAGCTGGCACGACAGGTAGCAGTGACCCCTAAATGATCCATCAGCGGCCCGGCGCAGTGGTGGCCTGCGCGCACGGCGACACCCTTTTTGTCCAGAATGGTTGAAACATCATGGGCATGCCCTGCCCCATCCAAAGTAAAGCTGAATATCGCGGCTTTGTTCGCTGTGGTGCCTTGAACCTGCAGCCAGTTCAATCCATTCAACCGTTGCATCGCATAGTCGCGCAAGCCGGCCTCATGCGATGCGATGCTCTCCATGCCAAGGTCCATCATATAGTCAAGCGCCACACCCAACCCGATGGTCTGCACGATGCCGGGGGTTCCGGCCTCGAACTTCATTGGCGGATCGTTGTAGATCACCTGATCTTTTGAAACCTCTTTGATCATGTCACCGCCACCAATAAAGGGGCGCATTTCAGCCATGCGGTCCGATTTGATAAAAATTGCGCCAGAACCGGATGGGCCGTACAGTTTATGACCCGTGATGGCATAGAAGTCACATCCGATGTCATCGACATTGACGGGCATATGAACCGCGCCCTGGCTGCCATCCACCAGAACCGGAACGCCTTTGGCGTGGGCGCCTTGCGTGATTGCTTTGACATCAACCACAGTGCCCAGCACGTTCGAGCATTGGGTCACCGCAACCAGCTTTGTCTTGGGGCCAATGGCGTCGATTACCGCCTGAGGGTCAAGATGACCGGTCGCATCGACATCGACCCATTTCAGCACCACGCCCTGCCGTTCGCGCAGGAAGTGCCACGGTACGATGTTGGCGTGATGCTCCATCACGCTGAGGACAATCTCGTCCCCCGCCTGCAGGCGTGGCATTGCCCAACCGTAGGCGACCAAATTGATTCCCTCGGTCGTACCCGAATTCAGGACAATCTCATTCTCGTTTGATACGCCCAGAAACCGCGCAACCGTGCCACGGACGGCCTCGTATTTCTCAGTCGCAAGGTTCGACAGATAGTGAAGCCCTCGATGCACGTTCGAATATTCGTGCGCATAGGCCTGCGTGATCGCGTCGATCACTACCTGGGGTTTCTGCGCGGAGGCCCCATTGTCTAGATAAGTCAGCGGCTTTCCGTTGACCTGACGTGACAGGATCGGAAAGTCAGCGCGGATTTTTTGTACGTCATACATAGACAGGACTTCCCTATACAGACCCGGCGGGGATCAGCCAAAGAACAAACGGGACAGCCACAAGACCAGAGATCAGGATCACCACAAACGACTTTCCCAACGACTGAAATCGATGCGCCTCGTTGAGAAAATGCAGGGTGATGTAAAGGCTAAGACCCAGCATCGCCAGACTGGCCGGTAAGAATAGAAACGGCAGCGCTGCAACCAGCGCTAGAATGATTGCTTGCCCCGCAATTTGCAGGATTTGCAACCAGACAATCAGCGTCATGAAGTCATTGAACGTTCCCGTTCCACCCAGGACGCGGCCCACTAATAGGAACGTCACGACGCTGATCATGATTGCCGCAACGGAAACAAAAAGCGTCCTCGATAGTGGCTCAGCCAGTTGCTGAACATCCGGACTGATAAGCGGCAGGACGAAGCTGGACGCAGACTGGACCAGTGCGTTCAGGATCACCGCGAGAGAGAAGGCGAGCCACAGTACATCCGTACCCAGCCGCAACGCGAGCAATCGTCTTGCGGCTTCGGCTGGATTGGACAGGGTCAGAACGACCAGGTTGAGCAGTGCGGTGGAATTCATTTAGCAGCCTTTTGCGATTGCTTGAGGCCCGACAACCAGAACCAGAGAAAAACCGCAACCCATAACAGCCCCACAAGTGTTTGCGCTGACCCGGGGCCGATGAAACCGGACACCAGCCCATTCAGCAACACCAAAGGCGCTGACGCGAGAAGCGCCCAGAACAAGGCTAGCCGCGCGCCATAGCTGGTGCCAACGCCCCCCATCATCCGCGCGATGAAATGGGTAAGCCAAGCAAGAAGATAAAAGCACAATGGCAGAATAAAGACCGAGCCCAACAGGGCCCCGCCCATCAGCATGTTCAGCTCTATTCCTTCCAGATGAGCTCTCCGTGCAAGGCCGGGCAATTGTGCGATAAAGCCTATTACACAGAACGCCATCACAAACGCCAATGCGCGATCTTCGCGCGGCCCCATATCAAGCAGCCGACGCACCACACGCCCCGGTCCGCGATACGTGGCCACGATATCAGTTGTGACAGGCATCAGCGTCGGCGTGCCAGCCAATCTTGCAATCGGGACACGATATCAGCTGCCAGATCCTCGTCCTCGATTTCATCGACGGCTTCAGCCAGGAAGGCCAGTGTCAACATGTCGGTTGCTTCCGCAGTTGGTACTCCACGCGAGCGCAGGTAGAACAAAGCCGTTTCATCAATGGCGCCCGAGGTCGAACCATGCGAACACGCAACGTCATCGGCGTAAATCTCGAGCTCGGGCTTTGCGAGGAACTGACTGTCATCGTCCAGAAGCAGCGACTGGCTGATCTGGTAACCGTCGGTTTTCTGAGCACCTTCCTTCACCAAGATCTTGCCCTGAAAAACACCCGTCGCACCGTTGCGAAGCACCTTCTTGAACACTTGGCGGCTCTCGCAATTCACCGCATCATGGGTGACAAAGACCGTGTCATCATGGAGAAAATCACCGTCTCCAACACACGCACCCGCCACGTGCGCGACCGCATCATCACCCGTCAGTTCGACGACTTGCTCGTTTCGCGTTAAAACTCCGTTCACGGTCAGCGTGAAGGATTTATAGACGGATTCTTTGCCAAGCCGCGAGAACATATGAGTCGCCGCACGGCGTTGATGATCCCTGCCCTGCGCACGGATATGATGCAGTGTGCCATTGTCGGCGATATCGATCTCCATACATTTGTTGAAGCGCGAAGCTGCGGGTCCGTTTTCAAGGATCGTGACTTCGGCACCGCTTTCAACCCGAACGACGTGATGCAGGATCGCATCCGACGTTTCAGATTCATGGCGATAAATCAGGTTAATCGGTTTGCTCGGCTTGCCGGATACATGAATGGCAACTCCATCTGACGCATAGGCCGTGTTCAGCGCCGCCAAGGGACGCGCCACTGGATCTTGGCCTTTTGCTTCAAGAACGCCGTATAACTCTTTGGCCCAATGGATATCTTTGCAACAAATATCTTCCAGCCGATCGATCGTTACACCCTCCAGAGACAGATCATCAGACTCTTCCGGGCTGAATACGCCATCAATGAAAACGATCTTCAGTCGGTCGAGCGCGTGGAACAGAGCCGGTTCATCCGTTTTGAACAAAGCAGCACTGGGAGCTTCCGCAGAGACCAGAGTGTCTGGACGGGTATATTTCCAGTATTCATCTCGACGACTGGGCAAACCCATCGCGCGTACACGTGCAATTGCGGCTTCGCGCGCTTTGCGTGTGCATCCCGCATCCGGCATGGTCAGCGCTGCCAGCCGTTCCTCGGTCGCCGTTTGTTTCGCTTGGGGTAATGCCATCAGTTCACCTCGGCCAGGATGTCGGCATAGCCGTTGTTTTCCACTTCCAGCGCGAGTTCGGGGCCACCGGATTTCACGATACGACCATCCGCCATGATGTGAACCACGTCAGGTTTGATGTGATCGAGAAGCCGCTGATAGTGCGTGATAACAAGGAAACCCCGCCCTTCATCGCGCAGGGCGTTCACACCCTCGGCCACCAGCTTCATCGCGTCTACGTCAAGGCCCGAGTCCGTTTCGTCCAGGATACACATCTTCGGCTCTAGCATCGCCATTTGCAGGATTTCGTTGCGCTTTTTCTCACCACCCGAAAAGCCAACATTGACCGGACGTTTCAACATTTCAGCGTCGATTTTCAGCGCCTTGGCCTTGGCACGAACCTCTTTCAAAAAATCCGTCGCCGACAGCTCTTCCTCGCCACGTGCTTTGCGCTGCGCATTCACGGCGGTGCGCAGGAAGGTCATGTTGCCCACACCGGGAATCTCGACCGGGTACTGGAACGCCAGAAACACACCTGCGGCTGCACGTTCTTCCGGTTCCATCTCAAGCAGATCCTCGCCATCAAGCGTCGCGCCGCCCTCGGTCACCTCATAGCCATCACGACCAGACAACACGTAGCTGAGCGTTGATTTGCCCGAGCCATTGGGCCCCATGATCGCATGCACCTTGCCAGGCTCGACCGTCAGGTCGACCCCTTTCAGAATTTGCTTGTCTTCTTCCTCAAGTTTGACGTGCAGGTTATTGATTTCCAGCATTTTCTGTCCTTTAGCATCTCGCAAGGGGCGCATTGTGACCCCGATAAGTTCTTATCCCAGCACCTTGCGGATCACGCGGGCGATGATCCATCCAAGCAACGCGCCTGCGCCCACTGCCCAAACCGGGTTTATGAAGTCCATGTACTTGGTATTGACGTAAGCAACCCCCAACAGGCCGCCAAGCACCGGCAACGCATAGCCAAGCACGGTCAGGACATCGTCCTTTCGGATTCGCTGTTGGGGTTTTGGTGTCATCAGCCGACTGATCCCTCAAGGCTGATTGCCACAAGCTGTTGCGCTTCCATCGCAAATTCCATCGGCAGCGCCTGCAGAACGTCCTTGCAGAACCCGTTGACGACCAAGGCCACGGCTTCTTCCTCGTCCATGCCACGCTGACGGCAATAGAACAGCTGATCGTCGTCTACCTTCGAGGTAGTCGCCTCGTGCTCGACCCGAGATGAGTTGTTCTTCACCTCGATATACGGAACCGTATGCGCCCCGCATTTGTCGCCAATCAGCAAGCTGTCGCACTGCGTATAGTTGCGGCTGTCCTTGGCCTTTGGATGCATCGACACCAGACCACGATAGGTATTCTGCGCCTTACCGGCACTGATCCCTTTCGATACGATCCGCGACTTGGTGTTCTTGCCCAGATGAACCATCTTGGTGCCGGTGTCGGCCTGCTGCATGTTGTTCGTGATCGCGATCGAGTAGAACTCACCCTGGCTATCGTCGCCACGCAGGATGCAAGACGGGTATTTCCAGGTTACGGCTGAGCCGGTTTCGACCTGCGTCCACATCACCTTGGAGCGATCACCCCGACAATCGGCGCGCTTGGTCACGAAGTTGTAGATACCGCCCTTGCCATTCTCATCTCCGGGGAACCAGTTCTGAACGGTCGAGTATTTCACCTCGGCATCTTCTTCGACGATGATCTCGACAACCGCCGCGTGCAACTGAGCGGTGTCGCGCTGGGGCGCGGTGCAGCCTTCCAGATATGAGACGTAAGAGCCCTTGTCGGCGATGATCAGCGTGCGCTCAAACTGGCCGGTATTTTCAGCATTGATGCGGAAATATGTGCTCAGTTCCATCGGACAGCGTACGCCCGGCGGGACGTAGACGAATGAACCATCCGAGAATACAGCCGAGTTGAGCGTGGCATAGAAATTGTCCGAGACCGGTACGACCGTCCCCAGGTATTTCTTGACGAGTTCCGGATGCTCTTTGATCGCCTCGGAAATCGAGCAGAAGATAACGCCGGCTTTCTTCAACTCTTCCTGAAAAGTCGTCCCGACCGAAACCGAGTCAAATACTGCATCAACAGCAACCTTACGGCCTTCTGCCGGTGCATTCTCAGCGCCCTCGACACCTGCCAGGATCATCTGTTCTTTCAGAGGGATACCCAGCTTTTCGTAAGTCGCCAGAAGTTTGGGATCGACCTCATCAAGAGATTTGGGTTTATCTTCCATCGATTTCGGACGGGCATAATAATACTGGTCCTGAAAGTCGATCGGCGGGTAGTGCACCATCGCCCATTTAGGCTCTTCCATCTGGGTCCAGCGCTCGAACGCGGCCAGACGCCATTCGGTCATCCACTCAGGTTCATCATTTTTGTCCGAGATCAGACGAACGATATCGGGATTCACGCCTTTTGGCGCATACTCCATCTCGATATCAGTTTCCCAGCCGTATTTATAAGTGCTGACCTCGCGAACCGCGTCTACGGTTTCCTGATCGACACCCTCTTTCACCTGGGTCTGGTCCAAAGCGGCCATAATTCACCCTCCGTCAGATCACGCGGCCCGCGCGCGATGCTTTTTCTCTTTTTCAAGCCACGTTTCCGCGAAACGCAGCACATCTTCTTCCGTCGTTTCTGGCCCCAGCGATACGCGGATTGCGCTGGAGGCCGTCATCTCATCAAATCCCATGGCCGTCAGTACGGCGCTTGCGCGAACCTTGCCGCTGGAACAGGCCGAGCCTGCGCTGATCGCAAATCCCGACAAATCCATCTGCATGACCTGGGTCTCACCCTTCCAGCCCGGTGTGGCGAAGCACAGAGTGTTGGGGAGTCGCCCTTGGTCTTTCCCGACAAAAATAGTAGCTTTCGTACCAGCCTCAAGAGCGTTTTCTAGAATATTTCTAAGTTCTGCAACGTTTTCCCAAACGCCATTTGCTAAATCACGGGACGCGGCTTCAGCTGCTGCTCCGAACCCCGCAATTCCAGTGACATTTTCTGTACCCGAACGACGCCCCATCTCCTGCCCGCCGCCCTTGATTTGCGCAGCAAGATTGGTGCCGCGTTTCATCACCAACGCCCCGATCCCGTTTGGCCCGCCAAGTTTGTGGGCTGAAATCAGCGCCATCTCAGCCCCCAGCCAGTTGAAGGCTATCGGCAACTTACCAAAAGCCTGAGTCGCGTCGGTGACCGCAAGACCGGCAGGCAAAGCTTGAACAATTCCAGTTTCCGAATTGGCCAGTTGCAGCGTGGATCGGGAAGCGTCCGGCACGTCAACGTAACCGCCTTGGGAGACAGGCAGAACCTCATTAATCCAAGCTCTTACCGCGTCATGTTCAATCGCTGCACCTTGAAGATCGCGCCCCGCCATGGCCAAAGCCGCTGCCTCCGTCGCACCAGAAGTAAACACGATGTCGGCACCATCTGCCCCAAACGCTGTTGCGATTTGAGCCCGCGCTTTCTCGACCACCGCTTTTGCGGCGCGCCCTTCGGCATGGACCGAGGACGGATTGCCCACCAAATCCATCGCCGCGATCATTGCATCGCGGGCCTCGGGCCTCAGAGCGGAGGTTGCGTTATGGTCGAGATAAACCCGTTTCATAGATGTATCTTTTCCAAGATGGGTTTTGACGGAACACAGAAAAACGTCATCAGATCAATCGTCCACGACTGCGAACAAGCTAGGAACAGCGGGACACGGTGCAAGATCATTCCGAATTACATCCGACAGCCGCGTTTGATGCAGGAATACGTAAACATTCGCGCTCAGGCTTTCCCACAACCGATTGGTCAGTGACTGCGCCCGGCTGCCCGAAGACGCGCCCGAGGCACCTGCCCCTTTGTGCATCGCATCCACCGTCTCATCAACCGCGGCCAGTATCTCGACCACACGGATTTCCGAGGCTGGTCGCGCCAGGCGATAGCCCCCACCCGGTCCGCGTACTGAACTGACCAGATCAGCTCGGCGCAGTTTCACGAAAAGCTGCTCCAAATACGGCAGTGAAATATCCTGACGTTCGGAAATCTCGCCCAACGTGACAAGTTTGTCCGAGGACTGAAGGGCGATATCCGCCAGCGCAACCATCGCATAGCGGCCTTTGGTCGACAGCTTCATTTTGTTTCCTTCAGGCAAGAACTGCGCGAAAACATTGACGTCGCCCGAGCCAGTGCGTATCTCCCACTGACAGCGTTTTCACGCGACACAATGTAATTAGAACCGTTCTAAGGTACCTGAGGATTACCGTCAAGATAATCTCGGGGCCGACGCGTCAAAAAACAGGACCAAAGCACACATGCCCGAGGTGATTTTTCCCGGACCCGAAGGCCGCCTGGAAGGCCGCTACCACCCGCAAAAGGAAAAAGACGCACCGATCGCTATCGTGCTTCACCCGCATCCACAATTTGGCGGGACCATGAACAACAAGGTGGTCTATAACCTGCATTACGCCTTTTACAACATGGGCTTCACGGTTCTGCGTTTTAACTTTCGCGGCGTTGGTCGCAGCCAGGGCGAGTATGACCAGGGTGTAGGTGAGCTGAGCGATGCAGCATCAGCGCTGGATTACCTTCAGTCGATGAACAACAACTCCAAGCATTGCTGGGTCGCTGGGTTCTCGTTCGGTGCATGGATCGGAATGCAGCTTCTGATGCGCCGCCCCGAGATCACTGGCTTCATCAGTGTATCGCCGCCCGCAAACATGTACGACTTTTCGTTCCTGGCACCCTGCCCGTCTTCTGGCTTGATCATCAACGGATTGGCGGACCGTGTCGCGCCACCTGCAGACACTGCGTCTCTGGTCGGAAAGCTGCATGAACAAAAGGGTATCACCATCACCCATAATGAGGTGGAAGGTGCCGATCACTTCTTCCAAGACCGCCACATGGACACGCTGATGACAGATGTGACGGATTACGTGAAACGCCGCCTGACAGAGAATACGCGCTGATGTCCGATACCATCACTACCCTCGCCGCCAGATTGGCCGAGGACACGATGAAGGTTATGGACGAGACAGGCGAGGATCGATTCTTTGTGGAGGTTGGAGACGTTCTCGGCGCAGCCTCGCAATCTCTGGAAGAAGCGTTCTTGACCGAAATCCGGGTTAGGCTGGCGGAACGCAAGGCGCGTCAATTCGTGGTGAAAAGACTGTCTGAACATCGATCCAAGCTGAAAGCGATCGAAAAGCAGTAAAGATTGCTTAGCGTCTGAAGAAAAGAAAAGGAGCCCGAAAGCTCCTTTTCGAGGATATCGCTCGGTGGGCGCCTAAACCGGAAAACCTGTGAACCGCTCAACATTCTGGGCTGCATCAATGTCGACGGACCCCCCGTCTGCAAGCCACCCCAACGCCACAATCAAAACCGAAGCGATAATGACCGATTTTGCAAAAGTCGTCATCTTATCAAACTCATTAAAAACACACTAAAAACAATCGAGTGTTTAGCACGAATGCAAAAGCCCGAATAGTCGGGTTTACCTGACCTTTGGTAAAGTTAGGGTTTTGATCATCTGCATCTGAATCCCCTTGCCCAAATAATCGCAAGTATGCTCAACCTTTCGCGATAATTCAGAGAGGCATCGCTCGTGCCAAAGACCTACCTAATCCTAATGTTGGCTGTTATCGCGGAAACCATCGGCACGACTGCGTTGCAGGCTAGCCATCAGTTTACGCGATTTTGGCCGTCGGCTCTTGTCGTGGTTGGCTATGGGGCAGCCTTTTATCTTATGGCCCTCACGTTAAAGGTCATGCCCGTGGGCATTGTCTATGCAATCTGGTCGGGCCTCGGTATTGCCCTGATCGCACTGATTGGATTTCTGGTTTTTGGCCAAAAACTCGATTGGCCCGCAGTCTTGGGTTTGGGCATGATTTTGAGTGGCATTCTGATCATCCACCTGTTTTCAGCCACAGCGGGCCACTGACCGCCGGTTAGGGCTGGTATATTTTGTCGCGCCGCGTTATGCGCGCGGCAACTTCCCGTTCAAAGGCTGACCTCTCATGGACCTGCGCAATATCGCAATCATCGCTCACGTGGACCACGGCAAGACGACCCTGGTGGATGAGCTGCTTAAACAATCCGGCGCGTTCCGGGAAAACCAGGCCGTGGCAGAACGCGCCATGGACAGCAACGACCTGGAACGCGAACGCGGCATTACCATCCTGGCCAAAGCCACCAGCGTTGAGTGGAAGGATACCCGCGTTAACATCGTCGACACCCCCGGCCACGCTGATTTCGGTGGGGAAGTCGAACGTATTCTCAGCATGGTCGACGGCGTTGTACTGCTGGTCGATGCCGCCGAAGGCCCGATGCCGCAAACCAAATTCGTGACCTCAAAGGCGCTGGCTTTGGGCCTGCGCCCGATTGTCGTGCTGAACAAGGTCGACAAACCCGATGCCGAGCCTGATCGCGCGCTGGACGAATGTTTCGACCTTTTCGCCAACTTGGGCGCCGATGACGATCAGCTGGACTTCCCGGCCATGTATGCTTCGGGCCGGTCCGGCTGGGCCGATATGGAGCTTGACGGTCCGCGCAAGGACTTGACCGCCCTGTTCGATCTGATCGTTGATCACGTCCCCGCCCCCAAGCAGATCGAGAAAAAGGACGAACCGTTCAGGATGCTCGCCACCACTTTGGGCAGCGATCCATTCATCGGTCGTATTTTGACCGGTCGTGTGGAAAGTGGAACTCTGAAAGCGGGTGACAGCCTCAAGGCACTCAGCCGAGATGGCACCCAGATTGAAAGCTTCCGCGCGTCGAAAATCCTTGCATTCCGTGGATTAGCTCAACAACCCATTGACGTCGCTGAAGCAGGCGACATTGTCACGATTGCGGGTATGAGCAAAGCCACCGTGGCAGATTCCCTTGTATCCCCGCAAGTCGAAGAGGCCCTGCCTGCCCAGCCTATCGATCCACCAACCATCACAGTGACCTTCGGCATAAACGATTCCCCGCTGGCTGGTCGTGACGGCAAAAAGGTTCAGTCTCGGGTCATTCGTGATCGCCTGATGAAAGAAGCCGAATCGAACGTAGCCATCCGTATCAGTGACACGCCCGGCGGCGAGGCCTTCGAGGTTGCTGGTCGCGGCGAATTGCAGATGGGTGTTCTGATCGAAAACATGCGTCGCGAAGGGTTCGAGCTCAGCATCTCGCGCCCACAGGTTTTGTTCCGCGAGGAGGACGGCCAGCGCCTTGAACCTATCGAAGAAGTCACGATCGATGTGGATGATGAATATTCTGGCGCGGTGATCGAGAAAATCACTGGTGCGCGCAAAGGTGAACTGGCTGAAATGCGCCCTGCAGGGGCGGGCAAGACCCGGATCATCGCCCACGTGCCGTCTCGTGGCCTGATCGGCTATCACGGAGAGTTCCTGACCGATACACGCGGAACTGGTGTCTTGAACCGTGTCTTCCACGGCTGGGCAGCCCATAAAGGGCAGATTCCTGGTCGACGTGCGGGTGTTCTGATCTCGATGGAAAACGGTCAGGCGGTCGCCTATGCGCTGTGGAATTTGGAAGAGCGTGGCCGCATGTTTGTTGGACCGCAAACCGATGTCTACCAGGGCATGGTGATCGGTGAACATTCGCGAGACAACGATCTGGAAGTGAATCCGCTGAAAGGTAAAAAGCTAACTAACGTGCGTGCCAGTGGATCGGACGACGCAGTAAGGCTGACCCCTCATATTCAGTTCTCACTTGAAGAGGCAATCGCCTATATCGACGACGATGAACTGGTCGAGGTGACGCCTAATGCGATCCGGCTTCGCAAACGTTACCTGGATCCGCACGAGCGTAAACGGATGTCAAAATCAGCCTGATCAATGCTGTGAACTTGTTCACGTTTTGGAAACATTGCCACATTCGTGACATTTTTGCGTCAGGCTAGAAACAACACAGAAAAAGAAGACCTGGTGCAACAGCAGGTCTTCTTTTTGTTTTTTATGGATTAATCGTGTTTGAGTGAGCTGGATCACAGAAATCCAACAGAAAGTTTGCTTGAAAATAGGCGATAGAAAGAGGACTTTGTGTTCAAAGTGTGACGCCGTTTGAGTATACGGCAATTTAGTTAACGAGTGCTTAAGGAGCGTACGATGCGCATCAAATCCAAACTGTTATCGATTGCTTTTGCTTCCGCAATCTTACCCTTCATCTTCGGAAATTCCGCTCAGGCGGCTGGTACTTGCACAGTGAGCACGGCCAAACAGTCTGTTTCGTCGAACACTCTTTGTGCCTGCGACGTGGTTACTTCAGGCATGCTCCGTTACATCCAACGGCGCGCCGACTTCGAGTCGATCCTGGAGCGTACAATTCTTGATTGCCCGAGATTTGCAGCTGTTTTGACTGACTTGCCTACGGCGAGCATCGGCATTAACCCGCAGCGCACGGGTGACGGTGCCTCAGACGAAAGAACCGAGCGCGATAGGCCTGATACCCCGGTCACACCCGATTCACCTGACACACCTGATACGCCTGACACACCCGATACGCCTGACACACCCGATACGCCTGAGAAGCCAAACGGCGACGACGAAAAAGCCAAGGAAGAAAGAAAAAAGGCAAAGGAAAACAGGAAAAAGGCGAAAGAAGAGCGTGAAAAGGCAAGGGAATACAGGGAAAGAGTCAAAGATAAGAGAAAGACAATCAAGCAGCACCGGCAAACGGCTAAAGACTATTCTGAAAAAGCCAAGCAACTACGTGACGCTGGCGATATAAAGGGTGCGAAGCAGGCAAGGGAACAAGCGCGACTGTTTGCTGGGTGGGCCAAAGAAAGCCAAGCTTGGGCTAATGAGCAACGTGCCTACGCACAACAACATGCCGCTAACGCCAAGATGTACCGGGAAAGTGCCCGGCAGTCGCAAGAGCGTTTGGGAAAACTGTCAATAGCCGAAGCCAAACGGGTCAAAGACAGGGCCAAATCCCAAGAACGCAGAGCTGAGCGCGAAAAAGAGGATGATCGCGGTCATTAATTCCTTCGATCAGGGTTGTGCGCGACCATAGCGCCACTGACGAGAATAGCGGATGGGCGGCGTGCAGATGCACCCGCCCACTCTAGTTGAGGTCGAAGAACTCAGCTTTTTCCATAAACTCCCAGCCATCTGGCGGGCTGCTTAGGATCTTGCATCCTCAGGAACAGATAGCGCGTCGCCTTCCAAGGCTTGATCTGATTGGTCAAATTATCCAGAACCAGATCGCCGTCGCTTGACCGATAGACCAAAACAGCATGAGAGTTTCTGCGCGTATCCAACACTGTCGCGAGCAGTAGTTTACGAGGGTCGAAACCAGCCTGGATCAAATCTCTTTTCTTTAGAAGCGCAAAATCTTCGCAGTCACCACCGCGCGACGTTGGAAGCGCCCAAAGTTCACTGGTTTTGTATTGCGACTGATCCGTGACCTCTCGCGTGGATCGATTAACGCGGCGGTTGATCTCTTTGACAAGTTTCAATTCTTGGCTGGTGGATAAGGAACCGATACCTTTTTGCGCACATGCCCAGGAATATTTACCGCAAAGCTGACGCGCACCGGAAGGTGGTGGCGAGGCAGCGATACTCGGGATAAACGCGGCATCTTTCGCCGATGCTTCAGTCCCAAACAACAGCGAACCGTTAATCAGGATAGCCAAACCAAACAGCCCGCCAAGCTTGGCAGCGCTCTTTAAGTGGGCGTCTAAGGTCGTACCAAAGAATTTCATGCCTGTCCCTCGAGTCCTATTAGTCCCTGCAAACTGCGTGGATCAGAACCCATCTGTACACCGGACCATATCCGCAAACCGTGGTTGTCACGCAATCAAATCCGAGATTGAGCGGAAAAAACGGCGGAAATTCGTCACTTTTCGTGACCATTTCCGCGCAAGAAAGTGGCGCGAAGTGCCACAATCGGACAGAGAAATATGTTCAAAGCCAACCGGAAGTAAGCACAACCCATTGTAATAATGTGTATAAATTCAGAGCGATCGTGAAGAGCCGCCCACGCTAAAATGCATGGCAGGTCGCACGGCTCTGGGCCGGGCAGAATTTGCAAATTTCATGCGAAGGTAGATTGAGCCTGATTCTCAGTCGGTAATTTCAACGACCACCAGCTCTCGTTCGCTGGCGCCACGGGCATGATCCAATGCCTGCTGATATGCAGGAGAATTGTAGCACTCTACCGCAGCCTCGACGGTTGGGAAGCGGGCGACCACATTGCGTGGTCGCTCTCTGCCCTCTAACTGCACGTAACGTGCCGCGCGGGCGATGAATTCACCCCCATGCGCCGCAATTGCCGGCCCTGCAAGCTCGGCGTATTCTCCATAAGCATCGGCGTCTGTCACAGTGACGTGTGCGATCCAAAGTGCTGGCATCTTATCCTCCCAAAACCTGTTCAGCGGCCTTGATTGCAGCCTCTGCATTCGAGGCATCCTTGCCCCCACCCTGTGCCATGTCAGGCCGTCCACCACCGCCCTTGCCGCCAAGTTCAGTCACCGCCGCGCGGACCAGATCCACCGCAGATACCGTGTCTGTCAGGTCCGAAGTGACACCCGCTGCGACAGCCGCTTTGCCGCCGGTATCAGCAATCAATAATACTGCGCCCGTACCCAGACGGCTTTTGTGCTCATCAATCAACGCAGGCAGATCCTTTCCGGAAACACCCGTGAGCGACTGCGCAAAGAACGCCACACCGTTCACATCGCGCGCTTCAGCGCCACTGCCCTGCCCCGCACCTCCGGCCATCGCCAGATCGCGGCGCAACTGCGCAACTTCGTTCTGCAGCGATTTACGCTCGTCCAACAGAGTCTTCACACGCGCCACAACGTCATCAGGCTGCGCTTTCAACTCAAGCGCAATTGAGGAAAGGCGATGATCCTGTTTCGACAGATACTTAAATGCGTCATCACCGGTCAAAGCCTCGATCCGCCGCACGCCCGCGCTGCTGGCACTGTCGCCCAGCACGACGAAGGTTCCGATATCACCGGTCTGGCGCACATGGGTACCGCCACACAGTTCAATCGACCATGTTTCGCCATCCTGGCCTTTGCCGGTGGGTGCTTTGCCCATCGAAACCACGCGCACCTCATCCCCGTATTTCTCACCGAACAGAGCTTGAGCACCCAGTTCACGGGCGTCATCAGGTGTCATAATCCTGGTTTCCACGGTTGAGTTTTGCCGGATGAATGCGTTCACCTCTCGCTCAACTTTCTGCACTTCTTCCAGTGTCAGAGCCTTGGAATGGCTGAAATCGAACCGCAAACGATCTGATGCGTTGAGCGACCCGCGCTGCGCCACGTGGTCACCCAATGTCTCGCGCAGAGCTTCATGCAGAAGGTGCGTCGCGGAGTGGTTGGCACGAATGGCCGTGCGGCGCGCGTGATCGACTTCCAGCTCAACTGCGTCACCTTTTGAGATCGCCCCATGATCAATCGTGACCTTGTGAGCATAGACTTTGCCATCAGCAAACTTTCTGGTGTCTTCAACGCGGGCGATATCGTCGCGCTCATCCAGCCTGCGAATTTCACCGGTGTCGCCGACCTGGCCGCCGGCCTCGCCATAGAACGGTGTCTGATTGACTACGACCCAGCCGGTACCACCCTTCTCGATCTTGTCGACCAATACACCATCGACCACCAACGCAGCGACCTGCCCTTCGGCCTTTTCAGTATCGTAGCCAAGGAAATCGGTCGCACCGGCCGCATCCAGCACATCGAACCAAACCACCTGATCGGCAGATTCGCCAGACCCGGCCCACGCCGCGCGAGCCTTGGTTTTTTGTTCGGCCATGGCCACGTCAAATCCATCGGTGTCGACGGTTCGACCTTTCTCGCGCAGCGCATCCTGCGTCAGATCGAGCGGGAAACCATAGGTATCATACAGTTTGAACGCCGCGTCTCCGGGTAGTGGATCGCCTTCAGGTAAGCCCGAAACTTCCTCATCCAACAGCTTCAGACCGCGATCCAAAGTTTGCTTGAACCGAGTTTCCTCAAGCAGCAGTGTCTCTTCGATCAGTGGCTGCGCCTGACCAAGCTCTGAATATTGTGCACCCATCAATTGCACCAGCGTGGGTACCAGGCGATGCATCACCGGATCTTTGGCCCCCAACAGATGCGCATGGCGCATCGCGCGGCGCATGATACGGCGCAGAACATACCCTCGCCCATCATTTGACGGCATCACACCATCCGCGATCAGAAACGAAGTTGAACGCAAGTGGTCCGCAATCACGCGATGATGCACGTTTTGATCCCCATAAGGATCAACACCGGTCGCATCCGCAGAGGCTTCGATCAGCGTTTTGAACAGATCGGTGTCATAATTGTCGTGGCTGCCTTGCAGCAACGCACCAATGCGTTCCAATCCCATGCCGGTGTCGATCGACTGCATGTCGAGTTCGACCATCGAGCCGTCTTCGAACTGTTCGTTCTGCATGAAAACGATGTTCCAGATTTCGATGAACCGATCACCATCTTCCTCAGCCGAACCCGGAGGCCCACCCCAGATATGATCACCGTGGTCATAGAAAATCTCGGTGCACGGGCCACAGGGGCCTGTAGGGCCCATTTGCCAGAAATTGTCATTGGTAGCGATGCGGATGATCCGGTCTTCTGGGACACCAACCTTTTTCCAGATTTCAAATGCCTCATCATCGGTGTGATAGACAGTGGCCAACAGACGGTTCTTATCGATACCAAATTCTTTGGTGATCAGTTCCCAAGCGAACGGTATCGCCTCATGCTTAAAGTAATCCCCGAATGAGAAATTCCCCAGCATTTCAAAGAACGTATGGTGGCGAGCGGTATAGCCCACATTGTCCAGATCGTTGTGTTTGCCGCCTGCACGCACGCATTTCTGTGCAGTGGTAGCACGGCTGTAGTCGCGGGTTTCGACGCCAGTAAACAGATTCTTGAACTGAACCATACCCGAGTTGACGAACATCAGTGTCGGATCATTGCGCGGAACCAGCGGGCTGGACGCAACCACTTCGTGCCCCTGCTTGGTAAAGTAGTTCAGGAAGGTAGATCGAATGTCGTTCAGCGTTGGCATAAGGCTCTCTCGGCGCGCAGTCGTTATGGTCAGCAAAGGTTTAGCCCCACCCCCCGAGAGTGTCCACAGCATTGGCCCATCCGAAACGAAACAAGGCGGCCCCGAGGGGCCACCCTGTTCCAGATATTTTAGCACTACCGGGGTGCCGGGGGATTTCTTCGGTTCCCCCTCAGGCACGCTTTAAGCTTCGAGGATGTCATCCTCTTCCGTTTCGGGTGGCATTTCAAAGTCTAACCCATGCGCGGCACGTATTTTGTCTTCGATCTCGAGCGCCGCACGGGAATTGTCACGCAGATATTGCTTGGCATTCTCACGCCCCTGCCCGATCCGCTCATCACCGTAGCTAAACCACGAACCCGACTTTTCGACCACACCGGCCTTGACGCCCAGATCCAGAAGCTCACCCATTTTGCTGATGCCTTCGCCATACATGATGTCGAATTCCACCTGCTTGAACGGCGGTGCCACCTTGTTCTTGACGACCTTGACGCGGGTCTGGTTGCCCACAACTTCGTCCCGATCCTTGATCGCACCGATACGGCGAATATCCAGACGGACCGAGCTGTAGAATTTCAACGCATTACCACCGGTAGTGGTTTCCGGGCTGCCAAACATCACACCGATCTTCATCCTGATCTGGTTTATGAAGATCACCATGCAGTTCGAGCGATTGATCGAGCCGGTCAGCTTGCGCATCGCCTGGCTCATCAGCCGGGCCTGAACACCCACGCTGCTGTCACCCATGTCGCCTTCCAACTCGGATTTCGGCGTCAGCGCCGCAACCGAGTCGACCACGACCATGTTCACGGCCCCCGACCGCACCAAGGTGTCGGTGATCTCAAGTGCCTGCTCGCCGGTGTCGGGCTGAGAGATCAGCAATTCATCCAGATCCACACCCAGCTTGCGCGCATATTGAGGGTCCAGTGCATGTTCTGCGTCGACGAACGCGCATACTCCGCCGCGTTTTTGCTGTTCAGCGATGCAGTGCAGAGTCAGCGTGGTCTTACCCGAGCTTTCCGGGCCATAAATCTCGACGATCCGGCCCATCGGCAAGCCGCCGATCCCCAGAGCGATATCCAAGCCCAGCGATCCGGTCGAACTCGCATCGATATCCTGCTTGGAATCTTCGCCCAACTTCATGATCGAGCCTTTGCCGAACTGCCGTTCGATCTGGGCCAATGCGCTGTCGAGCGCCTTTTGCTTGTCTGCGTTTTTCTTGTCGCTCATCGTCAGAAGATCCGCCATTGTCCTGTCGCCTTCTCTTTTGTCACACCCTTGATCGGGCGGCAATCGCTGCTTTGTTCGCCTCTTGTTCCTTATGGGACCAAAAAGAGAACATTTCAACTAAAACTTATGAAAACTACTCTTCAGCAATTGTGTTAAAGAGTCGTTTACGACAATCTGAGACATGAAAGGCATTGAAGAGAAAAGATAAATGCTTGTTTTCTATGAAAAGCGGCTTGCGCTTCTGTCTGTTCCAAAGACCGGCTCCACCGCGTATCAATCAGCTTTACGCGATAGGGCCGATATCGTCGTGTCCGGACCAACAGACCTGAAACATGCGAACATGCGTCGCTATGATCGTTTCTTCCAGACCATGTTTCGCAAGATGTTTGATGCAGAAATGGACGTCATGGCCATTGTGCGCGAACCTGTCGATTGGTTGGGAAGTTGGTATCGATATCGAACGCGCGCCGAATTGGCAGGTCATCCGCATTCCACAAAAGGTTTAAGCTTCGAGGCATTCCTTGACGCCTATATGCAAACCCCCCGCCCGGTCTACGCAGATGTGGGATGCCAAACCGATTTTTTGCAACCCCGCAGTAACGGTAAAGGTGTTGCGCATATCTTCAAATATGACAGCCAGCAAAAGATACTGGATTTCCTTCAGAATCGGCTGGAATGTAAAATCGATCTACCGCGTGAGAACGTCTCGCCCGCTTGCCCGATGGACTTCTCAAAACAAACTGAACTCCGGTTCCAATCATTGAACGCCGCAGAATACGCATTGTATCGTGCTGCCGAATAGCGTTTTCAATTCATTTGCTGAAACACCGCTTCGGTCAGCTGGGTCAACGAAAACGGCTTGGGCAGGAAGGTGGAATTTTCGATCTGAGGACCAGATTCGCCGAATGCCCCCTCAGTATAGCCTGACATGAAGACCACCCGCACGTCAGGCCGTGTTTTCATGGCCTCGCGCACCCAGGTCGGGCCGTCCATTCCGGGCATGACGACATCGGTAACAAAAACATCCACCAGCAAATTGGGGTCGTCCAACAATTGCAGCGCATCTTCGGCTGATTCAGCTTCAAGCACAGTGTAGCCTTTCAAGCGAAGCGCCCGCGTCGCGAAGGCGCGCACCGGGGCTTCGTCTTCGACCAACAAAACCACGCCTTCACCCAATCGGGAACTTTGCACCTCTGACGTATCGGGTACCTCAGGCTCCGATTCTTGGACCCGGGAACTCACAGGCAAGAGCACGGTGAATTCCGTTCCCCGGTCCTGCACACTGTCGACAAATATGAAACCACCAGTCTGTTTTACGATCCCGTAAACAGTCGATAGCCCCAGCCCCGTCCCCTCGCCTGTGCGTTTGGTCGTATAAAATGGCTCAAACACTTTTTGCAGTTTGTCTGCAGGAATCCCGATGCCGCTATCGATGACTTTGACCGTAACATATTCTCCCGGCTGTACCGTCGCCCGATCGCGCGTGATCGATTGATCCAATGTCACCACTTCGGTCTCGATCCGAATCTCCCCACCCTCAGGCATCGCATCACGCGCATTGACGACCAGGTTCATCAAGACCTGCTCTAACTGGCGCTTGTCCGCGCAGACGGATTTGAGCACGGGATCATGACTGAGCGTCAGGCGGACCTTCTCGCCCACAAGACGGTTTAGCAAATGGATAAGGTCTGAAATCGTATCTCGCAGATCCAGCACCTCGGGCCGGAGCGTTTGTTTGCGCGAAAAGGCCAGAAGCTGGCTGACCAACGCTGCAGCACGGTTGGCGTTTTGATTGATCTGTACAAGATCGCCGTAATTCGGGTCATCTTGGTCATGGCGCAACAGCAACAGATCACAATGCCCCGAAATCGCCGTCAGCAAGTTATTGAAATCATGTGCGACCCCGCCAGCCAATTGCCCAACGGCTTGCATCTTCTGGCCTTGGACAAACTGCGCCTCCATCGTTTTCAGTTCGGTGGCATCGTTCAGAACCGCAATAAGACAAACCTGACCATCCCTGAGAATCCGTGACAGCGTAACTTGCACAAATACCTCTTTGTCCTTGCGCACCAAACGCAGGAATTCAGACCGCGTTGCTGCGCCTTGTTCGGCAGCACTCGCCAGCCAGTCCCTGATCGGATAGCCGAGCCCCTGCATCATGCTTTCGATATTCGTCCGCCCCGGTTGGATCTCACCGACCAATTCAACTGCGAGGTGGTTTGCTTCGCTAACATCTCCATCGGGAGACATGCACACGATCGCAACTGGCAAATCTGCAAATGATGTCGTGTGCTGCGGTCCTTCGGCGTGCTGCAGCGGCGTTAAAAGCAACTCACGCACAATACCGCTGTGCCTTAGCGTTGTGACAGTGAATGGTGCTTCGGTTTCCCCGGTTTTAATCTGTATGATGCTACCATCAACTGCACCGCCAGCTTGAACCATCGGCTTGAGGCATGTGGGAATCTGACCAAAAAGTTCGATTGCCGCATCATTGGCATCCAGCACCACGTCATTTCGTCCGACCGTCAGAACCGGCCGCTGCACGCTGCGCCAGATCTGGGGTGCATCTATTCTAAAACGCCAGCAAAACCGATTTTCACCCAGCTTTGAAACAGACACGGGTATTGTTTGTCCGCGCGTGACAACATCTTCTTCCCAAAAGCCCCGTTTCAGGGCATGAGACTGCAAACGCAACAGCACCGCCGACGGGTTTGCAAATACGGTACGCAGAGACTCATCTAGTCGCGTACCCGCGTTCCGAATAAGACGCGCATTGGCCTGAGCGTTTGCAACTAGCACCTCGCCCGTCGCATCCGAAATGACACAGGCATCGGTTTCTTGCTCTAGAAAACCCGTCATCGCAGCGTATGTTTGCGCTTCGATCTGATTCAATATCCAAGCGCGCGCCAAGGCAAAGACCACTACTACCAGGAAGGACAAGCCAACGGCTGCGACCCCGGCACTTAACCGTGGCGGCAAGACGTCAAAGAAGGAAAGTACGCTCAATAAAATGGCGATCAATGCCAGTGAGGCATAGCGCCCACGATCAATGCCCCATCCACTTGATCGAGAGGGGGTAAATTCAGATTGAATAGACATAAACAGCCCGGATTATTACAATTTTCGATCAATATCTGCCTGCAATGGTTAATTGCTGCTTAATGATCAGTGACATAAACTTCTTAAGGTTGTGTTTTAAAGTTTATATTCGCGTCAAGTGTGCTGTAAAAAATCCATCGGTCCCGTGTGAAACCAGCCACGTTTTGCGGTATCCGCTCTGCCATTCGGGATTGCTGGCCAAGAACCCATCAATAATGTCGTCGTTTTCAATCGCCAGCATCGAGCAGGTCGCATAGGCAAGCACGCCTTTGGGCGCAACGAGAGGTGAAACATCTCGTAGAATGGTGGCCTGAATCTGCGCTAGTTCCTCCAAACGCTCGGGCGTTAGTGCCCATTTCCCTGCCGGCGCGCGACGCCACGATCCGCTGCCGGAACATGGCACATCTGTCAAAACCACATCGAACGGGGCCTGACCGGTGATTTGGCCTGTGGTCAGGTTCGTAACATCCGCGCCCGCCCTTGCCGCGCGCGCTGGCAAGTCGCGCATACGGTTGGGATTGGCATCATGGGCAAAGACCTGAACACCCATATCCGTAGCCGCTAAAGCAAGGGACTTGCCTCCGCCACCCGCACAATAGTCCAGGACACGCATGCCTGGCTGTAAATCAAGCGCGGCAACAACCGCCTGGCTTGCGGCATCCTGCAACTCAACCAGCCCATCTGTATACGGACCGCTCTGAGATATCTTGCGTGCGCCCTCGGTAACTTCCAATGCAGTATCGCAGGCCCGATGTGGATGCGCCGTGATCTCCTCGGCAGCCAGTCGTTGAATGGCTGTAGGCAGGTCAGTTTTCAGCAGGTTGACCCTCAGATGAATCGGAGCGCGCGATTGTAGCGCGGCTGCGGCAAGTTCAGCTTCGTCCTTCAACGCGGCCTGAAATTGGGGCCACAACCATTCGGGGATATCCAGACGTTCTGCGTCGCTCTGAAATGACCTGGGTTGGTCAGCCTCGGTTACCTCTGCAGGTGCATATCGCGCGCCCGAAAATACTGACGTTAGGTCTGAGCCCAAGGATCGGGCGGCACCGATCATCAGGCCGCGCCCCGTCTCGGACCCACCGAGCGCCGAGAAGGATCGCTTGCACCGCAATGCATCAAACACATGATCCCGGATCGCAGCGCGATCCTTAGATCCCGCGAACCGATTGCGTCGAGCCCAGCCGGTCAACGCCTTCTCGACCGGTGCACCGGCAAGAATGTCATCGAGGATCTCGATCGAGGCCTGTACCCGAGCAGCAGGTGTCATCGCGTTTTCCGTTCGTCTACACGATCAATTTCGAGAGCCCCCCTGAAGGGTCTCACAAACTTACATCACGCGATAATTGGGGCTTTCCCGTGTGATCTGAACGTCATGCACATGGCTTTCCTTCAAACCTGCGCCAGTGATTTTGACAAAGTTGCAGTTCTGGCGCATCTCATCGACGGTGGCACAACCGGTATAGCCCATCGCCGCCCGCAAACCTCCAACCAGTTGGTGCACAACAGCGCTTGCGGACCCTTTGTACGGCACCTGGCCTTCGATCCCTTCGGGCACCAGCTTGTCGTTCGCGGCGTCCTTCTGGAAATAGCGATCCGCCGAGCCGCGCGCCATCGCACCCAGACTTCCCATGCCGCGATACGATTTGAACGAGCGGCCTTGATAGAGGATCACCTCGCCCGGGCTTTCATCCGTGCCCGCAATCATCGAACCCACCATGGCGCAAGATGCCCCTGCCGCAATCGCCTTGGCGAAATCGCCCGAGAATTTGATGCCACCATCAGCAATGACCGGAACTTCCCCCGCCGCAGCGGCACAATCCATGATGGCCGTCAACTGAGGGACGCCAACACCCGCGACCATCCGTGTGGTACAGATCGAGCCGGGCCCGATGCCCACTTTGATCGCGTCTGCACCTTCATCGATCAGCGCTTTGGTGGCTTCGGCAGTGGCGACGTTACCGGCGATGATCTGAACCTCGTTCGACAGCGTCTTGGCACGTTTCACCGCGTCCAGAACCCCTTGCGAATGACCATGTGCGGTATCCACAACAATGATATCGACCCCGGAATCGACCAACTGCTCTGACCGCTCGAACCCAGCGTCTCCGACCGAGGTTGCAGCAGCCACACGCAGACGGCCCAACCGGTCCTTGCAGGCTGTAGGGTTCAGCACGGCCTGCTCGGTATCTTTCAGCGTCAGTAAGCCTGTCAGCTTGCCCTCGCCATCGACGACCAGCAATTTTTCGATCCGACGCGCACGCATGAGGCTTTTGGCCTCTTCCAGATCGGCGGGCTCTTGCAGCATCGCCAGATTGTCAGAGGTCATCATCGCTTTGATCGGCGTGTCATCCGAGGTCGCAAAGCGCATATCTCGGTTGGTGACAATGCCGACGACACGACCGCTTTCTTCAACGACCGGGAAGCCGGTGAAGTTGTAGCGCTCTACCAAAGCCTGAGCATCTGCCAATGTTTGATCCGCGCGCAGCGTGACCGGGTTATAGACGATACCGGATTCGAACCGCTTAACCCGACGCACTTCGCGGGCCTGTTCCTCGACCGTGAGGTTTTTGTGCACCACGCCGATGCCCCCAGCCTGCGCCATGGCGATAGCCATACGCGCCTCGGTCACCGTGTCCATCGCCGAGCTTAGCAGCGGGATGTTCATCGTAATCTCACGCGTCACGCGCGTGGTGGTATCAGCGGTTGCCGGCAGCACAGAAGATGCGCCCGGAACCAGAAGAACGTCGTCGAAGGTGAGTGCCTCACGAATCTGCATTTGATAACCCCATGCAAAAGCCCGTTTGACGGTGACCCTATTGCATGGATTTCACCAGAGGGAAAGCCCCGAACCCAAGTTGTTTTCCCCTGCGGGCTTCTGCCACGCCCGAAAACGACGCAAGCAATGCAAAACGTGCCGCTGAATGCCCTTTCCCTTTGCGTTCAAACCCATATGTTCGCCGGCATACGCGCGAATACAAAGGCAGGCCATTCATGACCACCGATCCTCTTGTCGTTTTCACCCCGTCCGGCAAACGCGGACACTTTCCCGTTGGCACGCCAATCCTGACGGCAGCGCGCCAGTTGGGTGTCGATCTTGATTCAGTCTGCGGTGGACGCGGTATTTGTTCGAAATGTCAGATCACCCCCAGCTATGGCGAGTTTCCCAAGCATGGCGTGACCGTCTCGGAGGACGCGCTGAGCGAATGGAACGCGGTTGAACAGCGTTATGACGACAAGCGAGGCTTGAAACCCGGGCGCCGTTTGGGCTGTCAGGCCTCGGTTCAGGGTGACGTGGTGATCGACGTGCCTCCGGAAAGCCAGGTTCACCGTCAGGTGGTCCGCAAGGCCGCCGCCGCCCGCGCCATCACCATGGACCCTGCAACACGCCTGTATTTCGTGGTGGTGGAAGAACCCGACATGCACTCGCCCACAGGCGATCTGGAACGGTTAGAGCGCGCCTTGCGAGAACAATGGAAGATCGATGCGATTACCGCCGATCTGTCGCTGATGTCCAAGCTGCAGCCAGTGCTGCGCAAAGGGAAATGGGAGGTCACGGTCGCCGTCTACAAAGGTCACAAGGACAACGTGGCCCGTATCGTCGAAATTTGGCCCGGCCTGCACGAACATGGGCTTTACGGTCTGGCTATCGACCTCGGCTCGACCACCATCGCTGCGCACCTGACCGATCTGGAAACAGGTGAAGTCAAGGCTTCTTCCGGCCTTATGAACCCGCAAATTCGTTTCGGCGAAGACCTGATGAGCCGCGTGTCTTACGCCATGATGAATCCCGGTGGCGACAAGGAAATGACCCGGGCCGTGCGCGAAGCGATCAACGATCTGACCACTTCAATCGCTGATGAGGCCGGGATCGATGCCGCTTTGATCGTCGAAACGGTGTTCGTCTGCAATCCGGTCATGCACCATCTTTTGCTGGGTCTGGACCCAGTCGAACTGGGTCAGGCGCCATTTGCGCTCGCGACGTCCGAAAGCATGTCCCTGCCTGCGCATGAGATGGACCTGACCACGATGAATCCACGCGCGCAGGTCTACATCCTGCCGTGTATTGCGGGCCATGTGGGTGCGGACTGCGCTGCCGTTGCCCTATCCGAGGAACCCGGCAAGTCCGACGATCTGGTACTGATCGTGGATGTGGGTACCAATGCGGAAATCTT
The DNA here is from genome assembly GCF_056537805.1 of Ruegeria sp. C10. Taxonomy (NCBI): domain Bacteria; kingdom Pseudomonadati; phylum Pseudomonadota; class Alphaproteobacteria; order Rhodobacterales; family Roseobacteraceae; genus Ruegeria; species Ruegeria sp. C10. The sequence goes on along the minus strand of NZ_JBQFSC010000002.1, from coordinate 541,502 downwards.
GCTGGGCAACACCCACCGCGTTCTGGCCTGTTCGTCACCCACCGGCCCCGCATTTGAGGGTGCCCAGATCAGCTCGGGCCAGAGAGCCGCGCCCGGTGCGATTGAACGAATCGAAATCGATCCTGTCACCAAAGAACCGCGTTTCCGCGTGATCGGGTCCGAGAAATGGTCGAATGACGAAGGCTTTGATCAGGACATTGCCACCACGGGCATCACCGGTATCTGCGGCTCAGGCATTATCGAGGCCGTGGCCGAGATGCGCATTGCAGGTCTTCTGGACGAAAGCGGGCTGATCGGCTCGGCCGCGCAGACGGGCACACCGCGTTGCGTTCCCGAAGGCCGCACCAACTCCTATCTGATCCACGATGCCAGCGCCGAGGGCGGTCCGCGTATCACAGTAACTCAGGGTGATATCCGTGCCATCCAGTTGGCTAAATCCGCGCTCTACGCCGGAGCGCGTCTCCTAATGGATGAGATGGAGGTTGACCGTGTGGATCGCGTGGTACTTGCCGGTGCCTTCGGCGCGCATATTTCGACCAAACACGCGATGGTGCTGGGTATGATCCCTGATGCACCGCTGGAGAAGGTCTCCAGCGCGGGTAATGCCGCTGGAACCGGTGCCCGGATCGCGCTGTGTAACATCGGATCGCGGGCCGAGATCGAACGCGTGGTGCGCGAGATCACCAAGGTCGAAACGGCAATCGAACCCAAGTTTCAAGACCATTTCGTCGCCGCCAATGCGATCCCGCACAAAACCGATCCGTTCCCTGAATTGGCCCAGGTCGTCACCCTGCCCGCTCCGTCCTTCAATACCGGCGGCGGGGATGATGAAAAATCTGGCCGTCGACGCCGCCGGCGGTCATAGTCGCCCCATCCACAGGAGGCGAATATGACATCAGTGAACGAGGAACAGGCGGAATTCTGGGGAAACTCGGAACAAGGCACCAAATGGCTGACCTTTGAGGATCAGCTTGACCACGCCTTCGCGCCCGTTCTTGATCTCGTTCTGGACCGGGCCGCCCTGTCGGCGGGTATGCAAGTGCTGGATATCGGATGCGGCACAGGCGTCAGTGCAATCGCAGCGGCGCGCGCGGTTGGGGCCGAAGGACACGTATTGGCGGCCGATATATCGCAGCCGTTTCTGGACCGCGCAGCCAAACGTGCTGAAAGCAACGGGATACAGACTATCACTTTTCAGCACGCGGATGCGCAAACCTACGCGTTTGAACCCGGACAAATGGATGCCGCAATCTCCCGGTTTGGTGTCATGTTTTTTAGCGACTCGATCGCAGCATTCCGAAACATCGCCTTGGCACTGAAACCCGGTGGGCAAATGACGTTCGCTTCCTGGGGGCCATTGGACGTCAACCCGTGGTTCAAGATACCCCATGTCGCCGCCGTTCGGCGAATGGGTCAACCGCCCCGCGTAGACCGCTATGCGCCCGGGCCGCTGGCGTTCCACGACATCGACCATGTCAAAGGTCTGATGACCCAAGCGGGGCTGTCTGAAATAACCGGCGACGCGATCACAGTGAACCTGACGGGTTTTGGCGGCGTTGAAGGCACGGCGAGGCTGGTGACACGTGTTGGTCCTGCGGGCCGTGTTGTTGCTCATTTCGAAGGGAGTGAGGCTGATACTGACGCTATTCAACAAGCGGTCGCAGAAGAGTTCCGACAGTATCAGTCTGGTTCGGAGATCCTCATCCCGGCGATGATCAACCTCTATCAGGCCCGACGCGCAGAATGACTGGAGCGGGTAGCGGGAATCGAACCCGCGCGTTCAGCTTGGGAAGCTGACAGGCTACCATTACATCATACCCGCCGCTGGGCATTGATTAGCACTGCTCTTTACCGGGGTTCAAGGGTCAACAAACGCTGACGAATCGAAAAGGCCGGATCAAAAAATCCGGCCCAATCCATTGTTTTATTTACCTTAAGCGCGGCGACGACGACCACCGCCACGACGTCCGCGTGCACCCTCGCCTTCGGCTCCGGCCTCGGCGGGTGGTTTGTTGAACCTGATCCACTCACCGCCATGTGCGTCGTTGTTGGTCAGCAGGTTGGCGGCGCGGATGGCCTCCATCTCTTTGCCCGCACGCGGAAGGGTCGAACCCAGACCGAACATCTGTACAAAGGTTTCGTCGTCCATATCCTCGGGCAGAATGATACCGGCGGCAGCGACGGCCTCTTTCTTTTCGGCAATCTTCTTCTGCGTCACCGGCAGAGCCACCGGGTTCATGATCGCTGAAGTCATTCCAGCACCCATTGCCATCGGCAGGAAGGCGTTGTTGATACCGTGACGGTTCGGCAGGCCGAACGAGATGTTGGACGCACCGCATGTGGTGTTCACGCCCAGCTCTTCCCGCAGACGACGGACCAGAGCAAACACCTGCTGGCCAGCTGTTGCCATCGCACCAATCGGCATGACCAGCGGATCGACCACGATGTCATGAGCCGGGATGCCGTGATCGGCTGCACGCTCAACGATGGTTTTGGCGACGGCAAAACGCACATCAGGGTCTTCCGAGATTCCGGTGTCATCGTTCGAGATCGCCACAACGGGTACGTTGTATTTCTTGACCAGTGGCAGAACCAGTTCCAGACGCTCTTCTTCACCGGTGACCGAGTTCAACAGCGGACGACCTTCCGCCGCCTCAAGACCGGCTTCCAAAGCGCCCGGAACCGAGGAATCGATGCAAAGCGGTACATCAACAAGCCCCTGCACCAGCTCGACGATCTTGGTCATCAGCGGCGGCTCGGTCTCGTTCGGGTTGGGGTTCGAGTTGTAGACGACACCTGCGTTGATATCCAGAACGGTCGCGCCTGCAGCGACCTGCGCCAGAGCATCCTTTTCGACTGTCGAGAAATCGCCTGCTTCCAATTCGGCAGCCAGTTTCTTACGGCCCGTTGGGTTGATCCGCTCACCGATAACGCAGAACGGTTCGTCAAAGCCCAGAACGGCAGTTTTTGTTTTTGATTCTACGACTGTACGGGTCATGTCCGTTCCTTAGGAGTTAACCGGCTTTGCCGAAGCGCCGCCGTTGTTGATCGCCCAGTTGGCGTTGGTCTTGATCCCGCCCAGCGGGAAGAAGTGTACCTTGGTGATATTGAAATTCGGGTTGGCTGCCTTGTGATTGGCCAGTTCGGTGACCACATCGGTTGGCTCGTAAGGCAACAGCAGCTTGGACACGTCCATGGCGCGCTTCTGCAGGACTTTCAGCGATGGACCAACGCCGCAGGCGATAGCGAATTTGATCAGCGTCTGCAGCTTCGCCGGGCCCGCGATACCGATATGGATCGGCAGATCAATACCCGCTTCTTTCAGGCTATCTGCCCAAGCGATGATCGGCTTGGCATCGAACGCAAACTGAGTGGCCAGCGCCATTTCGGCATCGGTGGTTTCCGAGAATTTCTGCTTCCAGCGCAACGCGTCATCGACATTCTTGGTCGAGCCGTCGGGATCGATATCCTTGTTGCCTTCGGGGTGACCGGCTACGTGCAGTCGCTTGAACCCCGCCTTGTCGAACAGTCCGGTTTCCAGCAGCTGCATCGAGCTGTCGAAATCACCATGCGGTTTGGCGACCCCACCGGCCAGCAGAAGCGCCTGCTCGACACCCGCTTCACCCTGATACATGGAAATCCAGTTTTCCAGCGTCGCGGCATCCTTGATGATCCGTGCCGGGAAATGCGGCATGACAGGGTAACCTTCGGCCGCGATGCGCTTGGCGGTTTTGACCATGTCTTCGATTGGCGTGCCCTCGATATGGGCGATGTAGACACGGGTGCCTTCTGGCAGCAGCGCGCGGAAATCTTCGACCTTTTCCGCAGTGCGCGGCATCACCTCGATCGAGTAGCCCTGCAAAAAGGCTTCGACGGTCGGGTTCACAGGGCCGTTTTCGACCGCATCACGTTTCTTGAAGTTCAGCAAAGCCATAGCGGCCTCCCATAAAGATCTGGGGCTCATGCCCAACCGTCATTGGCGATCAGGGTCTTGATACGGTCCTGATCGTACTCTGTTTCCAAACGCGCGGCCTCGGCTTCGGCAATTTCGGACGGGTCGCCCTCAACTGCGAAAGGCTCGGCTTTGCGCCACTCGGCCAGATAGGCATCACTATCCTTGGCGTTCACCTTCATTGCGGCCCGGTCGATGGCTTGTTCAAACCGCTCTTCCAACTGCCGCTTAGCGCCACGACGGCCTTTGCCGACGATGACTTGGGCGGGAATATCGCGCCAATATACGATGGTGACGTCAGGCATTACCGTGATTCCTCCTAACCAGATGGACCGGTTCTAAACTTCAATGTGGGTCCAAGTCGGTCGATTTTCGACATACGGCGTATTTGCAGCGACCTTTTTGCCCACGGCTGCATACCGCAGCTTTTAATGCCTTGGTGGCCAAAACCGAACATCAAAATCCTAATGACTTTAATGAGCGTCTTGCGTGATCCAATTGCGCGACCTATGGTCGGGGTAACTCGAAAATCGGAGGGCGTTTAAGATGGCGCCCAAGCGTCCCAGAGGTGCGGGCGCGTTCCCGAAAGCGGTCGAAAGCCCCGCGCCGGCAAGACCCGATCCAGATGCGTTATATGCGGCACTGGATTTGGGGACAAATAGCTGCCGCATGTTGATCGCCCAGCCCAAGGGCAGTGGATTTCATGTGGTGGACAGCTTCTCCAAATCGGTGCAGTTGGGTGCCGGTCTGGAACGCACCGGGCGGTTGTCGCGGGCGTCCATGGCACGTACCGTACAGGCGCTGCGGATTTGTCAGCAAAAACTCAAGCGTAACAAGGTCAAGCGCATGCGCTTGATCGCAACCGAGGCCTGCCGTCGCGCCAAGAATTCACGCGATTTCATCCGGCAAGTTAAACGCGAAACCGGCCTGACGCTCGACATCATCCAACCCGAGGAAGAAGCACGTCTCGCCGTGATTTCCTGTGCTCCGCTGGTGTCGACCAAGACCGAGCAATTGTTGGTCGTTGATATCGGCGGCGGCTCAACCGAATTGGTCTGGATCGACATCTCCTCTGTTCCTCGTCGGGATCGGCCTGCCGCGATTATGAGATTGCATAACGGGTTCCACACGCCTGAAAGCCCTTTCCCTGCGGCCAAGGTGGTCGATTGGATCAGCGTCCCGCTGGGCGTGGCAACATTGCGTGATCAGTTCAACGACGTCGAAGACGATGCCGCGCGTTTTGCGTTAATGAGCTGGTTTTTCGAAGAAAATCTAGCCGATTTCGCGCCTTACAAGGATGAACAGGCCCGCGAAGGGTTTCAGATTGTGGGCACCAGCGGAACGGTGACCACTGTTGCCGCCTCACACCTTGGCCTCAAGCGCTATGACCGGACGAAGGTGGACGGATTGCGGATGACCAGCGATCAGATTGACAAGGTGATACGAGGCTATCTAGAACTCGGCCCTCGTGGGCGCCGCCGTGATCCCCGGATCGGGGAAGATCGGCAGGCCCTGATCATGTCCGGCTCGGCCATCTTGCAGGCGCTGTTGCGCTGCTGGCCCACCGATCGCCTTTCTGTGGCGGACCGTGGGCTGCGCGAGGGTTTGCTTTATGCGCAAATGAGTGCGGACGGTGTATTGGAAGACGGACCGTTCTGATGGCGAAGACACCAACTGGCAAAAGCAACTCGGGTCGCGGGCAACGCGACCTGAAGGTGAAGGTCAAGACAGCGCGCGGGCGCAAGCTCAGCTCGACCCGCTGGTTAGAACGGCAGTTGAACGACCCCTATGTCAAACGCGCGCAGGTCGAAGGCTATCGCGGACGCGCGGCATTCAAGATACTTGAGTTGGACGACAAGTTCCGGTTTCTCGTACCCGGCGCGCGCGTGGTCGATCTGGGTTGTGCGCCCGGTGGCTGGCTGCAAGTCGCGGTGAAACGCGTCAACGCACTCGGCGAGAAAAGCGGCAAGCGCATCGGCACCGTCCTGGGGGTTGACCTTCAAGAGGTTGAGCCCGTCGCCGGTGCCACCGCGCATGTCCTTGATTTCATGGAAGATGACGCCGATCAGAAGGTCAAGGACTGGCTGGGTGGCAAAGCGGACGTGGTCATGTCTGATATGGCGGCTGCGTCTTCGGGCCACAAACAGACTGACCACCTGCGGATCATGGCCCTGTGCGAAACGGCGGCTTATTTCGCGTTCGACGTGCTGGAAGAGGGCGGCACTTTCGTTGCCAAGGTGCTTGCTGGCGGGGCTGAGGGGGACCTTCAGAAACTGCTCAAGCAGAAATTCAACAAGGTTGCCAATGTGAAGCCTCCGGCCTCACGTTCTGATAGTTCCGAGAAGTTTGTTGTCGCCACCGGCTTCCGGGGTTAAGCGGCGTTAATCCAGATCGATCTTTCCCGGCGCTATGCTCTGTTTCCGCAGAGACGCTGCAGCTAAGCCTTGCAGCAATAGTGCTTCGCCATGATTGATATCGACAGGCTTGCGCGCGCGCAGCTCTTCAATACGCTGGTCAAGCGTTGTTTTACGAGCCGCCGTCAGCGGCTTTGCGAAGGTAGCGGTGCGATCCGGCATACATCACCTGTAGCAATCCGAGTGCTGATACCGGTTGGCTAACCGTAGAATGCGCCGCGAAGATGGCGCAATTCTGCCAGTTCCATGCCAGCTATCTCCCGAGTTCCTGCGCAAGTTGCATTAAGTTCGGATCATCGGGAAGCACTAACAAGGCCTCGTCCAATGTCGCCAACGCAGCCTGAACACCGCGATTGATGTGGGCAAGTTGAACCAGCATCGGCCAAGCCTCAACGCGCTGCGGGTCGAGCGTTACAACCTCGCGGAATGCACGTTCTGCAGCCGGCGCGTTTCTGAGCGTAAGCGCCCAACCACCCAGCACCAAATGGGTCTCAGGAAAGTCCAAACGATTGGAAATGCTACGTTGCCAATCCGCCATGCCCTGCTGCGCGCTTGCGCGTTGGTCTTGCGTCATGGCCTGCGCTGGGATCGATAAAAACTCTTTCGCAGCCGAGATGCGTACATTGCGCATGGGGTCGGATAACAACGGCTCTAACCGCGAAGCGCGCAACTGGGCAGGAACCTGACGCTGCAGTAACGGTCCATTGGCACGTATCAGTGGGTCCGGATCGGCCAGCAACGGTGCCAGACGCTCGGCAAGATCAGGCGTTGCAAAAGGTTGCAACAAATACAGAGCGGTTGCGCGAACGATACCTGCCTGCCCTTCATCCAGAGCGATCGCGACCAGCGTTTCAGGGTCGTCCAATTGACCACTGCCTGCTGCTGCAAATGTCGTGCCATAATGCGCCACTCTATAGGATGATTCCGGGAACCAGAGTTCAATCTGCTGCGCCGCCCAAGACTGATCTTCATCCGCATGGCAATCGGTGCAGGCATCAGTTCCGAGCCCCAGATCAGGGCGGGGAATGCGGAAGCTGTGATCGCGCCTGCCATCTACCCCCATATAGACACGCTCGATCATGTGGCAGTTCTTGCATTGGCCACCCGCAGAATTTTCAGCATGTTGGTGATGCGCGGGCGTGTCATATTCGGCCAGCCGAAGGGTCGGGAAATCCGGGTTGCCAGCGGGGGAGTGGCATTGGGTACACAACCCATTACCCTCGGCTTTCACCTCAGCCCGGTGCGGATCGTGGCAATTCATACAACCCACCCCTTCTGCATACATGCGCGACTGCAGGAATGAGCCATAAACATAGACCTCGTCCAAAATCTGGCCATCTGGGTGATACAAACCCGGTCGCAGCAACGCCAGGTTATAGGCGTCGTGATACGGCTTGCCGGGAAGCGGATTACCATCTTCCAACGCCTCGCGCCGGGAATGACAGCCGGCGCATTGCTGAATTTCCCCTTCTGTCTGCCCCCTGCCCCATGTCGTAGGGAATCCGAACTCGCTCAAACCGTCTTGCAACACTTTTCCGGTCGTCCACTCCAAATGCGCAGAACCCGGCCCGTGGCAAGCCTCGCACCCGACACCAATTTCGACCTGTGTCGAGTCATAGCGCCTTTCCTCAGAGTCGTAGTTCTTCACATAGCCGGTCGCATGACACTCGGCACAGCGGGCGTTCCAATTTTTGTACGGACCGGTCCAGTGCAGCCCATCATTCGGAGGCAGATCCTGATCCGGGTAAAGGTGGAACCAATGGCCCTTTTCGACGTCCCAAACCACATCATAACTCTGCAATCGGCCGGGTTCGGTTTCGAAAAGATATTGCTGTAGCGGCGCGATACCAACCACTGAATGAACCGGATAGGTCGTTGTAACGCCGTCTTTTTCGGTGACTTGCGCCGTAAGAGCTCCATCTTGATCCGCAAAGGCCACGCTCATTCCATCATGCGAGAATCGTGTTCCATCGAAATCAGCCTGAACATGGCCGTCCTCCACCTCAGTCCAGGCAAGCGCATGGTATGAGCTTTCCCAGGCTTCGGTTTCTTCCTTATGACAATCCGAGCACGCGTCTGATCCAACATAGTCCTGCGCCTGCGACTGCTGCGCGGTCGCCCAAAGGATCGCGGTCACCAAGATTGCGCGGAGATACATCATTGCCCCTCTTCGTTTTGCAAATCGATCAGCGCGCCGTTGTATTCGGCCCCGAGGATCAGCATGGCCGAGCATAAGTATAGGAAAATCAGCGCTGCCATTGCCCCTGCAAGCCCGGCATACGTCGCGCTATAGGTCGCAAACTTGGCGATGTAGATTGAAAAGCCCCATCCACCTGCAGCCCACAAAGCCAATGTCAGGATTACGCCCGGCAAGATCTGTAGTAGGCTGTGCCGTCGAGTGGGCAAGATCAGATGGGCCAAAAGAACAGTGCCTGCGGGGACAGCCACGGTAAAGGTCCATCGCAGACGATCCACCGACAGCCAGTTGTCCACATCCACTGCCGTCTTTTCCGAAACCAAACGGGTATAGACCGGCAGAACGACTTCGACCGCCGCGATGGCCAGAATGGCAGCACCGCCGATTATGACCAGCACAAAGCACAGCAGTCGGGTCTTCCAGAACGGCCAATTGTCCGTGTCGTGATAGGCCTGCGCCATCGCCTTTCGCACAGCGGCGACTCCGTTCGAGGCAAAGTAGATCGCCAACAAGCCACCCAAAGTGATCACGCCCGAGCCCGCACCGGCCAGAACAGCACGCAGTTCTGAAACGATGGGATCGGCCACGTCTTTGGGCCAGGCGCCAAATATCAGTTCGATCAGTTCATCGGTCACATAGCCCTGTGACAAGGCCCCTGCCAGCGCAACCGTGAACAGAACGAATGGAAACAGGGCCATCATCAACGACATGGCGACGTGGCTGCTCATGACGAAGCCGTTTTTGTCATTAAATCGGCGCACAGCAAGCCAAAGCGCACGCAGGAATTGGCCGAACGAGGGAATCAAAACAGTTGGCATTGCGCTAGCCTAGCCTGCCTTTTCCTTTGGCAGAACCGTCAATCGGATCAGGCCACCGATTTCATGCGTATAACCTTCTGTATGGATTGCATAAACCCGCCAGGCTGTGCAGGATCAATCAAAACACATCCAGGCAGCACTAAGACCAAGGCCATCTTATGACCTCTGACCCAGAAAACAGCCCATCCCGTGCGCGTCCGCAACTGAGCGTATTGCGGGATGTAGCGATCGTGGCCACGCTAATGGTGCTTGGCCTCTATGCAGGGGCAAACTTTCTGGTGCCGTTGACCATGGCGTTGCTGGTCAACGTGCTGATCCTGGCCCTTAGCGACCGGGTCATTGCAGTGACGCGGGTGCCAATCTGGTTGGCGAATGTCGCGGGAGTAACAGTTGTATTGGCCGGTTTGTTCATGATCATGTACATTCTGGGCAGTCAGGCCACGCAGTTTGCACGCTCGATCAACACCTACGAAAGCCAGTTTGACGGTGCTGTTCATAGAATTACCGGGTTGGTCGGCAACGATGTCACAAGTTTTATCCGAGACAATCTAGTCAGCATCGATATGTCCTATGTCGCTCGGATATTGCTGGGCAGCGCCACATCACTGCTTAACCAGTTCTTCCTAATCAGCCTCTATGTCGCCTTTCTGATGGCCGAGCGGTTGGCCTTTCGCAAGAAAATCCAGCTTGCCGCCGGCAACCCACGGCTGGGGGCTGACCTGGCCTTGGTTCTGGATGCGATTTCGTACAGCCTGCAGCGATATGTCGGCGTGAAGACCTTTATCAGTCTGATCACCGCCACCATTAGCTACGCCGTATTCAAAGCGCTGGGTCTGGAATATGCTGAAACCTGGGCCGTGCTGACTTTCGCCCTGAATTTCATCCCGTCAATCGGTTCGATCATCGCCGTCATCTTTCCCGCAATGATCGCTCTGGTTCAGTTTGAGACGATCGGGCCATTTCTCGTGATCGTTCTGGGGTGCGGCACACTACAGTTTCTAATCGGCAACTTTCTAGATCCGGCCATGCTAGGCCGATCGCTGAACATGTCGACCTTCCTAGTGATTTTGGCGTTGACCTTCTGGACCACGGTCTGGGGTCTGATCGGAGCGTTCCTGAGTGTGCCTTTGACCGTCTGCATCCTGATCATCTTCAGCCACATCCCCGCGCTGCGTCCTGTCGCGATCTTGATGTCTTTGGATGGAAGGCTCGGTGAGGATGATCACTCGTCAACAGAACATTCGGCTTGAAAGTTCGTCAACTTTGACAGCTAGCGACGAGGGCGCGTCGATCTTTCAACCTCAGCCGACCATACCCGCCTTCGATCAAGTCTAATTCGATAAGCCTGTGTAATGCTCGGTGAAGCGTTGGCGCAGAGACTGCAATCATAGCCGCCAGCTCTTCCTGCGAAACCGGTATCCAACCCTCTGCATCGGATGTCACCTCATCCAGATGCAGCAACCTCAGAACCAGCCGTTTCTCGGTGCCGGTCACCGCAAGATTGGCAACGATACGTAGGGCTTTTTGCATGTTTTCATGACTTAAGGCGTAGAAATCCCGAACAAAGTCAGGAGAATCCTGCACCAAGCGTTCTAACCGCGGGGCCGGAAAGAAAAGCGTCTCGGTTGGACGAGTCGCTACCACGCTGATCAGCCGATGCGCAGTCGCAAACAACGCGAGATCGCCGATCCAAAAGCCACGTCCCTCTTGGTGTATGACAAATTCCTGACCGTCATCTGCGGGGACGGTGATCTTAACACTACCATCCAATACAGCGTGGATCCCGTTGGCGGGATCACCCTGGACAAACAAAGCTTCGTCAGCACCGTAAGTTCGGCGCACGGCGCTGCGCATCAGAGCATCCTGAAAGGCGGGAGATCTGGTTTTGAACCAGGAACTTTCCTGCAGCGCGTCTAGATCAGTTTCAATTAATGCCATCTATATATTTAAACTTCATCATATGATAAATTTCAATCAGGCTCACTGGCCTACATTACTTACACACGAATCCCGCAATCTGGCTATTTTCGCGGGATATCCAATGCTTAACGACTGCAACTAATCCTATTCTGGACACAAGTCTCAGATAGTTCACAGGGACAAATTGTCCACAAGTTCAGGAGTAAAACATGTTAACTACAACCCGGTTCTTGGAAAGCTGGCGTATCGGACTGCGCCGTACCGCAGCAGCGTCGATTGCCGTTCTGATCGCACTGCCCGCATGGGCGCAGGATCAAAAACCCAACATTCTGGTCATTTGGGGCGATGACATCGGCCAATCCAACATTTCGGCCTACACAATGGGCCTTATGGGATACCAGACCCCCAATATCGACAGGGTCGCCGATGAAGGCATGATCTTCACCGATTATTATGGCGAGCAATCCTGTACAGCTGGCCGCTCATCTTACATCATGGGCCAATCGGTGTTCCGGACTGGACTGTCCAAGGTTGGCTTGCCTGGCGCTAAAGAAGGGATGCAGATCGAAGACCCCACGATTGCAGGGTTGCTTAAGGATCATGGGTACGTGACCGGCCAGTTTGGCAAGAACCACCTGGGCGACAGGGATGAGCATCTACCGACAAATCACGGATTTGATGAGTTTTTTGGGAATCTCTATCACCTCAATGCAGAAGAAGAACCCGAGCATGAAGATTATCCCGGGGACGCGGTTCTGCCCGACGGGCGCACGTTCCGCGAGGCCTATGGTCCGCGCGGTGTGATCAAGTCCAGCGCAGGTGGCCCCATCGAAGACACCGGTCCACTGACACGCAAACGCATGGAAACGGTGGATCAGGAAACCCTGGAAGCTGCCGTTGAGTTCATTCGTGAGGCCAACCAGAACGGCACACCATTCTATGTATGGTGGAATGGCACACGCATGCATTTCCGCACCCATGTCGGGGAAGAAATGCGCGAAACAGCCAACGAAATCCTAGGTAGTCCGGCCGATGAGTACACGGCGGGCATGATCGAACATGACATTCAGGTCGGCCAACTGCTTGATCTGCTGGACGAACTCGGCATCGCCGACAACACGATCGTTCATTATTCCACCGATAACGGCCCGCATTACAACACATGGCCGGATGCCGCTTCGACACCGTTCTGGGGCGAAAAGAACACCAACTGGGAAGGCGGCTGGCGCGTACCATCCATGGTGCGTTGGCCCGGTAAGATCGAAGCGGGTTCGATCTCGAACGAAATCGTGCATCACATGGATTGGCTGCCCACCTATCTGGCGGTCGCTGGCGACCCCGAAATCAAGGAAAAGCTGAAAGCCGGCTATTCCTCACCTGCCATGGGTCGCGACTACAAAGTGCATCTGGATGGCTACAACATCTTGCCGTTGCTGACCGGTGAGACCACTGAAAGCCCCCGCCGTGAAATCTTTTATTTCACGGATGACGGCGACCTGTCCGCTTTGCGTTTTGACGACTGGAAGCTAATCTTTTTGGAGCAAAAAGCATGGGCCACCCTGCGCGCATGGATGGAACCATTCACGGAACTGCGCGTGCCGATCATCGTGAATTTGCGCCGCGACCCTTATGAGCGTGGATACCGGACATCCAACACATACTACGACTGGATGATCGACCGGGTGTATTTCCTAGTACCGGCGCAGCAATATGTGGCGAGTTTCCTGAGTACTTTCCAAGAATTCCCACCACGTCAGAAGGCGGCGAGCTTCAGCCTGGATCAGGTGATGCAGAAATTGGCCACACCGACTTCGAACTAGAAAACAAGACAGGGGCCGCCTTAAAGCGCGGCCCCTTTTTCCAGTATCAGAGGCTATTACATGAGATTTCTCAAACTCACGGCGTTTATAGCCACCGTCCCCCTTGTGGCGTTCGCAGACCCCCTGCCCAGCTGGACCGACTCGGCATCAAAACAGCAGATCATCGACTTTGTTGACGCGGTCAGCGACCCGGCGAATGAACTCTATGTCACTCCCGCCGACCGGATTGCGGTGTTTGACAATGACGGCACGCTCTGGGCTGAACAACCGGTCTATTTTCAGTTCATATTTGCCATGGACCAACTGGCAGAGCTTGCTAAACAAGACCCATCGATCTTATCGACCCCAGCGTTGAAAGCGGCTGCTGAGGGTGATCTGAAAACCATTCTGGAAGGCGGGCACGACGCTCTGATCGAAGTGGTCAACGCATCGCATTCGGGCAGCAGCGTTGAAATGTTCCAAGCGTCGGTGGCCGATTGGCTTAGTACTGCACGACATCCCAAAACCAATCTGCCCTACGACCAGATGACCTATCAGCCGATGGTCGAGCTGTTGCGCTACCTGCGGGATGAGGATTTCAAAACTTATATCGTTTCAGGCGGAGGCCTGCATTTCATGCGTGTCTTCGCCGAACAGGCCTATGGCATCCCGCCCGAACAGATTCTGGGCACCTATGGTGAGACCACGTACGACAATGTGGACGGTACGCCTGTAATCAACAAGGCCCCCGGCATCGCCTTCATCGATGATAAAGAAGGCAAACCTATCAATATCGAGCGCACCATCGGCAAGCGCCCCATATTTGCCGGGGGAAACTCGGACGGGGATTTTGCCATGCTTGAATGGACCACCGCAGGCGACGGGCCACGGCTGGGCGTTTTGATCCATCACACTGATGCGGATCGTGAATGGGCCTACGACCGCGAAAGCCCGATTGGACGGCTGGTCGATGGGTTGGACAAAGGCCCGGATATGGGATGGGTCATTGTTGATATGGCCAACGACTGGTCCCGCATCTACACTGGGGCAAACTAAGCAACCCGGATCGCTGCGCCCCGATGTGGACATTACTCGTCTCGTTTTTTCTGTTTTCACTCTATTGCGTAGCGGTCGTCTTTGCAGTTCGCGCTGCGCAGACTGCACGCACACCACAAGGAGCGGTTGGCTGGGTTGTGTTCCTACTGTCGGCCCCGATGTTTGGCGTGCCGCTGTATCTATTCCTCGGTCACCATCGGTTCAGAGGATACCGGATCGCTCGGCAAGAAAGTGAGCGCGTCGTCGAAGGGATCAAGACCTTTGCCGATTTCTCGAAACCCGACCCTCAGACGATGCGAGTCAATCCTCGCGCGTTTGAAGCGCTGGCCCATTTGCCCGTCTCACGTGGGAATGGAGCCGAGCTGCTGATCGACGGCGAAGCTACGTTTGATGCCATTCTCGACGCCATTGATAAGGCCGAGAATTACGTTCTGATCCAGTTCTACATCGTCCGGGATGATGATCTTGGGCGAAGGGTGCGGGACCGGCTAATCGCCGCGGTCAAGCGTGGCGTACATGTTCGGTTCATGACCGACGCGGTGGGTAGCTATGGCCTGCCGTCCAGCTATTTTGAGACGCTGCGCCAGGCCGGTGTGGATGTTGCAGATCCCCGCGAACAACGCGGGCCCAATTTCCGGTTTCAACTGAACTATCGCAACCACCGAAAAACTGTGATCGTGGATGGCGATGTCGGCTTTATCGGTGGTCACAACATCGGCGTTGAATACTTGGGGCAAAGCCCTCGGTTCGGTCGCTGGCGGGACACGCATATCAAAATGACCGGCCACGTAGTACGGCAACTGCAATTGATTTTTACCGAGGATTGGCACTGGGCGCGCAGCGAAGACCTGATCGACCAACTCGATTGGGCTGGAACTGAATCTGATCAGGACATGAATGCGCTGCTGGTGGCAACGGGCCCGGGCGACGAAACAGAAACCGGCGCAATGATGTTCTTTGCGGCCATTTCTGAGGCGAAAGAACGGCTTTGGATCGCCTCGCCCTATTTTGTGCCCGACATCGACATCATGACCGCGCTACAGCACGCGGCGTTGCGTGGTGTGGATGTACGAATACTCGTGCCGGATGTCATCGACCATCGTCTGCCCTGGCTGGCCGCTTTTGCCTATTTCGACGAAATCCGAGACTGTGGCGCCCGTGTGTTTCGCTATACCGACGGCTTCATGCATCAAAAAGCGTTTGTTGTAGACGATACCTTGGCCGCCGTTGGCACCACCAATCTGGACAACCGATCTTTCCGTCTGAACTTTGAAGCGATGGCCCTGTTCTTTGACCGTCGCGCAGCAGAGGCCGTCGCCGCAATGCTGGAAACCGATTTTGAAGCAAGTTACGAATTGACCCGCAATTTGCCCCAGCAACCGTTCCACATCCGTTTTGGTGCGCCGCTTGCACGGTTGTTTGCACCGATCCTCTAGTTCAGGAACCGTTCTTCAAACACCCGCGTCATGAGGGCCACAAGGAACGCGGTTGACAGCCCAAAGGCCAGTAGGCCCGTGACCGATGCAAACGCTCCGAAGATGCGCAGCCCTTCACCCAAGACGATGTCGCCGTAACCCAGCGTTGTGAACGTCACCAATGAGAAATAGAGGGCCGAATTCCAATCCGGCAGCACATCACCCCACACCCAGACAATCGCCCAGATCCAGACCTGAACCGTATGGGTCAGCACGATAAACACCAGCGCCACGCTGATCGGGCCTGCGGTTGCAAGGATAGTGCTGCGCGTCTCCCATTTCGCAACCAGTTTTCGGATGACCAGAACGCACCATGTCAGCAGCATGATTTCGATCAGAAAACAAATACCCAGATAGAAGCTGCCCCAAATGATTTGTTGCGACAATGTCATGTAAACGGCCTTTGTTCTGATCGCTGAAAACTGTGCAAGCATGGGGGTTTCGCGCGTTGCCGACAACCCCATGCGATGCGTAAGGCTGCGGCGAATAGAACCGATCTCGGCTCTGGACACTGGCGCGCCGCGTTGCACATTGTGACGGGACCAGATGAGAGTTTGCATGTTGCTATCAATTAATCACGTTCGAAAATCCTATCCCGGTGGGAGACCTGTCCTGACTGATGTTTCATTGACGCTGGAACAGGGACAGACCTTGGCGCTGACCGGAGAAAGTGGCAGTGGCAAAAGCACATTGTTGCATCTGGTGGCGGCGCTGGATGGGTTTGATAGCGGAGAGATTACTCTGGACGGGCGCGCCATGTCGGCCCTGAATGATGCGGAACGCGCCGAATTGCGTCGCGGCACCCTGTCTCTGGTCTTTCAGCAGTTCAACCTGATCCCGTCGCTGACCGTTGCCCAGAACCTCTCGATCCATGCGCGACTTGCGGGTCGGAACGACCCGGATTGGGTTGTCCACCTGACCGAGCGCCTTGGCCTGAGAGAACTGCAAGACCGCTACCCCGAGAACCTTTCGGGCGGACAGCAGCAGCGGGTTGCCATCGGACGCGCCATGGCGATCCGACCACGATTGCTGCTAGCGGATGAGCCGACGGGCAATCTGGACGAAACAGCAAGTGCGGTGGTGCTGGACCTGATGCTTTCATTGGTTGCCGATACCGGCGCTGCGCTCCTGCTGGTCACCCACTCGAATGACATCGCCAGCCGTCTCGACCGACGTGCCCACCTGACGGGCGGGCATATCGCATGACACGCGCTGCGGTCCTGGCGCTGGTGTCCCATTGGCGGATGCACCCATTGCAATTGATGACGCTTCTGACGGGTATCGCGCTGGCAACTTGTCTGTGGTCGGCCGTGCAAGCCATCAATGCCGAAGCGCGCGCGAGCTATGAACGCGCCAGCACCCAGCTTGCCATCGGACAATTCGACGAATTGCGCGCCTCCGGTTCCACGATCCCTCTTTCCCGCTACGCCGAGCTCAGGCGCGCAGGCTGGAAAGTGGCGGCCGTCTTAGAAGGCGCGCTGCGCATCAAGGGCCGTTCCGTACGTCTGATGGGGGTGGATTTGGTGGCCTACCCTGTCCTGCCCGCGATCACCCAGATCGAGCAAGGCGCGGATGCCCCCGACCCGGCTGATATGCTGACAGCTCCGGGGCGGCTGCTGATGTCACCCGCCCTGGCCCCGCTGTTTCAATCTAACGACAAATTCCCACCGGTGCTTTCCAGCACCGCGCTGCCACCTGATCTGGTGCTCACCGATATTGGAGTGGCCGAGCGTCTTCTGAACCGTCCCGGTCAGATTTCCCGTCTGGTGATCTTGCCCAATCAGCCCCGTGGTGTCCCGTCTCTGTCAGAACTTGCGCCTGAACTTCAACGCATTAGCCCCTCGGCCCAGTTGGATACCGCGCAGCTTACCGACAGCTTTCACCTGAACCTCTCAGCTTTCGGCTTGCTGTCTTTCGCCGTCGGCCTGTTCATCGTTCACGGAACGGTCGGCCTCGCCTTCGCGCAGAGGCGTGGCACTATCCGTACATTAAGGGCTTTGGGCCTTCCCATGCGGGGCCTGATCTGGTTCGTTCTGGGTGAATTACTTCTCTTGGCCCTGATCGGTGGCCTGTTCGGGTTAATCCTGGGGTATTTTCTGGCTGGAGCCTTGTTGCCTGATGTCGCCGCCACGTTGCGCGGCCTCTACGGGGCAACAATCGACGGGCAGATGTCATTACGCCCCCAATGGGTCGCCGCAGGTCTTGCGATGGCAACAGGCGGCACGTTGGCGGCCAGTGGCCACGCTCTTTGGCGACTTTCGCGCATGCCCATCCTCGCAGGGCCGGGCTTACAAGCTTGGCGTGGCAGTAAAGCCTCGGCCCAGATTACAGGCGCATGTGGCCTAGCCCTGCTAGCAGTGGGCTTTATCGCATATTTCACAATCGGCGGACTTATCGCAGGATTTGCCTTGCTTGCCGGGATGCTGACCGGAGCGGCCTTGTTGCTGCCGCTCGCACTGTCAGGGATATTGACCTTGTGCCTGCGCCGGGCCCGCACGCCTGTTGGTCAATGGGTGCTCGCGGACATGCGGGCGCAATTGCCCGGTCTGTCACTTGCGCTGATGGCCTTGCTGCTGGCGCTCGCCGCGAATATCGGCGTCGGCACAATGGTTTCAAGCTTCCGCCTCACCTTTACTGGCTGGCTCGATCAACGGTTGACCTCCGAACTTTACGTGACCGCAGCCGACAATGCACAAGGCGCAGCCCTTATCGATTGGCTCGACCCAAGGGCGTCAGCTGTCCTACCCATTCGCAGCACCGAATTGCCGCACGAGACCGGGCCGTTGTTTCTGTACGGGATTGTTGATCACGATAGCTATCGCAACAACTGGCCACTGATCGCCAAGGGTCCTGACGTCTGGGACAACGTCCTGTATCGCGGCGCCGTACTCATCAACGAGCAACTCGCACGACGCGCGGATCTATGGCCTGGAGATACCATATCGATCACACCCGAGCACAGCTTGCCGATTGCAGGTGTCTATTCCGATTACGGGAACCCGACAGGTCAGGCCATCGTCGCTATGCCGATGCTAGATCAGATTGCCCCGGATACGGATACACGCCGCTTCGGCATCCGCATCATACCGGATCAGGCCTCGGAGCTGGCACAGGCGTTGCGTGACCAATTTGACCTGCCTCCATCGGCAGTTGTGCAGCAGGCCGCTATGAAAGCGCAATCGATGGCTGTTTTTGAAAAAACTTTCGTCGTCACCTCAGCGCTGAATGTGCTGACACTAGGCGTTGCGGGGTTCGCGATACTCACCAGTTTGCTGACATTGTGGACCCAGCGCCTGCCTCAGGTCGCACCGGTCTGGGCGCTGGGTCTAACGCGCGCGCAACTGGCCAAGCTAGAGCTTCTGCGCAGTGTCCTGCTTGCGGTGATGACCGCTTGCTTTGCCCTTCCATTGGGCCTTGTATTGGCATGGGTGCTGCTGGCCGTGATCAACGTGCAGGCCTTCGGATGGCGCTTGCCCATGTATTTGTTCCCAACTGATTGGCTGAGCTTATTCCTGCTGACTCTGGTTGCCGCCGTGCTCGCAGCAGCCCTACCCGCATTACGATTGCTCCGCCTGCCACCTGCTGCGCTGTTGAGGGTTTTTGCCAATGAACGTTAAAGCCTTCATTCTGTTCATCCTCCTTCCAATTACCGGTTGGGCGCAGGGTTATGCCGGGTTGGGCGGCAATGCGGATGGCTTTACGCGTCCTGAACCGGACTACAGCTTTCAGTTTCCGCAAGATCACGGCGCCCATCCGGATTATCGGATTGAATGGTGGTATCTGACGGCAAACCTCAAAGACGCAGAGGGTCGCGACTATGGCATACAATGGACCCTGTTCCGATCGGCCCTGAAACCGTCCGAGGCTGACGGCTGGCAAAGCCCGCAGATCTGGATGGGCCATGCCGCGCTCACAACGCCAGAAACACACTATTTCGCCGAACGACTCTCTCGCGGCGGTGTCGGACAGGCTGGCGTAACGGCCCATCCGTTTGAGGCATGGATCGATGAATGGCACATGCGCGGCGATGATTTGGAAACCCTCAGCCTGACAGCAAACGGATCAGTCTTTGGGTATGATCTGACTCTGAAGGCCCAAGGCCCATTGGTGTTTCACGGGGCCGAGGGGTATTCGGTGAAATCCGCCGATGGTCAGGCAAGCTACTACTATTCACAACCCTTCTACTCGGTCGAGGGCACGCTCCACCTGCCCAACGAAGATGTCGAAGTCGCCGGCCAGGGTTGGCTGGATCGCGAATGGTCTTCGCAACCCTTGGCCGAAGATCAAAGCGGCTGGGACTGGTTCTCGCTCAGCTTTGACGACGGTGACAAGCTGATGGCCTTCCGTCTACGCGGGGATCGAGGGGATTTCACGGCCGCTACGTGGATTGAGGCCGATGGGCAAACGACCCCCCTGCCCGATGGCTCAGTTCTGCTAATGCCCCTTGAAACCGCCCGCGTGGCGCATCGTGACGTTCCGATCAAATGGCAGGTATCCTTGCCGGATCGCGGGATCGATGTTGAAGTCGATGCCATAACCCCGAAAGCCTGGATGGGAACCCGGTTCGAATACTGGGAAGGCCCAATCACCATTACAGGTAGCCACACAGGGCGCGGATATCTTGAGATGACGGGGTATTGAAGCCGAACTTCAGCAATATATTCAGAGTTGCTGTGGTGCCCAAGGAGAGACTCGAACTCTCACGCCCGTGAAGGCGGGGGATTTTGAATCCCCTGCGTCTACCATTCCGCCACTTGGGCCACGAACACTGGATTAGCGCCCTACCGAGAGAAGGTCCAGAGGCAAAAAACAACCACTGCCCTGAATGTTTCATCGAAGGAGGTTGACGGTCAGTCGGGTGCATGGTTTGGCTTGCCGCAGCGGTTACCAGGATACTTATTCTTCATGTTGCGATCCCTTTATGACTGGACCATTCGTCTGGCCGAACATCCTCATGCGCTCTGGGCGCTGGCTGTTGTGGCTTTTGTCGAAAGTTCGTTTTTTCCGATCCCACCCGATGTTTTGATGATTCCCATGATCCTTGCGCGTCCGTCGCGGGCCTGGCTGATCGCGACGGTCGCCTTGGTTGCCTCGGTGCTGGGTGGGATATTGGGTTATGCAATTGGGGCATTCTTTTACGAAAGCCTTGGGCAGCCTGTTCTGGAAGCCATGGGCAAAGCCCACGCAATGGAAGAATTCAATACCCGCTTCAATGATTTCGGCTTCTGGGCCGTGCTGGCGGCTGGCGTGACGCCTTTCCCATATAAGGTCATTACCATCATGTCGGGCTGGACCGGGATGCCGATTGGGACGTTCATAGCCACCTCGATCCTGGCACGCGCCTTGCGCTTCTTTCTTGTGGCCGGGCTGCTGTGGAAATTTGGGGAACCCATCCGTGACTTCATCGAAAAACGGTTGGGTTTGATGTTTACCCTATTCATAATCCTGCTGTTTGGCGGCTTTCTTGTGGTGAAATACTTATGACGCGCAAAAGACTTCTGGTTCTGGTTGCCGCATCCGGCTCGGCCGCGTTGCTACTTGGGGCTTGGGGCTTTCAGTACATCGGTGGGCTAGCGCCGTGCAAAATGTGCATCTGGCAGCGGTATCCCCATGGTGTCGCAGTGATTCTTGGTGCTCTAGCCTTTGCCTTCCCGGGCGTCCGCCCCCTGCCCCTACTAGGCGCTCTGGCGGCGGCCACAACGGCGGGAATAGGGTTTTACCATGCTGGGGTCGAGCAAGGCTGGTGGGAAGGCCCATCGACCTGCACATCTGGTGATATCGGCGGCCTGAGTGCAGAAGAGTTAATGGATCAGATCATGTCCGCCCCGCTTGTGCGTTGCGATGACATCCCGTGGGAGATGTTCGGGATTTCCATGGCGGGCTGGAATGGATTGATTTCGACGGGTCTGGTCCTGATCTGGATCGCAGCCTGGCGCGCGCGCTAGGGTTTATAGCTGATCCAGTTCGGCATCCCAGTAGAGGAAGTCGATCCAGCTTTCGTGCAGATGGTTCGGGGGGAACTTCCGACCGATATTGCGCAAAGCTTCAGCATCCGGCTGACGCGGCGGTTTATTCAGTGACATTCTGGCCTGTCGCAGGGATTTTGAGCCCTTGCGCAGATTGCACGGGCTGCACGCTGCAACGACATTCTGCCAACTTGTGACCCCGCCCGCAGCGCGCGGTACAACATGATCAAAGGTCAGGTTTTCACGGCTGCCGCAGTACTGGCATTTGAATTCGTCCCGCAAAAATAAATTAAAGCGCGTGAAGGCCACGCGCTTTCTGGGTTTTACATAGTCTTTCAGGACAACGACCGAGGGTATTCGGATCTCGGTACTGGGACTGCGGACAACCTCGTCATATTCCGCAACAATATCCACCCTGTCCAGCCAGGCAGCTTTGATCGCCTCCTGCCACGGCCATAAAGACAACGGGTAGTAGGAAAGAGGTCTGTAATCGGCGTTCAAAACCAATGCCGGATGATGCTTGAGCGCACCGGTTTCCCTGACAAATTCGGTCCTGAAGTCTCCGTCCATAACAGAATCGCTCCTCGCTCTGTACTGCCCGTTTGTGACATCAGAGCGGGGAACACCCGCCCCGGCCTTAAGTTAACTATATATCGTGTTAAATCTCTGACAAGTGCCGAGTTCACACAACATCTCGGGTATTGGTTAGGCCGAATGCGTAACAGATAAGTGACACTTATCCACAGGTTGCGCAGATGTGGTCTGCAAGCTATGGCGGGGCATGTCCTGGTTCATCCGTTTCAACAAACCATACGATGTGTTGCCGCAGTTCACCGACCGCGCAAATTCTGACTCGCCCCGCAGCACGCTGTCGGAATTCATCGACCTGCCCGGTGTCTATCCTGCGGGACGCTTGGACCGGGATAGCGAGGGTTTGATGCTGCTGACTGACAATGGGCGATTGCAGGCGCAGATATCAGACCCCAAGCACAAGATGCCTAAGACATACTGGGTTCAGGTCGAAGGCATTCCCGACACAGCGGCACTAAAGGCGTTGCGGGAAGGTGTTGAACTTAAGGATGGCTTGACGCGCCTCGCCAAGGCGCTGCTGATTGACGAACCCGAATGGCTGTGGCCACGCACCCCACCGATCCGGGTTCGCCAAACGGTGCCCGACAGTTGGGTTGAACTGACGATTAAAGAGGGCCGCAACCGTCAGGTTCGCCGGATGACAGCCGCAGTCGGGCACCCAACTCTGCGCCTGATCCGAGCCCGTGTTGGAGATTGGACTTTGGACGGCCTTGACCCCGGTCAGTGGGAAAGCCTGCCGATGCCAGCTGTTGACGCAGCACCGTCGCGCAAGCGGGACCGCCGCCCGCGCCGGTGACAAAAACTGCGTGATGTGATAGGCTTAGGGCATGAAGGTAACACCGGATATCCCTGCCCCGTCTGCCATCCTGGAAGCAGCGCTGTATGTCGACGATCTAGATGCGGCCGAGGAATTCTATGGTCAGATATTGGGGCTAGAGAAAATCCAGCGCGTCACCGACCGCCATGTGTTCTATCGAATCGGCGGGTCCGTCCTGTTGCTGTTCAATGCCAGCGAAACCGAGAAACCGCCAGGCAACCCTGATCTGCCGGTCCCACCGCATGGGGCGCGTGGCCCCAGCCATGTTTGCCTTGTCCTGAGCCGCGATGAAATCACCGTGATGCGCAAGCATCTGTTGGACTGGAACATCCCTGTCGATGCCGAGTTCGACTGGCCCAACGGAGCCCGGTCGCTCTATGTACGAGACCCTGCAGGCAACTCGGTCGAATTCTCGGAAGGAAGGCTTTGGGAGTGATCGATCAGCGAAGCGGCTGCTTCTCGCCCCCGATCACACGGTAGATTTCGCTAGAGACAACGCCGACCTCACCAAGTGCCGCCTGAAAAGCAGCCATATGAGGGGTCGCGAAATGGGCCTCAAGCGCGGCCTGATCCTGCCATTCCTCATAGACCCGAAAGCGGGTCGCCTGACCCAGGATTTGACTGAATTCATAGATTAGGCATCCGGGTTCTTTCAGAGTTTCCGCAACCATTTCCTGCGCGGCAGCAATGGCTTTCTCGACCCCTGCATCTGAAACTTCGACCACTCCTGTCACGATCAGCATCATGCTCTCCTTAGATCGCCCCGCAAGTCAGAGGCTCAGCTTATCCCGCATGAAGGCCAGCGCAACACTCAAGCCATCCGGAGCAATCCCGTGGCCGGTGCCCTTCATTATATGGGCATAAACCTCTTTGAACCCGGCCGCCTGAAGTGCCTCAGCTGCTTCTGGCAACGATTGCGGCGGTACAACGTCATCAGCATCGCCATGTACCAGCAGGATTGGCATGCGACTGACGGTTTCGTCCGGCAGCAAATCAGGTTCCAGCAAACGTCCCGAGAACGCTACGATCCCCGCCACTGGGTCCTCGCGGCGCGGGGCTACATGTAAGCTCATCATCGTGCCCTGGCTGAAACCGAACAGCACTACCTGCTCTGGCAGGACATCCTCATCCACCATCAGCGCATCAAGGAACGCGTTGAAATCCTCAACTGCCATTTCCATACCCCGTCGGGCTTCCTCCTCGGATGAGCCATCAATCCACGGGATCGGGAACCACTGGAAACCGTTGGGCATACCGATGATCTGTTCAGGCGCGTCCGGAGCTACAAACAACGTATCCGGGAGATGCTCGCCCAACGGATCAGCCAGCCCCAAAAGATCGGCCCCGTTTGCACCATAACCATGCACAAACACCACGACCGAGCGTGTGTCGCCTGAAACCGGCTCTTTCCTGAGCGCGTTCAAAACCCGTGTCATCTGATCCCTTCTCTGTCTTTTGCGACCCGGTAATAGGCCCACAGCACCCGCGCCGCAACCGATCGCCACGGCGACCATGCTTCAGCCATCTGGCGTAACTCTTTGTCTTTTGGTCGTTCTGGCAATTCATAGAGGATGCGTGCAGCTTCCTGTAAGGCCAGATCGCCCGGTGCAATCACATCGGCGCGACCCAGCGAAAACATCGCATAAATCTCGGCAGTCCAGACACCGATTCCCGGTACCTCGGTCAGAATTGCGACCACTTCGTCATCTGGCGCATCACGCAACGCTTTGTAATCGATCCGCGCCTCAGCCAAGGCGCGGGCATAGCGAATTTTCTGACGGCTGAGACCCACAGCGCGCAGATCATCATCAGTGGCCCACATAATCTTGCGCGGACCGGTCAGTTTTGCGTCCTGCAGCCTCTTCCAGATTGCGTTTGCCGAGGCCACGCTAACCTGCTGACTGACAATCGCGCTGAGCAATTGGGCGAACCCGTCAGGCTTGCGCCTGAGTGGCAGGGGTCCGGTTTGCTCCATCGCATAAGCCATCCGGGGGCAGGCCTCAGCCAACCACTCGGCCCCTTCGGTAACGCAGTCCGGTGTTTCGATGATGCGTCCGACGGACATGCGCTCTCCGATAAGTGATCCTTGTCCGCACGTTAGGCGGATGTGCCGCATATGCAACCCGCTTGTGCCAAGTCTCAATCGTAGATAACCATTCGCCCATGACAATGATCGCTGCCACCCCTGACGATAGTCAGGCCAAACGCAACGTTGCCGTTTTGGTGGCAGCACAGGCAATCCTGGGTGCACAGATGCCCATGATGTTCATCGTCGGCGGGCTGGCAGGCCAATCGCTGGCCAGCAACGCTTGCCTTGCGACGCTGCCGATTTCACTGATCGTTCTGGGTTCAATGCTGGCGGCCACGCCGATTTCGGCCATCATGCAACGCTGGGGACGCCGTGCCGGGTTTCTTGTGGGATCAACCGCAGGTGCCGCAGGGGGCGTTATCGGGGCTTACGGCCTTTATCTCGGCTCGTTCCCGATCTTCCTGATCGGCAGCTTCCTGACCGGCATATACATGAGCGCACATGGCTTTTATCGCTTTGCAGCAGCAGACACCGCCTCTGATGCATTTCGGCCCAAGGCGATTTCATACGTCATGGCCGGAGGGCTTGCGGCGGCGATCATCGGCCCTCAGATCGTCAAGCTGACCTCGCAGGCGTATGTGGTCCCGTTTTTGGGCACTTATCTGGCGGTGATCGCGATCAACGTAATCGGCTCAGCCCTGTTCTTCTTTCTCGACATCCCTACTCCGCCGAAACCGACCGAAGATGAACCCAAAGGTCGCACGCGGCTGGAGTTGCTGAAAACTCCACGCATCGCAGTAGCGATCATCTGCGCAATGGTTTCCTACGCGCTGATGAACCTTGTAATGACGTCTACACCTTTGGCCGTCGTCGGGTGCGGATATACCGAAGGTGATGCCGCGGATATCGTCACCAGCCACGTACTGGCGATGTACATTCCCAGCTTCTTCACCGGCCACCTGATCGCGCGGTTTGGGGTCGAAAAGATCGTAGCTCTCGGTTTGGCAATCCTTGGCGGCGCAGGCATTGTCGCCCTGCAAGGTGTTGATCTAGGTAACTTTTTCGTCGCCCTGATCCTGCTTGGCATCGGATGGAACTTTGGCTTCATTGGCGCCACCAGCATGTTGGCAGACTCGCATGAAGTGCACGAACGCGGGCGAATGCAGGGCCTGAATGACTTGCTGGTGTTTGGCGGCGTGACCTTTGCTTCGCTTGCCTCTGGCGGATTGATGAACTGCTCGGGCGGTTCAGCGGTTGAGGGTTGGACGGCCGTAAACCTCGCCATGATCCCGCTGCTGACCCTTGCAGGTGGCGCGCTGCTGTGGCTGGTTCTGAGGCCTTCGGACCCACAAACCGTCTGACGTTACCAGCGCCCGGTCGCTGCCGTTTTCATCAGGGTAAACCGACGTCGGATTTCACCCTGAGCCAACGCACCTGCGGCCACCCGGTCCGGTCTGGCCAATGCAGTCCGCAACACCCATTCCGTCTGCCACCCCGCATAGAGCGCAGGCCGTGCTTGTGCCGAGATCTCGTTGCGGGTGGACCGCGCTTGCGCCAATTGGTCCAAAGCCTTCTGCGCCAGCGCCCGAACCCCGTCATGGGTTCCGTCCAGCAAAGGAATGCGCCCACGTGCCTCAAGCTCGGGAATTGCGCGCAGCCAATTCGCGATCCCCGCTGCATATCCGAAATCACGCAGAACAGTTTCATCCGCCGAACCCAAAGCCTGCGCCGACACCACCATTAATGTTCCAGCGCTATGGGCAATATAGGCGTCAAAATGCGCCTCATCCTCGAACGGATCACGATAGATATCCCAACGCCTTACGGCCACATATTCATCCAGCAGCGCTGCCAGATGCGGAGAAATCACGCGCGACACAGGTGTGACAACCTCGTGCCGACGAACAGATGGACCTTCGGCAATCTCTTGCAAGGCATCGCGCCACCATTGCAGCCGCATCTCGGCGATCATGCTCTCTTGCGTCACCCACGGGGCACGGGCCACCTCGACGTTCAGCGCATAAATCGGGAACAAAACTGCCCGTGCCTCAACTGGCGCGGCCATGGCAGCCATAAAGCGATCGGGATCGGCCCGATGAACCAGCGCAGCACAAGCCTTGATGTCGTCGTCGAACTCCACCTTATTCGGCGGCCGCTGACTGCGGGGCGCAATCGCTCACCAGTTTCCACTGAATCGCATCCAGCAGCGCTTCGAACGAGGCATCAATTATGTTCGCACTCACCCCAACCGTAGACCAGCGCCGCCCTTGCCCGTCTTCGCTGTCAATGATCACGCGCGTGACCGCCTCGGTCCCGCCCTGAGTGATGCGCACCTTGAAGTCGACCAGCCGCATATCCGACAGTATCTGCGAATACTGCCCCAAATCCTTGGCCAGAGCTTTGGCGAGCGCGTTCACCGGACCGCGATCACTACCGCTTTCGTCCAGCGACTCACTTACCGACAGCTTCTTCTCGCCATCCACTTTCACAACAACAACCGCTTCGGACAGGCTGACCATCTTGTTGTATTTGTTTTTCCGGCGCTCAACGGTCACCTTATAGCGCTTGACCTCAAAGAATTCGGGCAATTGCCCCAGCTCATCCCGCGCCAGCAACTCAAAACTAGCCTGCGCGGTGTCGTAGGAATACCCCTCGGCCTCGCGCAGTTTTATCCGCTCAAGGATACGTCCCAACGCCGGATCGCCCGCTTCTACGGCCAATCCCGCATCGGTCAGACGTTTACGCAGGTTCGATTGCCCAGCCTGGTTTGACATCGGAATGATGCGCGCATTTCCAACACTTGCCGGATCGATATGCTCATAGGTTGTCGGGTCCTTGAGGATCGCGCTGGCATGCAGCCCGGCCTTATGCGCAAAAGCCGACGCGCCCACATAGGCGCTCTGCTTGCTGGGCACTCGGTTCAGAATATCATCCAGCATCCGGCTGATGCGCGTCAGCCCCGCCAGCGCCTCGGGCATCACTCCGATCTCATAGCACGAGGCATAGGGTTCTTTCAGCATCAGCGTTGGGATCAAAGCGGTCAGGTTGGCATTGCCACAGCGCTCTCCCAACCCATTCAACGTACCTTGAATCTGCCGCGCCCCCGCATCGACTGCAGCCAGCGAGCACGCCACTGCGTTCTCGGTGTCGTTATGCGTATGAATGCCCAGCCGATCCCCCGGCAGACCGGCCGCAATCACCTCGGATACGATCCGCCCGACCTCTGCCGGCAATGCTCCGCCATTGGTGTCACACAGAACCACCCACCGTGCCCCTGCATCGAGCGCAGCGCGGCAGACTTCAACCGCATATTCCGGGTTGTCCTTGTAGCCATCAAAAAAATGCTCGGCATCAAACAGAGCCTCCCGCCCCTGCGGCACGATATGCGCGACCGAGGCGCGAACGTTCTCGGTGTTTTCCTCCAGCGTGATACCAAGTGCGTGGGTCACGTGGTAATCGTGCGATTTCCCAACCAGACAAACAGCTGGTGTTCCCGCGTTCATTACAGCCGCCAGAACGTCATCATTCTCAGCCGACCTGCCCGAGCGTTTGGTCATTCCAAACGCCGTCATACAAGCCGACGTCTCAGGCGCGCTTTCAAAAAACGCACTGTCGGTCGGGTTCGCTCCGGGCCAACCCCCTTCGATGTAATCAATCCCCAGCGAATCCAACGCCTGCGCGATCTGCACCTTCTCGGCTGTCGAGAACTGCACACCCTGAGTTTGCTGCCCGTCGCGCAACGTGGTGTCGTAGAGGTAAAGGCGTTCCTTGGTCATTCGACCCCCTCCAGCTTGGCGGCGTCGAATCCGGCGCCGGGCACCAATTCCACACCATCCTTGCTCATCCGAACCTCAAGCCCAGCGGCGATATATGCCGCCTTTAGGCGATCAACCTCAGAGAAATCCTTGCTCTGCATCGCAAACGCGCGCGCAGCGGCCAGCTTTTCTGCATGAGACGTCAGATTAGCCGAAGCGGTCTCGGCCCAAGCGCCCATATCGTCCCCCAACAGTCCAACCACCTGCGCACTTGCCAGCAAAGCCGAAGCATCACCATCTGCAGCCAAACGATGCAGTTCCGCGATGGCACCTGCCGTATTCAAATCATCTGCAAGCGCATCGATGACCGCAGGTGCCGCGGTGGCGGCGGGCTCGATGCCCGCTGTCAGCGCCCGCCACTTGCGCAACGTTGCCTCGGCTTCGCGCGCCTTCTTCTCGGTCCAGTCCATCGGCTTGCGATAATGGGTCTGCAAGAACACAAACCGGATCACTTCACCCGGCACACCCTGCTCAAGCAGATCATGAACGGTGAAGAAATTGCCCAGCGATTTGGACATTTTCTTGCCCTCGACCTGTAGCATCTCATTATGCATCCACACACGCGCGAATTCGCCATGCGGGTGGGCACATTTGCTCTGAGCAATCTCGTTCTCGTGGTGCGGGAACATCAGATCGTTGCCGCCACCGTGAATATCAAAGCTCTCGCCCAGCAATTCATAGCTCATGGCCGAGCATTCGATATGCCACCCCGGACGCCCCCGGCCCCATGGGCTGTCCCAGCCGGGCAACTCATCGGTCGACGGCTTCCACAGCACAAAATCCATCGGGTTCTTCTTGTAAGGCGCGACCTCGACCCGCGCCCCGGCGATCATGTCATCAACCGACCGCCCCGACAGCGCACCATAGTGTTCCTTCCAGCTGTCCACCGCGAACAACACGTGACCCTCGGCAGCATAAGCGTGCCCCTTGGCCATCAGGTCTTCGATCATCGCAATCATCTGCGCGATATACTCTGTGGCGCGCGGCATCGCGTTGGGTTCCAACGCCCCCAGCGCGCCCATGTCGTGCAGATACCAGCCGATGGTTTCGTCCGAACGTTCCTGCACCAACTGTTCCAAAGACCCGTCAGCCCCAGCCTTCTTGCGCGACAATGCGGTGGCGTTGATCTTGTCATCCACGTCGGTGAAATTGCGCACATAGGTCACGTGATCAGCACCGTATACATGCCGCAACAAACGATAGAGCACGTCGAACACAACCACAGGCCGTGCGTTCCCCAGATGCGCCCGATCATAGACCGTCGGACCACAGACATACATCCGCACATTATCGGGATCGATCGGCGCGAAATCCTCTTTCGTCCGTGTCCTTGTGTTGTGCAGTTTGATCGTCGTCATCGGGTCGTGCTCCTGAAACAGCATATACGTCACGCGTTGGCGCGGGCTTAGCAACTTGTCTCAGAGATGAAAACGAAAGAAACCGGCCCGCTTGAGAAATCAGCAGGTAATGCAGCAGATAATGATGCAAGTTTTCCGGTTCATGCGCTTTGCCTAGCACGGGATTGATGCTGAGCCAAGCCTTGAGTTTCAACCTCCACAGAGGCAGTCTGCCCACCATGACCCGTGATAACGTCAATTCCGTATGCGCAGACCTGCCCGGTGCCGAACTTTCGGACCCTTGGGGTGGCGGCCACGACGCATGGAAAGTTGGCGGCAAGATGTTCGCCTGCGTCGGTTCGGTCGGGGATGGTGTATCGGTCAAGACACCCGACATTGAGACCGCGCAGATGTTGATCGACGCAGGGATTGGCACCAAGGCCCCGTATTTTCACCGCAGCTGGGTTCGCCTGCCGTGGGAAACCGACGCCGACGAGATGCAACATCGCCTGATCACCTCATACGATATCGTCCGTGCATCGCTGACCAAGAAGATACAGGCGAGTTTGCCGCTGCGAAGCTGATTGACAAAATTGCTGCGCTTTGCCCCATTCGGCGTCATAGCCGGTCGGGAGAATCCCTTGAAACTATCGCATCGCATTACGCATCTGACCGAGGGTGGATCAGACGGCTGGGAGGTGTTCATCCGCGCGCGTCGGATGATTGCCGAAGGCCATGCCGTTACCGAGTTGACGATCGGCGAGCATGACATTCGGACCGATCAGTCAATATTGTCGGCCATGGAAAGTTCGGCCCGCAGCGGGCACACAGGATACGCGATGGTTCCGGGCACTGATCTGCTGCGTGATACTGTGGCCGCCCGTGTCCAAATGCGAACAGGTGTAGCGACCACTCGCAACAATGTCATCATAACCCCCGGCGGTCAGGCCGCGTTGTTTGCGGCGCACACCGCGCTTTGCGATCCGGGCGATATCGCGCTCTACCTGGATCCGTATTATGCCACCTACCCCGGCACGATCCGTGGCGTTGGAGCGGAAGCCAAACGCATAGAAACACGCGCCGAAGATTTGTTCCAACCTCGCGCTTCCGATATCGATGGCGCGGCAGGCGGGGCGGTGTCGCTGCTGATAAACTCCCCAAACAATCCAACTGGTGTGGTCTATTCCGCCGAAACACTTTCTGCCATCGCCGAGGTTTGTCAGCGCCGCGATCTATGGCTGATTTCCGATGAAGTCTACGATACGCAGGTTTGGGAGGGTGAACACCTGTCACCTCGCGCCCTACCCGGCATGGCTGAGCGCACTCTGGTCGTGGGTTCAATGTCGAAATCTCATGCCATGACTGGCTCGCGTTGTGGGTGGATCGTTGCTCCGGAGGGCGTGATCGACCACCTGATCAACTTGGCAACACACACAACCTATGGTGTGCCCGGCTTTATACAGGATGCGGCCAACTATGCGCTGAGCGTGGGACAACCTCTCGAAGACAAGATCGCCGCGCCGTTTCGCCGCCGCCGCGCTCTGGCGATTGAAGTGCTGGCTGCGCAGCAGGTCGTCACCTTAATACCGGCGCAAGGCGCGATGTATCTGATGCTGGATATCCGGGCTACGGGTCTTAGCGGCGATGTGTTCGCAAATGCGCTGCTGGACACGCATGCCATCGCTGTGATGCCCGGTGAGAGCTTTGGTTCTGCCGCCGCAGGTCACATCCGCGTGGCCATGACAATCGATGACGAGAAATTCGTCACATCGCTACAGACCCTATGCGAATTTGCCGCTCAATTGGCAGATGGATGACAATCGACCACCGAGTTTCAGAAGCGGAATGTGGTGCGCAAGTTGAACACATTTGCGTCGAGGCTTCGACCAGACTCCGGTATATCATCGAAGTTCTGCCGCAGCGCTTCGCCACTGATTACAAACCGATCGCCAAGCGGATAGGCAACACCGATCCCGTAAACGGCTGCCGTATCACTGTCACCCGACGTACTGGCCCGCGCGGTTCCCAAGACAACATAGCCAAGGGCTGATCCAAAGTCGTAGCCGCCGCGCAACTTCAATCGCGACATACTATCAAGGCTTCCTTCGGATTGTCCCAGATCAAGATTCAGGCGGTTATATTCCAACTCACCTCCAAGCACGAAATTTCCAAAATCATAGTCGTATCCGATCAGCGGGCCAAAACTGCCCCCGCTTCCGCCTGCCCCTCCGGACCCATCAACATCTGCATAACCAAAGCTGAAACCAGCGTACGCGCCTGTCCAGTCTTCTGCCACAACCTGCCCTGCACCTGTTATCAGTGCTGTGGCGAGTGCGGCCAGTAATGACTTCATGCAGACCTCCAAACATCCGTTGCCGGTTTGGGCGCATCCCCGAGGCAGCGATCTGCTGATCAGCCAACCCCAGTATTTACTTAAACCTAAGGTACAAATCCAAATAACTACGTGCAGATTAACAGATTCTTACCGCAATTGGAAAAAAACATTTAGTCACGAGGATTTGCGCCCAGTTCATTTTGACTGACGACCCAATAAAATTAGTCCAAAGTCGCAAACAGAACAGATTGTCCAGAAGTGCATTGAAACAATGGGCGCGTCAGACTGAGGAAGTTGATGCATAACGAAGTTTGGAAGATTCGGCTGGTCAGCCGCACCATTGGTGCGGATCGCGGTCGTGCGGCACGAGGACGGCCAGCACTGGTCTAGGTACACTCACCCACAACGTACTTTTTTGACCGGACACACACATGAACGAACAAACCCGAAACTCATCCCGCAGCGGTGGCCGCGCCGCGCGTCGTGCCGCCCGTGCGTCAGCTCTTCCGGAACATCTTCGCCCGATTCGGCCTGGTATGGAGGGCGGAACCCTGAAGGTTCTGACCCAAGCACAGATCGAACGCATCCACGAGGCCGCTCTGACCGCTCTGGAAACCATCGGCCTTGCTGATGCGCCACAAAGTGGGATCGACTATCTCGTGGCTGCGGGATGCACCTTGGGCGACGATGGCCGCATCCGCTTTCCGCGCGCATTGGTCGAGGACACAATCGCCAAGGCCAACCGCTCGATCACTCTGCACAGCCGGGATGGCAAGTCGGATCTGGAGCTATCGGGGACACGCGTCCATTATGGCACCGCAGGCGCGGCGGTCAGCATGGTCGATGTGCATGGGCAGGAATACCGCGATTCGACTCTGCAGGACTTGCATGACGCGACTCGCATCTGTGAACAGCTTGAAAACATTCACTTTGTTCAGCGTCCCATGGTGTGCCGCGACATTGCGGACAACCTCGAGATGGACCTGAATACGGTCTACGCTACCACTTCTGGCACGTTCAAACATATCGGTACGTCGTTCACAGAGCCCAGCCACGTCGCCCCCGCCATCGAAATGCTGCACATGATCGCAGGCGGAGAAGACAAGTGGCGCGAGCGGCCCTTCATGTCCAACTCCAACTGCTTCGTCGTACCGCCGATGAAATTCGCCACCGAAAGCTGCGAGGTGATGGAAGAATGCATCAAGGCCGGTATGCCGGTTCTGTTGCTGTCTGCGGGTATGGCCGGGGCCACCGCGCCCTCAACGGTCGCCGGAGCGATTACACAAGCCACCGCCGAATGTCTGGCAGGTTTGGTTTATGTAAACGCCGTAAAGCCCGGCGCTCCCGCGATTTTTGGCACCTGGCCTTTTGGTCTCGACCTGCGTACTGGGGCAATGTCCATCGGCTCGGGTGAACAGGCTCTGTTAACCGCTGGCTGCGCGCAAATGCACCAGTTCTACGATCTGCCCGGTGGTGCCGCAGCTGGTGCATCGGACGCGAAATTGCCCGACATGCAGGCCGGTTGGGAACAAATGTGTTCGAACGTCATGGCTGGGCTGTCAGGCCTGAACATGGTGTATGAAGCCGCAGGCATGCATGCCTCGTTGCTGGGGTTCTGCCACGAGAGCCTGATCCTGAGCGATGACCTGATCGGACAGGCACAGCGCTGTGTGCGCGGAATTGAGGTCACGGACGAGACGCTGGCACTGGATCAGATGGCCGAAGTCTGCATGGGTGGTCCTGGGCATTATCTTGGCACCGATGCGACGCTAGGCCGTATGCAGGCAGATTACGTCTATCCTACCTTTGGTGACCGATCATCTCCGAAGGAATGGGTTGAGCTTGGCAAACCGGACCTGATCGAAAAGGCAGTGAAGCGGAAGGAAGAAATCCTCGCCGTGCCATCCCCGGCCAGATTCGCCCCGCTTCTGGACGCGGAAATTCGCGGCAAGTTCAACATTTACTTATCCGCGTAAGGCACTGAAAAATAAGCGGCCCGGAGCTTCCGGGCCGCCAGTATTCCTGCTTGATCAGCCGTTGGACGGCGGCAGCAGGCCCGCTTGCTCAGCGATGGTGATCTCATCCTGATCCAGCGCACCGTCGCCGTTTGCGTCCATCTGCGCAAAGCCTTCGGCATCAACGTCAGGCACGACGGCCTGAACTTCATCGATCGTCAGTACTCCGTCGCCGTTGGTATCGGCGGCGCTTTGGCCGACGGCCAATGTCGGCAGGCCAAGTGCGAAGGTTGAGATAAGGGCCAGAATTTGCGGTTTCATGTTATGCCTCCTGATTGCGTTTTCTTGAGTGTTTGCGTCCGGACAAGCGCCAAAAAAAGGCCATCCTGTAGGCGTGTCACCCGCTCAGATTGATATGGCCGCATTCAAGCCAATCTCTGCGTGTTTGACTGAGTCGCATCTGCGGAGGCTTGCCGGGCGAAATCGCCCGCGCAGGTTTCGGCAACTCTTGCCCGATCCAAACGGGATGATCCGGCAATGCCCTGCTCAAATCCACGACTCAGGGTAGAAAAAAGAAAGGGGGCCGAAGCCCCCTGTCAGTTTCGCCTTCCAGGCTCATTTCGTTGACCGCCCGGTGTTTTTTTGCCTGCGGCCTGGACTGCGCATGGGACGAGCGCACCCGTCCCGTGAGAGAGTGGGAGGGAGCAAATATTCCGCCCCACCCTGTTCCCGGCCGACACGGGCATGTCGGCCGAGTGAAACAAGGCATCGATGGTAAGTCTCAGCGCCTTGCTTCGTATTCGTCGGGGCCGGTTACTGTGGCAGCATCCGACCCCTGCACCCCGGGTTGCCGGGGCGCTAAACTCAGCTACACCCGCTAGTTGCGCCGCAAGTGTTGCATTTCATGCAGGTGCCGTTGCGCACCAGCGTGTAGTTTCCGCATTCGCCGCATGGATCGCCCTCGTACCCTTGCATCTTGGCTTTGGTACGGGCGTCCATTCCGGTCGCAACCGCCGTCTCAGCGGGTGCTTCGAATGTCGCTGCGGTTTCGGCCATACCCGTCACGTCAGCCTGTCCGCCATTGAAGACCATCAGGTCTTGCGGCAGTCGTTTGCGCAGATAGCCGGTTGAACTGATTTGTTTCAGCACTTCCAAGGATTTGGTCGCCGCGCTTTCACTGATTTCCGATACGTTGGACAGACCATCCTCTTCGCCGCGACCCAGATCGTCGAAGGTTGCGCCTTCGGGTTTGACATGCGCCAGATCGGTGCGGTCCAGATAGGACACAGCCAGTTCGCGGAAGATGTAATCAAGGATCGACGTCGCGTTTTTGATCGAGTCGTTGCCCTGCACCATCCCGGCCGGTTCGAACTTGGTGAAGGTGAAAGCGTCGACGAACTCCTCCAGCGGCACGCCGTATTGCAGGCCAACCGACACAGCGATGGCAAAGTTGTTCATCATCGCCCGGAAGCCAGCGCCTTCCTTATGCATGTCGATGAAAATCTCGCCCAATTTGCCGTCTTCGAACTCGCCAGTCCGCAGATAGACCTTGTGGCCGCCAACGATCGCCTTTTGGGTATAGCCCTTGCGGCGATGCGGCAGTTTCTCGCGATGGCTGCGGATCATTTCCTTGACCACAACCTTCTCGATCACCTTCTCGGCCAGAACGACAGCTTTTTCTTGCGTCGAACCGCTTTCCAGAATTTCCGCCGCTTCGTCATCATCTTCGACCAGCGCCGCGGCCAGAGGCTGCGACAGTTTCGAGCCGTCGCGGTATAGCGCGTTCGCCTTCACACCCAGCGACCAACTGAGTTCGTATGCCTTTTGGCAGTCCTCAATGGTCGCGTCATTCGGCATGTTGATCGTCTTGCTGATCGCGCCTGAGATGAAGCTCTGCGCCGCCGCCATCATGGTGATGTGGCTATCAACCCCAAGGAAACGCTTGCCTTTTTTACCGCACGGGTTGGCGCAGTCGAAGATGGCGTAATGCTCTTCCTCCAGATGCGGCGCACCTTCCAGCGTCATGGTTCCGCAAACATGGTCGTTGGCCGCGTCGATATCCGCCTTGGTAAATCCCAGATGGCGCAGCAAATCGAAAGTCGGGTCATTCAGCTTGGTCGCCGGGATGCCCAGAACACCGGTACAGAAGTCCTCGCCCAGCGTCCACTGGTTGAAGACGAACCGAATGTCGAACGCGCTTTCCAGTGCGGCATCTACTTTTGCCAACTCGTTCGGGCCAAAACCATGACCGGTCAGCGAGGTGTGGTTAATCCCCGGCGCGTTGCCGATGGTGCCATGACCAACCGCATAACCCACGATCTCTTCAATCTGAGCCGAGGAATAGCCCAGCTTTTC
The DNA here is from genome assembly GCF_056537805.1 of Ruegeria sp. C10. Classification (NCBI taxonomy): domain Bacteria; kingdom Pseudomonadati; phylum Pseudomonadota; class Alphaproteobacteria; order Rhodobacterales; family Roseobacteraceae; genus Ruegeria; species Ruegeria sp. C10. Next base: position 504,671 of record NZ_JBQFSC010000002.1, on the reverse strand, counting down.
CAGCGCCGAAGGCACCGAGCGGTTGATGATCTTGAAGTAACCACCGCCGGCCAGCTTCTTGAACTTGACCAGAGCAAAGTCCGGTTCGATCCCGGTCGTGTCGCAATCCATCACCAGACCGATGGTGCCGGTTGGTGCGATAACTGTGGCCTGCGCGTTGCGATAACCGTTCTTTTCGCCGAGGCTCAGCGCTTCATCCCAAGCTGACATGGCCAGATCGATCAAACGCTTATCCGGGCAATTGTCGTGATCCAGAGGCACCGGCTTAACAGCCAGTTTTTCATAACCATCGGTCACTCCTTGCGACGCACGACGGTGGTTGCGGATGACGCGCAGCATATGGTCTGCGTTGCGCTCATATCCTTTGAACGGGCCAAGCTCGCCTGCAATCTCTGCCGAGGTCGCATAAGCCACACCGGTCATGATCGCGGTCAGCGCGCCACAGATCGAACGCCCCTCATCCGAGTCGTAGCTGTAACCCATGTTCATCAACAGGCCGCCGATGTTGGCGTATCCCAGACCCAAGGTGCGGAAGTCGTAAGAGAGTTTCGCAATTTCCTTAGACGGGAACTGCGCCATGGTCACCGAGATTTCCAGCGTCAGCGTCCAAAGCCGCGAGGCGTGCATATAGTCCGCCGCCTGGAACTCACCGTCCTTGAAAAAGGTCAGCAAGTTCATCGACGCCAGGTTACAGGCAGTGTCATCGAGGAACATGTATTCCGAACACGGGTTCGAACCGCGGATTTCACCGTCTTCGGGGCAAGTGTGCCATTCGTTGACAGTATCATGGAACTGGATGCCAGGATCGGCACAGGCCCATGCAGCGTGGCCGACCTTTTCCCACAAATCACGAGCTTTGACTGTACGAGCAACCTTGCCGTCGGTGCGGTTGATCAGTTCCCAATCCGCGTCTTTTTCAACTGCGGTCAGGAACGCATTGGTCACCCGGATCGAGTTATTCGAGTTTTGGCCCGAGACCGAGCTATAAGCCTCTGAATCCCAGTCCGTATCGTAGGTCGGGAATTCAATGCTATCGTGGCCCTGCTTGGCGTAGTCCAGAACGCGCTTGATGTAAGTTTCTGGGATCGCAACCTTTTTCGCTTCGCGAACCGCATTTTTCAGGGCGTCGTTTGCGTTTGGATCATAGGCATCATCGGCAGAGCCGTCCCAAGACCGGATGGCCTCGAAAATACCGTTCAGCATCTTCTCGTGCATCTTCGATCCGGCAACGATCGAGGCCACCTTCTGCTCTTCGATCACTTTCCATTCGATGAATTGCTCGATGTCCGGGTGATCTGCATCGACGATTACCATCTTTGCTGCTCGACGGGTTGTACCGCCTGATTTGATCGCGCCAGCGGCGCGGTCGCCGATCTTGAGAAATCCCATGAGGCCCGAAGACTTGCCGCCACCCGAAAGCGCTTCACCCTCTGCACGCAGATGGCTGAAGTTGGTTCCGGTGCCCGAGCCATACTTAAACAGGCGCGCCTCACGCACCCACAAGTCCATGATGCCGCCTTCGTTGACCAGATCATCGTCGACCGACTGGATGAAGCACGCATGCGGTTGCGGATGCTCATAAGCGGATTTCGATTTGGTTAGCTTGCCGGTTTTGTAGTCAACATAGTGGTGCCCCTGCGCCGGGCCATCGATCCCATATGCCCAGTGCAGACCGGTGTTGAACCACTGTGGCGAGTTCGGAGCTGCGCGCTGGGTCGCCAGCATATAGCGCATCTCGTCAAAATAGGCGCTCGCGTCCTCTTCAGTTGAGAAATAGCCGCCCTTCCAGCCCCAATAAGCCCACGCACCGGCCAGACGATCAAAAACCTGTTTCGATGAGGTTTCGCCATCAAATTCAGCATCTTCCGCAGGAACCGATCGCCACAGGAATTCGGGAACGCCCTTTTCCTTAACCTTCTTCAGCTTGGAAGGAACACCGGCCTTGCGGAAGTACTTCTGTGCTATGACATCGCTAGCCACCTGGCTCCATTTTGCAGGCACTTCGATCTCGTCCAGACGGAACACGATTGTGCCATCCGGATTGCGAATCTCGGATGTTGCGGACACAAAATCCAGATCGGCATATGCATCCTGTCCCGGTTTGGTGAATTTTCTTTCAATCTTCATGTCCGCTGCCCCAGCTTCGATCTGTCCAAATTTCAAGTCCCGGCACTAAATCTTGATGCTGCGGGGTGCCGCCCGCACTACCGACGAATTTGAGACGCAAGGGACCGGACGCTGCCTAGAACAGCGCAGAACCGCGAATACGGTCTACGTCATAGTGGTTTGCTTTCCGTCCCTCGCCCGATGCCTTTTCCGGTCATTGCCTACCAGATTTAGTGGCTCGTCTTTCGGCCCATACAATCTGACGTATATTCCCATAGTTGGTCAACGGGCTTTTTCAGTCATTTTTGGAATCTTTTAGCTTGACCTGTTTTGCTGAACCGGCGGAATTTCGCCGCATCGCGATTCCTCCACAGACATGTCCCGGACGACCAGCCCATTCCGCCTTGATGTGTCAGAGTGATTTCTCGTGTTTTCCGCCACAGTTAGAGGTCATTGATCAACCGATCCCGCGTTAAGGACATGTTCAGAGAATCATCGTCACGACATCGCAGCGCGTGCCATACTTGAAATCACACGACATTTCTGGATGGGAAATCTACTCTACATGCGTTTGATTTCATTGTTAACTATTGTGGCGCTAATCGTGTCCTGCACATCACAGGAAGCACCACCTGCATCTCGCAGCGCGCAATTCGACGGTTATCCGCAGAACCTTTTCAATTCCTTCAGGACCGACTGCGCGGGGCCGGGCGACAAGTATATCAAGACCACCGCAAGCATCTTTGAATGCCGCGAGACCTTGCCGCCCGAGGCAACGGCGTATTTGATTCTCAGCTTCAACGGCTATCCGCAGAACTTGCCGCAAATCGTAACGCGACTGAGCTCGACCAAGAATCAGGCCGGGTATCGCGTGGACGCAGAGTTGTACTTTCTGGTTCCGCAGAAAGATGGTTCAACTCTTAGAATACCTATTGAAAGCAAAGATTTGGACAGGGATTTTTCCAAGCTCTACACCGATTATGGCGGAACGCCAGTGTAGAGGAAAAATGGTCGGGGCGGCAGGATTCGAACCTACGACCCCCTGTACCCAAAACAGGTGCGCTACCAGACTGCGCCACGCCCCGGACCGTGCGCCTTCCTAAACGTGCCGATCTGATTTGAAAAGCCCTAACAGGGCCAAATTGCAGGACCTTGCGAAAAAACTTCGTGGCGCATCTGCGATCCAGGCCGAATGGCGTAACGCTCGGCTAGGCCAGCGTTGATTTCCAGGACTGCATAAACCGAATCGCCGCCTTCGATTGGGCTCAGATCCCCCGGAATTGCACCTTCGTGCACACGCGTCACAGTGCCCGCGCGATCAACAAAGATCATATCAAGCGGAATCAGGGTATTCTTCATCCAGAACGCAACAGGTTGAGGGGGATCAAAAACAAACAACATTCCAGATCTGTTGGGCATGCTTTCGCGAAACATCAATCCGCGCGATCGCTCTTTCGGTGTGATGGCCAGTTCAACGTCGAAGCGAACCTCTGCCAGATCATTTCGAAGCTCGACACGATCCGGACGGCATTCAGCCCGCGCGATCCCGCCAATCAAAAAACTCAGGAGCGCCAGTACGAAAGCCGTTCTCATCATTCAGAACCTAGTCGTTCAGGGCCGCTTCCCAGGCCAGAACCTGCGCGGCCATTCTTCCGCGCTTGCCATCAATGACCCGCATGGCCAGCGCTTCGCCCGGTTGTAGATCTGCCAACCCAGAACGACGTAGCACCTCGATATGCAGGAATACATCTTCACTGCTGCCGAAAACATTGGCAAAGCCAAACCCTTTGCCCTTGTCGAACCATTTGACGCGCGCAGCCTCAAGCGGAGCGCTGCCGATCACGGTTGGATCAAGCTCGGCAAAATCGGCCAACATCATGGTTTCCGCGCGAACAGGCGGGTCAACACTGATCACTTCGACCGCTTGAACACCGCGATCAGTTTTGTGGGTCATGATCTCGATGCCGGCGCCATCCGCGACCGAGCTTTGCCCGAAGTTTCGCAGCACGTTGACGTGCAACAGAATGTCCGGGCCGCCTTCGTCAGACACAACAAATCCGTATCCCTTGGCGGGATCGAACCATTTTACGTGTCCACGGACGCGGTACATGCTGTTCAGATCTTCTGGCACTGTTTTCCCATTACGATAGGCAAGTCGTTAAGGGTTTCTTGTTTATGTTTTGGCTCGCAAATTCAAGCTGAAAAAAGCTATTGTCTGCAAACAGTTGCATTTCACGCAACGCGAACGTCATGGATTTAACCTCAGCACTTGCCAGTCGGAATCGACATTTTGTCGCTTCCACTGAAACCTGTCATGCAACCTGAAGGCACCATCGGCCCAGAACTCGACTTCGACAGGTGTTACACGGTATCCCCCCCAAAATTCAGGGCGAGGCGGGTTGGTACCCAACTTTGCGGTCACTTTAGCCACTTCGGCCATCAGGGATGCACGACTTTCCAGCGGTTGCGACTGGTGTGACGCCCAAGCACCCAAGCGGCTTTTGAGCGAGCGCGAGGCGTAGTATGCGTCCGCCTGCGGCCCATCTTCCTTGGTGATTGTACCACGAACACGGATTTGTCGCCGCAAAGATTTCCAATGCATCACAAAAGCCGCTTTGTGGGCGCTGTCCAACTCCTGAGCCTTGGCGCTGCGATAGTTCGTATAGAAAACAAACGCGTCCTTCTCGATTTCCTTCAGCAGAACCATACGGGCGTTCGGCAAACCTTCCGGGTCCACGGTTGCCAAAGCAATCGCATTAGGATCATTCGGTTCGGTCTTTTCTGCCTCGGCCAGCCACCGATCCGCGATTTCAAACGGATCAGCCCCGGCGAAGATGCCATTATGCTCGTTCATTTCCATCCCCAGGAAACAATTAACATGACCCTAAGGCGAGAACCCGCTGCGGGCAAGAGCGCATGGCCTTGAAGCAGGACAATCAATGGCATAAACCAACCGAACACAATGCGACGACAGGCGGAGAACCGAAGATGTCAAATCAGTTGATGGCCGGAAAACGCGGCCTCATCATGGGACTGGCCAATGACAAATCAATCGCATGGGGTATCGCCCGCGCCATGTCCGACGCCGGGGCCGAGCTGGCCTTTTCCTATCAGGGGGACGCCCTGAAAAAACGCGTCGATCCATTGGCGGCGCAGTTGGGCAGTGAGATCGTTTTGCCCTGTGACGTCAGCGACGAAGAATCAATTAATGAACTCTTCAGCGCGCTCGAAAAGAAATGGGGTAAATTGGATTTCGTCGTCCACGCCATTGGCTTTTCTGACAAGAACGAATTGCGCGGGCGTTACGTCGACACGTCGCGCGCGAACTTTAACCTGACGATGGATGTTTCGGTCTACTCTTTCACCGCCGTTATGCAGCGCGCGGAAAAAATGATGAACGAAGGCGGCAGTGCGATCACCCTCACCTACTACGGCGCCGAACAGGTCATGCCACACTACAATGTAATGGGTGTTGCAAAAGCCGCCCTTGAGGCATCCGTAAAGTATCTGGCCGAGGATTTGGGCAAAGACGGCATTCGCGTGAATTCGATCTCGGCAGGCCCGATCAAAACGCTCGCGGCCAGCGGCATCGGCGATTTCCGTTACATCATGAAGTGGAACGAGTATAACTCGCCCCTGCGCCGGAATGTGACCATCGATGATGTTGGTAAATCGGCCCTGTATCTGCTGTCTGATCTCAGCAGCGGAGTGACAGGTGAGAATCTGCACGTGGATTCAGGCTATCACATCGTCGGAATGAAGGCCGTCGACGCGCCGGACGTTGAAAAAGGATAACAGACCATGAGCGCCAAGGACCGCCTGCCACACGAAAAAGGCTTCCACATCAGCTGGGATCAGATTCATCGCGACTCGCGCGCTCTTGCGTGGCGTCTGGATGGGCAAGGACCAGATGACGGCGCTTGGCGTGCGGTCGTGGCAATTACACGTGGCGGCATGGCCCCCGCGATGATCGTCAGCCGCGAACTGGATATCCGTACGGTCGATACTGTCAGCGTGAAATCCTATCATCATCAGGCGCAGGGCGAAGCAGAAATTCTCAAAGCGCCCAATGCTGATCTGATGGGTGATGGCACCGGTATTCTGATCATCGACGATCTGGTCGATAGCGGCAAAACGCTGGAACTGGTGCGCGAGATGTTCCCCAAAGCGCATTTCGCGACCGTATACGCCAAGCCCAAGGGCCGTCCGATGGTAGACACCTTCATTACCGAGGTCAGTCAGGACACATGGATTTTCTTCCCATGGGACATGGCCCTGCAATATGTCGAACCCTATCGGGGAACCGATTAATCAAGCGTTTCAACTAAGCGCTGTAATCACGGACTCACCATGACAATGACCCGCACTGCCGCCACCTTTGCCCCTCCGGTGATGGAGGCACGCCGTTGGCTGGACGGGGTCGAGTTCGCAGTTGACCGTCCGTTGATCAATGTCAGTCAGGCGGCTCCGGTCGATCCGCCCCCGTTAGCGCTGCGGCAAGCAATGGCCGAATTCGCGGTCGAGCAGGACAGCGCGCATCTATACGGCCCGGTTCTGGGCAACGATGACCTGCGGTCCGAACTCGCAGCTCAGATCAGCGCACATTATGTGGCTGAGGTAACGGCGAATCAGATCGCAATCACCTCGGGCTGCAATCAGGCCTTTTCAGCCGTGATTTCGGCAATTACCGATCAGGGGGATGAGGTGATCCTTCCGACCCCTTGGTATTTCAATCACAAGATGTGGCTGGATATGGCTGGGGTAAAAACCGTTGATTTGCCCACAGACGATGATTTGCTTCCCGATCCGGAACGCGCCCGCGCCCTTATCACCGAAAAGACACGGGCGATTTCGTTGGTGACGCCGAACAATCCCGGTGGTGTCGAATACCCTGCGGACTTGGTGCGCCGCTTCTATGATCTTGCGCGGGAAACGGGGCTTCGTCTTTTGGTTGACGAAACCTATCGCGATTTCGACAGTCGATCAGGCGCGCCTCATGACCTGTTCCAGCAATCGGGTTGGGACGATACGTTTGTCCATCTCTACTCGTTCTCAAAAGCCTACCGCCTGACCGGTCACCGTGTCGGCGCGATTTCAACCAGCCCCGCCCTGTTGGCGGAGATCGAGAAATTTCTGGACACGGTCGCAATCTGCCCCGGCCAGATCGGCCAGTTTGCCGCGCTTTGGGGCATGCGGAACTTGACCCAATGGGTTGCGGGTGAACGAGATGAAATTCTCGACCGAAGAGCGGCCATCGCGGAAGGAATGCCACGCCTTGAAGACAAAGGCTGGCGTCTTTTGGGACTTGGCGCTTACTTTGCCTACCTCGAACATCCCTTTGGCATCGCTTCCGACGAATTGGCCCGGCGGCTGGTACCCGAGGCAGGTATACTGCTTTTGCCGGGTACCATGTTCATGCCAGAGGGCGATTCCGCGGGAAAGCGGCAGGTTCGTGTAGCATTTGCCAACCTCGACCGCGCCGGTATCGCGCAATTGTTCGACCGATTGCAGGGCTTGTCCTTCTAAGCTTGCCCCCCGGCTGCACGCATCGTATTCAGGGCCGCAACCGACTGGGCAGACATTTGCCGACAAAACCAAGAGGGCACCATGGCCGCAGGCATGAAAAACCTATCCAAAACCTTTGTCTGGATTCTCATGGGTCTTTTGATGCTGGGCCTTGCGGGCTTTGGCGCCACCAGCCTGACCGGAACCGTTCGTACGGTTGCGCAGGTCGGTGATGAAAGCGTTTCGGTCGACGCGTATTTTCGTGAGCTTCAGCGCGAGATCCGGGCCGTCGAAGCACAAACCGGACAGGCAATGCAGATTTCGCAGGCACATGATCTTGGCCTCGATCAACTTGCCCTTTCGCGCCTGATCGCGCTGGCCGCAATCGATAACGAGGTCGGACAGCTTGGCATTTCGATCGGTGACGAGAACCTGCAGGACGAGATTGTACAGATACCGGCGTTCCAAGGTGTAAACGGTACATTCGACCGCGAAGCCTATCGCTTTCAGCTGGAACAGGTCGGAATGACCGATTCCGAATTCGAATCGGATCTGCGCAAAGAATCTTCACGCACCATCGTTCAGGGTGCGGTCATGAGCGGTGTTGAAATGCCCCGTACGCTGACCGAGGCTTTGTCGAACTATGTGCTAGCCCGCCGCAGCTTTACCGTGGCGACCCTGTCTGCCGACCTTCTCGAAACGCCCGTGGCCCAACCCACAGACGCGCAGATTCAGACATATTACGATGAGAATACCGATCAGTTCACCCTGCCCCGCACCAAGCAACTGACCTACGCCATTCTGTCGCCCGACATGCTGCTCGACACGATCGAAGTGGACGAAGATTCTCTGCGCCGTCTATACGACCAACGCGCTGACGAATTTTTCCAACCCGAGCGCCGCTTGGTCGAGCGTCTGCCCTATCCCAGCGAAGAATCCGCAACCGAGGCGCTGGCACAACTTGAAGTTGGCGGGGCCGATTTCGAACAGTTGGTCCGCGAACGTCAGCTTGAGCTGAGCGATGTTGATCTGGGCGATGTCACCCGTGAAGATCTGGGCGATGCAGCCGACGCCGTGTTTGCCGCCGAGATCGACGATGTGGTCGGCCCGCTTCCCACGGTGTTCGGCCCTGCCCTGTTCCGGATCAATGGATCGCTGGCCGAGAACAATGTCAGTTTCGAAGACGCCGAACCCGAACTTCGTGCAGAACTCGCCGCCGACCGAGCGCGCCGTCAGATCGAAGCACAGGCCGAAGACATCAACGACCTGCTTGCAGGCGGCGCAACACTGGAAGAACTGGCCGGTGAGACCGAGATGGAACTGGGTCAGATCGACTGGACCCAGCAAAGCGACGATGGCGTTGCCGCGTATGACGGCTTCCGCTCAGTCGCTGAGGCTGTGCAAGAAGGTGATTTCCCAGAGGTCGCGTTCCTTGAAGATGGTTCGATCTTTGCGTTGCGCTTGAATGAAGTGCTGGAACCGCGCCCGGAACCTCTGGAAAGCGCCCGTGACCGTGTCGCCGAGGCATGGCTGCAGGTAGAAACTGCGAAAGCGCTGCAAAATCAGGGCAACACGGTTCTGACCCAACTGGCAACAGATGGCGACTTTACCGCCACAGGCCTGCCCTTCCGCGTCGAAAATGCGCTGACACGTACCGCATTCCTCGAGGATGTTCCCGTGGACTTCATGACTCAGGTGTTTGAAATGGACCCTGGCGAGCTGCGTGTCATTCCCGGAAACGGTAACGCCCTGATCGTGCGTCTGGATGAAGAGCTACCTCCGGCGGAAACCGATGAGCAACGCCAGATGCAGGATGCACTGGCTGCGCAATTGAGCCAGGCGCTGGCGCAGAACATCTTTGACATCTATGTGCGCAATGCCCAGACACGCGCACGCCCTGTGCTGGATCAGCAAGCGCTGAACGCGGTACGGGCCAGTTACTAAAAGAGACAGAACATGGCCCTGACCCCGGATTTCGAAAGTTTCGCGCGCGCTTATGATGCGGGCGAAAATCAGGTCGTCTATACCCGCCTCGCCGCTGATCTGGATACGCCGGTTTCACTGATGCTGAAACTGACAGGCGCTCAGAAAGACGCCTTCATGCTCGAGTCGGTAACCGGGGGTGAGGTACGCGGGCGCTATTCGATCATCGGAATGAAGCCCGATCTGATTTGGCGCTATCAGGGCGAGACATCGGCCTTGAACCGATCAGCCCGCTTCGATGCCGAGGCGTTCGAGCCACAGGATGGCAACCCGATGGACAACTTACGCGCCTTGTTGGCTGAAAGCCGCATCGCGCTTCCCGATGACCTGCCGCAGGCCGCCGCTGGCCTGTTTGGCTATCTGGGCTACGACATGGTCCGGTTGGTGGAATACCTGCCGGATGTGAACCCTGACCCGTTGGGCCTGCCCGATGCGATCATGCTGCGCCCCTCGGTCATTGCTGTGTTGGACGGCGTCAAAGGCGAGGTTACCGTGGTGTCGCCCGCCTGGGTCAGCGAGGGGCAAACCGCCAAAGCCGCCTATGCGCAGGCTGCCGAGCGTGTGATGGATGCCGTGCGCGATCTGGAACGCGCCATGCCCGCCGAAACCCGCGATCTGGGCGACGCGGTCGAAGTTGGGCCTCCGGTGTCGAACTTTACCAAGTCGGGCTATATGGAGGCCGTTGAAAAGGCCAAGGAATATATCCGCGCGGGCGATATCTTTCAAGTCGTCCCGGCCCAACGCTGGACGCAGGATTTTCCACAACCGCCATTTGCCCTCTACCGCTCGCTGCGGCGCACCAACCCATCGCCATTCATGTTCTATTTCAACTTCGGCGGCTTTCAGGTCGTAGGCGCAAGCCCAGAAATTCTGGTGCGTGTCTTCGGCAATGAGGTCACGATCCGCCCTATCGCGGGTACCCGCCCGCGTGGCGCGACGCCCGAAGAAGACAAGGCCAACGAAATCGACCTGCTGGCCGACAAGAAAGAACTCGCCGAGCACCTCATGTTGCTGGACCTGGGCCGCAATGACACCGGGCGTGTTTCTAAGATCGGAACCGTGCGTCCTACCGAAGAGTTCATCATCGAGCGCTACAGCCACGTGATGCACATCGTATCAAACGTGGTCGGTGAACTGGCCGAAGACAAGGACGCATTGGACGCGTTCTTTGCCGGGATGCCTGCAGGCACGGTATCAGGCGCGCCCAAAGTGCGCGCGATGGAGATCATCGACGAGTTGGAGCCTGAAAAGCGCGGCATCTACGGTGGCGGTGTCGGGTATTTCAGCGCAGGCGGCGACATGGATATGTGCATCGCGCTGCGGACGGCCATTGTGAAAGACCACAAACTGTATATCCAAGCTGGAGGCGGCGTTGTCTATGACAGCGACCCAGAAGCGGAATACATGGAGACCGTCCATAAATCGAACGCCATTCGCCGCGCGGCTGCGGATGCGGCGCGGTTTACAGGCAGCGGAAACAGCTAGTGGGGTGGCGGATGGTCGCTGCCGTCACCCGTCCGTCAGCGATCCGGCATCGCCCTGCTGGACTTCTTTCATCATCACGGCAGAAATTGGGGCCATCGCCACGCGGCTGCCGCGATCCTCAAGCCCCCACAGCAACAGAGCCGAGATCGTCTCGGGACGCAGACGACCCAGCATCACCACGGCACCTTCCTGTCCGGCGCGGAAGGCTGCCTGATCCAGAAAACGCCGCATGATCTTGGGGTCCTGTTTGGCACCATCGAAATCGCGGAACACTACGCTGGATGGAATGCCGTTGCGCGCTGCAAGCTTTTGCGCTGTGTTTAGACCATTGTCCTGCGTCACCAGCCCGCGCCCGGTATCTCCGGCAATCGCCGCAACCTGATCAGCCAGCTTTCGGTTGCCCTGAATGCCGCTTCCGACACCTTCCAGAATGCCAACGGTTTGAGGCAATTGATCCAACCACACCGACAACGACACCTCAGCGTCCTGAGCACTGGCGGCTTCGTGCATGTCAACCAAGGCCAATACTTCAAATCCAGCCTCGCGATGACGGGCCATTTTTTCCGCTGCATTCGGGTCAGACGGGCTGACGGCAAAACTTAGCGGGTATGGGAAATCCTGCAACGCCTCGGCCCCAAAAGCCCCTTCATCATCGATCAGAATGATCGACATCAATGGCTTGGATTCTGGATTTTCGAAGGTGGCAGCATGTGCTTCGATGGGCTTGGCCACCACTTCTGGAGTAATCACGGCTTGTTCGACGGGCGGGTCATCCCTCTCGGTTAGGGGCACGACACGCTTGCCGATCAACGAACCGGAACCTGTGGCCCCCTCTCCGCCAATTTGCGGCAGGGTCAATACGCGCGGCTGACGTACAGGGCGGGTATCTTCTTCACCCTCAACCGCGATTGGATTTTCATCAGGCACGGGTTCCGCTTCCTGAGCCTCTGGAGCTGCATCCGGCACATCCGCGATCTCAGGCTGCAAGGCAGCGACCTGAGGGGCCTCGTTGGGCGTTTCTTCCGCAACCTGCGGTTCCGGGGCTTCCTCGGGCGCAGGCGCTGCTGGAGCGTCCGCGAGCGCTGCCGGTTCGGCTTCCTGTTGTGGCGAGGTTGGTTCGGCAAGTGGATTTGGCGGTGCCGCGGGCGCTTCGGTTTGAACGGTCACGTCAGAAGATGAGATCGCTGCAGGTGCCTCGGCTACGGTCGGTGCTCCACCCGCCTCAGGACGGGCACCGGGCTCAAGCTCGATACCTGCCAAGCCATCCAGCGAATCTGATGATAGATCGGGGGTTTCAGGGCCGGATGGTGGCAACTCAACCAGATCAGCATCGGCATTGCTTTCTTCAACTTTCGCAGCCTCCAGGGGCTGCGGAGTATCAGCCACTTCGGGCGCTGTTGCCGTCACATCTGGTTTACGTGACAAAGGAGTTGTCAGCGAAAGAACCGCGCCCAGTGCCAATACCGAGACCGCCCCGGCGATCACTCCACCGTAAAATCCGCTCATCGAAATCTCGCCTCTCGCGTTGTTTCGTGCCTCATCCACCCAGACGCCATCTTCCGCGGCGCTCACCCGCACGGTGTCAAGTTGGGTATGTCCTCTTGACGCTGCCGCACAAGCCTGAGCATGTATGTCCCGACATTATACCGCGCTCAGGGACTGCATCGCCAGCCCGAAATGCCCATAGGAAGATAAGTGCCCAAATGCTGCTGCTGATCGACAACTATGACTCGTTTACCTACAACCTCGTTCATTATCTGGGTGAGCTCGGGGCCGAGATGGTCGTGCGCCGGAATGACGCGCTGGATGTGCAGGAAGCAATGGCGATGAACCCGGCTGGTATTCTGCTCAGCCCCGGCCCTTGTGATCCCGATCAGGCGGGTATCTGTCTGGCCTTGACCGAAGCCGCGGCCGAGACGCAAACACCGCTGATGGGGGTCTGTCTGGGGCATCAAACCATCGGTCAGGCATTTGGCGGCAAGGTTGTGCGCTGTCATGAGATCGTGCACGGGAAAATGGGCACGATGAAACACACCGGCAAAGGTGTATTCGCTGGCCTGCCCTCGCCCTTCGAGGCCACCCGGTATCATTCGCTTGTCGTAGAACGCGAAAGCCTGCCCGATTGCCTTGAGATCACCGCCGAGCTTGAGGATGGCACGATTATGGGTCTGCAGCACAAAGAACTGCCGATCCACGGCGTCCAGTTTCACCCGGAATCCATCGCGTCCGAGCATGGTCACGCCCTGCTCAAGAACTTCCTGAACGAAATGAAAGTCCCCGCATGAGCGACGCTCTGAAACCTCTGATCGGTGCTGCGGCCGATCGACCTTTGACCCGTGCCGAGGCTGAACAGGCCTTTGGCATCCTCTTTGATGGGGCCGCCACGCCCAGCCAGATCGGCGGGTTGCTGATGGCAATGCGCACGCGCGGCGAGACGGTCGAGGAATACGCCGCCGCCGCTGCCGTAATGCGCGCGAAATGCAATGCAGTGAAAGCTCCCGCTGGCGCGATGGACATCGTTGGCACGGGGGGCGACGGCAAAGGAACACTCAATATCTCGACAGCCACGGCTTTTGTGACGGCTGGCGCCGGTGTCACCGTTGCAAAACACGGTAATCGGAATCTGAGCTCGAAATCCGGCGCAGCAGATGCTCTTGGGCAGCTTGGTATTAACGTTATGGTTGGCCCGGAAGTTGTTGAAAAAGCGCTGAAAGAAGTCGGTATCGGTTTCATGATGGCCCCGATGCACCACCCGGCGATCGCCCATGTCATGCCCTCGCGGCAAGAACTGGGTACGCGCACGATTTTCAACATTCTGGGGCCCCTAACCAACCCCGCCGGAGTGAAGCGCCAACTGACCGGTGCGTTCAGCCGCGACCTGATCCGCCCGATGGCCGAAACTCTGGGTCTGCTTGGGGCTGAACATGCCTGGCTAGTCCACGGCTCAGACGGTACGGATGAGCTTACGATCACCGGGGTCAGCTGGGTCGCATCAGTTGAGGACGGCGTTGTCAAAGAGGTCGAGCTTCACCCCGAAGATGCAGGCCTTCCGGTGCATCCGTTCGAAGATATCATCGGCGGCACGCCCGAAGAGAACGCGGTCGCCTTCCGCGCCCTGCTGGATGGGGCACCTTCAGCCTACCGCGACGCGGTGTTGCTAAACTCGGCAGCGGCGCTGGTCGTTGCAGATGCGGCACGCGATCTGCGCGAGGGCGTTTCGATGGCCACAGAAAGCATTGATAGCGGCAAGGCCCGTGAAAAGACCACCGCGCTGGCGCGCATTACACAGGAAGCCGCATGACCGAGACCGTTCTGGACAAAATCAAAGCGTACAAGCTGGAAGAGATCGCTGCGGATAAGGCGCATAAGCCTCTGGAAACACTAGAATCTGAGGCACGGAACGCACCCGAGGTACGCGGTTTTGCCGAAGCCCTGCATTCGGCTATGCGCAAGGGGTACGGATTGATCGCCGAGGTCAAAAAGGCCAGCCCGTCCAAAGGTCTGATCCGCGCTGATTTCGATCCGCCCGCGCTTGCCAAAGCTTATGAAGAGGGCGGCGCGGCTTGCCTGTCGGTTCTGACCGACATGCCTAGCTTTCAGGGCGACAAATCCTTTCTGACCGAAGCGCGCGCGGCCTGTTCGTTGCCAGCATTGCGGAAGGACTTCATGTACGACCCCTATCAGGTGGTCGAAGCGCGTGCATTGGGTGCGGATTGCATCCTGATCATCATGGCATCGGTCAGCGATGCACAGGCCGCCGAGCTTGAGCAAACCGCGTTTGACTGGGGCATGGATGTTCTGATCGAAGTCCATGAAGCAGACGAGCTTGAGCGGGCATCGCAGCTGAAAAGCCCGCTGATCGGGATAAACAACCGCAATCTCAAGACCTTCGAGACGAATCTTGATACAACTCGTCATCTGTCAAAGCTGGTTCCAGCGGATCGCACGATCGTCTGCGAGAGCGGCCTGAGCACTCCGGCGGACCTCGCCGATATCGCCCGCTACGGTGCGCGCTGTTTCCTTATTGGTGAAAGCCTGATGCGTCATGAAGATGTAGCTTCGGCAACTCGAGCACTGCTCGCCAACCCGCTCATTCCCGGAGTGATGTGATGCCGCTGACCCATTTTGATGCCAAAGGTGAGGCCCATATGGTGGATGTGTCCGACAAGGCTGTCACTGACCGGGTTGCGGTTGCATCTGGATACATCAAGATGGCGAAGGAAACCTTTGATATCATTTCAGAAGGACGCGCTAAGAAAGGCGATGTTCTTGGTGTTGCCAGACTTGCGGGCATAATGGGCGCCAAGAAAACGCCTGACCTGATACCTCTGTGTCATCCGCTACCCGTGACCAAAGTCGCCATTGAACTGAGCTTAGACCCGGACCTTCCCGGCGTTCAGATTGAAGCGACTGTAAAGACTTCCGGCCAGACCGGCGTAGAGATGGAAGCGCTGACAGCAGTCTCGACAGCCGCACTGACGGTTTACGATATGGCGAAGGCCGTGGACAAATCGATGGAGATCGGCGGTATTCGTGTTCTACTGAAAGACGGCGGAAAATCAGGGCGTTACGAGGCATCATGATCTCGGTTGAAGAAGCGCGGGCTCTGCTGTTCGATCTGGTCTCACCGCTGCCCGCAGAAACGGTTGCCCTTGCCGAGGCTGCCGGTCGTATCCTGGCAGAAAACGTTGCAGCAACGCGTGATCAGCCGCCCTTTGCTGCGTCATCAATGGATGGGTACGCCGTCAACGCGGCCGAAGTCGAACTGCACGCAATGTTCAAAGTGGTTGGCGAAGCAGCGGCCGGACGTCGCTTTGCTGGAAGCGTCGGACCCGGCCAAGCTGTGCGGATATTCACTGGTGCGCCTGTGCCGGATGGTGCAGATTTCGTCGTCATACAGGAAGATGTCGACCGACGCGGTGATCTGATCACCATAACCGACGCCCCCGGTGAAAAGGCCAATATCCGCCCTGCGGGGATCGATTTCAGCATCGGTACGCAGATCACGGCCCCACACCAGCTCAGACCCGAAGATGTCGCATTAATGGCAGCGATGAACATCGCTTCGGTCCCTGTGACCCGCAAACCCGTGGTTGCACTAATCTCAACCGGTGACGAACTGGTGATGCCCGGAGAAACACCCGGCCCCGATCAGATCATCGCCTCAAATACCTTTGGTCTTAAGGCGTTACTGGAAAACGCTGGCGCACAAGTTCGTGTACTTCCTATCGCACAAGATACCTTAGCGTCATTAGAAACAGCTTTTGGCTTGGCACAGGGCGCTGACCTTGTGGTGACAATCGGAGGGGCGTCGGTTGGCGAGTACGACCTGGTTGCGGATGTCTCGGAAGGTCTTGGGTTGAAGCAATCGTTCTACAAGATTCGCATGCGACCGGGTAAACCTCTGATGGCCGGGCGGCTTGGGGGTGCTGCAATGGTCGGTCTACCCGGAAACCCGGTCAGTGCCATGGTGTGCGGTTACCTGTTCCTCATCCCAATGGTGCGCCGCATGTTGGGGATTGAACAGGCCCTACAGCCATTCCAACGCGCCCGCCTTTCTGCCCCGCTCGGGAAAAATGGCCCGCGTGAGCATTATATGCGGGCGGTGTTGGACAACGGCGGCATCCGCGCCTGTGATGATCAGGACAGCTCGCTGCTAAGTGTTTTGGCGCAAGCCAATGCACTATTGGTACGCCAACCCCACGATCCCGCGCGCGAGGCCGGGGATGAGGTCCTTTACCTGCCGATCTAGCAAATCCGTTGACACAAAACGTGAACATGCGTAGAACAAAAGAAAACGCATGAGCGACGAGGTATGAGCAATGCTGACCAAGAAGCAATTGGATTTGCTGGAATTCATCCACAAACGCGTGCAAGCGGACGGTGTTCCGCCCAGTTTTGATGAGATGAAGGCCGCGTTGGATCTACGGTCAAAATCCGGGATTCATCGACTGATCACCGCGCTGGAAGAACGTGGCTTTATCCGCCGCCTTGCCCATCGAGCCCGTGCCATCGAAATTGTCAAGCTGCCAGAAAGCCTTGGGGGAGAGCCCACGGCAGGTTTCAAACCGCGTGTGATTGAAGGCGATCGCCCTGAAGGTCCACGCCCCGCGAACTTTGAACCCGTCACAGTTGATGCGATGGAATTGCCTGTTATGGGCCGGATTGCTGCCGGTGTACCGATCGAAGCGATCAGCCATGTTTCGCACCGCGTTGCGGTACCGGGCTCGATGGTTTCGGGCCGTGGTGAACATTATGCGCTTGAGGTTCGTGGCGACTCGATGATCGACGCCGGTATCAACGATGGCGATGTCGTGGTGATCCGCGAAACAACGGCCGCTGACAACGGTGACATCGTGGTGGCATTGGTGGAAGATCAGGAAGCCACGCTGAAACGGTTTTTCCGCCGAGGTCAGGCCATTGCGCTGGAAGCGGCGAATCCGGCCTATGAGACCCGCGTGCTGCCAGAGGACAAGGTGAAAGTTCAGGGCCGCCTGGTAGGCTTGATCCGAAGCTACTGAAGCAGCTTGGGGGACCAGAGGCGGCGGCCTGAGATATCAGAACTGGCGAACAAACGCCCCTTGGACAACGCAAGACTGCCTGTCTTCCGCAGAAATTCCGTATCGTAAACGCTGCATTCACCGGTCAAAGTCAACGACACCGGGGCGACAATGATCTGATCTTTCCTGCATTCCTGAAAGGCGCTCGCAGCCCGCTTGCCAGTCAAGTGGACAAGCTCTTTGTCTCCCAGAAGAAGACGTTGAATTCCCGCTGATGCCTCTGGCCATCGCAAAGCGGCCTTTGGTTGATCTGCCCCGTCCCCGTCATTTTCCAGCCACACCGACGCGACAAATCCGCTACCTTTCGGTTTGCTCAGCGCGCGCCCGTGTTCAGTCATCACTCCGACCAGCCCGCCGGTATCGGCGATCAGCACGTCTGGGCGGCTTCCCTGACCCCACAGCGCTATCGCCAATGCTGCGGGGGCGATGCCGAGCCACCGTGCGTGCCCTTGCCACAGCATTAGCCACAGAAGAGACAGAGCTAGAACAGGCAATACGAAATAGTCTGGGCTTACTACGTACCCGCGCGCGCCCTCCAGTCCCGCGACCCAATTGGCAACGGTAAGGATCCATCTCAGCCCAAGACCCATTACGTGCAATGCAATCGCTTCAAGCCCAAAAGGTGCAAGAAGGGCGGCGACCACCGCACTTGGAACGACCAGCGTTCCCATGACGGGCACGGAGACGAGATTTGCCAACAACCCATAGTGCGAAATAGCGTTAAAACGCGCCGCCCCGATCGGAGCTGTCGCGATCCCCGCGATCGCCGAGGATGTCAACAAGGCCAGCACAGGCCGCAGCCACTTTGGGCCTGGCATTGGGCCATAGTCCCGCAATGCGCCGAACCCTGCGACCAAGGCGGTTGTAGCAGCAAAAGACATCTGAAATCCGGGGCTCAATAGAGTTTCCGGGCGCAAGGTAAGAACAATCAGCGCAGCCATGGCCACCGCCCGCAATGAAATCGCGCGCCGGTCCAACAATACGGCCCCCAGCATAACGCAGACCATCACAAAGGCGCGCTCAGTCGCGACGTTCCCACCAGACAGAAGCAGGTAGATTGTCGACGCGAATAACGCACAGAGCGCGGCCACCTTGCGTACGGGCATGCGAAGCGCGATGACAGGTACCATTGAGAACCCCATGCGGCACGCCACAAAAACGAAACCGGTCAACAAACCCATGTGAAGGCCCGAAATCGCCAGAAGATGAGCCAGGTTGGACGCGCGCAACGCCTCTAACGAGGCCTGCCCCATCCCGCTGCGATCACCGGTAGTTACGGCGGCGGCAAAGCCCCCGACTTCGCCCGGCAGGATCGTGCGCACCCGATCCGAGATCTCCATGCGCAAGGCCGTGATACGCACTCCGTCCAAACCATCTTGCGCCGCAGCCGACGTCAGGACCGGAGCCCGAGTGTATCCAACAGCGCCGAGTTGCTGGAACCAGGCGTGGCGGCGAAAATCAAAACCTCCGGGTTCAACTGGCCCTTGCGGCGGCGAAAGATGTGCTGTGGTCATAATCCGCTGACCCGGGGACAGCGCAACTGACTCACCGTGAATAGAAAGCCGGATGCGCCGGGGTCTTTGATCAGCAGGAACGTCCCCGATCCGCACCTGATCCAATGTCACCCTCAGCGCATCCGACGCAGAGCGGTCCAGCGCTACGACCCTCCCCTCGACCGGGCCATAGTAACGCCATTGCAGGACCGGCTCCGCAACCATATGTGCCCGCGTCCCGGCCAGAACGAACCCCATCGCGATCAGGGCTAAGCCAGTGGCCAGCGGTGACCACGCGGCCCCCATCCAACGGGTGGAGGCAAGCGCCAGCAAGGCAAGCGCCAGAACGCCGACATAGAGCTCAACCTCGGGTTCGAACCTGAGGCTGAAATACCAACCAATCCCGACCGCCAGGCAGATCGGGGACCACGGAAACAAGTGTCCCCGCTGGGTCAGCAATGCGGTCTCGACCCGTGTCAGAACACGCATGGTTGCCCCCGTCCTTCGGGCTGGGTAGATAGTCGCCAAACTATGCCCGCTAAGGTTACCAAAAGGTTAATCCACACCATGTCCGATCAGGTCGTCACCCGTTTTGCCCCCTCTCCCACCGGATTTCTGCATATCGGTGGCGCCCGCACTGCGCTGTTCAACTGGCTTTATGCGCGGGGTCGCGGCGGCAAGTTCCTGTTGCGGATCGAGGATACCGATCGGGAACGTTCCACGCCGGAAGCAACAGCGGCCATACTGCAAGGCATGGACTGGCTAGGGCTTGATCATGACGGTGAGGTCGTCAGCCAATTCGAGGGTGCCCCTCGACATGCAGAGGTCGCGCATCAATTGCTGTCCGACGGCAAGGCATACAAGTGCTTTTCGACGCAGGAAGAAATCGCTGCATTCCGTGAACAGGCGCGGGCCGAGGGGCAGTCGACCCTGTTTCGCAGCCCGTGGCGCGAGGCTGACCCTACCACACATCCCGACGCCCCTTACGTGATCCGCATCAAGGCTCCGCAAGACGGTGCCACTGTGATCCGCGATCAGGTGCAGGGCGATGTCACCATTCGCAACGATCAGTTGGATGACATGATCCTGCTGCGTTCGGATGGGACTCCGGTCTATATGCTTGCCGTTGTGGTTGACGATCATGATATGGGCGTGACTCATGTGATCCGGGGCGACGATCACCTCAACAACGCCGCCCGTCAGATGATGATCTACGAGGCGATGGGTTGGGATGTACCAGTCTGGGCGCATATCCCTTTGATCCATGGACCCGATGGGAAAAAGCTCAGCAAACGTCACGGTGCGTTGGGGGCGCAAGAATATCAGGCCATGGGATATCCGGCATCCGGAATGCGCAACTATCTGGCTCGGCTGGGCTGGAGCCATGGGGATGATGAGTTCTTTACCGATGCCCAGGCTAAAGAGTGGTTCGATCTGGATGGCATCGGCAAAAGCCCGGCGCGATTTGATGTGAAGAAGCTTGAAAACCTTTGTGGACAACATATTGCCGTCGGGGAAGATGCCGCGCTGCAGCATGAAATTCAGGGATATCTGAAGTCAGCTGGTTTGCCGCCGCTTTCCGAAACACAATCCAGTGATTTGATCCGTGCGATGTATTGCCTCAAGGACCGCGCACGCACGTTCCCGGAAATCATTGAAAAAGCTCATTTTGTGCTTACGTCGCGACCTATCCAGCCAGATGAAAAGGCCGCAAAGGCGCTGGCATCTGTATCCGACGGTATACTGAAAGAATTGACGCCGCAGCTGCAAAATGCTAGCTGGTCCCGGAACGAACTGGAGGAGACCCTGAATTCGTTCGCAGAGGCGAATGGGGTTAAGTTCGGCAAATTGGCTGGTCCGCTGCGGGCGGCACTAGCGGGCCGGGCAGTTACACCTTCGGTATTTGACATGATGCTTGTGCTTGGGCGCGATGAAACCCTAGCGCGGCTTTCTGATGCAGCGAACCCGGCCTGATTTCACATAAGGGTAACGCTGCTCTGCTAAGAACGGACTGCGCGACGGATCGCAGTCGTTGCCTGCTTTGTCGGACAGCGATCCGGCATGCGCACGAATGAAGAAGGGACAAACATGACCGAGAGCAAAAAATCAGCCAAACTGACTGTCCACGGCGAAAGCTATGATCTGCCGGTGTTTTCTCCGACCGCTGGGCCCGATGTGATCGATATTCGCAAGCTCTATGGTCAGGCTGGCGTCTTTACTTATGATCCGGGTTTCACGTCCACCGCAAGCTGTGACAGCACCATTACATTCATCGACGGTGACAAGGGTGAGTTGCTGCATCGCGGTTATCCGATCGAGCAGATCGCCTCGAAGTCGCATTTCCTCGAACTCAGCTATCTGCTGCTGTATGGCGAGCTGCCTTCGGCGAAGGATCTGGAGAACTTCGAGACCACAATCACCCGGCACACGATGCTGCACGAGCAGATGCAGTATTTCTATCGCGGATTCCGCCGGGATGCGCATCCGATGGCCATCATGGTGGGTGTGGTTGGTGCCATGTCCGCGTTCTATCACGATTCGACCGACATCGCGGACCCGCGTCAGCGTGAAGTAGCTTCGCACCGTTTGATCGCAAAAATGCCGACCATCGCGGCCTGGGCCTACAAATACCATATTGGTCAGCCCTTCGTGTATCCGCGCAACGACCTGGACTATGCGTCAAACTTCCTGCGCATGTGTTTTGCCGTTCCTGCCGAAGATTACGAGGTGAACCCGATTCTGGCACGCGCCATGGATCGTATCTTCATGCTGCAGGCGGATCACGAACAGAACGCCTCGACTTCGACGGTGCGTCTGGCATCTTCTTCGGGTGCAAACCCGTTCGCCTGTATCGCGGCCGGTATCGCCTGTCTCTGGGGTCCGGCCCATGGTGGTGCGAACCAGGCTTGCCTTGAAATGCTGGAAGAGATCGGCAGCGTGGACCGCATCCCCGAGTTTATCGAGCGCGCCAAAGACAAAGATGACCCGTTCCGTCTGATGGGCTTTGGCCACCGCGTCTACAAGAACTTCGATCCACGCGCGAAAGTGATGAAGCAATCGGCAGACGAAGTACTTGACCTGCTGGGCGTGGAAAACAATCCCAAACTACAGGTCGCGAAGGCGCTGGAAAAACAGGCTCTGGAAGATCCGTATTTCATCGAAAAGAAACTGTTCCCGAATGTCGACTTCTATTCGGGCATCGTGATGGAAGCGATGGGTTTCCCGACCTCGATGTTCACGCCAATCTTCGCGTTGTCACGTACCGTTGGCTGGGTTAGCCAGTGGAAAGAAATGATTGCCGATCCACAGAATAAGATCGGACGCCCACGTCAGCTTTATCTGGGCGCGACCAACCGCGATTACGTGGACATCGAAAACCGCTGATCCACACACAATATCGATGTTAAGACCCCGGTTATCCGGGGTCTTTTTTTCCGTAGCGTTACCAAAATGAGACCGTTCGAAACCAAACGTAAATGACTGTTTCGATGCATCTTTCCGCACTGCGTTAGTCCGCCTAATGTTGCCGCGTCCGGCGAATAGTGTTTGGTTCTCATGCGTTTAATCCTCTTGTTCATTATGTTGCTACTTGCGCAATCGGCATCCGCTCAAAGCGTGCTGGAACGTGCTTTTGAGAAGCAGCAGCAGGAAAACGCCGCCGGGTCGCTGGCAATCTTAGGGCTGGCAGGCATCCCGGACGATTCTGCCAGCGCAATCTCGCTGCAATCAAATACAGACAATCGCGATTACGATTTCAAATCCGCCCAGCTGGGCGGCGGGTTTCGCCTTGCTGAGGGCGTGCCGATCTATCTTGAGGGGTATATAGGCTACGCGCGCTATGACCCCGTTCTGACCTTCAGCGGCACCGGAGATACCACGCGTATACCGCTGAAATGGACCAGCCTCGCCCTGACCGGCGGTGTCGGCTATCAGTTCGACATCGGCGAGTATTGGAAAATGACCCCGATGGCCCATATCTCGGTCGGACGTACGCAATCCGACGCATCTGTCGGTGCGCAAGCCATCGCCAACAGCCTGGGGCTTGATCGAGACTTTCTCGAAAGCGGCGGCATCTGGGCTGGTGGCGCAGGCGGATCGATGACGGTCTCGTACGAAAAAGCTCTGTCCAACGACCGGGAATTCGAGGCAAGCCTGCGCTATACCCATATCGAATACTGGCCTATCGGAGACAACGAGGACTTGTTGGTTGAATCAACTGCCGCAAATGCAGTTCTGTGGTCACGCTACCGCTTTCCAACTGGAAAACGCATGTTCGGTCGCCCGGTCCGCTGGGTGGGCGATCTGTCCCTGTCCTATCTGATCGGGGATCAGTCACTTGTATTGGGCACCGACTGGCTGGCCCGCGTAGGTGGCGGGATCGAGGTTGATCTGTCCGACACATGGGTGCCTTGGGTATCAACGACACGGTTTATGGTCCGTTATTACGGCAGCGATACGGTTAACGGATTCTCCGCCGGGATTGGCATCAGTTTCTGAACAAAGGTTTCAGAACAAAGCCAGCTGATCACCGGGCTGAGGTGGCGGCGCAAAAGCCGCACAGTTTAGTGGCGGCATATCAGTCGACAGCCCGAGACGTTTGACTGCGGCCTTGAACCGTTGCGCAATCATCTCGGCATAGGTCCCTTCGCCCCGCATGCGGTGGCCCCATCGGGGATCATACTCCCTACCCCCATGCATTTCGCGCAGCCGTGCCATCACCTTCTCAGCCCTGCCCGGCTGATGTTCGATCAGCCACTCGCGCCAGAGCGCGGATACTTCACGCGGAAGCCGCAGCATGATCCAGCTTGCAGCATCGGCGCCAGCCTGCTTTCCGGCCTCCAACAGGTTTTCCAATTCATGATCGGTTAAACCGGGAATCACCGGAGACGTCATAACGCGCACAGGCACGCCAGCCTCGGTCAGGTTGCGGATCATTCCGAGCCTGCGCTGCGGCGAAGGTGCTCGTGGTTCCATCCGTCGGGAAAGATCGCGGTCCAATGTGGTCAGCGAGATGCCAACCCGGACAAGGCCATTGCGGGCCATCGGTGCCAGAATATCAAGATCACGCTCGATCAGAGCCCCCTTGGTCACAATACCGACCGGATGCTGAAAATCTCTCAGCACCTTTAGACAGCTTCTTGTTATCTTGCGGTTTTTTTCGATCGGTTGATAAGGATCGGTGTTGGTGCCCAGTGCAATCGTGGCCACCTTGTAAGAACGTGCCGAGAGTTCGCGACGCAATAGCTCAGCCGCATTGGGTCGCGCAACAAGGCGGGTTTCGAAATCCAAGCCCGGAGACAGCCCCAGATACGCATGCGTTGGCCGAGCAAAGCAATACACGCATCCATGCTCGCAGCCCCGATATGGGTTTATGGATCTGTCAAAAGGTAGGTCCGGCGACTTGTTATAGGTAATCAGATTGCGCGCCATTTCTTCCCGAACTTCGGTCCGCAAAGGTGGCAGTTCGTCTGGCAAATCCCAGCCATCTTCGGTCAACTCGGTTGTAAACCTCTCGAATCGACCTGCTTCGTTTGAGGTTGCTCCGCGCCCAGGGCTTTTGATGGCAGTAGTCATTTGTTCGCCATTTGTTCCTATCACTAGATGTAATTAAAACCAGTTTCACTGGCAAGATTCATGTTTCGTCTCCCAAAAATCATCAGATGCTCGAAACAGGCGACGCATTAGACTGCAGGTGAATTTACCGTGGCTAATGAAACCAATGCAGGATGATCTTGCAAAATTCGATGTCGCTGAGTGCGAATATTCGGCCTATAGGTCGGTCTCAGAACGACCTAGGTCGCAATCGTCACAGTAGACCTGCGACGAAATGGCCAAAACGGTGAAAATGCCACCACGGGCCGCAGGCCCGCACAGCTCAGGGAAATACCCATGTCTGATGAAGAAGACATCGTCCTGTCCGAACTGAATGACGACGAACTCGTCGAACAGATGTTCGATGACCTTTATGACGGCCTGAAGGAAGAGATCGAAGAAGGTGTGAACATCCTGCTCGAGCGCGGATGGCAACCCTATGACATCCTGACCAAAGCGCTGGTTGGCGGCATGACAATTGTCGGCCACGACTTCCGCGACGGAATCCTGTTCGTGCCTGAGGTGCTGCTGGCGGCCAACGCCATGAAAGGCGGTATGGCGATCCTGAAACCTCTGCTGGCTGAAACTGGTGCTCCGCGCGTTGGTAAGATGGTGATCGGCACCGTCAAGGGCGACATCCATGACATCGGCAAGAACCTTGTTGCGATGATGATGGAAGGCGCCGGGTTCGAAGTTGTCGATATCGGCATCAACAACCCGGTCGAGAACTACCTCGAAGCGCTGGAAAACGAACAGCCCGACATTCTGGGCATGTCCGCTCTGCTGACGACGACGATGCCTTATATGAAGGTCGTAATCGACACGTTGGTCGAACAAGGCCTGCGTGATGAGTACACCGTTCTGGTTGGCGGCGCTCCGCTGAACGAAGAGTTTGGCAAGGCGATCGGCGCTGACGGCTATTGCCGCGACGCAGCCGTGGCGGTGGAAATGGCCAAGGACTTCATGTCGCGCAAGCACAACCAACTGGCCGGCTAAGGCGCGAGATCATATCGTGAGACAGGCCGTCCTTTTTGGGGCGGCCTTTTTTGTCCGAACCTCGGGCACATATATTGCTAAAGACCAGCCAGAGAGATCAGATGACCGACTCACAGATCCCAGACGATGACAGCCTGACCCGTCAAGGCTATGTCGCACCGCACAGCGCCGAGTCGATTCTTCTGATCGCATGCGGTGCACTGGCCCGCGAGATTCTGGACCTGAAAGAACGGAACGGCTGGGATCACATGGCCCTGACTTGCCTGCCCGCCATTTTGCATGTGCACCCGGAAAAGATCACACAGGCGGTCGAGGATGCGGTTGCCAAGCATCGGGGCTCATACGACCGCATCTACGTTGTCTATGCCGATTGCGGAACCGGTGGCTTGTTACAGGCAGCATGCAAGCGGCTGGGGGTCGAGATGATCCAAGGGCCCCATTGCTATTCCTTCTTCGAGGGCAATCTTGCCTTTGCAGCGCATGGCGACGATGAAACCACCGCTTTTTATCTGACAGATTTCCTTGCGCGGCAGTTTGATGCGTTTGTCTGGAAACCGCTGGGTCTGGACCGTCATCCTGAATTGCGAGAGATGTATTTCGGAAATTACACCAAGCTCGTTTATCAGGCGCAAACCGATGATCCCGACTTGACTCGTCGCGCGCAGGAGTGCGCTGATCGGATGGGGCTGGAGTTCGAGCGTCGGCAAACCGGCTATGGCGATTTGGAAACCACGCTTGCTGACTGGGCAGCGCGCAAATCCACCTAAAAGTCAGGCGCTGGCCAATGCCACTTCGCGAATACGTTCTATCATAGCGCGTAACCCGTTTGAACGTTGGGCAGACAAATGATCCTGCAACCCCAGTCGCGCGAGTTCTCCACCGGCATCAACACTGGGCACCTCGGCCACCGGCAAGCCGTTATACAGGCTACGCAGAACCGCAATCAAGCCCCGAACAATCAGGGCATCGCTGTCACCGTCAAAGCGGAATTGACCGCCCTCAATGGTTGGATGCAGCCAGACCTGACTGGCGCAACCATTCACCTTGGTCGCAGGGACTTTGAATGCATCATCCAGAGGCTCCATCGCTTTGCCCTGCTCGATCACATGGCGATAGCGGTCTTCCCAGTCCTCCAGGAACTCGAAATCCTCGACTATCTCTTCGAAGGCTGGCGTTGCCATATCGGGTCCGTCCTTGCGTTACGCATTCACAATTGTGAACTATGCTCAGCGCTACCGACTGTCCAGTCCCCAGCGTGGCTTTTCAAACGATCGAATTTGCGTTAACCCGATGCAGGTAAAGTTGCACAAAGTACTGGGTCCATGCACAAAACTCTGCCTGTTCTGATGATCTTCACAATGGCTCTGTCCGCTTGTAGCAACTGGAGCAACTCAAGCGCGAATCCATCGAACTGGTTTGGCAGCAGCACACCCAGCCCATCCGAAGTATCAGCCGATGACGCTAATGCCTTGGTTCCCGAAAATGCCGACAAAAAAGGCCTGTTCGAGCGTCCGGACGCCGAGGATAACAGCGTTCCAATCGCCGTGATCAACGAATTGCGGATCGACCCAACCTCGACGGGTGCAATCATCTATGCGGCTGGCACAGCCATTCGACAGGGTGCGTTCAACGCGCAGCTCGCGCGCGTAAGATCTGAAGAACTCAGCAAAAATGGCGTTATGGAATTCACCTTCCGCGTGGATTACCCGGAATACGCCACTGCGCAGGGCACCGAACGGTCGCGGATGGTTTCAGAGGCCGTCAATGTAAGCCGGAAAGAACTGGAAGGTATTCGTTTAGTTCGGGTCAAAGGCCAGCAGAACGCGTTGGAATCCCGTCGCCGTTAAAGCGAGACAACCTGCACGGCCTGTCCCTTGGCGGCCAAAGCAATCTTGCCTTCGCAAAGCTTCAGCGCGTCCTCGCCAAAAACCTCGAACCGCCAACCGGACATGGCGGGAACTTCTCGTTCGCCTGCAGCGATCTGATCCAATTCCGCGCTGGAGGCGATCAATTTTGCGGCAACGCCTGCGCTTTCGGTCTTTGATTTCAAAAGAACGCGCAGCAAATCTGCAAGCGCCGGGTTGACCTTCAGCTTGTCGCGGCTGTTGTCAATCTTCGGCAACCGGTCTTGCGGGCAACCTACGCCCCGTTTTACCGCCTCCAGAATGCCTTCTGCGATCGCCCCTTTGCGCGCTTCGCGCAGCAACAAGCGCGACCCGCCCAGATCAGAGGGCGTCTTGGGCTTGGTCGAGGCCATCTCGATCAACGCATCGTCTTTGAACACACGGCTTCGTGGCACATTGTTCTCTTGCGCATAGGCCTCGCGGAACTGCGCCAGCTCTCGAACCACGGCCAGAAACTTGGCAGAGTTGGTCCGCGTTTTGACCCGCCGCCACGCCTCTTCCGGGCGAATGTCATATGTCTCGGGTCGGGTCAGTATGCGAAGCTCTTCTGCAACCCAGTGATCTCGACGCGACTTCTTAAGTTCTGCAGCCAGATGCTCATAGATTTTCCGAAGATGGGTTACATCTGCCAGTGCGTATGTTTTCTGCGCTTCCGTCAGAGGGCGCCGTGACCAGTCGGTGAAGCGAGAAGTTTTATCGACCCCTTCCTTGCAAATCTTCCGGACCAGAGTTTCATAGCCAACCTGTTCACCAAAACCGCAGACCATCGCAGCGACCTGAGTATCAAACAACGGAGTCGGAAAGACGCCCGCGTCGACCCAAAAAATTTCAAGATCCTGCCGCGCGGCGTGGAAAACCTTGACCACGCTTTCGTCGCTGAACAGCTGGTACAAAGGTTCCAGCGACATGCCGTCAGCCAATGGATCAACCAGAACGGCGCTGTCTTCATCTTCCGATGGCACTGCAAGCTGCACCAGACAGAGTTTCGAATAATAGGTCCGTTCGCGCAGAAATTCGGTATCTACAGTGACATAAGGATATTGTGCAGCAGCCGAGCAGAATGCGGCCAGCTCTTGCGTCGTCGTCAGGGTTTTCATGCGCGGTGCTGTTCTTGCTTTTGGTTATTGTGACTGCCCGTGCCGTCCTCGTCCCGAGCGATATGCGACCATAAGACGAATAACCTTTGCGTGTAAATCACCCCGCCGCGTTAGGGCAGAAGAACTGGGTCTTTGTTGCCCATACAATAACGGCGAAGCACGGCAGGGTAGAGTTTGTGCTCCCAGGTCAACACGCGGGCGGCGAGCTCCTCAGGCGTGTCCCCTACCCGTACACCCACGCGCGCCTGACCCAGAATCGGTCCGTCATCCAACGCGGCAGTAACTTCGTGAACGGTGCAGCCATGTTCGGCGTCGCCTGCTTCAATTGCGCGTGCATGGGTGTTCAAACCCTTGTACTTAGGCAAAAGCGATGGGTGGATGTTCAGCATCCGGCCCTGGAAACGCGATACAAATTCACCCGTCAATACACGCATGAAACCGGCCAGACAGACAGCATCCGGCTGGGCTGCCATAAGCGGTTTAAGCAGTTCTGCCTCAAACCCAGCGCGATCTTTGCCAAAGGGCTTGTGGTCGACGGCTGCGGTCGGAATTCCGCGCTGTGCAGCTTTCTTCAGCCCTCCGGCATTTGCATCGTTCGACAATACCAGACATGGCCGACCGGGATGATCGCCATTCATGCTGTCGACCAGCGACAGCATGTTCGATCCGCCCCCGGAGATCAGGATCGCGACGCGCTTGTGGCTCACAGCAGTTTGCCTGAATAGGCAACACCCGGCGCTGCGGTGACCGTTCCGATGCGCGCAACGGATTCGCCTGCCTCTGCAAGCAGTGTTGTAAGATCATCTGCCTGATCTGCAGCGCAGACAACAATCATGCCGATGCCACAGTTGAAGGTCTTCAACATCTCGGACTCGGCGATGCCACCGGTCTCGGCCATCCATTTGAACACAGGCGGCAAGTCCCAAGCATTCAAATCAATCTCGGCCCCGAGCCCTTTGGGCAATACGCGCGGCAGATTTTCGGTGAGGCCGCCGCCGGTTATATGGGCAAGCGCGTGAACGCCGCCGGCCCGGATCGCTTGCAGCGCTGGTTTCACATAAAGCCTCGTGGGGGTCAGCAGAGCCTCACCCAATGTTCCGCCACCGAAAGGCGACTCTGCCTCCCAGCCCAACCCCGAGATCTCGACCAGCTTGCGCACTAGCGAATAGCCGTTGGAATGCACCCCGTTCGAAGCCAGCCCCAGCAGGACATCACCCTGTTCAACGCCCTCGGGCAATGCGGTCCCGCGTTCCATGGCACCAACCGAGAAACCGGCCAGATCGAAATCGCCGTCAGGGTACATACCCGGCATCTCGGCGGTTTCACCACCAATCAGGGCGCAGCCAGATTGGACACACCCCTCGGCAATTCCTTCGATAATCCGCGCGGCAGTATCGGTGTCCAACTTACCGGTGGCAAAATAATCCAGGAAAAACAGCGGCTCAGCACCTTGGCAGATCAGATCGTTGACGCACATCGCCACCAGATCGATTCCCACGCCATCGACAACGCCGGTATCAATTGCGATCCGCAGCTTGGTGCCCACACCATCGGTTGCGCCCACCAGAACCGGGTCTTTATAGCCAGCCGCTTTCAGGTCGAACAGAGCGCCAAATCCGCCTAGCCCACTCATCACGCCCGAGCGGTTGGTGCGCTTGGCCGCAGGCTTGATCCGATCGACCAGAGCGTTGCCTGCATCGATATCCACACCTGCGTCGGCATAGGTGATTCCGTTCTTGCCCGCTGTCATGGCCAATCCCTCATGAGTGCTTTGCGCGCGGGTTATTCGATTGTGGGCCATGTTGCAACGGTCAGGCTTGACGCGGGCTGCCATCGTGATAGGCAAAGCCCTCAGGCGGGCCTGTAGCTCAATTGGTTAGAGCAGAGCGCTCATAACGCTTTGGTTGGGGGTTCGAGTCCCTCCGGGCCTACCAAAACCGCCATTTTCCATATAAATCAACGCCAAATTTCCCCACGAACTACTGATAGTACCCTCACGTGATTCCAATGGGACAAAAAAAGACAGAGCTTCAACAAAAAAAATTTCGCCAGCCAATACGCCGTCACACTTGTCAGCACAAACTATCATGCCCGGACTTGACCCGCATAGTTGGGTATGATTGAACCGAGCGAGGCAGCTAGCGTCATCCTCATTCCAATCAAAACAAAACAGGCTGACAGCGTGAATTCCAAGCGTCCCAAAATTTACTGCCAATTTCTTGATCGCCCTGTCATGGAGCCTTTGTCTGGGGATCGTATAAACGAAATGCGATTCTACCGAAGTCTTTCCAGCTTTGCAGATGTTTACTACAACGACGTCCTCGTTGACTGGGAACGCGGAATCATAGGTGATCCGGGAGGCTTGAGAACACCGACGCGCGACTATGATCTGTATTATGTTCGGGCGAACCCAGAGCTGTTCAAAAGCCTTCCCCACCCTAAGATAACGCTAGCATATCCTTACGACCCAGAAGCCTTTCGTGTAGCCGATGCTCTGGTGGTCACGACAGAGGCGTGGCAGAATTTGTTGTATGAGCATTCCACCAGTGCTGCAGTACGAAAAAAACTATCCAAATGGTATCCCGACAAGATCGTGCTGCCCGATATGATCCTAAACATCCAGCAAGCTATCGATCCCCTTTTTCTTCAGCCAATCTCTTCCAAGTCGAAATTCATTTGGCACGCAAAGATGACTGGTTCTAAGTCTTTTGGATTCTTTGGGCGTGTCACCAAAGAGACAATTCCAATTGAGTTGATCGACAACCTCAGCATTGTCCGAGAACGGCTTGGCTCCTCAACTAATCCGTTGGCCGCATTTGCTGGAAGCATCCGCACAACATTACCCATGCCAGCATTGTCCTTAGGTCACATTCCCTATGGAGAAGTACCCGGAGCGCTTGCAGCCTGCCGTGGGACACTTGGGCAAATGTGCGCAGACAGCGATTATTT
This sequence comes from Ruegeria sp. C10, assembly GCF_056537805.1. Classification (NCBI taxonomy): domain Bacteria; kingdom Pseudomonadati; phylum Pseudomonadota; class Alphaproteobacteria; order Rhodobacterales; family Roseobacteraceae; genus Ruegeria; species Ruegeria sp. C10. The sequence goes on along the minus strand of NZ_JBQFSC010000002.1, from coordinate 473,001 downwards.
GGGGTCTGGGAAACTGCTGGATGCAATGGCAACCAAAACCCCCATTGTCACCCGGCGAAATGCGGTTCGTGACGAACAACTTGGTTCTGCGTATCCTGGAACGTACGACCACAGTGAGGAGGCTTTGGACATTCTCTGGCGACTTTGTACCGAGGATACGTTTCATAGTGATTTGCAGAATTATCTTGCAGAGCGAACGGGGCATTTTTTGCCGACATCAACCGGACAGCGAATAAGTCAGAAGCTTGAGAGAGCTGGCTTTCTCTAGAAATAGCGCTGTGTGGTTTGATCGTGTTGACAAGTGGCGCGACCAGAGACGGATCGATTTGATGTCGATAAGACTAGGTTGCATTCCGCGGTATTGTCGACACGGCGGGCATTCTTTGGCTTGCTGAAGCAACGTTCTCCCAATTTACGAACGTACTATAGCGATCTGTCGACAGCAACACACTTCTTGCGTGATTTCCAAATGGGGATGACGGCAGAACTTCGCGGTTGTCCATTATTTTGGGAGTGTGAGCCTCCCCATCATTCGTCAAACGACACGGTTTTGTTTCGGTCAGTACACGATCAGGAACCTTGATCGTTGCCAGACAACACTTTTGTAATCACGCCCCACAAAAGCTACGACATCAATGTTGGCAACGTCGTCTAAATCCTGTGGATCGCCTGTCACCTCGTCCGTATACGGCACGAGCATGTTAAATGAGACGTCTTTGTAAATCATTGTCATGCGACATCTCTCCATAATTCGGGATGGTTGACCGGTATACGTCATGTTCTGGCTTTGGAAACTTGAGAGCGCAGGTACCTGCAACCTCGGCATCAAAACGCCTTGTCGACAGATCGGAAGGAACAGCACCGCTAGCTGTCGATATTCCCATAGATGATCCGGCTACTTCAGCTATCGACCGGCCCTCGCCGGCCGCTTCAGACGAACTGCTCGACTACCCAGCTCTTTCACTTTGACGAGACCCTCACCAGTAGCCCTCGATGATTCATAAGGCGATCCATCACCTTCTCGTCCTTCGTGGAGTTACTCTATGCGAGATCATGTCCATTCACGAGCGCGCCCAGGCAAATACTGAAAGGGTTGAACGGATGAGACTGGTTGGAATGGGGGCATCAAAACAGGCCAGGATGGATTGGAAAGCTGAGCAAAGCGGTATTCCAGCCTGGGACACCCACGTTGATAATAAAGGGTAAAACCTAATTCCTGACAGACCCTCCGGGCCTACCAATTCACCGTCCAATCACGATATCCGCGCATAATCCGCCCAGCCTTTCGCTGCTGCCCAGTCGCAGAATACCACCATGTACGCGGGCGATATCGGCAACAATCGCAAGGCCCAAACCCACGCCGGTGCCCTGATTCTGGTTTCGCGCCGGATCAAGTCGCGTGAAGGGTTTGACGGCCTCGGTGCGTTGTTCGATCGGGATACCGGGGCCGTCATCTTCAACCCGAATGCGTAGTGACTTTGGCGTCATCGAAAGGCTGACCTCGGCGCGTGAACCATAGCGATTCGCGTTTCCAATCAGATTCTCTACTGCCCTGCGCATGGCCGATGGGCGCAGCATTGCCGTTCCACGCCCCTCGACGGAGATTAGTTCAACGTGCTGGCCCGCGCGCTGTGCATCGTCAACGATTTGGCTCAGCCAGTTTTCGGGTTCAATCTCTTCGGGTGCGCTCTCTGCAGCGCCACGCGAGAAGTCCAAGAATGCATCCAGCAGCGATTGCATCTCGTCCACGTCTTGCAACAACGGTGCGGCCTCGTCCTCGGGCAACATAGCTAATCCAAGTTTCAGACGCGTCAGAGGTGTGCGCAGATCGTGGCTGACCCCCGACAACATGAGCGTGCGCTGCTCAATCTGCCGCTCGATTCGGGCGCGCATGTCAACGAAGGCATTGCCCGCAGCGCGTACCTCGATTGCGCCACCGGGTGAATAAGGCACGACCCGCCCGCGACCAAAGGCCTGCGCCGCGTCCGCAAGGCGCGTGATCGGGCGCAACTGATTGCGCATGTAGAGAAACGAGATCGTTGTCATCAGAGCCGCAAAGAACACCATCGTCACAATCAGCTGATGCGGTGCAGTCGGCGACAGGCGTCGGCGATCAAACTCTAGCTCAAGCATGCCCAGATTGGTTGCCAGAAAAAGACTCACTTCCTGTCCATTTGGCAGAGCCACATACTGGGTTTCAGGCAACAAGCTGCGCATTTCCGCATCCACCTGCGGGGCAATGAAATCGTACCATCGACGCGGACTGTTTTTCGGCTCTTCATTCGGCGGCAGAAAACGGGCGGTCATGTTCAAGACCGACAAGTCCTGCCGCGCAGCTGCCAATGCCTGCTGCTGGGTTTCCGCACCCTCCATCACGTCCAGCACCAGTGTCACCTCGCGCGCCGCCGTGCGGGTCATCTGGGCGGTCACTTCTTCAAGATGTTTTTGCAAAAAGGCAATCGCCACCACCAAAAGCACGACAATGACCGGCAGTACCAGAATGAGTGCGGCACGCGCATATAGGCTGCGCGGCATATAGGGTTTGAGCCATTGGGTCGACATGCGCTAAACCTAGCGGGCTGCCCGGGCAAGAGGAAGAGGTCAGAATGCAAGCCCCCGACGATTTCAACCCTCTCCCTGGACAGGTTGCCGTGCTTGCCCCGGGGCTAAGGCGCATTCTTGCGCCCAATCCCTCGCCAATGACTTATCGTGGTACGAATACCTACCTTCTGGGCGATGAGGACATTGCTGTCATCGACCCTGGGCCATTGAGTGATGCGCATTTGCAAGCCATCGTTGATGCGCTGGAACCCGGGCAGCGGATCAGCCACATATTTGTTACGCACACCCATCTGGATCACTCGCCTTTGGCCGCCCCGCTCGCATCCCGCACCGGCGCTCCGATTCTGGCTTTTGGTGGTCCGCAAGCTGGACGCAGCGAAATCATGACCGAACTGGCCCAGAACGGGCTTGCCGGAGGTGGTGAGGGAATCGATGCCGATTTCCGCCCTGATATCGAGCTTGAAGACGGTGAACGCGTCGCGGCAGAAGGCTGGCAACTCGAAGTGATCCACACACCCGGCCATCTGGGCAACCATATCGCGTTGGCCTGGGGGGATGTCTGCTTTACGGCTGATCACGTCATGGGCTGGGCCAGCTCTCTGGTCTCGCCCCCGGACGGGGACCTGACGGATTTCATGGCAGCCTGTCGCCGCCTGCGCGCGCGCAAATGGTCGGTTTTTCACCCCGGGCATGGTGCCCCCATTACGGGTCCTGACAAACGCCTGGATTGGCTGATAGACCACCGATTGCAGCGAGAATCACAGATACTCGACGCCCTGGAAAATGGCCCTGAAACGGCCCAACAGCTTGCCCAGCGAATCTATATCGAAACCCCCGCCGCGCTGCTTCCCGCGGCCGAGCGTAATGTCTTCGCCCATCTGGTTGATCTGACCGGCAGATCCCGTGTAGCGCCCTTGGGGGATCTGTCAGTTGCGTCTCGTTTCAAGCGCATCGCGTGAATCGGAAAAAATTGGCGGCCCGTGCGCTTCCCCTCTGGACGCCGAAAATACGGGTTGTTATACGCCCCTCAGTTCCGGCGTAGCTCAGCGGTAGAGCAGTTGACTGTTAATCAATTGGTCGTAGGTTCGATCCCTACCGCCGGAGCCAATTTTCCCCATTTAGATCATAGACTTAATGGAAAGCCTCGCATCTAGGGGAAGGAATGTAGGGCCGTGTTGCCAGTTTGTTGCCAAGAATCAGGTGGCAATGAAGTGACAACAGCTCCCAGCAAAACCACCATTCAGCCAGCAACCACCTGTTATTGCATGATTTTCAGGCAGAGCAAATCGGTAGGTCAATTGATTCGAGATCAATCGATCATAGGATACCTCAAAGCTGATGTTTGCGGCACCTTTCGCGAACATCTGGAAACGAGGAAGCCGGTCGTTTACTTTCGCCCGAGCGGAGGGCTACTTTGCCGACAAAGCTGCTGTCAAAGTTTTCCGGCGGAACATCCGCTTTGTGCACTTTGCGACCGAGGCAACAAATACGGCGGACGGAAAGCTGTTATTCCCTGGAGACGCCAAAGGTAATTGGCACGGGAGTGAAAGCGGACGTTTACGGGAAGATGACACTATGAAATGAAGGCGCCTGGCTGCCAAGGTCAAACCGGAATTTCGCCGCGACCTCGCCGATTGCTCTAGCCATTTTCCTACCGTTGACCTTATATTGATCTGCCGTTGCCTTAGTGTTCATCCCGCCAATAGTGAGGAGTGACGACGGTTTTCCACAAAGCTCGACGTACTTGACAAAGCAGAAAGACTCTCCTTGAGACCTTATTTCTTAAAATGCAGCAGTGCCGCTTAGAGGTAAATCATTTGGGACAGGTCGCTCTTCCTCAATCGAGTTGGCAATCCATCAAAGGATCGATTGCCCAGTCGAATTCCAATCATTGAGAAACTTCTCGATGCCGATATCGGTCAATGGATGCATGATCAGTTTGCGAATAACGGACGGCGGGATCGTGGCGATGTCGGAACCGGCCAGTGCCACCTCTGTAATATGATTGGGGCTTCTGACGGATGCCGCAATGATTTCAGTTTCAATACTATAGTTGTCGTAAATGCTACGGATGTCACGGATCAGATTGACTCCGTCCAGATTGATGTCATCCAATCTGCCAATGAACGGAGATATATAGGTAGCGCCAGCCATTGCCGCCAAGAGAGCCTGATTGGGTGAAAAGCACAGTGTGACGTTTGTTCTGATACCTTCACTTTTGAAATGAGCACAGGCCCTGAGGCCATCCAATGTCAGCGGCAGTTTGACAACGACGTTGTCTGCGATCGCCGCGAGGTGCACTCCCTCTGCGATCATTCCCGCAGCATCCAACGCTGCAACCTCTGCCGATACTGGCGTATCCGTCAGAGTGCAAATTTCTGCAATGACCTCTTTGAAATCGCGACCGGACTTGGCGATCAAGCTTGGATTGGTGGTCACGCCATCCAATAATCCGAAACCCATCAGGTCTTTGATGTCGTTTACTTCTGCGGTGTCCACGAAGAATTTCTTGAGGTTTCCTCATTGCGTAAGGGGTGACTTGGGTTGCAACTGAGGCTGCCTAGAGGCACTGCATCAAGGGTTGGCTGAAGCCAGTGCGCAGATTCAGAATGCGTTGCGCATCCCGAATTCAGTGTAGTTCTGGCTCAGTATAAGATCGGCTTTCCGGCTATCACGGATGACACGTTCAGCGTTTGGCAGATCGTTCGCTATTGCGCGTTGCAGCGCGGTTTGCGGGTCAAAGCCATGGCTGATCCAGCGGTTTTGCAGCCTGTTTTCAAGCTCTTCCAAAGTTGGGCTGATAAAAACCGTTGCGGCATAGACATCCGTCAGGTTTCTCCACGGGTCGCTGTCCATCAGAAGATAGTTACCCTCAACGACGACGACCGGAGTTGCCGGGTGAACCGCAATGGCGTTGGCAATAGCGAGGTCCATTGTGCGGTCGAATTTGGGATGAAAGGACTCGTGGCGCGTAAATTGAAGCTCTCTGATTGCAGCGCAAAACCCGACCCCGTCGAAAGTCTCTGGCGCGCCTTTTCTCGCCAGCAATCCACGCGTTTCCAGCACGCAGTTGTCCAAATGGTAACCATCCATTGGTACAAGTGTGGCTGAGGGAACCGCCGAGCTCTGTTGCGTGTTTAGCGATTGCACAACGGCTTCCGCTAAGGTCGACTTTCCGGATGCAGGGGGGCCGGCGATTGCGATAATCGTCCGGACTCCAACTTGCCGCCGGGAGGAGATCAGGTCGCAAACGCGCTGTACGTCCTGCTCGATCACGCTGCGTCCTCTTTTGGGGGTTCCTTGGCACCGGTCATGAAGGCGACTGCATCGGACATCGTGTAATCCTTGGGATCAATTGTGCAGAGCCTTTTGCCCAACCGATGCACATGAATGCGGTCGGCAACCTCAAAAACATGAGGCATGTTGTGGCTGATCAGGATGATCGGAATGCCACGCGCCCGCACGTCCTGGATCAGCTCAAGCACCTTGCGGCTTTCCTTAACCCCCAAAGCAGCGGTCGGTTCATCCATGATGATAAACTTGGTTGCAAAGGCAGCGGCACGAGCAACGGCAACACCTTGGCGTTGGCCACCAGAAAGAGTCTCAACCGCCTGATTGATCGACTGTACAGTCATCAGCCCAAGCTCGGTCAGTTTTTCACGGGCAAACTTCTCCATCGCTGGACGGTCAAGCTTACGCATGTATTTGCCCATGAACCCCTGCTTGCGGATTTCGCGCCCCATGAACATGTTGTCCGCAATCGAAAGGGCAGGAGACATGGCGAGCTGCTGATAGACAATCTCAATCCCCATATTCCGCGCATCGATCGGAGAGGTGAAGTTAACCTTTTTGCCTTCGATCAGAATCTCGCCTTCATCCGGGATTGTGGCGCCGCAGATCGCCTTCACGATGGATGATTTGCCCGCGCCGTTATCTCCGATCACTGCCAGGATTTCCCCCTGGCGCAGTTCAAAGTCGGAATGGTCGATGGCGGTAACGTGGCCATAGCGTTTTACGATCCCGCGGCCTTGGACGACTGGAGTTGAGTCTGACATTAGCCCGATACCTTTCTAATCCACTGGTCGACGGCAACCGCAGCGATAATGAGAAGTCCGATAAGTAAGAAGGTCCATTGTGCGTCTGCGCCCAGAAGCCTAAGCCCCAAAGTGAACACGCCAACAATCAGCGCGCCAAACAGCGATCCCAGGATGGATCCCCGCCCGCCGAACAAAGAGATGCCCCCGATCACAACCGCGGTGATGCTTTCGATATTGGCCAATTGACCGGATGTAGGTGAAACCGACCCGATGCGTCCGATCAAAGCCCAGCCCGCAAAGGCACAGATCAAACCGGATAACATATAAACGGACATCAGCGTTCTGTGCACGTTCACACCGGATAGTTCAGCCGCCTCAGGGTCATCCCCCACTGCATAGACATGCCGGCCCCAGGCCGTGTGTTTGAGCGCGTAAGCCAACACGAAAATCAGAACGAGCATGAATATCACGCCGACCGTAAAGGTCGCGCCACCGATGCTGAATTTGGTACCAAAGAATTGCAGGAACGGGGCGTTGGCCTCGATATCCTGACTGCGAATTGTTTCGTTTGCGGAATACAGGAAGTTTGTCGCCAGAACGATCTGCCACATGCCGAGCGTGACAATAAAGGGCGGCAGCTTTACGCGACTGACCAGCCAGCCATTGAGAGCCCCGATCAGCGTTCCCATTGCCAGCCCGCACATCACAGCAATGGGCACCGGGATACCGTAGCGGAAGGTGAACTGACCCATGATGACGGATGAAAACACCATGATCGCACCGACGCTCAAGTCGATGCCGGCGGTCAGAATGACAAGGCTTTGCGCTGCGGCCACGATGCCCACGATCTGAACTTGCTGCAAGATCAGCGTCATCGCAAAGGGGGAGAAGAACTTGGACCCCAGCAGCAGACCGAAAATTACGATGGCGCCGACCAGAACGATCAACGGCACAAAGGAAGGGTTGACATGGAGAAGATGCTGCAACTTCCCCAGAACACCACGACGGTGATCTTCAAATTCCGCTACGGTTTCTGACGCGTTGGCGGCGGTTTCGAATTCCTGGGCGTTTTGGTTTGCTTCAGACATCTCTCCCCCTTTTCGTGGCTGGCATCGCGTCCACGAAATCAGTTTACAGGAAGTTTAGGTTTGCTGGTTAAAGGATTGATGAGGCGCTACGGCGCGCCTCACCTTGTAGGGCTGCCTTTAGCCCCAGCAGAGATCCAGGCCTTCTGCGACAGACAGCGACTCGACCCCATCAACCGGCTGGTCAGTGATGAGTGCCACACCCGTGTCGTAGAAGTCCTTGCCGGGTGTGTTTTCGGGCTTCACGCCCTCTTCGGCCCATTTCTTCACGGCCTCAACACCAAGCGAAGCCATCAACAGCGGGTACTGTTGGCTTGTCGCCCCGATCACACCGGCTTCGACGTTTTGGACGCCGGGGCACCCCCCGTCGACCGAAACGATCAGTACGTCGTTTTCACGCCCGATGGATTTCAGCGCCTCATATGCGCCCGCAGCAGCCGGTTCGTTGATCGTGTGAACAACGTTGATGGATGAATCCTTGGCCAAAAGGTTTTCCATCGCGCGGCGCCCGCCTTCTTCATTGCCGTCGGTCACGTCACTGCCAACCAGACGCGCATCGGTTTCGTCACCGATGACATTCGGGTCCGCCAGGTCCACGCCGAACCCGTCGAGGAAACCCTGATTGCGCAGAACGTCTACTGTCGGCTGACTGACGTTCAGATCCAGCGTCGCGATCTTGGCATCGACTGCGGCGTCGCCCATTTTGGCCTTGGCCCACTGACCGATCAGAAGGCCGGCCTTGTAGTTGTCCGTCGCGAATGTCGCGTCCGCTGAGTCAATCGGGCTAAGCGGAGTATCCAGCGCAATGACCAAAACCCCCGCATCCCGCGCCTGTTTGACCGCAGGAACGATTGAGCTGGTGTCGGATGCTGTCAGCAGAATGCCTTTTGCGCCATCGAGAATGCAGGTTTCAATGGCCTGAACCTGAGTTTCATGGTCGCCATCAACCTTGCCGGCAAACGCCTTGAGCGTCATGCCCAGCTCTTCTGCCTTGGCGGTTGCGCCTTCCTTCATCTTAACGAAAAAGGGGTTGGTGTCGGTCTTGGTAATCAGGCAGACGGTTTCACCAGCCGCTTGCGCGGATGCAGCGGCCAAAGTCAGCGCAGTCGCGGATGCGGCGAGCTTGAGTAGATTTCTCATGTTGTCCTCCCAGAAAATTGTTGTGGCCCCGCGCGGAATAGCGACAAGGCGGGCCTCCATCCTCCAATGAAGGTCCCGTTCAAGAAACCGTGATTCTAGCCTCTGTGTCAATAAATAAATAAAGTTTATTTATTAATTTGCCCACGTATCTTTTCATAAGAAAACAAGGTGTTTATGTTTAAGGTTATGGAAAGAGAGGCGTTGAAAATACTAACCGGCGGGGTAAGCCAAAGCGGTGTTCGTGATCATAACGAACGCCTCATTCTGACGGTTTTACAACGGCATGGACCTGCTGCCGGGGCGGACGTCGCGCGGCTGACGGGCCTGTCACCCCAGACCGTGTCGATCATTCTGCGTAAGCTCGAAAAGGACGAGATTCTCAAACGTGGGACGCCGTTGAAGGGCAAAGTTGGGAAACCTTCGATCCCCATGGAGCTCAATCCCGAAGGCATTCTGTCGGTGGGAATGAAGATCGGTCGCCGCAGCGCCGATCTTCTTTTGATCGACTTCACCGGTAAGCCACGCCAACAGCTCTCGACGACTTATGACTACCCGCTACCCGAAGCAGTGTTCGGGTTTCTGGAGGTAGGATTGGAAGAGCTTCTGGCCAATGAACCCCAGAAACTTCGGGACCGTGTATGCGGGATTGGAATCGGAACACCGTTCGAGCTGTGGAAGTGGCACGACCTTTCTGGGCTTGCGGCTCAGAAATTCAGGTCCTGGAGAAACGTGAACTTCTTTTCCGAGGTGGCCAAGTTCAGCGAACTGCCGGTCTTTGTGGTCAATGATGCTACTGCCGCGTGTCACGCGGAGCACCTCTATGGCCGCGGGGCTGAGTATCGAGACTATTTTTATTTCTTCATAGGCTCAATGATTGGCGGAGGCGTTGCATTGAATGGCACCGTATTTGAGGGCAACCAAGGCAATGCCGGTGCCTTGGGTGCCATGCGGACGACGGGTCCTTTGGGTGAAAGCCAGCAACTGATTGACACTGCATCGCTGTTCCTGCTCGAGGACAGGTTGATAGAAGCGGGTGTTGATCCGGGAATTTTGTGGAAAAAGCCGCAGGACTGGAGCGGCATTTCTCGCTATGTCGAACCATGGATCGGTACCACCGCGCAGGAACTGGCCAAAGCTGCGCTGTCTATTTGCGCGGTCATCGACTTTGAGGCAATTTTTATCGACGGCGCATTCCCATCTGAAATACGTGAGGAGCTGGTCTCACGGGTTCGTCGTTACCTAGTCAACCAAGATAAACGCGGTTTGATTCCTCCGGTTGTAGAAGCTGCGGCTGTCGGAGAAAACGCCCGCGGGATTGGGGCGGCAAGCAGCCCGATTTTCCGCCAGTTTCTATTGAACACTAATGCTGGGCTTTCTGGGATGTAGTCGAAACTCATAGGCGGCAGTCTTAATCAAGTAAGAACCGCTCCTACTCAATTTGGAGGCCTTAGAACGGCCGCTCTGACGCAGCTGCAGGTAGCCATCCAATTGGGTAACTGTGCACTGCTTTAGGCCGCCTCGAAAGCGGCCGACGTCGGCTTTCTGCGCATTGATGTCGTTGGAGCATCGCGCAGCATTGGTCGAAGCGGGCTCAAATAGGCCGTTGGCTACGCTATTAGGGAAGGTCCACACTGAGTCGCCTCCGAATTAGATGAGAGGCCGTGCACTTCACCCACAAAAAAACGTTTTTGCATCTGGACCTCCACTTTACCTGTTGATACACGCCCCTCAGTTCCGGCGTAGCTCAGCGGTAGAGCAGTTGACTGTTAATCAATTGGTCGTAGGTTCGATCCCTACCGCCGGAGCCATTCTTCCCAGACTGGCACTTATCCCATCAGCGCATCACTGAAATCCGAGCGCAACGTGCGCTTCAGGACCTTTCCGGTCGCGTTAAGGGGCAAGGCGTCGACGAACACGACCTTGTCGGGTACCTGCCATTTTGCGATTTTGCCGTCGAAGAATGCCAACAAATCCTGCTCGGTCGGTTCTTCGCCCTCGGCCTTCACTGCTACCAAGAGCGGGCGTTCGTCCCATTTCGGATGCGGCACGCCCACAACGGCAGCCGTCGCTAGTTGAGGGTGTGCGACCGCGATATTCTCCAACTCGACAGAGCTGATCCATTCACCCCCCGATTTGATGATGTCCTTCGATCGGTCGCGGATGGTCATGTACCCATCCGGGTCCAGTGTGGCAACGTCGCCAGTCGTGAACCAGCCATCCTGCAACAAGGCCTCATCCTGCATGTGGAAGTAGCTGTCCAGCACCCAATGGCCGCGCACCATCAGATCGCCCTGCGTTTCACCGTCATGGGGAAGATCTCTGCCATCATCATCGACGATTTTTAGTTCAACCCCAAAGGGCGGGCGGCCTTGGTTTTCGCGCAGCTTGTGCTGTGCCTCCCTGGGCATGCCCAGATGTTTGGCCATCGGATAGTTCGTCGTGCCCAGCGGGCTCATTTCGCTCATGCCCCAGGCGTGGACGGTATCGACGCCATAAGTTTCGCGGAACGTTTCAATCATTGAGGGCGGGCATGCCGCACCACCGATTACAGTACGATTGAGGCTTTTCAACTTGGTCCCGCATGTCGCGGCATGGGCCAGCAGACCTTGCCAAATGGTCGGTACGCCCATCGCCAGCGTGACGCCATATGTGTCGATCAGATTGACCAATGCCTCGCCATGCAATCCCGGCCCCGGCATCACCATTCGCGAACCAGACATAGCGCTGGCATAGGGCGAGCCCCAAGCGTTGACGTGGAACATTGGCACCACCGGCATCACCACATCCATGGCGGAATAGCCGATTACGTCGCGCGTGTTCGACGCGAAGCTGTGCAGAACTGTAGAGCGGTGGGAATAGAGAACGCCTTTGGGGTTCCCAGTGGTACCCGAAGTATAACAGAGGCTGGAGGCAGTGTTTTCATCAAAGCTGGGCCACGCGTAGTCTGTATCACCGGTTTCAATGAGCTCGTCATAAAAAACCAACCCCGGCACCTGAGACAGCGCATCCTCGTCCCGCGCACCCATCAGCACATAGTACTGCACCTCGGTCAGATGCTCTTGCAGCGCGGCGACTAATGGCAGGAAAGTCGCATCGAAGAACAGGACCCGGTCCTGCGCGTGGTTGATGATATAAGTTAGTTGTTCGGGAAACAGACGCGGGTTGATCGTGTGGCAGACAAAGCCCGCGCCGGACACTGCATAGTAGATCTCAAGGTGGCGGCGGTTATTCCAGGCCAGCGTGCCCACGCGATCCTGCGGTTGCAGCCCCAGTTTCTCTAACGCCGAAGCCATCCGTCGGGCGTTCTGCGCGATCCCGGACCAGTTGGTCTCGGTCACGGTTCCGTCGGTTTCGACCGAGATGATCTCGGTCTGCCCGTGATAACGTTCAGCATGTTCAATCAGCGACGAAATCAGCAAAGGCTGCGTCATCATCTGTCCCAGCATGGACATTCCTCCCATCGTCAGCGCTTGGCCGCGCCGTTATGTCTTGGCAACAACCCTGCCAAGAATTCAATTGTCTGACAATAAGAGAGTGCGGCAGGGTGCCGCGTCAACCGCGATGTCGCAATGCGTATCCAACCAGCGCCGAGGTCGAGCCATCTTTGCCATCGGCGCTGACCTCACCGTCCACGATCGGTCCCAGAGACGTTGCCAGTTCCTTGCCCAGCTCAACACCCCACTGATCGAACGAGTTGATTCCAAGCAGCACGCCTTCGACAAACACACGGTGTTCATAAAGCGCAATGATTTGACCCAGCACAAACGGAGTAAGCTGCGGATAGATCAGCGTGGTTGACGGGCGGTCGCCCGAAAACACACGATGGCGTGCCTGACGCTCCAACTCGTCGCCTGTAAGGCCCTTTTCGGCCATGCGTGCGCGTGCAACATCCAGCGACCGACCCCGCATTAGCGCTTCGGACTGGGCCAAGCAATTGGCCAATAGAAGGCGATGATGATGGGCCAGTTCCGGCTCATGCCCGTTTGCCGCCACCATGAATTCGCAGGGGATCACATCGGTGCCCTGATGGATCAACTGATAAAATGCATGCTGCCCATTTGTGCCGGGTTCGCCCCAGACAACCGGACCTGAAGGCATGGTCAGCGCGCTGCCATCCATCGCGACAGATTTACCGTTCGATTCCATCTCAAGCTGTTGGAAATAGGCAGGCAGGCGCAGCAGACGCTGATCATATGGCAGAACTGCGCGGCTGGCATGCCCAAGCACCTGACGATGCCAGACCCCCACAAGCGCCAGCATAACTGGCAGATTTTCTGCCCATTCGGCGGATTGAAAGTGCAGATCCATCGCCTGACCACCCCGTAGAAACGCGTCAAACGCGTTCGAGCCAACGGCGATCATTACCGGCAGTCCGACCGGCCCCCAGACCGAGTACCGCCCGCCGACCCAATCCGCGAAGCCAAACACCCGCGACTCGGGAATCCCGAAGGCCTGAGTCTTGTCAACAGCGCTGGAGACCGCTGCGAATTGCCGCGCCGGATCACCACCACCATCGACCATCCAAGCCCGCGCCGTGCGTGCATTGGTCATCGTCTCGATGGTCGTAAAGGTCTTCGAAGCGACAATCACCAGAGTCCGTGTCGGATCAAGCGGGCGCAGCGTATCCGCAATATGCGCACCATCCACGTTTGAGACATAATGCAGCTTTGGCCCGTCGTGATAAGGTGCCAAGGCATGCGTCGCCATCACCGGCCCAAGGTCCGAGCCGCCGATGCCAATATTGACCACATCCGTAAAGCCGCCCCCTGCCCCTTTGATCGCCCCGCCACGCACTTCTTCTGCAAAGACGCGCATTCGCTGCAAAGTGCCCAGTACGTCCGGCATTACATCCTGACCATCGACCTCGACCGGGCCTCCGTCGAGATTGCGTAGCGCGGTATGCAATACAGCCCGGCCTTCGGTTTCGTTGATCTTTTCACCGGAGAACATCGCGGCCCGACGCTCTGCCAATTCGACTTGATCGCAAAGCTGGATCAGTGCCGCGCGGATATCTTCGTCGATTTGTGTCTTCGAATAGTCAAACAGCAGATCTCCGGTCGAAGCAGAGAAACCCTGCGCCCGGTTTGGATCGGCGTCAAACAGATCGAGTATCCGACGGCCCGTCTGTGTGGCTGCGAGTGAGTTCAATTGATCCAGCTGCATCGTGATTACTCCGCCCAATGTACGGTCATGCCGCTGAGCACGGCCGCGATCGGAGCTTCCTCGGGTGGTAGTGACATGGCACGATCCAGGGCATTCCGTTTAGTTTCTCCGAATATGACGAGATGCTTGGACAAAGCGCCGTCCAGAACCGGACCCGTCAGCGTGATACGCGCTTCGGGCTGCACGTCGGTCCGCGCTACCGCCAGTGTCGGGGCGTTGTTGTTCAGAGCAGCAGACAAGCCCTGCATCCCCGGAAAGAGCGAGGCGGTATGCATGTCCTCACCCATACCTAGCACAAGAACCGATAGCGGCAGATGCGGGTTAATCAGGCTTTCGATCTCGGGCAAAACCGCCTCAGGCTCATGTTCCGCAACATAGAGCGGCATGTATTGTGCAATGGATGCGCGACTGGTCAGCAACCGTTCCCGGATCAACCTCTCGTTCGAACGCTCGTGATCACCCGGCACGCATCTTTCATCGGTCGGCAGTATGTGCACACGATCCCATTCCAGATCCGCAGCGCACAATCCATCAAAGATCGGCCCCGGTGTGGTTCCGCCCGGAACGGCCAACGAGACAGTATCATGATGTAGCAATGCGGCCTCAAGATCTCCGGCCAATGCATTCGCGACATCAATCGCCAGCATGTCGCGATCGGCGTATTCTTTGATATTCATGGATTTATTCCTTGCCAGCGGCGGTGGTCTCGTTTCATCAGCAGCTCGGCGTCGCCCGGGCCGGTGCTGCCGTTTTCATAGGGTTTGGGAACATCACCGCGCGCCTCCCAGCCCGCGATAATCGGATCGGTCCAGGCCCATGCGGCTTCTACCTCATCACCGCGCATGAACAGCGTTTGGTTGCCGCGAATGACATCCATCACCAGCCGCTCATAAGCGTCAGGTGGGTCCTGGTTTTCAGGCCCAAGCGCTTCGGCAAAGCTCATGTCCAGCGGAACGTCAACCAGACGCATGCCTCCCTGCCCCGGCTCTTTGATTGTCACTTTCAAAGTGATGCCTTCATTGGGCTGCAACCGGATCGACAGAGCATTCGCATGACGCCCGGCCTCTTCGCCAAAAATCGAATGCGGAGCATCCTTGAACATCACATTGATGACCGAGGACCGCGCCACCAGCTCTTTGCCCGTGCGCAGATAGAACGGTGTGCCCGCCCAACGCCAATTGCTGATATGCGCGCGCAATGCGATGTAGCTTTCCGTCGTCGACCTTTGATTGCCGACAACTTCACGATACCCCCGGCCATCGGCACCGCCTGCAAACTGACCTCGTACGATATGATGCGGCTCAACCGAATCCAACGCACGTATGACCTTGAGTTTCTCATCGCGCACCGCGTCCGGATCAAATTTTGCGGGTGGTTCCATCGCGATCAGACACAAAAGCTGCATCAGATGGTTCTGCATCATGTCGCGCATGGCGCCAGCGCGCTCGTAATACTCTTCACGACCGTCAATGCCGACGGTCTCGGCCACAGTGATCTGAATGTGATCGACATACTGGCTGTTCCAAAGCGGTTCGAACAGCATGTTGCCGAACCGAACGGCCATAAGATTCTGAACGGTTTCCTTACCCAGATAATGATCGATCCGATAGATTTGCCCTTCGTCAAAATGCGCCGCCAGTGTCGCATTCAACGCGCGAGCACTTTCCAGATCGTGCCCAAAAGGCTTTTCGACGACGATACGGGTTTGCGGGGTGGCCAGATTGTGCGCCCTGATCTGTTCGGCCAGCGGGCCAAACAATCGGGGGCCTACCGAGAAATAGAAGGCCCTGATACGATCCGCATTCAGCATTTCGGCCAACTGGGCCCAACCATCTTCGGACAATGCGTCAAGCGGGACATACTCCACGCGCTGCAGAAAACCGTTCACAGCCTCCTGATCATTTGCCCGCTTCGGTGCGTGCTGCCGCAACGATTCGGCCACCATCTCGCGAAAGCCATCAACGGTCAGAGCGCCCCGCGCTGCGCCGATGATCCGGGTGGCCTCGGGCCACTGCCCGGCGCAGTAACGCCGAAACAGGGCCGGAACGATCTTGCGCTGTGCCAGATCGCCGGTTCCGCCGAATATGACCAGATCAAATGGGTCAACAGGTATGACACGAGAAACCATGGCTTTTCCTTACCTTGCCGCTTGGGGCATGTCCAATGTTAGCGCAACCAATCAGCAACTTTCTTCCCACATCAAAACTCTGTCAGCGAGGGGTAGATGCTCTTAACTAAACCGGCACAAACGGTTAAGCCGGTTTGACACAAGCACAGAACCGGATGCCGGAATGAAAGACAACGCCCTACTGGCTGCGAATATCGGGAAGTTTCAGAACAGTTTAGTGACAGCAGACGGGCAAACGCGCGCGTCCGTCGCGCTGACTCATCCCGAAACCCTTTGGTTCAACACCGGAACGCTGTGCAACATCGAGTGCGTAAACTGCTATATCGCCAGCAGCCCAACCAACGATGCTCTGGTTTACATCACCGCCGACGAAGTCCGCGACTATCTGGATCAGATCGAACAGCGCCAATGGCCGATCCGCGAGATAGGCTTTACAGGTGGTGAGCCCTTCATGAACCCCGAGATGATCGAGATGACGCGCGTTGCGCTAGAGCGCGGGTACGAAGTTTTGATCCTGACCAATGCAATGCGGCCGATGATGCGCCGCAAAATGCGCGAGGGTTTGCTGGAATTACAGCGCGACTACGCAGAAAAACTGACGCTGCGTGTCTCCGTCGACCACTACCGCCCCGATCTGCATGACGAAGAACGCGGCAAAGGCAGTTTTGCCAAAACTCTGACGGGGATGGAGTGGTTGCGGGATAACGGCTTTAGGATGGCCATTGCCGGGCGCACAGTCTGGGGGGATAGCGACGCTAAAAGCCGCGCGGGGTATGCAGCATTCTTTGCCAAGCACGGCTTTGACATTGATGCGCAAAATCCGGGCCAAACAGTTTTGTTTCCCGAGATGGACGAAACAGTTGAAGTTCCTGAAATTACAACCGCTTGCTGGGGCATCCTGGACAAATCTCCCGATGCGGTGATGTGCGCCAGCTCGCGTATGGTCGTCAAACGCAAAGGCGCCGAGCGCCCGGTAGTGCTGGCCTGTACGCTGCTGCCTTATTCACCGGAGTTTGAATTGGGCGAAACCCTTGAAGAGGCCGAGGCCGACGTGCATCTGAACCACCCGCACTGCGCCAAATTCTGTGTATTGGGCGGCGCGAGTTGTTCGGCCTGAGGGCTAGTTCACCCGAAACTCACCCACCATGTTGCGCCATTCCCCAGGCGCGATCATTTTACGGTGCGTGAACCTGACCGAGTGCAGCGGACCTTCAATCTCTTTCTGCCAGAATTCTACGAATTCGAACAGCTTCGGATGGTCCGGAGCAAGGTCGTAATCCTGCCAAATAAACGTGTTCAGTACGTGAATATAGTCGGGCATGTGGTAGAAAAATTCCGCAGTGGTCAGCCCGTACCCCTTAAGCATGAGTTCAGTTTCACTTTGCGCCATGCAGACCTCCAATCTTGTTACAAGGTCTACTCAGAGTAACACGGAACTGTCCTAATACTTAGATAACAATATGTTACTCAGGTGTTACCGACCTAATTTGGCCGGGGAACGGTTGCTTGCTTGCACCTTATATGCCGGGTCTGATAAAGTGTATCCACAAGATATAGATCAAGAACAAGACACGGGCAGCCTACGTGAGCGATACGCCAGAAATCCCTGAAAACATGGACGAAACCCCGCCCGAGCGCCCCGTTTATGACGGCCCGACGGTATCCATCGAATCCGAAATGCGCACGTCCTATCTGGACTATGCGATGTCGGTCATTGTCAGCCGTGCGATCCCCGATCTGCGCGATGGGCTGAAACCGGTGCATCGGCGTATTCTCTACGCGATGCATGAGACCGGGAACACTCATGACAAGTCCTATCGCAAGTCGGCCCGTCCGGTTGGCGACGTGATGGGTAAGTACCACCCGCATGGTGATAGTGCGATCTATGACGCGCTGGTGCGGATGGCGCAGGATTTCTCGATGTCGCTGCCGCTGTTGGACGGTCAGGGCAACTTTGGCTCAATGGACGGCGATAACCCGGCGGCGATGCGTTACACCGAAGTGCGGATGGACAAGCCTGCCGCCGCGCTGCTGGCAGATATCGAAAAAGAGACGGTTGATTTTCAGGACAACTACGACGGCAAGGACAAGGAACCGACCGTCCTGCCCGCCCGTTTCCCAAACATGCTGGTCAATGGTGCTGGCGGTATCGCCGTGGGTATGGCCACGAACATCCCGCCGCATAATCTGGGTGAAGTGGTCGACGCCACGCTTGCGCTGATCGACGATCCGGATTTGACGTCCGAGCAACTGATCGAATACGTCCCCGGCCCCGATTTCCCGACCGGTGGCGTCATGCTGGGCCGGTCCGGTGCGCGCAAAGCCTATCTGGAGGGCCGTGGCAGCGTCATCATCAGGGCCAAGACCCGCGTCGAAGAACTGCGCAAGGACCGCTATGCCATCGTCGTGGATGAGATCCCCTATCAGGTGAACAAGGCTTCGATGATCGAGAAGATCGCCGAAGCGGTGCGCGAGAAACGCATCGAAGGCGTGGCGCATGTACAGGACGAATCCGACCGGAATGGCGTGCGCGTGGTGGTCGAACTGAAACGCGATGCAACGCCTGAAGTTGTTCTGAACCAGCTCTATCGCTTCTCACCGATGCAGACATCCTTTGGCTGCAACATGCTGGCGCTGAACGGTGGCCGCCCCGAGCAGTTGACCCTGCGCCGGTTCCTGACCTCGTTCATCGACTTCCGCGAGGATGTCGTTGCCCGACGCACAGCCTACGACCTGCGCAAAGCGCGTGAACGCAGCCATATCCTGTGTGGTCTGGCCGTGGCCGTGTCGAACGTGGACGAAGTGGTCGCCACGATCCGCTCGTCGGCAGACGCCGCAGAGGCGCGCGAGAAACTGATGACCCGCCGCTGGCCTGCATCCGAGATCGAAGGCTATCTACGCCTGATCGACGATCCGCTGTCCAAGATGAATGACGACGGCACCTATAACCTGACCGAGGTACAGGCCCGCGCCATTCTCGAACTGCGGCTGCAGCGTCTGACCCAACTGGGTGTCAAGGAAGTCACGGACGAACTGGAAGAACTGGCCGACAAGATCAAGGAATACTTGGATATTCTGTCTTCGCGTGAGCGCATCATGGGCATCATCGCCGATGAGCTACGCAGCGTGCGCGAGCAGTTCGCCGTCGACCGCCGCACCGAGATCGTTGACTGGTCCGGTGATATGGAAGACGAAGACCTGATCGAACGCGAAGATATGGTCGTGACTGTCACCTCAGGCGGCTACATCAAACGCACCCCTCTGGCCGATTTCCGGGCGCAAAAGCGTGGCGGCAAAGGCCTGTCGGGTATGCAGACCAAGGAAGAGGATGTTGTCACCAATCTCTTCGTGGCGAACACGCATACGCAACTGCTGTTCTTCACCACCGAAGGCATGGTCTACAAGCTCAAGACCTGGCGTCTGCCGCAATCCAGCCGGACCGGTAAGGGCAAGGCGATCGTCAACATCCTGCCGATCCCGACCGGTGTCTCGATCGCGGCGATCATGCCCGTGGATGTGCCGGATGAAGAGTGGGAGAACCTGCAAATCGTCTTCGCCACCAGTGCAGGTGACGTCCGCCGCAATCGTCTGTCAGATTTCACGAACGTCCGCCGCAATGGCAAGATCGCGATGAAACTGCCCGAGGATGTGGAACTGGTAAACGCTCGCATCTGTTCAGAAGATGAAGACGTGATGCTGGTCACCAATTCGGGCCGTGCGATCCGCTTCCGGACCACTGATTTACGTGTCTTCAACTCACGCGAATCTACCGGTGTGCGCGGCATCAGGCTGAGCAATGGCGACCGTGTCGTCTCGATGTCCGTAATTCGCCATTTCGAGGCCGACCCGGACGAACGCGCCGCCTACCTCAAGATGCGCCGCGCAGTCGCGGGCATTGCGGATGACGGCGAAACGGACGAGGACGAAGCCGCGCCTGGCAGTATCACGCAGGAACGCTATGCCGAGATGTCGGCAGCCGAGAACCTGATCTTGACCATCACGTCGGGCGGCGCGGGCAAGCTGAGCTCCAGTCACGACTACCCTGTCCGCGGTCGCGGTGGCATGGGTGTGGCGGCGATGGACAAAGCCATGCGCGGTGGCGAACTGGTTGCCTCCTTCCCCGTAGAAATCGACGATCAGATCATGCTGGCTACCTCGAAAGGCCAATCGATCCGGGTGCCGGTCGAGGGCATCTCGTTCCGCTCCCGCAGCGCGGGTGGTGTGCGGGTATTCAACACCGGCAAAGGCGAAGAAGTCGTTAGTGTGGCTTGGATCGCCGACCAGGGTGACGAAGAAGCCGAGGAATAACAAAGCACTACAGAAGTGTAACATAACGCCCGTATTGCGGGCGTTTTTGTTTCTCAGGGTCACGTTCCTGCCAACGGCACGAGGGTGGGCTTGCCCCAGCAGACCCGGCACGCCTAGCATTTCGATATGTGGTCATTCGCCCATATCCGACCTGCCTATAGCCGTGCTGAGCGAATAAGTGACGGTGTTGTTCACGTGCTGGGTGTTTCTTCGGCGGTGATCGCAGCGCCTATGCTGATCATCATGACAGTCTTCTATCGGTCAGACCCGGCGGCGGTTTTGGGCGCCTCGATCTATGGAATAACTCTGGTTTTGATGCTGACGTTCTCGGCGCTCTACAACATGATCGAGCATGATGAGTGGGCAGAGTTTCTGCGCCGCCTTGATCACTCGGGTATCTACGTGAAGATCGCAGGAACTTATACGCCGTTCCTGCTGCTCTCGGCTTCGCAACCTCCGGGGCTTTTGCTGGGGCTGTGGTCTTCTGCGACGCTGGGCTCTGTTCTGAAGATGATCGACCCGAACCGCTTCCGCTGGTTCGGGCTGGCGCTGTATCTTCTGATGGGATGGGCCGCGGTTTGGGCCGGACAATCCATGTTGGCCGAACTTTCACCCCTTACCCTTACTTTGATGATCGCTGGAGGCCTCATCTATACCGCAGGCGTGGTATTCTACCTTCTGGACTGGCTGCCCTACCACAACACAATCTGGCACGTGTTTGTATTGGCAGGAAGCGGCCTTTTCTTCGCCGCTGTTGCCTTGCGTATCGAAATGGTACCGTCAGGACCAGTGTAACGCCGGAGCGCCAAGAACACGCCTCAAAGCCCGTACAACGCCCCGAACTTCTGCTCTAGATAAGCCAACAGCGGCTCCGGCCCTGGTTCCACCCCACTGGCGCGCTGAATGATTTCGCGGGGCGCGTACAGTCCTCCATGCTGCTGCACATGCTCTCGAAGCCAACCGGTCGCCCCGGAAGTATCGCCAGCTGCCAACTGCCCCTCAAGTCCGGGAATTGCCGCGCGCAGTGTTTGATACAGGCATCCCGCATAGACATTACCCAGCGAATAGGTCGGGAAATAGCCAAACAGGCCAACCGACCAGTGTACGTCCTGCAAGCATCCATTCGAGGGCTTGTCGACCGCATAACCAAAATCTGCTTTGAAGCGGTTGTTCCAGGCGGCTTCAAGGTCGCCGACCTGCAAGTCACCGGCCATCAGTGCGCGTTCCAAATCAAACCGTAGCATGATGTGCAGATTGTACTGCACCTCATCCGCCTCGGTCCGGATATAGCCGTTGTGGACGCGGTTGACGGTGGCATAGAACGCATCCGCATCGGCGATGCCAAAATCACCGAACGCCTCTTTCATCTGGTCAAACAGCCATCCGGTAAAGGCGCGCGAGCGGCCCAGCTGGTTTTCGTAAATCCGGCTTTGGCTTTCATGCACACCCATCGACACACCACGTCCCAGCGGGGTCAGCAGGTAATCGCGGTCGATGCCCTGCTCATAGGCGGCGTGGCCAACCTCGTGAATGGTCGAGTAAAAGCAGTTGAACGGATCGGTCTCGCTGGTGCGAGTGGTGATCCGAACGTCCAGCCCGCTGCCCGAGCTGAACGGATGCACAGCCTTGTCGACGCGGCCATTGTTCAGGTCATAGCCGAATGTCGTTGCCAGTTTCTGCGTCAGGCGCATCTGGGTCAGTTCGTCAAAGTTGCCGGTCAGCGCGACAGGTTCCGGGCGATCCAGAACGGCGGCGCGAAGAGCCACCAGACGTGGGCGCATTTCGTCAAAGATCGCGGCGATCTGAGCGCCGGTTGTGTAGGGCTCGTAATCCTCAACCATCGCATCATAAACGTCGCCACCCTGTGCCAGCGCTTCACCTTCTTGCCGTTTCAGTGAGACAACTTCTTCCAGCACCGGCAGGAAGGCTGAGACATCTTCGTCCGCTCGCGCCTGGGCCCATGTGCCCTGCGCGGCGGATGTCACGCGTGCAATCGCCGTCGCCAGATCGGCGGGCACCTTCACCGCGCGGTCATAGGCGCGGCGTATCTCACGCAGTTGTGCCTTGCCGACCTCATCTTGCGGTGCGGCCTGCTCCAACCATTCGGCAACGCGAGGGTCAGAGCGGCGAGCATGCAATACAGCCTCGATCGCTGCCATTTCCTCGGCCCGTTGCGGCGCGGCACCGCGCGGCATCACCGTTTCCTGGTCCCAGCCGAGCCTACCGGCAATCTGGCCCAGGGCCGAGGTTTCGCGCTGAAAGGCCATCAGGTCATTGTATGCTGTCATGGGATCATGCTCCGCGCACAGATGTTGCGATAGGGTAAGCTGTCAGGAAGCGGGCGCGCAGGATCAGTGTCCAGACGACCACGGCCATGAACTGGTGGAAAATGGCGATCTGCCAAGGTGCCGCATAGACGACTGTGATGATGCCCACGACCACTTGCAGTGACAAAGCCGCGAACATGGCGTTGAAGGCAAAGCGGGTCTGTGGGTGCGCGCTGCTGCCACCGCGCCGCCAGACTATGATGGCGAAAATAAAGAGCAGATAGCCGACGCAACGGTGGATAAACTGCACCAGACCGGGACTTTCAAAGAAGTTACGCCACATCGGTTCCAGCATGGCCGCATCGGGCGGCAGCAACTGACCGCCAATCAGGGGCCAGTCAGTGTAGGACCTCCCTGCGTCGATCCCAGCCACCAGCGCACCGATGAGGATTTGCAGGAAGGTGAAGTGCAGCAGTCCGGTCGATATCGAGAAAAGCTTAGCCTCTTTCGCGCGGCGGGCCTGCATCAGGTCGCGTTCGTCACGGCCAAGTTCAAAGATGTACCAGGCAAGAAAGCCGAGGATCACGAAGGCCAAGCCAAGATGCGTTGCCAGACGATAGCTGGCAACGGCGGTCATGCCTTCACCCTGTGTGACGCCCGAGGCGACCATCCACCAGCCTACAGCACCCTGAACACCGCCAAGCAGGCCGGGGATCAGCAGCTTACCAGCCCATCCTGTCGGAATCTTGCGGGTCACAAGGAAACCGATAAATCCAACGGCCCAAACCAATCCTATCACGCGGCCCAACTGGCGATGGCCCCATTCCCACCAATAGATGGTTTTGAAATCATCCAGCTCCATCCATTGGTTCTGAATGCGCCACTGGTCAATCTGCTTGTATTTATCGAATTCGGCTTGCCAGTCGGCAGCGTTCATCGGCGGGATCGCACCCGTAATAGGTCGCCATTCGGTGATCGATAGACCACTGTCGGTCAGCCGCGTGAGCCCGCCCACGGCAATCATGATCACGACCAGCGCGAACAGGATCATCAGCCAAACCCGGATCGCGGCTCGCGCACCGCCACGCCCCCGGTCGATCATACCGGGTTGGACGGACTGTTGTTTTTCGCTGTCCGAGACCTCTTCGAAGATGCTGCGCTTACCGCTCATGCTGTCCTCATGTCCTGATTTCGTCGCAAGCTATGGTTTGGCGGAAGATAGGTCCAGCCTCAGCTTTTGTCTTTCCAGCGGACCATCTGCCGCATGATCCCGTGAAGCATCTGTACATCGGCCCGTGTCAACCGCATCCGCGACCACAGATTGCGCAGGTTCACCTTCATTCCTTCGGCTTTTTCCGGCGGATAAAAGAACCCGGCCTGTTCCAGACGGTCCTCATAATGCTCAACCAACTTTTCAACCTCGATCCCGGTCGCCCAATCGCCCTTGCCCAGATCAGTTGCCTCATGCACGACATCCCCGGTCTGGCGCATCCATTCGTAGGCGGTCAGCAGAACGCACTGCCCAAGGTTCAACGACGCATATTCCGGATTCACTGGCACCGAGATAATCGCATTGGCCTTGGCGATATCCTCATTCTCAAGCCCTGCCCGTTCCGGGCCAAACAGAACAGCGACCTTTTCGCCCGCCGCCACTTTCTGCGATGCAAGCTGCATTGCGCGCTCCGGGCTATAGACAGGCTTGGTCAACCCACGTTGCCGCGCTGTAGTGGCAAAGACAAAGGTGGTGTCCTCCAGCGCGCCCGCCAGATCGTCAAATAACTGCGCCTCATCCAAAAGCCGCCCGGCCCCGCTGGACATCGCCACCGCCTTGGGGTTGGGCCAGCCGTCGCGCGGTGCCACGATCCGCATCCGATCCAGCCCAAAGTTCCACATCGCCCGCGCGGCAGCACCGATGTTCTCACCCATCTGAGGGCGCACCAGAACAAAAGACGGCTGTAGTGTATCGCTAGGCATGGCTAACTCCGAAAAACTCCGCTTGCTCTAATGGCCGCATGGGTCGAGGGCAAGTCGGCCCGGCGTCTTCTGTTCGCAAAAGGGTACGTTGCCGGCATAAAAGTTTGCTTCCCCCGCGCAATCCGCTAAACCGCGCGAAAGATGACAAACCCGAAGGACGCGCCATGGACATCCCCGAGCAGCCGCAGATTTACCTGATCACGCCTCCGACCATCGCGCTGAGTACATTCCCTGATCAATTGGGTCACGTATTGGACGGGGCTGAAATTGCATGTATCCGCCTCGCCTTGGCTGGAAGCGACGAAGATACCATCGCACGCGCCGCCGATGCTTGCCGCGAAGTTGCGCATGCGCGCGATGTGGCCATCGTGATTTCCAACCATGTATTGCTGGCGCAGCGGTTGGGTCTGGACGGGGTGCATCTGGATGACGGCGCGCGGTCTGTCAGGGCAGCCCGCAAGGAGCTGGGCACGGATGCGATTGTCGGCAGTTTTTGCGGGTCTTCCAGTCATGACGGGATGACTGCTGGCGAAAGTGGCGCGGATTACGTGGCCTTTGGCCCGGTTGGTTCCGCCACGCTGGGCGATGGTACTCAGGCCGAAAAGGACCTGTTCCAATGGTGGTCCGAAATGATCGAGGTTCCCGTCGTGGCCGAGGGCGGCCTGACGTCCGATCTGATCCGAGACCTCACCCCCTGCACCGATTTCTTCGGCATCGGAGAAGAAATCTGGTCGCAAGATAACCCGTTGGAGGCGCTGAACTCTCTGATTGCCGCAATGCGCTAAGGGATGCGAGCGTTAACCCTTGCACCCGCGTCGGGGCTGCGGCATGACACAAGGCATGAACAAGAACAGCAAAATTTTGTGCATCGGTTCGGTCCTTTGGGACGTGATCGGACGCTCGGCCAGCGCCATGCGACAGGGCTCGGATGTACCCGGCCGCATTACTCGCCTGCCGGGTGGCGTCGCCATGAACATCGCCATGACGCTGGTGCGGTTCGGAATGACCCCGACTTTGCTGACCGCAATTGGCCGCGACGCTGAAGGCGACGAATTGGTCCGGTCCTGCGCGCGTTTGGGGATGGTCACCGATCACATCTATCGCTCGCAAGACCTGCCAACCGACAGATATATGGCGGTTGAAGGAGCCAACGGGCTGATCGCCGCCATTGCCGATGCGCATTCGCTTGAAGCTGCCGGAGCCAAAATCCTGCGTCCCTTGATGCATGGTCCGCTGGGTTATGAAAATACACCATTCGAAGGGCCCATCGCGCTGGACGGTAACCTCACGCTGACCTTGCTTGAAGAGATCGCCCAAAGCCCCGCCTTTGCCAAAGCCGACCTGCGCGTCGCCCCGGCCTCGCCCGGCAAGGCAGAACGGCTGCTGCCCTTCCTCAAACACGCCCGTGCAACGCTCTATGTGAATCTCGAAGAGGCCGGACTGCTTTGCCAACGCGAGTTCACCGATTCCGAGAGCGCCGCCAAAGGCCTGCTGGACCGTGGCGCGTTGCGGGTTCTTGTGACCGATGGCGGCAACTCGGCCACCGTCGGGGATGCTGATGCTGTCTTGACCCAAACACCCCCGTCCGTTCTGGTCACCCGCGTGACCGGCGCGGGCGACACTTTCATGGCCGCCCATATCGCCGCCGAGGCGAATGGTGCCGACAGCGACGCGGCACTCAGCCGCGCGCTGCGCGCCGCTGCAACCTATGTTTCCGGAGAAACCCCACTGTGATCACCATTCATTATTCTGCAGAGGTCCGCGCCGCCAAGGATGCGGGCCAACCGATCGTGGCATTGGAAAGCACCATCATCACCCATGGCATGCCCTACCCCCAGAACATCGAGGTCGCGGCACAGGTTGAACAAGACATCCGCGATGCGGGCGCCGTTCCAGCAACGATTGCCGTTATTGACGGAGTTTTGCACGTCGGCCTCGAAGCCGACCAGCTGAGCGCACTGGGTCAGGCGCAAGGCGTCGCCAAACTGTCACGCGCTGACATGGCCGCCTGCCTCGCCACAGGCGGCACCGGGGCCACCACCGTCGCCGCAACAATGATCGCCGCACATTATGCAGGCATCGAGGTCTTCGCCACCGGAGGCATCGGTGGGGTGCATCAGGGGGCCGAAACCTCCTTCGACATCTCCGCTGACCTGCACGAGCTCGCGCAGACCCCGGTGACTGTGGTCGCGGCCGGGGCCAAAGCCATCCTCGACCTCGCCAAAACACTTGAAGTTCTGGAAACGCTCGGCGTCCCCGTCATCGCCCACGGACAGGACGAGTTCCCGGCCTTCTGGTCCGCAAAATCACCCTTGGCAGCCCCGCTGCGCATGGATGATGCCGCTGACATAGCAAAAGCCCACGCAGCACGGCGTGCGTTGGGGCTGCCGGGTGGTCAGTTGGTCGCTAACCCGATCCCGCAAGCCGACCAGATCCCGTCCGAGGAGCTGGCCCCGATCATCGCGTCCGCACAGGCCGATGCAGAAACTCACCGGATCACAGGTAAAGGCGTCACACCTTATCTGCTACAGCGTATCTATGAACAGACCGAAGGCCGTTCGCTTACCGCCAACATCGCTTTGGTACGCAACAACGCCCGACTGGCAGCGGTCATCGCGCGTGCGCTAACGGAATCAGCCCACTGACCCCAGCTATTGCACCAAGCGCCCGGACTGCTTACCTAATTCCGCAAACCACTCAGGACCGCAATGAACACTCCGTTTGACGAAGAACCCCACCGACGCCCCGGCCTGTTCTCCCGGCTACGCGCGTCCTTTTTGACTGGTATCGTCGTCATTGCTCCGGTGTGGCTGACCATCTGGTTGATCTGGTCTGTGGTTGGCTGGATCGACAGCGCCGTCCTGCCACTGATCCCGCAACGGTTCCAACCCTCGGAATATGTCGGCATCAACCTGCGCGGCGTTGGCGTGGTCATATTCCTGCTGTTCACGATTATCGTCGGCTGGATCGCAAAGGGCATTCTGGGCCGTTCTCTGATCCATTTCGCCGAGAGTGTCGTCGACCGCATGCCCGTGGTCCGTTCGGTTTATTCCGGGATCAAGCAAATCTCGGAAACTGTGTTCGCCCAGACCGAGCGGTCTTTCGAAAAAGCCTGCCTGATCCAGTATCCGCGCCGGGGCATCTGGGCAATCGGCTTCGTCTCGACAACAGCGCGCGGTGAAGTGAGCGATCGCGCCGAAACCGGGGGCGAGTTGCTAAGCGTGTTTGTCCCGACAACCCCAAACCCCACATCCGGGTTCCTGTTGTTTTTCCCCGCAGAGGATGTGATCCTGCTGGATATGTCCATCGAGGATGCAGCCAAGCTGGTGATCTCAGCGGGTCTGGTTTACCCGAATGACAAAGACCCAACCCAGCCGCCTGAATAATCAACCAAACATTGCGGGCAAATCGACCGTGCTCCGCTGACCCAGATCGTCCTTATGCGCGCTCAGAAACTGATCCGCCGCATCGCGCCCGGACTGTTTCAGCCGGTTCAGCACAACCGGGTTTGGCACGATCTTGGTGGCCGCCGAAAGGTCGTTCATCAGGGCGTCATCAGCGATCATATGCACCAGCACCCGGCTCATCTCACCAGCCTTCAGCTTGCCTTCGGCCAGAAGCCGTTGAACGAAATTGATCGCACGCAGCTCGCGAAACAACGATGAGTTAAAACTGATCTCATTGATCCGGTTCTGAATCTGCTGCGGCGTTTTAGGCACCTCATCGCGTTCCAGCGGGTTGATGTTCACAATCACCACATCATCTGGCAATTCCCCACCGAACAACGGATAAAGCGCCGGGTTTCCGGTATAGCCGCCATCCCAATACGCTTCGGTCCGCTCGGATTTCGGGTCATAGATTTCAATCGCCTGAAACAGGTTCGGCAAGCAGGCCGAGGCCAGAATCGCATCGGTCGAAATCTCCTCGCCTGTGAAAACGCGAATCTTGCCGCTGCGCACACAGGTGGCGCAGACAAACAGCGCGGGCCCTTCGTCTGCACAAATCTCATCAAAGTTGAACCGATCCACAACCGGGGTGAGCGGATTGCGATAAAACGGCCCATAGGCGTAAGGCGATACCAGCCGCGACCATGCTTCGGCCATCGAGAACGGAACGGAGTACTCCAACGCTTGTGCAACATGAGCAGGCTCAATGCCCCGCATCCAATGGGCAATTCGCATATCGCCGACGGCACCCATGCGTTTCCAAAGTCCATCCAGACACGCCCGCGCCCCGTCGCGCCCTGCATGCACCATCCCTGATTTGAACGCTGCCCCGTTCAGTGCGCCGGCCGAAGTCCCAGTGATCGCGGCAACCTCGATATCCTCTTCATCCAGCAATCGATCCAGTACACCCCAGGTAAACGCGCCATGCGCCCCACCGCCCTGCAATGCCAGATTGATCCGTTTCATGGTTCCGCCTCTTCATCTGGCCAGAAATACCTCGGGGGTATGGGGGCAGAGCCCCCATGGTCCCTCACAATGCCGTCCATCCCCCATCCACGGATATCGTCGTTCCTGTGATCTGTGCCGCTGCATCCGAGCACAAGAAGATCGTAGTTCCGCCCAGCTGCTCGACCGTGGCAAACTCCTTCGACGGCTGCCGCTCCAGCAGGATGTTCTTCACCACATCCTCACGGCTCATATTGTACTCTTTCATCGTGTTGGGAATTTGCGCCTCAACCAATGGAGTCAGTACGTATCCCGGACAAATAGCATTGCAGGTAATCGGCTCCTGCGCAGTCTCCAGCGCCACGGTCTTGCTCATCCCGACGACACCATGCTTTGCCGCGATGTAAGCCGCCTTGTAGGGCGAGGCCGTCAGACCGTGAGCCGAGGCAATATTCACGATCCGCCCCCAACCCGCCGCGCGCATCATCGGAAGCGCTGCCGCCATCGTATGAAAGACCGAATTCATGTTGATCGCGATGATGGCATCCCATTTGTCCGACGGAAACTGATCGATCGGGGCCACATGCTGAATGCCGGCGTTGTTCACCAGAATGTCACAAGCACCTGCCTGTTCGATCAGTGCACGGCATTCATCGCCCTTGGACATATCTGCCTTGATATAGCGCGCGTTGGTTCCCGTCTCTTTGCCAATCTCGGTGGCCAGCGCATGATCTTCATCACGGTCGGTGAACGAATTCAGCACCACATCCGCCCCGGCCTTCGCCAGCTCACGCGCGATGCCCAGCCCAATCCCCGAATTCGACCCCGTGACGACGGCTGTTTTGCCCGACAGACTCATGGCACTCTCCTTATGAGTTTTTGTTTCTCAAACACAGTGCCATGCTGCACCTGCAAAGAAAACGGGGAATGATCTGATCCGCGCACCCGCACGAGTTTTGCCAAAAAAAACGCCCGCACGAAGCGGGCGTTAAGTTATTGAGGCAGGTTTCATACAGGCAAGAAACCTATCGAGCAGTAGGACCTTTATAAGCAATTCCACGCCCTCGTCCAAGCTAAAAGTTTGATAATAAGAAAAATCATGGCTACGGTGAATCCCAAACAAAATAAGGCCAGAGCAGGATTGTTTCCAAAATGAGCCCCGATTATCTCCGCCCCCTTCGTCCCGCGATTGTGGGAATCACCTGTATTTTCGCCGCCTCAATGGCGTCAGCAGAATCGGCCCATGGCATAGCTATGTATGGTGACCCGGCCCTACCACCGGATTTTGTGTCGCTACCCTACGCAAATCCTGACGCGCCCAAGGGCGGCAAGGTCGTATTTGGCAATACCGGCGGCTATAACAGTCTGAACCCGTTTGTGCAAAAAGGCACCGCGCCGTGGCAGTTGCGATTTTGGACGCATGAAAGCCTGATGGGCCGCTCCTGGGACGAACCTTTCACTCTTTACGGGTTGTTAGCCGAATCAGTTGAGACGGATTCGGACCGAACTTGGGTCGAATTCACGCTGCGCGAAAATGCTGAATTCTCGGATGGATCGCCGGTCACTGTCGATGACGTGATCTGGTCCTATGAGACACTGGGCACCGAAGGCCACCTGCGATATCGCGGGCTGTGGGGCAAGATTGATAGCATTGAACAGACTGGACCGCGCAGCGTTCGGATCACCTTTAACGAACCGGATCGCGAACTGGCCCTGATCGCCGGAATGCGCCCGATCCTGCAAAAAGCGCAGTGGGAGGGAAAGTCGTTCGCTGACGCTCAACTACACGATATACCCATCGGTTCCGGACCATACGTAATCGATGACTATGAGGCTGGCCGCTATGTGAACCTGCGTCGCAATCCTGACTATTGGGGTGCCGATATCCCCTACCGCAAGGGCACGATGAATCTGGATGACATGCGGATTGAGTTCTACGGAGACGGCACAGTCGCGTTTGAAGCGTTCAAAGCTGGTGAGCTTTCGGCCGTTCGTGAATTCAACGCGGATAAATGGAACACGCAGTACAACTTCCCAGCGGTTCAGCGCGGTGATATTGTGAAGACGGAAATTCCCCATCAAAAGCCGTCAGGCATGACCGGCTTTGTCATGAACACACGCAAGGCCCCATTCGATGACTGGCGCGTACGCGAGGCACTAACGCTGGCCTTCAACTTCGAGTTCATCAACGACACCATTACAGGCGGCGCGCAGCCCAGGATCACCTCCTATTTCTCGGGATCGGAATTGGGGATGCAACCCGGACCGGCCACTGGTCGTGTCGAGGAATTGCTTCAACCTTACGCCGCCGAGTTGGCACCGGGCACGCTGGATGGATATGAATTGCCTCAAAGCGATGGAACCGAACGCAACCGTCGCAATATCCGCAAAGCGCTTAAACTGCTGGAAGAGGCCGGATGGACAATTCAGGACGGCCAGCTTCGCAACGCCAGCGGTGAGCCGTTTGTGATTGATCTGGTCATCAGCCAGGGCAGCCTGAATGTGGTGCAGGATGTCGGCGTGATCGCGGAAATCTACGCCCGCGCCCTCGAACGCCTGGGTATCCAGTTGACAGTCGAGAAAGTAGATGACGCGCAATATACTTCACGCATCGATGCGCAAGATTTTGACATGACCCCGTTCCGTCGTGCGCTGTCGCTCTCGCCAGGCAACGAACAACGTCTGTATTGGGGCAGCGAAAACGCAAATGCTCCCGGGACGCGGAATGTTATGGGCCTGACCTCGCCCGCCGTGGACGGGCTGATCGACGCGATGCTGGCCTCGGAAAGCCACGAGGATTTTGTTGCGGCAACGCGCGCGCTGGATCGTGTTCTGACAGCGGGTCGCTATGTCATTCCTATCTGGAGCTTTGATGTCGGCCGTATCGCCCATGTCAAAGAGCTGAAGCAACCCGACACTCTGCCAATTTATGGCGATGGGCCAGAATATATGCCACAGGTCTGGTGGTTTCAGGATTGACGAGTCCTTTCTATTTCCATATTTCATGAATTATGGAAATAGAGATTCATGACAGGCTGAACGCACTCGCACATCCCAAGCGGCTGGATCTGTTCCGGCTGTTGATGCGTCGCTATCCAGATTCCGTTGCTGCGGGTCAGATAGCTGAGGCTTTAGCGCTGAAACCCAATACTGCGTCAACCTACCTGAATGCATTGAAATCCGCCGGGCTGATCCAGCAGTCGCGCAGCGGGACATCATTGCAATATGCCGCCAACTTACCAGCGGTGCGCGGGCTGTTTGATGAGTTGCTGGGCGGTTGCTGTCAAAATCGTC
The DNA here is from genome assembly GCF_056537805.1 of Ruegeria sp. C10. NCBI lineage: Bacteria > Pseudomonadati > Pseudomonadota > Alphaproteobacteria > Rhodobacterales > Roseobacteraceae > Ruegeria > Ruegeria sp. C10. Next base: position 440,652 of record NZ_JBQFSC010000002.1, on the reverse strand, counting down.
CTGATTTGTGCATGCAACCCTCGGATGACCCCGTTATGGCGTCCCCTGACCGCGTCATGAATGCGCTTTTCCTCTGCACCGGAAACTCGGCCCGTTCGATCATGGCGGAAGCCATCCTAAACAATGAAGGTAACGGCTTGTTTCGCGCTTATTCGGCAGGAACGGCACCATCGGACGGACCAAATTCAATCGTTTTGGAACTCTTGAAGCAAAAAGACTACGACACGACCTCGCTCCGCTCAAAATCACTGGAAGAATTTGCCGCTGCTGATGCCCCAAAGATGGATTTTGTCTTTACCGTCTGCGACCACGCGGCGAACGAGGCCTGCCCCGCTTGGCCAGGACAACCGATAAGCGCGCATTGGGGTCTGCCCGATCCGGTCAAAGTTGAAGGAACCGACGCGCAAAAGCAGCTGGCATTCCAGCAGGCCTACGGATTGCTGCGCAACCGTATCACCGCCTTTGCAAGCCTCCCGTTCGAAACGCTCGACCGCATCTCACTACAGCACAAGGTGGATGATATCGGTCGAATGGCCGAATAGTCCTCGATCAATCCAAGGATACCCCCATGAACATACTGGTTCTATGCACCGGCAACTCGGCTCGGTCGATTCTGCTGGAGTCGCTCTTCAATCACACCGGCGAAGGGCGTGTACGCGCCTATTCAGCAGGCTCCAACCCGACCGGGAAGGTGCATCCGCAATCCTTGACGCTGCTTGGTGCCGAAAGCCATGACGTCCGCGATGCCCGCTCTAAAAGCTGGGATGAGTTTGCAGCAGAAGATGCTCCGGAAATGGACATAGTGATCACGGTTTGCGGCTCAGCCGCCGAAGAGACATGCCCCGTCTGGCCCGGCGCGCCCGTACGCGCGCATTGGGGTGTCGAGGACCCAGCCGCCGCGTCTCAGTCAGACTGGGAAACCGCCTTTAGGACCGCGTATGACATTCTTGGGCGCCGCGCCGAAGCACTTCTGGAGCTGCCCATTGAAACCATGGACAGCGTTGAACTCTCGGCCCATCTCAAACGTATAGGAGCCCTGCTGTGAGCGCCCGCCAATACTTTGCCGAATTCCTCGGAACCGCCTTCCTGCTGATCGGCGTTGTCGGATCAGGCATCATGGCGCAAACCTTGTCCGACGGGAACATCGCGCTGGCGTTGCTGGCCAATGCAATTGCGACCGGCTGCATCCTTTACGCTATCATCACTACGCTCGGCCCTGTCTCGGGCGCTCACTTCAACCCTGCAGTGACATTGGCCTTTGCGCTGCGCGGTGAACATCCCTGGCGTGCGGTCACCCCTTACATGCTTGTTCAGATTGCCGGAGGTATCGCGGGGGTCTGGGCCAGCCATTACATGTTTGACCTGCCGATTCTGCAAACTTCGGAAACGATGCATCGTACCGGGGCACATCAGTGGTTTTCGGAGATTGTCGCCACTTTGGGTTTGCTCTTTGTGATTTTCGGCGGAATTCGGCACAAGCCGGACACGGTACCAGCCCTTGTGGGCCTCTATATTACCGGCGCCTACTGGTATACGTCTTCCACAAGTTTTGCTAATCCCGCCGTTACCATCGCAAGGGGCTTTACGGATACCTTTGCGGGGATATACCCTGCGCACATTCCGATGTTCATAATTATGCAGTTAATTGCTGTATTTATCGGACACAAAATACTGAACTGGTTATTCGAACAAGCAGAATAACGGACCGGCCGCCACTCACTTTACAGCAGGTCCGTGGGCCCGTTGCGGTATCTCCGCAGCGGGTTTTTTGCATCTTATCTCCCGACTCCGGCTGCGACATTTTGTCATGTCTGCAGCAACGCACGGCGCTCCGTAGGCTGTCTTGGGGGAGAGCAATCCTGAAACACCAACTAAGGAAGGCTCGCAGATGCTAAACTGGGCTGATCTGACGCAAGACTGGGACGCGTCATATGCGCGTGCAAAACGTAGGTTTCCGAACCTGCGCGATAGGGATATGGCGCGCGTTGGCGAAGATCGCAAACAGTTCGAAGCTTACCTGGCCGAGCGTCACCACCTGACCGTAAACGAGGCGCGCGAAGAGCTTGAGGATTTCCTGTTCACCGAAGCATTGAACCGCGAAGCGGCTCAAGCCCTAAGCAAGTGACGTCACCCACAGGATCGTCGCATCCTCATCACTGACCGAAATGACGTTATGCCCCATGCTGCCGTCGTAATAAGCGCTGTCGCCGCGGCGCATTTCGACCGGCTCATAGAACTCGGTAAACAACCGCACCACTCCGGTCAGAACATACAGAAATTCCTCACCATCGTGACGCACCCAGCCGTCAAATTCTTCCATCGAGCGTGCACGTACACGGGCGCGATAGGGCAGCATCTGCTTTTTGGTTAGCGTTTCTGCCAGCAACTCATGTTCGTAGGTAGTGGTCGCATGGGCCGCACCCCCGCCCATCTTGGTCACTGCCATTCGACCGATCACCTGATCGCGTTGTGGCGGCGTAAAAAGCTGAGGCACCGAAATCTCCAATCCGGTCGCCAGCTTTTTCAAAGCATCATAGGTCGGAGACATCTGACCATTTTCGATCTTGCTGAGTGTCGACCGGGCCAGACCCGCCTGACTCGCCGCCTGTTCCAGCGTCCAGTTGCGGGCTTTACGCAGTTCGCGCACGCGCGCGCCCAGATCGACCGGCTCCAACTCGGTGTTGATACCATTGTCGCGGGCAATTCTGACGATAGATTTATGATCATTGGTGGCCATGGGTCTTTCTATAGGGCGAGCATGCCCTGCTTGCAACGCGCCTCGCACGGGGATAGCCAGTTCTCATGTTGTCGATCTTTGATCAGGGGCCGCCTACGCCCTGCCCGCGCCCGTTCAATCTTGCCGCGCATGTGCTGCGCCATGCGCAAAGTTCAGCTGAGAAGACCGCGCTTTCAGTGCTGAGATCGGATGGTGCAACAGACTGGACCTATGGCGATCTGCATTCGGCGATAATGGGCACCGGTTCAGGATTGCTGCAGAGCGGCCTTCGCGCCGAAGACATTGTTCTCATGCGATTGGGCAATACCGTCGATTTTCCGATCGCCTATCTGGGCGCAATCGCCGTGGGGCTGGTCCCCGTGCCCACCTCATCACAACTGACCGAGCAAGAGACCGCAAAGATCATCGACGATCTGAAACCAGCCGCCATTTTGCGAGATCCCCAGGTCGCCTGCGCGGCGCACCCGGATCAGATCATGCTGCCTGAACTGGCCCGGATGCGATCACTGCCGCCTGCAAGTTTTGCCATGGGAGATCCCGAGCGGCTTGCCTACGTGGTCTACACTTCGGGCACTTCAGGCAAACCCCGTGCGGTTGCGCATGCACACCGCGCCATCTGGGCTCGGCAGATGATGGTCGACGGCTGGTATGGCCTGAAACTCTCAGACCGGCTGTGCCATGCGGGGGCATTCAATTGGACCTACACGCTGGGCACCGGCTTGATGGACCCTTGGGCCATTGGTGCAACGGCTCTGATCCCTGAACCCGGGACAGACATACGCAATCTGCCTGCCCTGTTGAAACAACATCGTGCCACCATCTTTGCAGCCGCACCGGGGGTCTTTCGGAAGATGATGCAAAGTGACACGCAGCCCGGCCTTCCCGATCTGCGCCACGGCCTTTGCGCCGGGGAAAAGCTGTCGCGACACCTGTATGAACAATGGGTCCAGTCCACCGGCACCGAGCTTTATGAGGCTTACGGCATGTCCGAATGCTCGACCTTCATCTCATCCAGCCCAAGCCACCCGGCACGCGGCACAGCGTTGGGGCAGCCGCAGCCCGGGCGTCGGATTGCCATCCTTGGGCCGGATGGCCCTGTGCCACAAGGTCAGGAAGGAACAATAGCCGTACATCGCGAAGATCCGGGCCTGATGCTAACCTATCTGAATGCCCCGGACGAGGCCGCTGCTCGGATGCAGGGGGATTGGTTCCTGACCGGTGATCAAGGCGCGATGGCCGTTGATGGGCAAATCACCTATCTGGGTCGAGATGACGACATGATGAATGCGGGCGGATATCGCGTTTCCCCGGTCGAAGTCGAAGCGGCCTTATCCACCCATCCCGAGATCACCCAGGTCGGGGCGGCTACGGTCGAGGTAAAACAGGACAGTTCGATCATCGTTGCCTTCTACACTGGCCCCGAAGAACTGGACGCGGCGGACCTGCACGCCTATGTGTCTGACAAGTTGGCGCGCTACAAACAGCCGCGTGCCTTTGTCCATCTGCCCGCCTTGCCCACCGGAGGCAACGGCAAACTTCTGCGCCGCGCCCTGCCGGCCTATTTCAAGGCGACGTCCGAATGACACACACTGTAAAGCTCGACATCATGTCCGATCCGATTTGCCCCTGGTGCTATATCGGCAAGACCCATCTGGACAAAGCGCTCGCCGAAGTGCCAGACCACCCCTTTATGATCGAGTGGCACCCCTTTCAGCTGAACCCCGATATGCCCGACGAGGGCATGGATCGGCGCGAATACCTTGAACGGAAGTTCGGCGGTAAGGACGGAGCAGTTCGCGCATACGCTCCCGTTGTCGAACATGCCGAAAACGCAGGTTTGAATATCGATTTCGAAGGCATGAAACGCACGCCCAACACGCTGGATGCCCACCGCCTGATCCACTGGGCGGGGATTGAGGGCAAGCAGGATGCCGTGGTCGATGCACTCTTTAATGCTTACTTCGTCGAGGCGCGTGATATTGGTGATCATGAGGTGTTGGCTGATGTCGCCGACAGCGTCGGCATGGACGCAGCGGTCGTACTGAAACTGCTGCAGTCAGACGCCGACCGCGAGGATATCCGTAACCGCGACAGCCATTCACGCGAAATGGGCGTAAATTCGGTTCCCACATACATCGTTGCAAACCAGCACGCCGTTCCGGGCGCGCAACCTCCTGAATTGTGGGCAAAAGTGATCTCTGAGATCATGTCTCAGATTGAGGCTTCCCCTGCAGAATAGCACATACCTCTGTGCATTTCTGATCTAGTCCAACCCGAAACGCCGTGATAGCGCATTCGGGAAGGAGTTCCCCATGGCCGACCGCATGTCCCGGGGCGAATTCATTGCGTTGATCGCGATGATGTTCGCCACGATAGCCTTTTCGATCGATTCAATGCTGCCAGCCCTGCCCGAGATCGGCGCAGAGCTCAGCCCCTACGATCTGAACAAAGCACAGTTGATCCTGACCTCTTTTGTGCTGGGCATGGGGATCGGCACATTCTTTACTGGGCCAATTTCCGATGCGGTCGGGCGCAAGCCGGTGATTTATGGTGGTGCCGCTCTCTATATACTGGCCTGCGCTGTTGCGTGGTCCAGCTCATCGCTTGAACTGGTGTTGGCTGCGCGCATCGCGCAGGGCCTCGGGGCGGCCGGGCCGCGCGTTGTGGCCATGGCGATCATTCGCGACTTGTTTTCAGGGCGCGAGATGGCGCGCATCATCTCGATTGCGATGATGATCTTTACTCTGGTCCCCGCCGTGGCACCGCTGCTAGGCGCAGGCGTTATTGCACTGGTCGGCTGGCGCGGAATCTTTGTGTCCTTCATCATATTCGCCACGATCATCGTGATCTGGATGGCCACGCGCCTGCCTGAATCTCTGGCGCCCGAAAACCGGCGCCCCTTCCGCCTGCCCCTGATGATTGCGGCAGTGCATGAGATGTTCGCACACCCCACCGTGCGCCTCTCGATCCTGGTGCAGACGCTGTGCATGGGGTTGCTGTTCACCATGCTAACGATGGTTCAGCCGGTTTTTGACGTCATCCATGATCGGGCAGACAGCTTTCCCTTCTGGTTCGCCTTCGTGGCGCTGATCTCGGGTTCGGCCAGCCTTTTGAACGCTGCCGTGGTCGTGCGCGTTGGCATGCGCCGCATGGTGACCTGGGCCTTGGGCGGGCAAATTCTGATAACAAGCATTGTGATAATCCTGAACATGACACCGCTATCACCGGGCGCATCCTTTGCTGTGTTCGTGGCATGGCAGACCTCGATCTTCTTTATGGCCGGTGTAACCATGGGCAACCTGAACGCCATTGCCATGGAACCTATGGGTCATATCGCGGGAATGGCTGCCTCGGTCATTGGCTCGATCGCCACAATTCTGGCGGCTGCCATCGCGGCCCCTATTGGGCTGTTATTTGACGGGTCGATCACACCGCTGACGACCGGCGTGCTGACGATGTGCATCCTTGGCTTCGGCCTGATGCTACATATGGGCCGGATTGAAAACAGACTGCCCGCCTGATCTGTGCAGAGCCGCTGAAACACGCTAACCTTCCCGCAAATCGTGGGGAGGGGGCGCCATGAGCGACTATTATGATCTGGGCACGTATTCCTGTGCCGTCACCACAGCATCTCCCGAAGCACAGCTTTGGTTCGATCGCGGATTGGTCTGGACGTATGGCTACAACCACGACGAAGCGGTCACGTGCTTTCAGAAAGCTGCCGAAATTGACCCGGATTGCGCCATGGCCCATTGGGGCGTCGCCTATGCAGCAGGCCCAAACTATAACCTGCCGTGGGAATTGCGGGACGATCAGGGCCGGGCCAAATCACTGGCCATCGCCTATGATGCAACACAGAAGGCGCTGTCGCTGCTCGACGGGTGCACAGCGGTTGAGCAAGCGTTGATCCGCGCCCTACCCGCCCGATACCCTCAGCGTGACCCCACCGAAAACATGCACCAGTGGGACTATGACTATGCGGACGCCATGCGCGCCGCATTTGCCGAACAGCCTGATGATCTGGACCTGCGCACGATCCATGTTGAGGCGCTGATGAACCTCACCCCGTGGCAGATGTGGGACCTGAAAACGGGCCAACCGGCCGAGGGTGCCGCGACCCTTGAAGCGCAAGACGCTTTGGAGACCGCTATGGTCAATGACCCGGCGTCGATGTCTCATCCCGGTCTACTTCACCTATATGTGCACCTGATGGAGATGTCGCCGACGCCAGAAAAGGCGCTGCAGGCCGGAGACATCCTGCGTACACTCGTACCCGATGCCGGTCACCTGGTGCATATGCCGACCCATATCGACGTGCTGTGCGGCCACTATCACAACGTTGCCTACTGGAACGAAAAGGCTACCGAGGCCGATCTGAAATATTATGAGCGTGAAGGCGCGTTCAACATCTACACAGGCTATCGTCAGCACAACTATCACTTCACTATCTATGGCGCGCTGTTCCTCGGTCAGATGGAACCAGCCCTGCGTGCCAATCAGGGCCTGTGGAATACCACCCCCGAAGATATGCTTCGGATCGAAAGCCCGCCGATGGCGGATTATTTTGAAAGCTACATGTCCATGGGCCCGCATATCCTGATCCGCTTTGGCCGCTGGGAAGAGGCCAAGGCACTGAAGTTGCCAGACGACCCTGATCTCTATCGCACTCTGACGGCAACAACTCATTATGCTCGCGCCATCGCACATGCGGCCACTGATGAGGTGGCGCAGGCCGAGGCCGAAGAGCAGTTGTTCCTTGCCGCAAAAACCTGCGTGCCCGAGACGCGCCGCCTGCACAACAATCGTGTCATCGACCTTCTGGAGATCGCAGCGGAAATGCTGCGCGGAGAAATCGAGTATCGCAAAGGCAACTACGAGATTGCCTATGCACATCTACGCCGCTCGGTCGAGTTGGATGACACGCTGCCCTATGACGAGCCATGGGGTTGGATGCAACCAACACGCCATGCGCTTGGTGCGTTGTTGTTCGAACAAGGGCATGTGAACGAGGCCGAGGCAGTCTATCGTGAAGATCTAGGCTTGGGTGGCACGCTCAGCCGCGCCTCGATCCACCCTGACAATGTCTGGAGTTTGAAGGGTTTGCATGATTGCCTGAAAGCACGCGGCGAGACAGTAGAAATCCGCCAAATCAAGCAACGCCTTGATCTTGCCTTGGCGCGCGCGGACCGCACCGTCGGCGCGTCATGCTTCTGTGCCCAAGCCGCCATGAGGGCTGCGGAATGAAGCTATTCCTTTTGGTGGCAGGCCTGCTGCTTGCCACTCCAGCGCTGGCACAGCGCCAGACCTTTCCACCTATCGACGAGGCAGGTCAAAATCCATCACTGGTCGCATTCCGAGCTGACTTGCTGGCGAAAATCGAGGCACGCGATACTGATGCAGTTGTCGCCGCCGCTTGTCCCGACATCTATCTCAGTCACGGTACAGCAGGTGGACCGGAAGAGTTTCGCACCAACTTGACTGTGCCTCCGGAAACGCTTGGTGAAGAATTTAAGGACGAGGCTGCGGAGCTACGTGATTTTTACTGGTCGCAATTGCAGCAAACGGTTTCCCAACCGGGATATTTTGACGATCAGGGTGAATTCTGGATGCCGCACTATTGGCGGATCATTCTTCCCGCTACAGTGGACCCTTTCACCGCCTTCTACGTTTCGGGCGAAAGCATCACACTGCGTCAGGCACCGTCTCGTGGCGCGCCCATCCTCGCGCTGATCAGTCATGAAATCGTGATCGTCCCTGACTATCAACCTGATGGGGAATACCAGAAAATCAGACTGACCGATGGGACATCGGGCTACTTACTCAGCGATTTTCTGACATCGATGGTTGGCTACCGCGCTGCGTTTGTTAAATCCGATACGGGCGACTGGCAAATCTGCACTTTTGTGACGGGGGACTAGGCTTTCGCCTTTTTCTTCACAGCCACGACCTTTTCGGCCAGATCACGGGCGATGGCAAACGCACCTTTGATCTTGTCGCTGTCCTTCTTCCAGTCGCGCCGCACAACGATCTTGTTGTCCTTGACCTTGGCCAGCCCGCGTTGGTTCTGAATGAACTCGACCAGCCCCTCGGGTGAGGCGAACTTATCATTGTGGAACTGTATCGTTGCGCCCTTTGGCCCGCCGTCCAGCTTGGCGATCCCGGCGCGTTTGCACATCGCCTTGATGCGCACGACAAGCATCAGGGTATTCACCTCTTTCGGCAGGCTGCCGAAGCGATCGATCAGTTCGGCGGCAAAGCCCTCTAGTTCCACTTTCGTCGACAGTGACGACAGGCGGCGGTAGAGGCCCAGACGCACGTCCAGATCGGGCACATAATCCTCGGGGATCAGAACCGGGACACCCAGATTGATCTGCGGCGCCCATTGGTCATCGGCATCCGACAGCCCCTCCATCTCGCCGGCTTTGATCTTGGCAATCGCCTCTTCCAGCATCGATTGGTAGAGTTCGTAGCCCACATCACGCATCTGGCCGGACTGTTCCTCACCCAGCAGGTTGCCCGCACCACGAATGTCGAGGTCTTGCGAAGCCAGTGTGAACCCGGCCCCGAGCGTATCCAGCGAGCCCAGAACCCGCAACCGTTTCTCAGCCGTCGCCGTCAGGCGCTGGCGCGGTTTGGTGGTCAGATAGGCATAGGCGCGGGTTTTTGAGCGCCCCACCCGCCCCCGGATCTGATAGAGCTGCGCTAGGCCAAACATATCCGCCCGATGCACGACCATCGTGTTGGCAGTCGGGATATCCAGCCCGCTTTCGACAATCGTGGTGGCTAGCAGCACATCATACTTGCCGTCATAGAACGCGTTCATGCGGTCATCGAGCTCACCTGCAGCCATCTGCCCGTGGGCGACCACATAAGTGAGTTCTGGCAACTGTTCCTTCAGGAATTCTTCGATCTCGGGCAGGTCCGAGATGCGCGGCACGACGTAAAAGCTCTGCCCGCCACGATAGTGTTCACGCAGCAGCGCCTCGCGGATCGTCACCGCGTCAAACTCGCTCACATAAGTACGGATCGCCAGGCGGTCGATGGGCGGTGTGCCGATAATCGACAGGTCCCTCACCCCGGTCAGAGACAGCTGTAATGTCCTAGGGATCGGCGTGGCGGTCAGGGTCAGGACGTGTACATCAGAACGGAGTTGTTTCAGCCGTTCCTTGTGGACCACACCGAAATGCTGCTCCTCGTCGATGATAAGCAGACCCAGATTATTGAACCGTATCCCTTTCGCCAGCAACGCATGGGTGCCGATCACGATATCTACAGTGCCTCGCGCCAACCCATCGCGGGTTTGCTGCGCCTCTTTGGCCGAGACAAAGCGCGACAGTTGCCGGACTTCAAGTGGGAAACCCCGGAAGCGTTCCTTGAAGGACGCCGCGTGTTGCCGCGCGAGCAACGTGGTCGGTGCCACAATGGCAACCTGTACGCCCGACATCGCGGCGACAAAGGCTGCGCGCATGGCGACCTCGGTCTTGCCAAAGCCTACATCCCCACAGATCAGGCGATCCATCGGCGCGCCGGAATGCATATCCTCCATCACTTCGGAGATGGCGCGCAACTGATCGTCGGTCTCCTGATATGGGAAACGCGCGCTGAACTCTTCCCATGCATGCGGCGGTGGGTCCATGACAGGAGCTTTCCGCAGGGCTCGTTCGGCGGCGATGCGGATCAGCTTGTCCGCCATTTCGCGGATGCGCTCTTTCAGCTTGGCCTTCTTGGCCTGCCAAGCGCCACCGCCCAAACGATCAAGCAGCCCTTCGTCATGGCCATATTTCGAAAGCAGTTCGATGTTTTCGACCGGCAGGTAGAGTTTGGACTGTTCAGCATATTCCAGCAGCAGGCATTCATGGGCGGCCCCAGCAGCCGTAACGACCTCCATCCCCTGATACCGCCCGATCCCGTGGTCAACATGCACCACCAGATCACCGGGCGACAGCGACTGCGTTTCAGTCAGGAAGTTCTCGGCCTTGCGGCGTTTTTTGGGTTGGCGGATCAGACGGTCGCCCAGAACGTCCTGTTCCGAGATCACAGTCAGATTGGGCGCTTCAAACCCGTGTTCCAACGCCCAAACCGCAAGATGCAGGCCGCGCTTTCCAACCCGGGTTCCGTCGGTCACCGGGATCGCCTCGGCCAGGCCTTCATCTTCGATCAAGCCGGTCAGTCGTTCACGAGCGCCTTCGGAGTAAGAGGCAATGAGGACCGGCCCCTTGTCCATCTTTTCGGTGATATGCGCCGCCAGAGCGCCAAACAGGCTGATGCTTTCCTGCTGACGTTCGGGTGCAAAGTTGCGCCCGATCCGTCCGCCTGCATCGATCACGCCCGGACCACTCGCCTGCGGCAGCGGGCTGAACTGCAAAACGCGACGATCGCCCACTGCATCTTCCCATGCAGCATCGTCCATATAGTGCAGACCGGGAGGCGTCGGTTTATAAACCGTATCCATGCGCGAGCGGTTTTCCAAAGCGAGCTTTCGCGTCTCATACTGATCCGCAATCGTATCCCAGCGCGCCAGCCGAGCAGGCGTGACCTGATCGTCAAGCGAGATTGAGGCCCCTGGAAGATAATCGAACAGCGTTTCCAGTTTTTCATGGAAAAACGGCAACCAATGCTCAATCCCCTGGTGCTTGCGACCTGCGCTGACAGCTTCGTATAAGGGATCATCCGTACCCGCCGCGCCGAATTCGATGCGATAGTTCTGACGGAATCGGGTGATGGCGGCTTCGTCCAGTATAACCTCGGACACCGGGGCAAGCTCGACCACATCAAGTTTTTCAGTCGTTCGCTGCGAGACAGGATCAAACCGGCGTGCACCATCCAGAACATCCCCGAACAAGTCCAGCCGCACGGGACCGCTCTCACCGGGTGGGAAGATGTCGATGATACCGCCTCGGATAGCGTAGTCTCCGGGCTCCATCACCGTGGGGCTTTGGGTAAAGCCCATCCGCACCAGAAAGTTGCGTAGGGCATCTTCGTCTATGCGCTGATCTACGCGAGCGGTGAATGCGGCCTCTCGCAACACTGCACGCGCGGGTACCCGTTGGGTCGCGGCATTGAGCGTGGTAAGCAGCACGAACCGCTGCGGCATCTGATGCACCAAAGCAGCCAATGTTGCCACGCGGGCAGCAGAAATGTCGGCGTTGGGCGACACCCGATCATAGGGCAAGCAGTCCCATCCGGGGAATACAAATACGGGCATGTCCGGCGCAAAAAATGCCAACGCTGCCCGCATCGCCTCCATCCGTTTGTCATCGCGGGCGATATGACAGACTGGACCGCCCGAGCGCGCGATCTCATTCAGCACAAGCTGTGCATCAAACCCCTCGGGGCCGCCGCCGACTGTTACGTGGTTCGGAGCCGTCATTACCTTGCCTTTCAGGGGCTACTAACCCAGGACACCAATCGAAATGTTCTGATACATTCCCCAGAACGCAGTGATCAAGATCGAGAACATACCAATGATCTGAGTAAAGGTCCGACTGCGCGTCAGCGTTTTGGAAACGTTTTCTACGGTCGCTTCTTGAGTCTGCAATCGACGCGCTGCCGCAATACTGATCATCATGACAAAACACATCGGGAGCAGAAGCAGAAATACGGCCTGTGCGAATTCCACGTCGTAGAAGAATCCCAACGTTGCAAGGCCTGTCAAAACAAAACAGCAAATTGCCATCAATACCAGACCCGAGGTTTCGACGATGTACAACACTCTGTTCGAGTTGATCCGCGCGACATCCAGAAGGTCTTGTTCTGATTGACCACCTACACGACGGGCGCGCATCACCAGATCATAGGGCACCCCCATCGTCCAGTGGCTGGCAGATGACCAAAGAACGGCCAGACCGATCCAGTACCACAGATTCGAAAAACTCCGCATGTCGATGAGTTCGAAAATCGAAGAGTATATGTCCAAGCGTCTGCCCTTTGTTCAACGTCCGCAGGGACCGTCATCGCAGCGATGCGTCCATTGTTACCCTTGAGACCACCGGGAATTCATGCCACCCAATGCGCAATTGTTCAAGGAGAGTGCGCCATGAAACCGACTATCGCCCCATATCCCCGGACCCGTTTCCGCCGGGCCCGCCAATCCGAGGCGATCCGGGGTCTGGTGCGCGAGAACACCTTGACCGTGAATGACTTTATCTGGCCTATTTTTGTGCACGACGGTGAAAATATCGAAGAACCCGTCCCGTCGATGCCCGGGGTCGTGCGACGCTCGGTCGACCTGATCGCCAAAGCCGCGGTTGAAGCGCAAGCCCTTGGTATTCCTGCAATATGTATTTTCCCGTACACCGATCCGAGCCTGAAAACCGAAGATTGTGCCGAGGCCTGGAACCCCGACAACCTGTCCAACCGCGCCATTCGTGCGATCAAGACCGCTGCGCCCGAAATCGCGGTGATGACGGATGTGGCCCTGGACCCCTACAACATCAACGGCCATGACGGCTATGTGGTCGATGGCGAGATTGTGAATGACCAGACTGTTGAGGCGCTGGTGAAAATGTCGCTGGCGCAGGCCGAAGCCGGAGCTGACATCATCGGCCCGTCCGACATGATGGATGGCCGTATCGGCGCCATGCGCAGTGCACTTGAGTCGGCTGGTCACCACAATATCATGATCCTGAGTTATGCCGCCAAATATGCCAGCGCTTTCTACGGCCCTTTCCGCGACGCCGTTGGGGCATCAGGCGCTCTGACCGGTGACAAGAAGACCTATCAGATGGACCCTGCCAACTCGGACGAGGCCCTCCGTCTGATCGAGCGTGACCTGACCGAGGGTGCAGATATGGTCATGATCAAACCGGGGATGCCATACTTGGATATCTGCCGACGGGTCAAAGACAGCTTCGGTGCGCCGACCTATGCCTATCAGGTGTCTGGCGAATACGCGATGATCCAAGCCGCTGCACAAAACGGTTGGATCGACGGCGAAAAGGTGATGCTGGAAAGCCTACTGGCCTTCAAGCGCGCAGGGTGTGACGGCATTCTGACCTATTTTGCACCCGAAGCCGCGCGCATCCTGCAGGGCTAACACTTCAGATTGTCGCAATTTTTCGCCGATTTGCTGCGTGCGCAGCACAGCTTTCCCGTGACAGGCCGGTGCAATCGGCGTATTCTTGCAGACAAGATCGGGAACACCCGACATATCAGGCACATACACAGAGACAGAGAAACATGAGCAGTTCAAACTCCCCCCGACTTAGCCGTCGCGGTTTTGCTTTTGGCATGGCCGGACTGACGCTGACCGCCGCCTGCGGCAACGGCGTTGGCAACTCCAACGCAGTCACACTCGACGCGCGCGTCGACGCGACGCTGAACGAGATGTACAGCAAGTATCCCAACACCGTTGAGATTGCCAACAAGGCCAACGGAATGTTGGTCATGCCACTGATTACAGATGCCGGATTTATCTTTGGTGGCGCCTATGGTCAGGGTGCACTGCGTATTCAGGGCGCGACGGTCGACTATTATTCCGCCATCTCCGGTACTGCGGGTCTGCAGATCGGCGCACAGCAATATGCGCATGTTCTGTTCTTTATGACCGAAGAGGCCTTGAACGATTTCCGCCGCTCCAGCGGTTGGACGGCCGGTGCAGATATCGGATACGTCGTCGACGCGACCGGAGAATCCTTGTCGACCGACACCACTCAGTTGCGCAAACCCGTGCTGGCCGCAGTCTTTGGACAGGCGGGTCTGAAGTTCGGCGCGACGGTCGAAGGCACCAAATATACGCGCATCATCCCCTAAGACCCAAGATACCACCCTCCCCCCTCTGACGAGCCCCGCTACATCTTGTGGCGGGGCTCCGTGTTTTCGCGGTTTTCCACAAATTCCAGTGGCATTCCTCTTTCGGTCGGGCGGAGGTTCCAGTAACCTTGGCGCAAATGACCGCATAGAATTCTCGGGGGACAGATGGGCCTGGTTTTTCGCTGGCTGGTGAGACTTACGACAGGCCTGATCCTGCTGGCAATCGCTGCTGTGGGGTTGGTCTACTTTCTGGCCAGCCAATCCCTGCCTGATTACAATCAAACCCTTGAAGTTGAAGGAATAACTGCCCCTGTCGAGATCGTTCGCGACACTGCAAATGTGCCGCATATACTGGGCCAGTCCGACCCGGACGTGTTCTTTGGTCTGGGCTATGCCCATGCACAAGACAGGCTGTGGCAGATGACCATTCTGCGTCGGACTGCACAGGGCCGCTTGTCCGAAGTGTTCGGCCAGCGCACGGTAGCCATCGACAAATTACTTCGCCGTTTCGATCTTTACGGACTCGCCCATCGGTCAGTCGAGTTTCAGGACGACTATACCAAGGCCGCGCTTCGCGCTTATTCAGCAGGGATCAACGCCCGGCTTACCGAGATCAACGAACAGGCGCTTGGACGTGGCGCCCCCGAGATGTTCCTGTTCAACACCCCCGTTCCCCCATGGCAGCCGGGCGACAGCGTAGCGATTATCAAGCTGATGAGCCTGCAGCTTTCCGGCCATCTTGCTGATGAAGTGTTGCGCGCACGCACATCGCTGATGCTGGATAATCCCGCACGGCTGGCCGACATTCTGCCCGACGTCCCCGGTCCCGGTATTGCCGCGCTGCCCGAGTATGCTGATCTGTTTCCAGACCTTCCGCGCTATGCCCAAGGCACCCCGATGCCCGACACGCCGCTGTCGCCTTTCCCGCAGCGCGGGCTGGCAGGTGCGTCAAACGCGTGGACCGCCGCGCCGTCCCGCTCGGCCAGCGGTGGCACGTTGCTGGCAAACGATCCGCATCTGGGCCTCACCGCCCCGGGTATCTGGTATCTGGCGCGGCTGGAACTGGCCAAAGGCGGCGTTATCGGTGCAACGATTCCAGGCGTACCGGCAATCTCAGCCGGACGGAGTGAGCGCCTGGGCTGGGGCCTTACCTCCTCCTATCTGGACGATCAGGACGTTCACATCGAACAACTGAACCCCGACAATCCCGAAGAATACCTTACCCCAGACGGCTACAAACGCTTTCAGACCCGCCCTTCGATTATCGAGATCAAAGACGCCGCCCCAATCACCCTGACCCTGCGCTGGACCGAGAATGGCCCGGTTCTGCCGGGCACGCATTATGATCTGGAAACCATCACACCACCGGGCCATGTCGCGTCTCTGTCGTGGAGCGCGCTAAGCCCCCGCGATACATCCATGAGCGCCTCTTTGGCGCTGATGAATGCCGATTCAGTTCGAGACGCCATCGACGCGGTCGAGGACTATATTGCCCCTTCGCAAAACTTGTCGCTTGTCGATAAAGACACGATCGGCATGAAACTGGTCGGCGCAATGCCCCGGCGCGATCTGAACAATCAAAGCCGAGGCCGCATTCCCACCCCCGGCTGGCTGGAACGGAACCGTTGGCAGGGCCGCCTGCCCTATTCAGACAATCCTGAATTCGTGGCCCCGGTCGGCGGAGTTCTGGGTAACACAAACAACAAGATTATCGACCGGCCGTTCCCGCGCCATGTGTCGTACGAGTGGGGCGACACCCAGCGGGTCAATCGCTGGGAACGCCTGATGCAATCGCGCGAGGTACATACGCGTGACAGTTTTATCGAAGCGCAGTTGGACACGGTTAGCTTTACAGCGCGATCACTGCTTCCTCTGATCGGCGCCGACCTCTGGTTTACCGGTGAGTCGGCACCCGAAGGCACGCCCGAACGGCAGCGTCAGATCGCGCTGGATCTGCTGGCCAACTGGAACGGTGAGATGAACGAGCATCTGCCGGAACCCCTGATCTACGCCGCATGGTTGCGCGCGCTGCAAATCCGCCTGATCTCGGACGAACTTGGTCCGCTGGCTGCCGAATACAAGCATGTCGAGCCGCTGTTTATCGAACGGGTGTATCGCGATATCGACGGTGCCTCGGTCTGGTGCGATGTTCTTCAGAGCGCGCCCGTTGAAAACTGCACCGACATGGCACGACTGGCCCTGGATGACGCGATCATTTGGATTTCCGAGCGCTATGGCCCCGCACTCGAATCTTTACGCTGGGGCGATGCGCATCAGGCCACCCAGGACCACCCTGCGCTGGGCCAGGTTCCGGTGCTGCGGTTTTTCGTCAACATCCGCCAATCCACCAGCGGTGGCGATAACACCTTGCTGCGCGGGCGCACGTCAGGCGAAGGACCGGACCCGTTCCAGAATGTGCATGGCGCTGGTTATCGTGGCGTCTACGATTTTGCGGACCCCGATAGTTCGGTTTTCATCACCGCAACTGGCCAGTCAGGCCATTTCCTATCCCGCTATTATGACGATCAGGCCCAACTATGGCGGCGCGGAGAATACATCCCCATGTCGCTGGATATCGGGCTTGCCCGTGCAGCGGCAGTTGGTGTGACCGTCCTGAACCCGCGCTGATCTGATCGGCAAATCCCCGCCCCTTTTTGAACCTCGCGTGGCGCACCCCTTCGTTATCGCCTAAACTCGTCTGGCCGTCGCATTGCACGAAGGGGGAAAATGCATGGGCAGCTTTCGAGACACCTTAAACAATCTCGCACGCGATTATGCCATCGCCTGGAGCTCGGGCGATCCCGACTTGGTCGCCAGTTTTTTCGCCCCCGAAGGTCAGATCAGCATTAATCGCGGTGAGCCCCTGCGCGGCCATGCCGCAATCGCCGAAATGGCCCGCGGGTTCTATGCAGAATTCCCCGATCTTGAGGTGCGTTGCGATATGATGCGTTGGGCCGGAGGGCATGCCATTTTTGTCTGGACCCTCGAAGGCCATCACGCCGAGACCGGCAACCGTGTCGTTACACGCGGCTGGGAAGAGTGGGAACTTTCAAAGGACAACAAGGTGCTATCATCGCTTGGGTGGTTCGATGCAGAGGATTACCAGCGCCAGATAGACGGTACCTAGAACGCCGCGAAGCGGGACGCCTGCTTGTCAGTCCAGAGCACCGTGATCTCGAACCCCTCTTCGGTCTGATCTTCAGACCTGACCACATCCTGACGATAGAGCCACGCGCGTTTGTCACCATCGGCAAAGCCCAGTTTCAGGATAGTCTCATGCCGCGCACCCTGCAGGATCGTGGCGATTTCAGACAGCAGCGGATCAACACCTTCGCCCGTTACGGCCGATATGGCAAAGATCTCCGGATCACGCTCGGCCCGGGCAAGCGCGGCTTCGCGGTCTTCCGGGCTCAGCAGATCGATCTTGTTCCAAACCTCCAACCGGGGGCGACTGTCCTCAACACCCAAAGAGTTCAGGATCGCCTCAACATCCCGTGCCTGTGCCTCGGTTTCTTCGTGGCTGATATCGCGGACATGCACGACCAGATCAGCCCCCAGAACCTCTTCCAGCGTGGCGCGGAAGGCAGCAACCAGTTCCGTGGGCAGGTTCGAGATGAAACCCACGGTATCGGACAGGATCACCTCGGGGCCATCCGGCAGCTCAACCCGTCGCATAGTTGGGTCCAACGTGGCGAACAGCATGTCTTTTGCCATCACCTCGGCCCCGGTTAGGCTGTTGAACAGCGTGGATTTCCCGGCGTTTGTATAGCCAACAAGTGCAACAATCGGGTATGGAACCTTCGCGCGCGCTGCGCGGTGTAAGGTGCGGGTCTTCACCACTTTTTGCAATTGTCGGCGCAGGCGGACCAGTTGTTCATCAATAGCACGCCGGTCGGCCTCGATCTGAGTTTCACCGGGACCACCCACAAACCCAAGTCCACCGCGCTGACGTTCCAGGTGGGTCCAGGCCCGAACCAGTCGCGTACGCTGATAGCTAAGCGCGGCCATCTCAACTTGCAGCACACCTTCACGGGTACGCGCACGGTCGCTGAATATTTCCAGAATCAAACCGGTCCGGTCGAGGATTTTGACCTTCCACGCTTTTTCCAGATTGCGCTGCTGAACCGGAGTCACTGGCCCGTCGATCAGAACCAGCTCGATCTCATTGTCGTGGAGGCGTTCGGCCAGTTCCTCGATCTTGCCGCTGCCGAACAGAAAACCAGCCTGCGCGCGCGGTAGGCGCACTATTTCGGAACCGACCACATCCAGATCGGGCAAAGCGGCAGCCAATGCCACCGCCTCTTCCAGCGCTGGTTCGGGGACACGGCGCTGTTCATCTGATTTGATTTCGGGATGCAGCACCCAAGCCCGGGTGCGCGCCCTCTCATGTTCCATCAAGAGGCGTCTTCGCCCTCATAAAGGTTGATCGGCTGTGACGGCATGATGGTCGAAATCGCATGCTTGTACACCAACTGCGACTGTCCGTCGCGGCGCAGCAGTACGCAGAAGTTGTCGAACCAGGTGATTACACCCTGCAATTTCACACCGTTGATCAGGAATATTGTGACCGGGACCTTTGCTTTCCGTACATTGTTCAGGAACGCGTCCTGCAGATTCTGTCTGTCCGAAGCCATATTTTGTTATCTCGCCATTGTTCTTGCTACGCGCTGCGGACCAACGCGCTCCCTCCGGCAGAGTATGGAGTGCCGCGCACAGATATTCCAGATGAAAAATCAGGCAGTAACACCAGGTGCCTGACGCAGGGTCAATCGCGCCACAGCGTTGGCGTAATCAGTGCCACGATCGCCAGAGTTTCCAACCGCCCGATCACCATCGCCGCGCAGACCGTCAACTTGGCCCCGCTGGAAAGATCAATCAGACGTATGGGCACATCCGTTGCCAATTCTATCAACGGCCCCGTGGTGCTGAGTGCGGCAACGCTGAGCAGCATGGCCTGTTCAAAACCTACGCCCATGACGGCCAGCAACAAATCGAACAAGGCCAACGTCAGGGCGAACATCATCAGGAAGATCCAGGCGATGAAGGCACCGTCGCTTTGAATGCGGCGGTTGCCGCCACCCTCTCCACTGACCGAAGAAGGATAGATCAGTCGGTCAATCTCGCGCTTGCCATTCAGATAGAGCGCAAAAACCCGCAACAGCTTTACCCCACCCGCAGTCGTCGCCACGCCTCCTCCGACCAGGGCTAGCCCCATCAGAATCAGGCCCGGTGTGCTCAAGCCCGACAATTGCTGCGCGTCGTTCCAGTTGGCGCTTTCAAATCCGGCCGTGGTCAGAAACGACATCGCCGTAAACATGAACCCCCAAAAAACGCCAAGTGCTTGCCGCACTTCGACGGCAATGTTCAGTTCGGCCGTTCCAGCCAAAAACCGGATGAACAGCAGCACAGCGACCGCCAGCACGATGAAGATGCCAATCCGAAATTCTGGGTCTTTGTCCAGCCGCGAATACCCTGAGGTCGCTGTATCGGTCGAAAAGGTCAGCCGCGACAGGGCAAAGAACAGGAAAAGGAACAGGATCGCCTCGCCAGTGATTCCTGCGGTCGATCCTTCCAATCCACCGACAGGTGATATGCCGGAAGTCGCAATCACTGACATCGCGTGGCTCACGGCAGTAAGCCCTTGCTCACCTGCGATCAACAGCAGGATCCAGATCACAGCTGTCAAACCCGCATATACGGGTGTCAATGTGCGCGACACGCGGATCAGATGGCCGCGTGGATCGGACTTCTCGCTCTGTGCCACGCCCGAGACGGGACGCCCCGGTTGCCCCCGGGCTGTGACTTCGAAACCGCCCAACGACAAGGGCGCCAGAATCGCGGCCGCCGAGATCCACATCAGCAATCCGCCCATCCAACCGACCAACGCGCGCCATAAGTGCAACGGCGCCGAAAGGCGTGCGGGATCGGGGAACAGATCAGCGCCGGTTGTGGTCAGCGCGCTGACCATATCGAAATAGGCGTTCAGGAAGCTGGTTGTCCCCAGCGCATCATGAAACGGAATAGCAAGAAATATCGGCAGTACGGTAAAGGCGGCCAGCAGAACCGCCAATTGACCAAGCGTTCCCCGCCGTGGTCGTCGGTTCGACATGGCCAGAGCTATGATCGACACCGCAAAAACACCCAGCAATCCGGAATAGAAGAATGACCGTGAGGTGGCGTGATCATCCAGCGCCAGCGCATAAACTGCGGGTATCCACATTGCCAGCGACACGATACCCCAGATCATCAGCAGCAGCGGCAATCGCCGCAATACTCCGATCCGTTGCTGTCCGCGTGCCTGCAACATCAGAAGAAATCGATTGAAACCTGCATCAGACGCTCAACCTCGGGCACGTCTTTGGCCATTGCAAAGATCGCCACCACGTCTTTCTCGTCGATGCGCAGGCTGCCGGTCGGGCGCAGAACCTCGTCACCTTTGCGTACTGCGCCGACCAGAACGCCTTCTGGGAAATCGATGTCGCGCAGTTTTTGTCCAGCCATGGGCGAAGTTGATAGCACTTCGGCCTCGATTACCTCGGCCTCGGCATCACCAATGGAATACACTTGACGCACGCGCCCGTGCCGAATGTGACGCAGGATCGAACTGACAGTGGTGGCGCGCGGGTTGATATATGCGTCAATCCCCAGCGGTCCCATCAAAGCGACCATGCTGGGGTCGTTGATCAGGGCGATGGCCAGTGGACAACCCTCTCCCTTGGCGCGTACCGCGGCCAGCATGTTGGTGCGATCGTCATCCGTGACCGCCAACATCGCGTCGGCGCGCTCAATCCCTGCTTCGCTCAGCAAAGATGAATCTAGGCCGTCGCCGTTCAGAACAATCGTACGCTCCAATGCTTCGGCAGCGATTTCGGCGCATTTGCGGTCACGCTCGATAATCTTGGCACGCACCCGGCTTTCGCGCTCTTCCAGTGTGCGGGCCACTTCCAACCCGACATTACCGCCGCCGACGATCACCACACGATCTTGCTTACGCTGAGCCTTGCCGAACACCTCCATCGTACGTTCAACGTCTTTTACGCTAGTGAAGACGTAGCATTCGTCGCCTACAAACAGCTGATCCTCGGATTCCGGCGCAAACAGCGTCCCTTCACGGCGCACACCAACCACAATCGAGCTGAGCGTGGAAAACAGGTCGGTCAATTGTCGCAGCGGTGTGTTGACGATTGGGCAGTCCTCCTCGACCCGAATACCCAGCAGCTGCGCCTTTCCATCCATGAATATCTCGGTATCGAAAGCAGAAGGTGCCGAAAGACGGCGCATCGCTGCGGCGGCAACTTCGCGTTCCGGGCTGATCACTACATCAATGGGCAGATGATCGCGGCGGTAGAGATCGGAATGGATTGCTTCAAGATAGGATTTCGACCGTAAACGCGCGATCTTGCGTTGGATCGAAAAAACCGAATGCGCCATCTGGCAGGTGACCATATTCACCTCATCCGAATGTGTCGCGGCGATGATCATATCGGCGTCCCGCGCCCCTGCCCGATCCAGCACATCCGGATAACTGGCGAAACCGGCGATCCCCTGCACGTCCAGCGTCTCGGTCGCGCGACGTACCAGATCGGGATTGTTGTCGACCACCGTCACATCGTTCAGTTCGCCCGAAAGGTGACGCGCAATCTGCCAGCCGACTTGACCGGCACCGCATATGATGACCTTCATGCTCTTGGCCTTTCTGCCTGAAATCTTTGAATGACAGATGCCCCCAAAGCGGTCAATTGAATTGTCATGCCTCCTAAGCTACGCCAAAGTAAGCATATGAAAACCATTCTGCCTGCCCTGATTTGCCTGCTGACGCTGTCCGCTTGTGGTCCGCTTTCTTTGTATTATCGCGAAGGTGAGAGCGTCTCGCGGATGCAGACCGAGACCACGAACTGCCAGGTGCAGGCGCTCAAGGACGCCCCTGTCGCCAATCAGGTCCGGCAGAGCCCGCCAGTCTATTGGCCCGGGCGCACCTATTGCGATGGCCGAGGACGCTGCTATCGCAACCCCGGATGGTGGGAGCCTGGGCGGGTCTATACCGTCGACGTGAATCAGGGGCTGAGAAACAAGGTCGAGGCGCAGTGCATGGCCCAAAAGGGCTATCGCCCGGTCAGCCTTCCGCCTTGCAAACAAGGTGTCAAATCGCGGGTCACGCCCACGCGCACCACGACGCTCCCGCCGCTGAACAGCGCGTCCTGTTTCGTGAAATTCGACGACGGGTCATTTCAGATCATCACTCCGGGACAAGCCAGCTGATTTGCGACGCCGCGCCAGCAGCAGATGCGCTATGATCGCGATGCTATAGAACGCGGCGACGGCTACAAACATGCCAGCCTCATCGACGCCCAGCAATATCGCCAGCAATACCGGGGTTCCAAGCAGGTTTCCGGCATTGCCCATCTGCGCCATCGCACCATAACTCAGAGCTTGGGCTTCGGTGGTATCGTTTAACTCTGGCACAGCGGCGAAGCTGCCGCCCTGTACAAGCCCGAGCACGGCAAACAAGGCGATACATCCGAACGTAAGGGGCGCCCCCAGAAACAATGCGATGATCGTCGCGATCCCCAGCATAAAGCCCAGATTGACGACGCTGACGCAGGACAGGACGGTCAACAGCAAGGGCACCAGCAGCCATGACAGTACAATCCCTGCCAGGGGCATAAGTGCCGCAATCGATGCGCCCTGCCCTTCGGGCAAACGCCCCGGCAGGATCGCTAAAAGAGAAACAAATGTCAGCGTGTAGAAGAACCAGCCAATTGCCGGGGCCGAAATAAAGGGTGAGCGGTAGGTCCTGATATGCACATCAAGGAAGGCGGAGAGCCCCCACCCGGCACCCTCCGTCTGGCCCATGTTGGTTTTCAGATTGCTAAGCGCGATCAGCGCGGCGATCAGCAGCATCAGACCCCCGTGCATGGCAAAGTATCTGGGCAGTCCGAAACGATCGACGATGGGCAGCCCAACCCAAGCGTTTAATGCGAATGCAACGCCAAAGAATGTACTCCACAGCACCATGGAATTATACCGCGCCCGACCGGATGTGATCTGAGCAATCAGCGTCGGTGCCGCCACCACAATCGCAAGATGGGACAGCCCCTCGATCACCCGGCTGAGCAGCATCAGTTGAAAAACCGGCAAGCTTGCTTGCAGCAAAGATAACGCGCCGCCGAGCACAAGCCCTGATAGCAATAGACGATTTGGCCCAATACGCGCTGTGATCGCTCCGGATATCGCGCCCAAGGCAGCCCCCATTAGACTGATAATGGACAGCAACCAGCCGATCACGGCAGCATTGTCCGGGTACAACAGCCCCACATCAGAAAATGGTACGGCAATCTTTGCAAATTGGGTTGCCGCACCGAGGCCAGCAAACCAGATCAGCATGACCTGCAAGAATGTGCGAAAAGAGTCACTCATGCAGCCGGTCTATCGCGCCTAACCTGCCAGCGGAACGCATAAATTATGCGGTGACTTCGCGCCGCCCGCTGACCAGACGGACCGGAGTACCATCACCCAGATACAACCGCTCCCACACGATTTGCCCGGCGTTGATCCTGATTTGATCATGCACAGCCTCGGAAGTCAGAAACGCTTTGGGTGAAGGCGAATGCAAATCCCACCAGCCATCTTTCTGCAGTTCTGCTTCGGCTTGCCTGATCTCATCCGTTGCAAATTGCCAAAGCGAAACGCCCAGCAAGGCGCGCTGTGAGGTCTTCCAATCCCGCGCCCGGCTGCCCGAATAAGCAAGGCAGGTATGGCTGGCCTCTTCGACAAGGTGCAAGCACTCTGCCGAATGAACGACCAGACGTTTCAGCGCAGAATCCTGCACCCGAACCGGCCCCAACGCTGCAAAAACGGACTGTTGAATATGCGGCGATGGCGTTTGACCCCCGTTTTCCCACCGGGAAATCGTGGTTTGGTCGACTTCAATCAGATCTGCGAGGGCGGATTGCTTAAGTCCAACCGACCGCCGCAACCGCTTCAACCGTTTACCAAAGGCGGGAAAACCGATGGAAACGGCTGCGGTCTTTGTATTCGGCGCGGCACTCACTCGGCTGGTTCGGGCTCGTCAATCTGAGCCACCCGCGCACCGGATTTGTTCGAGGTCACGACGCCCAGCG
Organism: Ruegeria sp. C10; assembly: GCF_056537805.1. Classification (NCBI taxonomy): domain Bacteria; kingdom Pseudomonadati; phylum Pseudomonadota; class Alphaproteobacteria; order Rhodobacterales; family Roseobacteraceae; genus Ruegeria; species Ruegeria sp. C10. The sequence continues at coordinate 416,043 of NZ_JBQFSC010000002.1, read as the reverse complement.
ACTTGAGCTTGCGGTGCAAGGCGCTGCGCTCCATGCCGACAAAACTGGCCGTGCGGCTTATGTTGCCACCAAACCGATTGATCTGGGTCAGCAAATATTCACGCTCGAACGCTTCGCGCGCCTCACGCAGCGGCAGCGTCGCCAGTGCGCCAGACAGTACCACGCGCCCGGACTCGTCGGATTTCTCTTCTTCGTTGGGCAACTCGCGGGCCTCGATCGGGCCAGTGCTATCGCCTAGGATCAGCACCCGCTCAATCAGGTTCTTCAGCTGACGCACATTGCCCGGCCATGTCATCGTTTGTAGCAAAGCAATAGCCTCATCCGACAGCTCGCGCATCGGCAGACCCTGTGTATCGTTGCACATCTCGATGAAATGTTGCGCCAGAACCGGGATGTCCTCTCGCCGTTCCTCCAGCGAGGGAACCGCAATCGGCACCACATTCAGCCGGTGATACAGTTCTTCGCGGAACCGTTCGGCGGCGATCTCTTCTTCCAGATCGCGGTTGGTCGAGGAAATGACCCGCAGATCAACCCGCACCTTGTCAGAGCCACCGACACGCTGGAATTGCTGATCAACCAACACGCGAAGAATCTTGGACTGCGTCCCCAGCGGCATGTCAGCGACTTCGTCGAAGTAGACAACGCCGCCATGCGCCTCTTCCAGCAGGCCTGACTCGATTCCGCGCTCAGACGATTCTCGTCCGAACAGAACTTCTTCAACCCTCTCAGGTTCAATCCCCGCACAATTGACCGTCACAAATGGGGCATTCGCCCGGTTGGAATGGGCATGGATATAGCGCGCGGCAATTTCCTTGCCCGACCCAGCCGGCCCGCTGAGCATAACCCGGCCATTCGACTTTGTTACCTTATCCAACTGCCCCTGCATCGCTCGGAACGACGCAGAATTGCCAATCATGTCTGAACAGCTGACTTCCTGCCGCTTCAGCGAGGCATTCTCGCGACGCAGGCGCGAGGTTTCCATCGCACGGCGGATCACCACCATCAACTGGTCAATGTTAAAGGGCTTTTCGATAAAGTCGTAAGCCCCCTGCTTGATAGCCGCCACCGCAATCTCGATATTGCCATGTCCGGAAATGATCACCACCGGAACATCCGGGTTGTCCCGTTTTACAGCTTTCAGGATGTCGATCCCGTCCATTCGGCTGTCTTTCAGCCAGATATCCAAGATCAACAGTCCGGGAGGTTCAGCATTGATCGACGACATGCACTCGTCCGAGTTTGCCGCCAACCGGGTGGAATAGCCTTCGTCCTCCAGAATGTCGGACACCAATTCGCGAATATCGCGTTCGTCATCTACGATCAGAATGTCGCTCATCTTTGGCCTGCTTTCAGTTTGTTTGTTTTAATCGCCTGTTTTTCCGGCGCATTTGTCGGGCCGCCTGAGGCCCCGGGTAGACGAATGACAGCCATTGCGCCGAAATGGTCCTGTCCGTCGAATGTGGGCGCGTCTTCCAATGTCAGCGCTCCGCCATGTTCTTCGATGATCTTCTTTACGATGGGCAGGCCAAGGCCTGTGCCTTCGTCACGCGTAGTCACATAAGGTTCGAACAGCCGTGCCCTGTCCTCAGGCAGACCGATGCCATTGTCCGCAATGGTGATCTGCGTTCCTGCATCGTCAGTGGAGACTACGACTTTGATCTGAGGTTTCAGATTGTCCGGTGCGCCTTTTTCTTTCAGCGTTTCAATAGCCTCGCCCGCGTTCTTGATCAGGTTCGTCAACGCTTGGCTCAACATGGTCGAATCCACATCCGCCAAAATGGGCTGTTCAGGTAAGTCCGCATCGATCTGAACATCAGGCTGACCCGCCTGCTGCAACAGAACCGCCTCACGCACTAGCGTCACGATATTCTCTTCGCGCCGTTCCGGTTCAGGCATGCGTGCGAATTTCGAGAACTCATCAACAATCCGCCGCAGATCATTGGTCTGCCTCACGATCACGTCGGTCATCGATTCCAGGCTATCGCAATCGTCCTCGTCCAGCTTGCGCGAGAATTTGCGCTTGATCCGCTCGGCGCTCAGTTGGATCGGTGTCAGCGGATTCTTGATCTCATGCGCAATGCGACGGGCCACATCGCCCCAGGCCGCCATGCGCTGCGCGCTTACCAGATCGGTCACGTCATCAAAGGCCACAACGTAGCCTTCCAGCCTTCCATCCTCGCCACGCCGCGTCGCCATGCGTACCAGTAAGTTCTCCAACCGGCCTTTGCGGGTTACCTTGATCTCCCCCTGAACCGCCTCTTGCCCGCTGTCCTTAAGGGCTTCGAACAAAGGCAAAAATTCGGGAACAGCGATACCGATAGCCAGGTTCTGCTCTCCACCAGACCAGCCCAGAAGACGTTCCGCGGATCGGTTCACGAAGGTCACACAGCCCTCTGAATCAACGCCAACGACACCGGATGTCACCGAGCTTAGAACTGAATCAAATAGCCGCCTTCGACGTTCGATATGGCGAGTATTTTCCAACAGCGTGTCGCGCTGCCCCTTCAACTGACGAGTCATCTGGTTGAAGTAGCGGCCCAGCATCGCGATTTCGTCGTCGCTGGCCTCTTCGATGACCTGAACACTAAGATCACCAGCACCAACGCGTTGCGCCGCCGTTGTCAGCCGTCCGACAGGGCGAGAAAGGCGTTCGGCGAACCACATGCCCAGCGACATCGCGGCCAGAATCAGGATCACAGCAAAGCCGAGATACAGAAGGCCGAATTCGAACAGGACCCTGCCCCGCTCGCTTTCCAGTTGGCTGTAGAACTGTGCTGTCTCTTTGGTTTCATCAAGCAAGGTCAGAAGCTGCCCATCAACCTCGCGACTGACATAAAGATACCGGTCAAGATAGGCATGCAAAGGAACAAGCGCGCGGAATTCGCTGTTCTCCCAATCGGCAATGATGGCCACGCCCTGATCATTGGCCTCGATCATCTCTTCGGGAGTTGGTGCCTCGTAGTCGAACAGGTAGGACCGATCACCGCGCGATCGGATTTCGGCGCTGCCATCGATCACATAGGCCTCGCGCAAACCGCGTTGTATCTGGGCCTGCCCCTGGGCCAGAACCTCTCGCAATTCGGCGTCTGAGACAAAATAATCCAACGATCGCGCGTTATCGAGGAAACGCGCCAGAATAACCGCATCCTGCGTCAGGCCCTCGCGGTGTTCCTGTTCGTAAGCTTCGGCCGCAGTCAGTGACGACCCAACCACCTGCCGCACACGGTCCGAGAACCAACCTTCAAGGCCGATATTCACCGTCAGCCCGGCGAAAATCGCCACCGTGACCGTCGGCACCAGAGCCAACAGCGTGAAAGCGCCGATCAGGCGCAGGTGAAGACGGGAGCCCGCAGATTTCGCGCGACGTGCGGCGATCAGACTGAACAATTGGCCCAACACCAGCGCAGCTACGACCAGCACGTAGACCAGATCAGCCAACAAAATCAGCCGCAGTGTCGGTGCCGCCGCGCCAAGATCAAAAGGGCCAATGACGAGATAGGTTGCAAGCGCCAGAACCGGGCCCAGTATAACCAATCCCAATGTACTGAAATTGCGCATCCTCCGGGACTTGCGCCACCGGTTAATCGATAGGATCGGCCCGTTCTGTGCCCGGGTTGCCACCGTCTGCCCTCATTCTGATGTGCCGCTTCCGCGGCTTACCGCCATATATCGTGGTCGTTACCGGGGTCTAACCCGAATGCCACTGTTTGTGTGGCGATATTACATCAGTTTGCGACGGCGTGTCACCTGAATATCGAGGTCAGTAATCTTTTTCCGCAGCGTATTCCGGTTAATCCCCAGGAGATCAGCACATTTTGCCTGATTTCCACCAGTCGCATCCAGCGCGATTTCGATCAACGGTGCCTCGACCTCGCGTAGAATACGTTGATAGAGGCCGGGGGGCGGCAGGATGTTTCCGTGCAGATCAAAATACCGGCGCAGGTGACGACCAACCGAAGATGACAGCTTCTCACGCTCGCCATCACCCAGAACTGGTTCGGCCTCGGGCTGGCTACCCAGCACCATCTCTACTTCGGTGCGCGAGATTTCATCAGAACGGCTGGTTAGGCCAAGACGCCGGATCGCATTTTCAAGCTGTCGGACATTGCCGGGCCAGGAGTACCGGCGCACCAACTCAACCGCTTCGGGGCTGAGGCGACGCTGCGCGCCGCTTTCCCGCTCCTCCCGCGCCAGAAAGTGATCGGTCAGCAAGGTGATATCATCAACCCGTTCGCGCAACGCAGGCACGTGGATCGTCGCACCGCAGAGACGGTAATAGAGATCTTGCCGCACGCGACCGCTTTCCATCGCGTCGGTCAGATCTGATTGACTTGTGGCCATGAAACGCGGCACGTGATCGCCCGGCGTGTCCATCATGCGTACGATACGGGCCTGAATCTCATCATCAATATCGGCAATTTCATCGATCAGCAGCGTACCACCACGTACGCGCGCCATAACCCGTGCCGGGCCTTCCAAATCGCTCAGATCGGCAACAGTCACGGTGACAAAGGGCAGTGTCCTTCGGTCAGAGAAATCGTGGATAGCGCGTGCTATCAGAGATTTACCCGTCCCACTTTCACCAGAAATCATCACAGACAGATCCGTGTTCATCACCCGGGCGACCAGACGATAAAGCGCCTGCATCACGGGGGTGCGCCCAACCAGCGGCAGTTCATCAGGGCGGTCTTCGCTGGCCATCACCGGCTCAGCCTGTACCCGCTGCTTTTGATCCAGCGCCCTCGCGGTGCGCTTCATCAGATCGGGCAAATCGAAAGGCTTTGGCAGATAATCGTAAGCTTCGGCCTCAGCCGCCTGAATGGCTGTCATGATGGTGTTCTGGGCCGAGATCACGATGACCGGCAAACCGGGACGGTCCTGCGCGATCTTTGGCAGCATCTCCAACCCGTTTCCATCCGGCATTACCACATCCGAGATCACAACGTCGCCCTTGCCTTCGGCTACCCAGCGCATCAGCGTGGTCAGCGAAGATGTCGCGTGAACCTTGCACCCCGCCCGCGTCAGGGCCTGTGTCAGAACCGTGCGGATCGTGCGGTCGTCATCAGCAACCAGAACTGTGCCATCCATCAGATGCTCTCCTTTTCATACGCGTCGTTCGGTGCACGCCGCAGGGACAGTCGAAAACTAGTGCGTCCGGGCACAGATTCAGCCGAAATCCAGCCGTCGTGGTCGGAAACGATCTTACTGACCAGCGCCAGCCCAAGCCCTGTGCCGTTCTCCTTGCCCGACACGAAGGGGTCGAAAATATCACTGCGAATATTTTCCGGCAGGCCCGGCCCATCATCAATAATCTCGATCTGCAGAGGCAGCGAATGACCCGAACCGTCACTGCGCCGCAGTCGGAATGAATGCTCAAAATAGGTACGCAGCCGGATTGTACCGTTGCCATCAGCAGCTTCCGAAGCGTTTTTGAGCAAGTTCAGAACCACCTGCAGGAACTGATCCGGGTCCCCATAGGCCAAGGGCAGCGAGGGGTCGTAATCCTCGATAATCGTCATATGCGCGCCAAAACCCAACAGCGCTGACCTGCGAGCGCGATCCAGTACATCGTGGATATTGACCGGTTTGAAATCGGGTTGAGACAGGTTGCCGAACTGTTCTACCTGCTCCAACAACTTCACGATGCGGCGGCTTTCCTCAACGATAAGGTCAGTGAGCTCAAGATCTTGCTGCGAAATATTCATGCTGAGCAATTGCGCCGCACCGGTGATCCCTGCCAAAGGGTTCTTGATCTCATGCGCCAGCATCTCGGCCATACCAATCGCAGACTGCGCTGCCGATTTCACAGTGTTGCCACGGGTCATCCGACCGGCCAGTTCGCGCGGCGAGATGATCATGATCATTGAACCGGGATGCCCCATCAGCGGCGCGATTTGCAGCGCACATTGTAGCGGCGCGCGATTGCCCGACCCAACGTCCACATCGTTCACGAACAGCGGTGTACCTTGTTGACGCGCGCGCAGAAACGCCTCTTCCAACGGCGCGTCAACCGCGAGTTGATCCCAGACCGGGTGTCCAATCACTGCCTTGCGGGAGGCGTTCAGAAACCCCTCACCCGAGGAGTTGACGTCCGATATCCGATCTTCGGCATCGATAATGAACGCCGGAACCGGAAGCGAGGTCCAGATGCTCTGGTCAGAGGTCATGCTGCTGCCTCCGCCGTGCCACTCAGCGCATCTGCCAAAAGCCGTAACACCTCATCGGTGTCGCGGGATGTCAGGACAGCCCGCCGCAAGGTGGCGGGTGTTCCGGCCTCATCCATGTACCAACCGAGATGTTTGCGTGCGACGCGCAGGCCCAGATCGGTACCGTAGAACTCCAGCATCGCCAGATAGTGGCCACGCACCATCTCGATCAGTTCAGTGCCCGTGGGAATGGTTGGCGAAGCAGCGCCATAGAGATCATGGCAAATCTGCGCCAGCAGCCAGGGCTTGCCCTGCGCCCCACGACCTATCATGACGCCATCGGCCCCGGACTGATTCAGCGCGATTTGCGCGGCCTCGGTATCGACGATGTCACCGTTTGCGATGACAGGGATCGAGACGGCTTCTTTCACCGCCCGGATCGCCCGCCAATCTGCCCGGCCTTTATAGAATTGACAGCGCGTACGCCCATGGATGGTCACCATCCGGATGCCTGCGTCCTGCGCCCGCCGCGCCACATCCGGTGCGTTCAACAGATTGTCATCCCAGCCTAGCCGCGTTTTCAGCGTAACAGGCACATCAACTGCACCCACAACGGCCTCGATCAGCGTCAGTGCATGGTCCGGAGTTTTCAACAAAGCCGAACCGGAATAGCCATTGGTTACCTTCTTTGCTGGGCAACCCATATTGATATCGATCACGCGCGCGCCCCGGTCAGCGACTTGCCGGGCGGCCTCGGCCATCCAATGCGCCTCGCGTCCGGCCAGTTGCACAGCGGTGTTTTCCACATCCGCCGACAGCTCGGCCCGTTCACGTACGCCTGGTTTGGCCTGTACCATCTCTTGGCTGGCGACCATTTCGCTGACAACCATCCCCGCGCCGAAGCGCATCACAAGGTCCCTAAAAGGCCGGTCGGTGATTCCGGCCATTGGCGCCAACAGCACCGGAGGGGTCAGATCCTTTTCAGCAAGACGCAGGGCCAATGTGCTTAATCCTTGAGCAGTTGCGCATTTGATATCGAAATTGCGGCATATGAACAATAAAACGGGAGCGTTCAAGCCCGCAAAATCATCATATGCTTATTTTTTAAGCAAATTGACGCGGGTGATTGCCTCTGCATTCACCGCCCCCTAAACAATGCCCCAATCAGGAGACCTTTCAGATGACCACAGCCGCCATCATCGTCGCCGCCGGGCGCGGCCAGCGCGCCGGTGGCGGAGTGCCCAAACAGTGGCGTGCCTTGGCTGGGCGGCGCGTGGCCGATTGGGCGATTGACCGCTTCGAAGGGTTGGTTGATCACGTCGTTTTGGTGCTGGCCGAAGAGGACACAGCCGTTTGGGAAGAATTCAGCGCGACAAACCTGATCCTTGCACCCGGCGGTGCAGACCGCGCCAGATCAGTGCGCAACGGGTTGCAGGCTTTGGAAGCGTACAGCGTTGAAAAGGTTTTGATACATGATGTCGCCCGACCCTGCGTCAGCGCTCGGATAATCGGCGATGTTCTGAAAGCACTCGACACGCATGCGGCAGCTGCTCCGGGCTTGGCCGTCACGGATGCGCTCTGGACAGGCGACGGTTCAGTGGTCACAGGAACGCAGGATCGATCCGGCCTTTACGCTGCGCAGACACCGCAGGGATTTCATTATGGCACAATCACCGCCGCCCATTCAGCCCATCCCGGAGGTGCAGCGGATGATGTAGAAGTCGCGCGCGCTGCGGGAATCGAAGTCGCGATTATTCCGGGCGATGCGGATAACCTGAAAATCACACGGCCCGAGGATTTCGCACGGGCCGAACGTACAATGGGTATGAATATGGATGTAAGGCTGGGCAACGGCTACGACGTGCACCGCTTTGGTGACGGAGATCACGTGATCCTCTGCGGTGTGAAGGTGCCGCACAATCGTGGGCTCCAAGGTCACTCCGATGCAGATGTGGGGATGCACGCGGTCACCGACGCGATCTATGGCGCCCTGGCGCGGGGTGATATCGGACAGCATTTTCCGCCCTCCGATCCGCAGTGGAAAGGTGCAGCGAGTGAATTTTTCCTGCGCCACGCAGTCGAATTGGCTGGGCAGTTGGGCTATGAGATCTCGAATGTCGACTGCACACTGGTCTGCGAATTTCCCAAGATCGGCCCTCATGCCGATACCATGCGTGCCGAAATGGCACGGATCATGGGCTTGCGCACCGATCAGGTCTCGGTCAAGGCCACCACATCCGAACGGCTGGGCTTTACCGGTCGCAGCGAAGGCATTGCCTCGCTCGCAACTGCCTGTCTGGTGAAGTCATGACAGCGGCTCGTCTAATCGGAACCGTCTGCGGCGTCGGTTACCTCCGCCCTGCCCCCGGCACCTGGGGATCGCTGGCTGCTTTGCCGCTGGCGTGGGTTCTGCATACGCTGGGTGGCTTCCCCTTGCTGGTCATCTCAACACTCGCGGTTTTCTTCGGGGGCCTGTGGGCCACGCTAGTGATGACAGCTGGACAAGATGACCACGACCCGTCCGAAATTGTCATTGATGAAGTCGCGGGCCAGTTCATCGCGATATGGGCGATTTCCTACCCGTCTTGGGCGCATGGGATCGACATCACAGCGCTCTGGCCCGGCTGGATCGCGGGTTTTCTCTTGTTCCGCCTCTTCGACATTACCAAACCCGGTCCCATTGGCTGGGCCGACCGGCGTGGAGATCCGATGGGTGTCATGCTGGATGATGTGATCGCAGGGGTCTTTGCAGCCATCGGTGTGGTCGTCCTCGCCGGTATCTCACATGGAGTGATGGGTCTATGACCGTTATCGAGCTGCTGGATCGCGCCAAGGCGCAGGGCATGATGATCGCCACTGCTGAAAGCTGTACCGGTGGTATGGTCGCCGCTGCACTGACTGACATCCCCGGCAGCTCTGCCGTGGTTGAGCGCGGCTTTGTCACCTACACCAACACCGCAAAGCAAGAGATGCTGGGTGTGCGCGCCGATACGCTTGAGACGTATGGCGCAGTTTCAGAAGAAGTCGCCCAAGAAATGGCCAATGGCGCCCTGCTGAATTCGCGGGCGCAGCTGGCGGTCTCGATCACCGGCATCGCGGGCCCCGGCGGGTCCGAACACAAACCCGAAGGCCGCGTTTGCTTTGGCCTCGCTGCACAGGGTCAACCGACCCGAACCGAGACCGTGGAATTCGGAGCACAGGGACGGGATAACGTACGTCGCGCTGCACGGGACCACGCTTTGACCCTTTTGAGCGACGCTCTTGCTGATCTGGCTCAGACCTAAGAAAACGTGCAACCTACAGCGCATCAATTCGAATACTGGGCGCTGAATACAGTTACTGCGCGGCAGCCTACACATTTGTGACGGCAATGGTGGTTGCGCTTCTTACCTCGCCTCGCATACACGTCGAAACCGAGATTGAAGGCACGGTCTTGCCGATTGCGGAAAGCGAGCCCGAGAAATGAGCAGTCAAGCCCACCTTGGCTGCTCTGCCCGCAAGGGCATCAAGCGGACCTCTTGGGGGTCCGCTTTTCTTTTGGCGTGCCCTCTCGACTCTGGGCCGGGGGTCAGGCTATCAGCCTGCGACACCCTTTCAGCCCAGAGGTTTGCGCCATGATCCCCAGTTCCTTCCCCGACAGCACCGAAATCGCCCGCCTGACCGCGCGGATGCTGCTGGAGATCAAAGCCGTACACTTTAATTCCCGCGAACCTTTCACGCTGGCCAGCGGTCTACCAAGCCCGACCTATATCGATTGCCGCAAGCTGATCTCGTACCCGCGCATCCGCTCAACTCTGATGGACTTCCTGACGGTTACCGTGATGCGCGACGCGGGGTTCGAAGCGTTTGACAATATCGCCGGTGGCGAAACAGCGGGTATTCCCTTCGCTGCAATGGTCGCCGAGCGCATGGCACTGCCAATGACCTATGTGCGGAAGAAACCCAAAGGCTACGGCCGGAACGCCCGCATCGAAGGCGCGATGAGCGAGGGTGAGCGGGTACTGCTGGTTGAAGACCTGACCACCGATGGAGGCTCAAAACTGTCCTTTGTCGACGCGATCCGCGAAACCGGTGCGACCTGTGGGCATACGGCTGTGATCTTCTATTATGGTATTTTCCCCGAAACCGAGAAAACGCTGGGCGATCACGGCGTAAAATTGCACTCGCTTTGTACTTGGTGGGATGTTTTGGCGGAAGCCAAAGCGCAAAATGCTTTTGACGAAGAGACGCTTGATGGCGTCGAGGCCTTCCTGAACGACCCGCGTGGTTGGCAGGACGCACATAAAAGCTGACGTTGCGCAAACTGTTTTCAGAATGGAAACACTGACCGCTGCGTCGATCGCTTCATCCACAAGATGTTGACGCAACCCTGCCTCATCCTTCAATATGATGGGGCAAAGAGATATGCACAGCATATCCCCAGAAAACATACAATTTGCGCCGACTCACAGGGCCGCGCTATGGCCTCTGTCCAGGGGACAAAGAGAACAGCAATGAACGAGATCAGCAGTATCGAGCAGGCCGCCGCACAGATTCAGAACCCAGAAACAATGCCGCACTCCATCGAGGCCGAGCAGCAGCTTCTGGGTGCGATTCTGACGAATAACGATCTGTATGATCGGGTCGCATCGATTATTGGGGCCGAGCATTTCTATGATCCGGTTCATGCGCGCATCTACGAAGTCGCGTCGACCCGTATCGCTAAAAATGCGCTGGCTTCACCCGTCACGCTGAAGTCTTTCATGGCCGAGGATGAGGGCCTGAAGGAACTGGGTGGTCCGGCCTATCTGGTCAAGCTTGCCGGTGCCTCAATCAGTGCCTTTGCGGTGCATGACTACGCCCAGATGATCTACGACCTCGCCATTCGGCGCGAGCTAATCCGGCTGGGCCGGGACATTTCAGACAAGGCGGCGCGGGTCGATGTCAGCAGCGAGCCCAAAGAACAGATCGTCGAGGCCGAGCAACAGCTTTATCAGTTATCCGAGCAGGGCCAGACCGAACAGGGTTTTCAATCCTTCCTCAAGGCGGTCACAGAAGCCGTCAACGTCACCAACGAGGCGTACCAACGCGGTGGCGGCATGGCGGGGATTTCCACCGGTCTGGCCGATCTCGACAAGCAATTGGGTGGCCTGCACCCGTCCGACCTGATCATTTTGGCCGGGCGTCCGTCGATGGGTAAGACATCGCTGGCAACAAACGTGGCATTTAACGTGGCCAAGGCCTACAAGCGCGGCACCAAGCCGGACGGCTCTGAAGGTGCGATCGACGGCGGTGTGGTTGGGTTCTTTTCACTCGAAATGAGCGCCGAGCAACTAGCGGGCCGGGTTCTGGCCGAGGCTTCTGAGATCTCCAGTCACAAAATCCGCCAGGGCGACATGACCGAGTCCGAGTTCCGCCGCTTCGTGGACGCCGCGAAAGAACTGGAAGCCTGCCCGCTGTTCATTGATGACACCCCCGCCCTGCCAATCTCGCAACTCGCTGCCCGTGCACGGCGGCTGAAGCGGACGCACGGGCTGGATTTGCTGGTGATCGACTACCTTCAGCTCTGCCGCGGAATGGCCGACAACCGCGTCAACGAAATCGCCGAGATTTCGATGGGCATGAAAGCCATCGCCAAGGAACTCAACATCCCGGTCATCGCATTGTCACAGCTCAGCCGACAGGTAGAAAGCCGTGACGACAAACGCCCGCAGCTGTCTGACCTGCGGGAATCGGGCTCGATCGAACAGGATGCCGACGTTGTGATGTTCGTGTTCCGCGAGGAATACTACAAGGAACGCGAAAAACCCGGCGATCACGAGTTGGAAAAGATGGAAGAGTGGAAACAGGCCATGGAGCGCCTGCATGGCAAGGCCGAGGTCATCGTCGGCAAGCAGCGCCACGGCCCCATCGGCACGGTAGAGCTGTCGTTCGAAGCTCAGTTCACCCGATTTGGCAATCTGGTCAAACCCTGGCAACAGGATAGCCAAATCGAGGGTTATTGATTCCTTGACCTGCCCGGTCCGATGTGTACGGATCGGGCCATGCAAGCTTGTCTCAATCCCCTACCCCGGCGCGTGATTCTGGCGCGTCATTTCGGGCATCGCCGCAAACGCTTTGCGGGATAGACCGGGGGCATTTTTGTCCCTGCAATATTCCCCCTATAAGCGAGAGAGACATGACTGAATTCACAGAGATCCCCGTTATTCGTCTGGGTGCACGCCCTGATGAGGAAATCGCGGCCGAGTTTCGTTCGGCCTACGGCACGACTGGTTTCGGCTATATCGAAGATCACGGAATAGACCCGCAGCTGATGCGCGATGTGTTCGAAGCCTCAAAACAGTTTCACGCGCTGCCGCTGGATCAAAAGCTGGCAATCGCAGTCGACCACACGCATCGCGGATACATCGCCATCAACACATCGACAGATGTGAACTCAACACTGGCCGATGTAACAAAACCCAACCAATCCGCCAGCTTCATGATGATGCGCGAGGATGCTGGCGTTGATCCCGATATCTACCTCTCGGGTCCAAACCGATGGCCTGATCTACCGGATTTTCGCGACACCCTGGAAACCTACGTTAAGGCTATGTCGGCCCTTGGACGCAGATTGATGCATATCGCGCTGATCGCTTGTGACGCGCAGGATTTCTCGATCCTTTCCGCCTTTGATGAGCCTACATTCTGGCTGCGTCTGCTTCACTATCCTCCGCAAGCAAAGACCAGCCCCGATGATCTATTCGGCTCGGCCCCGCACACTGATTTCGGATGCCTTACGCTGCTTGCTCAAGATCAGGTGGGCGGCTTGCAGGTCAAAACACCGTCAAGGCATTGGGTTGACGTTCCGTCCCGTCCCGACGCTTTTGTCGTCAATGTCGGGGATATGCTGCACCGGATGTCGAACGGCCGCCTGCTTTCGACGCCGCATCGGGTCATCAACCGTTCGGGCCGTGAACGATATAGCGTTCCGTTCTTTTTTGATCCTCATGTCAGCACAATCATCGAACCCCTACCCGGGACCGGCCAACCTCAGTTTAGCCCCTTATTATTTGCGGATTTCCTGCGTTCCGAGCTGGAAGCGGCCTATGAGGCGCATAAACCCGCCAAGAATTAAGGTGCTCCCCCTTGACCTGGGCCAATCCTATGTGATGAACGGCGTTTATGAGTACCGCACATCTGACGATAAATCTGCACGCGCTCGCCCAGAACTGGCAGGCGCTTGACGCAATGACCCAGGTTGAAACCGGCGCAGTGGTCAAAGCTGACGCTTACGGGTTAGGTGCCGGTCCGGTCGCCTCTGCGCTGGCTGAGGAAGGCGTTGCAAAATTCTTCGTCGCCGTTGCCGAGGAAGGCGTGGCCGTGCGTGAGGCTGTGGGCCCCGGCCCGCTGGTTGCGGTGTTTTCCGGACATATGGAGGGTGACACGGATCTGCTGCGCCAGCATGATCTGACGCCGTTGATCAACTCGCCCGAACAATTCAAGCGTCATCGTCAGGCCCTGCCCGATCATGGCTTTGGTATCCAGCTCGACAGCGGTATGAATCGCCTTGGGCTTGAGCCCGCGGACTGGGCCGAACTGCGGCACGAAGCTCTTGCCCTGGACCCGCTGGTCGTGATGTCGCATTTGGCCTGCGGGGATGAGCCTGAACACCCTATGAACCGCCAACAGTTGAACACGTTCAAACAGATGACCGATGGCGTCGACGCGCCGCGCTCGCTTGCGGCGACGGGTGGTACTCTGATGGGGCCGGAATTCCACTTTGACTTTTGCCGCCCAGGGATTGGCCTGTACGGCGGGATGCCCTTTGCCGGGGCCAAGCCGGTCGTCACCGTCGATATGCCGGTGATTCAAGTGCGCGACGTCGCCGTGGGCGAGACCGTCGGCTACGGCAACAGCTGGAGCGCGCGCCGCCCGTCGAAGATTGCGACCGTTGCGGCCGGTTATGCCGATGGGCTGCATCGCGCCATTGGGGGCGGCATCGATACATTCTCTGGTGATCAGCCCTGCCCGGTGGTAGGACGTATCTCGATGGACCTGATCACCGTGGATGTGACTGACTTGCCGTATAAACCTGATCGCCTGCGTATCCTGAACGGGCACCAAACCGTCGATGATCTGGCCGAAGCCGCTGGCACCATCGGCTATGAAATTCTGACCTCGCTCGGCAGTCGCTTTTCACGGGGCTACGTGGAATGAACCCCGTTTCATTGCTGGGTGAGCTGGGGCGTTCTATCCTGACCATGCTCGCTGCGTTTGGCCGCGTCGCGCTGTTCGCGCTCGACGCGGTTTCGCACATATTTCGACCACCGTTTTATCCGCGCGAGTTCGGCATCGCCCTGCTGAATATCGGCTGGTTGTCCCTGCCCGTGGTCGGCCTGACCGCCATCTTCACCGGCGGCGCGTTGGCGCTGCAGATCTACGCAGGCGGCGCGCGTTTCAACGCCGAGGCCGTGGTGCCCCAGATCGTCGCCATAGGCATGGTGCGAGAGCTTGGCCCGGTGCTGGTCGGCCTGATGATCGCCGCCCGCGTGACGTCTTCGATCGCCGCCGAGATTGCGACGATGAAAGTGACCGAGCAGATCGACGCTCTGGTCACATTGTCCACCCATCCGATGAAGTACCTCACCGCCCCACGCGTGCTGGCCGCCCTGATCACGGTTCCAGCGCTGGTCGGGGTTGGAGATATCATCGGCATCGCAGGCGGCTACACCGTGGCCACGCAAAATCTGGGCTTCAACCCGGCGGCCTATCTGAAAAACACCGTCGATTTCCTTGAATTGCGCGACATCGTTTCGTCACTGGTCAAAGGCGCTGCCTTCGGCGTGATCGCCGCCATTATGGGTTGCTATTACGGCATGTCCTCGGGCCGCGGCGCGCAGGGCGTGGGCCGCGCCACCAAGGGCTCGGTCGAGGCTGCTGCTGTGCTGATCCTCGCCGCCAATTTCGTTCTTACAGGGGTGTTCTTCTCGCTATGATCCGGATGGAGAACGTACATAAGGCCTTTGACGACAACCACGTCCTGCAAGGCATGAACCTTGAGATCCCCAAGGGCACCTCGATGGTCATCATCGGCGGTTCTGGAACTGGCAAATCCGTGGCGTTGAAATGTATCCTCGGCCTGATCAAACCCGACAGCGGCATGATCTACGTCGACGGCAAAGACGCCGCGAAAGGCGACCGCGATGCGTTTCTGGCCCGCTTTGGTATGCTGTTTCAGGGCGCGGCGCTGTTCGACTCGCTGCCCGTCTGGCAAAACGTCGCCTTCCGCCTGCTGCGCGGCTCGTTGAAACGCCCCGCTGATGAAGCCCGCGAAATCGCCATCGAGAAACTGCGCCGCGTGGGCCTGAAATCCAACGTTGCTGACCGGTTCCCGGCCGAGCTGTCGGGCGGCATGCAAAAACGCGTCGGCCTCGCCCGCGCCATCGCCGCCGAGCCCGAGATCATCTTTTTCGATGAGCCTACCACCGGCCTCGACCCCATCATGTCCGGCGTCATCAACGACCTGATCCGCGAAATCGTGACCGAGATGGGCGCCACCGCGATGACCATCACCCACGACATGAGCTCGGTCCGCGCGATTGCCGACAACGTCGCCATGCTGCACGGAGGCGTGATCCAGTGGACCGGCCCGGTCGGCCAGATGGACGCCTCGGGCGATCCTTATGTGGAGCAGTTCATCAGCGGCAGTGCCGAGGGGCCGATTGAGGCGGTGCGTTAAGCTCTCTCCGCCTCACGATCCTGCTTTAACTGATCATACGCGCGCTTAGCGTAGTCACAGCGCAATAGATATTGCCCTGCGCTTATCACAAAGTCGGGGGTTTGAATGCGTATTGCATCAAACACTTGGCGAAGATGTGTTCCGGAAACCGGGATGTAGCCGGGATCTTCGCCAGAAAACCTGTTGAATAGACGGCCACCAAACCATACCGCTCTTCTTCGTGCGCGATCCGTTTCGTAAAGTCGGAAATGCAAAACACCGAAAAGCTGCTCTCGGTCAAACGGTAATCTGTCTGCTGCAACACTCCCAGCAGAAAAGACAACATTCAAACCTCCTGTTATCGCTGCAGAGGTTCCTTTGCTCAACGCGGATGGGCCGTTTACGATCTTTATTATTGGGTCAGACACTGCAATCTAAAGCTGATTAATTTATGACTTGCCTAACCTTACACTCAACTCAAGCGACGGCAACTCAGAACTTGCCGCAGATACCTCCACTCATTAAGTATTCAATTGCCTTACCAAAATCTTGTTCATGACCCTCCGCCTCGCCACCCTATCCCTCCTGATCCTCTACCCCATCGCGTGGTTCGCCCCGCTGATGCGCGCCGGCCTGCTGCCGATATTCGGCCTCAGCGAAATAAGCGTCATCACCGGCCTCCAATCATTGTGGAAATCCGACATCTTCCTCGCGCTGGTTGTCACCATCTTCGCCCTCTTCGCGCCCTACATCAAAACCATCGGCACCGCTCTGATCCAATGGAACCTGCTGGACCCGCGCGTCCAGCCCGCGCTCAACATCCTCGGCAAGCTGGCGATGGCCGATATCTTCCTCATCGCGCTCTACATCACGCTGGCCAAAGGCATCTCATACGCCACCATCGAAACCGCATGGGGTCTCTACCTGTTCACCGGCTGCATTCTGGCCTCGCTGGCCTTGGGCCATATTACAGAGATGACATTTGGATCACGAAAACCTCAGACCTAATTGATTGAAAACAGATTTCTGAGTATCATCTTTATATTTCGAGCAGTAAATTTTGTAGTTTTCGGGTCCGTAGCGGATCACCTCGCGTCTGTTTAACCTTCCGCTTCGGCCCGGTTTTTGTACCGGTTGAAGAAGGAGAACGACGATCATGGCCGCCCTCCACACAATAACATTGCAATTTCAGAATACCTTATTAAGGCTCACTTTTTTCCTGATCTGCGCCGCAGCATTGTTCGCGGTGACGACCACCATTTTATCCGCGTTTGGCATCCTGCCCTGGCTCTCGTTGCAGGCCGGTCTCAGCAACGGTGCAACAATTGACGCAGGCATCTATATCCAAATCGGATTAACCGCCCTGATCCTGATGCTGGTCTTCTATCTGCCATCGAACGCCCGCATGATGGCGCTTGAAAACACCCATCGTAAGTTCACAATGAATATGCAGGACGTGGCCGGGGCCTATCAGGTCGCCCATGCCGCCGACCGCAGCGGCGCCTTTGCGCTGGCCTCCGAATTCGACGCGGTGAAAGAGCGTATGGCCTTCCTGCGCGATCACCCCGATTTGCAGGGGCTCGAACCGCAGGTGCTGGAACTGGCTGCTCAGATGAGCCAGATCAGTCAGGACCTGGCCGAGACCTATGGGGACACAAAGGTCGAACGCGCCCGCACCTTCCTGCGGCAACGTCAGGAAGAGGTCGAGCAATTTCAGCGCCGGATCGAAGAAGCTCAGATCATCCAGCATGAACTGCGCCAATGGACCCGCGATATAGAAATCGAAGAATCCATCGCCAAATCCCAGCTCGCGCGCCTCAGGGACGAATTGTTTGACCTGCTGCCCGAGCTGTCGGCGCAATTGCAATCTTCGACCGACGAATCCAAACCTGCCAGCGTCGTCGCGATGACCCCGCCGCGCGCCGCGGAATAGGCGCGTCTAGCGCCCGCAGCGGACGATGGCCCGCAGGGCCTGAGGACGTGGCGCGCCACCGGCGGTGAGGAAAGCCCGCAAGGGCTTGAAGAACCGCCCTTCCTCGGGCACCAAGGGCGACATGGCAAAGACACAATCCTTCACCTGCTCCGCCTGCGGTGCCTCACATACACGATGGTCGGGCCGCTGCGACGGCTGCGGCGAGTGGAACACCATCGTTCAGGAAGCCCCGCTCTCGGCTGGACCAGCCAAGAAATCCCTCGGCGGCAAACGCGGCCAGTCAATCGCGCTCACCGACCTCTCGACCGAAGAAACACCCCCGCCCCGCACCCTCTGCGGTGTTGAAGAATTGGACCGTGTCCTCGGCGGCGGCCTTGTCCCTGCATCGGCGCTGCTGGTGGGCGGTGACCCCGGCATTGGCAAATCGACCCTCTTACTGCAAGCTGCAGCACGTTTTGCCCGCAAAGGTGTCAAAACCATCTACGTCTCGGGCGAGGAGGCCAGCGCACAGGTTAGGATGCGCGCGCGCCGGTTAGGTCTGGAAGAGTCGCCGGTGCAATTGGCGGCTGAAACCAACCTTCGGGACATCCTCACGACGCTAGAGGCAGAAAAACCCGGCCTCGCCATCATCGACTCGATCCAGACGATGTGGGCCGACAATGTCGACAGCGCGCCGGGCTCGGTGTCGCAGGTGCGCGCCGCAGCGCATGAGCTGACGACATTTGCAAAACGCCACGGCGTATCGATCATCATGGTTGGCCACGTCACCAAAGAAGGCCAGATCGCTGGACCCCGTGTAGTCGAACATATGGTCGACACCGTGCTTTACTTCGAAGGCGAACGCGGGCACCAGTTCCGCATCCTGCGCGCCGTTAAGAACCGCTTTGGCCCAGCGGATGAGATTGGCGTCTTCGAAATGACCGGCAAAGGGCTGGCGCAAGTCACCAACCCCTCGGCCCTGTTCCTATCGGAACGCGGTAAGCCCAGCCCAGGTTCCGCCGTATTCGCAGGTATCGAAGGCACCCGCCCCGTGCTGGTCGAATTGCAAGCACTGGTGGCGCCGTCCCCCCATTCCCAGCCCCGCCGCACAGTTGTCGGATGGGATAGCGGGCGGCTCGCCATGATCCTTGCAGTGCTCGAAGCACGCTGCGGCATCCCCTTTGCCGGGCTCGATGTCTATCTGAACGTCGCCGGAGGGCTGAAAGTCAGCGAACCCGCCGCTGACCTCGCCGTTGCTGCTGCACTGCTCAGCGCTCGTGAAGACACCGCCCTGCCTGCCGATACGGTCGTTTTCGGAGAAATCTCGCTATCCGGGGCACTTAGACCAGCCCCGCAGACCGAAAACAGGTTGAAAGAAGCGCAAAAACTTGGTTTCACAGCGGCAATTGCTCCGGCAGGTGGCAAAACTGGCACTGTGGCAGGTCTGACACTCACCCGACCCTCTGATTTGGTGGGGTTTGTTGGCGAAACCTTCGGAGCAGGGTAAAGTCGCGCCTTGAGGGGCAGAAAACGAACAGGCGAGGGCCATGGAAGGTTTTACAATAATTGACGGGGTTGTGGCCCTGATCATCGTGCTGTCGGGCTTGCTGGCCTATTCGCGCGGTTTCATGCGCGAGGTTTTGGCCATCGCAGGTTGGGTCGCCGCGGCAGTTCTAGCATTCATCTTTGCGCCGCAGGCTGTGCCGCTGGTCAAAGAAGTGCCAGTGGTCGGTGAATTCCTGCGCGACAGTTGTGAGCTTTCGGTGATTACCGGCTTTGCCGCCGTCTTCGCCATTGCACTGATCGTAGTCAGCATCTTCACGCCGCTATTCTCTTCACTGGTGCAGCGTTCCGCGCTTGGTGGGCTGGATCAGGCGCTTGGCTTCTTCTTCGGCATCGCCCGCGGCATCCTGTTGGTTGCCATCGCGTTCTTTGTCTACGACACGGTGATGACCGGCCAGTCTTATACCATGGTTGATGAAAGCCGCTCTGCCAAAGTGTTCGAACAGTTCAGCGGACAGATCGAAGAACAAAACCCCGAGGCGGCGCTGGGTTGGGTTACCGCCCAGTACGAAGAGCTGGTCGCAAGCTGCACCGCCGACAACGCCTCTGAGGGCTAATCAAACCAAATTCCAACGAGAAGCCCGGTTTCAGCCGGGCTTTTTTGCGTTTGGTTCGGAAAAATCAGATAAACCCTTCGCCACCACAAATATTGCAACGGATGGTCTTCAGGCCAAAGCATCCGTCACATCGGCTTGAGATCGGCTTGCCATACTGGTCTCGGCTCTTGATCACTTCACCGGTTCCCTTGCAGATCTCGCAGGGTGCGCGCCCTGCCCCACGACATCGGTGGCAACGCCGCTTGACAGGTTTGTCCTTCGGTGTGTTTTGCTTGTGTTGCCACATGGCGTCTGCTCCACCAGGTATTGCCGGACTGCATGCAAAAAACCTTCGTAATGATATGACAGCATAGGTCTGTACATTTGTCATCCTAAACCCGCGGCGTGTACAATTCGCACCTGCGTCAAATCGCGAATGTGATCCTTTGATGACACACGCATCGTTTGGCATTATGTGGTGGCCATACCGACATGGAATCGGAGCTGCCGACCTTGCTGTATCTGTTTTCTTATGCGCTAGCCGCTTTCGTGCTTGTGCCTCAGTCCCGTGCAAACGGACCAAAACACACCATTCAGATACCCGTGCGCACCCGATCCGACCTGAACGCCATCCTAAGCAAGTCATAGAAATTGGAGCCCGTGTATGTGTGGGATTTTGGGGATCGCAAGCCGGACACATGATGTCTTTGCGGAAATCTATGACGGCTTGCTGATGCTTCAGCACCGAGGTCAGGACGCCTCGGGGATCGTCACCTACAACGGCGAGTTCTTCCGTGAGAAGAAAGCAAATGGTCTCGTCAAAGACGTGTTCAATGCCAGTGACGCCGAAACCCTGTTGGGAAAGGTCGGCATGGGCCATGTCCGCTATCCAACCGCTGGCTCGCTCAGCGCGGCCGAGGCGCAACCATTTTTCGTGAACGCGCCTTATGGCATCTATCTGGTTCATAACGGCAACATCACCAATACCGAAGAACAGCGCGAAAAGGTAACTGCCAAATACAGCCGTCACCTACGCACAACTTCGGATTCAGAGGTCCTTCTGAACGTACTGGCCGACAAGGTCGCTGATGCGATCAAGGTCAATGGTAATGCTGATCCGATCCGCAACCTGTTTGCCGGTGTCAAAATGACGATGGAGCGGGTTCAGGGGGCGTATTCGGTGATCTGCCTCGTCGCGGGCGTAGGGATGCTGGCCTTCCGCGATCCTTACGGCATCCGACCTTTGTCTGTTGCCAAGCGTGCTGCAACTGGTGACGGCGATGATTATGCCTTTGCGTCCGAAGATGTGGCATTCGGCATCAACGGTTTTGACAAGCTGCGCGACCTAGGTCCCGGCGAGGCGATCCTTATCGACCTCGACGGCAATATGCACGAGTTCCAGGCCGTTGAAGGTAAACTGACACCCTGCATCTTCGAGTATGTCTATCTAGCCCGACCGGATTCGCTGCTGGATGGGGTGTCGGTTTACAAAACCCAGATGCGAATGGGGCAGACGCTGGCCAAGCAAATTCAGGACTCGGGACTTGAGATCGACCGGATCATCCCTGTGCCAGATAGCGCCCGCCCTGTCGCGCTTGAGGCCGCAAAGATCACAGGCATTCCCTATCGCGAGGGGCTTGTTAAGAACCGTTATGTTGGCCGCACCTTCATCATGCCAGGCCAGGAAGAACGGCAGAAATCCGTGCGTCGCAAACTGAACGCGGTGCCTTTGGAGTTTGACGGTCATAACGTACTGCTGATCGACGATTCGATCGTGCGCGGCAATACAATCAAAAAGATCGTCCAGATGTGCCGTGAGGCCGGCGCCAAAAAGGTCTACATCGCCAGCGCCTCGCCCCCGGTGAAATACCCCAATGTCTATGGCATCGATATGCCCACCCGACACGAGCTTGTCGCGAATGGCAAAGAGATCGAGGAGATTCGCGAAGAACTGGGTGCGGATGCGCTGTTCTACCAACATCTCGACGATCTGATCTGGGCTGCCAAGGAAGGCAACCCCGAGATCGAAGCCTTTGACTGTTCCTGCTTTGACGGCAACTACGTCACCGGCGTCGATGAGGAATATCTGGGCAGCCTAGAAAACAGCAGTCGGGTCAGCAAGAAGCGTGAAGATATGCAGGTGGTCGGCAGTTCGTGGAACGCGGCGAAACTTGCCTCGGGGTGATCGGGCGAATCGCTTTGTCCTGAGGCGTCGGCCAAGAGACTTGCGCTAGCCGCCATAGGTCAGAATCCGCCGACAACCTATTGCTGAACAGGCTGCATTTGCAAAGGGTTCGGTATGCGGCATTCGAACCGCTTCCAACCGAGTGCTGCCGGCCTTTTGGTCCGGCAAAGCCCGTGTTACCCGGATGCCGAAAACCACTCACAAAACGGGGTCCGGGCGCGCAGCTCGGCCACAGATCATGGCAAACGCAACGGTGAAAAGCGCCGCCACACAGGCGGGGGCGCTCAAGAAAAACGCGGTCTCGGTATTGGGTATTTTTGGACCCAAGGCGGACCTGCAAGCCCTGGTCCGCATGTCGTCGGGGCGCATTAAGAAAGTGAAACCCGGCAGTCGTGTCGGCCCGGGTAAGGTCGTCGCCATTGATGAAAATGGTGTTGTGCTGCGACAAAGCGGCCAGAACCGCCGGATCGACATCCCCGGCAGCTGATCCTGACTTGACGCCCTGCGCGTGCAGGTTCAAACCCCCCTCATGACCGATCAGACCAAAATCGCCCTTATCACCGGGGCTTCTCGCGGGTTGGGCGCGGCGCTGGCCGAAGCGCTGGCCCCCGACTATCACATCGTCGCTGTCGCTCGCACTCAGGGCGGGCTGGAAGAGCTGGATGACCGCATCCAGGCGAAGGGTGGCTTGGCCACTCTGGCCCCCATGGACATCACCGATCCCAATGCGATGGCGACCCTGTGCCGGAGCATTCACGATCGCTGGGGCAAGATCGATTTGTGGTTGCATACTGCAATCCACACTTCAGCCCTGACGCCAGTGCATTTCGTTGATCCGAAGGAATGGAACAAGGCAGTCAGCATCAATGCAAACGCCACCTCGGTTCTGATCCCGTATGTCTCGCCTTTGTTGGGCGAAACTGGCCATGCCGTGTTCTTCGATGACCCCAAGGCAGGCGAGAAGTTCTATGGCATCTACGGCGCCACCAAAGCGGCACAGATGGCGCTGGCTCGCAGCTGGGCGACCGAGACCGCGCGGACGGGACCGCGCGTGTCGATTGTTGAGCCTGCACCGATGCCGACCGCTGTCCGTGCACGTTTCCATCCAGGTGAAGATCGGGATGTATTAACCAGTACTGCGGATGAAGCGGCGCGGATCATAGCACTGTTGTGAGAATGGCCCTGACGGGCCATGCCTCCGGCGGAGGTATTTCTGGCCAGATGAAGCGGGCGGACTAACCGATATGGACGCCGTTTCGCCCGGCGAGGTCGACGAAGAATTGCCAGGCGACGCGGCCCGAGCGTGCCCCCCGGGTGGCTTGCCACTCGATGGCTTCGGCGCGCAGAGTTTCGGGATCAACCTTGACGCCATGAGCGGCGCAGTAGCGATCGATCATCGCTAGATATTCGTCCTGATCGCAGGGGTGGAACCCCAGCCACAGGCCGAAACGGTCAGAGAGTGAGACCTTCTCCTCGACCGCCTCGGACGGATTAATGGCGCTGGAGCGTTCGTTTTCGATCATGTCGCGCGGCATCAGGTGGCGGCGGTTTGATGTGGCGTAGAACACAACGTTTTCCGGGCGACCTTCGATACCGCCATCCAGCACGGCCTTGAGCGATTTGTAATGCTGGTCATCGTGGCTGAACGACAAATCATCGCAAAACAGGATGAACCTGTGCGGCGCGGCACGCAGGTGGTTCAGCAAACGCGCGACCGAGCCCATATCCTCGCGCTGCAATTCGACCAGTTTCAGGTCAGGATGCTCATCCTGCAACGTACCGTGCACCGCTTTGACGAGGCTGGATTTCCCCATTCCGCGCGCGCCCCACAAGAGCGCGTTATTAGCCTTGTAACCCGCAGCAAAGCGGCGCGTGTTGTCCAGCAACGTATCGCGGGAGCGGTTGATCCCCACCAATAGATCAAGGTCGACCCGATTGACCTGTGTGACGGGTTCCAGCCGGTCAGGCTCGACATGCCAGACGAAAGCCGGGGCCGCGTTGAAATCAGGTGTCGCCAGCGGCGCGGGCGCCATGCGTTCCAACGCGTCCGCAATGCGATTCAGGGCTTGGTCGTCCATCGGCTCCTCCGGGATGTTCTGGCGGAGTTCAACCATGTTCCGATCAACACAACAAGAGTAGCAATTGAAAAAGGCGCGCCTACCTTGGGCGCGCCTTTAGAGCTATTGGAACAGGTTACTTGTTCTCTTCGTAATCCTGCATCACGTCTGCGTCGGCTTCGGCCTCTTCATCGTCGTAGTATCCATCGGCGCGCAACTGTTCTTCGCGCTTCTTCTCGACACGGGCGACCAGGAATATTGAAATTTCATAGAGCCCGTAAACCACGACAAAGAGGATGATCTGGGTGATCACGTCCGGCGGTGTGACAATCGCAGCCAACACCAGAATGCCTACCACCGCATATTTACGCACTGCCCCCAGACCTTCGGCACTGACAAGTCCGGCCTTACCCATCAGTGTCAGCAATACGGGCAATTGAAAGCACAGGCCAAAGGCCACGATGAACTTGATGGTCAGGTTGAGATATTCCTGCGCCGAACCCTGAAACACCACGCTCAAAGGTGCGGTTGCGCCTTCTGCTACAGCTTCCCCTTCCGCTCCAAATTGCTGGAAACCGAGGAAGAAGTCATAGGCCAATGGCGTGACCACATAAAAAGCGAAGCTTGCGCCCAGCAGGAACATGAAGGGAGAGGCCAGCATGAACGGCAGAAACGCGTTCTTTTCCGACTTATACAGGCCCGGCGCCACGAACCTCCACATCTGCATCCCGATATAGGGAAAGGCCAGAATGAACCCGCCCAGCAGCGAAACCTTGATCGCTACAAAGAACCCTTCCTGCGGCGAGATGAAGATCAGCCCGCAATCCTGTCCACGCTCGGTCAACACCTCACATAGCGGTTGCGTGAGGAAGTTGAACAGTGGCGTGGCCACGGTGAAACAGATGATCATGCCGATCAGAAACGCCACAACGCAGTGGATCAGCCGCGTACGTAGCTCGGCCAGGTGCTCGATCAGGGGTGCCGAGCTGTCCTCGATCTCGTCGGTCTTGGTCATGTTTTGCTTTCGGTTTTCAGCGCTGCTTCGGCCTCTTCCGCCTTGGCCAGCGCATCCGCGGCTTCCTTGGCCTTGCGCTCAGCGGCAGCGCGGGCCGTTGTGGCTTGGATCTTCTTGGCTTGCTCTGCTCGCTCGGTGGCCAGCTTGCCGGTCTCGCTGTCAGGGTCGAACTTGGTTGGGTCGATGGATTTGGCCACGTCGCGCGCGGCTTCGTTGATCCCGTCCATCGCTGTACTAACCGGGTTGGTCGCCGCGTTCAGGCCCTTCTTGATCTCATTGACGCCTGCTTCGTCCGCAGCCTCGTTCATTGCAGTGCTGAATTCGCGCGCCATGCCGCGCGCCTTTCCGACGAACCGTCCGACATTGCGGAACAGCAAAGGCAGGTCCTTTGGTCCCACCACGATCAACGCGACGATGCCGATGACCAGAAGCTCGGTCCAGCCCAGATCAAACATCTAGGCTCAGACCTTGTCTTTGTCAGTCTCAGGCGTGACGTCCTTGGCCAGCTCGGACGCATCCTGCTCCAGTTCTTCCGAACCTTCCTTGATGCCTTTTTTGAACGAGGTAATGCCTTTACCCACTTCACCCATCAGCGAGCTGATCTTGCCGCGTCCAAACAGGACGAGAACCACAACAGCAATCAGCAGGATACCCGGAAGGCCAATATTGTTGAGCATGACTTGTCTCCTTCTACGTCGGCGCAGCGCGCCGTGAATATGTCTGGCCCCGTGTCTACGCCCGTACGGGCATCAGCAAAAGTGCGACAGATCAAATCCGCGCGCAAAATTGAACGGATCATGCGTTTTTTGCGGACTCGCATTTCTCAACTGACAGGTTTATGTCAGTTGATATCACCTAGAAGGACGATATCGAAACCTGGTCTACGGAGAACCACATGACCCATGTCGCAGAAATCGTCACCTTTACCCTTGCCGACGGCACAAAGCCCGAACAGTTCGTCAGGCTAAGCCAAGCCTCCGAAGCCTTCGTCCGCGCGGCTCCCGGCTTTACCCACCGCCAGCTAAGCCATGGCGAAGATGGCCGCTGGACCGACTATGTCGTCTGGACCGATATGAAATCCGCAAAGGATGCCGCTGCTGCATTCATGCAACAGGATTTTGCACCCGCTCTGATGGCGGCAATCAACCCCGACAGCGCCCAGATGCGTCACGAGACCGTGCTATGGAACATGACCGCCTAAGGGCGGCTCAGACGGCGTGTCATGCGCCGCACTGACCGCCTGTTCGACATCATACAGATCCTGCGCGATGGTAACTTGCACCGCGCGCAGGACATCGCGGACCGACTTGAGGTGTCGGTCCGTACGATCTATCGCGATATGGACACGTTGGTGGCCTCGGGCGTTCCTGTAGAAGGCGAACGCGGCGTAGGTTACATGGTGCGTGAACAGATCACGCTGCCCCCGCTAAACCTGACACCCGCCGAGCTTGAGGCTCTGAACCTCGGCATGGCGATCGTTGCCGAGGCCGCCGATCCCGATCTTAAATCCGCCGCGGAATCTCTGGCCGAGAAAATCGACGCCGTCTTGCCCACGCAGGTCATTGCCGAGGCCGACAGCTGGAAATTCGCGGTCTATCCCTTCGCTGATGTCGTACGCGGAATGGCACATATGGCCCCGATCCGCGCCGCGATCAAATCGCGCCAGAAATTGCAGCTCAGCTACCGTCGCATTGACGGCGCGCTGACCGAACGCACCATCCGACCGCTGCATATGGAATACTGGGGCCGTGTCTGGACACTGACTACCTGGTGCGAGCTGCGCAACGACTTCCGCGTCTTCCGCATCGACCTGATAGAAAACGTCACGCCTCTACCGGAACTCTTTATCGACGAACCGGGTAAACGGCTCAGCGACTACGATCCCAATGCGTGATCCGTCCTTCATCTGGCCCCAAATACCTCCGCCGGAGGCATGGCCCGGAACGGGCCATTTCGGTCACTTCAGGTAAGGCTCGGGATCAACCGACTCGAACCCTTTGCGCACTTCGAAGTGCACATATGCATTGTCGCCTCCGCGCAGCGAGGCGATCTTTTGTCCCCGTCGCACCCGATCACCTTTCTTGATGGTGATATTGTCGACATTGGCATAAACAGTCAGCAAGTCATTGTTGTGTTTCACAACGATGATCGGAACCTGATCCGCATCCGCGGTGATCGCGGCGACCGTGCCTGCCTCGGCCGCACTGACCGACGCGCCTGGCGCTGCGGCGATATCTATCCCCTCATTCTTACCCTTCTTGTAGGTCCGAATGATGGTGCCGCTCACCGGGCTTGCCAGCGCCGAGCTTCCCGAATTGGTCGGGGCCTCGGCTGTGATATCCGGCGCAGGCGTTGCCGCGGCAACTTTCTCATCCGGCAATGGCTGCGTCGCGCTCGGCGGCGTAGGAGTTGGTGAGCCTTCCCCCGGTTGGGTTACCGCAGTTGCCGTGGCGGCCGGCGCTGCTGCCCGAGGTGCCGGTTGATTCTTGACCGGGATTAACAGGTACTGGTCTTCGCGCACCATAAAGTCTGGTCCCAAACCGTTCCATTCTGCCAGAGACTCCACAGGCACCTGATAGAGCCGCGAAATTGTATAGGCTGTCTCACCCCGTTTGACCTTGTGCCGGATCGGCTCAGGCCCCGTAGCAACCGGTGCCGGAGCCGCAGCAGGTTGCGCGGGCTCCAATGTCGATGTCTGAACAGATCCTGTGTCCGGTGCCTCGTCAATCGCGGTTCCGGCAATGGTCGCAATATCAACATTGCTCGTCCCACCGACCGAGCGCGGCAAGGCCAGAACTTCACCGTCACGCAGGCTGTCATTTGGCTGCAATCCGTTAAACCGGGCCAATTCGGCCACCGGCATGCCGATCCGGGTGGCGACATCGCCAACTGTATCCCCACGGCGGGCTACCGCGACCTGATAGTTCGGATAGGTGATCACGCCACGCGCATCCGGCGTCGGGCGGTTGGCGGTCGCTGCAAGGGCGGCATCTGCAGTGGAAAACCCGCCGACATTGCCGCGCAGGTCATAGTCATATGGCCCTTCACACCCGGCCAGAATTGCCAGCGCTGCAACACCTGTCGCATAGCGGCGCATTGCTGATTTGGAAACTGCTCTCATTTTACTGTCCTCAACACCTGCCCCTGTTCTCCGGGGTTCTGGCGCCTCTAATATACCTTTACGCTCCGTCTTTTCCCAGCCCCTCAAGCAAGGGCACAAAACGAACCGGCAACAATTCGTCATAGTCCAGACCGGTTTCAGTGCGCGTGACCCGGATTAGGGTCTGCACCGCGTCCGACTGGCCCACGGGTAACACCATGATACCGCCGATTTTCAACTGCGCCAAGAGCGGCCCCGGAGGATCTTCGGCGGCCGCGGTCACAATGATACGGTCAAACGGGGCCTGCTCGGACAGTCCAAATGATCCATCCGACAGCATCGCGGTCACATTCGTCAGCCCCAGCTCACGGAACAGTTCTCCCGTTTCGCGCACCAGCCTCTTGTGCCGCTCAACCGTGTAGACCCGGCGCGCCAGCTTGGACAGGATCGCCGCCTGATAGCCCGAGCCGGTGCCGACCTCTAGAACCGTATCACGCGGACGCACCTGCAGCGCCTGCGTCATCAGCCCCACAACCGAAGGCTGGCTGATGGTTTGTCCACAGGCAATCGGCAGCGGAGTGTCCTCATAGGCCCGGTCCGCGAACAGGCCTTTCACAAACTGCCCCCGGTCAACCTGCTCCATCGCCGCCAGTACACGTGCATCCGTCACCCCGCGCGAGCGCAAGGCAAACAGGAACTGCATTATGGTTTCTGCGCTTGGTCCAGTCATTCGATGACCTTTAGCGCCTCGAGCGTGTCGTATGCAGTCAGATCAGCGCGCATCGGAGTGACCGAGATATATCCTTCCAGATTGACCGCCGCATCCGTGCCCGGAGCAGTCGGGTTATGTTGATACCCGCCCTTAATCCAAAGGAACCGGCGACCCGAGGGCGAGCTGTGCGGCTCGACAGAGAAATGTGTATCGCGTCGGTACCCCTGCGGGGCCACGCGCGTACCCAGCACCTCATCTGCGGGAACCGGAGGGAAATTCACATTATAGAACAGACGATAGTCGCCCTGCTGCTCGGGTGTCGCATCAAGAATGCGGCGCACCAGATCGGCCCCAAATTTGGCAGCCGCCTCAAACGGATCGTCCAGCCCCAGATTGCGCGGCCCGAAATACTGAGACAAGGCAATCGCGGGCACACCTTGCAACGCCGCCTCCATCGCGCCGCCGATAGTACCCGAATACAGCGTGTTTTCAGCCGAGTTGTTGCCCCGGTTCACCCCTGACAACACCAGATCGGGCGGGGCGTCCTTCATCACATCGTGCAAACCGGCCAACACGCAATCCGCCGGAGACCCTTCGGCGGCATAGCGACGCTCGCCTAGTTTGGCGACCATCATTGGGTGGGTATAGCTAATGCAATGGCCCACGCCTGACTGCTCAAAGGCAGGCGCGACGACCCAGACCTCGCCATCGGGACCGGCCAGTTCAGCCGCGATCGCTTCAAGCACAATCAGTCCCGGCGCATTGATGCCGTCATCATTGGTCAGAAGAATTCGCATGCCCGGTCCACCCCTCGTTTTGCCCTTGATAGACCCGCCTCAGCGCTGCGACAAGCAATGCACATGCGCAATCTGAGGCTTTCACGCACCACTTGGATGAAAATGCAGGATTTGAGCGTCAGGCCGGGAATACAAAACACCGGTCGCGGCGAATGGTCAGCCACATGACACGGCCCTCTTTGGGCACAAAGACGTTCGGGACCGTCGCCTTCAGGATCGAGCCATCATAGTCCATGCGAAACTCGACAAGGCTTTCATTTCCCAAAAACCGAGCACGCTCAACCACGCCTCGGGCGGCAATGCCGTCTGTCGGCGTCGGCGCAGGCCCTTTGCCATTGCGGTCGAAGTCCAGCTTGACGTGCTGGGGTCGAAACACGATTTCAACATCGGTCGCGTCCGGCACACCGGGCGCAAGAAAACGGCCAAACGGAGTATGCGCCAACGCACCATTAACTTGAGCCTTCAACACATTGATATCACTAAAAAACGAAACTGCTGCCTTGTCTGCAGGCCGGGTATAGACATTGTATGGCGCCCCCTGCTGCACAATCTTGCCGCGCCGCATCAGCGCGATTTCATCAGCCATTCGCATCGCCTCGTCCGGCTCATGCGTGACCAATAGAACAGCAGCGTCCTCTTCTTTGAGGACTGCGAGCGTTTCGTCCCGAATGCCGTCGCGCAGACGGTTATCGAGGCCCGAGAACGGCTCATCCATCAGCATGATCCGCGGGCGTGGGGCCAACGCACGCGCCAGAGCAACCCGCTGCTGCTCACCCCCAGATAACTGATGCGGAAATCCATCGATGAACCGCATCAGATCGACCTTGGTCAGCAGTTCCTCGACCCGCGCGCGTTTCTGCTCTTTGCTGCCTTTCAGGCCGAACGCGACGTTATCCGCTACGCTGAGATGTGGAAACAGCGCAAAATCCTGAAACATCAGCCCAATCTCGCGCCGTTCGGGCGGTACGCGGAATACCGTGTCACAGATCAGCTTGCCATCGACGTAAATCTCGCCCGAGGTCTGCATTTCGACCCCCGCGATCATCCGCAAGGTGGTCGACTTTCCGCAGCCCGAAGGCCCCAGCAGGCAAGTCACCTGCCCTGCGTGCACGGTCAACGATACATCATCCACGACCGTCCGCCCGCCAAAGCGCGCAATCAGATTGCGGATTTCCAATCGAGGAGGAGTTGTCGTCACTGTCACCGATGGACCCCATTGCCTTTCCCGATCAAATCCATCGGGCTTAGGCGGGGATAACAACCCCGCCCATCAGGCGCAAGGGATCAGCAGCACCCGGTCGAGGCAGCTTCGCCCTGTACAACAAACGGGCTATCCCCGCCGCAGCCTTCGAAAATCCCGTAATGGGTCGAAAAATCGCCGATGAACTCAAAATGCCGTGCAAAACGGGTGTCTTGCAACATCATCCACGTGTTGCCACAGACCGGGAATACTTTGCCGACCTCGATCGTATGGTGGTCATCCAGTACAAATTCATGCGGCGCATGCGGCACTGTGCCCTTGTAGATCACAGCCTGACCGTAATCCTCGCACGCAGGCTCCAACTCCGGCAGCTTGAAAAGACGGTAGGTGGCCGAGATAAAGCTCAGCGGTGCGACCCGTTCTTCAAGAATTGGGTTTTCGATCGTCAAAGGACGATGCGTCACCCGACGGGGATCGCTGAACCCGACCGCGCGCGACATCGACAGAAAATCGTTCCAATAGAGCGCACCCGACAGGCATTCGCCATACAGGATCTCATCCTCGGCCATCGCCTTGGGCACCCGGCGGTCGGCATAGACGTCCGAGAAATACATCTCGCCACCCTCTTTCAGCAGCCGATGCGCACCGCGCAGCACAGCAGCCTTGTCGGTCGCCAGATTGATCACGCAGTTTGAGACGATGATATCGAACGATCCCGGTTCGAGGTCCAGCTCATCCAGCTTTTCGATATAGCCTTGGTGAAACTCGACATTGCTGGCCGAATGTCCGAATGCCAGCGCGTGATGGTCCTGATGCGAACGCGCCGCGTCGAGCTGCTCAGGCGTCATGTCAACGCCGACAACACGGCCCTTTTCACCGACCATCGCGGATAAAGCATACACATCGCGCCCCGCACCACAGCCCAGATCCAGGATACGCATTCCCTCCAGATCCAACGGAGCAATCAGCCCGCATCCATAGTAACGTGTCAGCACATCATCATGAATTTGCGACAGAATTTTCTTGAAGTGATCCGGCATATCATCCGGAGTACAGCAGGCATTTGTTTGCAAATCCGCGCTGCCTTGCAACACCTCACCATAGTAGTTCTGCACAGCCTCGTGCTTCATCGGGGCAATCCTTTTGTCACTGGTCTTTTGCAGCTAGTGCAGCAATCCACACCACGCAATCCACCAGCGCCCGATCTGACGAAACCGTGACAGGGCTCAGGCGAGCAGGTCGAAATCGACGCCTGCGTGCACGCGGCCGTTCACTTGAATCTCCAACCGATGCGGCCCAGGAACCAACTTGAATGTTGTTGCATTGCCCTTCAGCTTGTGTCGCTTTCTAAGTGTCAACTGACCACCTGTAAGCTCGGCCTGTTTCAACTTGTGAACCTTGGGTGAGATCTTTCCGCCAGGTCGTTGGAAATGAACGATATAGTCGACCAAGACTGGCTGATCTTCTGCGCCGCTTAGGCGGGTTTCAAACTCCAGCGCTTCACCAATCCGGGCCGGACCGTTTACCTGAATCTCAACCGCAATATCTGCATCGGGATCGTATCCAAGCACCTTCATCGCCTTGGGATGCCCAGATTTCACAAGGCCTCGTAATGCATGAGATGTCATCCAGTTCAGTTCGTCCTTGTCCTGCCGCGCTGCCTTGCCCCAATCCCGCAGACGTTCCAGCACCAGATCGGGGTCTTTCTTGGTGATATCATTCAGATGATTGGCGACCGAGCGCGTCACATAGCGCGTCCGATCCCCGTGCAACCGGTCCAATAACGGCAATGGGTCTGACATTGCTAAGCCAACGGCCTGCCCCCACGGTAAACGCGGCCGCGTGCCCTCGCTGACCAGACGACGCACGTGATAGCTGGGATGGGTGCACCAGCCCTGCATCCGCGCCATGACCAGTTCGGAGTGGTGATTGAGGAACGGGCGGATCGCCCATTCCATCGAAAATCTCTGGGTCAGCTCTTCGAATACATCCAGCGCCAAAGCGGGATGATCCAGGCCGATTGCACAAACCCAATCGCCCAAGGGCGCAAAGATAAAGTCTCCGAAGTCATCATCACTTTTGGCGGGGTCCAGCGGAGGCGGCAGCGCCCGCAGAATGATCGGTGCCACTGCCGGCAAATCGCCAGGCACCGATTCTTGCAGACACTCTGCAATCCACGCCATACGCTCTTTCAGTTCAAGCTCGGGCAAACGCGACATCACTTTCGCCGCGAATGCTTCTTCTTTGAAATCGGAAACAGCATTGGCGAACAAGCCCGCAAGAAAGCTCACCTTTTCCGCGTTGAACAACTGATCTTTCAGAGAAAAGTTCTGTGCCATACCTACATCGTCAGATTGGTGCCACCACCGTCCAGCAAAATGTTCTGCCCGACAATGAACCCGGCGTGTTGCGAGCATAGAAACGCGCAGGTCGCCCCAAACTCTTCCCTCGTGCCATAGCGTCTCGCTGGGATGGTTGCAGCGCGTTCAGCCCGTGCCTCGGCCATCGAAATACCTTTCTGCTCTGACACCCCGCCATCCAGCGCGTTCGCGCGGTCGGTGGCGTGGATACCTGGCAGCAGATTATTGATCGTCACGCCATGTGGTGCCACCTGGCGCGATGTGCCCGCAACATAGCCGGTTAATCCAGTTCGCGCCGCATTTGACAGGCCCAGCACCGCAATCGGCGCGCGTACCGACTGCGAGGTGATATTCACCACGCGACCCCAGCCCTTATCCATCATGCCCGGCAGCAGAGCCTTCATGAAAGCTATGGGTGTCAGCATATTGGCATCCAGTGCTTTGATGAAATCATCACGCTCCCAGTCCGACCACATGCCGGGCGGAGGGCCACCCGCGTTTGTGACAAGGATATCAGCACCCTGCGCAGCACTTATCACCTCGGCCTGACCCTCTGGTGTGGTAACATCACAAGCCACTGTCTGCACGGCAACGCCATATGATGATCGCAAACGCGTGGCTTCAGCCTCCAACGTTTCGGCTCCGCGCGCGTTCATCACAAGATCAACGCCGGCTTCGGCCAACGCCTCGGCACAGCCCAATCCCAAGCCTTTGCTGCTGGCACAAACCAGCGCACGTTTTCCGCGAATTCCCAAGTCCATTCTGGCCCTCCCTATCTTCGGCACACATCTAACATCGGCCCGGCAAAGAAGGCCAGAATGGGATCTCGCGGATTAATAAAAGAACTCTTCACGCACGATCTTGCCATCGGCGACGTGATAGACACCGACCTCACGCATATCAAAGCTTTCACCGGTTTCTTTCACCTTGCCCTGCACTTCAAAGATCACGGCAAAGCGGTCGTCACCATGCGGGTACGGGCCACTGACGGACGCGCCCGATACTTCATGAGCGCCTTCCCACCATTCGTGCTTGCCACGAATGGCTTCCAATCCGTGCGTCTCGCGCCCCATGCCCGCAAAATCCTGTCCCTCAACAGAAACAGCATCCGAGGCATAAAGTTTCTCGAGGTTCTCCTTGGCCCGGTTCTCGCGGCATCCAGCAACCAGTTCGTCTGCGATTTCTTTCAAATTCATTGGTTCACTCCATATTTTGTTCACTATATGTTCTTATTGCCACAGCCACATGATTCGAACCACCCCCTTTGTCTTGCCTCAGTTGGATTCCCCGCCTATACGCGCGCTTATGCTTGATACTTCGAACCAACCCACCCTGCCGCCCGAGATCGCTCGTCGCCGGACATTCGCTATCATCTCGCACCCGGATGCGGGCAAGACGACGCTGACGGAAAAGTTTCTGCTGTACGGCGGCGCGATCCAGATGGCTGGACAGGTACGGGCCAAGGGTGAGGCACGGCGGACGCGGTCGGACTTTATGCAGATGGAGAAAGATCGCGGTATCTCGGTCTCAGCCTCGGCCATGTCATTCGACTACGGGAACTTCCGGTTCAATCTTGTGGACACACCCGGCCACTCGGATTTCTCCGAAGACACCTATCGCACCCTGACAGCCGTAGACGCCGCCGTCATGGTCATTGACGGTGCGAAAGGTGTGGAAAGCCAGACGCAGAAACTGTTCGAGGTCTGCCGCCTGCGCGATCTGCCGATCCTGACCTTCTGTAACAAGATGGACCGCGAAAGCCGGGATACGTTCGAGATCATAGACGAAATTCAGGAAATGCTGGCGATCGACGTCACGCCAGCCGCGTGGCCTATCGGCGTGGGTCGCGATTTCATCGGCTGCTACGACATGCTGCGCGACCGGCTTGAGCTGATGGACCGCGCCGACCGCAACAAGGTGGCCGAAAGCATCCAAATCAATGGTCTGGATGACCCTAAGCTGGCCGAGCATGTGCCCGCTGAATTGCTCGACAAGCTGCTGGAAGAGGTTGAGATGGCACGCGAATTGCTGCCCAAGCTCGACCCTCAGGCGGTGCTTGAGGGGCACATGACCCCGATCTGGTTTGGTTCGGCCATCAACTCGTTTGGCGTCAAGGAACTGATGGAGGGTATCGGCGCCTATGGTCCGCAGCCGCAGGTTCAGTCGGCTGAGCCCCGTCAGATCGCGCCCGATGAAAAGAAGGTTGCCGGTTTCGTGTTCAAGGTGCAGGCCAATATGGACCCCAAACACCGCGACCGGGTGGCCTTTGTCCGCATGGCCTCGGGCCATTTCAAACGCGGCATGAAGCTAACGCATGTGCGATCGAAGAAACCGATGGCAATATCGAACCCCGTGCTGTTCCTCGCCTCTGACAGGGAACTGGCCGAGGAAGCCTGGGCCGGAGACATCATCGGCATTCCCAACCACGGTCAGTTGCGCATCGGCGACACGCTGACCGAAGGTGAGGCGATCCGGGTGACCGGCATCCCCTCCTTCGCACCGGAATTGCTGCAAACGGTGCGCGCGGGTGACCCATTGAAGGCCAAGCATCTGGAAAAGGCCCTGATGCAGTTCGCCGAGGAAGGTGCCGCGAAGGTATTCAAACCTTCGATTGGGTCGGGCTTCATCGTCGGAGTCGTCGGTGCGCTGCAATTCGAGGTGCTCGCCAGCCGGATTGAGATGGAATACGGCCTGCCTGTGCGGTTTGAGGCGTCTCAGTTCACCTCGGCCCGTTGGGTCAGTGGCAACAAGGTTGAGATCGACAAATTCGTCAACGCCAACAAGCAGCATATTGCCCATGATCACGATGGAGATATCGTCTATCTAACGCGGCTGCAGTGGGACATCGACCGGGTCGTCCGCGATTATCCCGAGCTGAGCCTGACCGCGACGAAGGAAATGATGACCTGACGGACTCTGCGGGCAATCCAGAAGTGACCACATGGGGGATAGTGTCCACGATCCGCGCCCCGCGTGAGGATATTTTGCGCTTTGCCGCCCACCACCTCGATATCGGCGCGGACCGGATTCACATCTTTCTAGACGAGCCGGTCCAGGGGGACATCTCAGCCCTGCGCGAGCATCCCCGGATCCGGGTGCGTACCTGCGATGCGGCGTTCTGGAAGCGTCGCAGGCGTGAGAGGCCGGACAAACATCAGGTTCGACAATCCTCGAACGCGAATTTGATCTACAACAGGACTGATCTGGACTGGGTCGCACATATCGATGTCGATGAGTTCCTGTGGCCGATGTCCCCGATCCCAGACCTGCTGCGCGACATTCCCGATGACATCCCCGCCGTCCGCGTCCGCCCGATTGAGGCGCTGGCGGGTGGCCAGGACCTCTACAAAGCGTTCATTCCCGAAGGTCAGAATCGACAAGCGCTGGTCGAAGCGCTCTATCCCAATTTCGGCACTTACGTTCTGGCCGGTTTCATGAGCCACATTCAGGGCAAACTGTTCGTACGCGGCGGTTTGAAAAAACTGAGCGACCGTATCCACAACCTCTATCAGCACGGTGAGTTTCTGCCAGTCAGAACCGAGCTTCCTCAGATCGATCTGTGTCATCGCCACGCCCCGGATTGGGAGCATTGGCTGGCGCATTATCGTTTCCGCCTCGAACGCGGCTCGTACCAGGCCAGCCCGGATCGGCCGCGAAAGATCGGTGCGCTAGACAGGTACGAATTGATCACCCTTCTGGAAACCGAATACGGGCTCGATGGCCTGCGGGAATTTTACGATGAAATCAGCGCTGCTGACCCGGAAGTGCTGGAACGGCTTGAGGATAACGAATTGATCCGTCACCGGCCGCTTGATCTGGACCAAAAAGTCGCGAAACACTTTCCCGGAACCATCTGAATTGTTGCGGAAATCCTTGTTACCGGCAGATTTGCCACGGATTAAACCGACTTCATTTGACCCTGCCCCACGTTTTTGTTATGCCCGCGCCACAGCCGAAACGCGCATGGGGCGTATGGCCATCCGGGCCCGGCATTTTCAGACGCGCGGGCCAGGTCTAGTGTCCGCTTGAACCGGACATACATGACAAAGTTTAACGAACTGAACCTGAACCCGAAGGTCCTCAAAGCAATTGAGGAAGCCGGATACGAAACTCCGACCCCGATCCAGGAAGGCGCAATTCCAGCCGCGCTGGAAGGGCGCGATGTTCTGGGGATCGCCCAAACCGGCACCGGCAAAACCGCCAGCTTCACCCTGCCGATGATCACATTGCTGGCCCGTGGGCGCGCCCGCGCACGTATGCCACGCTCGCTGGTCTTGTGCCCGACGCGGGAACTGGCAGCGCAGGTGGCCGAGAATTTCGATACCTACGCCAAGCACCTCAAGCTGACCAAAGCGCTGCTGATCGGCGGCGTTTCGTTCAAGGAACAGGATGCCCTGATCGACCGCGGTGTTGACGTGCTGATCGCCACTCCGGGCCGATTGCTGGACCATTTCGAACGCGGCAAGCTGTTGCTGACCGGTGTTCAGATCATGGTGGTGGATGAGGCCGACCGGATGCTCGACATGGGCTTTATCCCCGATATCGAACGCATCTTCTCGCTGACGCCATTTACCCGGCAGACCCTGTTCTTCTCAGCCACCATGGCGCCCGAGATTGAGCGGATCACCGACACCTTCCTGTCGGCCCCCACCCGGGTTGAAGTAGCGCGCCAAGCCACCGCGTCGGAAACCATCGAACAGGGCGTGGTGATGTTCAAAGGCGGTCGTCGTGATCGCGAAGCCAGCCAGAAACGCAAGACCCTGCGCGCATTGATCGATGCCGAGGGCGACGCCTGCACCAACGCGATTATCTTCTGCAACCGCAAGACGGATGTAGATATCTGCGCCAAAT
Source organism: Ruegeria sp. C10 (assembly GCF_056537805.1). Classification (NCBI taxonomy): domain Bacteria; kingdom Pseudomonadati; phylum Pseudomonadota; class Alphaproteobacteria; order Rhodobacterales; family Roseobacteraceae; genus Ruegeria; species Ruegeria sp. C10. The sequence continues at coordinate 377,929 of NZ_JBQFSC010000002.1, read as the reverse complement.
CGCTGAAGAAATACGGCTATAACGCCGCTGCGATCCATGGCGATCTGGATCAGTCGCAGCGGATGAAAACACTGGACGGATTCCGCGATGGATCACTGCGGCTGCTGGTGGCTTCGGACGTTGCTGCACGGGGTCTGGATATCCCCTCGGTCAGCCACGTGTTCAACTTCGATGTTCCCGGCCATGCCGAAGATTATGTCCACCGCATCGGCCGCACGGGCCGTGCCGGGCGCGAAGGCAAGGCAATCACGATCTGCTCGGGCCGCGATGAAAAGGCGCTGGCCGCGATCGAGAGCCTGATCCAAAAGGACATTCCGCGCATCGACAATCCGGTCAAGGCCGATGAGCCCAAGCCCGAGGCGCCAAAGCCAGAGAAGAAGGCCAAAGCGTCGGACAACAAAAAGAGCGAGAGCCGCAAAGAGCGAGAGCCCAAAACCCGTGGTCGTGGGCGTCGCGACGATGGCGGGCCAGCAGTTGTAGGCATGGGGGATCACCTCCCTAGCTTTATCGCTCTCAGCTTTGATGAGCGTCGCGCTGGCTAGATTGTCAGCACAAGCGCCAATATCGACAAGCCAAGCAACGTCATCCCGGCGATCTCGCGACGGGTGATGGTTTCATGGAAAAACAGCAGCGATGCGATCAGGCTGAGGATCAGTTCGATCTGACCCAAGGCCTTTACATAGGCTGCGTTCTGCAACGTGAAGGCGAAGAACCAGCAAAACGAACCACAGAGGCTGGTCAGGCCGACAAAAACACCGGTCCGGCGAGTCTCCCACACCGCGCGCAGCTCGGCCCTGTCTCGCCAAAGCAGCCACAGCCACATACTGAGAAATTGGAACGTTACCACGACGGCCAGCGTCACAAGTGCTCGGAACCACGCATCGATGTCGCCCAATTGCAAAGAGGCACCGCGATAGCTGACCGAGGAGAATGCGAATAACACGCCTGACCCCAGTCCAAGACGCGAGGCTTTGTTTGTCAGATGTTGCCACCAAGCGCCGCTGCCTCCGGGCGTTTTTGACAACAACAGGACGGCCAGCAACCCAAGCAGTATTGCCCCCAGCGCCCCGGTAGAGACCTGATCGCCGAGGACAAGGAACCCCACAATAGCGGTTTGAATCACCTCAGTTTTCTTAAACGTAATCCCTACCGCAAAGTTGCGCTGCTTGAACAATGCCACAACGCAGATCGTGGCCAATATCTGTGTGGTCCCGCCGATGACAGCAAATATCCAGAACTTCGCCGTCAGCGCTGGCAGTTCGTACCCCGTCGCGGCCAAAGCAATGAAAAGCCCCAGCAAGGCCAATGGCATGGAATAGGCGAATCGTGCAAATGTCGCCCCGGCAGCCGAAAGCTTCACGCTGCTCAGGGATTTCTGCAGCATGAACCGCACCGTCTGGAACGATGCGGCCGCGATGGTGACGGGAATCCATAAACTCATGGCTTCCCTTCTGTCGTTAAATCAAGGCTTTGGCCAGAGCGGATGCGCCACCGGATCCTTGGCGCGCCAGAAATACTCTCGGAATATCTGCCCGTACGAACGGTAGACATAAGCCTCGTTACAGGCCAAGTATCTTTCCTTGCCCGTGCGGTAGAGTGCCGGCAATCGGTACCAAGGTGCTGATGGGTTCATATGATGAACGACGTGCAAGTTATTGTTCAAAAACAGAAATGCAAGGATGCCACGGTCTTCTACGATCACTGTGCGCGCGCGCGATTTCTCATGCGCGCGGTGTTCCAGGAATGTGCGGATCTTGACCAGTCCCAGCCCGATATATGCTGAAAGGGCGAAGGCCCAGATCGGCATTTGCGAAAGCGCGACGATCCAAAGAGTCGCGACAACGCCTGGCATATGCAGCGCCCATGCCAACAAAATCGCCCGATCTCCGCGAAGTGCACCACGCAGTTCATCCCGCAAGAACGCAACCTGCCCGATCGCAGGCCCCAGAACCATCCGCCCCAGCAAAGTATTGTTCACTTGATACATCCGTCTTTGCCATCGAGCCAGAGACGCCCAGACCTGCGGGTCGAGATAGTTGGTCTCAGGGTCATCATAGGGATCGGTTAGGTTCGCGTCACAGTGATGCGCCAGATGCAGGTCCCGAAACCGATTGTAAGGAATGAACAAAGTCAGCGGCAGCGCCATCAGTGCCTCATTCAGCCATTTCTGGCGAAAGGGGTGCCCGTGCAGCGCCTCATGCGTCAGCGAGGAATGCAGAGCGGCTACCAGCCCCATGAAGAGGATCGCCAGCCACAATAATATGCCTGCCAGCCAGAAAATCGCAGCAAGCCAAGCGGAATAACACGCGATAATCAGGGCAAATGTCGCCCATTCGGGCGATTTGGGTGTGACCGGCTCAGCCATTGCGGCCCCACGAAATTCCGGCCCAGATACGCTCGTAAATCACATACATGGTCAAACCAATGGCCGTATTGACCAGTGCAACCATCCCTCCAAGTGCTGCTGAACCCGTGGCGATCAAACCAACCAGCGTCATCATCGCCAGCCCCATCGCATTCCACACCAGCGCCTTCACGACCGACCTGCGTCGCGTTTCCATTCCAGACCCCATTCTTATTTTTGTAACACCAGCGTTACAGACAGAGCCAAGGGTCGTGAATTCTGAATATGATTAACAATTCTCACCAAAGGTGATATTAATCATCACATGATTGATAAAATCGACAAACGGGATCGCGCCCTGCATTTTCGCCAGCGCCTGGCCCGAGCGATGCAAGAGCGCAATGTCAGCCAAAGCGCCCTGGCACGCAGCATCGGGGTTGACCGATCTACCGTTTCGCAATTGCTGACCGGGGCGGGGGCACGCCTTCCGAATGCTCATGTCGTCGGCAGCTGCGCCTCGGCGCTTGGGGTTTCCGCCGATTGGCTTCTTGGGCTTTCCAACCGACCCGAAAGCGCGGCAGAACTATTGGCCAGTTCCCTCACCCTAACCGAGGCCGCCCGGGCATTGGTTGATGAGCGCATTTTTGAATGGCATCAAGAGGCCGCCGGCTACAAGATACGCTACGTTCCGGCTACCCTGCCCGACATGCTCAAGACCCGCGCCGTGCTTGAATGGGAATACGCTCCGCATCTCGGCCGTACTGCAGATCAAGCCATTGGCGCCTCGGCAGACCGGCTGGCATGGATGCGCAGCGCCCAGTCCGACTATGAGATTGCCATGCCGTTGTACGAGCTTCACAGCTTTGCCTATGCCACCGGTTACTACGAGGGACTACCGCTTCAGGTCCGGTTGGATCAGATCGATCACCTGCTGTCGGTGTGCGAGCAGCTTTATCCACGTCTGCGCATCTATCTATTTGATGCAAAACGTCTTTACTCTGCCCCCGTTACGATATTCGGCCCACTTCTATGCGTGTTCTATGCCGGAAGCCACTACATGGCTTTCCGAGACCGCGACCGGATTGAGGTCTTTACGCTCCATTTCGACCGGCTGGTTCGAGAGGCGGATATGACCGCGCGTGATTTCCCGGACCATCTGCAGCAATTGCGGGCAGAAATCTCTCAGACATGACCTGGGCTGAAAGCTGTAGTATAGTCACTTGGCGCGAAACTACAGACATTCCGATCTGAGATGGAGGATGACGGGAATGGACGCACTCAAAACCGCTGAATACGCACGTGCCCTTTATACGGCCCATGGCGATCGGGCCGAAGCCGAAGCTGCGCAGAAAATGCGCGAATGCGAAGCCGCCGGAAATCAGCAGGAGGCGCAGGACTGGCAAGCCGTCCGCAGCGCCATCCGCCAGATTCGGGGGCCAAATCAGGGTTGATTCACAGTTTCGGGTCAGGATTGACCGTATGGCCATCCACCGCGATTACCTGACCCGACACCAGCCTCGCTGCATCTGAAGCCAGGAATACAGCCATGTTCGCAATGTCCTGCGCCTCTACAAAGCGGCCCATGGACGTGCCCGAGGCATAGCCGTCGTAAACCTGATCCCGGGTCATGCCCTTGGCATCGGCCTCGCGCTGCAGTACGCCCTCCATGCGTGGTCCTTCAACCGAACCCGGGCAGATCACATTGCAGCGGATACCGTGCGGCCCAAGCTCCATCGCCAGCGTTTTGCCTAATCCCACCATGCCCCACTTGGCCGCCGCATACGGCGCGCGGTTGGGGTATCCGTACTGGCCTGCAGTCGATGAAGTGATCAAGATCGCGCCGCTGCGTTGCTGTTTCATCAGAGGTGCGGCGTATTTAGAGCACAAAAATGACCCCTCTAGATTGATGGAAAGGCATGACCTCCAATCCGTCAGGGAAACGTCCTCAACCGCTGCGGTGGGACCCGCTATCCCTGCATTCGCACAGAGCACATCAAGCCCGTCCCATTCGGTCTCAAGGTCAGTAAACGCAGCCGCGACAGCATCCTCATCCGACACATCAAGCTGGCTTTGCTTCCAATGCGCCGGGCAATCCGCCAACGCATCCGCATCAACATCCGCAACCCAGACCTGAGCCCCGGCAGCATCAAACGCTTCAGCCATGGCCCTGCCGACGCCAGAGGCACCTGCGGTAATCAAGACCCGGCTGCTCATGCGGGCTTGCGGATCGCCGCGCCCGCGCCTTCGGGATAAGGCAACCCGGCCTGCGCCTCGGCAACCCGTGCCATCGCGGCCTCGATCTCGGGTGAAGGTGGGCTGGGGCGTCGGGTCTCAAGGCTGACATGCAGAAGAAAGCTTTCGCCTGTGGCCAGCAGCGTTTCACCCTCGTACATGCTGTGGAAGACATGCAGCTTCTTGCCCTGCCCCAACAGCATCTGCGTACGGCATTCGATCCGCGACCCCGCATGGGTCTCCTGCATGTAACGGATGTGATTTTCGGCAGTGAAATAGCTGCCGCCTGTCGCGATATACTCCATATCGCAGCCAATGATTTCCATGAAACGATCCGTGGCCGCTGCAAAGGCCTCCAGATATTTAGCTTCATTCATGTGGCCATTGTAGTCGGTCCAATCCAGCGGAACGGCGCGCGACAGCGTGAGGATCGGCTGGCTCAGATCCGCCTCGTCCAGCGTCGGCAGCGCTCCGGGCTTCAAGGCCGCATCATGCTGGTTCAATACCGCCCCTGCACCATAGTTCTGGGACTTCAGCGCCCGCATCATACCAACGAGGTTATTGTCCCGGATACGCTCCAACTCGCGGATCGAGTACTTGCCAGACTGCGCATCCGACTGATCCGCAATCATGTCGACCAACTCATCGGTGAACTCAGGCACATCCATCAGTTTGGTCCAGGGCCATTTCAGCGCTGGGCCGAACTGAGCCATGAAATGCCGCATCCCGGCCTCTCCACCGGCCACGCGATAGGTTTCGAACAGTCCCATCTGGGCCCAACGGATACCAAAACCCATGCGGATGGATTCATCGATCTCTTCGGTCGTTGCGATGCCGTCTTTCACCAGCCAAAGCGCCTCGCGCCACACCGCCTCGAGGAACCGGTCAGCAATATGCGCGTCGATTTCCTTCTTGATGTGCAGCGGGAAGAACCCCACCGAGGTCAAAAGATCTTTGGCCCGCGCGATCAAGTCAGGTGAATTCTTGTCGGTCGGAACCAGTTCGATCAGTGGCAACAGGTAGACCGGGTTGAACGGGTGGGTCACCACGATCTGCTCGGGTCGCAAAGCGCCTTCCTGCAACTCCGAGGGCTTGAACCCGCTGGTCGAGGACCCGATGATTGCATCTGGATCACAAGCCCCCTGCAAGCTCTTGTAAACCTTCAGCTTCAGATCGAGCCTTTCCGGTACGCTCTCCTGAATCCAGATCGCACCCTGAACTGCCTCACCGAGATCGTCATGAAAGCTCAGCGTCCCTTCTAGAGGCAGAGGTACATCGCTCAACCCCGGCAAAGAACGGCGCGCGTTATCTAACACCTCACCGATCTTCCTCTCGGCTTCTGGGTCGGGATCGTATACCCGAACATCCCATCCGTTCAGCAGGAATCGGGCAGCCCACCCGCCACCGATCACACCGCCTCCGATGATTGCTGCTGCTTTTGCTTGCTGTTCTTTGCCCACGATCCGCCTCTTCATCTGGCCAAAAATATCTCGGGGGTTTGGGGGCTGGCCCCCAATCCACGACTACTTCGCAACCGGAGCCCGCTTAGTAAGCCCCAGCTTCTCACGTACTTCCTGCGGCCCGATCACCCGCGCGCCCATGTTTTCGATGATGCTGCCTGCACGCTCGACCAACTGCCAGTTTTCGGCCAGAACACCCTTTTCCAGCCACAGGTTGTCCTCCAGCCCGACGCGCACATTACCGCCCGCCAGAACCGAGGCCGCGACATACGCCATCTCATTGCGCCCCAGCGAAAACGCGCTGAACGTCCAGTCCTCCGGCACATTGTTCACCATCGCCATAAAGGTGTTGAGATCATCCGGAGCCCCCCACGGCACCCCCATACATAGCTGGACCAGAGCGTTCGGTTCCAGAACACCCTCTTTCACCAGCTGCTTGGCGAACCACAGATGGCCGGTGTCGAAGGCCTCGATCTCGGGCTTCACGCCCAGATCGGTCATCATCTGCCCCATCGCCCGCAAGGCGCCGGGCGTATTGGTCATCACATAATCGGCCTCGGCAAAGTTCATCGTGCCACAATCCAGAGTACAGATTTCAGGCAAGCACTCCGCTACATGTGCAACACGTTCAGTCGCGCCGACCAAATCTGTTCCGGCCTCTGCCAAAGGCAGCGGATTTTCGATCCCGCCGAACACCATGTCTCCGCCCATGCCCGCCGTCAGGTTCAGAACCGCGTCTACTTCGGCATCGCGAATGCGGTCCGTGACTTCACGGTACAGCGCCAGATCGCGTGAAGGCGCACCGGTCTCGGGGTCGCGCACATGGCAGTGCACCACGGCCGCACCGGCTTTCGCTGCAGCAATTGCACTATCGGCAATCTGCTTCGGCGAACGCGGCACATGTGGGCTGCGATCCTGTGTCCCGCCCGAGCCGGTGACGGCACAGGTGATAAAGACTTCGCGGTTCATTTCCAAAGGCATGGCGTTATCCCCAGCTTATACCCGGTTTTACCGTGGGTTTTCCCCAGGCTTCTCCCCGGATTCCGATTTGCGTCAACGCCAACTCTGACGCAGCCTTGAGGGAACCACTTAGCAAAATGCGAATCAGACTTGATGAAATCCGCAAAAAACATACTGCAGCCCGAACATCGCGCCCTGAAAACGGCGGTGCTGGTGCTGGACGAATGCAACACACTCAGCTTCGCGGCCGCCGTCGATCCGATGCGTGCTGCCAACCGACTAGCGGATCGGCCCGCTTTTGATTGGGACTACGTCACGGCAACCGCAGAACCCGCGTTGCTGACCAGCGCTCTGAATGTGCAGGGCATTCCCCTGGCCCGGTTGCAGGGCTGCGATCTGTTGATCGTAGTTGCCGGATTCCAATTGGCCCGTCATGCGACGCCCAGCCTGCTCGCCGGGCTCCGCAGGATCGCGGCCACCGGTGCAACAATCGCCGGGATAGATGGCGGCCCCTGGTTACTGGCTGAGGCTGGATTGCTCGACGGTCACGCGGCGACGACCCATTGGGAGGATTTGGATAACTTCGCTGCGCGCTTTCCCAATGTCGATGTGCGCCCTGACCGATTTACCGTCTCCGATACACGCCTAACCTCCGGCGGCGCCGTCCCGGCGATCGATATGATGCTCCATATTATTGCTGCACGTCATGGCGCGGGCTTTGCCGCCCGCGTGTCCGGGCTATTCCTCTATGAAGGTGCGTCTCAGCCCTCAAAACCACAAAGCCGCACCGGTGCGCCGCACCGTCACACCGCGCTCACAGCCAAAGCCAACTCATTGATGGAATCCTCACTGGACGACCCGCTGTCCCTTGCGCACATCGCCGATAGACTCGGCACTAGTACACGCACCCTGCAGCAGCAGTTCCGCCTGCGCCTGAATACAACTCCACAGGATCATTACCTGCAACTCAGACTGGCCGAGGCCCGCCGTCTGGTTACCGATACCGACCTGCCGCTGATGGACGTGGCGCTGGCCACCGGCTTCGCCTCGCAATCCAGCTTCGCCCGCGCGTTCCGAACCGCCCACGGCCTCACGGCTCGCGACCTCAGGCAAGACCGTACGCAACCCACCCATCACTGACACGATCCAGCTTCATCTGGCCTAAAATACCTCGGGGGAGTCGCCAAAGGCGACGGGGGCAGAGCCCCCATCCCTTCAATATGGCATCGGAAACGCCCGATGCGCCGCACTGATCTCGGCCATCACTTCGGACGACAGCTTCAAATCCTTACCCGCCAGAATATGTTCTAGCTGCGCCACAGTCGTCGCGCCGAAAATGGTCGATCCCATAAACGGCCGGCTGCAACACCACGCCAAGGACATGTGCACGGGGTCCAACCCGTGTCGCTGCGCGATTTCTAGATAAGCAGCCACGGCATCATACACGCGATCCGTTTTGCGTCCGCCCATATTCGGCACCAGCGCCATGCGCGACCCTTCTGGAATAGCCCCGCCTTGATACTTCCCGGTCAGGAAACCCGCAGCCAAAGGCGAAAAGGACAGCAACCCGACATCTTCCAGAAGACACAATTCAGCCAGGTCGGTATCGAATAACCGGCAGAGCAAAGAATACTCGTTCTGGATCGACGCGACCCGAGGTCCACTAACCTCATCCGACGCCCGCAACCACTGAGCGGTACCCCAAGCGCTTTCATTCGACAGACCAAAGGCACGGATATTGCCCTTGTCCACCTGCGCCTGCAGAGCGATCAGGCTTTCGCGCATCTCGTCCATAATCTCGTCACGGTTGTGACCCAAGGGCGCATAGTCCCAGTTCTGTCGGAACATGTAGCTGCCACGATTTGGCCAGTGGAACTGATAGAGATCTATGCAATCAGTCTGTAGACGACGCAGTGAACCCTCTATCGCCTCAGGTATGGTCTCTTTCGAGATTGGGGCGCCATTGCGCGCATGCACGAACCCTTCACCGGAGTGTTTCGTGGCCAGCACATAGTCCCCTCGACGCGAACGATTGGCGGCATTCCAATTGCCAATTATTTCCTCGGTCCGCCCGACCGTCTCTGCCGAGATCGGGTTCACCGGATACATCTCAGCCGCGTCGACAAAGTTGATCCCACCCGCAAGCGCCATGTCCATCTGGCGGTGCGCCTCAGTTTCCGAGGTCTGAGTACCAAAGGTCATTGTCCCAAGACATAAATCCGACACCATGATCCCGGTGCGGCCCAAAGGCTTCATATCCATTTGAAATCTCCTAAAATATATTTGTGGCCGATCAAGCCTCGGCCTTTTTCTCCCATCGTCCGGATTCCTCGGACCAATACTGTGCCGAACACCCCGCCCCGGTCAGAGCCTTCCACTGCCCGCGCGCATGTTGAACCGCCTCCGGATCATTCCCGTCGAACAGAATGCAGACACGCTCCATGGTCGAAACTTCCTCCGCCTCAACCGTTGCCCCATCGACAGCCATTACACAGGTCGCGCCATTTGCTGCCCCTTGGCCGGTCGTCAGCAGAACGGGCTGTGCCGCGTCGTGCGGGCCACCTTCGCGGCCATGCGGCAGGAACCCGTCCTCAGGTCCCAGCCACAACTTCTCATCCAGCCAGTCCATCCGCGCAGGGTCGACACCCCGCACGGCAATCCGCCATCCGGCCTGCCGTGCCTTTTCGAGCAGCACAGGCAATGTGTGCTCCAACGGCTGACGGGTCAGGTGGTAGAAATAGACGGCACCCATGCGCTTACTCGAAATTGTCCTGCACGAACCGGCTTAGCGCGCGGACGCCCCAGCCCGTGGCCCCTTTCGGCGCATAAGAGGTCTCGGAAGAGACAGAGGCCACACCTGCGATATCCAAGTGAATCCACGGCGTCTCTTCCTTGACGAAACGCTGCAGGAACTGCGCTGCGGTGATCGAACCTGCGGGCCGCCCGCCCACGTTCTTCATATCCGCAATGCGCGATTTAAGTTGTTTGTCGTAGCCTTCACCCAAGGGCAGCCGCCATGCGCCCTCGTCCTCGGCCTTGGCCGACTTCAGGAAGGCGTCGCAGAAGGTGTCATTGTTTGAAAACACACCGGCATTCTCATGCCCAAGACCAATGATGACCGCGCCCGTCAGAGTGGCCAGATCGATCATGCCCACCGGCTGGAACCGATCCTGCGCGTACCACATGACGTCACATAGAACCAAACGACCCTCGGCATCGGTGTTGATGATCTCGACAGTGTCGCCTTTCATCGAAGTGACCACATCGCCCGGACGGGTCGCATTGCCCGAGGGCATGTTTTCAACCAACCCGACCAGCCCCACGACATTGGCTTTGGCGTTGCGCTTGGCCAACGCTCGCATGGTTCCGGCAACAACACCCGCGCCGCCCATGTCCATGGTCATGTCTTCCATGCCTCCGGCCGGCTTAAGCGAGATACCGCCGGTATCGAACACGACGCCCTTGCCGACCAAGGCCAGCGGCGCGTCATCCTTGTCGCCGCCGTCCCATTGCATCACCACAACTTTCGAGGGGCTGACCGAGCCCTGCCCGACGCTCAGCAGCGTACGCATGCCCAGTTCGGCCAGCTTGTCCTCTTCCAGAACCTCGACCTTCAGGCCCAGCGATTCCATCTCGACCAACCTGTCCGCGAACTCAGTTGTCGTCAGCACATTCGCGGGTTCATTTGTCAGGTCTCGTGTCATGCGCACACCGTCTGCGACGGCATAGAGCGGCGCAAAGTCAGCTTCGGCCTCCTCTGGCTTGGAGTGACCGATGGTGATCTCACCCGCCGGGTCTGAGTCCTTGGATTTGTGGACATCGAAATCGTAGGCCCGCAGTACCATGCCCAAGGCTACCTCTTCGATACGCGCGTGATTGGCGGCCATGACCAGCACGGGTTTGCCCGCTGCAGCTTTCGCCAGATTGGCCCCGGCCTTGCGTGCCTCGTCAGAGTCGGGGCGACGCGGCAACACCAGAATATCCAGCGCCTCGGCCACCATTCCGGCAGGCCAGGCCAGCGAAATAACATTACCCGATTTGACCTTGCTGAACCGCTCGCTTTCGACCAGCCGCGCAACCGCGCCTTTGGTCAGGCGATTGGCTCGACGCGCGGCGGGGCTCATCTTGCCATCGGCGGGAATGAGTATGGCCACGCGCCCTTCGGTTTGCGCTATCGCATCAAGGTCAAAGGGGGTGAATCGGACGGGCACAAGACTGCTCATATCATTCTCCTAAAAAATGCGTTGCCCAAGACCTAGCCCGCGCAGCCACCGTTGACCAGATAGCAGTTTTCCCCGCCGGGCAATTGCATTATGGTCGCGCGAAAATAACGGCAGGCTCGGGGGAGAGAACGTGACACCAATCGGCAGTTACAGGCCGTCGCGCATGATTCCATGCCCGATTGTGATTCTTGGATGCCGGGGTTTGACGGGGATGCCCAAGTGATCCTCGACCGCTATTTTGCCCGCCGCTTTATTCAAAGCTTTCTTGTAATCGGCGGTATTTTTCTGACCTTGATGATCCTGATCGATCTGATCGAACAGGTGCGGCGGTTCGATGGTGTTGACCTATCCTTTGGCCAGTTGCTGCAACTGACGTTGCTGAACACACCGGCCGCGATCAGCGAGATGTTGCCCCTGCTGATGATCCTGGCCACGATCGCGCTGTTTGTCGGCCTCGCCCGCAGCTCCGAACTGGTGGTGACCCGCGCTATCGGGCGATCCGGTATCCGAGCCCTGCTGGCGCCCGTGTTGCTTGCGCTGACCATCGGCGCACTTGCTGTGACTTTGCTGAATCCCATCGCGGCCGCGACGTCGGAAGAGTTCCAACGCTTGTCCGATGGCTATCGCAACCAGGGTGGCTCAGCCCTGTCCATCAGCCGCGAGGGGTTGTGGCTGCGCCAGAGCTCAGCCAACGGTCAGTCGGTGATTCACGCAACCGGCACTGTCAACGGCGACCGGTTCGCCCTGCGGAACGTGACCATCACAACGTTCTCATCCGACGGCAAGCCGAACCAGCAAATCTCGGCCCAGCAAGCTGATCTGGAGGATGGATTCTGGACCTTGCATCAGGCCAAAATCTGGCCCATTCAGGACGATCTCAATCCCGAAGCAAATGCCACCAGCCATGAGATCCTGAACCTACCCACAACGCTGACCAGAGACCGGATTCTGGACACTCTCGGGCAAAAGGATTCAGTTTCGGTCTATGATCTGCCCCAGTTGATTCGTGATCTGGGCGAGGCGGGATTTTCAACCAAGCAATATGAGGTCTGGCTGCAGGTACAACTTGCGCGACCCCTGTTTCTGGTTTCGATGGTTCTGATCGGGGCCGCCTTCACAATGCGCCATGTCCGGTTCGGCGGCACCGGAGTTGCCGTGCTGACCGCTGTATTGCTGGGGTTCGGTATCTACTTCATCCGGAATTTCGCCCAAATTCTTGGCGAAAACGGGCAATTACCTATTCTGGTCTCGGCCTGGGCCCCACCCTTTGCGGGCATTCTACTGTCTCTGGGCCTGTTGCTCCATGCGGAGGATGGCTGATGCGCTCCGTCCTGTCTTTGTTGCTGTCGAGCGCACTAATCCTCTCGCTGCCTGCAGCAGTTGCCGCACAGTCCGAACCAGAAGGTGCCGCCAGCGAGGCTGACGCGACTGAACAGAATCAACCCGCCCTACTGGTGGCCGATGAGATATTCATTACCCCGGATCGCAAACTGGTCGCAGAGGGGAATGTCGAGGCCTTCCAAGGCGACGTCAAACTGACAGCGCAAAGCGTCACCTATGATCGCGAAACCGGCGAGCTGACCCTGACCGGCCCAATCCGGATCGATCAAGGCGGGAACAGCACATTGCTGGCCGATTCCGCGCAGTTGGACAGCGGGATACAGAATGGACTTCTGATGGGCGCGCGCATGGTCTTTGACCAGCAAGTGCAGATCGCCTCAGTCCAGGCCACCCGTGCGGCAGGTCGCTATACGCAATTCAGCAAGGTCGCTGCAACCTCATGTCATGTCTGCGCGAATGGCAGACCCCCGATCTGGCAAATTCGCGCCCGGAAAGTGACCCATGACCAGCTTGAACGGCAGCTCTATTTCGAAGGCGCACAGTTCCGAATACTCGATGTCCCGGTCTTCTACTTTCCCACGCTACGCCTACCCGACCCGACACTTGAGCGGGCGACCGGCTTTCTCGTGCCGTCGATCCGCACCACTTCGCAACTGGGCACTGGAGTTCAGGTGCCGTATTTCTTCAAGATCGGAGATCACAAGGACCTGACTCTAACGCCCTATCTGTCGTCCAAGACCCGCACACTTGGGTTTCGTTACCGGCAGGCATTCAAACGCGGGCGCATTCGGCTGCGAGGCTCTTATACACGCGACGACCTGCAGCCCGGTCAGGATCGGGGGTATTTCTTCGCCGATGGCCGGTTCGGTCTTGGAAATGACTACCGGCTGACATTCGATATCAAAACAACTTCGGATGACTCGTATCTGGCAGATTACGGCTTGCCCGATTTTGACCGCCTGCGTAGCGAAATTGCACTTGAGCGGATCAAGCGTGATACGGCGTTCAGAACCAGCTTCATCCACTACAAGTCCCTTCGGGATAGCGAAAATCAGGATGAAATCCCATCGCGTGTCTTCGACATCAACTATCGAAAGCGATTCTTCCCCAGCACCTTAGGGGGTGAAGTTGAACTAAGCCTCGATGGTCACACCCACACGCGAACCAGTGACGAAGATATTATTGGTCGCGACGTCGCCAGGGCAACATTCGATGCGGAATGGCTGCGCAACTGGACCTTTGCGACCGGATTACGTGCAGAGGCATTGGTGGGCGCGTCAGTGGATACGTTCAATATCCGCAATGACAGCGAGTTTCCGAACAATGTAACCCGCTCGACCCCGCGCGCAGCTTTTACCCTGCGCTACCCCATGCTGCGCCGCGAGCAGTCCGGTGCAACACAAATCCTTGAGCCAATCGCGCAAATTGGTTGGACGCATGTTTCGAACAATGACGTTCCCAACGATGAAAGTACCTTTCAGGAACTCGATCAGGGCAATCTTTTGTCCCTTTCGCGCTTTCCGGCCCCCGACCGCCGCGAAGACGGTGCAACCGCCGTTGTGGGCCTGAACTGGTCTCGGTACAACGCTGACGGCTGGCGGGCGCTGGCGACAATCGGACAGGTCTTCCGGTCCGATGCGGATCCGGATTTCACGCTCACATCGGGGCTGCAGGGTACCAAGTCCGACATTCTGCTTGCCGGGCAATTGAATAACGGCAAGGGGCTGACATTGGCCGCGCGTGGGCTTTTAAACAGCGATTTCAGTTTTACCAAAGCTGAAATTCGTGCAGGCTGGTCTAATGGAGATACGGCAATCTCCGGCGGGTACATCTGGCTCGAACCTGATCCTGCTGAAGCAAATAATGATGAAATCTCGGAACTACGGGTCGGTGGCCGCTACCGCGTAGACCAAAATTGGCTAACCCTTGCCAGCGCACGCTATGATTTCAGCGAATCCGAACCACTCCGCCTTGGGTTCGGCGTGACCTACGAAAATGAGTGTGTGCAGGTAAATGTGAACGTCAACAGACGCTTTACCTCCACATCAAGTATTGAGCCTTCGACAGAATTCGGCTTTACCGTTGCCCTGACAGGGTATTCCGTCGAAGGCGATGGACAGAAGTTTAAGAGAAGATGCAGTTGATCTCAGGTTTCACAAAATCTCTCCGCTCTGGCTGCCGTAGATCGGTGCTGCCGGTGCTGGCTGCCGCGCTTGTTGCAATGGCCACACCACAGGTCCAGGCTCAAAGCCTGTTCTCGCCTGCAATCCGGGTCAATCAGGACATTGTCACCTGGTATGAGCTTCAACAACGTCAGCAGTTTCTCGAACTGCTCGGCGTTCCGGGCAGTTCCGAGCGCGAAGTCCGCGAAGCCTTGATCGAGGATCGTTTGCGCAAACAGGCGATGCGCGATGCCGGCATCGAAGCCGCGCCCGAAGATATCCAGACCGGGATTGATGAATTCGCCTCGCGCGGCAACCTCAGCAGCGAAGAGTTTCTGCAGCTGCTCAACGATGCGGGCGTATCAAAGGAAACCGTACGGGATTTTGTCGCCGATCAATTGTCCTGGCGCGACTTTGTCAGTACCCGCTTTCTGTCGCAGGCTCGCCCCTCGGAAGATGAGATCAACCGTGCTTTGGGTCAGGGTGGCGGCGGCGGCCTGCAGGTTTTGTTGTCCGAAATTATCATTCCGGTAACACCGCAGACCCTGGCGCAGGCTGAAGCCCTGGCCGATGAAATCTCACAACTTCCCGATCAAGACAGCTTTTCTTCGGCTGCTACGCAATACTCTGCCGCTGCCACACGCGAGAATGGCGGGCGACTGGATTGGCTGTCGCTCAACAACCTGCCTCCGGCCCTGCAACCCGTCATTCTGGGCTTGAAAAACGGTGAGATC
Organism: Ruegeria sp. C10; assembly: GCF_056537805.1. Taxonomy (NCBI): domain Bacteria; kingdom Pseudomonadati; phylum Pseudomonadota; class Alphaproteobacteria; order Rhodobacterales; family Roseobacteraceae; genus Ruegeria; species Ruegeria sp. C10. Next base: position 362,473 of record NZ_JBQFSC010000002.1, on the reverse strand, counting down.
ACCGACCCACTTTCGCTCCCGAACGCCGTGGCTCTGTTCCAGATGCGCGGCATCCGCGAAGTTGCCGCAGGTGCCCCAACCTATTCCGAGATCGACTACGCGATCTACTACCTTCCCGGTGGCCGCAGCGCCGAAACGCTTGCAAAAGCTGAAAAGCTCAAGGAAGAGATCGACACCTGCGATGACCTCTACGGCATCGCCAAAGATCAAACGCCCGACGTGCTGGAACGCCTTACCCAAAGCCCCTCGGCGATTCCACGCGACGTAGCGTTTGAGCTGGCCAAGCTTGATCCAAATGAGGCATCGGCCACGCTGACGCGCAACAACGGGCAGACGCTGATGTTCCTGATGCTGTGCAATCGCACCCGCAACCTGGGCGAAGATACCACCCGTGTGGACGTGGCAAACGCACTGACCCAGCAACGGTTACAGGCCCTTGCAAACAGCCTGCTGGAACAGCTGAGGGCCGACGCTGTCATCATCGAACAATGATCGCCCCAATCGCGCTAAGCTGTGGTGAGCCCGCCGGGATCGGACCCGAAATCGCAGCCAAAGCTTGGGCAGCCCTGCGCGATACCTGTCCGTTCTTCTACATCGGCGACGCATCACATTTGCCCGATGGAACACCCATTACCCGGATCGCCGACCCGTCAGAGGCCACACCGGCCAGCGCCTCGGCTCTCCCGGTGCTGCATTTCGACTTCCCCGCCCCGAACATGCCCGGCCACCCTGATCCGGCTAACGCACTTTCGGTCATCGATTCTATTGAAAAGGGTGTTGAGTTGGTGAGTTCCGGTGCAGCTTCTGCACTTTGTACCGCGCCGATCCACAAAAAGGCGCTGATCGACGGTGCGGGCTTTGCCTTCCATGGCCATACCGAATTTCTTGCGGCGTTGGCAGGCCGGTCGCGCGTGGTAATGATGCTTGCCAGCGAACAGCTCCGCGTGGTTCCGGCCACCATCCACATCCCGCTCTCCCAGGTCCCAAGCGCACTCACCCCAGAAGTGCTGCGTGAAACCATCGAGATCACCGCCCAAGGCCTGCGCACCCAATTCGGTATCCACCATCCTCGTATCGCCATCGCGGGGCTGAACCCCCATGCTGGCGAAGGCGGGAAAATGGGTACGGAAGAACTCGATTGGATCGCGCCACTGATCGCAGACCTCAATCCAGTCGATTGCACCGTGACCGGACCCCACCCGGCAGACACTATGTTCCACGCCGCGGCGCGCACGCGATATGATGCCGCGATCGCGATGTATCACGACCAGGCCCTGATCCCGATCAAGACACTGGATTTCGACCGCGGTGTGAACGTAACCTTGGGCCTGCCCTTCGTCCGGACCTCGCCGGATCACGGCACCGCTCTGGACATCGCGGGCCAAAGCAGCGCGACCCCCAACAGCCTGATCGAGGCCCTGAAGCTCGCCCAGCGAATGGCGCAGTCCCGCTAATGCTTCATCTGGCCCCAAATACCTCCGCCGGAGGCAAAAAATCTCTGGCGCTCCCCCTCCATTCCGAACAACGCTAAAGTCATGAGCGCCATCGACTCCCTCCCCCCGCTGCGCGAGGTTATCGCAACTCACCAGCTTTCGGCCCGCAAGTCGCTGGGCCAGAACTTCCTGCTCGACCTCAACTTGACCGCCAAGATCGCGCGGCAGGCGGGTGATCTGACTCAATGCGATGTCCTTGAAATCGGCCCAGGCCCCGGAGGTCTGACTCGCGGGCTTCTGTCCGAAGGCGCGCGCAAGGTCGTGGCCGTGGAAAAGGACACCCGCTGCATCGCCGCCCTGAACGACATCGCCGCCGCCTATCCGGGCCAGCTGGAAGTGATCAACGGCGACGCGCTGGAAATCGAGCCGCTGGCCCATCTGACGCCTCCGATCCGGGTGGCCGCCAACCTGCCCTACAATGTTGGGACCGAGCTTCTGGTCCGCTGGCTCACCCCGCCCGAATGGCCGCCCTTCTGGCAGAGCCTGACCCTTATGTTTCAACGTGAAGTGGCCGAGCGGATCGTGGCCCAACCCGGCAACAAGGCCTATGGCCGCCTCGCCATCCTTGCCCAATGGCGGGCCGAAGCGCGCATTGCGATGTCCCTGCCACCCGGAGCCTTCACTCCACCGCCCAAGGTCTCAAGCGCCGTGGTTCACCTGACTGCCCTGCCCGAACCCCGCTATCCCGCTGACGCCGCAACCCTGTCGCGCGTGGTTGCCACAGCCTTCAATCAGCGCCGCAAAATGCTGCGGGCCTCACTGAAAGGGGCAGCGCCAGATATCGAGGACCGCCTGATCGCAGCCGGAATCAAACCCACCGACCGGGCCGAGCAGATCCCGCTCGAAGCCTTCTGCGCGCTCGCGCGCGAAATTCGCAAACCCTGAACGAAAAAACCCCAGGCCTTTGCCCGGGGTTTTCATTAAATTCATGATCGAAAAGCGCTTATTCAGCTGCCTCGGGTGCGTCGCCCTTGTCAGCGGGTGCATCCTCAGCCGCAGGGGTGGCAGCCTTTGGCTTCCGGGTGCGCGGGCGGCGCGGCTTTTCCTTACGCTCGGTCGCTTCGGGTTGCTCGGCATCCTTGCTTTCCGGCGTCTCGACCAGCCCTGTATCGGGCGCAGCCGCCTCATTCCCGAAATCCACAACGTCCGGCTGCGGAGCCTCGGCCGGATCGGCCTGACGGGCTGCTTCGCGTTCCTGACGCTCCGCGCGTTCACGATCACGCTCGGCCTGTCGTTCGCGGTTCTGACGCTCTTGCTCTTCGCGGCGCGCTTCGATCTCGCGCTGCGCTTCGCTTAGCATGCGCAGATAGTGCTCGGCGTGTTGCTGAAAGTTCTCAGCTGCCACGCGGTCATTCGACAGCTGAGCGTCGCGCGCCAATTGGTTGTATTTGTCAATGATCTGCTGCGGTGTGCCACGCACCTTGCCTTCGGGGCCCGAGCTGTCAAAAACCCGGTTTACGACGTTTCCGCCAGAAGGACGATTGCGGTTGTTCTTGGCCCGCGAGCGGGATTTGGAAGATCTCATCTTACTTTACGTCAGCCTTATCAATTCACTGTCGATCAACCCGTATCTAACGCTGCTCAGTGGCTTGTGCCGTTACGCGCTATCGACTTTTTGGGCTTGGCGTCAGGGGTGCGCTGAAACAGCGTCAACCTCGCCGACTAATCCTGAGTAAACATGTCCTGAGCGTTCAGACAAGGGGATTCTCGAAAATGTCGCAGCTTTTTTACATCAATCGGCATTTTTCGGCCTCAGTTTCGCTTAGAAGGCGGCATTCTGGCCCCCACAACACGATCACGCCCGTCCAAATCTGGGATCACCTTTACGCCGGTCAAACCAGCGGCATCAAAAAGGGCAGAAACATAAGCGCCCTGTGTCGGGCCAATTTCAACCAGGATACGTCCGCCGGGCATCAGATAATCCGGGGCCGACGCCGCAATACGGCGATAGGCATCCAGACCGTCGCCCTCATCCGTCAGCGCCATGCGCGGCTCATGCTCGCGCACTTCAGGGGAAAGCGCATGCATCTCGTCCGCTGAAATATAGGGCGGATTCGAAACAATCAGATCGAACTGACCTTCAATGTTTTCGAACCAGTCAGATTGCCGAATCTCGACGCGCGCCTGCACCTGATGCTGTACTGCATTGGCGCTGGCCTGCAGACAGGCAGCTTCGCTGAGGTCGGCGCCGACGCCCGAGGCACTCGCCCGCTCGGCCAGCAAGGTGATCAGGATACAGCCCGAGCCCACACCCAAATCGAGTACATGATCAAACGGCTCGCTCAGCGCCGCCTCGATCAATGCTTCGGTCTCCGGGCGCGGGTCCAGCACATCGCGACTGACCCGAAACCGCCGACCATAGAATTCACGCTCGCCCAGCAGATGCGATACCGGCACTCGGATGGCCCTTAGCGAGATCAATTGATCGTAGCGTTCCGCGATATCCACCGGCAGCTCCTCGGGCGCGATCAGCGTCACCCGGCTGGCCTCGATCCGCGCCGCATGCGCCAGCAGCACCCGCGCATCCCGCGCTGGATCAGGCACACCGGCTGCGCGCAAACGTGCGGTTGCAGCGACCATGGCCTGCGCGGCTGTCAGCGCCGCAATCATTGCGCCATTTCGGCCAGAAGCCGAGCCTGATCATCTGCGGTCAGCGCGTCGATCACCTCATCAAGATCGCCCTGCATCACCTGATCCAGCTTATAAAGCGTCAGGTTGATGCGGTGATCGGTCATGCGGCCCTGCGGGAAATTATAGGTCCTGATCCGTTCGGATCGGTCACCTGAACCGACCTGACTGGCGCGATCCGCCGAGCGTTCGCTGTCGATCCGCTGCCGTTCAAGATCATAAAGGCGCGTTTTCAGCACCTGCATCGCTATCTCACGGTTTCGGTGCTGGGATTTCTCGGAACTGGTCACCACGATACCGCTGGGCAAGTGAGTAATCCGTACGGCCGAATCCGTCGTGTTCACGTGCTGCCCCCCCGCGCCCGAGCTGCGCATCGTGTCAATTCGGATGTCATTGGCATCGATCTGAATGTCCACATCCTCGGCCTCAGGCAAAACCGCCACCGTCGCCGCCGAGGTATGAATGCGCCCACCGCTTTCGGTTTCGGGCACGCGTTGCACGCGATGCACGCCGGATTCGTACTTCATCCGCGCAAAGACATTGTCGCCCTTGATATGTGCCACCACCTCTTTGATCCCACCAAGATCAGACGCTTGTTCCTCGATGATCTCGAACTGCCAGCCCCGCGCTTCGGCATAGCGTTGATACATGCGCAGCAGGTCTCCGGCGAACAGCGCGGCCTCATCCCCGCCGGTGCCGGGGCGTATTTCCAGCATTGCCGGGCGCGCATCAGCCGCGTCTTTGGGCAACAGCGCCAGCTGCAAGGCATGCTCCGCCTCGGGGATACGCGCCTGCAGTTCTGGAATTTCCTCTTCGGCCAGCTCTTTCATGTCCGGGTCGGACAGCATTGCCTCGGCCTCGGCCAGATCAGAAACCAGCTGACGCCACGCCATGATCTGATCGACCACCGGCTTGAGGTCGGAATATTCCTTTGCCAAAGCTGCAATATCCCCGCCCGAGGCACCATCCGCCATGGCCGCTTCGAGGTATTGGAATCGCTGAGTTATCTGTTCAAGGCGTTCTTCGGGGATCATCCGCGCGGTGTCTATCATCCAGAGGCTTTGGTCAAGGCCCTGCCTTGTGCTAGGCTTGGACCATGAAGCGACTGATAATAGCCCTGACACTCATTGCGACGCCCGGAATGGCCGATGTTGTTGGCCCCGGAGGCAAAGTGCAAGACTGCTATTGCACCGACAAATCCGGCACCCGCATCGAGTTGGGAGAAATGATATGCCTGCAGGTCGACGGCCGCATGTTCATGGCCCAATGCCAGATGTCGCTGAACGTGCCCATGTGGCGCGAGGTGCAAGAGGGCTGTTTGTCGTCAGGGTTGCAGCAAAGCAAGCCACTGGGTGACCCGGTCCCGATTGACGCCGAAATCTCTCCGGCCAAATCTTAATCTGGCATAGATACGCAGCGTATCACCGTCTTGCTGCACGGTGGTGTAGTCGGGAAACCCGAACACCTTGGTACGGGTGATATAGGTGATCATGCCCTCTTCTAGAGATCCGGCCAGCACACTGGTGCGTGGTGTTGCGCGCGCAATTTTGTCGAGACGCGCCAGCCCATCAGGACCGGTTTCGACGACCCGAACGACACCACCCTTCAGGTCTCGTTCCGCGTCTTCATGGGCCACATGCCAGCGCACAGGATCTGAGGGCGCAAGTCGGATATAAGCACCCATTGCAAGGCCCACCGCAATCAACAGCCACAGCACCATTTTCATCTGCCCATTCATTCCCGCTATGCCCTGCTTACTCGGTCAGAGGATGGCGTCGCACCCCTATCGTGACGTCACTCCGGGCAGAATGCACAGCATCTCGAACAGTAGATTGGCTGCGGTCAGAGCCGTATTGCCCGACGGATCATAGGGTGGAGATACTTCGACCAGATCGCAGCCCACCACATTCATGCCTGCCAGCGCATGGATCAACTGCAGCGCCTGCGGAGTGGTCAGACCTGCGATCTCGGGCGTGCCTGTTCCGGGTGCATAGGCCGGATCGAGGCTGTCGATATCGTAGGTGATATAGACCGGGTGATCGTCAACAGTTTTACGGATCAAAGAGCCGATTTCGGTCAGGTTCTGTTGCCACAGCTCCCACGCCGGGTACTGACGGAACCCCCAACCTTGTGCCTCGGTAAAGTCGCTGGCGGCGTAACCCGAGCCTCGAATGCCGATCTGAAAGGTCTTGTCAGGGACAATCAGCCCTTCCTCATAGGCGCGGCGGAAGACAGTGCCGTGGGTTTCCTTTTCACCGAACATCTCATCATTCACGTCGGCATGGGCGTCCACGTGCACCAGAGCCACAGGCCCGTGCTTGGCTGCCATCGCCCGCAGGATCGGCAAAGTGATCGAGTGATCCCCACCCATCGCCACTGGAACAACACCTTGCGCCAAAATGCCGTCATAGCTTTCCTTGATGATCTTAAGACTATCGGCGAGCGAGAAAGTGTTGATCGCCAGATCGCCGATATCTGCGATCTGCAGATGGTCGAAGGGCGCCGCGCCATTGGACATGTTATAGGGCCGGATCATCGCACTTTCACTGCGAATCTGCTTGGGTCCGAACCGTGTGCCCGACCGCCACGAAGTGCCGATATCCATCGGAACCCCCAGGATCGCCACATCCAGCCCGTCCAGCGACGACGCCTGTGGCAACCGCATAAACGTGTTCGGCCCCGAAAACCGAGCCAGATCATTGCCGCCAATCGGTTGGTTGTATTGGGTCATGTGATGTCTCCGATCCGGTGCCTTAACCAAGCAGATACCGGGATTATGCCTAACCAAAGGTTAAGGCTTCACCAGCTTGTTCCACCCCAAAAGGCAAATGATCTGTGTTGCCACATGAGCCCCCGCAATCGCCGTCGCACCAGAGGTGTCATAGGGCGGAGAAACCTCGACCACGTCGCCACCTTTGAGGTTGATCCCGGCAATGTCGCGCAGGATGATTTGCGCCTGAATCGAACTCAGCCCGCCCCAGACTGGCGTGCCAGTACCGGGCGCAAAAGCAGGGTCCAGACCGTCGATGTCGAAGCTCAGGTACACGGGGCTGTCGCGCAGAATACCCCTGATCTTCTGCGCCACGGCGGCTGGGCCGGATTCGTAAACCTCGCGCGCGTCGATGATGTTGACGCCCAACGTGTCTTCGTTTGTAGTGCGAATGCCCACCTGAACAGAGCGTTTCGGATCAACCAACCCCGATTTTACCGCCTTGTAGAACATCGTTCCGTGGTCCACGCGGGACATGTCGTCATCGGCCCAGGTGTCCGTATGCGCATCGAATTGCAGCAGTGACATTGGCCCATATTTCTCGGCATAGGCCTTAAGGATCGGGAAGCTGATATAGTGATCCCCTCCCAGCGTGACCGAAGCCACATCCGCCGCCAAAATGGTACGGATATGATCGGTCAGCGTGTCGGGAAAGGCCGGGATATTGGCATAGTCGTAGGCGATATCTCCATAATCCACGATCGCCAGCTCGCTGAGCGCGTCAAAGGGCCAGCCATAAGGCGCATCAGGCGATTGCAAGGCACTGGCCTCGCGGATCGCACGAGGGCCAAGCCGGGTTCCGGGGCGGTTTGTCACCGCCTGATCGAAAGGCACGCCGGTTACAGCAATATCCGCACCCGTCAGGTCTTTGGTATAAAGCCGCCGCAGGAATGAAGTCGCGCCGCCAAAGGTGTTTTCATAGGACAGCCCCTTAAGATCGGGGTTGGTGAATGCCTCATCCACCTGGTTCTTTGCATCTTCCAGTGCCATGTCTTTTCCCTGTCAGCCCAACGGCTGTGCCTTTTCGACGATCCGTGCGAAGAAGGACGCTCCGATCGGCGCGACGTCGTCATTGAAGTTGTATTTCGGATGGTGCAGCCCCGCGCCATCTCCTTGCCCCATGAACAAGTAAGCACCAGGTCGGGCCTGCAGCATGTAGGAAAAATCCTCTGCCCCCATCTCACGCCCAGCATCATCTTTCACGCGTTCCGCGCCGGATACATCCCGCGCCACTTCAGCCGCGAATGCCGCCTTGTCGGCGTCATTGATGGTGGCAGGATAACCCTCCTGATAGTCCAGTTTGGCCTCGACACCGTACGAGGCCGCCTGCCCCGCCACGATCTGCGCCATTCTCTCTTTGACCATCCTTTGCACGGCCGGATCAAAGGTGCGAACGGTGCCATTCAGATAAGCGGTGTCAGGGATCACGTTATTCACTGTTCCGGTGTGTATCTGCGTCACCGACACCACCAGATCGTCCAGCGCATAGTGGTTGCGGCTGACGATGGTTTGGATCGCCTGCGCCATCCCGCAAGCTGCCATCACTGGGTCGCGCGTCTCATGCGGCATTGCCCCGTGGCCGCCCACGCCCTGAATATGGATCTCAAACGTATCTACTGCGGCCATCAGCGGCCCCGGCGTGGTTTCGAACAGCCCCTCGGGCCGACCCGGAGTGTTGTGGATACCGTAAACCTGAGAGATATCGAACCGATCCATGATGCCTTCTTCAACCATCACGCCCGCGCCGCCGCCCTCTTCCTCGGCAGGCTGAAAGATCAGCGCAACCCGGCCCGCAAAATTCCGCGTTTCGGCCAGATAGCGCGCAGCACCCAGCAGCATGGTTGTATGCCCGTCATGACCGCAGGCATGCATCTTACCGGGGTTTTTCGAGGCGTAGTCCACGCCCGTCTCCTCGGTAATCGGCAGAGCATCCATGTCAGCGCGCAGACCAATAGTCGGTCCCTCGCCCTGCCCGTTGATGATCGCGACCATGCCGGTTTTGGCGATTCCCTCATGCAGTTCATCTACCCCAAACTCGCGCAGACGCTCGGCCACATAGGCGGCGGTCTCATAGCATTCGAATTCCAATTCGGGGATGGTGTGAAGGTGCTGGCGCCACTTGGCCATATCAGCGGCGTAATCGGCAATTCGGTTGACGACGGGCATCTGGGGTGGACTCCTGATCCTGACTGCGGGATGGATGCATCTGACACCGGAACGAAAGGGTTCGCAATGGCCGAAAATCCTCTGATCCACGACACGGACGCAGGTATCGAGCGTTTGCTGGAAATCATGCGCCGCTTACGCGACCCTCAATCCGGCTGCCCGTGGGATATCGAACAGGATTTTTCGACCATCGCGCCCTATACGATCGAAGAAGCCTATGAAGTCGCCGATGCCATCGAACGCGAGGCTTATGACGAATTGAAGGGAGAGCTTGGCGACCTGCTGTTCCAATCCGTCTTCCACGCGCAAATGGCTGAAGAGGCTGGGCATTTTACCTTTCAGGACGTGGTGCGCACCATGTCGGACAAGATGGTTACCCGTCACCCACATGTCTTCGGTGATGAGTCCCGCGAGAAGTCGGCGGATCAACAGACAAAGGACTGGGAAACCATCAAAGCCGCCGAACGTGCGGGCAAAGAACAAAAAGGTGCACTAGACGGTGTCGCCGCCAACCTGCCCGCCCTGCTACGCGCACATAAGCTGCAGAAACGTGCCGCGCGCGTAGGGTTCGACTGGCCTGACGCCAGCCATGTGCTCGCCAAGATCACCGAGGAAGCCGCTGAGCTGGAAGAGGCGCGCGACAGCATGGATGCCGACGCGCTTGAGGATGAATTCGGCGATCTGCTGTTCGTGATTGTCAACCTCGGCCGCCACTTAGGCATCGAACCCGAAGCCGCCCTGCGCCGCACAAACGCCAAGTTTACTCGTCGTTTTGAGAAGGTCGAAGCCCGGCTGGCCGAACGCGGAAAAACGCCCACCCAAAGTGATCTGGCCGAAATGGACGCACTGTGGGACGAGGTGAAAATCGAGGAACACCGCGCCAACGGCAAACTCCCGCCGGTGGATGCTCCGGCAGGCACGTAATTCGGCTAGACAAGACCCGCGACAATTGCAAGTGTCCGACCTTCACCGCCCCCGGAGACCCCCATGCCCCGCAAGATCATAATCGACACCGATCCCGGACAGGACGACGCCGTCGCCATTCTTCTGGCGCTTGCCAGCCCCGAAGAGATCGAGGTTCTGGGTATCACCGCCGTCGCTGGAAACGTGCCTTTGGAGCTGACCGCCAAAAACGCCCGCATCGTGTGCGAGTTGGCGGGGCACACCGAAATCCCCGTCTACGCCGGATGCGATCGCCCCCTGAAACGCCCGCTCGTCACCGCCGAGCATGTGCATGGTAAAACAGGGCTCGACGGCCCTGTTTTGCCAGATCCTGAAATGCCTCTGGCCGAAGGTCACGCGGTCGATTTTATCATCGATACCCTACGCGCACATGAGCCCGGCACGGTGACGCTCTGCCCTCTGGGGCCGCTGACCAACATCGCTACAGCGTTCCAGAAAGCGCCCGACATCATCAACCGGGTGCAGGAAATCGTGCTGATGGGTGGTGCGTATTTTGAGGTTGGAAACATCACACCAGCAGCCGAATTCAACATTTATGTCGACCCGGAAGCCGCTGATATTGTGTTTAAATCCGGCATTCATGTCGTCGTAATGCCATTGGATGTCACCCACGACGCGCTGGTCACGCCCCATCGCAACGATGCATTCCGGGCATTGGACAGCAAGGTTGGTCATGCGGTCGCAGAAATGACCGATTTCTTCGAACGTTTCGACAAGGAAAAATACGGATCGGAGGGCGCACCGCTGCACGACCCCTGCGTCACCGCCTATCTGATCCGACCCGAGTTGTTCTCGGGCCGCCACATCAATGTTGAGATCGAAACCCAATCAGAATTGACGTTGGGCATGACAGTGGCCGACTGGTGGCGGGTCACTGATCGCGCACCAAACGCCATGTTCATGGGTGACATGGATGCCCAAGGTTTCTTCGACCTGCTCACAGAAAGACTTGCCCGCCTATGACCGCCGCACTCCGCCTTGCCCGCCCCGACGATCTGGACCGACTGATGGCGCTGGTCGCAGCGTTTCACTCGGAATCCGGCATCGCGCAGGATGACGAGAAACGTCGCAACGCGCTGACCCCTCTACTGGATGGAATTCCCCATGGGTGCATATATCTGATCGGTCCGGGCCGCGCACCGCTGGGCTATGTCATCCTCACCTTCGGCTGGTCGGTCGAGTTTGGTGGCATGGATGCCTTTGTAGATGAGATTTACATCCGCCCCGCCGTCCGCGGACGCGGTATCGCCACCGAAGTGCTGCATGATCTCCCCAAGGCGTTGGCCGAGGCCGGTCTGACCGCCCTGCATCTTGAGGTCGACCGGACCAACGAAACCGCGCAGAAACTATATCTGCGGTCAGGTTTTAAACCGCGCGATCGCTACATGCTGATGAGCAAATCGCTTTAGCGCGATTCCCCCCGGAAGATTACCGCCGGATTTGCCATTTCCTGCACCGGATCATCCTGCGAAACCTGCATCCCTGTGATCGGATAGGTCCCAGGCTCTGAACATGCGGCCAGCATCCCCGCGCAAAGCATTGAAATTACGAGAAAGACCTTTGAAGCAGACATATCGTCCCCCTTTCTGCAATGCTTGCAGACTATCGGGAGTCACAGCGCCGCAATAGGAACAAGTTCACACATAACGACATTTATGTTTGTTTAGCTTAACGATCAGCGGCAGTTCTTATTGAACGTCTGCTCCATGGTCTTGAACTGCCGGGGCACGCGTTTGGGTTTGGGCAGCGCATTCAACTGTTCAGTTATGTTCTCACCGGTGTACCAGGACTCGAACAATAATTCTTTGATGTCATCGTCCAAAACCGTGTTGGCGACGTTATAGGTGCACAGGCATTCCTCCATCGTGACCTGCCCGCTGGGATCGCCTTCCACCATTTTCTGGCACACTGCCTGAGGCGGACGATCAGCCCCTGCAAGCTGAGGCAGGATCAATAGCGCCCCAGCGCCAACGATGCGTTTGAATGTTGTCATAAATCGCCCTCTCCCATGTTGGCCTTCGATGCCCAGCTTAGACGGATCGGTAATGACTCAAAGAAAAAAATGGCCCCGGCGTTCTACCGGGGCCTGATCTGGTTTTACCAAGTACGCCAAACTCAGCGCTTTAGGATCGACGCGCCGGCGTATTCTGCGACCTCACCCAGCGATTCCTCGATGCGGATCAGCTGGTTGTATTTGGCCAACCGGTCCGACCGCGCCAACGAGCCGGTTTTGATCTGCCCGCAGTTGGTCGCCACAGCCAAATCGGCAATGGTGGCATCTTCGGTCTCGCCCGAGCGATGCGACATCACGTTGGTATACCGTGCACGGTGGGCCATATCGACGGCGCGCAGGGTTTCAGTTAGTGATCCAATCTGGTTCACCTTAACCAGCATCGAGTTGGCACAGCCACGATCGATTCCCTCGGCCAGACGCTCTGGGTTGGTTACGAACAGGTCGTCGCCGACCAGTTGTACTTCGTTGCCGATGGCATCAGTCAGCGCTTTCCAGCCATCCCAATCGTCCTCGGACATACCGTCTTCGATCGAGATAATTGGGTAATCTTTGACCAATGTCGCCAGATACTCTGCGTTTTCCTCTGAGGTCAGCGAGATGTTTTCACCCGACAGAACATATTTTCCGTCGCGGTAGTATTCGGTGGCGGCGCAGTCCAGCGCCAGATGGATCTCTTCTCCGGGTTTGTAGCCCGCTTTTTCGACCGCCTGCAGGATGAAATCCAGTGCCTCACGGGTCGAAGCGATGTTAGGGGCAAAACCACCTTCGTCCCCCACTCCGGTGGCCAGTCCGGCAGCCGACAGTTCGCGCTTGAGCGTATGGAACACCTCCGACCCCATGCGCACGGCTTCGCGGATATTCGCGGCCGAGGTCGGCATGATCATGAATTCCTGAATGTCGATCGGATTATCGGCGTGCTCACCCCCGTTGATGATGTTCATCATCGGAACCGGAAGAACGCGCGCCGAAGTACCGCCAACATAGCGATACAGAGGCTGCGTGGTGAAATCCGCCGCCGCCTTGGCCGTCGCCAGCGAGACACCCAGGATAGCGTTCGCGCCCAGACGGCCCTTGTTCTCGGTCCCGTCGAGTTCAATCATCGCCTGATCGATGGCCACCTGCTCGGTCGCGTCAAAGCCCACTAGTTCTTCGGCGATCTCGCCGTTAACGGCAGCAACCGCTTCCAGTACGCCCTTTCCCATGTAACGAGATTTGTCACCATCGCGCTTTTCCACCGCCTCGTAGGCGCCGGTCGACGCCCCTGAAGGCACTGCGGCGCGGCCCATGGTGCCGTCTTCCAGAATCACGTCCACTTCGACCGTCGGGTTGCCCCGGCTGTCCAATATTTCGCGTGCGTGGATGTCGATGATCGTGCTCATGATACGGGTCCCAATGATGCCAACGGTTGCATGCCTCATACCAGCACGCGGCGAAAAGTAAACCGTTTCCGTTATCGCTAACACTTATATTTTTCGGCCTTTAGGGCTAACAGTTTGCTGTTTGCGCCAACAGGTCGCGGGCGCTTAGGCCACTGCTAATGCCCGCGACAGCTGGCGTTCTCGGATGAAAGTATACAGACCTGATCCGATAATCAGACCGGCACCGGCCAACGTCATGCTGTCGGGGCGTTCGCCAAACATCAGCATCCCGGCCGTGATCGAGAACACCAACCGAGTATACCGAAACGGCGTCAGCGCTGAGGCTTCGCCGATCCGCATCGCGGTTACGATGCCGTAATAGCCCAATACGCCGAACCCGATGGCACCCAGATAAGGCCCGATCTGCGCAGCTTGCAGCGGCACAACGGGCTGTGCTGTGAACACCATAAGGGCCGCACCGGCCAGCGCCACTCCGATATAGGCCTGCAATGCGACGACCGACGAGGCCACACGAACATCCAACCTACGCGTGATCAGATCGCGCGCGGCAATTGCAACGACCGAGACCAAAACAAACAATGATTCCGGCTGGAATCCCTCGAACCCGGGGCGGATGATCATCAAGACGCCGACAAAGCCGATCCCGATGGCGCTCCAACGGCGCCAACCGACCTGCTCACCCAGAAACAGTGCTGCCCCCATCGTGACGAATAGTGGCATCGCCTGAAAAACCGCCGCCACAGTCGACAGATCAACAAGTGACAGCGCGGTCACGAAGCTGAGTGCACCAAAGGCTTCGGTCCCGGCACGGATCAGCGGCAAAGGTTGCCACGCGACCGGGTCGAAGATGCGTTTGCGTGTTGCCATAGACATAAGCGTGAACACAGCCCCGCAGATCAGACCCAATGCGATCATGATCTGCCCGGTCGACACACTGACCGAGAGATGCTTGATGAACATGTCCTCAAGCGCGAAGGCCGCCATCGAGCCGATGATCAGCAAAATGCCGTTTACGTTGTTCATGCGCGTTTCCATTGGAACAGGCCGCTGACGGGCGGACCTTTCCGGCAGCAAAACCGCAACCTTTGCGACGTCGCAAGCAGTATTACGACATGTTCGATGAAATCGCGTTCACCGACCGATCGATTTTCGTGATGTGTCAGTCTTTTTCCAACGGTACGCCGTACAATTCTAGGCGATGGCCTTTCAGCCTGTAGCCAAGCTTGGCTGCAATCTTTTCTTGCAGCGCTTCTATCTCAGGGTCGACAAACTCGATCACCTCGCCTGACTGCATGTCGATCAGGTGGTCGTGGTGATCACGCTCTGCATCTTCGTATCGCGCGCGCCCGTCGCCGAACTCCAGCCGCTCAAGTATCCCGGCCTCTTCGAACAACTTCACGGTACGATAGACTGTCGCGATCGAAATTCCCGCATCTTCGGCTGAAGCACGGGCATAAAGCTCTTCTACATCCGGGTGATCTTCGCTTTGCTGCAAGACCTGTGCGATGGTCCGCCGCTGGCCGGTCATGCGCAGGCCCTTGGCTTCGCAACGGGCGATAATCGTGTCGGACATGGTGACCCCCGGAACTGTTCGGTGTTCTGTCTTAATATGTCTACGCGCCCTGCGCCACAGACGATTTTGCGGTCAGGCGATGCGTCGCAGATCGGCCCAGACGGGTAAATGATCCGAGGCGATATGCGCGGGCCGCGCATCATGCACCCCGTGCAGTGCAGCCTCAAGCCCCTGCCCCACCGCGATTCTGTCCAGTGCCCCCAATGGCTGCGCGGCCGGGAAGCTTGGAACCGGAGGAAGAAACCGCATGTCCGGGGCCAAATGATCTAGAACAGGCTGGCGTGACCATTCGTTGAAATCCCCGGCCCAGACGGTGGGCATGTGTTCCAGATCAGAATCACATCGACGGATATGACTGATCTGTTGGCGTCGCGACGCCGGCAAAAGCCCAAGATGCATGCCCATCACCCGTAAAGGCCCGATCTGCGTATCAAACTCGACCCGCACGGCGCCGCGGGGCTCCAGACCCGGCAAATCATGATGACCTGCCTGACGCACCTGAATGGCGTCCCCACGCCAGATCACCGCGTTGCCATGCCAACCAAGACTACCGGCACCGCCCAGGTCCACGATCTGCCACCCGGCCTCATCCAACATGAAATGTGGCAAAGCGGCAGGACGGGGCGGCAATCGTTTGTCCGCCTCCTGCAGAACAACGATATCGGCCTGCATGCTTTCGATGACCTGCAATATCCGCTGCGGCTGCCGCCGGAAATCGAGTCCCACGCATTTCTGAATGTTGTAACTGGCAAGGCGCAAGGTCGAGCGGTAGGTCATCGGCACACTTAAACTGATTTAACCCAAGATCGCCAACTGGTCGGACAAGTGCAAGCTGAACCCAGCGCTGAATGGCAACGCGCCGCCTGCTCCGCTAACATTTGTGCAAAACGGCCTTGAGCCCGCGCAGCCCCTCGGCCACCTTCACGATCATGTTCATAAGGTTTGTCCACCCGATCAAGATAGAAGATATGGACGCGCGTCAGGGGTTCTTCTGCGCGGCCTACGACCTGCGCGACACTGCCGCGCTGGATAAATACACATTCGATCGAATTGAGGCGCTGCTGGTTTGGTTCCGGGAAAACCTTGAAATCCCCTATCGGTTCAACAGGACAAAATCTAAAGGCGCCTTTCAGCGCAATACCAAAGGCCTCAGCTGGTTCAAACCCGAAGCCAATGAGGTTTTGGGCAAGTCGTATGAGATGGTCGCACTGCTCAAAGAAAACGGATATCAGATCGATACTCTGCGATCAGACCGGATCGGCTACGTTGTCTATGAAGATGCGTGTCAGGTGATCGCCGAACCCTTTGCAGACACGCCCCGATAGCCTCGAAACCTGAAACTTCAAAAGTTTCAGGCTCGGTTTCTTCATAAGAAACCGTCTCTTTGTTACGTACCGCAGAATGTCGCGTGTACGACCTCGTTCTTCGCCGGAGGGCGCATCAGGTCAGCTGATTCTGGTTGATCCTCATACGGCCGTGACAGCACTTCATTCAGCCGATTGAACGGTGCGTAATCGCCCTGCACCGCAGCCTGAATCATCTGCTCCACCCGATGATTGCGTGGAATGAAGGCCGGATTGGCCACAGCCATCACGTCCAAAGGCGCATCCTCACGCGCCAAGCGTTCCTGCCACCCCTTTGCCCATTCGTCAAAAGCCGCCGGGTCGGCAAACTGGTCTCGCGCGCGGTCGCTGCCCAGCGCGCGGAACGTGTTTGCGAAGTCCGCCTGATTCTGCGCCATCCGCGTCAACAGATCCGAGATCATTTCAAGATCCCCCTCCTCTGCCCGAACCAATCCGATCTTGGCCCTGAAACGTTCCAGCCAATGTGCCTGCATCAACGCAGGCATGGCATGGACAATTTCGGTGGCCTCTTCGACAGCTGCGTCCTTGTCCCCAAACTGCTGAATTAGGGCCGTTGCCAGCTGCGCCAGATTCCAAACCGCAATCTCAGGCTGGTTCGAGTAGGCATACCGCCCCATCCGGTCGATCGAGCTATAGACTGTATTCGGGTGATAGCTGTCCATGAACGCACATGGGCCATAGTCGATCGTCTCACCGGCGATCGAGCTGTTGTCAGTATTCATGACCCCGTGAATGAAACCCACGCTCATCCATCGGGCGATCAACCCGGCCTGCGCATCCCGAACCGCGCGCAACAAACCCATAGCCCCGTCCGCCTCAGGATAGTGGCGCTGAATGGCATATTCAGTTAGCCGTTGCAGGCTCTCTAACTGCCCTCGCGCTGCAAACACCTGAAACGTGCCTACCCGCAAATGGCTTTGCGCCACACGTGTCAGTACCGCCCCGGGCATCGGACCCTCGCGCAGCACGATCTCTCCGGTTTCAACCGCTGCCAAGGCGCGCGTGGTGGGAATGCCCAGCGCATGCATCGCCTCGGAAACCACATATTCGCGCAAAACCGGCCCCAGCCAGGCACGTCCATCTCCCTGGCGCGAGAAAGGTGTCTGCCCTGAGCCCTTCAATTGAATATCCCGCCGAATCCCGTCGGTTCCGACCGTCTCACCTAACAAAACCGCGCGCCCATCTCCTAGTTGAGGGTTATAGGTGCCAAACTGATGCCCGGAATATAACTGCGCCAGCGGCTCGGCCCCTTCGGGCACAGTATTGCCCGCAAAAGCCTGCGCCATCTCTTCTACGTCGCCCGGCGCAATCCGCAACAGTCGCGCCAGATCACTGTTGAAGGCAACAAGCTTTGGTGCACGCACAGGCACAGGCCCCTGCCGCGCAAAGAAGGTGTCCGGCAGGCGAACATAGCTGTTGTCAAACGGGATCGTCAAAGTCATGCGGCAAACATATGCTCTGCATACACAATTGCCATAGCAGATCGTGCGCGTGCGTGCATAATCCCACAAACAGACCCGAGGCTTCCATGACCGCGCAAGACATCATCCAACACCTGAACCTGCAGCAGCACCCCGAAGGCGGCTGGTTCAAAGAGACCTGGCGCGCCGACAATCCCGGACGTGCCACCGGCACTTGCATCTACTTCCTACTGGCAGAGGGTGAGCGCAGCCACTGGCACAAGGTAGATGCGACCGAGATCTGGCTCTACCATTCCGGCGCTCCGCTGATCCTCTCGCTCAGCGCTTCCGATACAGGCCCTGCCAAAGACCACACCCTCACACCTGATCTGACCCAAGGCGCACCGCAGCTTATTGTACCCAAGGGCCATTGGCAGGCGGCGCGCAGCAGTGGAGACTACACGCTGGTCAGTTGCACTGTTTCACCGGGATTTGATTTTGACGGATTTGAACTCGCGCCACCCGGCTTTGATATTCCAAGAGTGTAATTCCATGGACCACCGCGCCCTGATCGCCGCGATCCCGCCCGAGACCAAGGACAGGCTGCAACAGCGGTCAGACACGGCAGGTCTCAGACATCTAGCGATCTATTTCGGCGCTTTGACAGCAACCAGCACCGGTATCATCCTACAGGTTCCCCTCTGGCCACTATTGCTCCTGCCGCAAGGCCTATTGCTGGTTTTCCTCTTTACGCTCAGCCACGAATGCACCCACAAGACGCCGTTCAAAACCCCTTGGATCAACGAAGCGGTTGGGCACCTTGTCTCAATTCCCATCTGCCTGCCATTCACATGGTTTCGCTACTTTCACCTTGCCCATCACAAATGGACAAACCACCCGACCAAAGACCCGGAACTTGGCGGCAAACCCCGCCCCGAAAACTGGCGCAGCCTTGCGATCTATCTCAGCGGCTGGCCATATTGGACGGGTATGGCCCGTGTGTTGACCGACAACGCGCGCGGCAGGATTGACGCCGCTTACCTGCCAACCCGCCAGCACCACGCCATACGAACTGAAGCCCGAATATTATCCACACTATATGCCCTGGCCGCACTCAGCCTGTTCTTCAGCCCCTTGTTGTTCTGGCTCTGGCTTCTGCCCGCCCTTATCGGCCAGCCTTTCCTGCGCCTATACCTGCTGGCTGAACACGGCCTCTGCCCGCCGGTGGCAAATATGCTCGAAAACTCCCGTACCACCTTTACCAATCGAATGATCCGATTTCTGGCCTGGAACATGCCCTACCACGCGGAACACCACGCCTTTCCAAACGTGCCTTTCCACCACCTTCCAGCCTTCCACCGCTGGACCCAGGCACACCTGCAATCCACCTCGGACGGCTACACCGAATTCACCCTGGATTACGCGCGTGCCCTAAATCGCTAGATCCGTCCCTTCATCTGGCCAAAAATACCTCGGGGGAGTCGCGCAGCGACGGGGGCAGAGCCCCCTACCCGCTCACCACGACACCCTTCGCCGGAGACGACACGACACCGCCCCCGACCAGCGCACTTACCCCGGTGGTACCCGGGCATGAGGTCGGCAATCCCCGCGCCACACGCACGGCGAGATAGGCAAAGGCCTGCGCCTCCAGCATATCGCCATCCAGCCCAACCGCCTCAACCGGCTCGACCGGGCAATCCAGCGACACGCGCAGCATTTCCATCAGCACTGGGTTGTGACGTCCGCCACCGGTAACCAGCATGCGCACAGGCGGCTTGGGACAATGCTCCATCCCCTGCAGCACACCCGCAGCGCTCATCCCGGTCAACGTAGCCACCGCATCCGCATCGCTCAGCTCCGTCACCAGACCGATCATTTCCGAGAAATCATTCCGGTCCAGCGATTTGGGCGGCATTCGGTTGAAATAGGGCTCGGCCAGAAACAGCTCCAGTGCGCCGGTCTCGACCGTACCCTCTCGGGCCAGCGCGCCGTCCCGATCCATCGGCAACCCCAACCGCGCCTGCATCAGATCGTCAACCGGCGCGTTGGCAGGTCCGGTGTCGAAAGCCAGCAACGCCCCTGGCGCTTCAGGCCCGTCAAAAGACGGGTCAACATAGGTCAGGTTCCCAACACCGCCCAGATTGAGGAAACACAGCGGCTCTTCCGCCCCGATCCATTTGGCGCAGGCGAAATGAAAGAACGGGGCCAGAGGCGCACCCTCTCCGCCCAGCGCCACATCATCGCTGCGAAAATCCCAGACCACCGGCAGCCCCAAAGCCTGCGACAGACCCAGCCCGTCACCCACCTGCAACGTGCCACGCCCACGCGGCTCATGTGCCAATGTCTGACCGTGGAA
Organism: Ruegeria sp. C10; assembly: GCF_056537805.1. NCBI lineage: Bacteria > Pseudomonadati > Pseudomonadota > Alphaproteobacteria > Rhodobacterales > Roseobacteraceae > Ruegeria > Ruegeria sp. C10. Next base: position 342,367 of record NZ_JBQFSC010000002.1, on the reverse strand, counting down.
GCCGATCAGGTCGACCTCTTCGAACTCTGCAAGAACCTCGGCATGTGCCCGGGTCACCAATTCAGCCGAAATATCAACCTTTGGTCCATGCCAAAGCCCCAGCGCCGCGCGCAGTGTGGCACGCTCTTCTTCGGAATAAGCGCGATACCCGCTGGGACCAAAGCCGAATATCTGCTGCCCATCGGTTTCAACGACCGCAGCGTCCACACCGTCCAGCGATGTGCCCGACATGGCCCCCAACGCTCTGATCGCCCCCGATTTGCTGATGACCCTGCCCACGCCGACCTCGTATTGCGTCTCTCCACCCGTTTCGCCGGGTTCTGAGCACAACCTGCACGGTAATGCAAAGCCAAGGCAAGACACATCATGCGCGAGCTTCATTTTTCTTGGAAAAGGTGCCTTTTCCTTGCCTCTGCCCCCGCCTGTACCGTGCGCCGCTACAGAATTCGGAAAGGTACGAGACCGCGAATGAAGGCGACAAGGCGTTCCCAAACGCAGCGCAGTTCCGAGTGCTCATGAAAGAGCTGTACAAAGTCCATTACCACATGTTCGCAGATCGCTACAGCAGCTGCCAAGCTCTCCCAAGAATGCCCGTCGCCGGTTTCAGTGTTCCACTTGATCTGAAGCACCTACGATCATTCCATATAGCTCAGCTTCGTCAGATTTTCATTGAAACAAAGCGACTGAATAATGGCAGGTATTTTGGGATGTTGAGTGCAATAAAAGCGCAGGCTCAAAACCCCGGATATTCGCAAATGTTGCACCAATGCTTATAGATGAGATACTAATATGCAGCAAAGCACAGACAACAAATTGAGGACGGGTGAGTAGGTTCATACCGCTTAGTAAAAAGCGGCAGTGAATTGGCCTGAACAGGGTTTATGCCAAACATATACGGTGCATTTCGGACGGACACGACTCTGACTACGAACCAGGCCCAATTCGGCGGCGTTGGAACGACATTTCAGATCTCCGCGTACAATACGATCGAAATTACTGATGGTGTTGACCCCAACACCATCGAAGGAGACGGTGTAAACAACGAATTCCCAGACGATCCCACGCAAACCTATCTGGGGAATGCAATTGCCTGGGACTACAATTACATAGTCACGGATGGCACCAATACCTACACGATTGGCGTTTTCGACTATGATTCCAGCGGCAACGGCGCGTTTGGCGGCGGAGCCGAGCAAGGATTCTTCATCGGCTTTTTGGGGGATGTCCCCCCGCTCAACACAACACTGACGATCACGGCGCTGGGTGACGGTGCCTTCGCCAGTCCAGTCGTTAATCTGCCCGTTGACGACTTTGTTCCCTGTTTCACCAGTGGCACGAATATTCGGGTAAGGGGTGGTCATAAGGCGGTCGAGGATCTGAAAGCCAGCGATGACGTCGAAGTGTTTGAACCCACAGGTGATGGGCCCGGATTTGCCACCCTGCTGCGGGTGTTTCGCCGTACGATATCTGCCCCGGAACTGGCCGCAAACCCCAAACTGCGCCCAGTTCGTATCAGCGCCGGAGCGTTAGGTCTGGGCTTGCCTCAGCGTGATCTTGTGGTGTCCCGGCAGCACCGGATGCTGGTGTCTTCAAAGATTGTCGAGCGGATGTTCAGGACTTCCGAAGTTCTGGTACCCGCCGTCAATCTGACTTCGCTGCCCGGTATTTTCATCGATCAGGATGCCCAGAGCGTCGAGTATTTTCACCTTCTTTTTGGACAGCACGAGGTAGTCTATGCCGAAGGCGCACCATCGGAAAGCCTGTTTACCGGACCGGAAGTGCTCAAGGCCATCAGTGCAGAAGCACGAACAGAAATCCTGAGCATATTCCCCGAGATAGTAGAACTGGAATTTGCCCCCAAGCCCGCCTGCCCGATCCCATCCGGGAAGCTGCAAAAGCAACTGATTGAACGCCACATCAAGAATGAAAAGCCGCTTCTGTCCAGACACACTGCACGCTAGAACCAGAGGTTATCCGGCAGGACTTGGTACGCTTCAAAAACTGACGCGATATTCTGTGTTTCGCTATGCGTTATTTCTTCGCGTTTCCCTCATAAAGCTTATCCGCAAGATTCTTTTTGTGCGGACTGCACTTGCTCGCCAATGACTGGACATTCCGCGAGACTTAGGGAATTAGAAAGCCAGTCGCATGAATGTACCTTCCGTCGTGCGACCTAGCGGGTCTGGTTTTGAAACTACTGACCTATGACTTACACCAGCCCTTGCAGAGAGGGCCAGAACACAAGGCCTGTTGAGTGTCATGACCTACCACCCCAAATCGGATTTCATCGCCACGATGATCGAGCGCGGCTTTCTCGCCGACTGCACCGATTATCAAGGCCTTGACGACGCTCTGATTTCTGGGGTGCAGACGGCTTATATCGGCTATGACGCCACCGCACAGTCGCTGCATGTAGGTCACCTGATGAACATTATGGTCCTGCGCTGGCTGCAAAAGACCGGGCACAAACCGATCACCCTGATGGGTGGCGGCACCACCAAGGTGGGCGACCCCTCGTTCCGGTCAGACGAACGGCCCCTGCTGGGACCCGAACAGATCGACGCCAATATCGCAGGCATGAAACAGGTGTTCTCGAAATACCTGTCTTACGATGACAGCGAGACCGGCGCGCTGATGCTGAACAATGCCGAATGGCTGGATAGCCTGAACTACCTCGATTTCCTGCGCGATATTGGGCGGCATTTCTCGGTCAACCGGATGCTCAGCTTTGAATCGGTGAAATCGCGGTTGGATCGTGAACAGTCGCTGAGCTTTCTCGAATTCAACTACATGATCCTGCAGGCTTATGACTTCCTCGAACTGAACCGCCGATACAACTGCGTTCTGCAGATGGGCGGCTCGGACCAGTGGGGCAACATCGTCAACGGCATCGACCTAACCCGCCGGGTGCTGGATCACGAGATCTATGGCCTCACCACCCCCCTGTTGACCACCAGCGATGGCCGCAAGATGGGCAAATCACAGGGCGGTGCGGTTTGGTTGAACGGCGACATGCTGAGCGCCTATGAGTTCTGGCAGTTCTGGCGCAACACCACCGACGCCGATGTGGGCCGGTTCCTGAAAATCTTCACCGAGCTTCCGGTGGACGAATGCGACCGCATGGCCGCGCTGCAAGGGTCCGAAATCAACGAGGCCAAAATCCGCCTCGCCAACGAAGTCACAACTCTGCTGCACGGTGCAGAAGCCGCTGCAACCGCCGAGGCGACCGCGCGCGAGGTGTTCGAAAAGGGCGGCGTTGGCGGAGACCTCCCGACCCTGACCCTCAGCGCATCAGAGCTGGGTGACGGCATGTCCATCGTGCAGTTGATCGTCAAATCCGGCCTCGCCAAATCCGGCAAAGAGGCCAAGCGCCTGATCGCCGAAAACGGCGCCAAACTGGACGATGCCCCGCTGACAGATGCGGGCTTGATGATCGACGCAGGCGCGTTGTCATCGCCGATCAAGCTGAGCGCGGGCAAGAAGCGCCACGCACTGGTTCAATTGGGCTGATCCAAATTGGGCGGTCGCCGCCGGGTGGCCGTCCATTGAAGTAGAAGTGGCAGATTAATTAGGTCGAGACGTAGTGGTCAGCTTTTGGTTTTAGAACCGATCAAGAACCACGTTTTCACAGAACCCAATCCCTTTATCTCCACCACGCCTCGGGGTTCGAAGTCGTAGTCCGCTTCAAGCTCCTCTTTCGCGGCACCCGTTACCTGGATCCTCCCCGGTTCACCGTGGCTCTCCATCCGGCTGGCGGTGTTCACCGTTTCCCCCCAAACATCATAGAACAACTTCTGGTTTCCAATGACACCGGCGACAGCAGGCCCTGCGTGAAGTCCGATTCTTACTTGAAGCCCATCCGGAAAATCAGGTGACATTTCCGCAACCGACCGCTGCACGTCCAGAGCCATCTCGGCGACGCGATGCACCGGGTCGCCGACCGGAGAAGGCATACCTGCCGCGGCCATATAGGCATCACCAATTGTCTTGATCTTTTCCAATCCGTGTTTGTCGGCCAATTCATCAAATAGACGAAAGATCTTGTTCAGAAACCCGACTACATCTTCCGGTGGCAGTTTCGATGCCCGTGGCGTGAAATCCACGATATCAGCGAATAGTATTGCAACCTTGGGCAAACTGTCAGCGATAGTCTGGTCTGGCTCAAGCTTCAATCTTACCGCAATGTCTTCTGGCAGCAGATTGTAAAGCAACTTTTCCGACCGGTCGTATTCGGCTTCCAATTCGGCTCGCTGGGTCTCTACCTGTTCATAAAGATCACCCAGACGCGCACTTGTTGCATTCACGTCGTTTGCCAATTTGCCAAGCTCGTCGCGATTGGGGACATCAACTCGCGCCGCGAAATCTCCTTCGGCGACAACGCTAAGTGTTTGGCCAATTCGGCGCATTGGCCAGATCAGTGACGAAGAGATTGCGTAGCCAAGAAAAAGGGCTGCCCCCATTGCAATTGTTGCCGCCGCCACGACCATTTTGCGCGTCGATTGGTAAACTTCGGCATTCCTATTTGCCCGGTCACGCATCTCTGCTTCGGCGCCCTGCACAAGATTGTACGCATCGCTTTGCAGTGAACGAACTTGGCGAAAAATCTGATCCAATCCCAATTCGGCGAGATTCTGCATGTCTCCGTCTCTTCGAAACCGCACCATGGCGGCGGCCTTGGTTTTGATGTCGCCCAAATCTGCGCGGATTTCATCAATGGTTTGGAACTCTTTGCTGCCCGCCTGCAGGAATCGACGTATCCCTTGCGCAATGTGATGTTGCAGGTTCTCGATCTGACCGATGAAATTGCCGGTTGAAAATGCAAAAATTTCGTCCGAGTCGTCCCCGGGCGTCTGATCGATGACCAAGGACAAGTTCATCAGGTTCAACTCGCTCAGCGCCAAATGGATTTCGTTGAAATATGCAATCCTCTCCTGATCATGGATCATCGCATCGACACGCCTGTTCGATTGCTGCAAGGCCGACACCGCAAAAAGCGCCAATCCCAAAAGCAACAAGGTGATACCCAAAAACGCCATCAGCAGTTTCACCCGCACAGACAGGGCAGCTTTTGCCACGCTCCTTACGATCAGATTTGGTTGCTGAGAGTTCCTAATGCCCCGCTCCCACATGGATTAAGCCCGTCTCGAATGGTGCCGATACATAAATCAGAATACAGTCTGCGGGCGGACTAGTCACTTTTGGCCGCAATTCTTTGGCCAGATCGTCTGCTTCGCTGCCATTGCATGATGTTAAACACAAACTCCCACAAAGATGCGTTTGAGATACTTTAGTGAACCTCCTTCGAGTTGCCGTTTATTTGACGAAACCCCAACGTCGCATTTCGCAACAGTCTTTCGCATTCCTGCATGTGGACCTCACCCTTTCCGTTCCACTCTGAACCGGAAGGAGGCACCATATGACCAGAACTGCCACAGCCACACGTACCGGAGGGCGCTCTGCCCGCCGCGCCATGCGCACCGCTCCAAACTTCGAGATGTTGCCGGGGCTGACCCGCGGCATTCCGTTATGCGAAGTGATGGACGGCGCCCAGGTTGAACGCATTGATGCGGCCTCGATGGATATTCTGGAAAACGTAGGCGTTCAGTTCCGTGACCCCATCGCGCTGGAAGACTGGAAGAAGGCTGGTGCCAAGGTCGAAGGCGAGCTCGTCTATCTGGACCGCGGTCTGGTGCGTGAGCTGATCGCGACCATTCCGTCAGATTTCACCTACCACGCGCGCGATCCGAAAAAGAACGTGCGGCTGGGCGGTAAACACTCGATCTTCGTGCCGATGACCGGTGCGCCCTTCCTGCGCGATCTGGAAGATGTGCGCCGCAACCCGACGCTGGACGATCTGGCGATGTTCCACAAGCTCAGCCATATGTTGCCCGCGCTGCATTCCTCGGCCCATCACATCGTGGAGCCCTATGATCACCCGATCAGTCAGCGGCATCTGCGGATTACCTATTCGTCAATGAAGCACTCTGACAAAACCTTCATGGGCATGACCACCAGCCCCAAGAATGCCGAAGATGTCATGGAGATGTGTGCCATCCTGTTCGGCGAGGATTTCCTTGAAGATCACCCGGTCACCACTGGTAATTGCAACGGCAATTCGCCGCTGGTTTGGGATGAAACCATGCTGGGCGCGATGCGTGCCTTCTGTCGCCGAAAGCAGCCGGTGTTGTGCTCGCCCTTCGTTCTGGGCGGGGCCAATACGCCTGCCAGCGTTCCGGCGACCGTGGCGCAACTGAATGCCGAGGCGCTCAGCGCGCTTGCCTATACGCAGGTGATCCGCAAGGGCGCGCCCGCGATCTACGGGCACTACCTGTCGACCGTCTCGATGAAATCCGGCGCACCGATGGCAGGCACGCCCGAAATCAGCTTGATGAACTTCATGATCGGCCAGATGGCGCGGCACTACGAAGTGCCTTGGCGTACCTCAAACACTCTGGGCGGAGCCAAGACGTTCGACGCGCAGGCAGGCTATGAATCTGCCACCACCTTGCAGGCGGTCATCCATGCTGGTGCGAACTACATCTGGCACTCGGCAGGCTGGAACGAGGCCGGGATGCACTGCTCGACCGCCAAGTTCATCGTTGACGCGGAACAATGCGCCATGGCCTATCGCATGGCCGAGGGCCCGAAATGGGGCGATTTCGATCAGGCCGTTTCGGCAGTCGGTGATATCGGTCCGGGCGGGCATTACCTTGGGCATCCGCATACGCAGGACAATTTCCAGAGCGCATTCTTCATGCCGGATATGTTCGACAACAACTCGATCGAACAATGGCAGGCTGAGGGTTGTGTTGAAATCACCGAACGCGCCCTGAAACACGCCCGCAAGCTGCTGGCCGAGTATCAGGAACCAACGCTCGATATCGCCAAGAACGAAGAGCTGCTGGATTACATCGCCCGGCGCGAGCGTGAAATACCGGCTGCGGATGAGCTGAACCAATCCTACTAAATCCCGGGGAGGTACACGAATGAAGTTCGCCGGAAAAACCGCACTCGTCACGGGGGCGTCGGGCGGGATCGGGGGCGCCATCGTCAGCCAGTTGCGGGCCGAAGGCGCGCGTGTGGCTGTTGCTGACCGCGATGTGGGCAGCCTTGAAGCCGAGGCGCATCTGCCCGGCGATCTGCGCGATCCCGACTATTGCGACGGGCTGGCCTTGGCCGCGCATCAGGCGCTGGGTGGTCTTGATATCGTGATCAACAATGCAGGCGTGATCACCCGCGGCCCGGTGACTGAAACATCCGATGAGGACTGGGCCCTGTCCGTCGGAGTGAATGTCGAGGCCCCTTTCCGTATCTGCCGCGCTGCGATTCCAATCATGGCGGCGGCGGGTGGCGGTGCTATTGTGAACACTGCCTCGTGCTGGGGCCTTCGACCTGGCCCGGATCATGCGGTGTACTGCATGACCAAAGCGGCCATTGCCAGCCTCACCCAATGCATGGGGCACGATCACGCCCATCAGGGCATCCGCATCAACGCCGTCTGCCCGAACGAGGTGAACACACCGATGCTGCGTTCGGGCTTTGCCAAACGTGGGTTCGATCCTGATACGGCGATTGCCGAGCTTGGGAAGTCGGTGCCTTTAGGGCGTATCGCCGAACCCGAAGATATAGCCGAAGTGATCCTTTTTCTCGCCTCGGATTCGGCGCGCTACATGTGTGGTGCTCTGGTCGAAGTGAATGGGGGCAAGCCTGTGCAATGAACAGATTTGCAGGAAAAACAGCGCTCGTGACCGGTGGCCGCAGTGGCATCGGACAAGCCATCGCCCGGCGGCTGCGCGAAGAAGGGGCAAATGTCTACACTGCGCAGCGCGGTAAAGATGATGAGTTCCCCTCTATCCCAGCGGATTTTGCCAACCCGGAATGCCCGGCGCAGATCATCAAGCAGGTTGTGGACAGCGCGGGCCAGCTGGACGTACTGATCAACAATGCAGGCATGATGCAGGAGGCTTCCGTCAACGACATGCCGCTTGAAGATTGGCAACGCAACCTCATGGTCAACCTGACCGCCCCGTTCCTGCTGATCCAGGCTGCACTGCCACATCTGCGCAAAACCAAGGGCAGCATCGTCAATATCGGCTCGGTCGAGGGGTTGGGCAGCAACCCCGGCCACGCCGCCTACTGCGCCTCTAAGGCCGGGCTGCATGGGCTGACCCGCGCGGTTGCCGTGGATCACGGAGCAGAAGGCATTCGCTGCAATGCAGTGGCACCGGGCTGGATCGACACAGACCTCAACATCGATTTCATCGAGAGCATGAACGACCCCGGCGCATTCCGCCGGGATATCGCCCGCATTCATCCCGTAGGCCGCACCGGCGACCCGAAAGAAGTCGCCGCACTGGTCGCGTTCTTGGCAGCGGAGGAAGCGGGTTTTGTCACCGGTCAAATTTACACGATCGATGGCGGACGGATGGCAAAGCTCAGCCTGCCCTGACCAGCCTGCAAGCTATTCCGCCCCTGATCGCCACTCTTTCCAGCGCAGATACGCATTGGCCCCAACCGATGCGAAGGGCTCGGGTGGCAAACGCGGTGGCATCGGTTGCGCCAGAAAATGATCTGCAATCTGGGAGTCTTTCCCCAGTACAAGCTCTGCCACGCCCATTCCCTGCAATGTTCCTCGCGCTATACCCAATCCGTTTTGACAGCAGGCGGCATATACACCCTGCTCGATCTCACCGAACGCGGCCGAGCCATTGCGGCTGAGGCACAGCATCCCAGCCCAACGGTGCTGCATCTGTACATTCGGCAAGTTGGGAAATCGCTCCTGAAACTTACGATCGTGCACCGCGCCTGCCCGTTTCAAATGGCTGTCGCCGCTGTGGATTTCAGGATGAAAGCTTGAACAGGTCCGGATCAGAATGCGATCCCCATAACTGCCCGAAACCCGCCGGACCGAAGTGCCCATCGGATCCGCTGGCGTTACCGACCAGCGTGGCTGTCCGCCCAGCGTGGCGATCTGATCTGGTGTCAGCGTTTCCGTTATCGACGCGTAGAGGCAGATGTGCATCAGACGCCGCTGGTAAAACCCAAAGCTTTCCAGGTGACCATTCGTTGCCATCACGATCCGCCCCGTCGAAACCCGCGCCTGTTCGGTCTCGACCAACCAGCCACCGCCTTGTTTGCGAAACCCGGTCACGGCAGAGTTTTCATAAACACCGATCCGCCCAGCCAGATGCGTTGAGAGAGCCCGCACATAGGCTGCAGGCTGGATCATCACCGTCCCGGGCGCAAACAGACCAGATGTGTAATGCGGGCTGCCTGTCAGCGCCTGCATCTGCTGTGCATCATAAAGCTCGTGGGGCTCTCCCAATCGCGCCAGATGCACTGCGTAGTCTGCGTTGTGCCGATCACCCGCTGCGGTCGCAGCAGCGTTGATCTTGCCGCACGGGTCGAACATCTCCGGCGACAGGTCGCACTCAGCGGCTACCCGGGTCGCAAAGGAAATCGCCTGGCGATTCAGCGCGATTGTGGCCCGATCTGCCTCCAGCCCATCGCTGGCGTAATTGTCCGAGGCCAAGTCATGCGGCAGATCGATCATGAACCCTGAGTTGCGCCCGGCAGAGCCTTCCGCAAAGCGCCCAGCCTCAAGCACCACAACCTTCAGCGTCGGATCAAGCTGATGCAGCCTCAGCGCTGCGGACAGCCCGGCAAAACCACCGCCGATGATGGTCACATCTGCGGTCTGGTCTTGCTCAAGCCGAGGCAGGTCTTGCTGCAGAGGCAGGATGGCATTCCATCCTGCCACGCCGGTTTGCCGGGGCAAACGTTTGGCGGTGTAGATCGTCAATCTACCGCCTCATCTTCGTCATCGGCCAGATCAATCCAGATGGTTTTCAGCTGGGTATACTGATCATGGGCGTGAACCGAGTTGTCCCGGCCACCAAACCCGGACTGCTTGTAGCCACCAAAGGGTGTGGTGATATCCCCTTCACCAAAGCTGTTGATCGTGACGGTACCCGCCCGGATCGCCCGCGCGCCTCGGATGGCGCGTTTGGCGTTGGCTGTGAAGATCGAAGCACACAGGCCATATTCAGTGTCGTTGGCAATGCTGATCGCCTCGTCAAAGCCAGAGACTTCGATCACCGACAGAACCGGGCCAAAGATTTCCTCGCGCGCCAGCGTGGCATCGTTTCCGGGCACTTCGACCACCGTGGCCTCGATGAATCCATTCTCGGCCTTTCCGCCAATCAGCACGTTTTCGGCCTTGTCCAGATATCCGCAAACCTTGGAATAATGCCCTTCACTAACAAGCGCGCCCATCCGAGTTTCCGGGTCCAGCGGTTCGCCGACATTCCATTGCTTCGCATGATGCGCGATCCGTTCCAACAACTCTGCCTTCACGTCTTTATGCACAATCAACCGCGATGAGGCCGAGCAATTCTCGCCCATGTTCCAGAATGCGCCATTGACGACATGCGCCGCCACCCGATCCAGATTTTCCGCATCGTCCATCACGATGGCCGGGTTCTTGCCGCCCATCTCAAGCACCACCTCCTTGGCATTGCTTTCAGCGGAATAGTTCAGGAACTTCTTGCCCGTCACGGTCGAGCCGGTGAAGGACACCATGTCGATATCCATGTGCCGCCCGATGGGTTCGCCCACCTCGGCGCCACCGCCGGGCACCACATTCAGCACACCGCGCGGCAACCCGGCCTCAGACGCCAGCTCCGCCACCTTTAATGCGGTCAGAGAAGTCTCGGCCGCCGGCTTCAGCACCACCGAACAGCCCGCCGCCAGCGCCGGCCCGATCTTCCACGCCAGCATCAGCAAGGGGAAGTTCCACGGCAGGACCAGCCCAACCACGCCGATGGGCTCACGCACGACCATGGCGATGTGGTCATCACTGGCCGGGCTGACCTGATCATAGATCTTGTCGATCGCCTCGGCATGCCATTTCAGGCAGTGGATCGTCTCGGGAACATCAACGGTTTCGCAATCAAAGATGGTCTTGCCGCTATCGATGCTCTCCATCACCGCCAGTTCCCGCGCGTTGCGGGTAAGCAGCTTGCACAGGCGGATCAGAATGTCCTTGCGATCCGAGGGGTGCATCTTTGACCAACGCCCGTCGTCAAAGGCTTCTCGCGCCTTTTCGACCGCAAAATCCACATCCTCCGATCCGCAGGCAGCAATGCTGGTCAGCACAGCCCCGGTGGCTGGATTGATAGTGTCGAACACCTGTCCCGAGATCGAGGGGCGATAACCGCCGTCGATGAAAGCGCCCGTCGGCAGATCCAGATGCGCAGCGATGGATTCGTATTCGTCTTTCGTCAACAAGCCCATGCCTTAACCCTCCGCCAAAATATCTGCGATTTTGCGTTTCAGAACGCGCGTCACCTGCTCCAGCGCGCGTTTGTCATCTTTGTTCAAACCTTTCAGAGGCGGTCTCACCATCCCAGCATCGATCCCGTTCATGGTCACCCCATACTTGATCGTCTGGATGAATTTGCCGCCCTGCTCCAGCACCCGCATCAGCGGCATCAGCGCGCTCATGATGCGGCGGCCTTTGGCAAAATTGCCCTCGATCACACAAGCCTGATACAGCGCCACATGCTCGGCGGGCAGAAAGTTCGACCCGCCGCACACCCAGAACGGCGCGCCCCAGGCGAAGAACTCCAGCGCCTGATCATCCATGCCACAACCCAGCTGAATATGCGGGTAATCCCGCGCCAGCAGATGCACCCGGTTGATATCGCCCGAGCTTTCCTTGATGCCGCAGAAGTTCCGGCTGCGCCCGACACGGTCCAGGAACTCTTCCCCCATCATCGTGCCAGTCCGATGCGGATAGTTATACAGCATCACCGGCAGGTCAGCCACCTTGTCAATCGCCAGAGCGTTCAGCGCATTCTCACGGTCTGTCGGCACCGAATATGGCGGGCTGGCCAACAGGATCGCATCCGCGCCCAACTCGCGCGCGCCTGAAGCCAACGCAATGGAATCTTCGGTCAGCATCGCTCCGGTTCCCACAACCAGAGGCACACGCCCCTTTAGTTGTTCATGCGTAAAGCGCGCCAGTTCCAGCCGCTCATCGACGGTCTGCGCATAGTTTTCGCCGGTGGACCCGCCCGAGATCAGCCCGTGCACACCATTCTCGATCAGGTACTCGATCACCTCGGCCAACGCGTCCCAGTTCACGCCACCATCCGCCGCGTAGGGTGTCACCACCGGCGTATAAATACCCTCAAATCTGAAGATCGGAGTCATGTGTCCCTCATGCAGAAGTCTTACCGGGGACCTGCCCCAGCGGAAAATCCAACCCCTCGGGCATCACGAACAGCTCGATCTGATCGCGTGACAGGGTCCAGTGGTCGTCGGCCAGCTGCGCAGCAGCCGCCTCATCGCCCGCCTCGATGGCGGCGATGATGGCGTCATGCTGGTCGCTCGCCTCTGAAAGGTTCTCAGCCATTCGTGCGGTCTGCGGGCGATAAAATGTCATCCCGATCCGCGCGTGATCGATCAGCAACCGGTTGAACGATGGGGATAAATAGACATTCCCCGCCATCTCTCCGGTCACCTCGTGAAACCGGGTATTGGCCAGCGTCCGCTCCTCAGCCGAGCCTGTACGCAAGGCTTGCCGAAACGTCTCTTGCGCCTCTTTCAACTGATCGATCTGATCGTGCGTCGCATTCGCCGCGGCCAGACGCAGCACCGCGCCATAGACCATCGGCGCAACCAGAAAGAAATCGCGTAGCGTGGTATGAGACATCTCTGACACCCGCGCCCCGCGATGGGTGCGCAGGTCCAGATACCCCTCACCGGCCAACTGCCGGAACACTTCGCGCAAAGGCGTGCGCGACAGGCCGAAGGCCTGCGAAAGCTGCGCCTCGTCCAAATCCTCTCCGGGACGCAAACGCAGGGTCAGAACCGACATCTTCAGATGCTCAGCCAACGCCTCTTTTGGTGATTTCCCTTCGTCCCTCATCCGATCCCCTTCATCACGATCCCGCGAATCGATAGCTTGCCCTCTGGTATCGTATAAAAATACATGTTGTATACAGTTAGTTTTCGTGCAGCATGCAGAAAACTGTCAGAACGCCCTGATTCCGGACTATCGATGAGCCAAACACAGCACTACGCCTTCATACTGGTCGAGGAATTCTCGCATCTCGCCTTCTCCTGCGCGGTCGAGCCATTGCGGATCGCAAATTTGCTGGCCGAGGAAGATCTTTATCGATGGTCCTTCCTGTCCGAACACGCTGAGCATGCGGTCTGTTCAAACGGATCGGTCACTTTGGTGCATGGTGGATTCGGATCTATCCCAAAATGCGACCAACTGTTTGTTCTGTCAGGAATAAACATGCGCAATCACGTCTCGCGTCCGCTGCTCGCATCCCTGCGCCGAGAGCGGGCGCGGGGCACCAATATCAGCGCCTTGTGTTCCGGTGCATGGCTGCTGGCCGAGGCCGGATTTTTGGATGGGATGCAGGCGGCGATCCATTGGGAATACCATGATGCTTTCATGGAGGCCTTCCCCGAGATAAACCTTGTTCGCAGCGTCTTTGTCGCCGACGAAAAACACATGACCGCCTCGGGCGGCACCGCGACCGCCGATCTGATGCTGCACCTGATCGAACGCGACCACGGTCACGATCTATCAGTCGCAGTGGCCGATCAAATGGTCTATAACGCCGTGCGCAACGCCACCGCCGATCAGCGCGTCTCGCTGCAATCGCGCAACGGGATGCGGAACGCGCATCTGGCCAAGGCGATCCACATCATGACCGACAATATTCAAAGCCCACTGTCGCCCTCGGTCATAGCCAGCGATATCGGCATCTCAACCCGACAATTGGAGCGCCTGTTTGGGAAATTCCTGAACACCTCGCCCAAAAAATACTTCATGGAGTTGCGGCTGGACCGCGCCCGCAATCTGCTACTGCAGACCGAATCTTCGGTGACCGAAGTCGCCTTTGCCTGCGGTTTCGAAAGCGCCGGTCACTTCTCGCGCGTATACCGGGCCGCCTTTGGTGTCACGCCAATGCAGCAGCGCAGCAGGCTTGATTGATCAAAGCTGTGACTGGACAGAGGGCCATGGTTGGGATTATCTGAACAAGTGTTCAGATCAGGAAGGAACCCGCCATGCAACTCTCAACCACAGCTGCGGTGATCACCGGCGGAGCCTCCGGCCTGGGTGAAGCCACAGCCCGTCACTTTGCCGAGAACGGCGCGCAGGTCACAATCCTTGACCGCGACGCCGAGCGTGGCCCGCAAGTCGCGGCTGAAATCGGCGGACATTTCGCACAAGCCGATGTGACGGATGAGGCCTCGGTCGCTTCAGCGATTGCACATGCGATGGACAAGATGGGTCGCATCACCGCCGCAGTGAACTGCGCCGGAATCGCGATTGGAGCTAAGACTGTGGGCAAAGACGGCCCCCACCCTCTGGAGGCGTTCCAGCGTACCATCGACATCAATCTGGTCGGTTCCTTCAACGTCTCGCGTCTTGCTGCCGCAGAGATGGCAAAGAATGACCCCGAACCGGATGGCGCGCGCGGCGTGATTATCAACACCGCCTCCATCGCCGCCTTTGACGGGCAAAAGGGTCAGGCGGCCTATGCAGCCTCGAAAGGCGGCGTGGTCGGCATGACCCTACCCATGGCACGCGATCTGGCCTCGACTGGTATCCGTGTGATGGCCATCGCACCGGGCATCTTCATGACCCCGATGCTGGCCGGCCTGCCTGAAGAGGTGCAGCAACAGCTTGCGGCGGACGTCCCCAACCCTGCTCGCCTCGGCGACCCGCGCGAATACGGTCGTCTGGCCGGGTTCATCGTCGAGATGGGCTACCTGAACGGAGAGGTCATCCGCATCGACGGTGCCCTGCGGATGCGCTAAGACGGGTTTCATGACCGAGCGGCAGAAAATGGCGGCAGGCGAGTGGTATTGCTGCCTCGACCCCGAACTGGAAGTGCTTCGCATGAAAGCACGCCGCGCGGTTCATGCTCACAACACCTGCCCGCCCGATGACCGAGGGGCTATAGCTCCCGAATTGGCGACGCTCTTTGCGGGGATCGGGCAAGATTGCTATTTTGAGGCTCCGTTCCACTGCGCTTATGGAATGAACCTGTCGCTGGGCGACCGGGTTTATCTGAATGCGGGCTGTGTCATTCTCGACACCGCGCCTGTTCGCATCGGCAGTGACTCGATGCTCGGCCCCACGGCACAGATCTATTGCGCCCAACACGCCAAAGACCCAGCCCTGCGCGCACAGGGTCTGGAAATCGACCACCCGGTGACAATCGGCGAAAACGTCTGGATCGGCGGTGGCGCGATCATCATGCCCGGCGTTACTATCGGAGACCGCGCCATCGTCGGCGCGGGCAGTGTCGTCACGAAGGACGTCCCCGCCGGAGCAACTGTTGTCGGTAACCCCGCCCGCCCCATTTGAGCACGCGCAAACCGGTGCATAGGTTTGTACAACTCAGACAATCTAGTCGATTGAGATTGTACAACTCGGACTCAACCGGCTTCGGCCTTCTCTTCAAGCATCAGCCACTCTTCCTCAGCCTCTGACAGTTTTTCCTGCCGTTCGACCAGGGCATCGGTTGCCTTCTGGAACTTGATCGGTTCGCGTGTGAACAGCTCAGGATCAGACATCAGTTCTTCGAGCTTGGCGATCTCGGCTTCAAGGCGCGCGATCTCTGCTGGTAGCTTCTCAAGTCGGTGTTTCTCCGAAAATGAAAGCCCCGCCTTCTGCTTCGCCTCTTGCTTCACTTTCGGCTTTGAAGGCCTTGCTTTTTCTTCCTTTTTCGCAACCACATCACCTCGCTGAGCGATATAATCGGACCAACCACCGGCATAGACCGTTGCGCGCCCATTGCCCTCCATCGCGATGGTTGTGGTCGCAACACGATCCAGAAAATCCCGATCGTGGCTAACGAGCAGCACCGTGCCATCATAGTCGTCCAGCAATTCCTGCAGCAGATCCAGCGTTTCGACATCCAGATCGTTGGTCGGTTCGTCCAGCACCAGCAGGTTCGATGTTTTCGCCATCAGTTTCGCCAGCAGCAACCGGGCTTTTTCCCCACCGGACAAGGACTTAACAGCCGCTCTTGCCTGCGCGTCATCGAACAGAAACTCTTTGAGATAGCCCACTACATGCTTGGGTTGGCCGCCCACCATCACCTGATCGGCCTTGCCCGAGACCCGCATCTCGGGATCGCCGGTCAAGCTGTCCCACAGGCTCATTTCCGGGTCCAGCTGTGCCCTCGCCTGATCGAACACGGCGATCTCAAGGTTAGTACCCAGCACCACCGAACCCTCGTCCGGTTCGACCTGACCCAGCAGCATTTTCAGCAACGTCGTTTTGCCCACACCGTTCGGCCCAACAAAGGCCACACGGTCACCGCGCTGAACCAGAAGATCGAAATTGCGCACGATCTGCTGAGAGTCAAATGCCTTTGAAACGCCAGTGGCCTCGATGACCTTGCGGCCTGATTTCGGACCGGATTCCAACGTCATGGCAGCCGATCCCTGACGTTTGATCTGCGCTGCACGCTCGGCGCGCAAGGCTTGTAGCGCCCGAACACGACCCTGATTGCGCTTGCGGCGGGCGCTGATACCCTCGACGGCCCATCGCGCCTCGGACTTGATCAAGCGGTTCAGCTTGTGGCGCTGCTGATCCTCCTCTTCCCAGACCTTGTCCCGCCAGTTTTCAAAGGCCGCAAAGCCCTGTTCTTGCCGCCGCACAACTCCGCGATCGATCCACAGCGTCGCACGGGTCAACGCACGCAGGAATGCGCGATCATGCGAGATCAAAACATAGGCGGCGCGGGTCGAGCCCAACTCACGCTCCAACCACGCAATCGCCTCGATATCCAGGTGGTTCGTCGGTTCGTCCAGCAACATCAGGTCCGGCGCTTCGGCCATCAGCTTGGCCAAGGCGGCGCGTCGCCTTTCCCCACCCGAAGCGGTTTCGACCGCGCGCTCAGGGTCGAATTTCAGCCCTTCGCCCGCGCGTTCGACCTTATACAGCTCACCCGGTTCCAACCCGCTTGAGGCATAGTCTCCAAGCGTCGCGAATCCTTGCATTCCGGGATCCTGCTCCATGTAACCCACTGATTTACCAGGAGGGATGACGATTTCACCCTGATCGGCCTCGACCAGCCCGGCCATCACTTTCATCAAAGTGGATTTGCCAGACCCGTTCCGCCCGACCAGCGCGACGCGATCACCGGGTTGAACCACAAGGTCCAGATCGGAAAACACCGGATCACCCCCGAACGTCAGAGAGATACCGGACATCTGCAATAAAGGAATTCTCGCCATACCCGCCAGCTAAACCGGCCAAAGCAAGGCGTCAACGCCCCAACTTCACCTTTTCCCAGATACTCAAATCACCCAGCCACCGCGCGCAGCAACCGTTTACGAGCTGGGGGAATTGCTCCGATTTCAAGGCCGGTGAACACATGCAGGGTGTTCATGTGCCTGTCTACCACCGCATGATCGCTGACCCACCCCCCCATCATCAGATAGGTGCGCAACAAGGGAGGCATCCGAAGCATCGCCTGTTTTACATCAGGGCGTCGGCGCAAGCGCGCCGCAAAGCGAAACACATCCGGCGCCTTGACTCGCGGCAACCATCGCCTTGGTGCCAGATGTCGGTGTTTGAGCATCGCAAAAGCGTCAAGATATTCGGCAGTTTCTGTTCCAGCGAATGACGAACAACCAAACAGCATTTCGATCCCGTTCTGATCGACATACGCCGTCATTGCGCCCCACGCGACACGCAAGATATCCGGATCATTGTAGTCCGGGTGGATACAGAACCGGCCCATCTCAACCATCGGTCCCGTAAAATCGCGTAGTGCCGACAGATCATAGAACTGTGCCGAGTAGCTGAGTCCGATTTCAAAGCCGCCCTGCATTGTCAGCATACGGAAACAGCACACCAACGCCCCACCGGCCTGCAGATCTTCGACCAGAACATGGGCGCAGCGTGCATCAAAAGCATCACAATCCTGACCATCAGTAGCAAAGGTCAGCATCCTCAGCGTCTGCGCCGCCGCCACGTCTTGCTCGGTTTGCGCCAAGCGGGCGCGATATCGGCCCTTGTCCAACAAAACCGCCATGGTCGCATCCTCCTGCGGTTGCTGACCGGTCACATCTGTCTGGTCCTTACTACAGAATGTGTGACTGTCCTGTGACCACTGCAAGAGAATTGGTCGCTTTAGTTGTTTGCGCCAGGAATATTTGCCGGGTTGAAGTTGCCGATGTTACCCAGAAGCTGACGCAGGAAGCCTTTGTCTTCCACGTTGGAATCGGTCACGCGACGATCCAGCACGATGACATAGCCGTCTTCCAGGCCGAACCGCTCGATATTGCGAACGACACCGCGCTGATCAAAGCTGATCGCGACCAGTTCACGTGAAACGACCTCGGGTCGTTTGGGCCCATAATGACGGACGCGCGAGGCGACATAGTAATAGCCCGAATCCCGCACCACGCCCGCCGAGCTGGGCGCGCCGATGGTTTCTTCAACACTATCGCGGGTATCGACGCCGACCTTGATTTTGGCCAGATCCTCTGGCGGAGGCACGTAGCCGTGATTCTTGAAGATTGGTGAACATGCGCCCACGACCGCCAGACAGGCCGCAAAGACAAGCGTTTTCGACGCTGGTTTCAACCTGTTCAAACCCTTCAACATGCACATCCTCTTGCCATGGCCCCTTGCGGACCCTATCCGATTACAGAAACCAAGGCTCCGGTTCAACACAGGAAAACCTCACGAATGAGCAACCAGACATCTTTACGCGTCGCAGACCTGCCGCAAAACGCTCCGACCCCGTTTGAGTTGCGCCCGACCGGCGAGGCGCTGGAGGCCATAAAACAAGAGCTCGGCCTGCTTGGCCTCCGCAAGCTCAGCTTTGTCGGCGAATTGCGCGCGCAGGGCAAACGGGATTGGACGCTTTCAGGCAAGCTGGGCGCAACGGTGATCCAACCTTGTGTCGTGACGCTGGAACCTGTGACCACACGCATCGACACCCCGGTGAGTCGCGTCTTTGTGGCTGATTGGAGCGATCCGGAGGAGCCCGAGTTCGAAATCCCCGAGGATGACGAAACCGAACCGCTTGGCCCCGAGATCGATCCTGCGCTGATCATGGTTGAAGCGCTGTCGCTGGCCCTGCCCCAATACCCACGGAAGGATGGAGTCGAGCTGGGCCAGATAGACTATACCGAACCGGGCAAACAGGCCCTCACGGATGAGGATGTAAAACCCTTCGCTGGTTTGGCCGGGCTGCGGGATGCGATGAAAAAAGACGAGTGACAGGCGAGGGATTTCCTGTCATAGCAGGCCGTCAGAAAAACCGCTTGAACATGACGAGAATCGCAGTATTTTCGCGCGCTCATTGGAATTTGGGTTGGACATTGCGGGGCAAGCCCCTTAAACGCGCGTCAAACCACGAGAAAACAAAGTACGTAACCCGGCTGAGAGCGAATCTGTCAGCCCATATCAGACAAAGGTTGAGACCATGGCCGTCCAACAGAACAAAGTTTCCAAGTCGCGTCGCAACAACCGCCGCGCACACGACGCTCTGGTTGCTGCAAACCCGAACGAATGCCCGAACTGCGGCGAGCTGAAGCGCCCACACCACGTTTGCGCATCTTGCGGCCACTATGACGATCGTGAAGTCGTCGCTCAGGCCGACGAAATCGACCTGGACGAAGACGCGGCCTAAGCCTGATTGGACGCAGGCCAAGGCATGACGGATCAGCCCACGCAGACCGGACGGATCATCATCTCGGTTGACGCTATGGGCGGAGATTCGGGCCCTGCCGTCGTTGTGGCGGGCATTGCAAAATCTGCGGACAAGAACCCGAAGATCGGGTTCATCCTGCACGGTCAGGAACAGGAACTACGCAAGCTGGTTGCCAAACGGCGTGTCCTTGATGGGCGCGTCGTTTTTCGTGATTGCCCGGACGTGGTCACGATGGAAGACAAACCAAGCCAGGTTGTCCGCAGCGGCAAGAGCACATCGATGTGGTCCGCTCTGGAAGCGGTGCGTGCAGGTGAAGCGCACGGCGCGGTGTCCTGCGGCAATACGGGCGCGCTGATGGCCATGTCCATGTTGCGGCTGCGCAAGCTGCCCGGCGTGAACCGACCTGCCATCGCGATCCTGTGGCCCTCGCGCAATCCGCATGGGTTCAACGTGATGCTGGACGTCGGCGCAGATGTGCGCGCTGATGCCAAGGACCTTTTGCAATACGCGCTGATGGGGGCTTCATACGCGCGCAACGGTATGGCGCTCAGCCGCCCTCGGATCGGGTTGCTGAATGTCGGCACCGAAGAACACAAGGGCCGCGCCGAACTGAAAGAAGCCCACGCGATGATCTCGGACTTTGCCGATCAGGCGAATTTCGAGTTCGTGGGCTTTGTCGAGGGCAGCGATATCCCCGGCGACAAAGCTGACGTGATCGTGACTGACGGCTTCACTGGAAATGTCGCCATTAAAACTGGTGAAGGCACCGCGAACCTTATCGGTGATTTGCTGCGTGAGGCGTTCAAATACTCGCCCCTATCCCGGCTGGCCTCGATCCTGGCAATCACCTCGTTGAATCGTCTGAAAAAGCGGATAGACCCGCGCCGCGTCAATGGAGGCGTGTTCCTCGGGCTTAATGGAACCGTGGTGAAATCCCATGGCGGAGCGGACGCAACCGGCGTTTCCGCAGCGGTCAAACTGGCTTTCACATTGGCTGAATCCGGTTTCTCCGAAAAATTGGCGGCACGGGTTGCATCAACAGCCGCACTTGCACAAGATGCGGCCCATTCCGTGTCTCAATCGGAATAATAACAAAAAAGGCAGTACCCCAGCATGGCAGGCCGCTCAGTTGTTGTAGGTGTCGGGCATTATTTGCCAGAGCGCGTTGTACCGAACTCTGAGTTCGAGAAAACGCTGGATACGACGGACGAATGGATTCGCACCCGGTCCGGGATCGAGCGGCGACATTTCGCGGCCGAGGACGAAACCACTTCCGATCTGGCCACCAAAGCGGCCGAAGCCGCACTGGCTGATGCCGGACTGACGGCGGATGATATCGACGCGATTGTGCTGGCAACTTCCACAGCTGATTTGACCTTTCCTTCGGCGGCAACCATGGTTCAGGCCCGGTTGGGCATGACCAAAGGTTTTGCCTTCGATGTACAGGCGGTCTGCGCTGGGTTTGTCTTTGCGCTCAGCAACGCCAACGCCCTGATCCTGTCCGGTCAGGCCAAGCGCGTACTGGTGATCGGCGCCGAGACCTTTTCGCGAATCATGGACTGGACCGACCGGTCGACCTGTGTGCTATTTGGCGATGGCGCGGGCGCATTGGTTCTGGAAGAGCAAGAGGGTCAGGGCACTTCGGACGATCGCGGCATTCTGGCGACCGACCTGAACTCGGACGGACGCTACAAAGACCTGCTCTATGTTGATGGCGGAGTTTCGACCCAATCCACCGGCCACTTGCGGATGCAGGGCAATCAGGTCTTCCGTCATGCGGTCGAAAAACTGGCCCGAACCGCAGAAGTCGCGCTGGAGCGTGCAGGTCTGTCCAGCGACGATGTTGACTGGATCGTGCCGCATCAGGCCAATATCCGCATTATTCAGGGCACCGCCAAGAAGATGGGCCTGCCGATGGATAACGTTGTGGTCACCGTTCAGGACCATGGCAACACATCGGCAGCCTCCATCCCTCTGGCCCTGTCGGTGGGCAAGCAAAACGGCCAGATCAAAACCGGCGATCTGATCGTTACAGAGGCGATTGGTGGCGGTCTGGCCTGGGGTGCGGTCGCACTGCGTTGGTGACCGGCACAATCCGGCTTACAGAGCCTCCTGCAATTCATTGATATTGACAGCGAATTTTGCATAGCCATATGCTCAGACATCAACAGGGGAAAAAGCATGGGCGACAAAACACTGACCCGAATGGATCTGAGCGAGGCCGTCTTTCGTGAGGTTGGCCTGTCACGCAATGAAAGCGCACAGCTGGTCGAAAGCGTTCTGAACCACATGTCTGACGCGCTGGTGCGTGGCGAACAGGTCAAGATTTCGTCCTTCGGCACCTTCAGCGTTCGGGACAAAACTGCCCGTATCGGTCGCAACCCTAAAACCGGTGAAGAGGTTCCGATCCAGCCCCGTCGTGTACTGACATTCCGTCCGTCGCACCTGATGAAGGATCGCGTCGCCGCAGGGAACCGCAAGTAAGTTCAGGACATCCAGGTTATGAGTAAGTCCCCCGATGCCTTTCGCACCATAAGTGAAGTTGCGGACTGGCTCGGAGTTCAGGCTCATGTGCTGCGTTTCTGGGAAAGCCGGTTTGCCCAAGTCAAACCCGTCAAACGCGCCGGTGGACGGCGATATTATCGCCCCAATGATATGCGTCTGCTGGGCGGTATTAAGAAACTGCTGCACGAGGACGGGATTACCATCAAAGGTGTTCAGCGTATCCTTCGGGAACAGGGCGTTGCGCATGTTGCTTCGCTGTCACCTAGCCTGGATGAAAACGCGCCCGTACCCAGCATCGACGATACTGTGGTTCCGTTCGCTTCAGCGCCGGAACCATCCGCAAACCAGATCGACATGGATTTGGGCGAACCCGCCCATTCCCCTGCCCCGAGGGCTCCGAAACCCGTCGCAACCCCCGAACCCAACCCGATACCGGCTGAGCTGGATGCAGCGCCGCTGATGGGTGGTATTGCCTCGCTGGCATGGAATCGTGACGAGTATGACGATGAGCTGTTGCACCAGATTGCACCCATCGCCAAGGACCTGCGCAGGTGGCTGGATCGCGTCGAACACCACACGGCGGGATAGCAAAAAAGGCGATGATTTCCTCTTGCCCCCGCCGGGAAAGTCTTTATGAACACCTCAACGTCGGGCTATGGCGCAGCCTGGTAGCGCGTCCGTCTGGGGGACGGAAGGTCGCAGGTTCGAGTCCTGCTAGCCCGACCAAATCACACCGACGTTTATGGCACATAGGCCAGATCCCGCTCTGGCAGCAGAGGGGATCGAGATGACAGGTGTTTGCCCAAACCAACAGCTTGAGGCGATGATTGCACGCGGTGAGATCACCGCCAGCCCTGACATCATCCCTGCACAGGTGCAGCCGGCAAGCCTTGATCTACGTTTGGGAACAGTGGCTTACCGGGTGCGCGCGTCGTTTCTGGCGGGCGAAGGGCGTTCTGTCGCAGACCGGCTGGCCGAGTTTGAGATGCACCGCATCGACATCACTGAAGGCGCTGTTCTGGAAAAGGGCTGTGTCTATCTGGTGCCGCTGATGGAATCGCTCGCCCTGACCGATGACGTCAGTGCGGTGGCCAATGCCAAAAGCTCGACCGGCCGGCTCGACTTGCTCACGCGCACGATCACCGATGGCGGAACCGAGTTTGATCGGGTTCCCGCAGGCTACACAGGTCCGCTTTATGCCGAGATCTGCCCGCGATCGTTCTCGGTTCTGGTGCGCCCCGGAATGCGTCTGAATCAGATCCGTTTCCGCAAAGGTCAGGCGGTACTCAGCGACGCCGAACTGACCGCGTTGCATGGTCAAACGCCGTTGGTTGATGGGCCAGCCGTCATTCAGGACGGGTTGGGGTTTTCGGTCGATCTGCAACTGCCCGATACCGATCTGGTCGGCTATCGTGCCAAGCCCCATACCGGGGTGATCGATCTGGATCGGATCGGCGAATACGACCCGCAGGAATACTGGGAAGAGGTGCATACCAAGGACGGTCGCATCATCCTCGACCCCGGCGCGTTCTACATTCTCGTCAGCCGCGAAGCGGTGCATATCCCGCCAATGTATGCTGCTGAAATGGCCCCATATCTCGCTATGGTCGGCGAGTTCCGGGTACATTACGCCGGATTCTTTGACCCGGGCTTTGGACATGCCGAAGCAGGCGGTGCCGGATCACGCGGGGTGCTGGAAGTGCGCTGCCACGAAGCGCCATTTGTGTTGGAACACGGACAAGTCGTCGGGCGCCTGGTTTATGAGAAGATGGCCGAAATGCCGACGCAACTATATGGCGCGGGTATTGCTTCGAACTATCAGGGTCAAGGCCTGAAACTGTCCAAGCATTTCAAAGCTGTGGGCTGAGTTTCAGAACTTCATGAACCGACGCATCTGACGCGACACCTGCCGCATCTGCTTTGCGCTTTGATTTTGGCGCTTGGTCGCATCGCGCATCTGGCGATCCGCCTCGGGGCCATTCTCAACATCAGACTGCCCCGGTTTGCGGCCCACCTTGCTGGCCATATCAATACCCTTGTCCACACCGTGGTTCACCAGGCGACGCATCACCCGGCGCACGATCATATCGATGATCCGATTGGCATTCATTGGCTCAACTCCGTTATGTGCACCCTAGGATAGGTGCGATCTGCGGCAATAAAAGGGCCGTCCGATCACTCTTCTTCGAACAGCTCGGTTTGATCTTCGTCCTCGTCATCACCCTTTCCTTCGCCCAGCGGCACAGCACCAGGGGGTGGGCGATTCTCCAACAGTCCGGCTGCGCGCAACTCCTTCAGGCCCGGCAGGTCACGGGCGTTTTCCAGCCCGAAATGATCCAGAAACTCAGGCGTTACGACGAATGTCACCGGACGGCCTGGTGTCATGCGACGGCGGCCCAGTCGGATCCACTCCATCTCAAGCAGTTGATCAATGGTGCCGCGCGAAACGGACACGCCCCGGATTTCCTCAATCTCGGCGCGGGTGCAGGGCTGGTGATAAGCCACGATCGCCAGCGTTTCGATGGCCGCCCGGCTGAGTTTGCGGGTCTCGACAGTTTCTTTTTGCATCAGGAAGCCCAAATCAGGGGCGGTACGGATTGCCCAGGCCTCACCAACGCGCACCACACGCACCCCGCGCCCTTCGTACCGTTTCTGAAGCGATTCAACAGCTTGCGCGGCATTGCTGCCATGGGGCATACGCGCTTCGAGATCACCAATCGTCACTGGCTCGGCGCTGGCAAACAGCACGGCCTCGACCATACGTTCCTGTTCCGCCAAGGGCGGCGCTTCGAACAGTGTGCCTGTCTCTTCGTTGGCGTCAGTCACGTGTCTCAGTCCTCTTACGCAGATGGATCGGCGCAAAGGTCTCGCTTTGCTTGATCTCCATATGTCCTTCTTTCACCAGCTCAAGCGAGGCTGCGAAGGTTGCAGCCGTGGCAGAGCGTCGCCGAACCGGATCAGCATCCCAGCCTTCGGGCAGGTAGGTCTCCATATCCGTCCACGCACCGGCAAAGCCTATTAGGGGCCGCATCCGCTCAAGCGCTTGTTCCATGGTGAAAACGGCGTCGCGGTCCATGACGAAGGGGCGGAACTCGTCGCGCGTGCGGATACGCGCATAGCCCTGCATCAGGTCCAGCAGTGTGGCGGAATAGGTCACGGTGCGGATACGCGTAACATCCTCACCCTGCCCGCGTTTGAAAAAATCGCGGCCTAATTGATCACGCGCCATCAGGCGCGCAGCGGCATCGCGCATGGCCTGCAGACGCTCCAATTGGAATGCGAGGTGCGCGGCGAGTTCCTCGCCCGATGGGCCTTCGTCATCCGGGTCTGGAGGCAATAACAGGCGTGATTTGAGGAAGGCCAGCCAGGCCGCCATCACCAAATAATCCGCCGCCAGCTCAATCCGCAATTGCCGCGCTTTTTCGACAAAGGTCAGATACTGTTGCGCCAACGCCAGAACCGAGATTTTGCGCAAGTCCACTTTTTGCGTACGCGAAAGTGTCAAAAGCACATCGAGCGGACCCTCAAACCCATCGACGTCCACAATCAAAGCCTCGGCGGCCAGCCGATCGGCAACCGAGACCGGGTCTTCGCTGAAAAGGTTATCCTGCATATACCTGCCCGCCCATTAGGGCAGATAGTTCCGCCTCGGCGGCTTGGATGTCAAGTTCCTGTGGCGGTTGTCTCCGGGCCAGCGCCCGATCTGCGCGGGCTTGTGCCGCATCCGACATCTCACCAGCGGCTTCGAGCACCTGCGCGCGTTCTTCAAAGGCCCCGTTGCAGTGCAAGGCCACATCGCATCCGGCGTGCAGTGCCTGTCGGGCCAAGTCGGCGGGCGCGCCGTTCAGGGCTTTCATCGTGATATCGTCGGTCATAATCAGACCGTCGAAACCGATGCGCTCCCTAATCATCGTCATCATTCCAGCAGAAATCGTTGCGGGCCGTGGATCGATCTGGTCATAAACCAAATGCGCCGTCATCCCCATCGGCAAGTCGTTCAGCGCGCGGAATGGTGCAAAATCTGCTGTTTCCAGTGCACTTAGAGAAAGATCCACATGCGGCAACTCGTGATGACTGTCGAGCGTCGACAGACCGTGGCCGGGCATGTGCTTTACTACCGGCAACACTCCGCCATCAAAGTGTCCGTTGGCAACGGCTCGGCCAATCGCGGAAACCTTTTCGGGATCGGACCCATAGCAGCGGTTCTTCAGGAACGCATGAGTACCCTCGCGGGCCAGATCGACCATCGGCGCACAATTGCTGTCGATGCCCAATTCCAGCAGTTCATGCGCGATCAGACGATAGCGCAGATACATCGCGCGCTCGGCCTGATCTCCGGCATGCGCGACATGATCCAAAGGGGGCAACCATTCACGGGCTAAAGGTGCGCGCAGACGTTGTACGCGGCCACCTTCCTGATCGACTGTGATTAGGCAATTTCGGCCAACCGCCTCGCGGAAGTCCTCGCACAAGGCGCGGGTCTGATCAGCGGATTCGATGTTGCGGGCAAACAGAATGAACCCGAACGGGTTCATCTCTTTGAACAAAGCTTTTTCATCCGGCGTCAGGCGCAGCCCTTCGGCATCGGTGATAACCGCGCCAAATCTCACCGGACGGCGACCGGGATACAGTCTGCACCCTGCGCGACTAGGGCCGCGCAAAACTGGCGCGAGTCGCTCAGATCATCAAACCCCATGACACGCAGGCGATAGAAGGTTCGCCCTCCGCTTGAGGTCTTCTGAATAACACGCTGTTTTCCATCCATATATTCTCCAAATCGGCCATTCAAACGTGCCCATTCGGCCTGCGCCACATCGGCGCTTTCGTATGCCCCAAGCTGAGCAAGTCGCGTGCCTTTGGTCAATGTATCGGGATCAACATCCAGACCAACAGCAGCCTTTACTGCAGCATTGATCGCAGCTTCCGTAGCGCTGTTGGACGAAATAGAACTTGGCGTAGCGCGGGCTGGACGCACATGCGGACGCAGCGACCGGCGCACACCAGGCAGTGCAGCAATCTTAGGGTCGGGCTGTTGCGCGGCGTAATCAGCCGGATCAATCGCGGGCTCGTCTTCGGGCGTGACCAGGGAAGCCAATTGCACGCCCTGCTCAGGCGTCTGTTCAGGCAGAGGTTCGGCGGCGAGCCCTTCGGCCAGAGCGTTCACGATCGCCTGATCAGTGGCGGGTTCCTCAATCACTTGCACTGCATTTGTGGCCTCAAGCGCGGTCATGGGCGTGTCTTCATCAGTCAGAGACACGGGGCGCGGTGCAAGGATCAGACGATCTGCCGGCGGTGCAGCAGTCCCGACAGCGGCAACTGCATTCACCGCTAGACCCTGATGATCAGCAGGCGTCCCGCCGGGATTTTCGGGCTGCACGCGCATGGGTCCTTCGGCGGCACGCACGACCGGTACCCCGCTGACGTCGCGCATGATCAGTTGGTAGCCCCAAACGCCGACTCCGGCGACCAGCGCCAAAGACGCAACCGCCCCAAGCACGTTGACAATGCGGCCCAGCCCAGCGCCTGCGCGCGGGGCGTCATCATAGCTATAGCTTTCATCAGGATAATCATACGCATCTTCAGGATGCGATTGATTCGAGTAATGCATCTGCTCGGGGCTATGCTGCCCCGAGTAATCGTAACGTGCCATTTCCGCCTCACCGCCCGATTGCGCCGTAAAAAGTGGCGCGCGGGTCATATCTTGTCTGCCTCAGACCGGCGGTTCGGGCGATATTTGTTATCGCATCTCCTGCGCCGGGGTAACGCCAAGAATACCCAAGCCCGCTGAAATCACAACAGAAACAGCCCGGGCCAGTGCGATTTTCGATTGGCTTGTGGCAACATCGCCATCCTGAATGAAGCGCAACTGGGTTTCGTCATTGCCCTTGTTCCACAGCGCGTGGAAATCTCCTGCCAATTCATAGAGATAGAAGGCAACCCGGTGCGGTTCATTTGTGCGAGCGGCGATTTCAACCAGACGTGGCCATTCTGCCAGCTTCTTGGCAACGGTCAGCTCAGAGGCGTGGTCGATCTTGCCCAGATCTGCCCCTGATAGCGTAGTATCATCGGCAGAAATCCCGGCCTCAGCGGCGCGGCGCAGCACACTCATGACGCGGGCATGGGCGTATTGGACGTAGAACACCGGGTTTTCGCGGCTTTGTTCCAGCACCTTGTCGAAATCGAAATCCAGCGGTGCGTCGTTCTTGCGGGTCAGCATCACGAAACGGGTTACATCAGGCCCGACCTGATCGACTACATCGCGCAACGTGACAAAGTTCCCTGCCCGCTTGGACATCTTGAATGGCTCGCCATTCTTCCACAACTTCACCAATTGGGTCAGCTTGATATCCAGCGGCACCTTACCATCGGAAAGGGCCGAAACCGCCGCCTTCATCCGTTTGACATAGCCGCCATGGTCCGCACCGAACACGTCGATTAGCGCGTCAAACCCACGGCTCACCTTGTCATAATGATAAGCGATATCCGGGGCGAAATAGGTCCAGCTGCCGTCCGATTTCTTGACCGGGCGGTCGACGTCATCCCCGTGTTCGGTCGACTTGAACAAGGTCTGCTCGCGCGGTTCCCAATCCTCGGGCTTCTTGCCCTTGGGCGGCTCAAGAACGCCTTCGTAGATCAGGCCCTTGTCGGTCAGCGACTGAAGCGCAGCCTCGATCCGCCCTGTGCCGTAGAGCGACTTCTCTGAGAAGAACACATCCATCTCAACACCCAACGCCTTCAGGTCGGCGCGGATCAGGTCCATCATAGCGTTGGTCGAGAACTCGCGCAGCTCTTCCAGCCATACGCTTTCAGGCTTGTCGATCAGGCTGTCGCCGTATTTCTCTTTCAGCGCCTGACCGATCGGGATCAGGTAATCGCCGGGATAGAGACCTTCGGCGATCTCAGGGCTCAGCCCGTTAGCCTCGCGATACCGTTCATATGCCGACCGCGCCAGCACATCCACCTGCGCGCCGCCATCGTTGATGTAGTATTCGCGGGTCACCTCATGGCCCGAATAGGCCAGCAAGCTTGCCAGCGCATCACCGAACACAGCTCCCCGCGTGTGGCCCACATGCAGCGGGCCGGTCGGGTTGGCCGAGACATACTCCACGTTCACCTTCTGACCATGTCCCATGGTCGAACGGCCATAATCGGTGCCCTTTTCCAGCACCGCAGCCAACACTCCCTGCCAAACCGAAGACGCAAGCCGCAGGTTTAGAAAACCCGGGCCCGCCACCTCGGCGCTGGTGATCCGGTTGTCTGCAGACAGCTTGCCCGCAAGCACATCCGCAATGTCCCGCGGCTTCATCTTCGCCGGTTTCGCCAGTACCATCGCCGCATTGGTCGCCATATCGCCATGCGCCGCATCGCGCGGAGGCTCAACTGCCACGTTGTCAAAGCTCAGCCCCTCAGGCAGCGCGCCTTCGGACTGCATCTGCGCCAGCGCGTCCAGTACCAGGCCGCGGATCTCGGAGAACAGGTTCATTTCGGATGTCCTTTTGCTTGCCGCGGGGTTTACCACGCAAAGCGCCAAGGTCAATGGACGCCTAAATTTTGCGCTTGGATTAACCGCTATCAGGGCTAAGGTCGGGGAAAACCGTGACCGGAGCCCCTGAATGCGCCTTACCCTGCCCTTCGCCCTGTTGCTGACCACCGCCCTGCCCACATGGGCCGAGATGCCCTCACCTCAAGGCCACGTACTGCTGACGCTCGGTGGCGCCATCACCGAAACCAATCTGCCCGCGCGCGCTGAGAACGACGGTGGGCTGTTGGGTTTTCTCGAAGTCACACATGACGGTGCAGCAGGCTTTGACGCTGCCATGCTGGACGGGTTGGAACAGATCGAAATCACCATCCCCTACGGCCCGCCAGAGAACCAGCGCGACTATACCTTTTCCGGCCCACTGTTGTCCGACGTGATGACGATGGCAGGTGCGAGGGGCAAATCTGCTCTGCCCATGGCTATGGATGGCTATCAGGCTGAAATCCCATGGGAAAGCATCGAGACACATCAACCCATCGTGGCCACCCACGCGGATGGCGTGCCGATGGGCATTGGTAGTTACGGCCCCACGATGATCGTTTTCCCGCCCACGAATGATGCTGAACTGGCTCAAACACAAGCCAGCCAACAGGTCTGGGCCATCGCCTATATTGCGATCGAGTGATCTCCGGTAAGCCGGGCATGGTCTTGCAGCGCAAACCTGTCGGTCATGCCCGCGATATAATCCGAGACGATGCGGGCCAGCGCGGTCTCATCCTTTGCCATCTCGATATCGACATGCCAGTGCCTGGGCATCTGTTTCGGGTCGGACAGGTAAATCGGAAACAGTTCCTCAACCACCTTGCTGACACTGGCGCGCACTTCCATCACGCTCGGTGCGCGATACATGCGCGAAAACAGGAAGGCGCGGATCTGTTTGAGCTTCGCCCAAAGATCATCCGAGAATTGAATGACCGGATAACCCAGATGGCGGATATCCTCGACCGACTGCGCCCCCGAGGCCGCTATCAACGCGCGTGAGGTGTCGATAACATCCGAAACCATGACGCCAAATACCCGTCTGAGCGCCTCGTGCCGACGGCGATAAGGGTCAAGACCCGGATAATTGGCATCCACTTCGGCGAAACAGGCATCAATTATGGGAAGCTGCTGAATGTCTTCATCTCTGAACAATCCCGCCCGCAATCCGTCAAACAGATCGTGATTGTTGTAGGCAATGTCGTCCGACAACGCCGCGACCTGCGCCTCAGCGCTCGCATGAGTATGGAGTTCGAGGTCAAAGCCCTGGTTGCATTCGGCCAATGCCCAAGGCAATGCACCAGTGACCGGCCCGTTGTGCTTGGCTATCCCTTCCAGACATTCCCAGGTCAGGTTGCACCCATCGAACTCGGCGTAGTGACGCTCAAGTTTGGTTACGATCCGAATGGCCTGTGCGTTGTGGTCAAAGCCACCATATGGCTCCATCAACGCATGCAGAGCATCCTCGCCCGTGTGGCCAAACGGCGTATGCCCGAGGTCGTGCGCCAACGCGACCGCTTCGGTCAATTCGCCGTTCAAGCCTAAGGCCCCGGCAATCGTTCGAGCCACCTGAGCCACTTCTATGGAATGCGTCAGGCGGGTTCGATAACTGTCGCCCTCATGCTCAACAAACACCTGAGTTTTGTGTTTGAGGCGCCTAAACGCGCTGGCATGAATAATCCTGTCACGGTCGCGCTGAAAGCATGACCGAAAACTGCTTTCCTCCTCAGGTACAAGCCGCCCCCTCGCGCGGCCTGGGTCCGAGGCAAAACCCGCTCTGTCCAAAGGTCTTGTCCTTGTCGCCTGTCGTCAGGTTCCATATATTGTACGATGCTAAGGAAATAAACCTTTGGAGACCGGCATGAATCTGCCCCCAACAGTCACAGAACGCGCCTTTGAACGCCTGGCCGAAATCGGTGCCGCAGATCAGGGCCAGGCCCTGCGTGTCGCTGTGGAGGGTGGCGGATGTTCCGGTTTTCAATACGAGATCGCCCTGGATGAGCCGAAAGAGGACGATTTGGTGCTAGAGGGCAAAGGCCAAAAGGTCATCGTCGACTCGATCTCTCTGCCGTTTCTGGAGAACGCGGTAATTGATTTCACACAGGAACTCATCGGCGCGCGCTTCGTGATTGAGAACCCCAACGCCACGTCTTCCTGCGGCTGCGGCACATCGTTCTCGATGTAGCGCCAGTGGGGGCTTTGCCCCCACACCCCCAAGGTATTTTTAGCCAGATGAAGAGGGATCCACTCTCTGAAAGTCAAAGTCAGAGAGCTTCACCTGGCGCGGTCATCGGCGCCTCCGCCTGTACCGCATACTCAGTTTTGACGAATATGGTTAAGAATCCGTTTCTTCATCTGGCCCAAAATACCTCGGAGCGCGAGGCAGAGCCTCGCTAACTTGTACGGCAACTTGCCGTTGCGTGTATTCTGCGCGATAGGTTGCCAATGGCACCGGAGGATCACGCATGAAAATCGTCACATTCAACATCAACGGTATCAAGGCACGCGCCGAGGCGTTACCTCGCTGGTTGGATGAGGCGCAGCCCGATGTCGTGTTGCTGCAGGAAATCAAATCAATCGATGAGAATTTCCCCCGCGAGATTTTCGAGGAGCGCGGATATAACGTTGAAACCCACGGGCAAAAGAGCTTCAACGGCGTTGCAATCCTTTCGAAATTGCCGCTTGAGGATGTCTCCCGTGGGTTGCCCGGTGATGAAAGTGATGAGCAGGCGCGCTGGATCGAAGCTACTGTCATAGGAAAGAGAGCACTGCGCATCTGCGGATTGTATCTGCCAAATGGCAATCCGGTGCCGGGGCCGAAATATGACTACAAGCTTGAGTGGATGGAGCGCCTCTATGATCGTGCCCGCGATTTGATGGCATCAGAGGAACCCGCGTTGATGGCCGGGGATTACAATATCATCCCGCAGGCCGAAGATGCCAAGCGCCCCGACGCCTGGCGCGAGGATGCGCTATTTCGACCCGAAAGTCGTGCTGCATTCCGCAAGGTATTGAATCTGGGCTTTACCGAAGCATTTCGCGCTCGAACGCAAGGCCCCGGTCATTACTCATTCTGGGATTATCAAGCCGGTGCGTGGAACAGAAACGACGGGATTCGCATCGATCACTTTCTTCTGACGCCGCAAGCTGCAGATTTGATGCGTGATTGCAGGATCGATGCCGAAGTGAGGGGGCACGAAAAACCTTCGGACCATGTGCCGGTCTGGATTGATCTCGACCTGTGAACGCTTACGCGGTCGCGTCGTAGCTATAGATCCACTCGTAGCGCCGCGCCAAGCGTGGACCAACCGCCATTAAGGCGGCCTGTGCGGCCAGCCTCATTGGCCCACGAAGGTGGAAATTACGAGCATTTGCGCCTGCGGCGCCAACCACTTGCCTGGCACGCGGTCGTCGAGTGGCTTCATAGGTAGCCAATGCGCGGGCGACGCCTGAGTTGTCCTGGAACGCGCGTGTCAGGACCCAGGCATCTTCCAGTGCCAGGCAAGCTCCTTGGGCCATAAAAGGCAACGTCGGGTGCGCCGCATCCCCAAGTAAGGCCAATCGCCCATTCTGCCAGATTTGCGCCACGGGGCGCAGAAACAGCGCCCAAAGGTGAACCTCGTCAATCTTTGACAATATGTCACCAACCGGTCCGCCAAATTCGGCGAACCGGGTTCGCAGGTCGTCGGGATCACCCTGACGACGCCAGCCTTCCTCTTTCCAGTCGGAACGCTCTTCTATGGCCACGATGTTCACGAGGCGTTGATCGCGCAGCGGGTAGGTTACCACGTGCCGGCCTGGCCCCATCGTCAAGGACGCGCATGGCAGTTCTTCTCGCTGGGTCCAGGGGATCGTTGCTCGCCAGGCAACCTGATGGGTGAAAACCGGGACCTCGGGGCCATTCAAGATCGGGCGGATAGCGCTGCGCCCACCGTCTGCGGCGATCGCGCATTCCGCACGCAGCCTTTCGCCGCTTTCCAGAACGATCTCGGCTTCGCTTGGGTGTTTATGAACCGTGGCGACAGGTGCATCCAGCCGAATATCCACCCCAGAGCGCAAGGCGGCTTTGTGTAACAGGTCCAGCAGATCTGCCCGGTGATAATAGTAAGTCGACCCAGCGGCAGGGACCGGGACCCGACTGATCACGCGCCCATTACGGTAATCGCGCAGAACGGTCCCACCCGAGATTTGTCCAGCTTCCGGGACCTTACCAGCTACGCCTAGCGCACGCAGTACCGCCATCCCGTTCGCACTGATTTGCAATCCAGCACCAACTTCGGTCAGTTCTGGGGCCTGCTCCAGAACCGTCACCTGAGCACCCTGACTTCGCAGTGCGAGTGCCGCCGCCATGCCCCCAATGCCGCCGCCAATGACGCAGAAATTCAGACCATTGATATTCATGGACCTGCCATAACGCAAAAACGCCGAAGCGACAGGCCCCGGCGCAGTTGTTTTGTTGCAATTTCCCAGCGATCAATCGTCGCGGTGGACCTTTTCGCGGCGCTCGTGACGCTCTTGCGCCTCAAGCGTCATAGTCGCGATAGGGCGCGCATCCAGGCGCTTGAGCGAGATCGGATCACCGGTCTTCTCGCAATATCCATACTCCCCTTCTTCGATCCGGCGCAGGGCCGAGTCGATTTTGGCCACCAGCTTGCGCTGACGATCCCGGGTGCGCAGTTCCAGCGCACGGTCGGTCTCTTCGCTTGCGCGGTCAGCGACATCGGGAATGTTTCGGGTGTTGTCCTGCAGACCTTCGATCGTATCACGGCTGCCTGCGAGTAGTTCTGTCTTCCAATCCATCAGCTTGCGGCGAAAATACTCAAGCTGGCGATCATTCATGAAAGGTTCATCTTCAGCCGGACGGTAATCTTCCGGCAGAAAAACTTCCTGCTTCATATTTGCTCCCTCGGTATGGCCTGAAACGTCGGTTGCGATTGTATTACCTGACATTCGGCACCCCCTTCTGCGGAGCGTTTATCCGACGGGGCAAAGATTGTCACTACACAAACGTATGCCTCGCCGCCGCGTCACTCCGACTGCTCTAATATTGAGACTTGTAACAACAAAACCTTGTTTTTCTGTGGTTCTCGCAAGGCGTTTTTCAGGCAGCTTCAACCCCTGCGATACCCCGTCCCGAACGAATCGCCCAAAACAGATTGGACTTACAGCCCATTCCATCCTTTCGCGACGCTGCGGCCCGGCTTGTAAATAACCTTGCCTCTCTGTAACCCGAGCAGAGCAAACCCAGCCCGCATTCCGCGGAAACCACATGAGGGGTCCCATGACCGCACGTTTTCAAGGCACCGCAGAATATGTTGCCACCGACGATCTGAACATTGCCGTGAACGCCGCCGTCACGCTGGAACGCCCGCTGCTTGTCAAGGGCGAACCCGGAACCGGCAAAACCGAGCTGGCGAAACAGGTCGCAGGCGCGCTGGGGCTGACGATGATTGAGTGGAACGTGAAATCCACAACGCGCGCGCAGCAGGGGTTGTATGAATACGATGCGGTCAGCCGTCTACGTGACAGTCAGCTAGGTGATGAGCGCGTGCATGATGTCTCGAACTATATTCGCAAGGGGAAGCTATGGCAGGCATTCGATGCGGATGAAAAGGTTGTGCTACTGATCGACGAGATCGACAAGGCTGATATCGAATTTCCCAACGATCTATTACAAGAACTCGATAAGATGGAGTTCCACGTCTACGAGACTGGCGAGACGATCCGGGCCAAGAACCGCCCGATCGTCATAATCACCTCAAACAACGAAAAGGAGCTACCTGACGCATTCCTGCGCCGCTGCTTCTTTCACTACATCCGCTTTCCAGACGAAGCCACGATGCGCCGTATCGTCGAAGTCCATCACCCCGGCATCAAAGATGCGCTGCTGACCACCGCGCTGACCCAGTTCTACGAAATCCGCGAAACGCAGGGTTTGAAGAAAAAGCCCTCGACCTCGGAAGTGCTGGACTGGCTGAAACTGCTCTTGGCTGAGGACTTGAGCGCTGAGGACCTTAAACGCGACGGTGTGAATGCACTGCCCAAGCTACATGGTGCGCTTCTAAAAAATGAGCAGGACGTACACCTGTTTGAAAGGCTGGCCTTTATGGCGCGTAGCAAGCGGTGATCACAGCTTGTCATCGGTACGGTCGAGTGTCAGCATTACATCAACGAAAGACCCCGCGCCAATCGGGCCTCCAGAGCAGGAAAAAATAAAATGTCTAACGCCCTCACAATTCGCCCCTTGCGACCAGAAGACCGGGATCAATGGGCCGAAATGTGGCGTGACTACCTGGCATTTTATGAAACCGAAGTGCCGGATTCGACTTTCCAAAGCACCTTTGCGCGGCTCTTAGGTGATGATCCGAATGACTTTTCCTGTTTTGTCGCGGATTTGGATGGGCAACTGCTTGGACTGACCCACTACCTGTTTCATCGCCACGCCTGGAAGGAAGAAAGTGTCTGCTATCTGCAGGATCTCTATGCCCGCCCAGAAGCGAGAGGCACCGGAGTTGGACGCGCCCTGATTGAGGCCGTCTATGAAGAAGCGGACAGGCAGAAAGCCCCCTCAGTCTATTGGCTGACGCAGGAAAACAACCATACCGCACGCAAACTCTATGACCGCATCGGCAAGTTGTCGCCGTTCCTGAAGTATCAGCGACCATGAGGCTTCTAGGCGCAACCCTACTTCTGGCGGCGCTGTCTGCCTGCACCACGGTCGACCGGATCGAGACGCCGACCCGTACCCAGGTGATTGAAGCTTCGCTGCCGCCGTCTAAATCCTTCGGCGCTGCTCGTCCAAGCCCGCCTGCCCGTTCAAACAAGAACATCGCCGCAGATTTCCTATCGCTGCATTTCGCACTTGAGAGCGGCGCAGAGTTGCCCGTTTTCACCCGGTTTGATGGACCCATCACGGTGCGTCTGACTGGGACACCGCCACCAACGATGCAGACCGACCTGAGCCGGCTGCTGACCCGGTTGCAACGTGAGGCGAAGATCGACATCCGGCAGATTCCAGAGGGTCAGGCGAGCATCACGATCGAGGCTGTAAGCCAGAAACAGATCCGCCGCATCCTGCCGCAGGCCGCCTGTTTCGTCGTGCCCAACTCTTCAAGTCTGGAAGAATACCGCCGTGACAGGCGCAAAAGCAAAAGCAACTGGACCGAACTGCGAAAACGTGAACGGATCGGGATATTCATCCCCTACGATGCCAGCCCACAGGAAATTCGGGACTGCCTGCATGAAGAATTGGCTCAGGCACTTGGACCTCTGAACGACCTCTATCGCCTAACCGATTCAGTATTCAACGACGACAATTTCCACACGGTTCTGACCGGATTCGACATGTTGATCCTGCGCGCAGCCTATGCGCCTGAGCTGCAAAATGGCATGACACGTGAACAGGTGGCGGCGGTTCTGCCCGGCGTACTCAGCCGGCTGAACCCCAGAGGGGATCGGGTTGCGCCACAACAGGTTACTGAGACACCTCGGGCGTGGATTAATGCAGTTCAACGCGCTTTGGGGGCTGGCGCTGGTACGGCCAAGCGCGTTAACGCTGCGAACGAGGCAGCGCGAATTGGTCAACAGCAAGGCTGGACCGACCACCGCCGCGCCTATCCGCATTATCTGCTGGGGCGCATGGGGCAATTCGACGACCCCGAGGCGGCGCAGCAGCAATATGAAATTGCCCTGAAATACCTGAACGCCACCCCGGGAACGGAAATTCAGCGCGCTCATATCACGGCACAAACCGCAGCATTTGCTTTGGCACAGGGTCAGGGCACCGAGGCCCTGCCCGAATTGAACAAAGCAATCAATGTCATGACCAAGGCCGAGAACGCCGCCCTTCTGGCCACCCTGCTGCTGCTCAAATCCGAGGCACTGCGGCAGTCCGGTCAACTAGATCAGGCACGTCGCGTTCGGCTGGACAGTATCGGATGGGCACGTTACGGCTTCGGCTCGGATTTGGTGGTGCGCTCGGTCACACAAGACATCGCGCAGTCAGCCGCCACAAGCACGGGTGGATAACGTCACATGATAGTGGTTCTGGGCATGGCTATTCTGGGCGCGATTCTGGGCGCGTTGACAGCACGCAAACGTAACGGAAGCGGTGCTGATATGGCTCAATACGCTGCAGGTTACGGCATTGCCTTTGCGTTGGTCGGGCTGGTGATTTCACTGGTCATTGTCCGCCTGGTATAGAACGATGTTCCTGCCCTTCTTCGAAAACCTCCGAAACGCTGGCATTCCCGTATCTCTGCGCGAGTACCTGACGTTTCTGGAAGGGATGAAAAAGGGCTTGGCGACATACGATGTCGAGGCGTTTTACTATCTCGCCCGCGTTTCGATGGTGAAAGACGAGCGCAACATCGACAAGTTCGACCGTGCCTTTGCCGCCAGTTTCGAAGGGTTGGGTGAAATCAGTTTCGATCAAGTACTCGAGGCGGTCGATATTCCCGCCGAGTGGCTTGCAAAGATGGCCGAAAAGCACCTTTCGGATGAAGAAAAAGCCGAGATCGAGGCGCTTGGTGGCTTTGATAAACTGATGGAGACGCTACGCGAGCGCCTCAAGGACCAACAGGGTCGCCATCAGGGCGGTAACAAGTGGATCGGCACCGCAGGCACCTCACCTTTCGGCGCCTATGGCTACAATCCCGAAGGCGTGCGCATCGGCCAGAAAGAAAGCCGCCATCAGCGTGCCGTAAAGGTCTGGGACAAGCGCGAATTCAAGAACTTAGATGACACTGTTGAACTGGGTACCCGGAACATCAAGG
Source organism: Ruegeria sp. C10 (assembly GCF_056537805.1). Classification (NCBI taxonomy): domain Bacteria; kingdom Pseudomonadati; phylum Pseudomonadota; class Alphaproteobacteria; order Rhodobacterales; family Roseobacteraceae; genus Ruegeria; species Ruegeria sp. C10. Next base: position 303,857 of record NZ_JBQFSC010000002.1, on the reverse strand, counting down.
TTGCCTTGAAACGCCTGCGCCGCTGGGCGCGTGAAGGTGCAGCGGAAGAGCTTGATCTGGATGGAACGATCAGAGCTACGGCTGAACACGGCTATCTGGATGTCAAAACCCGTCCCGAACGTCACAACGCCGTCAAAGTGCTTCTGTTTCTGGACGTGGGCGGGTCGATGGATCCGCATATCAAGGTTGTGGAAGAACTGTTCTCGGCGGCCCGGACCGAGTTCAAACATCTGGAATACTACTACTTCCACAATTGCCTCTATGAAGGCGTCTGGCGCGACAATCGCCGCCGCTGGGATCAGCAAACTCCGACGCACGAGGTCTTGCGCACATACGGGCCGGACTACAAATGCATCTTTGTCGGCGATGCCTCGATGAGTCCTTACGAGATCGCTTATCCCGGTGGTGCAAATGAGCATTGGAATCAGGAATCTGGCCAAGTCTGGCTGGGCCGTGCACGCGAACAGTGGACATCGAACCTGTGGATCAATCCAGTGCCAGAGAAGTATTGGGAATACACCCATTCGATCGGCATGATCCGTGAGATATTCGAAGATCGCATGGTACCCATGACGCTGGCGGGTTTAGAACAAGGTATGCGGGAACTGACGCGATAGTCACCGTCGGAGTCCTTGTTGTTTCAGAAACCGGAAACAATAGGCCCATTTTTCAGAGATATTCGCGTCAAAAGAACCATCAAAGAAACAATCTCGGCAAAATTCCCTGCCTCTCTCGAATTCGTGATATACGGCAAAGGGATTGAAGCTGGGGGGCTGAGATGACCATTTCAAAACTACGAAATATCCTGACATCTGTTTTGACCATTACAGCGTTCGCAATTGCATCGGGTGCGACCGCGACATTGGTACTTTCCCCTGACGCCGCTTATGCCAAGAATGATAATGGCAATGGAAAGGGCCGCGGCGGCGGCAAAGGTAATTCTGGAAAAAGCAACGATGGCAACAAAGGCAAGGGTAAGTCCGGAAAAGGCAACGACGGCAACAAAAGTGGCGAAAAGGGAAAATCTGGCAAAGCTAAGGGTTCCAAAAGCGCGGGTAAAGATGCCGGCAAGGCCAAGTCCAAAACGCACCGCGTGGAAAAGGCTTTCGGGTTCAACAAGAAGCAAAAGGCAAAACACCACCGGTCAGCCAAAACCTCTGCTAAAGCTAAGGGACGGAACGGCAAGGTACAAAAGACCACACTGGCGGGCTTTGGAAGAGAGTTTAAACGCGATGTCGAGCAACTATTTGGCAAGCGTTCGCCGGTAAAAACCAAGTCAAGCGCGAACCGCGTAACGAAAACGTATCGCAAGGCGTCGGTTGCTCCTGTTGAGTATTCCCCGCGACCTGTTGCTCGCACAGATTATAAATCCAAGCACTATGACAGTAAGAAGCCCAGCAAGCGTCGCTATCGCGACCCGCTTGTTGCAGCGATCACCGATCCCGATGGCGCGGACAAGCTGCGTAACCTGAATGCGTCTAAGGCAGCAGCCCCGGCGTTCCGCAATGCTTCACCCAACAGCAATGTCGGCAAGATCGCGACCTATCAGGCGGCGGCAGAAACCTATTACGACCTGCGCGGTGACCTCTATGAGGCGCGCCGTGAACTGCGTGATCTGAACGAAGACTACGATGGCCGCAGCAGCGAAGACATCGCCGATGATATCGCCGCGCTTGATCCTGCGGACCCGAACTACGATGACAAGCTGAGTGCGCTTGAGGATGAGTTGCGCGATGCAGAAACCTATGAGGAGGCGCGCGACGATCTGCGCGCTGATCTGAGGGATCTGAAATACGAAACCCGCGACGCGTTGCAAGATGCGGAGGCTGCCTTTTATGACGCTTCGAAAGGGCGTACATTGACCAAAGCGACGCTGGGCGAGTTCCACGGCAATCTCGATCTGCCACAGCCAAACCACCGGCACAAGGACTGGGCAACGATCCAGCCGGTGCCTTACGATCCTGACGGCTACCGCTATTCGGACGATAAGAAGATCTATGATGAAACCGACTATCGACTGCGCTACGAAAAGCCATATTCCGATCGCAAGAAGGACCGCTACCGCTATTACCGCGACCCGCTTGTTGCAGCGATCACCGATCCCTATGGCTCGGACAAGCTGCGTAACCTGAATGCGTCTAAGGCAGCGGCCCCGGCGTTCCGCAATGCTTCACCCAACAGCAATGTCGGCAAAATCGCGACCTACCAGGCGGCGGCGGAAACCTATTACGACTTACGCGGTGACCTCTATGAGGCGCGCCGTGAACTGCGTGATCTGAACGAAGACTACGATGGCCGCAGCAGCGAAGACATCGCCGATGATATCGCCGCACTTGATCCTGCGGACCCGGACTATGATGACAAGCTGAGTGCGCTTGAGGATGAGCTGCGCGATGCTGAAACCTACGAGGAGGCGCGCGACGCTCTGCGCGCGGATGTGAGGGACCTGAGAGTTGATGCTCTGGTCGCAGAAAAGGAAGCTGAACGCGCATTTTTTGAGGCTTCGAAGGGCGAGGTCTTAATCAAGCAGTCCCTTGCCGAGTTTCATTCGAACCTGCACCTGCCCTCGCCAGGCAGGTAAGGCTGGATTGAGCCGCATAACTGATCGGACGTGAAGGGCGAGTTACCGCTTGCCTCCTCGGGGTGGGCCGCCCATATCTAACTCATGCTTCGCTTAACACCCATCCTGCTGGCCATAGCCTATGCCGTTGTGATGTACCGGATATCCGTCTGGCGCACACATCGTGAGTTGGATGCGAAGTCCACCGAACTGGCCGATCCTGCGCTAAAACGCATGACGGACCGGCTGGCTGCAGCCTTGGAGATTGATCGGGTCCCAGTCTACATCTACGAGATCGATCCGGTGAACGGGCTGGCAGCGCCGGATGGGCGTATTTTCATCACTCGCGGTTTTTATCGCAAATTTGGCAACGGCGAAGTATCAGCGGAAGAAATGGCAAGCGTAATCGCGCATGAATTGGGCCATGTCGCCCTTGGCCACGCCCGGCGGCGGATGATTGATTTCTCGGGTCAAAACGCCCTGCGTGCTGCGCTGATGATGCTATTGAACCGCTTCATCCCGTTCATTGGAGCCTGGATTGCAAATATGCTGACTCATTTGCTGGCCTCCCGCCTGTCGCGGAGTGATGAATATGAGGCGGATGAATATGCGGCTGCGCTTTTGACAAAAGCCGGGATCGGGATTGGTCCACAGAAGTCTTTGTTCCACAAGCTTGAGGATCTGACACAGCAGCGCGCGGGCGTTGTGCCCGCTTGGTTGATGAGTCATCCAAAGACGGATGAGCGGATCGCAGCTCTGGAAGTACTTGAACAAAAGTGGGGCGTGGGAGTTTAGGATAGGAGCGAGGGGCCAGCCCCTCGCGCTCCCCGAGAAATTTTTGGCCAGATGAATGGGATCCCGAATTAAGTACTCAGGGCTTTGCCAAGGCGCGGCAGGCGGGCTTTTTTCATTAAGCTGCGCAAGGTCCATTGAGCACCGGATAGCCGGTTGGCTTCAGCAAGGACCGCTTTGGAAACCTGCGTCATGCCTTCGGGGTCGGACAGCCAGAGTTCATGCAGCAGCCCGTCCGGATCGCGCCGCTCAAGCCCTTCGTCGGCCAACATATTCTTGGGAAAGTCCTTGGCATTGACGGTGACAATGACATCTGCCGAGCTTGTGACCGCCGTTGCGAGAACGTGGATGTCGGCGGCATCCGGCAACCATAGGCGCTGTTCAACACCGAGGTTGGCTGGTTGCTCGGCATTTGGCCATTGGGCCTGAACCAGCGCGATTTCGGCGCGCGCCTGCGCCTCGCCCTCGGGGCCAAGCTTGCGGGCGGCGCGGGCCCATTCTTCGAGGATACGTGCAGACCAGACGGGCGTGAAATAACCAAGCCTCGCAGCGCCCAACAGCATCTCTCGCATCACCGTGGGATAGATGACGCAGGTATCCAGAACGACCTTCACAGACGGTAAAACACGGCTTTGAGGTAGCCGCTTTCTGCCAGCTGCGGCAGTTGTGGATGGTCCGGCCCGGCAAAGCCAGTTCGGATCAGTTGGGCCTGTCGTCCTGCCCGTCCGATCCCACGGGATGAGGCATCGCGGAAACGGCCCAGATCAGCGGCATGAGAACAGGAGCAGAGGCCAAGATACCCGCCCGGTTTGACCAGCGGAGCCGCCAGACGTGCGGTACGCTCATAGGCGCGCAAACCTGCATCCAACGCCTGTTTCGAAGGTGCAAAAGCCGGGGGATCACAGATGACGACGTCGAACAACGCGTCCTCTTCGCCGAGTTTGGTCAGTATATCAAAGGCGTCGCCTTGTCGGGTCTGGAAACGGGCAGAAAATCCTGAGGCTTCAGCGCCCTTCGCCGCCAGTTCGAGCGCCGCTGCCGAGCCGTCAACGGACAACGCCTGTGCTGCGCCGCCCGCCAGCATGGCCAGACCAAAGCCTCCGACGTGGCTGAATACATCCAGCACCTGCGCCTCGGGGTGAACCAACTTGGCGGCAAACGCGTGATTGGGGCGTTGGTCATAGAACAGGCCGGTTTTCTGTCCACCAGTCAGGTCAGCCATGTAGGTTGCGCCATTCATTGGCACCGGCAGAGGCTTATCGGGCGCGATGCCGCGCAAGGTCAGATTGGTGTCGTCCAACCCCTCGAGCACACGCGTGCGCCCCGAGGCGTTCTTCAACACTGTGTCGACCCCGGTCACCTTGACTAGCGCGTCGGTCAGAGATTCAAGATGTGCCTCAGCCCAGGTTGCGTTGGGTTGGATCACGCAGGCGTCTCCGAACCGGTCGATGATCACCCCGGGAAACCCATCCGCCTCGGCATGGATCAGGCGATAGTAAGGCGCATCGAACAGTCGCTCGCGCATCTCAAGCGCGCGGCGCAGACGGGTTTCAAACCAGTCCGCATCCAACTGCGCGTTAATGTCGCGATCCAGCACCCGGCACATGATCTTTGAGGCCGGATTCACCGCGACCAGAGCGATTGGCGCGCGCTTCTCGTCTTCCAGCACAGCCAAGGACCCCGGCCCGATTTTGCGGGTCCGGCGGTCGGTGACGATGTCATTGGCATAGACCCAGGGAAACCCGTGGCGCAGGCCACGCGCATTGGCCTTGGGTTTCAAACGGATACGGGGGCGGTCAGCTACGGGTGTCATGGCGCCCTCATAATCGTGAATGCGCGTGGGTGAAAGCCCCGTTAACGGTTGCGCTTGCGCCAGCCGCCACGACGCTTGGGGGCATGGGCCGCCTGCAAACCCTCGGTCAGGACCTGCGTCATCGGATGATCAGCAGCCTGTTCCGAATAGACTGCGTGCAGGTTGGTCAGAGCCTGATTTTGGTCAAGCTCTCCAGGCAGGCTCAGCGCCCAATCCAGAAAGATGCTGCGACACTCGGGCAAGGTGATGCCTTCAATGCGATACGCCTCGCGGATCAGGCCTTTGTGGTCATTCGGATCATCACTGCGTGCCATCTTCAACCCCTCCGACAACTGCGCCAATCAACGAGGCCGCAGTGCTGTAATTGTCTTGCAACGCGGATTGCAGCTGTTCGACCTGATCGAACCCGGTCGCCCGACACAGAAAGGCCGTACCGCCTTCACCGATCTTGTCGGCCTCGATCACCTTTCCCGACAGCAGACGCGCCGCACATTGCACCGACCAGCATAAATCGTAACAACCCTTCAGGGTTTGCGCCTGCGCGACATCCAGCAGCCCGACAGCGACCGCCCCGTCCAGACCCGAGTGTACATCGCGCTGGGGCAATCCGGCCAGCAATGCGCCCGTCTCTGCCATCAGTTCGATATCCATCATGCGACCCGGCCCATTTTTTGCGTCCCAAACGCCCGCTGGTGCTTTGGCTGCGGCCAGTCTTTCGCGCATCTCGGCGACTTCTTTCAGCACCTTCTGGCGGTCGCGCGTTTGCGACAGGAATTCAGCGCGGAAGTTTTCGATATCCTCGGCCAGACCGGCGTCGCCTGCGACCACATGGGCGCGGGTCAAAGCAAGGTGTTCCCACACCCAGGCCTCATTCTGCTGATAGTTGGTGAAGCTGACCCAGCTTGTAGCCACCGGCCCCTGATTGCCCGACGGGCGCAGACGCATGTCGACCTCATAAAGCCGTCCCTGCGACATTGGCGCGCTGAGCGCCGTGATCAGAGCCTGGGTGAAACGAGCGTAGTATGTCCGCGTTGCCAGCGGGCGAGGGCCATCGGACATGTCCTGATCCTGAGGATCGTAGATGACAATCATGTCCAGATCGGATTGCGAGTTGATGCGCCCTGCCCCAAGTGACCCCATGCCCAAAACCGCGGCGCCGCGCCCGGGCGCCGGTCCATGCTTTTTGGAGAACTGGTCGACAACGCAGGGCAGAACCGCCGCAATCACGGCCTGCGCCAGTTCGGCATATTGCTGCCCGGCCTGCGCCCCATCGATCAGTCCGCGCAGATGATGCACACCGATGCGAAAGTGCCACTCCTTGCACCAGCGACGAGCGAAATCGAGCTGTGTTTCATAGTCGCTTTCCTCTGCCAGGGCCTGCGTCAAGTCCAACTGCAAGGTCGCCTGCCCGGGCCAATCGCTGAAGAAACTGCCACCAATCACCGCATCAAAAACCGAGGAGTTGCGCGACAGATGGGTGGCGAGCGCATGTGACGTCCCAACGATATCGACCAGCAGATCAATCAGATGCGGGTTCGCTTCGAACAGGGAAAACAACTGCACTCCAGCGGGTAATCCTGCCAAAAACCCATCCAGTGCCAGCAATGCTTCGTCGGGTTTCGCAGTTTTAGCCAATCGCGCTAAAAGTTCCGGTCTGAGCCGCTCGAATATCCGTGCACCACGCTGCGATCGAAGCGCCGGGTAAGTCGGCCAGCGGGCCAGCACACCCTTGTCAAACTCAACCTCCTGAAGCGGCACGGGTGCCGCGCCTGGTCCAGGGGCGAAGAACCCTTCGGTCAGTTCGTGCACTTCGGTCAGGCGGCGGGTCAGTTCGGCGGTCAGTTCGGCGCTGCTGATCCCCATCAGGCACGCGACCCGTTCGAAACCGTCCTCTGAATTTGGCATCTTATGGGTCTGTGCGTCGTGCACCATCTGGATGCGATGCTCGACCTCGCGGTGGGCGCGGTAGTGGTCAGTCAGCTTCTCGGCGACATCTTCGGGCACCCAGCCTTTTGAGGCCAGCGCCGCCAGACCGGGAACGGTGCCCCGTACACGAAGGTCTGGATCACGTCCGCCCGCGATCAATTGGCGGGTCTGAGTAAAAAACTCGATTTCTCGAATACCGCCCTGCCCCAGCTTCATGTCGTGACCGGGAATCGAGAGGCTTCCGCCCGTTCCCTTGTTCTCGCGTATACGCAGTCGCATGTCATGGGCGTCTTGAATGGCGGCAAAATCCAGATGCCGCCGCCAGACGAACGGGCGCAATGCATCGAGGAATCTCAGACCTGCCGCGATGTCCCCGGCGCAGGGGCGTGCCTTGATATAGGCCGCGCGTTCCCACGTGCGCCCAAGGCTTTCATAGTAGCGCTCAGCCGCTTCCATCGCCAGACACACAGGCGTCACCGCCGGGTCGGGGCGCAATCGCAGATCGGTGCGGAACACATAGCCATCCGCCGTCTTGTCGCTGAGCGTGGCACAGAAATTCCGCGTGGCGCGCACCATGCCCTGTCGCGCTTCGTAGAAATCATCGGGATCAAAGCGGGTTTCGTCGAACAGCACGATCAGATCGATATCTGAGCTATAATTCAGCTCATACGCGCCCATTTTGCCCATCGCCAGAATGACCATACCAGCTGCGGTTTCGACATCATCTTCGGTCATACCCGGCAGCTTGCCGCGCCGGATCAGCGCAGCAATTTCGGCCTTCGCTGCCACATCTGCGGCCAAAGCGCCAAAGTCGGTCAGCGCGGCAGTTACCTTTTCCAACGGCCACGCACCTGCCAGATCGGCCAGCGCCGTCAGCAAGGCCATGCGCCTCTTCGCTTGCCGCAAACCGGGTTTCAACTGATCCGGCGGCAGCGCGCGCGCTGCGCCCATCACATCCGCCAATGCCTGGTCCGGTTGCTGCAACGCGTGCGGCAACCAGTCCCTTTCTTGGTCAATCAAACCTTTCAGGTAGGGGCTAGAGCCCGCAGTTCCCGCGATCAACTCCCCCTGCTCGGCAGTCAAATCGGGCAGCGCCGCGCGGGTTTCGTCACCCAGATCGGTATGAAAAGCGCGCGGCAAGCGGTTGATAACAAGAGGCTGGCTCATGACCGTTCCAGTGGCGTGTCCTGGCTGAAACTGTTGATCCAGACGTCGTGACGCCGCTCCCACAGGGATGAGATCAGCATCGCCTCCCATTCCTGTGCTTCGGGACGCAGATAATCTGCCCTGTATGAGAGCAAAACCACATCCGCCGATAAGACGCGCAACCTGGTATCGCTGAGTTCATATTGCGCCATCGTAGGCGCATCGGCGAACTGGCCAACATGATCGTCGCGATTGGCAAAACCCGTTGGATACACGCCCAGAAAATCGGGGCTCAACAGTGCCCGGTCCGCCTGTGCATTGCCTTCAACCAGCGCAGTCCATACCTGTTTTTCCAGCGAGAGTATCTGATCGAGTGACGGTGGGCTGGTGTTTTCAATATCTTCCATTTGCCTATGACTTGTGACGGCCGAAAATCAGATGCGGCCAGCGCACATGATCGGACAGAGTTGGCTTAGCCCTGTCCGATTGAACAGCAGAAAGGGCCGAATGTCCAAATCGTTATAGCCACTGATCCACTGGCGGCAAATCGAAAGTGAACGGATTTTCAATCCCCTGCCCGGCCAAATCCCACTCATCATAGTGCTCGTCTTCACGAAGCTGCAAAAACACCGCCTCAAGCTGATCGTTCAAACTCACCAACTCGTCCCAGGCGTCACCCATATGAGCCTGGAACATCGCCAGTTGTTGGAACAAGCCATCTGGCAAAGGGCCAAATTCCACACTCCCCAGATCGCGAGCTGGGAAATACATATCCTCTTCAAACTCAAAGTAGCGCGACATTCCGTCGTTAAAGTCAATTTGGCCATCGAACGAGACCGCAGCAAATACTTCATAAAGACCGGTCTCATTCATTTCGAGCTCGAACGACACCTCGAAACTAAGTGCAAAATCAGAAATTCCGTTTTGGTGAAGCTTGCCTGCGATCTCGACGACCTCGTAATAGCCGTATGACGCCAATACCAGATCGCCATTTGTATCGAACCCATGCACATCGAACATCTCCCCCTGTTCGCTGGCTATAGACAGATGCTGAAACTGTGCTGCCTACTAATGTGAACGCCCTCAAATCCAAAGGCTGACCGGGCCTCATAAGAAACAGGTATGTCCGTTCCATTCATGCTTATGGTTTCAAGCGCGACTTGCTGTGTATGGTACAGCTCGGAAATGAGCGTGGCGCTTCCGCGTGTCGCGATCTCGTGGTTCACCATCGAAAGATTGAACTCAACCTCGTGAGACCCAGCAACTTGATACGCGCTGACCGTGCTGTCGATCACCCCGTCCCAAAACCCGCGCAGTTCGATATCCGGCAGATCTTCTTTCCCTTCGAGATCATGGGGATCGAGGTTCAAAAAAGGCAAATCGACTTGATCAATCGAACTAGATACGCCGCCTCGCGAAGCTAGGCCTGGTTCGGTCGACAAGATGAAACTCTCCTCTGACCCGAACGGCCAATGAGTTGTGTTCACAACATTCATTTCAGCGACCTCCCTTGATTACTCCTCGGAAAACTATGTATGCAGCCATTGCGCAAACCCTATGGAAGGGTTTGATTATTAAGCCTTCTTAATGAAACGTTTAATCGATGGGCTGCGTCGCTCGGCCTGAATTACTGAGACGTAAATCCGCTGTAGTTGAATACTCTATACTGCAGTAGATCAGAGGAGGCGGGATAATTGCGAATGGACCTGAATTGGCGTGTAAAATATGGGCTCAAATGCATTTCCTTAGTTTGAAAATCTCATGAGCCCAATGGTTTTCAAGAAGGCCTTGAACAGCTATTTACGCGGTCTGCTGTTTTCTGGGACATAAAAGTGGCAAATGCCCAATGCCTCATGAAGCCAATCAAACAAATAGTTTTGGGCGCTGCTAAGAATGGCTTAGCCAAGCCATGAGTTGTTTTCATTGAATATCTGGCCAGGGTGAGCGCCCTCCTGTAGGCCAATCAGAACGTGCATATAGCCATCCTCCAAGCCAATACGAAAAGCACAGCGATAGATCTCCGGTTTCAAAAATAAAACTGGCATTGCCTATGCCTAGACAATGCCAGCGCAGGCAGCTGGGAGGAAAGATTGAACTGCCTAATATTTCTGACCTTCGTCGTGAAACCCGCTTCTTACAGATGCACGAAGAGATCACTGCCCTCTACTGATACATCGAAGCGTCTCGTTTTAATGGACGAGTCCACAAGAAACTCACCGCTGCGAATGTCGAATTCCCAACCGTGCCAGGCGCAACGGACGATTTCACCGGCGCGATCATAGACAAATTCGGTTGAGTCCGTTTGGCGGGTCGTACCGCAGACCGGGCCTTCGCAGAGGGCCGCACCTTTGTGAGGACAGATGTTGAGCAAAGCGTGATAACCGTCGTCGAGTTTGAAAACGCCGATGGGCATGTTCGAAACTGTGACGATCTTTGCCGCGTCGCTGGGGACTTCATCAGTTTTGCAGGCGAAATACTTGTTTGCCATGGTCGATGTCTCCTTCTTTATTCGGCGGCATGCGCCATCGGGCGCGGCAGGCGGGTATAGACATCAAGTGCATTGAGCCCAAAAATCTTCTCGCGCCATGCGGGCGGGACGTGCAACTTGTTGACGTCGTCGTAATCCCAATGCGGATAGTCCGATGCGAACATCAATGTGTTCTCACCATCCATCGCCTCAAGAGTGGCCCACAGGTGCTGGATATTCTCGGGCTGCTCCAGTGGCTGAGTCGACATGCGGATGTTCGACTTGAAGTACTCGGAAGGCAGACGCTTCAGCCACGGTGTTTCCTTGCGCAGTGCCTTATAGTTCGCGTCCAGACGCCACAGAACCGATGGCACCCATGCGACGCCGCATTCGATGATCACCACCTTCAGCTCGGGCCATTTCTCAAACACGCCGTGGGCGATCAAGCTGGCCATGTGGGTCATGGCCGTCTGTGGCAGGATCGCATGGGTTTCCCAAAAGAAGGTCGAAGGCCCGGCCCCGATGGGGGTCGAGTTGATGCCGCCCTGTCCGCCGAGATGCATAGCGAATGGCAAGCCCATTTCGGCGCAAGCCTCATAGATCGGGTGATAGAACGGGTCGCCATAAGGGCGCGCGGCACCGTGGCTCACCAAAACTTGAACGACACGGGGGTGGCCGCCAACCCGGCGGATTTCAGCGGCGGCCAGATGCGGGTCCTGCGGTGCCACCACGATCGAGCCCCAGAACCGCTCGTCCTTGGGCAGCCAGTAGTCGATCATGTAGTCGTTATAGGCTTTGCACAGCGCATTGGCGTAATAAGGGTTGGCCAGCGTTGAGGCTTCGATCGGTTCGTCGCCGGTCAGGATCGCAACGTCGATATTGTATTTATCGAGGTGCTTTTCCTTCATTATCAAGTAGTTGTCGTCTTCCTCAACCGGGTTCACGTCATGGCGGGCAAATCCTTCGGGGTGGAACCAGGGACGATGGCCATGTGGGAATGCACCACGTGGGCCGGTGCGTTCACCCCGGACGAACATGTCCTTGAAAAGACCTTCCATGTAGGGTTCCAGAACCGTGGCGCTGCACCAATAGTTGTGGCAGTCGCAATCGACGATGAACATGAACTTCTCCTGTTGCTGGCGCCAAAAGGGCGGGCTTACATCTTGTTCAACGATGCTTGATATCTGCGAAACTTTGGCAAATAAATACAATTGAAACGCACCTATCAATCGGGATTACCGATTAAATGAATCGCCAGCTTTTAGTGACCTACATGGATGTTCTGGAAACGCGGAACTTCAACCGCACCGCCGAACGTCTGAATGTGACCCAATCCACGGTCAGCGCTCGCATCCGTCAGTTGGAGCAGGAGCTGGACACACGTCTGTTCGAACGGGGGCGCGGCGGGGCTGAACCCACGGCCGCCGGGCGCCGCTTTGAGACCCATTGCCGGTCACTTCTGGCTGCTTGGAGTCTGGCACGACGCGATGTTGAGGCGGGTGGCAGCGGCAACAGGCAACGCTTGCGTATATCAGTTCAGTTCAGTTTGGCCCGATCCGTGCTGATAGACTGGACTAAGGCAGTCAGGGAAAGAAACCCGTATCTTGACCTGTATCTCGAGGCGAATTTCTCACAACAGATACAGCGGGATGTTCTGACCGGCGAGACCGATATCGGTATTGTTTTTGTCCCGCAGCGGGCGCCTGACATGTTTGTCAGCGAATTGGGCAGCGAAAGCTATGTAATGCTGTCCACCGATTGTGACCGTATCGAGGACGTTCCATGGACGCGCTACATTCAGGTGGCCTACACATCATATTTTGACCGCCAGCATGACGAGGCGTTTTTGGATCAGCCGCAAAGCTCGACCCTGGTGGGCAGCAATGATCTGGCTTTGGATTTCCTAAAAGCCAACGGCGGAACGGCATATTTCCCCGGATTTGCCGCACCGGGTCTGTGTGCCGAGTATCCAACATTGCAACAGGTTACTGACGCACCGGTGATCCCACAGCCCATCTATTCCATCGTGCACGTTCGAAAACGCCATGACCCGCTGGTGGCGCAAGCTGTCACCCTGTTCAAAGAACTAATCCAACACAGATCAATCGCTCTAACCGATTGATACCGCAATTCTGCACCGTTTTTCACTCCCCTCGCACCATTATCCTCGCGCGAACCCTATTCTGGAGGTTTCCGCAAGATGCTCGTTGCGACGGACAGTCCGTTTTCCCTGAGTTCAGCCAACAACCAACCCTGCTACGCAGGTGGGCCTGCCACTTTGACCTGCAAAGCGGTGATCGATGAAACGCATGACAGCAAGACCTTCGTCTTTGAAGACACGCAAAGCCGCAGCTTCGACTTCAAACCAGGCCAATACGTGACCTTCTGTTTCGAGATCGAGGGCAAGCAGCATGTACGCGCCTATTCGATCTCGTCCACGCCGACCCGGCCCCACAACATTCAGGTCACCGTCAAGCGCGTGCCCGGTGGGATTGTTTCCAACTATCTGAACGATCAGATGGTCCCCGGAACAGAGATCGAGATTGCAGATATCACCGGTGGCTTCAACTGGGTGGATATCCCCAGCGATAAGCCATTGTTCCTGTCCGGTGGCTCGGGTGTCACCCCGGTCATGTCGATGCTGCAATACGTCACCGACGTGACCTTGCCGAAAGACATCGTTTTCGTGCATTTCGCACGATCGCCTAGGGACATCATTTTCCGCGACCAGCTTGAGTTTTTGAACCGACGCTTCACCAACGTGACCATCCATACCATTGTGGATGAAGCGAATGATGGGTTTGAGGGTGAAATCGGTCAGATATCGGCAGATCTGCTGCAGCGACTTGTGCCTGATCACGCCGAGCGCAGCATTTTCATGTGCGGTCCCGAAGGGTTCATGAAAGCAGCCCGTGATGTGGCTTCTTTCATTCCGTTTGCCGCTGTCCACGAAGAAAGCTTTGGCGAAAAGATCACTATCGAAGAAAGCAGCGGCACGGGGGGCGAGGTCTATTTCTCACTCAGCGGTCTGCAAGGACATGCCGCCGAGGGCGAGACCTTGCTAGAGGCTGCGCTGAACGCAGGCGTCTGGATCGACTCGGCCTGCCAGCAGGGCGTTTGCGGCAACTGCAAAGTGCGCCTCACTCAGGGCGATGTTGAGATGCAGGACATGGGCGGCCTGCAACCCGGTGATACCGAGCAAGGGTATGTGCTGGCCTGTTGCAGTTGGCCGAAAGGCCCGGTCGCGCTCGACGCGTGAAGCGGAGATTCAAAGGGAGGAATACAAATGTCAATGAAACCACCACTATCGGAACTTCCGATAAAAACCGCTGACAACGGTTTTTACCGGGGGTTCAGCGTCAACGTGACGGTGATCAGCAAGATCGTCATCAGCCTGCTGGTTGTTTGGTGCATAGTCTGGCCAACACAGGCGGGTAGAATTCTTGGCGATTGGAATGCCGCCATTCTTTCGCAGTTTGCTGCCTGGTATATCTGGGTTGTTACCGGGTTTGTCATCGTCTGTATTGGGCTGGCCATCTGGCCAACTGCAGGACGTATGAAACTTGGCGTAGAGGGCGAGAAACCCGAGTTCTCTAACTTTTCCTGGTTCTCGATGATGTTTGGCGCGGGCATCGGTGTCGGAATGTTAACTTGGGCGGTCGCCGAACCTGTCGCGCATTTCAAGAACAATCCGTCCGTTATTCAGGGGGTGACGACTGCACTGGATGCAGACAATGTCCGAACGGCGTATGTTTGGTCATACCTACATTGGGGTTTCGGGGCGTGGGCATGCTATGCGATAGCTGGCTTGGCGCTTGCTTTCTTCAGCTATCGTCGCGGACTGCCGCTAACGATCCGCTCCTCATTGACCCCACTGTTTGGTAAATCACTGTCGGGCAACCTCGGTCATCTGATCGACATCGTCGCCGTTGTCGCCACTATTCTTGGGGTAGCCCAGACGCTCGGCTTCGGTGTTGAACAGTTCGTTGCAGGTCTCACACGCATCGGCATCGGTGGCCTCGCACAGCCCGATGGTTCTGCGACAAACTTGGGTATCGTCGTCGCTCTGCTTGTCATCATGGGCGCGTCGACCTTGTCGGCCCTGTCCGGTGTTGGCAAGGGCATCAAATGGCTTTCGAACATCAATATGGGCCTGTCGATCTTCCTTCTGGGGTTCTTCATCCTGTTCGGAGCGACCTTCTTTGGCGCCAAAGCGTTTTTTGTAGGCATATGGGACTATGTGGTCGCGCTGCCATGGCTGAGCTTCAACGTATACACATCTGATGGTGTTGAAGGGTCGGAAGCGTTCCTTCTTGCGCAGTGGCAAGGCTGGTGGCCGGTCTTCTATTGGGCGTGGTGGATCGCGTTCGCACCTTTCGTCGGTTTGTTCCTGGCGCGGATTTCCAGAGGCCGGACAATCCGTGAGTTCGTGTTGGGCGCGATGATTGTTCCCGCACTAATGTGCTTTGTCTGGTTCGCCTGGGCCGGAGGCACGGCAATCGACCTGGAACTGAACGGAGACGCAAACGGCGTCATCCTGGATGCGGCGAACGGCGACAAGATCTTCGCGATGACAGAACACATGCTTGCTCCGATTGCAGAAGCATTGGCGTGGGCAATGGCCGCTGTGATCGTTGTCCTGCTGATGACCTTCCTTGTCACGTCTGCAGACTCGGCCGTGCTGATCGTGAATACGATCAACGCAGCTGGCGACGAAGGTCCCAAGGCAAGGCCTCACATCATGTTCTGGGGCGCAGCTCTGGCACTTGTTGTCGGGGGCTTGCTTGTCTCAGGTGGTACCGGAGCAATTCAGACCGCAATGGTGATAGGTGCACTGCCCTTCTCTATTGTAATGGCGTTGATGTGCATCGCACTGATCAAAGCAATCTGGAATGATGGGCGGCGCGAAGCAGCGGGCATCGCGACAACAATCTCAGCTGACGCAACGACTATGCCGGCCGAGTAGAGGTTGAGCTAATATCTTTGATTGGCCTCCGGTATTTCGGAGGCCATTTTCTGTCTGGCCCTCAATGCCAACCCATCAAAGGTGTGAGCAAACTGAAACTGATTCAAATCTGTATTCCAGTTTGAAGTTGTTTGCGACAATGTCGGCCAATGTGGACGCTTTACTACAAGTATCGCCCCGCACTTTTTTGCCGACAATCGAGGTCGCGCACATGATCCGTAAAGGTCAGCTAACGCTTGGAGTCTGTTCCTTTCAAAAGCTCAAAGAACTGACCACTTTATACCGCAGGTCAGATGCATTTATTAGAACTTCAGGAGGCTTCGCTGTAGAACCCTTATGCATTCATGCGGCACCATCGGCCTTCGTCTTGACCGATGCCAGTACGCTTGAGATTAACGCCATACCCAACAAACCGTCACAAAGACCGGGCAGTAAGTGGTCCGCCTTATCCTCACATCGGATCAGTTCGGCGGCCTCGGCGTAGAAGGTTGCAAAGCCTTCCAAATATCCTTCAGGGTGGCCCGGAGGGATACGAGTTGCTCGTTGGGCGGCTTGCGGGAGCACCGATCCTGATCCACGTGTCAGGAGCTGCATAGGTTGGCCAAAGCGGGTGAATTGTAGGTGGTTAGGGTGTTCCTGTGACCACTCCAGACCACCACGTTCGCCATAAACCCGCAAACGCAGACCGTTTTCGTTTCCCACGGCCACGTGACTGGCCCATAGCATTCCACGCGCGCCACTAGCATAGCGCATCAAGACGTGGGCGTTGTCGTCCACCTGGCGGCCCGGAACCAAGCTTGAAAGGTCGGCGGCAAGGTGCGATGGCACTTCGCCCGTTACAAAATGTGCCAGATTGAACGCGTGAGTACCGATATCACCAATTACACCAGCACCGGACCGAATTGGGTCGGTGCGCCGGTCGGACTACTTGTTGTCCGATGCGGTGGGTACGGCCAGCCAGTATTGCGCATATTCCACTTGCACCAACCGCAGCTTGCCCAACTCGCCCGCACGCACCATGCCACGTGCCTGACGAACCATTGGATAACCCGTGTAGTTGTGAGTCAGTATAAAATGAGCTGATGACGCTTGTCGGAAGCGCAGAATGCGCGTACTCGGCATCAGGTTCGGTCACAAGATCGCCCTTCTTTGCGAACCAGGCTCTTATGTGCCCGAATAGTTCGGTGTCCGGATCGAAAACCTGTTCGAGATCGTAAGAGTCGATGACGGGTTCATGCAGTTTTCGAACCTGACATGGTGCCCTGTTCAAACCACCATGCTGCAGATTCAGTTTTTGACCGAGGCTTAGGTCATCTGGCTTAATACCTATCATGCGACACTGATTGAACGTCTTGGCCCCCTGCTGTCGTCGTCAAAATTGACATGGTTCAAAACCGCGTTTGCGCCGTTGCCACTTTATAGAAGCCGGTTCTGTCGTAACGGGACCCGTTGCAATCTTTTGACCATTGACCTTGGCGGATCTAGCGTCAGTTTGGCGAAAAGTATTATCCAGTTGACGGTCTGCTATTGGTCTCGTTCAAAAGGCGGTTCAGTGCAGCGTGGTCCAAGACTACGCTCCGCTCCGACATGGTTTCTTCTGGGTCCCGGCAAGAAACACGCTAACGCAGGTAGTGGAAAACCGCGTGGAAGATCACTTCATCAGGAAAATGTGCTCCCTTGAGTAAGATCAGTACATACCGCTCCTGTCTGTTTTGCGAACGCCGCCAAAAGAACTACCTTGCAAGCGACAGTTGGGATCGTAGATTGCGACAGAACCTATCTGGTTTGGTCCGAAGAACATCGTTTTCAGGCAAGGCTGTGAGTGTTCAGGGTATTGTGTTGCAGACTTCAGCCATATCGATTGAATGACCACCGAAGTCTGCAGATGTTGCCTGCCCCGGACCTGCCGAGGCAAGCGCGCGCACCCCTACTTCAGTGCCCAATGCGGGCTAAAATCACGCTGCCGCGATCTGGCGAGCCTTTTCGACCATGACCTCCGCCTGGCGGATCGAGGCATAGTCGATCAGACGACCATCCAGAGACACCGCACCTTTACCTGCGGTCTCGGCCTCGGCCATAGCAACGAGGATACTCTGCGCCTTGGTGACTTCGGCATCGCTGGGTGACATGACCTCGTTCGCCAAAGCGATCTGGCTGGGATGGATGGCCCATTTGCCTTCGCAGCCCAACACCGCCGCCCTTTTGGCAGCTGCCTTATAGCCTTCAGGATCCTGGAAATCACCGAACGGACCATCAATCGGACGCAGGCCGTTGGCACGGGCGGCGACAACAATGCGGGCGAGCGCGTAGTGCCACATATCGCCCCAATGGGTCGCGCGCGCAGCATCGCCATCCGGGTCGGTCAGAACCGAATAGTCGGGGTTCACACCACCGATGATCGTGGTCCGTGCGCGGGTCGAGGCTGCATAGTCCGCCACACCGAAGTGCAGGCTCTCATTGCGGCTCGAGGCCGCCGCGATTTCGCTGACATTCTGCATGCCCAGAGCGGTCTCGATGATATGCTCGAACCCGATGCGTTTCTTATAACCCATCGCGTCTTCGATCTGCGTGACCATCATATCGACGGCATAGACATCTGCTGCTGTGCCTACCTTGGGGATCATGATCAGGTCCAGCCGCGCACCGGCTTGTTCGACTACATCCACAACGTCGCGATACATGTAATGCGTATCCAGCCCGTTGATGCGCACCGACATTGTCTTGCTGCCCCAGTCGATATCGTTCAGGGCTTGAATGATGTTCTTGCGGGCCTGCTCTTTTTCATCCGGGGCTACCGCGTCTTCGAGATCTAGGAAGATCACGTCCACATCCGATTTCGCGGCTTTTTCGAACATGCCGGGCTGGCTGCCCGGCACGGCGAGTTCGCTGCGGTTCAGGCGCGCGGGGGCCTGTTCGATGGCATAAAAGCTCATGGGTTTTGCTCCTTTGAAGAAGGGTGCGTCAGATCACGCGGTCACGGGGTGGGCGACCAGCGAAGAAGTCGCCCAGATTGTCCAGCACGCGAAAGCCCATGGCTTCGCGCGATTCTTTTGTTGCGCTGCCCAGATGCGGCAGCATCACCAAGTTGTCGCATTGCAACAGGTCAGGGTTGATGCGCGGCTCGCCGTCGAACACATCCAGCGCAGCGCCGCCGATCGTGTCGAACATCAGCGACTGTACCAAAGCACACTCGTCCACCACCTCACCGCGCGCGGTGTTGATCAGGAAGGCGTCGGGTTTCATCAAGTCCAGCCTGCGCCCGTTGATCAGGTGCCAGTTCGCGGCCCCGCCGGGGCAATGCAGCGAGACGAAATCGCACTGCGGTAACAGATCGTCCACTGTCTCGACCTGCGTGGCGTTGAATTGCTTCAGTACGTCTGGCGACACGGTGCTGCGGTTCTGTACGAGAATTTTCATGCCGAAACCGTGATGAGCGCGGCGGGCCATTTCCTGACCGATGCGGCCAAAGCCGATGATGCCCAGCGTCTTGCCGCTGACCTTGGTGCCGACCAAATGGGTCGGACGCCAGCCGGTCCAGCCGCCCGCGCGCAGCTCGCGCTCGCCCTCACCGGCGCGACGGGCGACCATCAGAAGCAGGGTCATGGCCAGATCAGCGGTGCATTCAGACAGAACATCGGGCGTGTTAGTCACTGTCATGCCCAGATCACGGGCTGCCGGTTCACAGATATGGCTGTACCCGACGCCGTAATTGGCCAAAATCTTGGTCTGAGCTGCGGCCACGTCCAGCGCCTCGGCGCTAAGCGTGTCGGTGACGGTGGGCAGAACCGCGTCGTATGTCTTCAACGCGTCGCGGAGTTCAGCCGGGGACATCGGATTGTCCCCGGTATTCAGCACGGCGTTGTAGTTTTCGGCCAGTTGCGCCTCGACGGCGGCAGGCCAGCGACGGGTGACAAGGACCGAAGGTTTGACCATCACGCAGCCTTTCCCATGACACGGGCGATAGTCTCGCCGATCACCGCGGGGTTTTCAGCAACCGTCACACCAGCCGCCGACAGGATTTCCACCTTCTCGCTGGCGCTTTCGCCAAAGGCCGAGATGATCGCGCCAGCATGGCCCATGGTCCGGCCCTTAGGCGCGGTCAGACCCGCGACATAGGCCACAACAGGCTTGGTGACGTGGTCACGGATATATTCTGCAGCCTCGGCTTCCTGAGGGCCACCGATCTCGCCGATCATAGCTATGACCTCGGTGTCTTCGTCCTGTTCGAACCGCTCAAGGATATCGCGGAAGGACGAGCCGTTGATTGGATCGCCGCCAATGCCGACGCTGGTTGAGACACCGATGCCGCGCTCTTTCAACTGCGCCGCAGCCTCATAACCCAGCGTGCCCGAGCGTCCGATGATCCCCACAGTGCCCGGCAGGTAGATATGTCCCGGCATGATGCCCAGCAGCGCCTTGCCGGGGCTGATGGTACCGGCACAGTTCGGACCGGTCAGCACCATGCGCTTGTCCTTAGGATAGCGGTACATGTAGCGTTTTACGCGGATCATGTCCTGCGCGGGGATACCGTCGGTGATACAGACGCAATAGCGAATACCGGCATCTGCGGCCTCCATGATCGAATCCGCCGCGAACGGAGGGGGCACGAAGACAAGGCTAGCCTCGGCGCCAGTGGCCTCAACCGCCTGTTTGACAGTGTCGAATACGGGTACGCCTTCGACGGTCTCTCCGCCTTTGCCGGGAACAACGCCGCCAACGACGTTGGTGCCATATTGCACCATATCCTTGGTATGCAGGCGCGCCATGCGTCCGGTGATGCCCTGAACGATGACGCGGGTGTCGCGGTCCAGAAGAATGCTCATTACACAGCCCTCATCTTGGTGTTTTGGGACAGATCGTTGCGCCATGCACCCACAGCGCGTTCAGCGGCTTCCATAAGGGTTGTCGCGCGGATGATTGGCAGGCCCGATTTGGCCAGGATTTTCTGACCTTCCTCGACATTGGTGCCCGCCAGACGCACGATGACCGGCAGGTCGATTTCCAACTCGCGCAGCGCCTGTACTACGCCCTCGGCCACCCAGTCACAGCGGTTGATGCCTGCGAAGATATTGACCAGCACCGCCTGAACGTTGTCATCGGACAGTACCAGTCGGAATGCTTTGGCCACCCGCTCGGGCGAGGCACCGCCACCGATGTCCAGAAAGTTCGCAGGTTCACCCCCAGCCAGCTTGATGGTGTCCATCGTGGCCATGGCCAAACCGGCACCGTTCACGATACAGCCGATATTGCCGTCCAGTCCGACATAAGACAGACCGCGATCCGCCGCGCGGCTTTCGCGCGGGTCTTCCTGACTTTTGTCTCGCAATTCAGCAACCTGCGGATGGCGAAACAGAGCATTGTCGTCAAAGCTCATCTTCGCGTCCAACGCCAGCACACGGTCGTCACCAGTGATGACCAGCGGGTTGATCTCGACCATAGTCGCGTCCAGCTCGCTGAACGCAGCATAGCAACCCTGCAGGGTACGGACCATGTGTTGAATTAGGCGAGGTTCCAGCCCCAGATTAAACGCTATTTCGCGGGCCTGAAACTCCTGCAGTCCAACGGCAGGTTCAACGATTGAGCGTACGATACTGTCGGGGCGCTCAGATGAGATTTCTTCGATCTCCATCCCACCTTCCGAAGAGGCCACGATCATCACCCGCTGACTGGACCGATCCAGCACAAAGCCCAGATAAATCTCGCGATCAATCGGTACGGCGGCCTCCACATAGACGCGGTAGATGCCTTTGCCCTCGGGGCCGGTCTGGTGCGTCACCAGCTTGCGGCCAAACATCTCGTCACAAGCCTCGTATATTTCGCTTTCCGAGTTGCACAGCTTTACACCACCGGCCTTTCCACGCCCGCCGGCATGGACTTGCGCCTTAATGACCCACTTGTCACCACCCAACTCACGCGCGCGATATGCCGCTTGCTCGGGGCTGTAGGCCAAAGCCCCCGAAGGGACCTCGACGCCGAAATTCGAAAGAAGTTCTTTCGCCTGATATTCATGGATATCCATCTGCATTCCCTCCCGTTATGCAGCGATAGATGTGCCGTAGCGACTTTCCAAAAGTGCTTCGATGGCTTCGAAATCAACCGAGCCGCCCATCTCGCGGATGGCCTGGGCGAACAGCCTGACGATGCGACTGACCGATTGGTGGGTTAGCTGGTTTAGGATGCCGATACGGACTTGAACCGGGGCGCTGAGCGTCGGCCAGATGCCAAAGCCACGGGCGCGGCAGTTCTGTACCAACTCCATCTCACGACCCGCCAGCTCTGCGGGCAGGTTCAGCACCACAAGGCTGGGCATGTCCGATGTGACCTGGCAACCCATCGCGGTGACGGCGTCGCGCAGGACGGCCTCATGCGTGCGATAGGAATGCGCACGTTTGGCCAATCCCTCCTGCAGAGTCAGGCGTAGCGATTCATGGAAGGCGGCGACCGCATAGCCCGAATGGGTGCGGTGATAGGTGCCCTTTTCCACGTCTTGCCCGTCAACGATGCCCCAGTGGCGTGCTTCGAAAATCGGGTTGTGGACGTATGTATAGGCGCCGGAGGTCTTCAGCGCGTAGATATAGGCGTCGGTGAAGCTGACCGGCGCATAGGTCAGCGGTAGGCAGCACAGCCCTTTTTGCGGGCACGAGGCCCATCCCGCGACACCCGGATAGTCATCGATGCGGAAATCCGCGATACCCAACGACGATACGGCATCGATCAAACCCATCACATCGTGGCGTTCACAGGCATCCGAGAAGCCACGCAGGTCGTTGACCCGACCCGACCCGGTTTCCCAATGCGTCATGAAGGCCCACTTCGGTTTGTGCGTGGCCAACACCTCTTCGACCATCTCGCCTGTGACGGGCTGGCCGTGGGGAACTTCAATAACGGCGACACTCGCGGCTTGTGGGTCCAGAGGGTTGGTCGCGTGCTCTTCCGGTGTTGCAGCCTTGATCCGCAGAGTCATCGCATCGATGCCCGAGAAGGTGCCATTGGTGAATGCCACAACCTTGTCACCCGGCATAACCGCCGAGAACATGGTGTCCAGCCCACTCCATCCGGTGCCAGCAACCGCGAAGGTATGGGTGTTGGCGGTGCCCCAGATCTGACGCAGCATGTGCTTGCATTCGATCATGCCACGCAGCACGTCGCTCTGCATGTGGTCGGCAACGCCGGCGCTGACAAACGCCTGCAAAACACGTGCGTCGGTGTTTCCCGGTCCTGGGCCAGCGGCCAGCGTCTCGGGGATGTCGAGCGTTGGATAGATCTGAAACGTCATGTGCTCCTCCTATGCGTCGGGTGTGTTCGATACCGCCGATCGCCTTGACCCAGAGGAAAACTGAAACTTGCGCCGGGGCGCAACGTAACTTACTACAGCTTTAGCATATCTTGTTAGGTGGGTATTAACCTACCCATTTTGGTAAATATGCCAATGTATACCGAAAACATCCCTACCAAAATGGGTAGGTTTAGATAAAATCAGACGGGAAAACAATGTCCGACACATCTCAACGCCCCATTGATGTCATGCTGGCCAACAACAACCCTTTGGTGCTGTCGGCCATGTCCGAGATCTTCGAGCGCGACCCGCGATTCTCTCTGGTGGCCACTTCAGCGACCGCCGAGGGATTTCTGGGCACAGTCATGCGGGTGCCGGTTCAGGTGGGGATCGTGTCCTGGGAACTTCCTGCTTTGGGCGCGGCAAAACTGATTGAGGTTCTGCGCGAGCAGACCAACGCGCCACGCTTTGTGGTCTATGGGGACGAGGCTGGGGACGTACCGCGTCAGGCTATGCAGGCCGGGGCCGCAGGGTTCGCGCCGCGTTCGGGCGAGGTCGAAGGCTTGCTGGAAACCTGTGTCGATGTCGCTAAGGGCAAAATGGTATTTCCCTATATCGACGTGCGCAAAATGCATCAAAACCCGTTGCAGACTTTGTCGCGCAAAGAACTCGCTATCCTTGAGGCGCTGGCGCAGGGCATGTCTAACAAGGAATTGTCGAAAGAGCTGCAGATTTCGACCAACACGGTAAAGTTCCATCTGTCGAACATATACGACAAGCTGTCGATCAAGAACCGCGCGCAGGCGATTGCCTTCTATTACGCTTCAAAACTGGACAACGGAAACTCGTGAACTGCGAAACCTCGTGGCGTCCGTTACTAAGGTTTAGATTGTTAAGCGGCTGGTTCAGCGAATTGATGAAACGGACAGATTCCGGGTATGATTTGACCTTTGCGGATCAAATGCGTCACTTACCTTTTCGCCGAGCGTTACCCCCGCTGATTTGAGCGCGCTGCTCCAGCCGATCAGAAGTTGAGCGTATGAATGACATCTGGGCGATGGACATCGCGTCGGACCGGCTGGCGTAGATCAGGGGCAAACCAGCGGGCTATGCCTACTTTGAGGCGTTGTTGCTGTGCCTGAATTTCTGGACGCAGATATACGCAGATGCTCTAGCCTAGATTTTGTGCCCGTAATTCTCGGATATACACGGGACACCAAATCGCTATTGGGCCGCCCAAGGGCAGCGATTCAGTTGGGGGACCCGAACCCGATCGCAACCCTCGTTGCCTTCGTTCTGTAGTAAGCTCGGTTCGAACACGGCTTCGAACTCAGAGCCTTTCACCCTGACTTGACTGGTCGAAAAAGAGCTTTGCCATTTTCTTTGCGACCCGACCACCGTGAGCGGATACATCAACGGGCAGTAATAATCGCCTTCGGTTGTTTTTCGAGCATTCTTTCCCGAGGTTGCGCTGAATATTTCAATCATGCGCCCTGCGCATTGCCTGCCATCCGCCGCGGCAAATGATCTTGTGCATCAACTAGTTTCAACGATTGAACGCATCAATTAACAATTTTGATAAGCAACATGCCATTGCTACCACTCGACCTCTGACGCAACTAGTAAAAAAACCGGCTAGGAATAAGAACAAAGCTTTGACGTCGTCAATCTGGATTTGACAAGGGCTTCGGCAAAAGTGACGGCACATGCAACGCCATCTACCACCGGCAGGCCAAACTCTTCGGACAGTTGTGACATCAGATCTGTCATGCCAGCGCAGCCCAGAACAATCGCTTCCGCTCGGTCTTCTTCGATTGCGGCGCGTATTTCTGCCCGTATTATATCGATGATCTTGGGGTCGTTTTCCTCCAGCTTCAAAACCGGCACATCCGAAGCCCGAACCCTGACACATCTGCGATCTAAGCCGTATCGCATCAAGTTTGCCTCTAGCCCTGCTAGAGATCGGGACAAAGTGGTGATGACGCTAAATTTTGGACTGATCATGGAAGCCGCGTGGTAGGCCGCCTCCCCAACGCCGATGACTGGCGCCGAAGTGACGCAGCGCACGGCGTCGACTCCGGTATCATCGAAACAAGCAACAACAATTGCGTCCGCATCAGCATGCGCCTTCACGACCTCCAGAAGACCGGGAACACAGGTAGAGAAATCCAGATAGCCCTGAATGCTGGCGGGGCCTTCTTGCGAATTGGCGGCAATGATCGTGGTTTCGGAATGCGCAGCGGCCCGTGCAGCTTCTTCGATCTTTCGCGTCATGGAGGCGGTGGTGTTGGGATTTACAACAAGCAGTTTCACAGCGTCCTCACACTTCTCCGCCCAGATAGGCGGCTTTGATCCGGGGACCAGTGAGCGAAGAAACCAGAAAACGACTTGCTGCAATTATCCATGTCGAAATTTGAATAAAACCATGGCGCGCTTCACCCCGCTGATTGATCCGCCCGGTCAGACGCTGGATTCCGAAAAATGTAAATCTTTTTCACATACCCCCTTGCAACCACCTATCCCCCCTCCCATCTTGGTAATGTGAAAAGCATTTACATCCTAACTGGAGAGAGCACATGACCGCATTGTCCGACCACGCCGTTCCCCAAAATCCGGGATGGCTGCACCGAAGCGAAGCCTGGCTTGATAGCAAGGGCAAAGGCGCCTGGATCGCCGCAATGGTCCTTGGCTTTATCTTCTTCTGGCCCATCGGCCTGGCCTTTCTTGCCTATATGATCTGGAGCAAACGCATGTTCAGCAAATCCTGCAGCCGCCGTTCGTCGTGGAACAGCCACATGAGCGCCATGAAACCTTCGGGCAACAGCGCGTTTGACGCCTACAAGGCCGACACCCTGGCGCGTTTGGAGCGCGAACAGAAAGACTTTGAGGCGTTCCTGCACCGCCTGCGCGAAGCCAAGGACAAGGCCGAGTTCGACGAGTTCATGGACGAACGCGCCCGCGATAATCGTGATGACGAAAACGGCGAACAACCTGCCTAATTGCGGCTTGCCCTGTCCCGCCCATCGGGACAGGGTGTTTCTGCACAATACCCGGATTACAGTCTATGTCTCATCTGCCTGACCCCGACAGCCAACCCGAATTCTACCAATCCGTAGCGACCAAGCGCTTTTTCGCGTGGCTGTTCGACATCGCCTTTATCTCATTGCTCTGTACAGTTGCGATTCTGCTGACCTTTGGCATGGGCTTCTTCATATTGGCGCTGATCTACGCAGTCATCAGCTTTGTCTATCGCGTTGTTACCATCGCCAACGGCTCGGCCACGCTGGGGATGCGCTTCATGGGGATAGAATTGCGTGACGCCTTTGGCGCCCGAATGGATACGGGGAAAGCCATTGCACATACGGCAGGTTACTTTGTCAGCATGGCGATCCCGGTACTACAGATCATTTCGGTCATCATGATGATGACCAGCGCCCGCTGTCAGGGCCTGACCGATGCCTTCCTCGGCACCGTGATGATCAACCAGCGTGCCTAAAAACACCTGAGTGAAACACTTGGCTGCGCCAAAAACCGTTGCTATCATCGGTTTCGAGGAAATGCGGGACCTTCATGCGACACACGCTGCCAATTGCGCCACAATTCTATGTGACGGCACCCCAGCCCTGCCCTTACCTTGAGGGCAGGATGGAGCGCAAACTGTTCACCGCCCTACAGGGGGAAGGTGCGGATCAATTGAACAATTGCCTTTCGCAACAAGGATTTCGCCGCTCGCAGAACGTACTGTATCGCCCGTCCTGCACCGACTGCGCCGCCTGTCTGTCTGCCCGTATCGATGTGTCAGCCTTTCAGCCAAGCAAAAGCCAAAAACGGGCCCACAAGCGCAATTCCTACTTGATCCGACGTGCAACATCGCCCTGGGCAACGGATGAACAGTTCGACCTGTTCCGTCGGTATCTGGACGCGCGCCATGCGGATGGCGGCATGGCCGATATGGATGTCTTCGAATTCGCCGCGATGATCGAGGAAACCCCGATCCGCAGCCGGGTCGTAGAATATGCCGATCCTGAAACCGGCGAGCTGATCGCCGTCAGTTTGACCGATGTACTGGATGACGGGCTGAGCATGGTTTACTCATTCTACGATCCAGAGTTCCAGCAAAGCTCGCTGGGCACTTACATGATTCTCGACCATATCGAGATCGCGCGCGAGGCTGGGTTGCCCTATATTTATCTGGGCTATTGGGTGCCCGGCAGCCCCAAGATGGGGTACAAGGCCAAATTCGCGGGCTTGCAGGTCTATATGCAGGGTGAATGGCAGCGAATTAAAAATCCCGAGCAGTGTGACCATACGGCCCACCACCCCCTTTCGTCGGCCCCGATTGCCGAGCAGGTGGCCAACATCCAACTGCCTGACCGCCACCCCACCAAAGGTTAATCTATCATGCGTCAGAGCCTTCATGCGGTG
Organism: Ruegeria sp. C10; assembly: GCF_056537805.1. Classification (NCBI taxonomy): domain Bacteria; kingdom Pseudomonadati; phylum Pseudomonadota; class Alphaproteobacteria; order Rhodobacterales; family Roseobacteraceae; genus Ruegeria; species Ruegeria sp. C10. The sequence continues at coordinate 276,486 of NZ_JBQFSC010000002.1, read as the reverse complement.
ACGCTGGTCGTCCCGGATTATGACGCAGCGATCGCGTTCTACACCAAAGTGCTGTGCTTTACTCTGACGCAGGATATTGATCTGGGCGATGGTAAACGTTGGGTGCGGATCACGCCTCCGGGCTCGGATGGTGCTTCGTTGTTGCTGGCCAAGGCGGTGGGCGCGGAACAGATCGCATCGGTCGGCAATCAAACCGGTGGGCGCGTTGGCTTTTTCCTCGAAACAGATGATTTCTACCGCGATCACGCAGCGATGCTGGAAGCAGGCGTAGGGTTTGAAGAGCGCCCGCGCCATGAACCCTATGGAATTGTCGCCGTCTGGCGGGATCCTTTCGGAAATCGTTGGGATTTGATCGAATTTTCAGCACCTGTATCGACAAAATAAATACATTTTTTTCATCGCTTTAAACTACCTTCCGCCATGCTGCGCCCAATTGTTAAGCAATCTTAATCGACCTTCCCCCGCCCGTGCGATTGAAAGTTGACGCAAGGTCACCAAATTAGCCGCACTTCTAAACGTCCAGCCCAAACCTGAAACCCGTAGCTCAATCAGACGCTGACCGGGCTGGCTTTATTGTCGCTACGGCAGGCCTCCCACCCTGTCGCAGAGGTTCTGAAGGAGGGGGAAAATGACATATGCCGCACGCCGACTGGTTTCGGCCACGCTGACGACCCAGATTCTGGTCGCGCTCGCCTTGGGCTCGATCTTTGGTCTGGTCTTGAACTATCTCGATATCGCTGCGCTCAACGCAACACTTGTGCAGGGTGTGCTGTCCATGTTTGGGCAAATGTTCCTTAATGCACTTCAGATGCTTGTTGTGCCGCTGGTTGTGTTCTCACTGCTGTGCGGCGTTGTCGGCATTGGCGATGTCAAATTGCTGGGCCGTGTCGGAGGGCTGACCTTCGTCACCTATCTGGCCACCACGGCCTTGGCCGTGACAACTGCCTTGATCTTTGCGGGCCTCATTGGGCCGGGCACAGGATTCACGAGCCTGCATCTGGCCGGTGACAGCGTAAGCGTCGCCAACCCACTGACCACTTGGGAAATACTGGCAAACATCATTCCCAAGAACCCGATCAACGCGTTGGCCAATGGTGAGATGCTGCAGATCATCTTCTACGTAATGGTCGTTGGTATTGCAGTGCTAATGATGGGCAGCCGCGCCAAGGCCTTTGTGGAAGGCTGCGAGTTCATGAATGAACTGGCGATGAAGATCGTCAATATCGTCATGGCCTTCGCCCCCATCGGCGTCTTCAGCCTGATTGCCAAAACCTTTGCGATGGAGGGCTTTGGCTTATTCGGACCGGTGATCGGCTATCTGACCACGATCAGCCTGACGCTGGTATTCCATCTGTGTGTCACGTTGATGGCGCTGCTGTATTTTACGACCGGGCTGAGCCCTCGGGTATTCCTGCGCAAGATGCGCTCGGCGCAGGTGTTTGCGTTCTCGACCTCAAGCTCGAACGCGACAATTCCGGCCAGCTTACAATGCGTGACTCAGCGCGTCGGCGTTGACCGTTCCGTGGCGTCGTTCGGTATTCCCCTAGGGGCGACGATCAACATGGACGGCACCGCAATCATGCATGGTGTGGCGACGGTATTTCTGGCCAACGCCTATGGCATCGATCTGGGGTTGAGCGGTTATCTGACCGTGATTTCAATCTCGGTTCTGGCCTCAATCGGCACGGCAGGTGTGCCCGGTGTGGGGATAGTGATGCTGGCGATGGTTCTGAACCAGTTGGGTATGCCGCTGGAAGGCATCGGCATCATTCTGGCCGTCGACCGGATCCTCGATATGATGCGGACGGTAGTGAATGTCACGGGCGATGCGGTGGTGACCACCATTGTCGGGCAAAAGGTCGGCAAGCTGGACAAGGCCACGTTCGACAATCCCAATGCCGGACTTGTCGAGACCACAGACCTTGCAATCGATCATGCCACTGAAGCGGAGTTTGAAAGGCTGACACACCCACAGCCGAATTCCTGAAAAACAAACGGAGGCCCTAATGGGCCTCCGTATTCGTCAGTCTAAGCGACAGATCAGTTCGGGATCAGGTCAGGAACGATGGTTACAATCGACGGGAAGAACCACAGGATTGCGATGCCCACAACCTGAATGATCACGAACGGTATGATGCCGCGATAGATGTGGCCAGTGGTGACCTCTTTCGGCGCAACACCCCTGAGATAGAACAGCGCAAATCCGAACGGAGGCGTCAGGAACGAGGTCTGCAGGTTCACCGCCACCATGATGGTCACCCATTTCGGATCAAACGATCCGCCATAGATCACGGGGCCCACGATCGGGATCACAATGTAGATGATCTCAAGGAAATCCAGCACAAAGCCAAGAATGAACAGCACCAACATCACGATCAGGAAAACCGTGAATTCATTATCAAAGCTGCGCAGGAACTGCTGGATATAGTGCTCTCCACCAAAGGAAATCACCACCAGGTTCAGCAGTTGCGATCCGATCAGGATGGTGAAGACCATTGACGTCACCTTCGCTGTCTCACGCACCACCGGTGTCAGAACCCCACTTGAGAACAGCACCCAGCAACCGTAGATCAAGCCGAACAGCGCATAGAGGTAGGCCGAATAGGCGATGATGAACGCGATCCAGCTTTCAACTGAAACATTGCCCTGATTGATGCGCAGATCAAAGTTCACTCCCATCACCAGTGCGATGATCACTGCGAAGGTTGACCAGATGATCACTTTGCCCGACCGGTTCTGATCCTGAAGTTTCCGATAGGCCGCTAGCATGATCGCTCCACCCGCCCCCAGTGCCGCAGCCGGCGTAGGGTTGGTGACACCGCCAAGGATCGAACCCAACACCGCGATGATCAGCACCAGCGGTGGGAAGACCACACGGATCAGATCATTGGTCGCGCAACGGGCGGCAGCTTCTTTGCACCCATGCATTGCGAGCGCAAAAGGTATGGCGAGTATCAGGAACGTAGCCCCGGACGAAGTCGTTGGCGCGATCAGCAACACGTCGACCAACAGCATCAGCAACAGGCCAATCGCTCCGACGATCAGAGGCTGCGGCGCTTGCGACGGTGCAATCCCGCGACCCAGCACCAGTGTCAGACCCAGCAGTACCACAATAACGGCGACGCCGTTGCCGATTGGCGCTGCAGCGGCAATCTTGGCCTCTTGCGCAGCAGCCAGTTCCTCTTCGCTCAGACGCTGGGCTTCGGACGAACCACCTGCTTCGTCAATCGCTTCCTGCTCGGCCACGGCCTGATCCCAGGCTGATTGCCCATGCAGTTCGATCATCGAAGCCTTACACTCTTCGGACACGTTCGTGCGCAGCGAGGCGCCCTGCCCGATATCCGTAAATGCCGAGACCGAGATGTTCTGGCTGCCAATCACTCCCGCGCTTCCCAAAAGCACCGCGCCAACAATCAGAGCAACCGGAGCACCCAGCAGCCAGGTCAGCCCTTCCGAGCGCGTGATGGTTTCACCCGAGCCTCCCGACAGTTCAACTGCCGGGGCCTTTTCCGGGTTCAACAGCGCATAGCCAAAGGCATAGAGCGCATAGAGCAGCGCCAACATGATCCCAGGCAGCAACGCCGCCTGGAACAATGTACCCACCGAAACAACCGCTGGTTCGCCCAGATAGGTCAGCGCATCGGTGCACCCGGCTTCAACCGCGCGCGTTTCCTGCGCGGTCGAATAGAGGTCACCAGCCAGTGTACCCAGCAGAACGATCACGATGGAGGGTGGAATGATCTGCCCCAACGTACCCGAGGCCGCGATCACACCTGTCGCCAATTCCGGCGAATAGTTGTTCCGCAGCATGGTCGGCAGGGCCAACAGTCCCATGGTAACAACGGTCGCGCCGACGATTCCGGTCGAGGCAGCAAGGAACGCGCCCACGACCACAATCGAGACCGCAAGGCCACCGGGCAGCGGGCCAAAGACGCGCGCCATCGTGGTCAGCAGGTCGTTTGCAATTTTTGAACGCTCCAGCGTGATGCCCATCAGAACGAACATCAGCACCGCCAGCAGCGTCTCGATCGACTGCCCGGCCAGAACACGTTCGTTCATGCGGTTCACGATGAAGGAAACATTCCGGTCCAGCGCGGTTTCCCAGCCTTGTACAAAGACCGGCTCGGCGATCCTTGGCAAATCCGGGTATCGGAACACGGATATCACGTCAGGTTTGACGCCAGAATTCACCACGTCGCGGTAGGCTTGCGAGCCGGTGTCGATCGCCTGGTGGATCAACAGTCCGGCACTATCCAATGCAGCGATAATCCCGAACGAAATCACCCCGGCCCCACCAATGGCAAAGGCCACGGGGAAACCCGAAAGAATGCCTCCGAAGAGGCAGAAAAATACGATAATGAGGCCTATCTCGACGCCATCAAGTCCGAATAGCATTGTCTGGTTCTCCGTCCCTAATGCGCGCCTTCGTAGGCTTCTTCACCCTCGCCAAGGCTGTCCTTGTCGAGGTATTTTCCTTCACTTTCCGGCCCTTCCACGTATTCCAGATACGAGCGATACAGGAACGCAATCGCGTGCAGGAACACCATGGCGGCAAAGGCCACCAGCAGGATTTTGAACAGGAAGTAGGCGTTGAACCCGTTAGGACTAAACCCGATGGTTTCCACGTTCCAACGCAGCGCTCGGGACTTGGCCACAAGCCTATCCAGCGTGTCACTGGCCGAGGGTTTCGGCACGATCAGGTGCCGCCACATGAAGTACCATCCATACATCCACGTCAGAACGGCCATGGGCATCATGAACAGAACCGCCCCGCACATATCAACGACGCGTTTGGCCTTGTGACTGATGCCCGCATAAATCAGGTCAACGCGCACATGGCCGCCCTGCACGAATGTGTAGGTGCAGCAAAGGCACACAACCATGGCGTTGTAGAGTTTAAGTTCTTCGGCGAACCAACTGATATCCATTTGAAAAGGGATACCCAGCCCAAAGGACATATCCGGCCGTGTGAACACCCGCTGCATGAAGACGATAACGATCTGCTGAATTACCATCAGCAATCCCGCCCACGCAAAGAAGCGGCCAGTGGTATTGGCGAAGCCCTCGAGCCCGCGCACCATTCCCCACATGAAGTTCCGATAGTAAAGACCAATGGCCGTCAGCACCAGAAACAGCGCGAAGATCACGAAGAAGAACTCGACAGACCCGCCATAATAAACAAAGCGCATGATTGCTTCTTTGTTCGACCAGTCCAGCCAGAGCTGCGGATGCGTTATGGCGTATCCGAAATTATAGAAGGCTTCGGCAATGTTCTGAATGAACCAGACCAGTCCATTCCACAGGGCGCCGAAGAACGAGATACCGTTTTCGTCCTGCATGTTGTCCCCAGGTCGCATCGGTTGCACGTTTGGTTATGACGGCATGTCCGGGCCGCTTATGTGCAACAGGAAAGGCTCCCCCGCTGACGGGGGAACCGATTGCATTGAGCGGATTGCTTAGCCGCGTACGCGGTCACGCTGCGAGGTGTAGACACCCGACGACAGGTTGTTCCATGCCGACGATGCTGCCATCGACTCCATAGCGCTGTCGTGAATGCGCTTGAACAGCTCATCACCCATGTTTTCGTCCAGAACTTCTTGGCTGGCTGCGCCAAACGCGTCCCAAACGCTGTCCGGGAATTCCATGACCTTGACACCACCGGCCTGCAGACGCTGCAGCGCTGCACCGTTGTTGGCCAGGAATTGTGCCAGGTTCCACTGGTGGCACTCGGCAGCTGCGATCTCGATGATCTTCTGCTGCGCGGCGGACAGGCTGTCATAAACCTCGCGGTTGGTGGCCAGCGACAGACCCGCACCCGGCTCGTGGAAGCCCGCGGTGTAGTAGGTTTTGGTGATTTCCTGGAAGCCCGCTTTTTCGTCAGCCCAGGGACCGATCCACTCGGTTCCGTCAATCGCACCGGACGACAACGCCTGATACACTTCCGAACCCGGAATGTTCTGAACGGATGCGCCCAGTTTGCCCAGCGCCTTGCCACCCAGACCCGGCATGCGGAATTTCAGGCCGTTAAAGTCTTCGGGGCTGTTGATCTCTTTCGAGTACCAGCCACCTGCCTGCGCGCCAGTGTTACCGGCCAGGAAGGATTTCAGGCCGAAGATTTCGCCCAGCTCATCATGCAGCTCCATGCCGCCGGCATGGTAGTACCAATTCACCAGTTCCTGCGCGGTCATGCCAAATGGAACAGCGGTGAAGAACGCATAGCCCGGGTGCTGACCCACAAAGTAGTAGTCTGCCGCGTGGTACATATCGGCCTGACCGGACGATACCGCGTCAAACACCTCAAAGGCACCAACCAGTTCACCAGCGGCTTTGATTTCAACGTTCAGGTCGCCATCCGACATTGTGGTAATGCTGTCGGCGCAACGCTGCGCGCTGTCGAACACACCTGCGAGGCCACGGCCCCACGAGGTGACCATAGTCAGCGTGCGCTTGCCTTGCGCATAGGCGGGCGCTGCCAGCGTGGTGGCTGCAGCGGCCGAGCCGCCCAGTGCTGATGTTTTCAGAAACTTACGACGATCCATATGAGTGATCCTCCCCTTCATATTCATTCCCCGGGTGATGCCGGGTCGATCGTTTCTAGTGCGCGTTAGCCTAGTTCCACACACATGAATGTGAATACCTACTACTACGTAGCCAGTCGGGTTTTTCCACATTCAAAAGCACAAATCCGGTTGATTTTACCCGCTCGCGCCCAAATCACTGTGGCCGAGCACTGTGTTCTTCCAAATTTTTTGCAATTTGCCGGCAGCTTGCGTATCGATTCGAACATGGGAGGAATCCGGAACCTAATCTCGCTAACCTATGCGCAAAAACTGTCGCTGGTTGCCGCAATCCCGCTGATCGCAGCGGTTGCGGCCATTGCAATGGTGGTCGCTTATGAATCCCGCGCGACCGCCGAGAGTGAGATACAGGCCCTCGAGCGCCGCCTGATCGAAGCCAAAAAAGAAGAGCTGCGTAATTACGTGACCCAGGCGCGGAATGGGTTTGCCTATATTTACGGTCGCGCCTCCCCGGATGACGAAATCGCAAAAAACCTCGTGACCCAGATTCTGTCGGCGATGATTTACGGCAAGGACGGGTTCTTCTTTGTCTATGACTATGACGGCAACAACCTCGTCAGCCCGCGCCAGACTGAATTCATCAATCGCAACTGGGCCGATCTGACCGACAGCGATGGCACCCCGATTGTGGATGAGTTTATCACGCTCGCCCGACAGGGCGCGGGCTGGCACAGCTTTATGTGGCAAAAACCATCGACCGGTGAAGAGGCTCAGATGATCGCCTATGTTGTTGGCCTGCAGGACTGGCGCTGGGTGGTGGGCACGGGTGTGTTCATCGATGACATCGTCGCCACCGTCGCCAATGCCCGTGCTGAGGTTGAGGCGCGCGTGCAGCGCACCTTCCTTTATATCGGAGGCATTGTTCTGGCCGCTGTTCTGATCGTCTTTGCCTCGGGCATGTTGCTGAACTTCCGCGAACGGCGGCTGGCTGATGCCAAGCTTAAGGAACTGACACAGCGGGTATTGGACGCTCAGGAAGAAGAGCGCGGGCGCGTCGCCCGCGAATTGCATGACGGCATCAGCCAGATTCTGGTTGGGGTGCGCTATGCACTGGACAACGCCCGACGACGTCTGATCCGCGGGGATGACGAGTCGGCGCAGGAACCATTGCAAACAGGTATCGACAATCTGGCCACCGCCATCACCGAGGTTCGCCGCATCAGCCGCGACCTGCGTCCTGGTGTTCTGGATGATCTTGGGCTTGGGCCAGCGCTCAAGGCTTTGACCGACGATTTCAGTGAACGCACGGGTATTGAAACCGATTTCTCAACCGTGGTGTTCCGAAACCGATTGGATCAAGACAGCAAGATCGCCCTCTACCGTATTGCGCAGGAAGCCCTGACCAATATCGAGCGCCACTCGGGAGCAACCCGTGTTACCATTGACCTGCGGGGTCATAAGAAAGGCGCCACGATGCGGATTACAGACAATGGTCGCGGGTTGCGGAACGAACCAGGCCATGTCAGCACCGGGATCGGGCTACGCAACATGCAGGAACGGATCGAACAGCTTGACGGCACTTTACGCATCCTCTCATCGCGCGGCGGGCGCAGCGGCACCGTGATTGAGGTCAGCTTGCCGCTCAGTCATATGCTGCCACCACAGGAAGACCCAACGCCAAAACGAAAGGCCGGTATCTGATGTCCGACTCAATCATCCGGGTCCTTATTGTCGACGATCACCCCATGGTCGCCGAAGGCATTCAGTCTCTGCTGGAAAGCTATGATGAGATCGAAGTTGTCGGCACACTTTCCAACGGACAAGAAGCTGTCGATCGAGCAACCCACCTGCAGCCGGACGTGATCCTGATGGATCTCAACATGCCCGGCCTGAGCGGGTTGAACGCCACCGAGATCATTTTAGAGCGCCTGCCCAAAACCCGCGTTCTGATCCTGTCGATGCATGACAGTCCCGAATACATCTCAACCGCGCTCAGCCACGGCGCCAAAGGCTATATCCTCAAGGACGTTCCCACCGAAGAGATCAAGCAAGCCATCGATGCCGTGATGCGGGGCGAGCGGTATCTTTGTACCGGGGCCAGCGGCTCGCTGGAGCCCAAGGACGGCAACACGCGCGAGGCGCTGACCGGCCGGGAACAGACAATCCTGCTGGAATTGGCGCAAGGTAAATCCAACAAAGAGGTGGCACTGGCGCTGGACATTTCGGTGCGCACGGTTGAGACGCATCGCAAGAACATCAAGCGCAAACTTGGCATCTCCTCCACCGCCGGCTTGACCCGCTATGCCCTGGAGCATGGCGTCCTGCAGGGCACCAGCCCCGGGCTATGACCGCAGCGCGAAACGCGCTGCCCGGCCCAACCGAAAGAGATGTGCCAACGGCACATTGAAGTCGGGCGGGAGCACTACCCGCTGCCGCGTTCACTGATATCTTCACCAAAGAACACCAAAGTCCCGTCTTCATCGAGGACATGAAATTCGCGCTGCTGATACGGCTGATCGAATGGCGGGCGCACCCGCCCTTCAGGCAGCTCCTCCAACCCGGGGCGCAGGCTTTCGAACAGGCTGTCGATTCCTTTGACGTCAACATAAAACGACTGCTCATCCCCCAATGCGCGCCCATCCTGACGCGGTGGACATTCCAATAATCGGATCGCCACAGGATCACGGCGCAAGAAGGCATAATTGTCCTGCCTGAATGTGCAGGAAAACCCAAGCCGCTGAGTGTAGAACTCAATCTGCGCGTCCAAAGAAGAACAAAGGACAAATGGTGTAAGTTGTAATATCTGCATCAAAACAGCCCTCTTCCAACCTCGGGTCCGAGACTAGCACATATCAGTCAAGCAGTTGATCACCCCGCAACCCTTCACGCTCATAATGATGCGGCAGCACACGGCCATAGAGTTGACGGGTCCGCTCCACCCCACCACACATGCCTTCGGTTTCGACAAACGAAAAGATACCAACATAGCGTTTCCGTTGTCCTTCGACCGGCGCTACCCGGTGCAAGGCATAGCGGCCCTTGAAAATCTGCAGGTCGCCCGGTTGCAGTTCCAGTTGGTGTACGCCCCTCCTGCTGCCATCCAAAATCGCAGCGACGCCTTTGAAATTCTCGTCTTCACTGGTCCGCAGATTGGGTGCGTATTCGAATGCACCGCCCTCCTCGCCATTCTGGATTGCCAGCGTCACGGTGTAATTATTGGTGTCAAAATGCCACGGAAAGCCGCCTCCCTTCTCGACCACATTGATGATCACATCCGCCAACGGGTCATCATATCGGAAGAACCGATCCTCCGGCTCGTTCAAAGCCGTGCGGATGAAAGGCATGAAACCTTCATACTGATAAATACGCCGCAACGGGCTTGTGACAGGGAAGTTGTCAGCCGGAACAAAGGCGTTGGATCGGTCATAAAACCGTCGGATTGGATGACCGATCCCGTAACTGGGATCATCCTGCGTAAAATAGGCATTCGTGCGATTGAACGATCGATGGGCTTTGGGAGCGACGTGATCGGCCTCAGCGATCAGTTTCCCAAGGCCATCTTCGTGCACAAAGCCGGGGAGGACCGCGCATCCATCAACTTCCAGGTCCCGCCTCAGGTCCGCGATCAGCTGCCTGTACCCGTATGAATCAGGCCGATCGATCGGATAACGCCCCAGATCCACAAGATCGTGCAGCATGTCTGACCTCCCGATTTAGCGCTGTTTTCACCAGCCTGCCTCAGCATCGGGCGCTGCTCTGGTCTGTTTCAGACATGGGCCTGACGCAATCAGACCACTGTTGATCACCCGATCGCCCACCAATTTACGGCGAATTTTCGCGGATATTTCTCGACCTGCGTCATTTTGCGCAACAAAATATCAAATCCCACAAGCCCAGACTTACAATATTTTTGTATTTGCCTGTTGACGCCCCTTCCCCTCAACCATAATGTCCCTGCACGCAAAGAAGGAGCCTCTGGCGATGAAAGCGCTAGTCGTAATCGTAGGAAACACGCGCATGGGCCGGTAACGGTAAACCATAATCGAACCCATGCGCCTCCGAAAATCTCGGGGGCTTTTTTTTGGCAACACGCAAGACACATGTCGCGAACGGAGCAAAGCAGATGACACGTGAGATGACCGGCGCAAAGATGGTTGTTCAGGCCCTCAAGGATCAGGGCGTGGACACGGTATTCGGATACCCAGGTGGCGCCGTCCTACCGATCTATGACGAGATCTTTCTGCAAAATGACATCCGTCACATTCTGGTACGGCATGAGCAAGGTGCGGTACATGCTGCCGAAGGCTATGCCCGCTCGACCGGCAAGCCGGGCGTTGCTTTGGTCACATCCGGTCCTGGCGCGACCAATGCCGTGACCGGCTTGACCGATGCGTTGTTGGATTCAATTCCGATCGTTGTTCTGACCGGTCAGGTTCCGACCTTCATGATTGGCTCTGACGCCTTTCAGGAAGCAGACACTGTGGGCATCACGCGCCCCTGCACCAAGCACAACTGGTTGGTGAAGGATACGGACTCGCTGGCGGCAACTATGCACGAAGCCTTCCATGTGGCCACTTCCGGTCGCCCCGGCCCCGTGCTCGTTGACATTCCGAAAGACGTTCAGTTCGCCTCGGGTGAATACACGACGCCAAAACCGTCGACCTCTCACTATCAGCCAGTATTGAAGGGCGATCTGGAAGAAATCACGGAGCTTGTTGCAGCAATCGAGACCGCGAAGAAGCCAGTGTTCTACACCGGCGGCGGCGTCATCAACTCGGGCCCGGCTGCCAGCCAGCTGCTGCGCGAACTGGTGGACGCAACCGGCTTTCCGATCACATCGACCCTGATGGGGCTTGGGGCCTATCCGGCCTCGGGCGAAAACTGGATCGGCATGCTTGGGATGCATGGGCTCTACGAGGCCAATATGGCGATGCATGATTGCGATCTGATGATAAACATCGGCGCGCGATTTGATGACCGTATAACCGGCCGGATCGATGCGTTCTCGCCGAACTCGATCAAAGCCCATGTAGATATCGACCCTTCGTCGATCAACAAAGTTATCCGCGTCGACATCCCAATAGTTGGCGATGTTGCCCACGTGCTTGAGGATATTCTGAAAGTCTGGAAAGCACGCGGTCGCAAAACAGACGCTGCCAATATCAAGCAGTGGCAAGACCAGATTAACGAATGGCGCAACGTCAACTGCCTTGCCTTCACAAACAGCGAGAAGACCATCAAGCCGCAATACGCGCTGCAACGGCTTGAAGAGCTGACGAAGAAATATGACCGCTATGTCACGACCGAGGTTGGACAGCACCAGATGTGGGCGGCGCAATACCTGGGTTTTGAGGACCCCAACCGCTGGATGACATCAGGCGGGCTGGGCACTATGGGCTATGGTTTCCCCGCCTCGATCGGTGTGCAAATGGCACATCCCGATGCGCTGGTCATCAACGTGGCTGGTGAGGCCTCGTGGCTGATGAACATGCAGGAAATGGGCACGGCCGCGCAATACCGCCTGCCCGTGAAACAGTTCATTCTGAATAACGAGCGGCTTGGAATGGTACGACAGTGGCAAGAACTGCTGCACGGCGAACGCTATTCGCATTCGTGGTCCGAGGCCTTACCCGATTTCGTTAAACTCGCAGAAGCTTTCGGCGCAAAGGGTATTCTTTGTTCCGACCCAGCTGATCTGGACGACGCGATCATGGAGATGATCAATTACGACGGTCCGGTCATCTTCGACTGCGTGGTCGAAAAGCACGAGAATTGCTTCCCGATGATCCCATCGGGCAAGGCCCACAATGAGATGCTGCTGGGCGAAGCCGAAACGCAGGGCGTTATCCAAGCTGGTGGAGCTGTGCTTGTTTGAGCACCGCTTTGCCACATCTAAGTCAAATGCCGGAGCTAAGGTCGCCGCACGTGACATGAAAAAGGGTTAGATCATGCGTGATCTCAGCAGTCAGTTCTCAGCCAGAGCTTCGAGCCCGGAAGAGAATTTGTCGATATTCACCGGCCGTCGCGGTTGGCAAGTGGGGCTCATGGTTCCACTCTTCGTTCTCGCGTTGATATTGTTCTGGGTCGGCACAGGCTGGTATGCCGTTGTTGATCAAGGAAAAATGGCGTTATCCGTTGATTTCAAGGTGTTCTGGGCTGCAGGTCACCTCGCGCATTTAGGCGAACCGCTTGCGGCATTTGATATCGACAGATTGTCGGAAATACACGAAGCGTCCAAGGAAGACGATTGGATGCCTTGGTCTTATCCTCCCTCATTCCTTGTCGCACTCCAACCACTCGGGGCATTGTCGTTTTCTCCGGCTTGGGCGATTTTCACAGCGATTTCAATTGTCGCGATGTTTCTTGCTGTGCGGCCATTTTCCTGCGGAATCGTACCGGTTTGGTTTGCTTTTGCACTCTCCCCCGCCATGTTGCCAAACTTGTATATGGGGCAGACCACAACCCTTTGGGCAGCAGGCCTTCTGGCCGCACTAGCGGCGCTAAAGAACGACCGCTTCGTACTAGCAGGGTTCTTTATTGGATTGCTGACGCTTAAACCCCAACTCGGCCTGCTCATACCGCTTGCGCTTTTGGCAAGCGGTGCGTGGAAGACGATCATATCAGCAACGGTCACGACGGTGGTCTTGTCCGTTCTGGCCACTCTGGTCGTTGGCGTCGAATATTGGACCGAAATGCGCAACATGATGGGCGTTCACTTTGAAGAGATACGAAGCTCAATCCACCTGAATACGGTCATGCTTAGCCCTTATTCCTTGCTGGCCAGCATTGGTGTGCCAGAAACGCTCGCGCTTGCGATGCAATGGACTTTGACAGTGTTGTCTGGAATTGCAGTCTTCGTTGCATGGCGCAGCCCAAGGGTAGGTTTTGACTTGCGGGTAGCGGTGCTCTTTCTGGGTATTTCCATGTCTACACCGTACTTCTGGTTCTATGAATCTGGGCTGCTTGCAATCGTTGCATTGTTCCTGCTTCGAGCTGGCGTCCTGACAACTTCTCCATGGCGTCTGGTACTGGCCGCCGCAATGTGGATCGGTATCGGACCAGCAACACATATGGTGCTTTTCAAGATGACCGAGATATTGTCTTTGCGCCTCGTGTTTGCCCCGATCCTAATACTGGCTTGCGTAGTTTGCCTCCAAGCGCTGATCTCTGCGCTACGAAAGCCCGAAGAAACTTATGTCCAAGATGAGGTCTATCAATGACTCCGCTAAACATCGTCAAAGGCTCCACCCGCCATTCTGCATATAACCTACGCCCAACATTCTCGGACGTGCAGGAACAACACACGATCGCGGTGCTGGTTGAAAACGAACCGGGGGTTCTGGCCCGCGTAATTGGTCTGTTCTCGGGTCGTGGCTATAATATTGAAAGTCTAACGGTTGCCGAGGTTGACCATACCGGGCATCTCAGCCGAATTACCATCGTCACCACCGGCACCCCGCAAGTGATTGAGCAGATCAAGGCGCAGCTTGGACGCATCGTGTCGGTCCGTGACGTGCATGATCTGACCGTCGAAGGTGCTTCGGTCGAGCGCGAGCTGGCGATCATAAAGGTTGTCGGTGAAGGCGACAAACGGGTCGAAGCCCTGCGACTGGCCGACATTTTCCGGGCCAATGTCGTCGATAGTACGCTGAATTCGTTCATCTTCGAGATCACCGGTGCACCGGACAAGATCGATGCCTTTGCCGATCTGATGCGCCCTCTTGGCTTGATTGAAATCGCCCGTACCGGAGTTGCAGCCCTGTTGCGCGGTGACTAAGCCCCATTTCCGCCCCGGGACTGAATTCATTCTCGGGGCGGCGGCCTGCTTGGCCATTGTGCCCTGCTAACCTCAAAAAGGCTTAATGCGTTCATCAAATATGAGCAACAGCATGAAAAAGATCATGCAAATAGGCTGAAAGCCTATTGATTTTGCTTATCATCAGACTAGCCTGTGACGCGTAGCGAGGCGCTTTGCAGCGCCCGTTGGGGTCAACTTTACGATTTCTGAATACTGCGCGGCCGCTGTGCCGCCGCAAACCTGTTTTTGCTGAAGATACAAACGGAAATCTGGGACAGAAGTGACCGACATCAATCGCAGCCCCGCAGAATTGCGCAGCATGTTCGGAGCCAACCTCAGGCAGCTCGCAAACAGTTATCGGTCGGTTTCAGAGCTTTGCCGCCAATTGGGTATCAATCGAACTCAGTTTAATCGCTATCTGTCGGGTGAAAGCTTTCCCAGGCCGGATGTGCTGGACCGGATGTGTCGATTCTTCGATATCGACGCGCGTATCCTGCTGAAACCTTTGGATGAAATAGAACCGGTCGCCGCTCATCCCGCATCAGAAATCATCGATCGATTTCTCGTCACCGGGTCAGAAAAAACTATGGCGACCGGATTTTATCACGCCGCTGAGGCCTCACCAAACCGACGCGAACCAACACTTCACCGGCTACTGTTTATGCGCCGCATTCGGCATTGCACCTTGCTGCGCAGCTATGAACCCTTGTCGCATATGCCGAAATGCTCCGCGCCGATGCGTGAGGTTCAGGGCATCGTTTCTCACATCGGCGGACAAGTCTGCGCATTGATGTCCCGGCCCGGCGCACAGGATTGCAGAATGATGGTTCTGAACCTTCCGCCTGAATGGGCACCTCAGGAATGGTCGGGTTATGTGTATCGGTTGGCCGGTGGCAGTGGATCCGATGTAAGACGGCTTACGCTGCATCACCTTGGGCATAATTTGTCCGCAGCACTGCAATCGGCCCGAAAGGCGCACAATTCATCAGGGCCTGACTTAAACGGACAGATTTAAGAGGGTGTCGGCTGAGCAGCCCCGGACGGATCGTTGTCCAAGATCAAGCGATAAAGATGCCAGCTGGCATGCCCCAGCAAAGGCAGGACGATAAACAGGCCCAGGAACCAAGGGATCATCGCCAAAAAAGTGATGATCGCGATGAAGGCCCCCCACGCCAGCATCACACCAATGTTCGCTTTGACATAGGCAAAGCTGGTGATCATCGCGGTCACAAAATCCAGCTCACGATCCAGCAGCATAGGAATCGACAGCACGGTGATCATGTACAGAATGATTGCAAATACGGCCCCGACCAGTGTGCCCAGTACCAACATGCTCAGCCCATTGGGTGTCAGGAACACCTCAAATGATGTTGAAATATTGGTCATCGTCGACAGCCCCATGAACAGCGCAAAGATCATGTGGCCCAGAAAGAACCAGAACAGAAAGATCACCACGATAATGGCGCAGATCGACGGCAGTTGCCTTCGGCTTTGCTGTATGACCACACCGAATATCGCACCGGGATTCAACGGCTCACCCTGTTCCAGCCGGTGCGAGACCTCATATAATCCCACGGCAGCAAACGGCCCGATCAGGGGAAAGCCGATCGCGGCCAAAACCAGCCAGAACGACGTTCCCGTCTGCAGCGTGACCCACGCCATCAGCCACCCGGCCAGCACGTAGAAGCCCGCAAACAGAAGCCCAAAAAGCGGCGCGCGGCGATAATCCTGCCACGCTCGACGCAGTGCCTCTTTAAGCATCGCGGTATCAACGGGTTTCAGCGTCGGCACACCAAAGGGTTTGTCCATTCTTGTTTTCTCCTCCCGGGCGGTTGTTCTACATGGCGGGTCGTTTCTGAGGCCAAAGCGTTGCAGAATGATATGCCGCCCCATTCGACAAGATCCGCGCATCTGCACCACGCGGACCGAACAGCTGCATTCCCATCGGCAGCCCTTTTGGTCCGAAACCGACAGGCGCACCCAGACAGGGCAACCCTAAAAGGCTAACGGGTGTCACGACCTGCATCCAGCGATGGTAGGTATCCATCCCCTGCCCCTTGATTTCGGTTGGGTACGGCGTTTCGAGCTCGAACGGCCAGACCTGCGCTGCGGGCAACACCAAGGCGTCATAGTCTTCGAAAAGCTCCACCGCCCGCTTGTGCCAGTCAGACCGGTTCACACTGGCCCGGTGCACATCCATCGCGCTGAGCGCCAGGCCGCGCTCCAACTCCCATTGCGCGGTGTCTTTGAGTGATGATTTCTTCTTGGCCAAAGGCTCTAACCCTGCGGCCACTGACCAGGAGCGCAGAGTAATCCAACTGTCCCAGATCAGGTCCGCGTCAAACGGGGGGGCAAGCGCCTCAACGCGCGCACCGCGTTCTTCGAAAACGTGCAACGCATCGCGGCATAGCGCGAGGATACCCTCTTCGCACGGAAACGCCCGGCCCCAGTCGCCCAACCAGCCTATGCGCATCCCTGTCAGATCAGCCGCTTGAACGGGCGACACGCGCTCGACCTCTGTGCTTAATGGCATCCTTGGATCGGGGCCGGATATGACGTCAAGCAATAGCCCGATGTCTTCAGGGCTGCGCGCCATAGGCCCCAGAGTTGAAAGCTGATGCAGATAACCGTCCCCCACTGGCTCAGACGGAACGCGCCCCCAACTTGGCCTGAACCCGTATACGTTGTTCCATGCGGCCGGGTTGCGCAGGCTGCCCATCATGTCCGAGCCGTCCGCCAGCGCCAGCATTCCCGTCGCCAACGCCACTGCTGCACCGCCCGACGAACCTCCACAGGTTTTCGTGGGATCATAAGGGTTGCGTGTTGCACCATAGACAGGATTGAACGTGTGCGAACCCAGTCCGAATTCTGGCGTGTTGGTCTTACCGATCAGAATTGCCCCAGCAGCCCTTAGCCGGGCGGCCAGCAGATCGTCAGTTTGCGGCACATGATCCTTGAACAATGGCGAACCCTGCGTCGAAGTGATCCCTGCCACATTTACCAGATCTTTCACCGCTATCGGCAACCCGTGCAGCGCGCCGCGAGGTGACGCGGCATCCGCCGCCCGCGCCTCGGCCATCAAAGCGTCTTCATCCCACAGCGCGACAATCGCGTTTACCTCACCGTTCACCTGGGCGATCCGATCCAGCGTCGCGCGCATCAGTTCTGCAGCTGAAAGCTGTCGGCGGGACAAGGCGTCAAGAATGTCCGTCGCGGATGCTCTGGTCAAATCCATGCGGTTTGGTCCTTTGGCTGCTCGTCATCAGCCTAACGACGTGCTCGGACCATTTAAAGCCACTGTTTAAATGTATCTTTTTAGAATTTCGCGAAGAAGAGCGGCGCAAGAGCGCGCATCATCTGATCCTGAGGTCGATCCGCACATTGCTATTGCGGCCCAGCACATTCTTCAGACCAAAGACGATCATCACCAGACTAAGCACCAGCCACAACCCGTCCCACATCATGGTGGTTCCGCCGAATTCTTCAGCCAGCATATATGCATCTGATCGCAATCCCGCGCGTCGGATCGTGTCATCGAAAATGTCAAACGGAACGTAGATCATGCTGGTCAGCCCGATGACCCGTAGAATCAGATCACACAGGTTGCGGTTCAGGAACCACGCGGTGGCCAGCATCACCGCTCCACAGCCCGCGCTGAACGCCATGGCAAACGGTTCCCGGATATACAGGAGCGCAATAATCAGCATGACTCCCCCAAAGAGACCAAGCGCAGCCCGATCGGCATTGGTGCGCAGGGCGATCATCAGCAGGCCCATCCCAAGCATCAAGGACCCAAGATATCCCGCTGAGAGACTGACAAACCGATTGCCTCCTCGGCCAATAACCAGACCACCTTGTTGTGGAGAGACCGAGAAACTTTCAACCGAACCACCGGTCAGTATAATGGCACCTGCATGCGAAAGCTCATGCAGGAACACAACCAGGATTTTCAACGGAAGCACCAGCATCGTGTTCCAGAACACAAACACCAACGCGACAATTGCGATCAATTGCCAGTGGCCCTTGATCAGGTTCACAGCCGAGGTCAGGGACTGCCGCAATTAGCCCTCGCCCTGTGCCTCGGACCGGCTTTTGCCCGAGACATTCAGGGCCAGTGTCGCCGCCATGAAACCATCCAGATCGCCATCCAGCACACCCTTGGTATCCGATGTCTCGTGATTGGTCCGCAAGTCTTTGACCATCTGATAGGGCTGCAGCACGTAAGACCGGATCTGGTTGCCCCAGCCCGCATCACCCTTTGCTTCGTGGGCGGCGTTGATCTCGGCGTTTCTGCGATCCAGCTCTTGCTGGTACAGCCGGGACTTGAGCGCCTTCATGGCAATATCTCGGTTCTGGTGTTGCGATTTCTCGGAACTGGTCACCACGATTCCGGTTGGAATATGCGTGATCCGAACGGCCGAGTCCGTCGTGTTCACGTGCTGACCGCCCGCGCCGGACGAGCGATAGGTGTCGACGCGGATATCGGCCGGGTTCACCTCAATCTCTATATTGTCATCCACCACAGGATAAACCCAGACCGAACTGAACGAGGTATGACGCTTGGCCGCCGAGTCGAACGGAGAGATACGCACCAGACGGTGCACGCCACTTTCCGATTTCAACCAGCCATAGGCGTTGTGGCCAGTTATCTTGTAGGCGGCGGACTTGATCCCCGCCTCTTCCCCCGCTGTCTCGGATTGCAGTTCGACCGTATAGCCTTTTTTCTCGGCCCAGCGGACATACATCCGCGCCAGCATCGAGGCCCAGTCGCAGCTTTCCGTACCGCCCGCGCCCGAGTTGATCTCAAGGAAGGTATCATTGCCGTCCGCTTCGCCATCAAGCAGCGCCTCAAGCTCTTTCTTTGCGGCCTTGGTCTGCAGCTTTTTGATCGCTTCTTCGGCGTCGGTTACGACCTCTTCGTCCTCTTCCATCTCGCCCAGTTCGATCAGCTCGATATTGTCGCTGAGATCGGTCTTGATGGATTCGTAGGTCTCGATGGCATCGACCAGCAACTGCCGTTCGCGCATCAATTTCTGCGCGTTCTCAGGATTGTCCCACAGGTTCGGATCTTCAACACGCGCGTTGAATTCCTCCAACCGGTGCGGCGCTGTTTCATAGTCCATGCGCTGCGCCAGCAGCTCCAGCGACTTTTCGATTTCCGCCACAATATTCTGGGTTTCGGCGCGCATGGTCAGGTCCCAACTTGCTCAATCAGGTGTGCGTGATAGCAAGAGGTGCGAGGCACCACAAGACGACTGAGCCGGGAAACTTGGGCGGATCAGTAAAGCCCGCCGCCCTGCAGATCGCCCTGGCTGGCATTGGGGCCAACCGTGATCGTATCCCCGGTTGAGGTGGTCACCTGACGGCCCGAACTTGCCTCTTCAAACAACGGCAGGTCAGATCCCATCGCGAAGCCACCGTCAAAGACGCGATCGATAAAACCATCCACGCCATCACGGAAATACTCGGCGACCACATATTCTCCACTCGCGTCTTCTGGCAGGCGTGCACCGCTGAAACGGTCAATCTTGATGAAATGGCCACCTGGAGGCACCTCGAACGGGCCACCGCCGTATTTCTCGACTGCTTTTTCCATAAAGCTTTGGAACACAGGACCGCACAAGGTGCCGCCGTAGGCCCCCCGGCCCATCGGGCGCGGGCGGTCATAACCGATGTAGCAACCGGCCACGATATTTGAGGTGAAACCGATGAACCACGCATCCTTGGATTCGTTCGTGGTGCCGGTCTTGCCCGCTGTGGGCACGGGCAGGTTCACAACACGTGATGCAGTGCCGCGATCAACCACGCCCTTCATCATCGACGTCAACTGGTAGGCGGTGATGGCATCCATGACCTGGCTGCGATCGGTGAGGATCGTGGGCGACTCATCAGGCTCTAGCCAGCTAGAGTTACAATCGACGCACTGGCGATCGTCATGGCGATAGATGGTCTTGCCAAACCGGTCCTGAATACGGTCAACCAGTGTGGGTTCAACCCGCTCGCCACCATTGGCGAACATCGCATAGGCAGCGACCATTTTGTACAGCGTAGTCTCTTCAGACCCTAGCGAGTTCGCAAGGAACGCACCCATCCGGTCATAAACGCCAAACCGCTCGGCATAGCCTGCGACCACGGGCATTGTGACTTCTTGCGCCAGACGGATGGTCATCAGGTTCCGCGACTGTTCGATCCCGGTACGCAAGGGCGTTGGACCGTAAAACTTGTTCGTCGAGTTCTTGGGTCGCCACAGCCCCTGCGGTGTATTCACTTCAATCGGCGCATCCACAACGATCGTCGCGGGGCTGTATCCGCTATCCAGAGCAGCTGCATAAACGAATGGCTTGAAGCTGGACCCGGGCTGGCGCTGCGCCTGAGTGGCGCGGTTGAACACGGTGTCCTGATACGAGAACCCACCCTGCATCGCCAGAACACGGCCCGAATTTACGTCCATCGCGACAAAGCCGCCCTGCACTTCTGGCACCTGACGGGCAGACCACTGCCCCTCTTCGCCAGCCATTACCAGAATGACATCGCCGCGTTTGAAATTGTCCTGGAAATTGCCCTGCATCCACTTGATGTCTTCGCGCGGGATTGTGCCATCTGCTGGGCCATCTTCGATCCCGACGGTCAGGGATTGGTCGGCCACGTTCAGAACAACGGCAGGATACCACTGCGTCGGCAGCACCACGTCGCGGGGGATTTCCATGATCGCCAGCGCCTCGCGCCACTGTGCTTCATCCGCCAGCTTCTCCTCGGCGATGACCTCGCCTGTGCCGCGCCACCGCCCACGAGAGCGGTCGTATTTCTGCAGCGCCGTGCGCAGGGCTTTCGCCGCTTCGACCTGCATTTCCTCATCCACCGAGGCGCGTACGGTGAAACCGCCAGTGAAAAACTCACCCTCGCCAAAATCCTCGCTCAACTGGCGACGGATTTCGTCGGTGAAATAGTCACGCGGCGGCAGTGCAGTGCGGAAGCTCTCAAAATCGCCGTTCTGAACCGAACGCAAAGGCATCTCGACTTCGGTCTCATAGGTGGCCTGATCGATATAGCCGTTCTGTTGCATCTCGCGCAGCACATAGTTGCGGCGGTTCAGCAAACGTTCTTTCTGCCGCACAGGATGGTAGTCCGATGGAGCCTTGGGCATCGCCGCCAGCATCGCGGCCTCATGCGGGGCCAGTTCCTGCAGAGTTTTGTTGAAATAGGTCTGCGCAGCAGCGGTCACACCATAAGAGTTCTGACCCAGAAAGATCTCGTTCATATACAGCTCGAGGATCTGTTCCTTGTCCAAGGTATCCTCAAGCCGGGTGGCGAGGATAATTTCCTTGATCTTGCGCTCGGCCCGGCGGTCACCGGACAACAGGAAGTTCTTCATCACCTGCTGCGTGATGGTTGACGCACCACGAACGGTTTCGCCTTTAGTGCGCACGGCCTCGACCCCGGCAGCAATGATACCCCGCGGGTCATAGCCCTGATGGGTATAGAAATTCTTGTCTTCCGCTGAGATAAACGCCTGTTTTACCAGATCGGGAATTTCCTCGGACGGCGTGAACAGGCGGCGCTCCTGTGCAAATTCGTCGATCAGCTGGCCCTCACCCGAGTAAATCCGGCTGATCGTCGGTGGTTTGTATTGCGCCAATGACTCGTGGCTGGGCAGGTCTCGGCCATACATCCAGAACACCGCGCCAACGACCAGCGCGGCCATAAAAATACCTAAGGTCACGAGACTGAAAATTGCCCCGAAGAACGAAAGAATGAACCGGATCACGTTACTGCCTTTTACTCGCGATGACGCCTATATAGTGTCGCCCCCGCGCAGGGTCAAAACACGAAAGGCTACAATGGCTGTTTTGCGCCGCTGCGTCATTGTCCGATCAGAGATCGCTTCACCAGATCGTCCCGACGCCAGTTCTCAAGCCCCTGCACAAGCCCATGCGCCATGGATGCGCGCCAGTTTGGATCAGAGATGTTCTTGAAATCGCGCGGGCTAGACAAAAAACCCAGCTCAACCAGAACCGACGGGATATCTGCGGCCTTCAACACCGAAAACGACGAAGAACGTAGCGGACGACGATTCATCGGGCCTCCCTGCTGCGTCATTCCATCCACCAGCGAGCGCGCCAGTGCGCTACTGCGTGGCACAGTCTCTTGCCGAGCCAGATCCAGCAACACATCAGCGACCTGATCGTCCGCACCGCTGAGATCAATACCTGCGATCAAATCACTCCGGTCATGCCGTTCGGCCAGCTTTTGACTGGCAACGTCTGAAGCTTCCTCTGAAAGAGTGTAGACGACCGACCCATGCGCCAGCCCTTCGGAAAGCGAATCCGCGTGCAGTGAGATAAACACGTCGGCCCCGGCCTGATGTGCCAGCGAGATACGGCGTTCGAGCGAGACGAATTGATCGTCAACACGCGTCATCACCACTTCGAAACCGCCGGTACGCAGCAGCGCCTCTCGCAGCTCTCGCGCGAACGTTAGCATCAGTGTTTTCTCATTGGTATCAGCGAATTCTGCCCCGGGATCAATGCCGCCATGCCCGGGATCCAGCATGACCCGTACCGCCCGCACACCGTCGCGCCGCGGCAGTGCCGGTGTCACTGCGGGTTCCGGCAAATCCCAGCCGGGCTGACGGGGGGCACCTGCGCTGGCTGCAAAACTGTCAAAATCAGTGCCTTTCAGGTGCAGCGATAGTTGAGCAGTGCCCGTCGCCTGATCAACCCGTAGATCAGCTGTTTCCACCGCCAGCGGAGCGCCCAGCTCCAACACCAGACGCGACCAACCGGGCACGTATGCGCCGAATTGAACACCGCTGATCCGGCTGGTTTGCAGAAAGGTCTCGCGGTTCAGGCCAGACCAGTCGACCTCTTGGAAATCCAGCACCACGCGGTATGGATCGCGCAGTGTGAACACGCGGTATGGCACGCCTTGAGTCAACCCAAGTTCGACCCTTACGCCGGTATTGCCATCATCGACGATTCCGCTCTGGTCCGGAAGGACGCGTGCAAGCGCGCTAAAGTCCTGCGCGACAGCAGCACCAGTCAGCGCCCATATCAGGGCGATTGCGTAGAAAATCCTGCTCATGGCCTCAAGTTATCCCGAGATCGTTTGAGGCAGAGCCTATCGCATGACGCCGCCTTTGTGAACGCTTTAGGCCGATTGCGGGATCGCACCCCGCTTGGCCATAAAACGTTGCAGCCGATCCAGCCCATCCTGAATGTCTTCGGTCGATCGCGCATAGGAAAATCGCAGCGTCGTGTGCCCGCGCACTGGGTCGAAATCCAGCCCCGGCGTCACGGCAACCCCGGCTTTGTCGAGAATCTCGGCTGCAAATGCCCGGCTGTCATCGGTCAAGTCTGAGACATCCGCGTAAACATAAAACGCCCCATCCGGCGGTGCGATATTGGTAAAACCGGCCTTGGGCAACCCGTCCAGCATCAACAGACGATTGCGGCGGTATACATCCAGATTTGCCTGCATTTCGTCGTTACAATCCATAGCTGCCAATGCGGCCACCTGACTGGCGTGAGGCGCGCAGATGAACATGTTCTGGGCAATCCGCTCAACCACCCGTACCTGATCTTCGGGCACAACCATCCAGCCAACGCGCCAACCGGTCATCGAGAAATATTTGGAGAATGAGTTGATCACATAGCACTCATCCGTCAGCGCCAGCGCAGTGACGGCTTTGGCTTCGTATTCCAACCCGTGATAAATCTCATCACTGATGAAAGATGCGCCCTGCCCCTGTGCGCCTTCGATCAGCGCCTGCATCGCCGCATGATCCAGCATTGTCCCAGTCGGGTTGGCAGGCGATGCAACCATCAATCCCTGCAAATCAAGCCCCGTGAAATCGGCGGGCACCGGCTGTAGCCGGTTTTCCGGTGCTGTCGGCAAGTCTACCGGCACCAAACCCAATGCTTTCAGGATTTGCCTATATGAGGGATATCCCGGGGCACCAATCCCCACCCGATCACCGCTGTCGAACAGAGCGGTAAAGGCGAGCAAAAACCCGCCCGATGATCCCGGTGTGATGACCACCCGTTCTGGATTGAGATCAACGCCATACCATTCACCATACATCTGCGCGATCCGCTGACGAAGAGCGGGCAAACCCAAAGCCACCGTATACCCAAGCGGCCCTTGTTCCATGGCCTTCGCCAATGCTTCGGTTGCCCCTTTGGGTGCGCCGGTCCCCGGTTGACCTACTTCCATGTGAACGACATGCCGCCCGGCTTCTTCCGCCTTGCGCGCGGCCTCCATCACGTCCATCACGATGAAGGGATCGACCCCGGAACGGGTTGAGTTTCTCATGGCCATCTCCCATGTTGCAGCCATGGCTTTTGAACGCTTATCCCGGCTGGCGTCAATCCCGGCCGTGTTGCTGCTGGCAGTGACATGGTCGATCAGCGCCATGCAGGCCAGCGCGCAAAGCCTTATCCGCGATCCCGACATTGAACACGGGCTGCAAGAGCTCGCCTTTCCGATCCTGCGGGCCGCTGGCCTGAACACCAACCGGGTGCGCGTACTGATCGTCAATGATGGTACGTTCAATGCCTTCGTGATCGATTACAACACGATCTATATCAACTATGGCTTGATCCTGAGCGTCGATTCGCCCGAGATGCTGCAAGCGGTGATCGCACACGAGGCCGCGCACATCGCCAACGGCCACTTGGCCAGACGCTCAGAGAACCTGCGAGCGGCACAACGTAACGCGCAGCTTGGGACGCTTTTAGCGCTTGCAGCCGCAGCCGCAGGTGGCGGAGAAGCTGCTGCAGGAATTGCAGCGGGCACACAAGCCTCGGCGCTGCGCAGCTTTCTGGGCCATACGCGGGCTGAAGAAGCCTCGGCGGATCGAAGTGCTGCCAGCTATTTGCGTTGGGCGGGAGTATCTCCGCGCGGGATGGTCAACCTGCACCGTAAGTTCGCGGGGCAAGAGCTGTTGAACCCCGTCAATCAAGACCCCTACATGCGCTCACACCCTACCAGCCGCGAACGTTTGCGCGCCGCCGAGGCCTTTTTGAACGAATTCGGCGACAAGGCAGAGCAAAACGCAAATGCCGATTACTGGTTCGCGCGGATCAAAGGTAAGTTGTCAGCCTTTCTTCGATCCCCGACCTGGACCATGCGTCGCGCGGGCGAAGAAAAAGATCGTGACATACGCCTGATGCGCGAGGCATCGGCCCATCATCAAAATCGCGATCTCGCCCGTGCCCGCGCCGCAATCAATGGTGCGCTTGAGATTCGCCCTGACGATCCGTTTTTTTATGAATTGAAGGGCCAGATTCTATTGGAGAACCGGCGCGTACCCGAAGCTGTGGATGCCTACGGTGCAGCCGTTGATATGGCGCCCAACAATGCCCTGATCCTCGCCGGTTACGGACGTGCTTTGCTGGCGGATGGCAAGACGAAGAAAGCCCTGCAAGTGCTTGAAAAGGCGCGCGCACGCGACTATCGCAATGCCCGGCTGATGCAGGATCTGGGTTCTGCCTATTCGCAGGTGGGCAACAACGGAATGGCGTCTGCGGTGACTGCAGAACGCTATGCGCTGCAGGGCCGACTTGATGATGCGGGCATACATGCTAAACGGGCTGTTGCACAGCTCCCCGAAGGCTCTCCGGGTTGGCAAAGGGCACAGGATGTGTTGATTGCCTCGGAGCGCGCAAAGAAGAAGAAAAAGAGGAAACGGAAATGATCCTGAGACATGCTGCACCGGCCCTATTGGGTCTTTCCCTGATCACTGGTCCTGCGCAGGCGCTGGAATTGAACGCGATGAGCGACGCCGAGAAGGCCGAGTTTGGCGCACAAGTGCGCGAATACCTTCTGGAAAACCCCGAAGTGATCCTCGAGGCGATCAACATCCTTGAGGAACGCAATGCCGTTGCCGAGGCTCAGGCTGACAAGGAGCTCGTCGCGGCCAACGCTGACGAGCTTTTTAATGACGGTTACAGCTGGGTCGGTGGCAATCCGGACGGCGATATTACTCTGGTCGAGTTCATGGACTACCGTTGCGGTTACTGCCGGCGCGCCGTGCCCGAAGTGGCCACCCTGCTGGCCGAGGACGGCAATATCCGTCTTGTGATCAAGGAATTGCCGATCCTGGGCGATGCCTCTGTCGCGTCATCCCGCTTTGCCATCGCAACAAAACAGGTAGCCGGAGACGATGCCTATAAGCAGGTCCATGACGCTCTGCTGGAATTCAGCGGCGAGCCCTCCGAGGTGACCCTGCGCCGGATTTCAGATGGGCTGGGTCTGGACAGCGACGCGATCATCGCGGCAATGAACAGCGATGAGGTCACCGAAGAAATCGCAAAAACCCGCGATCTGGCGCAAAAGCTGCGGATTTCAGGCACACCGTCCTTTGTTCTGGGCACCGAAATGATGCGCGGGTACCTGCCCGCAGACCAAATGCTCCAGATCGCAAATGGTGTTCGGGCAGAACAGGGTTAAGTCATCACTGTGGGTTTCCAGCATGGATCGACGGAACCTCTTACTCACTGGAGGTGCGCTGAGTTTTATGGGCCTGTCTAAGCAAGCCCTCGCTCAGCGCACCTCAAACTTCTTTGTACCGGCGGAAGAAGCGCCCCACGAACGCACATTTATGCAATGGCCGGTCAGCCGCAAAGTTTACCGTGACCAGATCTTTCTGGATATGGTGCAACAAACCATCGCGGAAATCGCGAACGCCATTTCCGCCTTTGAACCCGTGACGATGCTTGCGGCGGGAAAGCACCATGTGGATGCACGTCAAAAACTTTCCTCATCAGTCGAGCTCTGGGATGTTCCAACCGAAGATTTGTGGTGCCGCGACGCAGGTCCAATCTTCGTGATCGACAATCGAGGCGGGATTGCGGTCACTCGTATCCAGTTCAATGGCTGGGGCCGGAAACAGGTGCACAAACACGATGCGCGGATCGCTGCCAAGGTTGCCGACCATCTCGGTCTGCCCCTGCTTCCGACCGGCTTGAAAGGCGAGGCCGGCGGTGTAGAACAAGACGGTCATGGGTTGATCATGGCCCATGAAAGCTCGTGGGTGAATGAGAACCGCAATCCAGACCTGTCACGCAATGAAATTGAATCTCGATTACTGGCTGCATATGGGGCCGACCGCATGGTCTGGTCTGATGGGGTCTGGGGCGAGGATATCACCGATTACCACATCGACAGTCTGGCGCGCTTCACCGGCCCTGGGCGCGTTTTGATCAACCTGCCAGACGAGCCGGATATGGATGATCCGTTTCATGTCGCGGCCCTTGATACTCATGACCGTCTCGTCGCCGAAGGATTGCAGGTTGAGGTGATCCCTGAACCCAATAGGCGCCGAGTTAACGATCCCGAATTCGTGGCGTCTTATGCGAATTACTATGTTTGTAATGGCGGCATCGTGATGGCCCAGTTCGGAGACCGCGAAACCGATGAGATTGCACAGATGGCCCTAGCTCGTCACTACCCCGGGCGCGAGATCATTGCATTAAATGTCGACGTATTGGGCGAGCTGGGCGGCGGCATTCACTGCGCAACACAGCAAATGCCTGTTGCTTAGGCCTTGTTACTCAGCAGCTTCAGCTGCCGCATCCAGCTCTGCTGCCTTCTTTTCGACCTCTTCAACGATGTGATCAATCATCTGGTCGTTTGACATCTTGTGGCTGGCTTTGCCTGCCAGATAGACCATGCCCGAGCCTGCCCCGCCACCGGTGAAACCGACATCGGTCATCAGCGCCTCACCCGGACCGTTCACGACACAGCCGATGATCGACAGGCTCATGGGTGTCTTGATGTGTTCCAAGCGATGCTCCAACGCCTCAACCGTTTTGATTACGTCAAAACCCTGTCGCGCGCAGGAGGGGCATGAGATGATGTTCACGCCGCGATGGCGCAGGCCCAGAGATTTCAGGATCTCATAGCCGACCTTGACCTCTTCCACCGGATCAGCAGACAGGCTGACGCGGATCGTGTCGCCAATGCCCATCCACAGCAGATTGCCCAGACCGATGGCCGATTTGATGGTGCCGCTGACCAGCCCTCCGGCCTCGGTGATGCCCAGATGGATGGGCGCATCCGTCGCCTCGGCAATGCCCTGATAAGCCGCGGCTGACAGGAATACGTCGCTGGCCTTCACGCTGATCTTGAAATTGTGAAAGTCGTTGTCTTCGAGAATACGGATATGCTCCAACCCGCTCTCGACCATCGCTTCGGGGCACGGCTCGCCGTATTTCTCAAGCAGGTGCTTTTCCAGGCTCCCTGCGTTCACCCCGATCCGGATCGAGCAATTGAGGTCTCGCGCGGCTTTGATGACCTCTTTCACCCGTTTTTCATCGCCGATATTGCCCGGATTGATCCGCAGGCAGGCCGCACCGGCCTCGGCGGATTCGATTCCGCGACGGTAGTGGAAATGAATATCAGCCACGATAGGAACAGGGCTTTCGCGCACGATCTCTTTCAGCGCTTTTGACGAGGCCTCATCCGGGACCGAGACCCGCACGATATCCGCCCCCGCCTCTGCTGCCGCCTGCACCTGTGCCACGGTCGCAGCCACGTCGGTGGTCAGCGTGTTGGTCATGGTCTGCACGGCAATCGGTGCGTCACCTCCGACGGGCACATTGCCAACCATGATCTGGCGGGATTTGCGGCGATAGATATTGCGCCAGGGGCGCACGTGATTGAGCGACATGAGGATCGATCCGGATCAGCCTGAATTGACCCTTAGATAGTTCGCCATCCCTTGGGGAGCAATGCCAAGATCACTCGGCGGGCGCTTCTGCCGCCTCGGTCTGCAACTCGGCCACCAGTTGCTTGAGCGCGCTGTTCTGATCAGCCTCAAGATCGGCAACTGCGAAGGTTTCTGCAACGGCATCTTTTGACAGAACAACACCTTTGGCCACCGTACCCGGCGCGCCCACAGGACCAAAATGTTCGCCATTCATCGAGAAATAGACCGACCCCGCAGCTCCTGCTCGCAGTTGCGGGGGTTCCTCGGTGAGCGGCACTTCAAACGTGCTGCCCTGCTCAACGGTGCCCAGAGTTCCTTCGAAAATCACGCTGCCATCGGCTGCCGTGACACGCATCCAAGCAGGGTTCACGGCCACGATCTTCAGCGTCGTATCCAGCTTTTCAACCACTTGAGGCAAGGCCGGGCGTTCAACCGTATGAACTTCGGTCACTTTGATTTGCGGAGGTTCAGGCGCGCGGAACGTTCCGACATTGCGCGGATCAAGGGTGGAAATCGGCGCATCCCGCGCCACCAGCACCGGCACATCAAGCGCCTGCGGACGATACAGACGATCCAGCGCTTCAGAGCTTGGCACCTCGGCGCTGGCCAGTTCGGTTCCCTCGGGCCGGGCCTGTGCGGCATCCAGCGGGTCAAGGTCTGTAAGCACGACGGGGGCCTGCTCAACCGGGCTGACCTGCACCTGTTGAATGCGGTTCAGAACCGACCAGCCCCCATAACCAATGCCGCCAATTACGGCCAACAGCACCAGCGTCGATCCAATAGCACGCGGTTCAATCTGGCTGACTACGGATTCGCGGCCCGGAATATAAGGCGTACTGGGCGAGACAAACGGATCACGCCCCATCGGCCCGCGTGAAGGCAAACCACCCTGCGCCTTTTTGACCACCGACGCCTCAGCCGACATGCCATGCGCAACCTCGAAACCGCTTTCCTGACAGAAGGTCGCAAAAGTCTCATCGGGGTTCATGCCCAGATAACGGGCATATGAACGCACATACCCGGCGATGAAGCCGGGTGTGTCAAAGGCATCGGGATCTGCATTTTCGATGGCGGCGATGTAGTTGGCTTTGATTCGCAGTTCACGCTGCACATCCAGAAGCGACTTGCCCATCGTTGCACGTTCGCCGCGCATGACATCGCCAAGCCGTACCTCATAGTCATCAAAACCCTTGGGTCTGACGTCCATTTCTTCTTCGGAATCGCGCTGTGATCTGCGCCCAATCATTCCTGCTGCCCCATCTTTGCCTGTCGCGTGTTACGCGCAAACGTCGAATCGCCCCTATAACGATTCGTCCGCTTCTTTTGTTAGCGTAAGCTTAACACGCAGCAAACTCGTTGCACACTTTAGCGTGAGGTTATCCAGCAAGTTCGGCGCGATTTAGCGCACAATGTGACCAAAGTTCGTCCATCGCCTGCACCAGACGGTTCATTTCGTCGGGTCCATGCACCGGAGATGGCGTAAACCGCAGACGTTCGGTGCCGCGCGGAACGGTCGGGAAATTGATTGGCTGCACATAGATACCATAGTCATCCAGCAGCATATCGCTCAACTTCTTGGTGTGGACGGGGTTGCCAACCATCACCGGCACAATGTGGCTGCCGTGATCAATCAGAGGCATGCCAAGTCCTTTCAGCCTCAGCTTAAGAATGCTGGCCTGGGTCTGGTGCTGCTCGCGCAGTTCAGGCGCGCGCTTGAGATAGGCCACCGAGGCTGCCGCCCCTGCCGCAACCGCAGGTGGCAGCGAGGTAGTAAAGATAAAGCCCGGCGCATAGGACCGGATGGCGTCACACATCTTGGCACTCGCCGCGATGTAGCCGCCCATGACACCGTAGGCTTTGGCAAGCGTTCCGTTGATGATGTCAATGCGATGCGCCAACCGATCACGCTCGGTTACACCCCCGCCGCGGGGGCCGTACATGCCAACTGCGTGAACCTCATCAATATAGGTCAAAGCACCGAATTCATCGGCCAGATCGCAAATCTCTTCAATGGGTCCGAAATCGCCATCCATCGAATAGACCGACTCAAACGCGATCAGCTTGGGGGCTGCAGGGTCATCAGCCTCAAGCAACTCACGCAGATGTGCCACGTCATTGTGGCGGAAGATGCGTTTGGCACCCCCGTTGCGGCGCACGCCTTCGATCATCGACGCATGGTTCAGTGCATCGGAATATATAATCAGGCCGGGGAACAATTTTGGCAGAGTGCTGAGTGTCGCGTCATTGGCGATATAGGCACTGGTGAATAGCAGTGCGGCTTCTTTGCCGTGCAAGTCCGCCAATTCA
The DNA here is from genome assembly GCF_056537805.1 of Ruegeria sp. C10. Taxonomy (NCBI): domain Bacteria; kingdom Pseudomonadati; phylum Pseudomonadota; class Alphaproteobacteria; order Rhodobacterales; family Roseobacteraceae; genus Ruegeria; species Ruegeria sp. C10. The sequence continues at coordinate 245,153 of NZ_JBQFSC010000002.1, read as the reverse complement.
GCTTCCAGCCGTTTGTGATAGACTGTCGTGCCTGAAATGTTGCGCGTCCCGCCCGAGCCTGCGCCTGCGGCCTCCACCGCCTCGTGCATGGCCTCCAAAACAACAGGATTCTGACCCATGCCCAAATAATCATTGCCACACCACACGGTGATGTTCTGCTGCGAACCATCGGGACAAGTCCGTACCGCATGCGGAAAATGACCATTCCGACGTTCAATATCGATAAAGGTCCGATAACGTCCTTCGTCATGCAGCCTGGCAATCGCTGTATCGAGCTGAGCAGTATAGTCCAACGGACCCTCCTTGGATGCCCGGTTATTATAGCCCCGGGCGACTTTTTTCGCCACTTCACAAGCCGGGCTGGAAGTATGGCGTCGCGTTAATCTGTCCAACTGGCCTACAGCCGAACAGCCGAACCCAACTTTGATTTGCATCAAATAACGCCAAACGCCTAAACCGACAAGCAAAGTTACGACCACAAGACGCGAGGAAACGCCGCAGGCCTTTCCCCCAGATCCAGCACAGAAACCTGCTGGACGGTACCGCCCATGCTGATAGGCTCTGTCCAATTTCAAGACCTTCCCAGGAGACCCCTATGTCGCTTGACGCTGTACTGAGCCGGATCGACGCCGATCTGACCACCTCCATCGACCGCCTGATGGAGTTTCTGCGCATTCCCTCCATCTCGACTGACCCGGCCTTCAAGGACCAAGTCGACCAGGCTGCCGATTGGCTGGTGGCGGATCTGAAAAGTATCGGTATTGCAGCCGAAAAGCGCGAAACTCCGGGACATCCCATGGTCGTTGGCCATGTCGGTGAGGACAGCGGTGGGCCGCATGTTCTGTTCTATGGGCATTATGATGTGCAACCTGTCGATCCGCTGGAGCTTTGGACACGCGATCCTTTCGATCCGGCTTTGGAAGACACTCCACACGGACAGGTGATACGCGGGCGCGGTGCTTCTGACGACAAAGGCCAACTGATGACCTTCGTCGAGGCCTGCCGCGCCTGGAAAGCAGTGCATGGCACCCTGCCCTGCCGCATCACGTTTTTCTTCGAAGGTGAGGAAGAATCCGGATCGCCCTCACTCGTGCCATTTCTCAAAGCAAACAAATCCGAGCTTCAGGCGGATCTCGCGCTGGTCTGTGATACTTCGATGGTGTCGCGGGGGGTGCCTTCGATAGCGTCGCAATTGCGCGGCATGCTCAAGGATGAATTCACAATCATCGGTCCCCGCATCGACCTGCATTCGGGCCACTATGGCGGGCCGGGTCTGAACCCGCTGCGGGAACTGTCGCGCATCGTCGCATCCTTCTATGATGAAGAAACCGGCCGCGTCGCAGTCGAAGGTTTTTACGAAGGCGTACACGAAGTCCCGGCCGAGCAGTTGCGCCAATGGGAGAATTGCGGGTTCGATGAAGCGGAATACTTGAATTCGGTTGGCTATACCGAGCCGCACGGTGAAACAGGCTATTCCACGCTGGAACAACAATGGGCGCGACCCACGCTCGAAGTGAATGGCCTTTGGGGAGGTTACAACGGCGCGGGCTCCAAAACCGTTATCCCGTCCGAGGCACATTGCAAGATCACCTGCCGCCTGGTCGGCGACATGGACCCGGACGCGCTCCGCAAAAGGATCCGCAAACATGTCGAAGAGCGCCTGTCTACGGATGCTAAAGTGGTCTGGGACAGTGATCTCGAAGGCTCGCCTGCTTCGGTGATGAACCTTAGCCGCCCAGAATTCGAAGCGGCCCGCGGAGCACTTTCGGACGAGTGGAATCGCGAGGCCGTTTTCACCGGGATGGGCGGATCAATCCCGGTGGTTGGATATTTCAATACAGTGTTGGGGCTGGATTCGATGCTGGTTGGGTATGCCAATGACGATGATGCCATCCACTCGCCGAACGAGAAATACGACGTCAAAAGCTTCCACAAAGGCATCCGCTCGTGGGCCCGCATATTGGAAGCAATAAATAAATGAGGATCCTTTGCGAGGCTCTGCCTCGCGCTCCGAGGTATTTTCGGCCAGATGAAGTACGGATCCCCTGCTTCATCTGGCTATAAATATCTCGGGGGAGTCGCGGCTTGCCGCGGCGGGGGCAGAGCCCCCTGTCCTTACATGTGGATCACGCGTCCATAGGCATCCAGCACGCTTTCATGCATCATCTCAGACAGCGTCGGATGCGGGAAGACGGTGTTCATCAGGTCTTCTTCAGTGGTTTCCAACTGGCGACCGACCACATAGCCCTGAATAAGCTCTGTGACTTCGGCACCGATCATGTGTGCACCTAGCAGTTCCCCAGTCTTGGCATCGAAGACGGTCTTGATCAGTCCCTCGGGCTCACCCAACGCGATGGCCTTGCCGTTGCCGATGAACGGGAAGCGTCCGACCTTGATCTCATAGCCCAGCTCTTTGGCCTTGGCTTCGCTATACCCAACCGAAGCGACCTGAGGCTGGCAATAGGTGCAGCCCGCGATGCTTTCAGGCTTGACCGGATGTGCGTGTTTGCCCGCGATCAGTTCCGCGACCATCACGCCTTCGTGGCTGGCTTTGTGTGCCAGCCAGGGCGCCCCGGCGATATCACCTATTGCGTAAAGCCCGTCTACCCCAGTGCGGCAGTATTCATCGGTGACCACGTGCGTGCGGTCGATCTTCACACCCAAGGCTTCAAGCCCGAGGTTTTCCACATTGCCGACGATGCCCACGGCCGAGATCACCGTGTCAAAATCGTGTTTCTCAACCTTGCCTTTCACCTCGATATGCGCAGTCACCTTGCCCTTGGCGCGGTCCAATTGTTTAACCATCGCCTTTTCCATGATGGTCATGCCCTGCTTGGTGAAAGCTTTCTTGGCAAATGCACTGATCTCGGCATCTTCTACAGGCAGCACTCGATCCATCACCTCGACCACGGTCGTGTCCGCGCCCAAAGTGTTATAGAAGCTGGCGAATTCGATCCCGATCGCACCCGAGCCGATGACCAGCAGTTTCTTGGGCATCCGCGGCGGTTGCAGCGCGTGTTTATACGTCCAGACCAGATCGCCATCCGCTTCAAGGCCCGGCAGTTCGCGCGCCCGGGCACCGGTGGCCAGAACGATATTCTTAGCGGTTAGGTCTTCCGTGCCTTTGTCTGTTTTGACGCTGACCTTGCCCTTGGCGGGGATCGATGCCTCGCCCATGACAACAGCGACTTTGTTCTTTTTCAGCAGATGACCTATGCCGCCGGACAACTGCGCGGCAACACCGCGCGAGCGCTTCACAACCGCATCCAGATCGTAGCCGACCTTGTCTGCTTTCAAGCCAAAATCCTTGGCACGCTCCATCAGGTGAAACACTTCCGATGATCGCAGTAGTGCCTTTGTCGGGATACAGCCCCAGTTCAGGCAGATACCACCCAGATGTTCGCGCTCGACAACAGCGGTCTTCAGGCCCAGTTGCGCCGCGCGAATAGCGGCTACATAGCCACCGGGGCCAGCCCCGATTACGATCAGATCATAAGATTGTGCAGCCATGTTTCCCTCTCGGCACAGGTCAGTTCAAAAACTAGTTTACCGTTAAACTATTTTTTACAACGCATCAACATCAGAGCCCGCGACATATGTGACGCGGGGTCAAATCAGGTATTTGGAGCTGAATTCAGCCTATACCCACGTTACCGCAAAGGCTAGAACTGACGAATATGCACTACCAGTTTTTGACCTTCCCGATTTTCGAAAGGCGTATCATGGCTAAAACGCTCAAAGATTTACTGCTCGCTCTTTTGAACGCGACATTGATATTGTTGGCTTTATGCCTGTTTTTGGGGTGGAAACTTGCGCAGTCTGTCGATCAGATCCGGGTCGGGTTTGCTGAGAACCTGCAGGTCGTGGCGCCGCTACGAGATCAGGCGCAGGGAATTCGTGGGGAACTGGCCGCGTTGCGCAGCGATCTTGCGACCCTTGGCAGTCAGGGCACGCAGCTCGATGCGGTCACGCGCCAACAGTTGAATGCGGCATTGCGACGTTTGGGTGATCTGGAGGGGAAGCTGGAAGACACTCAGGCCCGATTGGCGGGCCTGGTCGAAAAACCAGAAGACTTGATCGACTATGCCATCACGACATCCGCCGACACTGTCACCGACCGCCTTCTGATCCTAAAAGGCTGTGAGCCCGCGACCTAGGTCGCGGCCTGCAACTCGCGCACAGTCGAACCATATCCGCCATTACTGACATATGCGGCTTCGTGTTCAGTGGTCGCGCGTTCCAGCGCATCGTTTCGATACGGGAAACGACCGAACTTGCGGATCACTTCACGATGAGCGCGCGCATGAAGCAGATTGCTCTCGCCGCCTTCCGGCATCCGTTCGATCATAAGGCGCACACAGCGCTCCTGATCGCACAGATTTTCCGAATGCATCATCGGCAAATAAAAGAACTGCCGCGCCGGTTCGTCGATCTTAAGATCCCAGCCTTTGTCGACCGCGCATTTCGCTGCAGCCAGTGCTGCCCGATCCGATGCAAAGGCCTGTTTGCTTCCCCGGAACATGTTGCGAGGCAACTGATCCATAAGAATAATATAGGCCAGCGAACCGCTAGGATAGGTCAGCCAAAGCGAGAATTTACCCTCACACGCGGCTTCCCATGTTGAAAGAAATTTATCCCGGATCCGCGCATCCAGCGCTTCATCCTGCAGGTACCACCCCTCGGGGCCAACCTCATCTAACCAAAAACTCAATACTTCTTCAGGACCTACCATTGCCCTAGACTCCGTAATTGCCCTCCCCAGGACGTAACGTCATTAAAATCACTTTTACAGATTTGTGACAGTAACATATTGCAACACAAAAGTCACATTTCCGGCGCTCAGGCGGGTTCTTGCGTATCCTGCTCGTCCTGGGCTGCCTCAATGGCGACCTCTTGCGCAACTTCCAGAGCAACGGGCGAAGATGTCGGGTAAATCGGGGCAATCGATCCGGTTTCATCCACGGGTTTGTAGACGCGCTGGGTCATACGATAGGCCGCATAGGCGGCCATGATGAACATCAGCGCCGCGATGAACAGGAAAAAGCCTTGTGGGCCGAGCACGCCAGCCCCCATCAGCCAACCGGTGATAATTGGACCTGCGATTGCGCCCAAGCCGTTAATAAAAACCAGACCGCCCGAAGCCGCCGACATATCGTCATACTCCAAGTAGTCATTGGTATACGCGATCAACAGAGAATAGAGCGGGCTTGTCATGCCGCCGATGATAAAGGCAGCTACGAGAAGCATGGTGAAAGTGACGCCCAGTATCATGCCTATCACGGCGCCTACCCCACCAACAGCGGCCACCAGCATGATCAGCAGACGGCGGTCCATTCTGTCGGACATCCAGCCCAACGGATATTGCAGGACTACGGCGCCGATATAAAACACCGCTACGAAGGTCGAAATCTCGACCAGACTCAATCCAACCTGAGCGCCATAAACGGCGCTCATCCCGAATTGCGCTGAAAATATCCCGCCAAGCAAGAACATGCCGACGCAGCCCAGCGGCGATGTTTCCATCAGCTGGCGCAATGTCATCGGTTTGGTGGTATCGAACGCCGGGGTCGGAGAAATGGACAGCAGGATAGGCGCAAATGAGATCGAAACCAGTATAGAAGCGATGACAAAGGTCTCATATCCTGCCGGGTCACCGACCAGCAACAAGGCCTGGGCACTCACCACACCTGTCATCTGCACCATCATATAAAGCGACAGCGCCTGCCCTCGGTTCTCGTTGTTTGCGGCATTGTTCAGCCAGCTTTCCGCGGTCACATACACGCCCGAAAAACAGAACCCGATAATCACGCGGCCAATCGACCATGCAATTGGATCGGTCAGCATCGGATACATGATCATGACCGCCGAGATGAACGAGGCCAGCGCCGCAAACACGCGCACGTGCCCCACGCGGCGGATCATTTCCGGTGCCAGACGCGAGCCGCCAAGGAACCCAAGAAAATAGGCCGACATCACAAAGGACATCTCTAGGGTCGAGAATCCCTCAATTTCTCCACGCACCCCCAGCAACGTGCCCTGCAGGCCATTGCCGACCATCAGCAACCCCATTCCCAGAAGAAGCGCCCAAGCGCTGGAAAGAACCTGAAGCATTCTGCCTATCCAAAATTGCTGGTGTGTTTTGTCCGCTTTGCCGTCAATGACGAAGCACGTCGCGCTTGTCTACGACATTGTAAGGGCGCAGATGGCCAAGATACGACTATGGTATCAGCAGAGACGCGTCGCCGTATGAGAAAAAGCGATATTCTTCTGCGATAGCGTGGTCATAGACCGACTTGACCCGATCCTGCCCAATCAACGCCGAAACCAGCATCAGCAATGTGGATTTCGGCAGGTGGAAGTTGGTCATCAGCGCATCAGTGACGTGAAATTCAAAACCTGGGTATATGAAGATATCGGTCTCGCCTTCCCACGGCGCGATCCGGCCGCGTCGTGCTGCGCTTTCGATCAGTCGAAGGGCGGTTGTGCCCACCGGGATAACGCGCCCGCCTGCTTCTTTGGTTGCCGCAATCTCGGCAGCGGCCTGCGCGCTGACCCGTCCCCATTCGGCGTGCATCTTGTGGGTGGTCACGTCTTCCACTTTGACCGGCAGAAATGTGCCTGCCCCCACATGCAGCGTGACATGCGTGAACTCGACACCGCGCTCCGATAGCGCCTGCAAAAGCGCATCATCAAAATGCAAGGACGCGGTTGGGGCCGCTACGGCTCCGGAGTTTCGCGCCCACACAGTTTGGTAGTCGGTCTTGTCCTGTTCATCCGCCGCGCGTTTCGCTGCGATGTAGGGAGGCAACGGCATCGCGCCGGCCTGCTCCAACGCTTGATCGAAATCCTCTCCGGTCAGGTTGAAGCGCAGATAGGCTTGGCCATCGGCAACTCGGTCCAGGGTTGCGCTCAGATCGTCTGAGAATACGATCTCTTCGCCCGGTTTGATCTTCTTAAGCGGCTTGATCAGCGCGGCCCAACAACCATCAGATTGCGGGTCCAGCAACGTTGCCTCAATCGCGGCAGATACCGGCCCTTGCGCGCTGTCACGGTGGCGGCGACCGCTGAGGCGAGCGGGAATGACGCGGGTGTCGTTCAGCACCAGACGGTCCCCGGGCTGCAATATGTCCGGCAGATCGAACACGTGCCGGTCCTGAACAGCATCACCCTGCTCAAGCAGCAGTCGCGCTGACGAGCGTGGGCTGACGGGACGCGTGGCAATCAGGTGTTCGGGCAGGTGGAAGTCAAAGTCGCTGAGTTTCATGGCCGCGCCATACATCGGCCCGACAGATTCGGCCACAGCTCAGATCAGCGATCCTCACCACGTGTCTGGAAGGCGGGATTGGGTTCGCCAGATCGATCCGGTGTGGCATTCGGGCCATCCGAGACCGTTGGCGCAGGCTCGCGCAACAGGTTGCGCAGAAACAGAGGTGCGAGCCCAGACAGAGGATTGACCGAAACCTGCGGGTCGGACAGCGGTCCGGACAGCGTGTAGTTGAAGGCAAAGATGCCTTCCCCCTTTTTGGTCAGAACGCTGCCAATAGCATTGACCAGATAGATCGGTGAAATCGCGCCGCGCAGGTTCAGCATCCCGGCTACAGTATCGACCGTACCATCAAAGGACAGCCCCATTGATGGACCTACGGCACTACCGCTCAGCACCTTCACCTCGGTCGGAGTGATACGCATTTTGCTGTCGATGGCTGCGAAGAAAATACCTTGCCCCGCCATTTCATCCAGCAACCCCACCAGACTGATCGCGTTCAATATCGCTGCCATGGCCGGGGCGTCCGTGATCCGCGTATTTTTGATTTTCAGGTCGACGTCATAATTTCCAGGCTCTGCGATCGGATCCAGCTGCAATTGCATTGTTCCACCGCGTGCCTGCGTCAGAACCCCCGCTGATCGCAGAACTGCCCCCGCATCGTCCGAGGTTAGACCAACCGCAGATCGGGACGCGCGCGGGGTGACCTGTCCGCGGATCGCTGCACCGCCATTGACTTGCGACGCAAAGCTGCCGGTCAGTCCGCCAGTGGTTTGAAACGAGCCAGTCAACCCGGTCAACGCAACGGATTCAGTGACTTGTAGTCGGTCCAGCTTCACATCCAGCTTTGGCCCGGGCCCGGCAGCACCTCCGCTGCTACCTCCCTCACCGATGGTGGATTTTCCCAGATCAAGCACGCCGCCCAACACACGGATATCTGGCAGCGCGGCACCACGCCCAATCAATTCCGCCGGAACTGCAAGCCAGTCGCCCAGTTCGAACGTGCTGAACCGTACCCTTTCGAACCCGCCATCCCGGAACGAGATCGCTGCAGTTGTCCGCAAACCAGCAGCGTTGATCCGAAGGGAATCGACACTTAGCTGAGCGCCCAGCGTGGCCTCGGCAGTCAGAGAGCCGCCAGTGCTGGCTGATTTGCGCCATCCAAGCTCAGGGATCGCCAACGCGACGCCAACCAAATCGGACTGTGCCGACAAGCGCGGGGGCTCACCCGCACCAAGACTCAGGCTGAAATCGGCGATCCCCTCTCCGGTCAACATGCCGCGCGGCAGTCCGGCATTGATTTGTTCCATCAGACGCGGGGAGAATTCGATTTGACCTGTCAGTTCGCTTTGCTGCGGGGTTTCGCCTCCGATCGGCTGCCGCCAAAGCGCTTCAACCGGTACCACACCAAACAGCCCCTCGCCCTGGATGGCCACTTGCGTCTGGTCGCCGCTCAGGTCCAATCGGTCTGCGCTGACTTCAAATCCGGGTACCAGCTTGCTGCTGTCCAAATTCGACAACTCGCCAACGAAATGGAACCTGGTATCTTCCAGCTTCAGGCCCTTGATCAACGGCAAGGAAAGCGTTCCACTCAGACTGACCTGACCGTCGGCCAGATCCACCGGCAGATTGGCCTTGGTCAGCAGTTGCAGCGGCGGCCGGTCCAGCAATGACATGGCTGCGGTTACACTGCCGCTGGCCTTAATCCGCGCAATGGCCGGGGTGGTTTTTTTGATGCCGGTATCGGGGATGATGAACGAGGTGCCCGAGGCATCAACGGTACCTCCTTCATCCGCGATCACAATCCCCTTTTGCGCCGAGACGGTAAAGCGCCGGTTGAGCAGGCTGGCCTGCCCCTGCGCGTCTTGGATAGTTGGCAACGTCTTGGCGAACCGAATCTCGGTCTCGTCGAATTCGAAATCCGCATAGATGTCCGGCTTTTCGCCGGGCCGTAGACGCAGGGCGAAATCCAGATCGGACATTTCTCCGTGATAGAGGTTGTCGGTGACCCAAAGGCGCGGTTTCGAGGCAAGTCGTTCGGGCCAGTAGTTCAACAGCTGATCAGAGCTCATCCGATCAATCTGTGCATCAATGGCTGCGACCCAGCCGTCGGTCAAACCAGCCAGAGACCCGCTGAGCCGTGCGCGATGTGCACCGTCTTCAACCGTCATTTGCCCCAGCTGTATACGGAACGGCGCAAGTTTCATCTGGAAATCAACATCGGCCCGCGTCAGATTCAGTGCTTCGGGGAACAGATTGGCCGGGTTGATCTCAATCCCGCTGAGGCGGAACTGCCCCGACATACTGTCCAACCCGCCAGCTTTGACCCCATGTAGAAAGGCCTTGCCATCTGCCTGCACCGTACCCCAGGCAGACTGGATCGAGACTTCATTGAAATCCAGCGCCTGTTGTTTCGGGTCGTAGGTAAAATACGTCCGCGCCGCGTCGAATTTGATCGGTGTTGTTTCAGGCGTGGGCTGCACGGCGCCTGCACCCAGATTCAACGTGGCAAAGACCGGCCCCAGCGCGCCCTCAGTATCAATGCCACCCCTCAAAGCACCTGAGATCGGTGTGCGAAGTACCTGCATCCATGCCAGCGCCGGGCTGTGGCCTGCGATATCCTCGGCGGGAAGATCGGTGATCGAGATGCCGAACTGCGCAGCGGGACTGCCCAGCAAACTGGTATAGTTGGCCTCGATCGTGCTGACATAATCGCGACCGGCCAGCACCGAGAAATTGGTGGCCAGACGAACCTCACCCGCGCTGCGGTTGGCCTGAATGCGCCCGCCGTCCAGCACCCAGGACCGGCCCAACCGCAGGTCCTGATAGTCCAGCGTGATTGCATCCAGTTCGACCGAGGTCAGGGCTGACAAAATAGGCGCCTGGAACACCTCGTCCGATGATTCAATCAGCTGCGCCAGGTTCCGGGCCTGACCGACCGGCGCACTTCCGGCACCGACGGTCAGCGACAGCGCTCCATCGACACCTCGTGTCAGTGCAATCTGCGCGCCTTGCAGTATGATCCGCTTCGGACGCACATGCCCGCGCAACAACGGGCGCATCGACAGGCTGGCCCGCAGGTCGGACACTTCGGCAATCTGCCGTCCGTCCGCATCGCTGATACGAACATCGGTCAGTCGCAGTCGCGGACGCCAGCCTTCATGAATGATGAAACTGACATCGCCGAACCGAACTTTGACGCCACCCAATGTCTGATCAAGGCGCGCCTCGACCCGGTCGCGCAACCAATCCGGCGCGTGCATGCGCTGGCCGACAACCATAAAGCCGGTGACCAGTGCCAGAAATCCAAGGATGAAGACACCGCGCAATGTCCACAGGCCTGCGGTCCGACGCCGCGACCGACGGCGGGGTTTCTTATCCGCCTTCGTGTCATCCTGCTGTTCTTGCTGGACCAATTTGCGTCTCACGCCTTTCAACCTGTCAACGGAGCCCTATGATATGCGGCAACCGTTAATTTCTCAGCCGGAGTTTGAATATGCCCGAAGTCTCAGACATCGCACCCGACTTTACACTGCCTCGCGACGGCGGCGGCGAGGTGACCCTGTCGGAACAGCGTGGCCGCGCGGTCGTTCTGTTTTTCTATCCCCGCGATGATACGCCGGGCTGCACCAAGGAATCCATCGGTTTCTCGGAACAACTACAAGCCTTTGCGGATGCGGGTGCTAACGTTTTCGGCATCTCGCGCGATACCGTGGCAAAGCATGACAAATTTGTCGCCAAGCACGGCCTGACGACACCGCTTTTGTCCGATGAGGGTCAGAGCGTGTGCGAAGATTATGGCGTCTGGGTCGAAAAGAACATGTACGGACGCAAATCCATGGGCATCGAACGCTCGACCTTTCTGATTGATGCGGATGGAAAAATCGCCCGCGTCTGGCGCAAGGTGAAAGTGCCGGGTCATGTGGACGAAGTGCTGGAGGCCGCACGCGCGCTCTAGCCCTCTCGACCCGCGCGGGCATCAAGGGTATGACCCACGCGGAGTGCAGCGTAAGGGGGCAAGCGTGTCAAAAACACTGACCGAAATGGCGACCGAGGTTTTGACCACATCAGTCGGTCGCGAGAAAACCGCCCTGTCCAAACGATACGCCGCTGCCTGGTTCGCAGCCCGGCAGGGCGACGCGCCCAAGATCGAAGTGGGCACCGCAAAGCCACCGCTATACCCTGCGCGACCTGAAAAGCCCGAACTGTTGTCGCCTCGTGATGTACCGCGCCGAAGGGCGGGGTCCGAGGCCGGCCGCATCGCATTGTTGCACGCTGTCGCGCATATAGAGTTGAACGCCGTTGATCTACACTGGGACATCATCGCCCGGTTCGGGGATGTGCCCATGCCCATCGGCTTCTATGACGATTGGGTGAAATGCGCCGAAGAAGAATCGCGCCATTTTGAGATGGTCTGCGACTGCCTCGAACAGATGGGCAGCCACTATGGCGCCCTGCCCGCCCATGCAGGCATGTGGCGCGCCGCCGAGGACACCGCACAGGATCTTATGGGTCGTCTTGCCGTCGTCCCAATGGTGCTTGAGGCACGTGGGTTGGACGTGACCCCCGGAATGATCGACATCTTCCGCAAGGCCAAGGCTGACGACGCAGTCGCTGCACTGGAAGTGATTTATGCCGAGGAAGTTGGTCACGTCGCCTATGGCTCGAAATGGTTCCACTTCTTGTGCGGGCGCGAGAATGCCGACCCCAAGGATGTATTCCACGCCCTCGTCCGCCGCTATTTCCACGGCGCGCTGAAACCACCATTTAACGAAGAGAAACGGGCCGAGGCCGGACTGCCGCCAGATTTCTATTGGCCCCTGACCGAAGACCTGCCACCACCCGGAGTTGTGTCGGACTGACAGCAAATGCTCGCTATCGGCAAGTTCTCGCCGATCACGTGCGGTAATTCTCCGTTCATAGCTCTTGATTGGTTAACAAACTTGCCCGAATGCCTCGACCGCTTTATGCAATCGCGTCAAGGAGCGGCTACTCACTCACGACCGGCTCCGAGATATGGGGACAATTGAGGTAGGACGCGTGCGGACACGTCTGGCAATTAAACTACACTCACTGCTCGAGCGGCACTTTCCAGAGCGCCGTGTTTTTCTGAAATCTGACAACGACACGCGGTTCATCCGACTGAGTTCTGAAACTCAGATCGCTGCAGTCGCCGGTGTGTCGGTGATGGTCGCCTGGACCGCGATTGCCACGTCAGTTCTGTTGATGGACAGCATCGGATCGGGCAATTTCCGGGAACAGGCCAAGCGCGATCAGGCTACGTATCAAGAACGTCTGAACATCCTGTCGGAAGAGCGCGATGCGCGTGCGGCCGAAGCGCTGGCTGCACATGACAGGTTTAACGCAGCTCTGGAACAGATTTCGGTCATGCAGTCCGAATTGCTGGAATCCGAGAACCGCCGGCGCGAGTTGGAAACCGGCATCGAGGTGATCCAAACCACGCTGCGTGCCACTATGAAGCAGCGCGAAGACGCGCGGACCAAACTGGCCGAACTGCAACCCAGCACTGATGCGGACGCGGCTTATGCGATGGCATCGGCAAACCCGGAACAGATGGCATTTATGACCGATGCCCTGGCCCGGACCGCGGCGCAGCGCGACCAGATCGCTGCCGATGCGCAAGGCGCGTTGGACCAGCGTGACGAGCTCGAGCTTGAAATCCGCCTGATGCAGGAGCGCAGCGACGAGATTTTCCGCCAGTTGGAAGAGGCGATGCTGATCTCGGTCGAACCTCTCGACAAGATGTTCCGCAGCGCGGGCATGCCAACAGATCGTATCCTCGACGAAGTTCGGCGCGGATATAGCGGTATGGGCGGTCCGCTGACCCCTTTATCCTTCAGCACCCGCGGTGAGGAACTGAGCCCCGACCAGATCCGCGCCAATATCCTGCTGGAACAGATGGACCAGCTGAACCTCTATCGCATCGCTGCGGAAAAGGCCCCCTTCGCCAGCCCGGTGCGCGCCGCTGTCCGTTATACCAGTGGCTACGGAACCCGCCGCGACCCCAAAACCGGCGGCCGGCGCATGCATAACGGGTCGGATTTCGCCGGTCCTCGCGGGACCGATATCTTTGCGACCGCCGATGGCGTTGTCACCCATGCGGGCTGGCAATCCGGTTTCGGAAAGCTGGTGAAAATCAAACACGCCTTCGGGATTGAGACACTTTACGCTCATAACAGCAATCTTCGCGTTAAGGTTGGCCAAAGGGTCTCGCGCGGGGACCATATTGCTGATATGGGTACCACCGGACGATCGACCGGCACGCATCTGCACTATGAGGTGCGCGTGAACGGAAAACCCATGAACCCAATGACTTACATCAAGGCTGCGAGAAATGTTTTCTAAGAGCAAAATCAACGAACCCGGGTCGAAAGAGACTGAGGCAGCAAAACCGGCCACTCCGGCCACTCCGGCAACACCTGCACCGGCTGAAACAAAGGCCAGCACCCCTCCCAAGCCCAAGCCACCGGCATCGGTGCTGTCCTCGGATCTGCACATTACCGGTAACATCAAGACCTCGGGCGATATCCAGGTCGAGGGCACCGTCGAAGGCGACATCCGCGCCCATCTGCTGACCATCGGCGAGACTGCCACCATCAAGGGCGAAGTCACTGCAGATGACGTAGTGGTCAACGGCCGTATCGTGGGCCGCGTCCGCGGGCTGAAGGTCCGCCTGACCTCGACCGCCCGCGTCGAAGGCGACATCATCCACAAGACCATCGCCATTGAAAGCGGCGCGCATTTCGAAGGTTCGGTGCAGCGTCAGGACGACCCGCTGAACCCGGGCCGCAGCGGCAAATCGGGTGCCAACCCGGCGGCGGAAGTGAAGCAGTAAACACTTATCGGCAAGACCAATCAGCAACGCCGCAGGATACACTGCGGCGTTTTTTTTGTTTTGGGGTGTTCGTCTAAATCTAACAATGACCTCAATGCGGGACGAAGCGGCCTTACACCGCGCAAGTGCCGCAATGCGCTTGGTTGATCAGGAGGGCTTGGTCTGCGCTGCCCCCGCTACTCGTACTGAACGATCACCGAAAGAAAATCATCATCGCTTGTTACTACTGTGTGGTGGCCTTTGCCGTGTTTGTCTTCCATATGCCAGACGTCACCCGGACCAATATCTCTGAATTCCCCGTCGCTCGCGGTCACGCGCACTGAACCAGAAAGACAAATGAGCTTTTGAGCGACAGGTGTGGGATGAATTGGCTCATCCCAACCCTTCTTGAGTCTCAAGAACATGGTTTGCTTGACAGCTTCTGGCTTTGAAATCTCCATTGCTTTCGCAGGTGGTGCAAAGCTTTGCTCTTCAAGTTCGACTTCGATGTCTTTCCAATGGCTTTCGCCTTGAGCATCCGAATACAGTTTTTTGAACTTCACCTTGATACCCCCACCACATCGCAAGCCCACAACCGATACCGGACATTGGGGCGCAAAGGAGAAAAACGCAAGTTGGGCCGAGTGTGTCGTTCTCAATCGCCAGCTCACCGGAAAAAGCATATTCCCTAACAGTCCCCCTATCTGACGTGTCTTGAAGGAAAATTCCCCGCATTCTCACAGTTTCACAAAAGGCGTTTTTTGAATTAACCTTAAAGTCATTGATTTCTGGAGGGCTTTTCATGTCATCAAAACTCATGGCCGAATTCTTCGGTACATTCTGGCTGGTACTGGGTGGCTGTGGCAGCGCGGTGCTGGCTGCAGGTGTTGCTGATGTCGGCATCGGCTGGCTGGGCGTTTCTTTTGCTTTCGGCCTGACGGTGCTGACCATGGCTTATGCGGTCGGTCATATCTCGGGCGGGCACTTTAACCCGGCGGTCAGTCTTGGGCTGATGATCGGAGGGCGGTTCGATGCCAAAGATCTGATCCCCTACTGGATCGCGCAGGTGATCGGAGCGATCGCCGCAGCAGCCGTGCTCTATCTGATCGTCAGCGGAGCGCCGGGTTTTGAGGGCGTTGGAGGGTTCGCGTCGAACGGGTATGGCGAGGCGTCACCCGAAGGCTATTCGATGATGTCGGCCTTGGTGATCGAAATCGTCATGACGGCGTTCTTCATCGTGATCATTCTCGGTGCGACCTCCAGCGGCGCGCCTGCCGGGTTCGCCCCGATTGCGATTGGTTTGGGGTTAACGCTGATCCACCTGATCTCGATTCCGGTGACCAACACCTCCGTAAATCCTGCCCGGTCAACCGGCGTGGCGTTGTTTGCTGATGGTCCGGCACTGGCGCAGCTGTGGCTCTTCTGGGTGGCACCTTTGATCGGCGGTGCGATTGGCGCACTGATCTGGCGGGCGATGTCGGAGGACGATTGACCCGGCCGCATCAAGAACCCCCGGCCCGCAGAAGCGCGCCGGGGTTTTCTTTTATTCGGTCACAGTGACCTTTTTCATCGCATCCGGTTGTCCGATCACTGCGCCATTAGGGCCATCGCCCCGCTTGATCGCATCGACCACGTCCATCCCTTCTGTCACCTGACCGACAACCGTGTACTGACCATTCAGGAACGGGCCGGGCTCGAACATAATGAAGAATTGCGAGTTCGCGCTGTCTGGGTCCTGCGCCCGCGCCATACCCACGACGCCCCGGTCATAATTGAAATCCGAGAATTCAGCAGGCAGATCAGGGCGATCCGATCCACCCGTACCCGCACGACGCATGTCGCCACCGACACGGCCAAACTCAACATCGCCGGTCTGCGCCATGAACCCATCGATCACACGATGGAACACAACCCCATCGTACTGACCAGCAGAGGCCAGAGCGGTGATCTGCTCCACATGCTTGGGCGCAATATCTTCGAACAGGTCGACGGTGACGGTGCCATTGGCCCCCTCGCCCTCGATCTCAATCTCAAGCCCGGTTGCCAGCGCAGGGCTGGCCAGCAAGGCAAAAACTGCAGCCAGCTTATGCATCAGCAGCCACCTTAACGCTGATCATGCGGTCGGGGCTCGCTGGCGGCTCACCACGCACAATCGCGTCTACATGCTCCATCCCGTCGATGACGCGGCCATACACGGTATATTGACCGTTCAGGAAATGGTTGTCCTTGAAGTTGATGAAGAACTGCGAGTTGGCCGAATCCGGGTTGGCCGAGCGTGCCGCACCCAACGTGCCGCGATCATGGGGCAGTTTCGAGAACTCGGCAGGTACGTTCGGCAGCGACGATCCACCGGTGCCCGCCATACGAATGTTGAACCCGTCTTCCATGTCGCCATGCTGCACATCGCCGGTTTGCGCCATGAACCCGTCGATCACACGGTGGAAGGCGACGTTGTCATATTCACCACCACGCGCCAGCTCTTTCATGCGGGCCGAGTGCTGAGGGGCCACGTCGGGCAGCAGTTCGATAACGACATTCCCGTCTTTCAGCTCAATGATGATCGTGTTTTCGGGGTCTTTGATCTCGGCCATCTGGCTCTCCTGTCTTTGAAACTTGCGCAAATACCTATGACGCGGGCGCGCGAATGCCAAGTGACGCATTGACCTGAACGCAAAATGCAGGAAAAGAACCGCTGAAACTGGATGCAATGGGCAAGGATGAGCGCGATGGGCTGGAAATCTCTGGACGATATGGATCTTGGCGGTAAGCGGGTTCTGGTGCGCGTGGATATCAACGTACCGGTCGCGGATGGCGTGGTGACCGACGACACCCGCATTCAACGGATCGTGCCAACCGTGCGCGATATCCTCGCCGCAGGCGGTAAACCCATCCTGCTGGCCCATTTCGGACGCCCCGGTGGTCAGCATGTACCCGAGCTGTCATTGAAGCAGCTTGTGCCAGCACTTGAATCCGCTTTCGGGGTTCCCGTGCGCTTTGCCGATGATTGCGTAGGCTATGAGGCTGAAACCGCAGCCTCCGCCCTGGCGGAAGGTGAGGTTCTGCTGCTGGAAAACACCCGCTTCCATGCCGAGGAGACCAAGAACAGCGTCCCACTTGCCCAAGGCATGGCAAAGCTGGGCGACATCTATTGCAACGATGCCTTCTCGGCCGCGCACCGCGCCCACAGCTCGACCGAGGCGCTGGCCCGTCTGCTGCCCGCCTGTGCCGGACGCCTGATGCAGCAGGAACTGAGCGCACTTGAGGCCGCCCTGGGCGCGCCCAAGCGGCCTGTCACAGCGGTTGTCGGGGGCGCCAAAGTGTCGACCAAGCTGGACCTGCTGGGCAACCTGATCGAGAAGGTTGACTATCTGGTCATCGGTGGCGGGATGGCGAATACATTCCTACTGGCGCAGGGGATCGATGTCGGCAAATCGCTGGCCGAGCACGCCATGACCGATACCGCCGCCGAAATCCTCGGCAAGGCCGAATCCGCAGGCTGTACGATCGTCCTGCCGCGCGACATCGTCGTGGCCGAAGTGTTCGAGGCCAACGCGCCGCATCAGGTTCTGCCCGCTGATCAGTGCCCTTCGGACGCGATGATCCTGGACGCCGGTCCCGAAAGCGTCGCAGCCGTGTCCGAAGTGCTGGAAAAAAGCCAGACCCTGATTTGGAACGGCCCACTGGGGGCGTTTGAGCTGACCCCGTTCGATGCCGCAACCAATGCGGCGGCGCTGAAGGCGGCTGCACTAACCCGCGATGGCAAGCTGACCTCGGTCGCGGGTGGGGGTGACACGGTGGCCGCACTGAACGCCTCGGGCGCGGCAACGGATTTCTCATATATCTCTACTGCTGGTGGTGCCTTCCTTGAATGGATGGAAGGCAAGACCTTGCCGGGTGTGGCTGCGCTGGAACTATAAGCGCTCAAACCTCAGGTCTCAGCTTTTTCTACTCAGGGGATTCACAACCCGAATCACCTGTGACATAGTGCGTCGAGACATCCAAAAAGGGTGCGTTTCTGAGGCAGTATTTCACACGGCGGTTAACACAGTGTCCCGTTCCAATCGGCCCGGTTTAGGGGCTTTCATTTTCTTCTCAATCGCCTTCATGCTGGGGGTGTATTTCACCTTTGCCGCCGTTCAAGGGGATTACGGTCTGTTTCGCCGAGTCGAGATTGCCGCCGAACGCGATGTTTTGTCTCGCGATCTGGCGCAGCTGAACGCCGAGATCGAGCGGATGGAGAACCTGACCCGCCGACTGTCAGACACCTATCTGGATCTCGATCTGCTGGATCAACAGGCCCGCTCAGTGCTCGGCATGATCCGCGCGGATGAGATCGTCATCCGCTGACGAAATTTTTGACTAAGAATCTCTGTACCTTAACGCCCGGAAGATAAGCTGTGGCAGGCCGCAACTCGCGTATCCTGCCCTCGCGTAACATTAGTACTCGCCAGAACGTGTGAAATGCTCTATGAGATAGTTTAACGCTAAACTATCTTGCCGAAAGGGGGAGATCGCCACTATGGCTGCGCGAAAAACCACAAAGAAACCAAATGTTTCTGCGGAAGAACTGACCACATATTACCGCGAGATGCTGCTGATCCGCCGATTCGAGGAAAAGGCAGGTCAACTCTACGGCATGGGTCTGATCGGGGGTTTCTGCCACCTCTACATCGGTCAGGAAGCGGTTGTTGTCGGCCTTGAGGCCGCGGCCAAAGAAGGCGACAAGCGCATCACGTCCTATCGCGATCACGGCCACATGCTGGCCTGTGGAATGGACCCGGGCGGCGTAATGGCCGAATTGACCGGTCGCGAAGGCGGGCTGTCCAAAGGCAAAGGCGGCTCGATGCACATGTTCTCGAAAGAGAAGAATTTCTATGGCGGCCATGGCATCGTCGGCGCACAGGTTCCGCTGGGTGCGGGTTTGGCCTTTGCTGACAAGTACAAAGAAAACGGCGGCGTCACCTTCACCTATTTCGGTGACGGCGCGGCCAACCAGGGTCAGGTCTACGAGACCTTCAATATGGCTGCTCTTTGGGAACTGCCGGTGGTATTCGTGATCGAGAACAACCAGTATGCCATGGGCACCGCGCAAGCACGCTCGACCTCTTCGGCCGACATCTACCACCGCGGTCAAGCCTTCGGAATACCGGGTGAAATGGTGAACGGCATGGATGTGCTGGCCGTCAAAGCCGCAGGTGAAAAAGCGGTCGCCCACTGCCGTGCGGGCAAAGGTCCCTACATCCTCGAGGTGAAAACCTACCGCTATCGCGGCCACTCGATGTCTGACCCGGCCAAGTACCGCACACGCGAAGAGGTTCAGAAGGTCCGCGAACAAAGCGACCCGATCGAGCACGTGCGCGAGCTGCTGCTGACCGGCAAACACGCGACCGAGGATGACCTGAAGGCGATCGACAAAGAGATCAAAGAGGTCGTCAATCAGGCCGCCGAATTCTCGAAAGAAAGCCCCGAGCCGTCGCTGCACGAGCTCTGGACTGATATCTACGCCTGAGAGGACGAATAAGACATGGCAACCGAAATTCTCATGCCCGCCCTTTCGCCCACGATGGAAGAGGGCACATTGGCCAAGTGGCTGGTCAAGGAAGGCGACACCGTATCCTCGGGCGACATCATGGCCGAGATCGAAACCGACAAGGCGACGATGGAGTTCGAAGCCGTCGATGAAGGCATCGTCGGTAAGATTCTGATCAGCGAGGGCACCGAAGGGGTCAAAGTAAACACCCCTATCGCGATCCTGGTCGAAGATGGTGAAGACGCCTCCGCCCTGCCCGTGGCTGCGCCCGCAGCCGCAGCGGAGGCCGAAGCCGCCCCTGCGGCGGTTGAGGCCCCCGCTCCTGCCGCAGCAGCCCCCGCTGCTCCGGTTGTGGATCTGTCGCCCGATTGGCCTGCCGACGCCGAGATGGCGCAGCAAACCGTCCGCGAAGCCTTGCGCGACGCGATGGCCGAAGAAATGCGTGGCGACGAAGATGTCTATCTGATGGGCGAAGAAGTCGCTGAATATCAGGGCGCCTATAAAATCTCTCAAGGCCTGCTCGATGAATTCGGTGCCAAACGTGTCATCGACACCCCGATCACTGAACACGGCTTCACTGGCATCGCCGTCGGCTCGGCCTTTGGCGGGCTGAAACCGATTGTCGAGTTCATGACCTTCAACTTCGCCATGCAGGCGATTGACCAGATCATCAACTCTGCCGCCAAAACGCTTTATATGTCTGGCGGTCAGATGGGCTGTCCGATCGTATTCCGTGGCCCTAACGGTGCCGCTGCCCGCGTGGCCGCGCAACACTCGCAGGACTACGCCGCATGGTACATGCAGGTGCCCGGTCTCAAAGTGGTGATGCCCTATTCCGCAGCCGATGCTAAAGGTCTGCTGAAATCAGCCATCCGCGACCCGAACCCGGTTGTGTTCCTGGAAAACGAAATCCTCTACGGCCGCTCCTTCGACGTGCCGCAAGTGGATGACCTGACCATCCCGCTGGGCAAGGCCTGCATCTGGCGCGAAGGCTCTGACGTGACCATCGTCAGCTTCGGCATCGGCATGCAATATGCGCTGGAAGCCGCAGACAAACTGGCCGAAGACGGCATCAGCGCCGAAGTGATCGACCTGCGCACTATCCGCCCGATGGACACCGGTGCGATCATCAACTCGGTGATGAAAACCAACCGTCTTGTGACTGTCGAAGAAGGCTGGCCGCAAGGTTCCGTCGGTAGCTACATCAGCTCGGTGGTCATGCAGGAAGCGTTCGATTATCTCGACGCCCCGGTCATCACCCTCACCGGCAAAGATGTTCCGATGCCATATGCGGCGAACCTCGAAAAGCTGGCGCTGATCACCACTGATGAGGTGATCGCTGCGGTGAAACAGGTGACCTACCGGTAATGGAGATCAGGGGCCGCGATCCAGCAACCGAATGCTACCGTGTCGAGATTGACATCGACAACCGCATCGTGCGGGCGCTTGTACCCGAGCGACTGGCGGCGGATATGCGGTTGATCGGCGCGCGCCCCTCACACCAGACCGCCTATGTCTGGATGGCGGAGAACAAAGACAAAATCGAGGCTGCGATTGCGACACTCGCACGCGGCACCGGGCGCCCCAAAGCGCCCTTTGACCAAATTACTCTGATTGAGGAGCGCTGAAATGCCCACCGAAATCCTGATGCCTGCCCTGTCCCCGACGATGGAGGAAGGCACACTTGCAAAATGGCTCGTCAAGGAAGGCGACACCGTCTCCTCGGGCGATCTGCTGGCCGAAATTGAAACCGACAAGGCAACAATGGAGTTCGAGGCCGTTGACGAAGGCACCGTCGGCAAGATCCTTATTCCTGAGGGAACCGAAGGCGTTAAAGTCAACACCGCCATCGCAGTCCTGCTGGAAGATGGAGAAAGCGCTGATGATATCGGTGCAACGCCAACCGCTGCTCCCGCGGCTGCGCCAGCTGCCGCAGCGGGCAACGAGGCTGCCGCACCGGCGGCACCCGAGGCGCCCGCCCCTGCCCCAGCGGCACCGGCCAAAGCGGATGGTGGTCGTATTTTTGCCTCCCCCCTTGCTCGTCGGATTGCCGCGCAAAAGGGTCTAGATCTGGCTCAAATCTCAGGTTCTGGCCCGCATGGCCGTATCGTCAAAGCCGATGTGGAAAGCGCCACAGCCGCACCTGCAGCGGCACCTGCGCCTGCTGCTGCAGCCGCCCAAACCGCCGCCGCTCCCGCAGGTCCATCGGCGGACGCCGTGGCCAAGATGTACGAAGGCCGCGAATACGAAGAGATCAAACTCGATGGCATGCGCAAGACCATCGCCGCGCGTCTGTCTGAGGCCAAACAGACCATCCCGCATTTCTACCTGCGTCGCGACATTAAGCTGGATGCGCTACTCAAGTTCCGCAGCCAGTTGAACAAGCAACTCGAAGGCCGGGGTGTGAAGCTCAGCGTCAACGACTTTATCATCAAAGCCGTCGCCAACGCACTACAGCAGGTTCCCGAATGCAACGCCGTCTGGGCGGGCGACCGGGTTCTGCAACTGAAACCTTCGGATGTGGCTGTTGCCGTCGCCATCGAGGGCGGTCTGTTCACTCCGGTCCTGCAAGATGCCGACACCAAATCGCTGTCGGCGCTGTCGACCGAGATGAAAGACCTCGCCGGACGCGCCCGCGAGCGCAAGCTGGCCCCGCACGAGTACCAAGGCGGTACTTTCGCAGTCTCGAACCTCGGCATGTTCGGCATCGACAATTTCGATGCCATCGTGAACCCGCCGCATGCAGGTATCCTCGCAGTTGGTACCGGCCTCAAAAAACCCATCGTGGGCGATGACGGAGAACTGACGGTCGCAACCGTCATGTCCGTCACCATGTCGGTCGATCACCGGGTCATCGACGGCGCGCTTGGCGCTCAGCTGCTACAAGCCATCGTCGACAACCTGGAAAATCCGATGGTCATGTTGGCCTAAGCTCAGAAGATCATGCACAAAAAAGGCCGCCTCGAACCCCGAGGCGGCCTTTTTCGTCTATTCACTCCGAATTACTGGTCTTTCCCCAGCATATGATCCATCGAGATTGACGGCTGATCGCACCCGGCCTCGCCCACGATCTTGGCGGGAATGCCAGCGACCGTCGTGCACGGTGGCACTTCCTGCAGCACCACTGATCCGGCGGCGATACGGCTGCAATGGCCAACCTCGATATTGCCCAGAACCTTAGCACCCGCGCCGATCAGAACGCCGTCACCAATGGTTGGATGGCGCTGTTCTTCTTCCTTGCCGGTCCCGCCCAGCGTCACTGAATGCAGCATCGAAACATTGTCCCCAACCACAGCGGTTTCACCGATCACGATAGAATGGGCATGGTCGATCATGATGCCTTTACCGATGCGGGCAGCTGGATGGATATCAATGCCGAATATCTCGGAAGATCGCATCTGGAAGAAATACGCCAGATCATGGCGCCCCTTGTTCCAAAGCCAGTGGGCCACGCGATAAGCCTGCATCGCCTGATACCCTTTGAAATAAAGGATCGGTTGCAGCAGGCGGTGGCAGGCCGGATCGCGTTCATAAACAGCCATCAGGTCCGCGCGCGCGGCTTCAATCAACGCTTTGTCGTCAGCATAGGCCTCATCCACGATCTCACGCAGTACCATCATCGACATCTCATTCGAGCATAGCTTGGCCGAGATGCGATAGGACAATGCCCTCTCAAGACTGCGGTGATGCAAGATACAGGCGTGTACCAACCCGCCCATCAGCGGCTCTTTCTCGACGGCTGCATGGGCTTCCGAGGTGATGCGGTCCCAAACCGGGTCCACAGGTGTCACTTGGCTGCGCGTTTCGAACATGGCTTTTCATCCTTTGCTGCGCTTAGAATAGCCATCTAGTCGTAAAATTACCAAACGCAAACCCTTGATATGCACTACAACAAAAAATGAACTCAGCCGATCTGGACCATTTTCGGAAGCTTATTCACCAGCGCCTTCGCGATCTCGCCGCGCAATCCGCCGCCGGTCAGGATGCGCAATCAGTTGTGGAGCTGGATCAACAGGCAGTGGGTCGGCTCAGCCGGATGGATGCGTTGCAAAATCAAGCAATGGCCAAGGCGCAACAGGCCCGGCGCGACACCGAAACGCATCGGCTTCGGGCCGCGCTGAACCGGATGGACGAAGACGAATTCGGCTATTGCGAAGATTGCGGCGAGGAAATAGCGCACGGAAGGCTAGAGCTGGACCTTGCCGCCTCAAAATGTGTCAGCTGCGCATCTGGCTGATTTGGAACCGGATCAGTTTTCGCAGAACCATCTCGAAACATTGGCAATATTGCAGATCGTCGAAATTTGGCTCGTCTGCCAAGGGCCGGCAGCGCGCGGCTGCCATCAACGAGCCATTTCCATAAACAGGATGCAACCGCCCTGTTCTGGCGACATGTCGATCCGCCAGTTCGGCCTCAGCAATCAGGAGGGTGCTTATCCTATCGCGGTCGGTTCGCGGCGCGGCCAGCAAAGCCCGCGCCGCCGCGCTGAGATCTCCGTGCAGGACTGGCCGCACGGCTAGCCGACCGAAAGGCGCGCAAACGCCCCGGGTCCATAGGTAGCCGAAACCTGCGCGACTGCGATATCGTAGGGTCCGGCCAGCCCGTCATCGGCTTTCATCGCGGCAGAATACTGCCAAACCGGATCACTGGAGACAGTTTCGCGCAACAAAGCACCCTCAGTGAAGACGCGGATCAGATAGGATTCGCTTTCTTCGCCCAGAGGCACATCCAATGCGCTCCAGTCATCGCCATCAATCCGGGTGCGGCGCACCCACGAGATCTTGTCCCCGGTAGCCGACGCAGAAGCCTGCAAATGCACTGGCGCATAAGGTCTCAGCCCATTGCCAACGAACGCTTCAACCAGATGCACATATGCCGGGTCCTCGTAGCCGCGCGTTGCAGGGCCGATACGGTAATGCTTGGCCACGCGGCGTTCGGTGCGCAGCAATCCGGTCTGATAAACACGTTCATCCAGTAGGACAAAGGTAGACGCTTCAGGCCATACATCCGGCATCAGGGCATCCGTACCCAGCTGACCACGCAAGCGGCCTGACAAATTGTAAACGCCAGTCTCCTGCAAGACCGCATCCGAGAACTGGAACACTTCCCAATTGCCCGGTGTTCCGTCACCGATGGCAGCCAGATTGGCACCACTCAGCAACGCCGAGCGTGGACGCGACTCCAACACGCCATCGATCAGGTTGACACGCAACGCGGCCCCTTCGTCCCAGATCCCAGCGCCTGCGCGTCGCAGGGGTGTTTCGGTGAAGCCAATCACCGCCTGCCCCGCGATCACTTGATGCAAGGTATAGTCCTCATCCTGTGCAGCCGAATAGACAGCCACGTTACCGGGCCAGGGCTCGGCCGATATCGCCAGATACGGCGCATGGGGCGCTTCGGATCCAGTGATCAGCGGCAGATCCATGAACACCGGCAGAACTGGCACCGGAGCGATGAACGGCTTGGCCACCGCCACATCATCCAGCACATCAGAAGGGGTATAAACGCCGGGTTCGATGCGTACCGCATCCGCCAGCTGCATCTCGGCCTGTTCCAACCGGTCGATCCGATAAAGAGCTCCGTCCCCGGCATCCGGTAGACGCACCACATCCCCGGCCCCAACGTTCAACAGCGACGGCGGCAGCGCAAAACGCGCCGTCTCTCGCGAAATGCGGGATTCGCTCAGCCAGCGCTCGACCGTTTGCCGCCCCTCGGCGCGGGTCATCGACAGGGGCATTTCGTTGACCGCAACCGCATGGGTTTTGTCATCCGGCAAAACAGCCTCTTCCGCGACCACATCGTGATCTGCATCCGACTGGACGAACCGCAGACGCACGCGACCGGTCATCTCGGCCTCTGCCTCGCGGCGATGTTCCACTGGCCCGTCGATATCCGCGCTGATGGCGATCTGCTCGGGGTCGATGTCAACGGCCCGACGCCCGTCGCGGGTTCTGAACCTCAGCACCCCGTCCCGCTCGATCGCGTCGAACCCATAGCGCAGCATCAGCGGCTGCAAGGCCTGCCGAGCGTTCATTACGTCCTCAACCGCGTAACCGCGTACCACGCCGTAGAGCTCGGACACATCAATCGCCGTCACCCCTGCCTCATGGCAGATTTCTGTCACGACCGAGGCCAGAGTCCGCGACCCGGACCGCCCGTTCAGCCAATGCCCACGTGCATAGTTATCGCCGTCCGACCACTGCGTCCGCAGGTTCGGGAAAGTCGGGAACGGACGCGCATCCCAAGCCCAGACAAAGGCGTTCGAAAGGTCCACCATCGGGCCGTCATAGATATCTGAAACCGGGTTGATCTCAGCATCACCCCAATAGCCAAGGACGGCCCGAAGGTACTGAACCATGATAAAATCATCCCGTACTCCGTTGGAATAGCGCGGCAAATTCGATTCAGACGACTTTGGGTCCAAGAATTTGTTCGGCTGGTTCGTGCCCTTGTCGATGGCCGCGCAGCCCAGTTCGGTGAACCAGATTGGCTTGGACCCCGGAACCCAACCCGTGGGTGTTTGCTGCCGCACGCCCCCGATCCGCTCATGATGTCGGTTCGCCCACCAGTTGCGCAGGTCCTTGTACCGCCAGACCCACGGCTCGCCATGATCGTCATCAGTGATCGGGCTTCGGATCTGCGCTTCAGCTTCCTCCGGTGAGGCATAGTACCAATCATACCCCTCGCCACCTTCGATATTGCCGCGCAGATAGTCCAGATCGTAGATCGACCCGTTCGACGCCTCGGCATCCAGATGCGAGGCCCTGTCCCGCCAGTCGGACAGCGGCATATAGTTGTCGATGCCGACAAAATCTATGTTCTCATCGGCCCAAAGCGGGTCGAGGTGGAAATACCGGTCTCCGGTGCCGTCTTGCGGCTGATACCCGAAATACTCGGTCCAGTCTGCGGCATAGCCGATCTTAGTTTCCGGCCCCAATATCGCGCGTACTTCCGCGGCCAGAGACCGCAGCCCCGCAACTGCAGCGAAGCCAGACGCGCCGCGGATTTGCGTTAGCCCGCGCATCTCGGACCCTATGCAGAAGGACTCCACGCCGCCCGCCGCCTTGCACAGGGCCGCATAGTGCAGAATGAACCGCCGTAATCCCCATTCACTTGGGCCGCGATAGGCCACTTTGCTGCCGCTGGTCGAGAAATGTGACGCGCGCGCCGTACCAAAGAACGCCGCCACCTGCGCATCCGCATCGGCAGTTTGATCCGGCGAGCCTGGCCGTCCCGGAGCAACATCCAAAGTGATCCGCCCACGCCATGGCAAATGCGGCTGATCCGGCGCATCGGACCACGGATCAGGCAGGCCGTTGCCCTCGGACTGCTCCATCAGAATGAACGGGTAAAACATAACCCGTTTGCCCGAGTTCTTCAGGTGCCGGATCGCCTGCACTACGGCCGCATCAGCCGGTGTGCCGCCATAAACCGGACGCCCATCCTGCCATTTCACCTGCCCCGCCGCAGTTCGGGACAGACCTGAAACACTCCAGGGCATGTTTGCGCCCTCGATATTCTTGCGTTCAACCTTGGGGCGGATCTGGCATTCTCCGCAGCGCAAATCATCGCCGAACCACGACACGATCAACGAAGCCGCCTCGCAGCCCGGCAATTCCTGGCCGAGCGCCCGCGTCGAGGTCACCAGATCGGACTTGCCCGATGGTGAATTGACATTCGCCGCCCAACTGCGCCCCCGGCCCTTGGTGTAGTTAACCTGAGATGAAGCCAGCGCGAATTCACCCGTACCCGGCATCAAGGCCACCCCCTTGATGATCCGAGACAGCGCGCCCGCCGCATCCGGCATCTCATCTTGCTCCTGCCGCACCACCTCGAACGAGAATTGCGGTACACGGTTGCCAAAGGGGCCCAGCGCCAGATCTTCGATCACCACATAAGCCGTGCCGCGATAAGCGGGCACCGTACCTGTGCCTTCAACCGCTTCCATCAGAGGATCGGGCAGTTGCTCGTGATCGCCACGATATATCCGCATGTTCAGCGTTCGGCGCTCGACCTCTTCACCATCGGCCCAGATGCGTGTGATATCCGCAACTTTGCCTGCGCCCACGGCAATCGCCAGAGATACCGAATAGCTATAGCTATGCGTCGTCGTGGTCGTCGTCACTTCAACGGGCTTGGGTTTCCCCTTGCCGCCACCGCCCCCGCCTGATGTTTGCGTCGTCGTCGAGGTCGATCGGGTTTCCAGAAAGTCCGAGGCCCAGATGACCTGTCCTCCAACTCGCATCCGGCCGTAGACCGTCGCGACGGTCGCACCCTCACCGGTTTCGGTGAGACGGAAACGATCCAGACGCCCGGTCTCGACCACCTCGCTACCGCCACCCATTACGGATTGGCTGGCCATCAGCCGGTTGTCGATCACCCGCCCAAGCGTCGCCCCGACCGCGCGGCCAATCACCGCCGTGGACAGACCCGCAACCGAGCCCCCGATCGAACCACCTATTGCCGCACCTGCAGCAGACAGAACTATTGTGGCCATCAGAAACCCTCCAGCGGGAATTCGAAACAAGCGACCACGCGGCGACGCCAAGGCTCGCTCAGCGTGTTTTCAACAACACCATGCCCGGTATAGGCGTGGATGAATCGCATCGGGTCTTGGGCGCTGACGATGCCCAGATGCTTTGCCACTGCCGCATCCCGCATCCGAAACAGCAATACATCCCCCGGGGCCAAATCATCGGGCGATTTCTCGACTAGATGGCGACGGGCTGCGGCCCACATGCGTTCCTCACGCTGCGGCTCGGACCAATCCATGCTGTAGACCGGCACCGCCTCAGGCTCATGCCCCATCACCGCGCGCCAAACGCCCCGCAGCAAGCCCAGACAATCAGCGCCTGCACCCCGAACAGAGGCCTGATGAACATAAGGTGTGCCCAGCCAACCGCGCGCTTCGTCCAAGATATCTTGTTTTGTCCGCATCATCGCCTGCTTCCCCCTTTGTGTTGACTACTGCGCTTGGGTACGGCCATGACCCAATCCTCGTGCGGCAGGTCAGGGAAGCCCTGAAAATTCAGCATGTTGTTGAACTTCAGTCGGCAAGTGGTCATACGCTTGTCACACCCGGCGATCAGCTGGACCCGGTCCCCAACCGCCAGTCCGCCGCCAATCGCCGACCACAGCGTGACATAGCGGCCATCTCTGACCTGTTCATCCAGCTTGATCGAGGCCCACAGGCCCTGCGCAGCCCCATCCAGCACATCCAGCCTGCCGCGTTCAAACCAACCCGCATCAGAACTCTCCGCGCCCTGCAAACGCAAAGCCGCGCCGTCCAGCGCGACAATTTCAGCCTCAGCGCGATAACCCGGCGTCTCCAGGGCAAAGCGGCACGCCTTATCCCCCAACACTGCCGTACAGGGCTTCTGATAAATCCGCCCTAAAGGCCGGTTCAGCAGATCGGTCAACCCGCGCAATTCCGCATGAAACGCCCCGCCAGCGCGACGCAACTCACCAATCGAACCACGAAACTGCAGCATCCGCTGCTCAGGATCGGCCCAATTGACCAGCCAGGCCTGCACCTCGGCCCCATCAAAGCGCCCCGCCTCGATATCCTCTTCCCGGACCGAGGCATCAGACAGCGCGCCCATCGCCTCGGTATTATCGATCGACAGGCCGGTTGCCTGCTCGATCGCCGCAGCGGTCAGACCGGTGCTGGCTTTGAACACCAGCCCGTCAAAGCGCAACTCCATATCGTGATCCGTGAAACCATAGACCTGCCCGTCGCTGCGCGTGATTGCCCAGCAACGACAGGTGGTGGTCAGCCCGCTTTGCAAATGCGCCTGCAGCGCCTGTTTGTCCCCGCTCATCAGACCCGCACCTCGACCACCGGTACGTTCGGGACGTCACCGGCCTGAAAGCTGGCCACGCTGGTCTGGATCTTGTCGGTGTCGAACCGTACCGGAACGTCGAACTCAAACCCGGCCGTAATCTCGACCTGCTCAGGCGGCGGGGCCGAGAACATCACGCGTCCGGTCGCCAGATCGACCTCAAAGTCCACGCCTTCGCGTTGCGCGTCCTGATCCAGCCCCAGCGTCACGGTCCCCAGTACCGGCTTCAAAATCGGCCTTACATAACTGAATCCACCCGAGCTGTAGCTCTTGATCAGCTGAAAATCGGTCGTCTCGCCATCCCCGCGCGCAATCACCTGATCGCCCTTGTCGACTTCAGCCTTTGCTGCGCCCGACTTGAAATCCGACCAATCCTTCCAGCGGAATCCAAACATCTGGCCCTGCCGCGCCTCAAAAAACGAGATCAGCGTCTCGACATCGTCCAGCGACCGCATCCCCAGCCCGGCATCATAGCGCCTGCGCGAATGCGCCCAGGGCGTGTTGCGTTCTTCGAACCCGTTGGCCAGCGTCACGATATCCGTGCGCCGTTCCGGCCCACCGACCGAGCCAAAGCTCAGGCTGGCGGGAAATCTCACCTCGTGGAAATTCATCGCCTGCTCCCCTTATCTGTTGCGATTGCCGCGGCCCAATGCCCGGCTCATCTGCGCCGCGATCTGGCCTTGAGAGCGGCGGAACCCCTGCACATCCGGTGTTGAGATATTCATCACCACGTTGACCGCTCGCGCGCCGCCCTGTGACCGCACACCCAGCTTGCCATCGGCCCCGCGCGCCAGTGGCATGATCGCCTCGGGACCCGCCTCACCCATCAACCCGGTGCCGCCTCGCATCGGGAACATGGTTGGACTGCTAACGACCCCACCATTGGCAAACGGCATCACACGGCCCTGAGAAAAACTGCCGCCATCCGCGAAGGGCAGAATCCCCTGAACCAACCCACCAACCCCGTTGGCCAGCATGCCGCCAAAATGATCCGTCACAGGTTTGATCGCCGCCGAATACGCCGTGCGGATCATCGAGTTCTTCAGCACATCCAGCGCGCCTGAAAGGTTCATTCCGTCCAGCACCACGCCATCAAACGCCTTGCGCAACCCGCCGGACATGCCACGCTCGAGCGTGGCCACATCCTTGCCGGTCTCTTCAAACGCGGCCTTGATCCGCCGCATCTGGCCATCAAATGCCGAGGCCATGGTCGCCGCATCGCCCAGCGCATCACCCAGCGCCTCTCCCCGCTCCTGCAGGTCGTCAAAACCATCACGATCCGTCATTACGCTCTCCTTGTGTCTTGTCCGGATAGGCCGCCAGCAGCGCATCCAGCCCTGCCCGGTTCATCGCGGGCATCCCGGCGCCCTGCCCCAGCATCAGCCGCAGCTCAGCCGGGGTCAGACGCCAGAACTGATCCGGCGTCAGGCGAAGGCCGAGGAACCCGGCCCGCATCAGTACGGGCCAGTCAAACCCGCTCACTCGGGCACCATGAAGGCCCGCGCCAGCAACTCGGCTGCCGCCTTGGCCCCCGCCATCGGCCCGCCCGCAATCTCGGCATGCAGTAGATCATCGCGCGTGACCTGCGCTCCGCCGCCCCGCAACCCGGCAACCAGCAGCGCCAGCACATCACCGCTGGAGTAAGCCCCGCCTTCAAACCGCTGCACCAGTTCGACCAGAGACCCGGCCTGCAGCTTTTGTTCCAATTCCGCCAAAGCACCCAATGTCAGCTTGAGTACCCGCTGCTCCCCATCGATGGTCAGCGCCACCTCGCCCGTCCACGGATTGGCCATCAGAGCGCCGTAAAGCTCAGTGCACCGGCGCTTGCCATGCTCATCTCATAAGTCGCCTCACCGTTATGCGAGCCCGCATATTCGATGCTGCTGACCTGAAACGGGCCTTCGACAATACCGAAATCGGGGATGATCACCTGAAAGCCGGGCGTCTCACCGTCAAAGAACAGCTGGCGCGCACGCTCATCTGTGCCCGCATCCTTGAACACGCCCGAGCCCGAAATCGCGGCCGATTTGACCCCGGCCCCCGACAGCAGCTCGCGCCACCCGCCCTGACTTTCCAGGCTGGTCACATCCACACTTTCCGCGTTGAAACTGATACGCGTGGCGCGCAGCCCCGCGATGGTCTCGAACAGGCCGGTGCCGTTCATATCCACTTTGACCAACAGGTCTTTTCCGTTCTGGGCAGCCATATGCTCTCTCCGTTGATTGCTTAGTCGTCTTCCACGCGGGCGCGGAATCTCAGATCGATCTGGCGGATCGCGCCGCCGGTTCCCGTGCGTCGGGCGCTAGCGCGTTCGAACCACAGCCCCACCAGATGGCCCCGGTCCAAGCTCAGCGCCGCACCTTCCAGCGCGTCACACACCGCGCCCGCCAATGTCTTGGCCGCACTGAAGCCCGCCGCCTCGGACACCACCGACACCGTGAAGCGATGCACCGCACCCGCGCCCGACCGGTCCGAGGCGTCCCGCACCTCCTCCGGCCCGAGCGTCACATAGGTCTGAGGCAGCACTCCCGATGGCACCGCGTCATAGATCGCACCGCCTGACAGGGCGCTTACCTGCACATCCCCCAATAGCTGTTGAAACACCGCCGCCTGCAACGCGGCTGCAACGCCATAGCTCATGCCGCCACCTCTTCATCTGCGAAACAGGTCAGGTACTGGCCGCGCCCATCACGCTCGGCCACCGCGCGGATGACAAACCGGCGCGTCCCTTCTGCAAACCGCTGATCCGGCGCAGGCCGCATGGATGATCCCTCAGGTGCGCCCCGGACTACGATCCGATAGCCAACCCGCGACACCGAGGCGCCACCGACCGCGCGTTCCGCCCCGCTACGTGCCGTCACCTCGGCCCAAAGCGCGCCCAGCGCAGCCCATGTCTCGGTATAGCCGCCCGCACCATCGGCACTACGGATCGGAGCCTCCAGCACCAGCTTGCGGTTCAATCGCGGCGCGCTCATTGCGTCACCCCTGCCCCGAAGCGCACAGTTCGATAACGCTGGATCAGACTGGTGACACCAAATGGCATGCACCCCGCGCCCAGCGCCGTCTCATCGCGATATTCGTAGTAATGCGCCGCCAGCAGCAGCACCGCCTGCCCAAGGTCAGCGGGCAGCCCGCCCCAATCCGTGGCCATCCCGACAGTGAAGGCAATCTTCACCGAGCCGCCGGTCTGCACCCTTGGCAAGCAGGCCCCAACCGGACGCAACCGAGGGCGCTGCATGTCGCGCTCCAAACGGTAAGCTTCGGCATCCACAACCGTGTCGGTCCCCGCCGCATCCGTCAGCGTGATCGCAGCAACCGAGACCACCGGGGCCACCGGCAGCACTTCACCTGCTGGATCGCGCCAACCGTTCAGGCTCCACGAGAAATCCCGTTCTATCAGCACCTTACCGGTGCGCGCCTCAATCGCCGCAATGGCCGCACGCAGAAAGCCATTCAACACCTCGTCCTGCACATTGCCCTCGGCATACCCCGTGCCCAGCCGCAGATGCGCCTTGAACTGATCCACCGGCAGCGCCGCATCCGCGATGGCGGTTTCTTCGATCAACATCATCCATTCACTCCGCAATCTCGGACCCCTCCGGGGCCGTATCCTTGGAAAATGACGGGCACGCGCCGCCCCACGTTGCTCGGACGGAGGGGAGCAGCTAGACAACGCGGGGAATCTCACCCCGGCCCGCGCCCGCCGCCCGAGGGGCCCCAAGGCCCCCCGGATTCAGCCCGCTTTAGGCGGTGCCGAATTTCACCAACTTGATTGCAGCAAAATCGCTTACGTCGCCGCCCACGCGCTTGGTCGCGTAGAACAGGACATGCGGCTTGGCGCTGAACGGATCGCGCAGCACGCGCAGATCGGGACGTTCGGCTATGGTGTAGCCCGACTGGAAGTCACCGAAGGCAATCGAATAGCTGTCGGTCGCCGCATCCGGCATGTCCTCGGCGATCAGTACCGGATAGCCCATCAGACGCGCAGGCTCACCAGCGGCCAAGCCATCCGACCAAAGGAAGCGGCCATCGCTGTCCTTCAGCTTGCGGATCAGACCAGCGGTTTTCGAGTTCATCACGAAAGTGCCGTTCACCCGGTACTGCGCGCCCAGCGCGTAGACCACGTCCACAATCGCATCGGCATCGACGCCACCATCAATGCCCGACGCGACATAACCCAGGCTATCCCAGCCCCAGCTGCCGTTTTCCATCATGCGGTGGGTCAGGATACCCTTGGGCTTGTCCACACCATCACCATTGATGAACGCCGCCGCCTCGGCCCGTGCAAACTTGTCGGCGATGCGACCGGCCAGCCAGCCTTCGACGTCAAACGCACTGTCATCCAACAGACGCTGCGACGCCTTGGGCAGCGCGCTCAGCTCGTGCAGCGGGATCGAAATCCGATCAATCGACGGCGTACCAGTTTCCGCTGTGGCGGAGTTTTCATCAGCCCAGCCCGCACCCACATCCGTGTGGTCAATCAGAACGTCAAATGAGTTCGCCTCGACATTTACCACTGACGCAATCGAACGGATCGAAGCGGTTGAATTCAGTACCGATTTGATCGCCTCAGCGGTCTGCGGATCAACCAGAAATCCGCCATCACTGTTCACCGCCGTCGACAAAGATTTCGATTCCATCTCCAGCCCGCGCAACCCGTCATCCTCGCCCGAACGCACATAGGCGTCAAAGGCCTTCTGATGCGGTGCGCCGTCCTCGATCGAGGCCGCAAGATGCGGACGCGCCGCGATGGTTGATTTACGATCCAGCATGGTCAGTCGCTCTTCTGTCTGTTGCAGTTGGGTTTTAACTTCAGCCTTGAGGTCCTTGAATTCATTCACGAAGCCAGCCATCGCCTGCTTCACCTCCTGAACCAGGGGCGCACCCTCTCCGGTCAAGGCCGGGGTCTCGGTCTTGCTCATCAGCACTTCCTTTTTGGGTGGGTATTGAGGCGCGCTAGGTCCGCGCCAGCTCCTGCCGGGCGTCGTTGAACACCTCAGCAATACTGCGCCAGGTGTTTTCAACGTCAGGCTCAACGCCCTTCGCCGCCACCCGCGCACTGGGCAGCATCGGGAAAGTCACCAGCGACACCTCCCATAGCTCCAGTTCGGTCAGGACCCGCTGGCCCTTGTCATTCTTCACGGCCCGTTTGGTGCGATAACCAATCGACAGGCCGTCCATAGCGCCCGCCCGGATCAACTCGGCCGCCTCACGGCCCTTTTGCGTGGCCTCCAGCAGACGCCCTTTGACCCACAGGCCCTTGTCGTCCTCGCGCACCTCATCCCAGACGCCGATTGGCTGCGCCGGATCGTGCTGCCACAGCATCTTGACCCGCTGGCCCGCCTTGGACAGCCCGTCAAGCGAGCCCCTGTACGCCCCGCGCTGCACCACATCGCTGCCCTGATCGACCTGCCCAAACAGGCTGGCATACCCTTCGATCACCGCATTGTCGGTTACCGACAAGCTGTCTCCGAACTGTGCGAATTTGTGTTCCAAATCCATGAACTTCTCCATGTAACCCACTGACATTATGGTGTTACCACAAGGAATGACTGAAACGCCTGCGCCAAAATCACCGCCGCCACGCCGTAAACCGTCAGCCACAACCGCTTCTCCAGCCGCTCCATCATCTCTTCGATCTGATCCAACCGCCGACACAGGTGGGCGTGCTGGATCTCGGCCACCCGCTCATGTGCGGCCAGACGCAAGCCCGGCGCGCAGTCGAACGGAGGATAACCGTCACCCATCGCCACGCTCCGGCAGCCCCAGCAACGCGCGCTTTTCCGCATCCGTCAGGAAATCCGCCCCGTTGACCCGCGCCCATAGCGCATCCCGTTCCGCCGACAGCGCCGGCACCTGATCCAGATCAGGCTTCAGCATCAGATCCTCACCGATAAAGCCCGCCAGCCATTCTGACACCGCCGCCGCCACCCGCGTCACCAGGGGCAGCACGGTCAGGCGATAAAACGCCCGGTTGGCCTCCTGATAGTTCGAATAGGTCGCATCGCCCTGGATCCCCAGCAGCATCGGCGGGACCCCAAAGGCCAGCGCGATCTCGCGGGCGGCGGCTTCCTTGGTCTTTTGAAACTCCATATCGGACGGAGAGAACCCCATCGGCTTCCAATCCAAGCCCCCTTCCAGAACCATCGGACGCCCGGCATTGCGTGCCCCGCGATAGTTCTGCTCGATCTCATCCGACAAACGCCGGAACTGATCCTCGGCCATCACCCCATGGCCGTCACCCTTCCACACCAGCGCCCCCGAAGGCCGCGCTGCATTGTCCAACAACGATTTAGACCACCGCGACGCACTGTTATGCACATCAATCGCCATCGCCGCCGCCTGCATGGGCGAGAACCCGTAATGGTCATCCTGCGGATGGAACGACTTGATATGGCAGATATTTTCCGCCTCAAACCGGTGCTTCTTGCCGCCCACCGCATAGTCATAGGCCTTGGGCCAGCCATCGGCCCCCGGCACCACGCTCATCCGGTCCGAGCGCAAGACATGCAGCTCAACCGGCAGCCCTTCCTCGGCCTGCACCGCTTCGACATAGGCATTGCCCGACAGCAGCAACTGCCCAAACAAGGCTTCCATCAATTCCGCCCGCCCCTGCGCCGCATTCGGACGGCGCATCAGGGACAGGATCGGATGCATATCAAACCGCTGCGCCTGATCCTGCAACACCAAAGGCAACGCCGCCGCCGCCTCAGCAATCAGTTTGACCGAGCGAAACCCCACCGGGTTCCCCGAAAACCCCGTCCGCGTCAGCGACACCGCATCCCGAGGGCTCCACGCCACGCGCCCGCCCGTCTGCCACGCCACCACAGGCCCCGCCGTGCTCGCCTTCGCCTCGGGCGTTGCCTCAGCCGATCCACGACGCAAGAAATCGAATACCATCTGTGCTCCTTTCTGCCGCCGCTCTGCCCGGCTTGTTGAAAGGAGTTATGAGGGAAAGAAGTTTAAGCCTTGGGAATGGGGCGTTCGGGGGGTGGGCAACGGGTCAGCGACCATTCTCCGACTGCCATCAGGCAACAAGACAATTAATCGGCAGCTCCGGACTTTCGAAGTTTACGATCTGCACTGCCCACGCCTCGAAAACAAACATGACCGACATGTGATGTCCACGACATTTTGGCTAAATCACTAGGGTGGGTATCGATCCCAAAGAGCAATTGTTGCAGCTTTCATACGTCTGCTGCGTGCTTATTTACAAACTCTTTTACGACGTTTGAGTAATCAATATTGAGAATGTCCAAATTGCGGATAGCTGATTGAATGAGCCACTTTGACTCATCCTCCACCTCAAAGAACAACTCAGCACTATTCTCAGATGCAACACTATCCATATGCTTGATGCTGTTTTTGGGGCGCACAAGTAATTTTCTGAGCTCTTTTTCACTCAACTTCTTCCAGCCGAGTTGCTCCACGCCCACTTTTTGGATGACGTTCAAACGATTAACTGTTTCAGTCATTTGGTCCACATCGCCATTTGCACGAATAAGCTTGCCAAGAAGCTCCTCTGCCACTCCGGCCAAATTCATTGCGGCGAAATATCTTTGACGCAACTCTCTTTCTTCAATAGCTGCTTCTAAGTACTCGAGAGCTATGTTTAATTTGGGGTATTTGCTCAAATGCCTTCTCCATACTCTCAAGTAGTATCGGCTGGTATTGGCATGAATTGAAACTTCAAACCAGTGTCGCAATTTGATCGTTGGTCTGCGGTTAGCACGCCGGTTTGACCTATTGTTCTTTTCCGTTGGTCTGGAAACAGGCCTGCTAAAGGCTAAGCATTGTCGTAGAGCCACTAGCTTCGAAATACGCGTTTTAATCACAAACTTCGCACCCGACGCCGACCATACGCTCCCGCAGGCACCACAATCAATTCATGCGGCGCCCATACCAACGCATCTATTCTGTCGGGCGAGCCCTGGCCCTGACTCCAGCTTGGACTATTACAATAGCCGCGGCGCGCTCAACGTCCGACCAAATTCCTTTGCAATCGCCGCCAAGTTCTTGTGATTTCATGCCACGGCAATTGTCTGCGTTTCACATGCCCCCACGTGTGCTTCAAATTGAAGAGGCCACCCGATGACTGAAAACGAACCTGCACCGTCCGGACACTCCGATACGAACAATAACTGGACCAAGGAACCTACTGCTGCCGACAAACACGTCTACGAGGTGTTTGCCTCCAACGTAGTCGTTCTTGTGCAGCTACTTGATGACTACAAAACCATGATGTCGCCGGATGTCCACGCAAGGCTGTTTTCTTCGCTGCTGACGTTGTCGAGGTTGCTCGGCGAATACGAGGACAGTTGGAATCAAGAGTACCCAACGTCCTGAACCTGAATGCGCTCAGCGAAAGATCAGTCCTTTAGGCGAAATATGATTGTCTGTAGAGCAATCCTCAAAGTACTCACAAACTCCGCACCCTGGGCCGCCGATATGCCCCTGCAGGCCCCACAACCAACTCATGCAGCGCCCAGACCAGCGCGTCGACCCTGTCGGGCGAGCCCTGCCCCTCGAACCCGCGCGCGGTCATCTGGCACATCTGCTCTTCCAGCGAATCCAGTCCGGCGACATGCGCCACCCGCCCTTGCTCGTACAGCGCCGACACCGGCTCGGCCCGCGCGACCTTGCCGCGAGACGCTCGCACTGCGCGATAAGGCACCAGAGGGTCCACCTGCCGCACGACCTCTTCCACCAGTTGCCCGCCCTGATTGACCTCGGCCACCAACCGTTCGGCCCCGAACTCATCCATCGCGTCAATCGCCGCCTGCGCCCAGCCAGCCGGGCCAACGCCCTGCACCGTCCTGTCAGCCAGTACATAGGCCCGCCAGTCCTCGGGTGGCCCCTGTAGCTGAGCACCAACGACCACGATCCCGCAGGCATCCGCATCCGACCCCGCCGTCACCGCCGGGTCCAGCGCCACGACAACCCGGTCCAATGCGGGCACCTGCGCACAGCGCGCCGCCTCCAGCATCGAGCCGGTCCACAGCGCCCCTTCGGCATCCGACAGCAACACACCGTCCAACTCCTGCCGCCCCAGCCGCGTACCTGCATAACGCGCGCGCACCTCGTCCAAGAAGGACTCTGCCAGATTGG
This sequence comes from Ruegeria sp. C10, assembly GCF_056537805.1. Classification (NCBI taxonomy): domain Bacteria; kingdom Pseudomonadati; phylum Pseudomonadota; class Alphaproteobacteria; order Rhodobacterales; family Roseobacteraceae; genus Ruegeria; species Ruegeria sp. C10. The sequence goes on along the minus strand of NZ_JBQFSC010000002.1, from coordinate 206,574 downwards.
CCCGGTTCGCCTCGGTCGGCGCATGGGTCTGCACGGTCGACGGCGACGCCAGCAAATCCTTCAAAACCTTCACATTGCGCGGCGTCGTCGTCACACAGACCCGCGGCCGTTCCCCCAAACGCAGTGCAAATTGCAGCATATCCCAGGTCTCTCCAGCCTTCTTCCACTTGGCCAGCTCATCCACCCAGGCCGCATCAAACTGCGGCCCCCTCAGCCCCTCGGGATCATGCGCCGAAAACGCCTGCGCCTCAGCTCCGTTAGGCCAAACCAGCTTGCGTTCAGACGCCTTCCAAACAGGCCGCCGATCCGGCGGTGAACACTGCAATATCCCGCTATCCCCAAAGATCATCACATCGCGCACCTGATCGAATGTCTCACCGACCAGAGCCACGCGACACGCCTGCCCCCGATCCAGAGGCAATGACCCCTCGACCACCGACCGCACCCATTCGGCCCCCGCCCGCGTTTTACCGGCCCCGCGCCCGCCCATGATCACCCACGAGCGCCAGTCACCCTCGGGCGGCAACTGATGCGGTAGTGCCCAGAACTCGAACAGGAAAGGGAGGGCACACAGCCCCCCCTCCCCGATCTCACTCAGAAATCTGTCCTGCACCGCAGCAGGCGCGGAGGCGAGCCAGCCTGCACCCGATCTCAGATCGTGCCCGATCAAGGTCGAGCGCATAGCCCCCTTGGGCAATTCCGGCTTGTCTGTGATGTTGTTCGACAAAGCTTGTCTCCACTTTCTGGCAACTGCGGATCAGCCCCTCTAGCTGACCCAGTTGCTTGCCTGTTCCGGCAAGGTCTGCATCCTCCCCGGCACCGATCTGTTTTCGCAGTTCTTCCGCTGCCTGACGCAGATCGCGAATGGACCTCTCAAGCGACTGCAATAAATCAGCCGTCTGAGAAATCCGCTCTTCCGGGGTAATCAAAGTCATGTTTGCCTGTGACCTCATGCGTGAGTTTTTCCGCACGAGAGAAACGAAAAACGGCCGCCGGGTCGCCCCGGGGCCGTTGCCCACCTCTTCTAGCATGACACAATTCATACCAAGAAAAGCGCGCAAAGTCAATGCGTTACGCAACGCGGACGCAACACCCGGCGTCCGATCCGTTAACGATCAGCCCCGCATGACCTCAAGAAACGCAGCGCTTACGATCAAAGCCGCACCCAATACTTCTCTCATCCCAAACGGCTCGCCCGAGAAGACCGCCGCCGAGATCAGGCCCACCACAACTTCGCTCATCAGCAGTAGACCAACGCGTGCCGGGGTCAGCTTGGTTGCGGGCCAAATCGTCAGAAAAAACATCGGCAAGGTGTACAGGACCGACAGCAACGCGACCGGGCCGATTCGTATAACCATCTCGCCGACTGCCTCTGATGACGCCAAACCGCCGCCGAATGGAAGGCTCAGCAGAGACAACACCAAAGCGCCTGAAACAAAGGCAAAAACCTGCCCCGGAACAGAGATACCGGACGTCCGATAAAGCCCCAGAGATCCCATCGCCCAAGTGATCCCCGAGATCAGGGCCAGCCAGTCTCCAGTATTGCGCGGCCAGGGAAACCCCTGTTCTCCGCCAAGCACGATGAACATGCCACCCAGACCGCAGAGTAAGCCCAGCACGCGCGCCGGGCCAAGACGTTCACCCAGAAACACCATTCCAAGGATCGTTCCCCAGACCGGTGTCAGATAGAACAGCAGGATTGACCGGACGACATCTGTGTAAACCAGACTGATGGTAAACAAGCTGAACGCAGCACCGGTGAACATCCCGCTCAAGATCAGCCCGCGCCAGTCTTTCAAAAGCGCTTGCCGTTCGCGCATCAGGAAAGGCGTCAGTACGATCAACGCCGAGGTGTACATCACAATACCGGGCCATGGGCCATCCAGTCCTTGGTCGACAAAGTAGCGAACCGGAATCCAGTACAGCCCCCACATCATCCCGCCGATGACAAGGGCGACGCTGGCGGTCCTCAAATCCGCTCCGTGTAAAGCTCTGAATGTCATGACCCGACTCATAAAACCTTCCGAACCGTATCTGGCAAACGCGCAACCCGCGCAAGCTTATGGCCGACACGGCGCTTGACAATCGCGACCGCAAGGCGCATGTGCCCCTCAAACAGCGCTACCGCGTGAGCACGTGGGCGACACCGCCCCCAACAGCGCCCGATTCACCCATAGTTCCCCATCACGCAGGGTTCTTGACGCGACAACCAGATGCTGCAGGGAACGCCTGCACGTCCTGAGGTTTCGCACAACCCCTGCCGGTCGCGGATGCGGCCCATCACGACTTGCCCGTGGGCCATTGCCTCGGGCTGTAAAGGATAGATATTTGTTCGACTTCGATATGCTGGGCCTTGCGCCCGCTCTAAATGATGCGCTCAAACGCGCCAACTTCACTCAACCGACCCCGATCCAGAACCAGGCGATCCCGCTGGCCCTGAATGGTCACGATATCCTTGGCCTCGCCCAGACCGGTACAGGTAAGACATTGGCCTTTGGCCTGCCGCTGATCGACCATCTGCTGGCCCAGCCCGGCAAGCCCGATCCCAAAACCGCCAAGGCGCTGATCCTTGCGCCCACCCGCGAGTTGGTCAACCAGATCGCCGACAGCCTTCGCAACTTGACCAAGAAAACCAAGATCCGCGTCGCGACCGTGGTTGGCGGTCAGTCGATCAACAAGCAGATCATGTTTCTGGCGCGCGGCACCGACATTCTTGTTGCCACCCCCGGTCGCCTGATCGACCTGATGGATCGCGGTGCGGTTAATCTGGGTTCAGTCAAGCACCTTGTGCTGGACGAGGCTGACCAGATGCTCGATATGGGCTTCATCCATGCCCTGCGTCGGATCGCGCCGGAACTGGGCACGCCGCGCCAAACCATGCTGTTCTCAGCCACCATGCCGAAGCAAATGGAAGAGCTCAGCCGTGCCTATTTGACCAACCCGCAACGGGTGCAGGTCTCGCCCCCCGGCAAAGCAGCCGACAAGATCACGCAGTCGATCCACTTTGTTGAAAAGCCTGCAAAACCCGCCAAACTGCGCGAGATCCTCTCGGCTGACATGGACGCGCTGACGTTGGTCTTCTCCCGCACCAAACACGGGGCCGAAAAGCTGATGAAGGGGCTTGTCGCCGATGGCTACAATGCAGCCTCGATCCACGGCAACAAAAGTCAGGGCCAACGCGACCGCGCCATCAAGGCGTTCCGCGCCGGTGAGGTCAATGTTCTGGTCGCTACCGACGTCGCCGCGCGCGGCATCGATATTCCGGGCGTGGCCTATGTGATCAACTACGACCTGCCCGAGGTACCGGACAACTATGTCCACCGCATCGGCCGCACCGCTCGTGCAGGCCGCGAGGGCGAGGCCATTGCCTTCTGCTCGGCGGAAGAGGTCGACCTGCTGCGTCAGATTCAGAAACTGATGAAGATCGAAATCCCGGTCGCCAGCGGTGAGATGCCTGAAGCAATCTCACCAAAGAAAACCCCGCGCCGCCCAAGCAACCGCCGTCGCGGCCCGAAACCTCAGCACTCTGGTGCGCCCAAACCGGGCGGTCAGAAACGCCGCCGACCGCGTCGCGCGAAAGCGGCCTGAATGAGAAACGGCCCGGTCGATTGACCGGGCCGTTGCTTTATCGGGGTCAGAGGTTCGTGTTGTACAAGTCGGACAAAGAGCCGTTTCAAACCTGTACAACACGGACGATTGAATCAGTTCCCGGAATTCCGCTCAGCCTCGATCTCACGCCACTTTGCGACGTTGCGATTGTGCTCTTGCAGGGTCTCGGCAAAGGCATGACCACCGGTTCCGTCCGCAACAAAGAAGATGAAATCCGTGTTGTCAGGTGCCACCGCAGCCTCAAGGCTCGCGAGACCCGGATTGGCAATCGGGGTGGGTGGCAGCCCTTCGATGACATAGGTGTTCCAAGGCGTCGCACGGCGCAGTTCGCTTTGCCGCAAACCGCGACCCAAAGTACCCTGCCCTTTGGTTACACCATAGATCACCGTCGGGTCTGTCTGCAGCCTCATACCTTGGTTCAGACGGTTAACGAAAACGCTGGCTACCTGGCCACGCTCTTCCGGCTGACCTGTTTCTTTTTCGATGATCGAAGCCAAAATCAGCATCTCTTCGGGGCTGTTCAGAGGTAAACCATCCTGACGCCCCTCCCACGCCGCGTTGATTCTAAGCTGCTGTTTTTCCTGCATTTCAGCAAGAATTGCATTCCGATCTTCACCGGGTCTGACCTCATAACTGTCAGGGGCCAACATCCCTTCAGCTGGCAATTCGGCTACTTCGCCGGTTAGCAAATCCATCGCCTTCAGCGACTCGACAATCTGCCAACTGGTGACGCCTTCAGCTAAGGAGATGCGATAACGCGTATCCGCCTCACCGCGTTTTTCTGCATAAACTTCCGGGGCGTCCTCATCGCCGATCACAAAGGAAGCCACCTCATCAAAATCCAGAGTCGCCGGGTTCAGCTCACGCACGCGGGTCTGCATACGGGTCACGCCAATGCGGTATTCGATCTCGGTCCCGCAAGTGCTGGCGCCGCTATGAGTTATGTCGTCGACGATTTGCTCCATCGACGCGCCTTCGCGAACCAGAAAGCTACCCGCTTTCAGCTGCTGAGATTTGTCTGTGTAATCAGCAGCTAAGCGGAAAATCAACCCGCTGCTGATCGCACCTTGATCCTCGAGGTCACGGCTGACCCGTGTCATGTTGGAGCCCGGCTTTACCTGCAGGCAGATCGCGGTTTCCAGCGGTCCTTCGGACTTGTATTGCGACTGCCCCCACAGGACGACACCGCCCATCAGGAACAGCCCAACGATCAGTATTGTCAACGCATTCGAAGCGAGCGCTCGCCACATTTAGCTGACCTTTCCGAAGATCACACTTGCATTGGTGCCGCCGAAGCCGAACGAATTTGACAAGGCCACGTTGATCTCACGCTCGCGCTTGGCATTCGGGGCCAAATCGATCGGAGTTTCAACTGCTGGATTGTCCAGATTGATCGTCGGTGGTGCAACCTGATCGCGGATCGCAAGGATCGAAAAGATCGCCTCAATCGCGCCAGCGGCGCCCAGCAGGTGACCAGTGGCCGATTTGGTCGAAGTCATCGTCGCGTTGCTGGCGTGATCCCCCAGCAGGCGTTCTACCGCGCCCAGCTCAATCGTATCCGCCATGGTCGAGGTCCCATGCGCGTTAATATAATCCAGATCCTTCGGCTCAAGCCCCGCACTACGCAGCGCTGCTTTCATCGAGCGTTCGGCCCCATCGCCATCCTCGGACGGCGCGGTGATGTGATAAGCGTCACCCGACATGCCATAGCCCAGAACCTCGGCGTAAATCTTGGCACCGCGCGCTTTGGCGTGTTCGTAATCCTCAAGAACTACAATGCCTGCACCTTCGCCCATGACGAAACCGTCGCGGTCGATGTCATAGGGGCGGCTCGCTTTCTTCGGATCATCGGCGTATTTGGTCGACAGCGCCTTGCAGGCGTTGAAGCCGGCGATACCGATTTCGCAAATACAGCCCTCGCCGCCGCCTGCGATCATCACGTCTGCATCCCCGGCGCGGATGATGCGGCTGGCATCACCGATCGCATGGGCACCGGTCGAGCAAGCAGTCACGACCGAGTGGTTCGGCCCCTTGAACCCATGACGGATCGAAACCTGCCCCGAGGCCAGATTGATTAGCGCGCCCGGGATAAAGAACGGAGAAACCCTGCGCGGACCTTTGTCGCGGATCAGGTTGGCCGTGTTGGCAATTGATCCCAGCCCACCGATACCGGACCCAATCAGAACGCCAGTGCGCAGGCGGTCTTCTTCGTCTTCGGGCAGCCAATTGGCATCCTTGCAAGCCATCTCGGCTGCAGCGATGGAATATAGGATGAAATCCTCGATCTTGCGCTGTTCTTTCGGCGGCATCCAGTCGTCGGGGTTGAATGTCCCATTGGTGCCATCTCCGCGCGGCACTTCGCAGGCATAGGTCGTGGTGACCCCGCTTGCCTCGGCATCAAACTGCGTGATTGGTCCTGCGCCGGATTCTCCATCCAGCAGCCGTGACCATGTTTCCTCAACCCCACTGGCCAAAGGAGTGACCAATCCAAGACCGGTTACAACGACTCTGCGCATGAAGTGCCTCTTGCCTGCTTCCTGTTATGAGAACCGCTCATACCCCGGCCCGGGGTGCGGGGGCAAGAGCAACGGCATATTCTGAACCGGCATCCTTGTGCCGTAACCTGTTCAAATCCTCTGTCGATTGAGTTGAACGATGCCTGAAAAGCAAAAACCCGCCCTTCCTTCAACGGGAAAGGCGGGTCGTCTGGTACTGAAGTTTACTGGAACTCGGCGACTGGCTCGTGTGCCGATTGGGCGACTTCCAATGCTTCGGACAGATCGACGGACTTGCGGAACAGTGCCCGGCCAACGATCGCACCCGAAATATTCGAGATATAGGCGAGACGAGAGATATCGTCGCTGGTACGCACGACACCGCTGGCTATGATCGGTGTACGCGATTTTTCGGCCAGTCCTGAAATCAGACCCAGCTGCGCCTCGACATCTTCCATATCACTATCGATATCGGTCACCAAAATTGCTGCAAGAGGCGTATCCGCGAAAGCTTCGATGAAGGCTTCCGGGGTAAACGCACTTTGGCTACGCCAACCTTCGGTCATCACTTGCCCTTGCCAAACATCGACCGCCAACACGATCTGATCGGGATAAAGCTTAGCCAATTCCTTAACCAACTGTGGGTCCCAAGCCGCAAGTGTGCCAATCACGATTCGGCCAGCCCCTTTGTTGATCCAATGTTCAACATGCTCGCGGGTCCGCATCCCCCCTGCCAACTGTACTGACATTTCAGAGGAGCGAATGATTTCTTCGATCAGGTTGGAATTGGTATCCCGACCTTCGATCGCGTCAAAATCCGTAAGCTGCATCCATTCCGCTCCAGCCGCAGACCAGCCGCGCGCGGTCTCGACCGGATCGACATGCCAGATCATCGCTTCATCCAGACGCCCCTTGTCCAGCGTAACGCACCGACCGTTCTGCAACTCCATCGTGGGGTAAATCATCATGATTCATATCCTCCGCTGAATCATTCCGTAATTCCACGATAGCATAGAGTCTCAGTTTGCCGCTTTATTTCACAAGATCGGCAAAGCTCGTCCATTTTGCGGCATCGCATTGCCTAATGCGTTTCACACCCGTGTAGGAGGTCCGTCACGGCGAAACAGATGAACGGGGGTGTCGCGGTATTCAGCTTCGCGCAACAGCTTGTAGCCCAGCTTTTCAGCCAATCGCTGTGAGGCTTCATGGTCCGCGTCGATCAGCGCAACCAACGGGCCCGGAATGATCCGGTCGAACCAGTCGTGCGCCGCCTGCGCGGCCTCACACCCGTATCCTTGCCCCTGCATGTCCGGGGCCAGAACCCACCCGGCTTCGGGAAAACCATCGAAATCATCGCCCAGAGACCGGTTGCCATAGAAGAACCCGGCTTGCCCGATCAGAGTACGACTCGACTGCAGCATCACGCCCCATTGACCGAACCCGGTCATCTGCCAATGTCCAGCGTTGCGCAGGAAAGAATCCCACGCCTCGCCGCGCGTTTTCGGGGTGCCTCCGATATGGCGTACAACTTCGGGGTCGCGCCAGATTTCGGCGAACCGGTTGAAATCCTCGGGGCGCATTGCACACAAGGTCAGACGCGCCGTGTTGATCATCGGGGTGGATCTTATCATGCCCTTGCCCGCTCAGAAACTTGCCTCAGGTGTCAGAGTGCGGAGCCTCAACGCCTCAAAGCAAGCGCGAAATGTGGCAGAGCATAAAAAAACGGCGCTTCCGTTGCCCGGAAGCGCCGTTTTTGTCTCAGTCAGGTCAGCTTAGGAAGCTTCGCTGATGAATTTGACCGCGTCGCCAAAGGTCTGGATGGTCTCGGCTGCGTCGTCCGGAATCTCGATGCCGAACTCTTCTTCGAACGCCATTACCAGCTCAACGGTGTCCAGGCTGTCTGCGCCCAGATCGTCGATGAACGAGGCGTTTTCGGCAACCTTGTCCTCTTCAACACCCAGGTGCTCAACAACGATCTTCTTTACGCGATCTGCGACGTCGCTCATGTCTATTCCTCATTTCAATTTCAGGGCTGTCCGCCCGGTTCTGCCCTTGCCCGTTCGGGGTGGACTTGTTTTGCCCTTTCCGGGCGGTTTGGGTCCCGGGTCCCCGGGAAATCAGAGAACCGGCCCTTGGACCGGTTCCTGCGCATATGCGCCGCCTATAGCACAGACAACGCACAAGGCAAACGCTTTCGCGCCCACCCTGAATTGCGATTACAACATGGCCATACCGCCATTCACATGCAAGGTGCTTCCGGTAACATAACCTGCTTCAGGGCTTGCCAGATACAGCACAGCGGCTGCGATTTCCTGCGGATCACCCATACGACCGGCCGGAACCTTTAGCAGCAGACCCTTCTTTTGCTCATCCGTCAGCTTCTCGGTCATCGCGGTTGTGATAAAGCCCGGCGCAACCGCATTAACGGTAATGCCACGGGTCGCAACCTCATGCGCCAGCGCCTTGGAAAAGCCGATCATGCCGGCCTTGGAGGCAGCATAGTTCGCCTGGCCTGGGTTTCCGATCGCGGCCACAACGGACGAGACATTGACGATCCGACCCCAGCGCGCCTTCATCATGCCCCGGATCACGCCTTTGCACAGCTTCATCGTTGCGGTCATGTTCACGTCGATCACGCTCTGCCATTCTTCATCCGACATGCGCATGAACAGGTTGTCGCGTGTGATGCCTGCGTTGTTCACCAGAATATCAACCGAGCCCATCGCCTCAGCCGCTTGTTTCGGCAGGGCCTCGACGGCTTCGGGATCGCTCAGGTTACACGGCAAGACATGCGCACGATCGCCAAGGCTGTCGGCCAGAGCTTGCAGAGGCTCCACGCGCGTTCCGGAAAGGCCAACAGTTGCACCAGCGTCGTAAAGCGCGCGGGCGATATCGCCGCCAATACCACCCGAAGCACCGGTGATTAGCGCATTCTTACCTGTCAAATCAAACATCTATGTTTCCTCTCTGGCCGCCGAATCCGGCGGCTGTCCCTTGTTCATGCGCCGGGGTTAACGGCTTTTTGTACATCTTCAGGCGTCCCGACCGCTGTGCACGCCAATGCTCGATCGATCTTGCGGATCATTCCCGACAGAGCTTTGCCCGCGCCGATCTCCCACGCTTCGGTCACACCCTGCGCGACCATGTACTGTACGCTCTCACGCCACCGAACCGAGCCGGTGACCTGTTCCACCAGCAACTGACGGATCATATCTGGATCAGCCACAGCTTCGGCGCGAACATTCGCAACCAAAGGCACGGCAGGCGCTTTGATTTCAACCGAAGCCAATGCCTCTGCCATTACATCTGCCGCTGGCTGCATCAGCGCACAGTGAAATGGAGCACTTACCGGCAACATAATTGCACGCTTGGCACCTTTTTCCTTGGCGATCTCGGCTGCGCGCTCAACAGCGGCTTTTGAACCAGAAACGACTACTTGGGTTGGGTCATTGTCATTGGCAGCCTGACAGACCTCATCTTGCGCGGCCTCTTCTGCAACGGCGCGCACCGCTTCAAGATCGAGCCCCAGAATGGCGGCCATTGCGCCCTCGCCCACCGGCACTGCACTTTGCATCGCCTGCCCGCGCGTCCGCAGCAGGCGGGCAGTATCGGCAACCGTCAAGGCTCCGGCCGCAGCCAGCGCCGAGTATTCACCCAGCGAGTGACCCGCCACATAAGATGCCATTGAAATCAAAACGCCTTCGGCCTCAAGTGCGCGCATTGCGGCCATCGAGGTTGCCATCAGCGCGGGCTGTGCATTCTGAGTCAGGGTCAGCTCTGCGATATCGCCGTCCCAGATTAGATCGCTCAGTTTTTCGCCCAAGGCCTCATCGACCTCATCGAAAACGGCGCGGGCGGCTGGATATGCCTCAGCCAAGGCCTTGCCCATTCCGATGGTCTGGGCGCCCTGCCCGGGGAAAACAAACGCGCGTGTCATTGGTGCCTCTTGCGTGACGTCAGATTTCGGCGGGGTTTAAACTGACAATCGGCGCGGCACAAGCATTGCATGCATTCTGCATCAGGACACCTTTACTGTGCATTTCTCTGTCTTGTGTCCACACGGCATCCATTTAACTTACCCTCAATTCAGAAACTCGGAGAGCCAATCGATGCCCCTTACCAACACCCGGTCCAGCTATGGTGGTGTAACCAAAGCATTTCACTGGCTGACCGCGCTATTGATCCTGACGGCTCTGCCGCTGGGCTGGTTCGCGAACCAATTGGCCCATGCGATTTACGATCCGAGCATTCCCACGACCGAGGATGACATCGCCCGCGCCGCCCAGCTGTTTTCACTGCACAAAACCATTGGAGTTACCGTGTTCTTCGTCGCACTGGCCCGAATCCTTTGGGCTGTTACCCAGAAGAAGCCGGGCTTGCTGAACGCTGAAAACAAACCCGAGGCCTTCGCCGCCGAAACTGTGCACTGGCTGCTGTACGGCTCGCTTGTTCTGGCTCCGCTCAGCGGCTGGATCCACCACGCCGCCACCGACGGCTTCGCGCCGATCCTATGGCCCCTTGGTCAGAACCTGCCGCTTATTCCGAAGTCAGCTTTCCTTGCCGACATCAGCGCCAGCCTGCATTGGCTTTTCGTCTGGGCCCTGGGTGTGGCACTCGTGCTGCACATAGCGGGCGCGCTGAAACACCATGTCGTGGACAAAGACAGTACCCTGCGCCGTATGCTGCCCGGCCAATCGGACGCGCCGGAACCCCCGGCACAGCACCATTCCATTGTTCCCGCCTTCGCCGCCTTGGCAATCTGGGGCGCGGTGCTGGTCGGAGGTTGGTCCACCGGTGTCTTTGACGACCAGTCCAAAGCAACCGAAGAAACGGCCGAACTTGCGCAAGTTCAATCGGAATGGGAGGTCGAAGACGGATCCCTGTCGATTACTATCTCGCAATTGGGCAGTCCCGTAAGCGGCGAGTTTGCTGACTGGACTGCAGCGATAGCGTTTGAGGATCCCGCCGAGCCGGGGTTGGCCGGTTCCGTCGATGTAACGATTGCCATTGGCTCACTCAGCCTCGGCACAGTCACCGACCAAGCGATGGGTACGGATTTCTTTGACAGTGCGCAGTTTCCTACGGCTCAATTTAAGGCCGACCTGTTCAAAACGGATGCGGGTTATGAGGCGCGAGGACCTCTGACAATCCGGGACAAATCTATCGATGTCGTCCTGCCATTTACGCTGGAACTGGCCGACGATGCAGCGACGATGTCGGGGAAACTGGAACTCAACCGAATGGATTTCGACGTTGGAACATCGCAACCCACCGAAGACTCGTTGGGGTTCACGGTTATCGTGGCAGTCGAATTGACGGCAGAACGCGACAACAAATAAAAAACCGCCGGGGCGCATAACCCCGACGGTTTCTTTTTGGGATCATGAAGGGATTAGTCGGCCTTCTGTGCCTCGATCGAAATCTTGACCTCGACCTCGTCACCCACGAATGGAGCGAATTGGCCCAAATCAAAATCGCTGCGCACCAGCGTTGTGGTGGCGTCAAATCCGGCCCATGGCTTGCCCGCCATCGGGTGCTCACCCACCTGGTTAAGCCTGGCATCCAGAACCACGGATTTGGTGACACCATTCATGGTCAGATCACCGGTGATGTTGGCTGTGTTTTCGCCAGTGACCTCAATACCAGTTGAAGTGAAGGTCACCAGATCACCTTCGGCTGCGCCAAAGAAATCTTCGGTCATGAAGTGATCTTCGCGCGGTTTCCAACCGGTGATCATCTCAACGACCGGCATCGAAACAGTCACGCTCGATGCTGCCGGGTCTTCCTGATCAAACATGATTTCGCCCTCAAAGCCCGAAAACATGCCCGTGGTGGTCGAAAAGCCAAGGTGGTTATAGCTGAAGATGACCTGGCTGTGGCTGGGGTCCAGAACGTATTTCTCGGCGCTGGCAAACGCCGAGGTCGCTGATACGGCCAAAGCAGCAGCAAGAAGGGTGGATTTCATGACAATCTCCGCAAATTTGTGAATGCAAACCGAATGGGTTGCTCGATAACAAAAATGTGCTGCCCAAGGGCAGCACACAAGTTTTTTTGATTCACAACTTCTGTGCCTTTTTGAACAGAATAAAAGTCAGGCGAAAATTGTTACGTTTTGGCTGAGTTGACCTTTGAGCGCTGAGCCAACATCCGCCGATTCCAGTGGCAGCTTCATCAGCAGGCTTCCGTCTACATCGTACAGTTCGACCTGGTCGTCAGCGAAACGCGCGCCACCCAGCGAGTCGTAGCTGCGGCGCAATACCGTTTGCGGCCGACCGTTTTCGTTTTTCTGAAGAATGCGAACCTCGCGGCGGATTGGGTCAAAGTAGGCGTCTGGGCGCGCATCCATCACCTCGATGGTCAGCAGGCTGACGCCAACAATCAGGAACATCAGCGAAGCGACCAACTTGATAGGCCAAACCTCGGCCCCCATAACCGAACCCGGCATCAACCACATCGAAAAGGCCGACACGATCAGAAAGACACCAACGGCACGCAGAAGAAACATCCGAGCCCGCCAATTCGGCGCAAACGTAATCAGAACGGGGACGGATTTATCAAATACCGCAGCAGGCGTCGATTGTTCAAAAGTGTTTGTGTTCATGACGGCCATTGTCTTGCCCTGTCTATGTTTTCCAATCTACCGGGTTCTCCCGGCTTCATGAACAACCTCGGGGCGAAAAGCGTCAGGAATTGGGCGCACCAGTGGAAATAGGGCGACTTCACAAAGGCATATGTGGCAGGGCTTGCCCCGCCCGCTCAAACGTGTATACGGGGCCATCCTTCGCAGAAGTTATGAATCGCGCAGCCTCTCGTGGCAGGGTCGCGAAGGACCATATGGCCCCGCCTTTGAAATGCGCCTTGATATAAACAGGAGTGCACATGCCACTGTATGAGCATGTAATGATCGCGCGTCAGGATTTGTCCAACGCGCAGGCAGAAAGCCTTGTCGAACATTTCGGCACCGTTCTGGCTGACAACGGCGGCAACGTCGTCGAAAGCGAGTACTGGGGCGTCAAGACGATGGCTTACAAGATCAACAAGAACCGCAAAGGCCACTATGCCTTCCTGAAAACCGATGCCCCTTCGGGTGCGGTTCAGGAAATGGAACGCCTGATGCGCCTGCATGATGACGTGATGCGCGTTCTGACCATCAAGGTCGACGAGCATGCCGAGGGCCCTTCGGTCCAGATGCAGAAGCGCGATGAGCGCGAAGGCCGCCGCGAGCGCCGCTGATCAACGCCTGACGAAAGGACATAAACCATGGCCGCAAAACCATTTTTCCGCCGCCGCAAGGTCTGCCCGTTCTCGGGTGAGAACGCGCCGAAAATCGACTACAAAGACACTCGTCTGCTGCAGCGCTACATCTCTGAGCGTGGCAAGATCGTACCTTCGCGCATCACCGCCGTTTCGGCGAAAAAGCAGCGTGAACTGGCCCGTGCTATCAAGCGCGCCCGCTTCCTCGCCCTGCTGCCCTACGCCGTGAAGTAAGGAGAGACTGACATGCAAGTTATCCTTCTGGAACGCGTTGCGAAACTGGGTCAGATGGGCGATGTCGTTGACGTCAAGCCCGGCTACGCCCGCAACTTCCTGCTGCCCCAAGGCAAAGCGCTGAGCGCATCGAACGCCAACATCGCGTCGTTCGAAGCCCAGAAAGCGCAGCTTGAGGCACGCAACCTGGAAACTAAGAAAGAAGCTGAAGCGCTGGCTGAAAAGCTGGACGGTCAGCAGTTCATCGTGATTCGCTCGGCATCGGATGCCGGCGCTCTGTACGGTTCGGTCACCCCGCGTGACGCCGCAGACGCTGCAACCGAAGCTGGTTTCACCGTCGACAAGAAACAGATTGCCCTGATCGCTCCGATTAAGGAACTGGGTCTGCACTCGGTCGCAGTCAACCTGCACCCCGAGGTAGAAGTCGAGATCAAGATGAACGTCGCACGTTCGGAAGAAGAAGCCGAACTGCAGGCATCGGGCAAATCGATCCAGGAATTGGCTGCTGAAGAAGAAGCCGCTGCCGAATTCGAAATCGCCGAACTGTTCGACGACATAGGCTCTGCCGCTTCGGAAGACGAAGATCTGGTTGCCGAAGAAGCTCCGGTCGAAGAAGACGAAGCAAAAGCCTGATCTGGCTGCATATCCAATATCAAAGGGCCGCGCTTTTACGCGGCCCTTTTTCTTTTTGTTACATCGCAAGCAAAATTCGGCCCGATTGTTCGCCTGGCCTTGCAGACCGGCGAGGGTTTCATATCATCGCCATTCGCAATCAGGAGTATTTTGATGACCCCCCTCCTTCGTCGCCGCGTCTTAACCTTGTTGCTTATGGCACCGCTTGCAGCTTGTGGCAGTCCTGGCAGCTCGGGTTCCGGCGATACGTTCGATCCCCCCCTCTACCCCAATGAAACACCCGAGCTTCGCGCCTCGATCAATAAATGGGCTGACCACTACGAGCTCCCGCGGGAGTTGGTGCACAAGCTGGCGATCCGTGAAAGCACACATCGGCCGTGGGCGGTGAACCGCCCCTATTATGGGCTTCTGCAAATCCTCCCGGCCACTGCGCGATCAATGGGTTATACTGGAAATGCCAAAGGCCTGCTGGACGCCGATACCAATCTGGAGTTTGCCGGAAAATACCTGCGAGGCGCCTGGCTTTTGTCTGATGGAGATCAGCAGCGTGCCATCTTTCTTTATGCCAAAGGATATTGGCCCGAAGCAAAGGCCAGGGGCATGCTCGTCGAGACGGGTCTGGTTTCTGCCACAGAATAGGCATGTTTAATTCGCATTTCGATTGTAATGCACATACATAACCTTCGAAATGCCACGGCGAATCCCATGACCTACTGCACAACTCTGACGTTAAATCTTTTAAAGGTGCGTAATTGTGTGCCCGAAAGGCACATTTACCTATAAAAGGCAGACATTTCCCACATCTTCTTGTCTTTACAAGCGAAATGTGGTGTCCTGCTTGACGTCAGGGAAGACAGTATCATTTTCCTGGCCAAGGGGATCCGCCCGCTCACTCGGGTCTAACTGGTCGTTACCGTATGGATATTGTTGATCTCAGCACTCTTCCCGAACAGGATACTCGGTATGACGAGTTCCTGCGTCAGGTCTGTGACAAATATGAAATGGACCACGCAGCCTATGCGGGTATGAATCCTGCTGCAGGTACGATTCACGGCCATGTGACTTATGGGGACGACTGGAAAACCCACTATCAAGAGCAAGGCCTGCACCTGATCGATCCGACGCTGCACATGAGCCAGCGCAGT
This sequence comes from Ruegeria sp. C10, assembly GCF_056537805.1. NCBI lineage: Bacteria > Pseudomonadati > Pseudomonadota > Alphaproteobacteria > Rhodobacterales > Roseobacteraceae > Ruegeria > Ruegeria sp. C10. Next base: position 191,204 of record NZ_JBQFSC010000002.1, on the reverse strand, counting down.
ATCGCTCCGGTCGACTGGAGCCGTCTGGAACGCGGTAAAGATTTCCAGCGCGTTTTTCGCGATGCACATGATTTTGGCATTCCAGATCAAGGCATTACGATTCCGGTTCGCGGGCCGTACGGAGATATCGGCTTGCTTAGCGCAGTGCGCGAGTGCAGCCGGGATGAGTGGAAGAAACTGGTGCCCAACGTGATAAGTGACCTGCAATCATTGGCCGTACACATCCATGACAATGTCATGACATCGGATACGATCAGCCGGATGCTGTACCACCCGACCCTCTCCAGCCGAGAATTGGAGATTTTGCAATGGGCCGCAGCGGGTAAATCGCAACAAGATATCGGCGATATACTGTCGATTTCGCACCGCACGGTTGAGGTGCACTTGCGCTCTTCTCGCGAAAAGCTTAATGCACTGACGACTCCGCAGGCTGTCGGTCGGGCCATCGGAATCGGCTTAATCTACCCAGGATAAAGCCAAATTTTGCCGAAATTGGGCTAAAAAAAGCCAATATTACGGGAAACCCCCAATAGATTCGCTGTGGAAACCGGGTAACGTCTTATCCACAGACAGATCACTCGAAGGGGGTTAACATGATTTTGGTAGTTGATGGGCTGAACAGACATCTGTTCACCGAAGTTCTTGACGATATGTTCGAACTGCGCGCTCGGGTTTTTGGCGGGCGACTTGGATGGGACGTCCACATCGAAGACGGCAAAGAAATCGATCAGTTCGATCATCTGGATCCTGCATACGTAATTGGTCTCGACGATGAGGGGAACGTCGTAGCCGCAGTACGTGCACTCCAGACAACCGGCCCGCACATGCTTTCAGATGTGTTCTCGGATATCTTATGCGGCGAAGCGCCAATGCGCAGCGCGACCATGTGGGAATCCACCCGCTTCTGCGTCGACACGCAGCGACTGACCCGAGGAAAAGAGAAGAACTCGGTTTCTTACGCGACCTGTGAGCTGATGATCGGATCTCTGGAATACTGCCGCAGCGCGGGTATCCAGGACATCATCACCGTGATTGACCCGGTTATGAACCGCGTTCTCAAACGCTCGAACTGTGCGCCTTACGACTATGTGGGCGAAACCGTTCCGATGGGCAAGGTACCGGCCATGGCGGCGTTGCTGGATTGCACAGAAGAGAGGATTTCGGGTCTTCGCGAATTCGCAGACATTCACCACGATGTCTTTATCGAAGAAGAAAAGGCGTTGGAGTTCTTCGAGGCCCAAAAGGCCTCCAAACTCAGCCCGGCAAATCGTGACCACAAGCCGCTCACCGATCTTGAGAAGTACTTTGTCGAACAGATGAGTGCGGCCAAGACGGAAGAAGAAAGGCAGGCAGTGCTGAAACTGATCGAAGCGCTGTCCGACACATTCACCCCAGAGCAGAAGACCGCTCTGTTACAGACCCCCCGTGCTTTTGCTCATGAGGCCTGACCCCCTCACCTCATAGTACAAAGCCACCCATGCGGAGCCGTCTAATTCGAGACGGCTCCGCTTTTTTTTGACCCCTAAAGGGGGAAGGAAGAGGATTATTCCTCTTCCAGTGCCTCAACGGCTTTTTGCAGATCGTCCTTGCTGACTTCTTTGTCCGCAACCTGAGCCAGTTCGAAGACGTAGTCGACAACCTTGTCTTCAAAGATAGGCGCACGCAGCTGCTGCTGCATTTGGGCGTTCTGCTGCACAAATTCAAAGAACTGGCGCTCCTGGCCCGGGTACTGACGCGCCTGGTTCATGATCGCCTGTGTCATTTCCGAGTCGGTCACTTCAACCTCGGCCTTCTGGCCCAGTTCGGCAAGCAGCAGGCCCAGACGCACGCGGCGTTCGGCAAGCTTGTTATGCTCGTCGGTTGGTTCGATCGGATCGTGATCGTGACCTTCAACGTCAGGGTTTTCCTCGTGCCACAGCTGGTGTGCGATCTGCTTGGCTTCGGCTTCTACCAGTGACGGCGGCAGGTCGAACGAGACTTTCTCGTCCAGCACGTCCAACAAAGCGCGCTTCATAACTGCACGGGACGCACCAGCATATTCGGCTTCCAGACGCTCGGCGATCTGTGCCTTCAACCCAGCCAGATCTTCGGCACCAAATTTCTTGGCCAACTCGTCGTCGACCTCAGCCGCGACCGGCTCTTTCACCTCTTTGATGGTGCAGGTGAAAACGGCGTCTTTGCCGGCCAGATGCTCAGCACCGTATTCTTCGGGGAAGGTGACGTTGACGTCTTTTTCTTCCTCGGCCTTCACACCAACCAACTGCTCTTCAAAGCCGGGGATGAAGCTGTTCGAGCCCAGAACCAGCGGGTAATCTTCAGCCGAACCGCCTTCGAACTCTTCGCCGTCAACCTTACCAACAAAGTCGAACACGATCTGGTCACCGTCTTTGGCTTTCGAACCTTTGCGACGCGCTTTGAAGTTCTGCGCGGTCTCAGCCAGGTTGTTCAGCGCTTCTTCCACGGCTGCGTCGTCCGCTTTGACAACCAGCTTCTCCAGTTCGACCGATTTCAGGTCAACTTCCGGAATCTCGGGCAGCGCTTCGTAGGACATCGCAACTTCTACGTCGTCGCCTTCTTTCCAGTCCTCGTTGGTCATCTTGACCTCGGGCTGCAAAGCAGGACGTTCGCCGCTGTCCTCAAAGTGCTTGTTCATCGCACCGTCGATGGTTTCTTGCATCGCTTCGCCAAGCAGGCGCTGGCCGAACTGCTTTTTTAGCAGAGCCATCGGCACCTTGCCTTTGCGGAAACCCTTCATTTCAACCTCGGGCTGCGCTTCGGTCAGTTTCTCGTTGACCTTGTCGTCCAGCTCGGCTGCGGTCACAACGATGTTGTAGCCGCGCTTCAGACCTTCGTTCAGCGTCTCGGTAACCTGCATTTTGGTAGTCCCCATAGGATTCGGGGCGCGCAAAACGGGCGCGCCGGGCAAATTTGACGCCTTCTATTTGCACAGCCGCCTGCGTGCAAGAGGCAAAGGCCCTTTCAGGCTGGTTTTACCCCTATTACAGACGAAAAAACGCCCCGGCACAGGCCGGAGCGTTCGATCATCGAAAGCTGAGAAATCAGAACCTCCAGCGGGCCCCCAGCACCCACGCCTCGTTGTTGTCGAACGAAGCGCCATCTTCGAAATCGTGATTGCGGTATTTCAGATACGCATCTGTGTTGATGCTGTCGATACGCTGAACAACAGCGATGCCCCAAGCATCGGTGCTGGAACCGTCATTTACGAAGTCCGAGCCCGAGTAATAGTCGATCCCGATACCGGTTTTACCCCAGGATACCCACTGATCCTCATAGGCAATCTTGCCGTAGAAGTAGTTCGGGTCAGACGCACCATCCGCGTCATTGTCCCGCGTCCCGGCGGCTACGGTGAAGCTCAGGCCGTTTTGCAGCATAACCGAGGCCGACCCGATCGTATCCTTGCGGTCCCCCGATCCATCGTCAGCCGAGCGCACCGAGTATGCAACCGCCGCTGCAAATTCGACCCCGCCACCGAAGGTGTTGTTATAGCGAAGGCCGATATCGTAATAGTCATCGTCATCGCTGCTGGACAGAATGTTCTGACCATAGGCGATGCCGGCCTTAAAACCGCTGAACTCCGGCGTGTCATACCGAACGCGGCCACGGCGCGCACCGTCAAAGTTGCTGCTGGAATCGCCAACGGTGATGTCGCTCAGCAAACCGTCAGTACCGCGATAGAAGAACCCGCCATTTTCATCGTTGGTAAAGGAATACAGCGCAGTTCCAACGTAAGACAGATCCACTTCGGCAGCGCCATCGGCCACCATGCTGCCCTGACCGGCCGAGAATTTACCCCAGTCACCGGCAAGTGCGAAATCCACGTGACGGATATCTTCACGGGTCCAGCCGCTGAAATCTGTGCCCAGCTGGTTCCACTCGCTCGAGCTCGGCAGACCAAGCCCGGTTTCAAAACGGAAGGTGAAATCGTTGTTGCCGAAGGGCTGCAACAGTTCCAAACCGACGCGGCTGTTTGACAGGTCATTGTCCAGAACGCGCGTTTCGGTCTCTTCACCGTCGTCAACCGAGATTAAGGCCGGGTGCAACTGACCATAAAGCAGGACATAACCGCCCGTGTTGTTTTCGTATTTCAGTTCGGCGGCGGCGGGGATTGCCGTTGTTGCGACAAGCGCCGCGGCTATCGAAGTCAGCTTAAAATTCACTGTCATGTCATTCACCATAGATGGGTCAGTTTTTTTGATATTGCCGATATGCGCACCTGGATTAACGGTTCCAATGATTGCTAAAGCTTATTAGCCCGGCATTGCATTTCTGCCACAGGCGGAAGCGGGGGCCTTCAGGGAAAGCGTTTTATAATCAATATTTTGACCTAGTTCGAAAGCAGCACCCTGCTAACCTGCAAGACAATTCTTGCGCTGCGTGTTGCAGCTTGCAAACACCCGTTATGCGCACAGGTAAATCATAAGGCGAAACATTGCCGCTTTGACCCGCGATCGGCCAATATTTGCCTATGACCCATTTATTTCAAGCCGTGCGAATACCGCTGGCACTTGTTCCGGCAGATCTTCGGCAATCAGCCCCGGACCAAATTGCCTGGCGCATTCCACATGCAACCAAGCTGCAGCCTCGGCAGCACGCAGCGGGCTGAACCCACGCGCCAAAAGCCCCGTTATGAACCCGGCCAGCACATCACCCGATCCTGCGGTCGCCAGCCAGGGTGCCGCCCGGTCATACAACGCCGCATTGATCGCACATTGCCCATCCGGTGCAGCAATCACCGTGTCAGGGCCCTTGTATAGTACCACACAGCCAGCCTGCTTGGCCGCCTCACGCACGGCATCCACTTTGGAATAAGCCGGCCCTCTGCCCGGCTTGACCGAGAGCTTTTCGGTGATCTCCGGGAACAATCGCGCAAACTCGCCCCCGTGCGGTGTCAGAACACATCTGTCATGGAGCATGTCCAACAGCACCTCTGGCGCATCAGCAAAAGCCGTCAAAGCATCCGCGTCCAGCAACGCGGGACGCCCCGAGGCCAGCGCCGCAGGAACCAGCTCCTGCGCACGCGCCAGCCCCAAACCAGGACCGAGGCATAGTGCATTCAACCGCGCATCCATCAGGACTTCCAACAGATCATCGCCGCTCTGGACCCGCTGCAGCATCAGCGCAGTGATGTGACTGGCAACCTCCATCTGAGCCGAGGGTGGAACACCCAGCGTCACCAATCCGGCCCCGATGCGTAATGCACCACGTGCCGCCAGCCTTGCTGCGCCGGTTGCCCCCGCACCTCCGCTAATAATCAAGGCATGCCCATGCGCATATTTGTGTAAGGCAGTTGCCTTCGAAAAATCAGCATCCGGGGCGGTCACCAGTTTGACCGCACCCTGAACTCCCTCCTCCAAACCAATGTCCTTGACGACCAATCGGCCACTTCTGACCGGCCCCAGCCCCAGATAATGCCCCAGCTTTGCAGTATGAAACGATACCGTGAGCCTGGCCTGAACCGTCGCGGTCCCCGGGGCCAGCTCACGCCCACTATCGGAACACAGGCCAGACGGCATATCAACGGATACTGTCTTTTCGGCGATGGCTGGATCCGAGGCAGTCATTTCTGCCCATTTTAGAACATCACCCTCAAGCGGTCGCTGTAAGCCCGTCCCGAAAAACGCATCGACATAAAGGTCAGCCCCTTGATGCGCGGCAAACACTTCGGAAAATGGTTGAACCTCCCCCAATTCGCCCCACCTGTCATGATTCACACGCGCATCTGGTGGCAGCTTCGCCGGATCACCAAGAAGAAATGCCGCCACCTCCCAGCCGCGCTCCCGCAGCAAGCGTGCAACAACAAATCCATCCCCCCCGTTATTTCCCGGCCCGCAAAGAATTACCGCACGCAGCGGATCCTCTTCATCTGGCCCCAAATACCTCGGGGGTGCGGGGGCTGGCCCCCGCTGCAGCTCTGGCCATTCTTCAAATACGGCTTGAAGAACACCGCGCCCCGCCCGCTCCATCAGCTCCAGCCCGCTCACGTCACCGGACTCAATCGCGGACTTTTCGATCGTCCGCATCTGTGCCGCTGTCAGCAACTCTGCCATATTGCGCCCTCACGCGATTCAATTCTGATTACATTTTGTGCACATCGATCAAAATTTAACCCGTTGCACGATTTCGCAGCACCACAAGGCGACCAAATTCGCGGTTCCATTGCCGCCCGATCTTAGACGTGATCATTGCCATCAAGACAACCATACAAGGTGAACCGGAATGAAAAAGATCGAAGCGATCATCAAGCCGTTCAAACTGGACGAAGTGAAAGAGGCGCTGCAGGACGTGGGAGTCCAGGGCCTCAGCGTGGTCGAGGTGAAAGGCTTTGGTCGCCAGAAAGGTCACACCGAACTTTATCGCGGCGCAGAATATGTTGTCGACTTTCTACCCAAGGTAAAGGTCGAGGTCGTCCTGGATGATGATCAGGTTGACGCTGCGATCGAAGCCATCGTTGGCGCCGCAAAGACCGACAAGATCGGGGACGGAAAAATCTTTGTCTCACCTATCGAACAAGCCATTCGTATCCGCACCGGCGAAACCGGTTCGGAAGCCCTGTAACACAGCAATCTTCAAATCAGAGGAACAAATAGTATGAGCAAGGACGCAGTTCTTCAGCTGATCCGTGATGAAGACGCCGAATACGTCGACATCCGCTTTACCGACCCGCGCGGCAAACTTCAGCACGTCACCATCATGTCCGATCAGGTCGATGAGGACTTCCTGGAAGAGGGCTTTATGTTCGACGGTTCGTCCATCGCGGGCTGGAAGTCGATTGAAGCTTCCGACATGAAACTGATGCCCGACACCGACAGCGCCTATGTCGATCCGTTCTATGCGGAAAAGACCATCTGCCTGCACTGCTCGGTTGTGGAGCCTGACACTGGTGAAGCCTATGAACGTGACCCGCGAGGCACCGCTCAGAAAGCCGAAGCGTACCTGAAGGCTTCCGGTATTGGTGATGTGGCCTACATGGGTCCGGAGGCCGAATTTTTCCTCTTTGATGACGTTCGTTTCTCTAACAGTATCAACAAGGTATCCTACGAAGTTGATGCGACTGATGCATCGTGGAACACCGACACCGAATACGAGATGGGCAACATGGGCCATCGTCCAGGCGTCAAAGGTGGTTACTTCCCCGTAAACCCCGTTGACGAAGCGCAGGACCTGCGCTCGGAAATGCTGTCGACCATGAAGCGTCTGGGCATGAAGGTCGACAAGCACCACCATGAGGTTGCATCGTGTCAGCACGAACTGGGCCTGATCTTCGACAGCCTGACCAAGCAGGCCGACGAGCTTCAGAAATACAAGTACGTGATCCACAACGTTGCACATGCCTATGGCAAATCGGCGACCTTTATGCCGAAGCCAATCGCAGGTGACAACGGCACCGGCATGCACGTGAACATGTCGATCTGGAAAGACGGCAAGCCGCTGTTCGCGGGCGACAAATACGCCGACCTGTCTGATGAGGCGCTGTACTTCATCGGCGGCATCCTGAAGCACGCCAAAACGCTGAACGCCTTCACCAACCCGGCGACCAACAGCTACAAGCGTCTGATCCCAGGTTTCGAAGCCCCCGTCTTGCGCGCCTATTCGGCCCGCAACCGTTCAGGCTGCGTGCGTATTCCGTGGACCGAAAGCCCGAAAGCCAAGCGCGTCGAGGCCCGCTTCCCCGATCCGGCCGCAAACCCCTATCTGGCGTTCGCCGCGCTGCTGATGGCCGGTCTGGACGGCATCAAGAACAAGATCGATCCGGGCGAAGCCATGGACAAGAACCTGTACGATCTTCCTGCCGAAGAACTGGCCGACATCCCGACCGTCTGCGGCAGCCTGCGCGAAGCTCTGGAAGCACTGGCATCTGATCACGACTTCCTGCTGCAAGGCGACGTGTTCACCAAAGACCAGATCGACGGCTACATCGCGCTGAAGATGGAAGAGGTAGAAACCTACGAGCACACACCTCACCCGGTTGAGTACGGCATGTACTACAGCTGCTGATTAAGAATTTTCGACGAAAATTCTCAGGGGGCGCCCATCGGGCGCCCCTTTTTCTGTATCTCCGCGAGATTTGACGGATCGATGATGATCTTTCAAAATTTGAGCTCAACATCAGGCGGAGAGAGCACATGCCCGCAAGCGACAAACCCTTTTCTGAGTATTCAGGACTTGTAACCTCGGAGAAAGATCTGGAACGCATTTGCGGGCAACCCTTGCCGCAGATCATTGCAAAGGAATTGCCTGCACTTGATGAGATGTGTCGAGACTTCATCGGCATGTCCTCGTTCTGCCTGATCGCTTCGGCCAATCCCGATGGGCATCTCGATATTTCGCCTCGTGGCGATCCTGCGGGGTTTGTGCAGGTGCTCTCGAACTCGATGATTGCGATCCCGGACCGGCCTGGGAACAAGCGCGTGGATACGTTTCATAATGTGCTGAAAGATCAGCGCGTCAGCGTGATATTCTTTGTCCCCGGAAAATTGGAAACTCTGCGCCTGCGGGGATCCGCGAGAATTAGCGCAGATCCCGAACTTCTTTCAAACATGGCCGTTGGTGGACGCGTGCCCAAGCTGGCCCTGTTGATCCATGTCGAAACCGTCTTTGCGCACTGTCCCAAATGCATCATTCGATCAAACCTGTGGCAACCCGATGAATGGCCGGACTCATCCAGTCTGCCAAATATGAACGCGATGATGGTCAAACATGCCAAGATCGACAAAACCCCGGATGAATGGTTCGAATCCCTGAAAGGCACAGACGAGCTTGATCTCTATTAAACCACTTTGCGGTAGGTCGAACTCGGCTTAGGCTGAGCATGGTTTTTTTTTGCACTCGGATTTCCTCTATGCCTCGTCTTCGCCTTTACGCTGCACTCGCGTTCCTTCTGCCCTCAGTGGCACTGTCCGCCCCTTGTGGGAATACCAGCAGCGGGTTTGAGGCCTGGAAAGCCGACTTTGCCAAAACCGCCAAACGGGCGGGTGTGAAAAAGAAGGGTCTGCAAGCGCTCGCGCAGACGCAATATGCAACACGTACGATTGCCGCGGATCGCAATCAGAAGAGCTTTAAATACTCATTAGACAAATTCATGCAGGTGCGCGGGGCAAACACCATCGTTGCGCAAGGGCGCAAGCGCAAAGCTCGCAATCCGCAGTTTTACGCCACGCTCGAGCGTCAATATGGCGTACCGGCGGGTGTGCTGATTGCCATTCACGGCATGGAAACCGGCTTTGGAGGTTTCATGGGAGATAGTCAGGTTGTTTCCGCAATCACGACATTAGCCTATGATTGTCGCCGATCCGAATTCTTCATCCCGCACGCTATCGGCGCCTTAAAACTGGTTGACCAAGGTACCCTTACGATGGCGACAAAAGGGGCAAAACATGGCGAGCTGGGGCATACACAGTTCCTGCCCGGCAACGCCCTGACCTATGGTGTGGACGCCACCGGTGACGGTCGGGTCGATTTTTATAACATGACCGACGCGCTCGCCTCGACCGCGAATTTTCTACGTAAGAAAGGGTGGAAGCCCGGTCGCGGCTATCAACCCGGAGAGCCGAATTTTGCGGTCATACAGCAATGGAATGCGGCCTCGGTCTACCAGCAATCCATTGCAATCATGGCGGCGCGAATCGACAACTAGGGCAGTCATAGGCTTGACGTCAGAGCACCTGAATTCGGCCACATTGTTGCCACATAGATTTAAGGAAACCCCGATTTTCTTGGTTTCCAAAGCGTAATCAATCTTGGAATATTTCGACTTTTTTCCATTTTGGTCAAAATTTGCGCCATTTCGCCTGTTAATTTGTTGTGAAGATTATGACAGCAAAGGAACATGCTGTGACTGCAAAGCATAGTTACCACGGTGGCCTCCAGTTTGACGGGTCGGCAGATGGCGCGCTTGAGCGTCTGTGCGAGGTCGTCTCGACGACGCTGGGTGACTATGGCCATCTGGTCGAGCGCAAGACGCTTCTTAGCGCATCGGAGGCCAGTATCGTCAGCAGCCAATATCTCGTGCGTCTGACATTGGACTCGGAACCAACCCAAGTAGATCACAATCACCATGAGCGGATGGATCGAACCGCTGGTCTCAAAACTATGCCGCGTGCTGCGGTTACGCTGCCGGGAAACCGGCTGACGATCTCGATTTGTCCGGTGTCAAAACTGCTCGATGACAGTGAAATATCCGAGTTGATGCTTGTGGTGATCCTGTACCGAATGGTCGACATCTGTACGACCCGTCGTGTCGAATGGTTGTCGCCCAAAACGGTTCTGACCATCGAACAATTCATGAGTGCCTTTGATTCAATTGCGCCGCGCAACGCCCGGAACCGAAAGCAGATATTCGAAGCAGTCAGCGGCCCATTTGCGGGGCTTGATCTGCCCGATCCTGATGCGGAAAATACACAGACCAAACACGCCAAGCCGCGTCCGATCAAGCTAAGTGACGACCAACTGCTCAGTATCGCCTTCCGGACCGAGGCTGATGCTCCCCTGCCCGCCGGCAACATTCACCAGTCCGAGGACGAAACGGAACGCCCAAGCGATATTCTGCGACTGACCAGCTGGGGCATGACTGGTGCTGTGGCAAGCATATCGACACCGATTGCCATATCCCTGGCAGCAGTCAATCTGATCCGGGGTGAGGATTTCCGCCTCAACACTCAGGTTCTGGCTTTTACCACAGCGATTTTTGGCCTGAACGCTACGAATGCTTTTGCCGAGGTCGCCAGCGCGATTGGCATGTAATCAAATTACCCAAGACCCTCCTTGGAGGCCCCGCCGTCAGGCGGGGTTTTCCATTTTAAGGACCTGATCAGCGGCCATTACATAAGTGTGGATCGCGAACACCACTGCGTTTGTCTCAGGTAAACGCAAGAGAGTCTGACGTTCACTACGCAGATATCGGGCCGAATTTTCATCCCGCGGTGTGCGTCGCTGCATGAGACTACGCGGTTGGAACAATTCGGCATCATTGTACCAAAGCGCATTGAACCGCCAGAGTGGCCGGTTGGGCTGAATGCCGTCAAACAATCGTTGAACTCTGCGGGCAATATTGGCGTCGTAGGCATCAACCGGTTCATGGATCCCAATCAACGGGCGCATGAACTTTTCCGACAGCATCCAGCTTGCAGGAAAGCACAGGATCGCGCCAGTCAAAACATGCTCGTCATCGTGTTTCTGCAGAATGCAGAAATCCTCTTGCACCAAATGGCATAGCGTTTCCAACGGGCGTTCCCGGTCAACCTCAACCCGTACACCGTCGGGCCGCACAACGTGATCGGAGACATTCGGATAAACTTGCTGAATGACCAGTTCCAGCAACTCCTGCGCGGGTGCCAACGCCTCGGGGCTTTGCGCCAAGACATCCTGTTTTTGCTGCGCCAACAGCGCCGCGCGTCGTTGCATCTGGGCAGAAAATGCATCGTCGCGATGCAACCAAGCCCTGGGGTCCGCGGGCTTAATGCCAGGCAGCGGGTTTTGGGCGAGTGGATCATAGGGAATGGCTTGCTGTAATATCACGGTCATAGTCGAGGCATAACACCCTGCTCTGGCGCTGTCGGTCAAAAAGCGACCAGAAGACGGTCGCAAACCTAGAAGACGCAGCGCATCTGGATTTGCAGGTTGGGCAGGCAAGCAGAAAGGTCCAACCGTGAACACACCATATCGTGACACCCGTAAGATTGACCCGACCCGGGGCGCCACCCTCGGGGACGGGACACCGAACGACAATGACAGGATCGAGATCGGACCGACACAGCTTGTCTTTGACGAATGGGCCGCAGCTGGGTTGAGCCTGCCCAATCTGGAGCGGATGCGTGAGTATCGCTGGAAACGCCTGACCCAGGCCATCGTGCAACGCGATTGGGGCGGGATCTTGCTGTTTGACCCCCTGAATATTCGCTACGCGACCGACAGCACCAACATGCAGCTGTGGAACACCCATAACCCGTTCCGGGCCGTTCTGGTTTGCGCTGACGGGTATATGGTGATCTGGGATTACAAGAACTCTCCGTTCCTGTCGAAATTCAACCCGCTGGTACGCGAGCAGCGCTCGGGCGCGGATCTGTTCTATTTCGATCGGGGTGACAAGATTGACATCGCAGCAGATGTGTTCTCGAACGAGGTGCGCGCCCTGATTGATGAACACGGCGGCGGCAACATGCGGCTGGGGGTCGACAAGATCATGCTGCACGGCCTGCGCGCGCTCGAGGCGCAGGGCTTCGAGGTGATGGAGGGCGAAGAGCTTACCGAAAAAACCCGTGCCATCAAAGGCCCCGATGAAATCCTCGCCATGCGCTGCGCCAGCCACGCCTGCGAGACCGCTGTGGCCGAAATGGAGCGCTTCGCACGTGTCAATGTCGGAGACGGGAAGACATCCGAGGATGACATTTGGGCAGTGCTACATGCTGAAAACATCCGGCGCGGTGGTGAATGGATCGAGACCCGCTTGCTTGCCTCGGGCCAGCGCACCAATCCCTGGTTTCAGGAATGCGGCCCGCGCATCACGCGGCAAAATGAAATCATCGCGTTCGATACCGACCTGATCGGGTCTTACGGCATTTGCGTCGACATCTCACGAACCTGGTGGATCGGCGATCAAAAACCGCGCCCCGACATGATCTATGCCATGCAGCACGCGCATGAGCATATCATGACCAATATGGAAATGCTGAAGCCCGGCGTCATGATCCCGGAACTAACTGCGAATGCCCATCGGCTGGATGACAAGTTTCAGGCACAGAAATACGGCTGCCTGATGCATGGAGTTGGATTGTGCGATGAATGGCCCTTGGTAGCCTATCCCGACAAGGCGGTCGAGGGATCCTATGATTATCCACTTGAACCCGGAATGGTGTTGTGCGTCGAAGCGGCAGTTGGCGAGGTTGGCGGCGATTTCTCGATCAAGCTGGAAGATCAGGTGCTGATCACCGAAGACGGCTATGAAAACCTCACGAAGTATCCGTTCGACGCACAGTTGATGGGGTCTGGCTAAGCGCTATCGCCTAGTTCGACCAGTGGGACCGTCTGACATTACCGTGCCAATCCTCAGGCACTGTGAGAGTTGGCGTGTCCTCAGACGTATTCGTCAGCGGCCAGCTTTGTCCCAGTGCAAAACCAATTGCGCCAGTCACGAGAATTGCCAACAGAACTCCGGCGTGGAGTGTCGGGCTTAGCGGTGCAGATGTTGTATGTGCCATTTTGACCTCTGCTTTGGATAAGAAGGATGATTGCAAGTTGGGGTTCAAGTATAAATAAGTAAAATGAATGTTTATCCGAATTATCATCACATTTTTTGATTGCTCAAATACCAACCCCAACAATGCATTGATGCGACGCGCCAAGGGCTACGTGGTCCCACCCCCTCACCTTCCTGTTACGCCACTGACACAGGGGTTGAGAGAACCGCACACAGCACACAGTATTGTCGAAACCTGGACCACCAAGGATTCATCATGCCCACCGAACGCATTACTTTCGCCGGTCACGACGGCAGCCAATTGGCCGCGCGCCTTGATCTGCCGGACGGGCCGGTACTGGCAACGGCTTTGTTTGCGCATTGCTTTACCTGCTCTAAGGACATACCTGCCGCACGGCGCATTTCGGCGCGTTTGGCGGCGATGGGCATCGCCGTGCTCAGGTTTGATTTTACAGGCCTTGGCCACTCGGATGGAGAGTTTGCGAATACGACATTCACCTCAAATGTCGAAGATCTGATCGCTGCAGCGCACTACCTGTCCGGCCGCAACATGGCCCCCGCCCTGCTTATTGGCCATTCACTTGGCGGCGCTGCGGTACTGCGCGCACGCGCTGGCATACCGTCGGTCAAGGCGGTCGTCACATTGGGTGCGCCTGCTGACCCGGGCCACGTATCACACCATTTCGAGGCCGCCCTGCCCCAGATTCAGGCGCAAGGCAGCGCAGAGGTTTCGCTTGGCGGTCGCCCGTTCCGCATTGGCAAAGCTTTTGTCGATGACATTTCAGAGGCCGCGCTTAGCCCTGCCGTTTCAGATTTGAAAGCAGCGCTTCTGATCCTGCACGCACCGCGCGATGACACGGTCAGCATTGACAACGCCAGCACCATCTTTCTGGCTGCGAAGCATCCAAAAAGTTTTGTCACGCTGGACGATGCCGACCATCTGATCACGCGCGCCGCTGATGCGGATTACGCGGCGGATGTCATTGCGGCTTGGGTGTCGAGATACGTCAAACTGTGCCCGCCCGCCCCACCACCCGGTGCCCCGGAAGGTGTTGTTCGCGTGACCGAGGCAGACCCGGCAGGGTTCCTGCAAGACATCCAGTCCGGCCCGCGCCACCATGCGGTCGCTGACGAGCCCGCTTCGTACGGAGGAACGGACCGAGGCATGTCCCCTTATGGATTTGTGTCCTCGGGATTGGGCGCCTGTACCTCGATGACCATTCGCATGTATGCGCGGCGCAAGAAATGGCCTCTGACGGGTATCACCGTCGATGTCTGCCACGACAAGGTACACGCGCAGGACGCCGGACTGGCCAGCGATGGCAAGGTCGATCAGTTCCGCCGCAAGATACGGCTACAAGGGCCGCTGGATGCCGCGCAACGTACTAAGCTATTGGAGATCGCAGATAAATGTCCCGTGCACCGAACCCTTGAAGGCTCGGCCCATATCACGACTGAGCTGCTGGACTGAAAACCACCTTTGTCAGCTTATGATAATGATTGAAGGGGGCTTTTGCCCCCTTTTTCTAACGGCGCCTCGGTGAGGGTCGGTGAATTGGTGGCCGTGCCGTCGGAGGACGCGCCACCGGGGGATGCGGACGCGACGGCGGTTTGGCGATCGGTGGCTTTGGCCGCGGTGGAGGGTTTGGACGAACCGGTCGATCGGGGCGGTCGGGCCGGTCTGGGCGGTTTATGTCAACATCTACATTCACGTTACGGTCGTGGTAGTAATCATTCCACAGCATCGAGTCGTAGAACGGGTCATACCCAACGCCATACCCTACCCCGACGGACACGCCATCGCAGGCGGACAATGTAAACGTTGCAGTACCCAACCCCAGCGCCAGAACAGACCGTTTTAACAGTTTGCGAGTCATCCGAGCCTCCTTACTGCAAAGACCGGAACGACGCGAAAACGGCGTTCAAGGCATCAACATAAGACGGGTCGGCCCCGTCACGCAGGATCGCAACCCCAATCGCAACACGGTCTCGCGGCAGGTCGATCACAGTGGCGGTAAAGTTTACGCCTCGCCCATCCCGATTGCCGGTGCCTCGAATAACGTGGGCTGGCCGCCCACCAATCCTTGTATTGCTGGTGCTGGTCACGGTCGGGTCTTTGACGAGGAATTTGTCGATATCCTCAAGATAGCTCAGCCCGCCCTGAATGCTGGAAACCCGTGATGGTGAGACGAAGCCCATCCAGACATTATCGTCGGTCACCGGTCTGATCCCCATGACGCGCGAAACCGCACGGGCATCGCCCAGATTGGTATCCTCGATTTCACGCGGGCCACCGGTACGCAATGTCCAAAAGTCGGGAACCTCAAAGCGGAACAGGGCGCGTCCTTCATCGGTGTAAGTCACGGGCGTGTCGGCTTGCACAGGCGTTACAGCCAACCAAGTCACGGCACTTGCAGCAAGCACCAAGCTTAACAAAATACGCATATCTCAATAACCTGATCAGTTTTCTGATGTCAGGTTGCCCATGCAGTTTGACTTTGTCCAGTATCCTGTTCTGCAGACAATAAAAAACCCGCGTCCGGAAAGCTCCGAACGCGGGTGTGTCTTGCGCAAGAGCGCGCTATCAGGTGCGTGCGTCGCCCAGCAGCTTCCACAGGCCAGGGATCAGCAGAGCGGCCAGCGCCAGCTTGATCGCGTCACCCAGCAGGAACGGTGTCAGACCCCATTCCAGGATCGGCTTGTCCCAGCCATACAGCTGACCCAACCACAGCAGTCCCGGCACGTAGATCAGCACGTTGGCCAGTACCAGCGCCAGCGCCAGCTTGCCGACCGAACGGTCCCAGCCGCGCGCGGCCAGTGCGCCCAGCAGAATGGTCGCCATCAGGTAACCAACCAGATAGCCGCCGGTGCCACCCATCATGTAGGTCAGGCCGTATTTTTCGGCCGAGGAACCTGCAAACACGTCAAAGCCCAGAGCACCAACCAGCAGGTAACCCAGCATCGTGATCAGGCCAAGGCGCGCGCCATAGGCGGTGCCGATGGTCAGAACGGCGAATGTGCCCATGGTGATCGGAACCGGCCACATCGGCACTTTGATTTTGGCTGCAACGGCCAGAGCAACGATGCCCAGGGCAACCAGAGCCACCTGCTTGACGCGCAGCGCCGTCCCCTCACGCGGGCCAAAAGCATTGGCCAGTACGTTTGCGTTCATCTCATTTCTCCACATTCGGACTTATTTGCACATGCAGCAATGCCCGTTCCGGGCCGTTGCTGCAAGATGATTACGCTATCGCAGCGCGTATTTGGTCTCCATTTCATAGGATTTTCGCGGTCCTGATACAGTCCAGCGGACTGTCCAGCGCGGCCATCCTGAGAAATCATAGTCTGCATCATAGCTGTCCGGCGGGCAATCGTGATGATCCTTGACCCGGGTTTGGCCAAGTTTAAGTGCGTGAAAAAACCGATCATCATCAAAGTGAATGGCGATCCGATCACCGGCGTCGCGCCAAAGGTATCGACGCGTTCCCGTCATTGCAGGCTGCCCCGGAACACGCAGCGTGACCGTCTCATCATAGACCAACCCTTGGGTATCTTGCCGAAGCTCTGCCTTACCCTCGGCCTGAATGATCTGGCCTGCACGCTCGTCCCGGATGAGGCGGCTCAGGTCCCAAACCCCCTGGAAATCATAAATATTTCTGGGCAGGCTCACTTCAAATAGATTCCGTCAGTTGTATTGCCTGAATCATCCACAAACCGGATGGTTTCACCGCTTTGCTCAACATCATAACAAGCCCAGAAATCCGAAGGCGGCCAGACCGAGCAATAGCGATCATCACGAACGGCCCATCGTCCCGAACTTGGGCGGCCTGAAAAGTACTGCGTTTGCATATTGCTATCGAAGGTCTGGGTGATCCCCTCGCCATAGTCGAGCTTCTTGCCAGCAAGCGCCATCAGAATCTCATCACCCGTCAGTTGCTGAAACTCGTCGGCGGCCACAAATCCGGGCCAAAGCAATAAAATCAGGGCAAACCGTCTCATCCCAGCACTCGCGCCTTGTTCCTTGGTCAATGCGCGGCTAAACCCCGCGCCAACGCCTCATCCCAATCATAAAAAGGTGCTGCCGCCAATGATTCCCCGCTATTCACGCCCCGATATGGTCGCCATCTGGTCACCCGAGAGCAAGTTCCGCATTTGGTACGAGATCGAGGCGCACGCCTGCGACGCCATGGCCGATCTAGGCGTGATCCCGCGTGAAAACGCCGAGGCCGTGTGGAAAGCCAAGGATGTGGAGTTTGATGTCGCCCGTATCGACGAGATCGAAGCCGTCACCAAACACGACGTCATCGCCTTCCTGACCCATCTGGCCGAACATGTGGGTAGCGAGGAAGCCCGCTTCGTGCATCAGGGCATGACCTCCTCGGACGTACTGGACACTTGCTTCAATGTGCAACTGACCCGCGCCGCCGACCTGCTGATTGCAGACCTCGAAGGTCTGTTGGCTGCCCTGAAACGCCGCGCGATCGAGCACAAAGACACCGTTCGCATCGGTCGCAGCCACGGTATCCATGCCGAACCCACCACGATGGGCCTGACCTTTGCCCGCTTCTATGCCGAGATGGACCGCAACTTGTCCCGGATGCGCGATGCCCGCGCGGAAATCGCCACCGGAGCGATCAGCGGCGCGGTCGGGACGTTTGCGAATATCGACCCGCAGGTTGAAGAGCATGTCTGCGACAAGCTGGGTCTGGTGCCTGAACCGATCAGTACGCAGGTCATTCCCCGCGACCGTCACGCCGCATTCTTCGCCACACTGGGTGTTATCGCCAGCAGCATCGAAAACATCGCTATCGAAATCCGCCACATGCAGCGTACCGAAGTGCTGGAGGGGGCCGAGTTCTTCTCGATGGGTCAGAAAGGCTCATCCGCGATGCCGCACAAGAAGAACCCGGTGCTGACCGAGAACCTGACCGGTCTTGCACGCATGGTGCGTGCGGCCGTGATCCCGGCGATGGAGAACGTGGCGCTGTGGCACGAGCGCGATATCTCGCATTCCTCGGTCGAACGCATGATCGGGCCGGATGCCACTATCACGCTGGACTTTGCACTCGCGCGATTGACCGGTGTAATCGACAAGATGCTGATCTTCCCCGAGAACATGATCGAGAACATGAACAAGTTCCCCGGTCTTGTCATGAGCCAACGAGTGCTGTTGGCGTTGACCCAAGCCGGTGTAAGCCGCGAGGATGCCTATGCCATGGTTCAGCGCAACGCACTGAAAGTCTGGGAGCATCGCACCGACTTCAAAGAGGAACTGTTGGCCGACGCCGATGTCACCGCCGCGCTGAGCCCGAAAGAAATCGAAGAGAAATTCGATCTCGGCTACCATACCAAACATGTAGATACGATTTTCGCCCGCGTATTCGGCGAATAATTCAAACTCAAACAGTGCTAAAAACTTGGCCCGGTTTGCTCAATGCAGCCGGGCCTTGTGTCTTTGCCAGATTGGCAAAAATCGGTTAATCTGTTGGCACAGTTTCCGCGAAAGGAAAACTCGATGCTACGAACTGCTCTATGCGCAATTGCTCTTATCTGTGCGGGCACCGCCGGATTTGCCTGTAACGGTAACACCAAGCAAACCCAGTCCTGTGCTGAAGGCACAATTTGGGACAGCGAAAGCCAAAGCTGCATGAAAATCGTCAATAGCTGACATTTTTATTTCCTGCTTGTGAATAAAAGCGATCAGTCAATCGTTAGCTTTTTTGAAGATCAAGCTATGATTGTAACAAGTCTCTTTGACAACGGAGTAGGAAAATGCGTCTTGTACTAGCCTCGGCCATCGCTCTTCAGGCCTTTACCTTCGCGCCCATGGCCATTGCTGCGGGTGGTGGGGACAGCAGCCCGCCCAAGCCCACCAACACCACCAAGAAATGCCTGTTTGGCCGCGTCTATGACGAGGCAGCCGGGCGCTGCGTCAAACCCAACAAGACGAATTTCACCGAAGACCAACTGTATGATGCCGTGCGCGAGTTGGCTTACGACGGGCAGTACGAAAATGCTCAGGGCATTCTGCGTATCATGGATCAAGATGATGATCGGGTGCAGACCTATTGGGGGTTCACCTATCGCAAGATGGGTGAGCTGAAAATGGCTGACGCATTTTACCAGAAAGCAATTGAATCCAATCCCGACAACATCCTCGCCCGCAGCTACATGGGTCAGGGATTTGTTACAGAGGGCAAGACCGAATTGGCCATCGCACAATGGCGCGAGATCAAGGCGCGTGGTGGCGAAGGCACATGGGCTGAGACATCGCTGCGCGAAGCGATCAGAACAGGGCTGACATATAGCTACTGAGTTTCAGGGTTTCTTTACCCGACTCTCTATATTCTGCCTGCAACGCGAATGAGGCATTGCAGGCAGATGCAGGACACGAAACTAATGGTGCAGATGACGCCGGGCGCGCACCCCCCGGTCGTTGAACAGGACGATGATGCGCCACGTGTTGTGCCGCGCGCCCTCAGCAACCGAGAGAAAGCCGCAGTTGTGGTTCGGCTGCTGCTGAACGAGGGGGCGGATATCCCGCTGGAAGAGCTTCCTGATTCACTGCAGGAACAACTTACCCACCAACTTGGACAGATGGGGTTGGTTGACCGGGTAACGCTGGCCGCCGTCGCGCAGGAATTTGCCGATGCGCTGGATGGCGTAGGGCTTGCATTTCCCCATGGGCTAGCCGGTGCTCTGGACGCGGTGAACGGCAAGATCGCCCCAGCCACCGCCGCCCGGCTGCGCAAGGTAGCTGGCGTGAGGCAGATCGGTGACCCATGGCAGCGTTTGCGCGAAGTACCCTCAGAAGATCTGGCCGAGATGGCCAAAGCTGAAAGCACCGAAGTCGCCGCCGTTATGCTGTCGAAACTCGAAACCGCCAAGGCTGCCCAGTTGTTGGGCCACCTGCCCGGCCCCACAGCGCGACGGATAACCTATGCTGTATCGAAAACGGCCAACGTGACGCCCGAGGCGGTAGAGCGGATCGGATGGTCCTTGGCCGCTCAGCTGGATCAACGCCCCGAGCCCGCCTTTCGGGATGGGCCGGGTGAGCGTGTGGGCGCGATCCTCAACCAGTCGGCCGCGGCGACGCGTGATGGTTTGCTGACCGCGCTGGACGAAGAAGACTCCGATTTTGCCGATACCGTCCGGCAATCGATCTTCATCTTTTCGCATGTGCCCTCGCGCATCCAACCCCGCGATGTTCCAGCGATTCTGCGCGGTGTGGATCAACCCGTTCTCATCACGGCGTTGGCCGGAGCCAATAGCGACGAAGACCTCGCCACGGTCGAGTTCTTCCTAGCCAACATGTCCTCTCGCATGGCGGACAACTTACGGGAAGAAATGGCCGATCGTGGCAAGGTCAAACAATCCGACAGTGAAGACGCGATGTCGCAGATCGTTGCAGCCATCCGCGCGCTTTTGGACGAGGGCGCGATCGCATTGGTCGAGGCGGAGGAGAATGCAGAATAGTCCGGCAAGGCGCGACCACTTGTGATCGCACGATGGGGCCTGTATGTCTCGTCGCGCAGTTCACAACGCTCAGGTGTCTCTCCCCATGCCCGTCGAAAAGTCGGAACTAAGCCGATTTGAGCTTGGAAAATACTACGTCGCCAACCTGTTTCTGACCGGCGTAATCCGCGGCATGCGCCTGCTGCCATATGAGCGCCGCATCGGAGCGATGGGCGCGATTGTGCGCTGGCTTGCCCCTATTGTCGGGTTTCGAACCCGCGTGCGCCGCAACCTGAAACTCACCTGCCCAGACCTGCCCGAGGCCGAGGTCAAACGCATCTGCCGCGCCGTGCCTGACAATGCCGGGCGCGCGATCATGGAGCATTTTTCAGCCGACGGTTTCATCGAGCGACAAAGCAAGGCCAAAGTATCGGGCTCGGGTGTCGAAGCATTTGATGCCGCCGTGGCGGAAGGGCGTCCAGTGATGATGATCACTGCGCATTTCGGGCACTATCTGGCCGCGCGGGTCGCGCTGCAGGCGCGTAGCGGTAAACCCATCGGCAGCCTCTATCGCCGCATGGCGAATCCATATTTCAACGACATGTATGTCGAGGCATTCTATCAGACCGGGTCGCCCATGTTCGAACAGGGCCGCCGAGGTATGGTCGAAATGGTACGTTCACTGAAAAGCGGAGGCATCATTGCCATTGTATCCGACCTGCATGCGCATGGTGGTGAGGAGCTGACCTTTTTCGGCAAACCCGCCGTCACCTCGGTGCTGAACGCGGAACTTGCGATCAAATACAAGGCTGTGCTGATCCCCTGCTATGCAGTGCGCCAACCCAACGGGATCGATTTTGAGATCGTCCTGCACGACCCGGTCCCGCATACTGATGCCAAAACCATGACCCAGTTTACCAATGACGATCTGGAAGCGATGGTGCGTCAGCACATGGGGCAATGGTTCTGGATTCATCGGCGCTGGAAGTCCTGGAGGGGACTGGGGGTCCAGCCAAAGGATATGCCCTGATCACTTAACCCGCGCTGCGGCCACGATCGGACCATGGCCACTGCGCTGGATCAGTACAACGGCAGGCAATTCCGATGACAATGTTGCGGTGAAACTCTGCGGTGTTTGGCCATCCCAGCGACCGGCAATCTGCCAATTCTCGACCACGTTTGCATAATCCAGATCATGTCCGGCCAATTCGCCACGCCGGATCGAGGTGCGACGCATCGGCGAATACTGCACAATCCGAACATCATAGGTTTCGTCGTCTGGTAACTCGATCGGAACGACATTCATGGATACTTCGTTCGCGATACGCGTGGCACTGACCTCGGCCTCCGGCGGCGCAGTCAGGTGTGCATCGATTAGCCGGTTCAGTTCAATTGACTTGGCCCCAACCACATCCTGCTGCCCATTCACAACCATCTGCGGCGTATAGATCATCGTCCGCCCGCCTTCACGTGCATAGGCGCGCTGACGATCGGTGTGGTCGGGATTGGCGTATTCATCTTTCCAGCCAATGTAGTCCCAATAATCCACATGCAACGCCAGACCGATTACATCATCCCGCTTGGCCAATTCATGCATGATCCGGTCTGCTGGCGGGCAGGACGAGCACCCCTGCGAGGTGAACAGTTCGACCACCACCGGATCATCCTGCGCCTGAGCCGGGGCAGCAAGAAAGAGTGAAACAAACGCGGTCGCAGCGACTGATCTGAGCATGTTTTCTCTCAATAGAGGATGATTGCCTGAAAGGTTTAAGTCGGAACCGAATAAACTGCCAATCAAGGTTTCTTGAGACCTCAGACACAAGCTTTCGACAAAATGTGTGCAATGGTATACAAAAAACCACCCAAACTGCCCGTTGCACCTTGAAACAACTGGTGTGGTAATGCAGATAACCCTTAGCGAAGCCCGTATTCCAAGTCATTTGAGAGGGAGGCCACAGATGCCCATCAAGGTCGGACAGGACACCGCCAAGACACGCCGCAGCCTGAACGTGAATGGCAAATCCATTTCCTATTATTCGATTCCAGCCGCGCAAGAAGCAGGCTTAGGCGATTTTTCGAATCTGCCTGCCGCGCTGAAAGTGGTTCTGGAAAACATGCTGCGGTTCGAAGATGACGGGTTCTCGGTTTCCGTCGATGACATCAAAGCCTTTGCCGAATGGGGTGCCAACGGTGGCAAGAACCCACGTGAGATTGCCTATCGCCCTGCCCGGGTACTGATGCAAGACTTTACCGGAGTTCCGGCCGTGGTG
Organism: Ruegeria sp. C10; assembly: GCF_056537805.1. Taxonomy (NCBI): domain Bacteria; kingdom Pseudomonadati; phylum Pseudomonadota; class Alphaproteobacteria; order Rhodobacterales; family Roseobacteraceae; genus Ruegeria; species Ruegeria sp. C10. The sequence continues at coordinate 168,266 of NZ_JBQFSC010000002.1, read as the reverse complement.
GATCTGGCAGCGATGCGCGACGGCATCAAGGGCCTTGGTGGGGACGCGCAAAAGATTAACCCGCTGAACCCGGTCGATCTGGTCATCGACCACTCGGTCATGATTGATGAGTTCGGCAACCCACGCGCGTTTCAGATGAACGTGGACCGCGAATATGAGCGCAACATGGAACGCTATCAGTTCCTGAAATGGGGTCAGAACGCGTTCAACAATTTCCGCGTCGTGCCTCCCGGCACCGGAATCTGCCACCAAGTAAACCTGGAATACCTGGCGCAGACCGTCTGGACAGACACCGATCAGAGCGGCACCGAAGTCGCTTATCCCGATACACTTGTTGGTACTGATAGCCACACCACCATGGTCAACGGCATGGCCGTTCTGGGTTGGGGCGTTGGCGGGATCGAGGCCGAGGCAGCGATGCTGGGTCAACCGATCTCGATGCTGATCCCCGAGGTTGTGGGCTTTGAACTGACCGGTTCGATGGTCGAAGGCACAACGGGAACCGACCTTGTCCTGAAAGTCGTCGAGATGCTGCGCGAGAAAGGCGTGGTTGGTAAATTCGTCGAATTCTACGGAGAAGGTCTGGACCGCTTGCCCTTGGCCGATCGCGCAACCATTGCCAACATGGCCCCCGAATACGGCGCGACCTGTGGTTTCTTCCCGATTGACGGCGAGACCTTGCGCTATATGCGCAATACTGGACGCGACGAAGACCGCATCGCATTGGTCGAGGCCTACGCCAAGGAAAACGGCTTCTGGCGCGATGCCGATTACGCGCCGATCTACACCGACACTCTGTCGCTGGATATGGGCACAATTGTTCCTGCGATCTCGGGCCCGAAACGGCCGCAGGATTATGTCGCACTAACCGACGCCAAGGCCGCATTCACCAAGGAAATGGCCGAGACCTTCAAACGCCCGATGGGCAAACAAATAGAGGTCAAAGGCGAAAACTACGGCATGGAATCGGGCAAAGTCGTGATCGCTTCGATCACCTCCTGCACCAACACGTCGAACCCGTATGTGATGATCGGCGCGGGCCTCGTTGCACGTAAAGCCGCCGCGCTGGGATTGGATCGCAAACCGTGGGTAAAGACCTCATTGGCGCCCGGCTCGCAGGTTGTGTCCGCCTACTTGGAGGCTGCGGGTCTGCAGGAAGATCTGGACAAGATCGGCTTCAACCTAGTTGGCTATGGCTGCACCACCTGTATTGGCAACTCGGGTCCGATCCAAAGGGAAATCAGCGAAGCGATTGCCGAAGGCGATCTTGTTGCCACTTCGGTGCTGTCAGGCAACCGCAACTTTGAAGGCCGCATCTCGCCCGACGTGCGCGCCAACTATCTGGCTTCACCGCCGCTGGTGGTGGTTTATGCTTTGGCTGGTACGTTGGACATCGACCTGACCTCGGAACCGATTGGACAGGATCAGGCCGGCAACGATGTCTACATGAAAGACATCTGGCCGACCCAAAGCGAAATCGCCGAATTGGTTGAGGCAACCGTGACCCGCGAGGCGTTCCAGTCGAAATATGCCGATGTCTTCAAAGGCGACGAGAAATGGCAGGAGGTCGAGGTTCCACAACAGGAAACCTATGATTGGCCACCGACGTCAACCTACATTCAAAACCCTCCCTATTTCCAAGGCATGGGGCCTGAGCCGGGCACAATCTCGAATATCGATGGTGCAAAGGTTCTGCTGATCCTGGGTGACATGATCACCACCGACCATATCTCGCCCGCCGGTTCGTTTGCGACAACGACACCTGCCGGGAAGTATCTGACCGATCGTCAGGTTCAGCCGCGCGAATTCAACTCGTATGGCTCACGCCGTGGCAACCACGAGATCATGATGCGCGGCACCTTCGCCAATATCCGCGTCAAGAACGAGATGCTGGATGGCGTCGAAGGCGGTTATACAAAAGGCCCGGATGGTGAACAAACCTCGGTCTACGAAGCATCGATGGCCTATCAGGAGCAAGGCACCCCGCTGGTCGTCTTTGGCGGCGAACAGTACGGTGCAGGTTCGTCACGCGACTGGGCGGCCAAGGGCACAGCTCTGCTTGGCGTCAAGGCAGTGATCGCCGAAAGCTTTGAGCGCATCCACCGTTCAAACTTGGTGGGCATGGGCGTCATACCGTTCGAATTCACCGATGGTGATACCCGCAAGACACTGGGTCTGAAAGGTGATGAGACCGTATCGATCCACGGGTTGGATTCAGTTGAGCCCTTGCAGGAAGTGCCCTGCACCATCATTTACGGAGATGGTACCGAAAAGACGATCACCCTGAAGTGCCGCATCGATACCGCGCCCGAGATCGAATACATCGAAAACGGCGGTGTGCTGCAATACGTGCTGCGCAATCTCGCAAAAGCGTCATAAATCAGCAGGTTGATATCCAACCTCAGCCCCCGGCCCTGCGCCGGGGGTTTTGTTTTCTGGCCATTTATTCAAAAATCTGAAACTGTTGAGCAAGACAGTCTTCGGAATTTCATCACCATGAAAAAGCCCAACGCCCTATTGGTTTGCTCGCTTAGCGTCATCGCCGTGATCGGGATCTGGGGCGTCGTCGATATCGAAAGCTTGGTGACTTGGGCCAATAGCATCGTGCAACAAACCTTCCACAGTCGCGGTTGGTTCGTGATGCTCGCGGCCTCAGGCATGTTGATCGGGTGTTTGGTTCTGGCCTTTTCGCCATATGGCAAAATCCGTCTGGGCCGGGATGATGAAGAGCCCGAGTTCTCGACCGCCACCTGGATCTCAATGCTGTTCTCCGCAGGAATGGGCGTTGGACTGCTGTTCTGGGCGGTCGCCGAGCCCCTGACCCATTTCAACTTCATCTCGGGCATGGCACCCGATTATGTCGCCGCGCAGCAGGCCATGCTGGCAACAAACTTCCATTGGGGCCTGCACGCATGGGCGATTTACGGTTCGACCGCGCTGACCATTGCTTATTTCAGCTTTCGGCGCGGGACAGGCATGATGGTCAGTGCACCGATCAAAAGCCTGTTCCCAGGAGAACGCTGGGCCGAGCGGGTCGGGTGGCTGTCGGATTTCATGGCCATTGTTGCAATCTCAATCGGTGTTGGCGGTTCAATGGCCATGGGCGTGTTCCAGGTTGCGGACGGGATTGCGGTTCTGGGTGGCCGGGAAACGGTTGGTGCCCTTTTGATCAGCGTTGTTTTCCTGGCGATGGTCGCAGCCTACATCCCTGCTCTGTTGATCGACCTTGGCCAAGGCATGGCGCGCTTGTCAAATGCGGCAATGCTGATCGCGATCTGCCTTGTGGCCTATACAGTGGTCCTCGGCCCCACCGAGTATCTATTGAATACCGTGGTTCAAGGGTTCGGCGATTACGTCACCAATGTCATCCCTCGGGGCTTTCAGACCTTCACCTTCTTCGGCGATGACGTCACCAAATGGTTCAGCGACTGGACCCTCACCTATATGGTCTGGTGGATCGCCTGGGGACCTTTTGTTGGTGTGTTCGTCGCGCGTATCTCTCGCGGTCGCACGATCCGGGAATTCGTGATCGGAGTACTCTTTGCGCCAACGCTGTTCTCGATCCTTTGGTTCGGTGCCTTCGGCGGCATCGGTCTGTTCGAGGCGCTCAACGGTGCCGGAGAACTGCTGGCCTATACGCAAACAAACATCGAGCGTGTGACCTTCGCCCTGCTCGACCGTTTGCCCTTATCGCAGATCACAATACTTGCAACCGTAGCAGCGGCGTTTCTGTTCATCGTAACCAGCGTTGTAAGCGCGGCCTTTGTGCTGGGTACATTCTCGTCCCAGGGGGATGAAAACCCGCCCCCGCGCGTGCGGCTGATCTGGGGTGCATTGCTGGGCTTGTTGAGTGTCGCGATGATCCTGTCGGGCTCGGTGGAATCGGTCAAAGTCCTGATCTCACTCGGGGCGCTGCCCTTTGTGTTCATCTCGGTTCTGCTGATGGTCTGCCTGTTCCGAGGGCTACGAGAAGAGGGGCTGAGCCATGCTGATCGGTGATCTGACGGATACGCTTATGAATCTGACCACCTTTGCATTCATCGGCGCGATGATCTGGATTTTGGTCCGTAAGTAACGGCTTGAATCCCGGCCATTTTACCGATTTCCTACGATTATGGACAAAGTCGCATTGATAACCGGCGGTGTACGCGGAATTGGGCGTGCAATCGTCGAAGACCTCAGCCGTGATCACCGCGTCGCGTTTACTTGGTTGTCGAGTAAACCCACGCCCGAGCTACTGGGTGGGGATGTTCTGGCCATACGCTCTGATCTATCTGCGCCCGACCAGCCGGCTAGCGTGATTTCGCAGGTGATCGAGAGGTTTGGACGGCTGGATGTGATCGTCAACAATGCCGGCCTTGTGAAATCTACCCCCAAAGAGGAATTTCGAGCCGAGGACCACCGCGCCATTCTGGATTTGAACCTGCTGGCCCCCGCCGCATTGTTGGCTGCTGCGCTACCACATCTGAAACGCGACGCCTCAATCGTCAGTATCTCATCCATGAACGCGGTCTTGCCGCCTCGGGATGCGGTGACCTATGGGGCAAGCAAGGCCGCCCTGAATCTATGGACCCACGCCATGGCTAAGGAGCTTGGGCCAAAGGGGATACGCGTTAATGCAGTCGCGCCGGGTGCGATCAACATCCCCGAAGCGCCCCGGTCCGAGGAGTTGACCGCGCTGTTTGTCAAAGAAACCGCTTTAGGTCGCGCGGGAAAGCCCGAGGATATCGCCAAAGTCGTCAGGTTTCTGGCGTCCGATGCCGCATCCTTCATCACTGGTGAGGTTCTGGGCGTCACCGGTGGCTATCGCTTATGAGCCACCTGCGGCTTTCTCAAGTGCTGGGCGGATCGTGCTTTCGATCACCCGCTGAGTGACCGGACCAGCCCAGCGCAGGATGATCGTGCCCTCACCGTCGATCACATAGGTTTCGGGCACACCGTAGACGCCCCAGTCCAGCCCCATGCGGCCCTGTTCATCCCGACCGATACCGGCATAGGGATCGCCCAGTTCGGCAAGAAATCCTTCGGCGTTGTCCAGTTGATCTTTGTAGTTGATACCATAGACCGGGATACCCTCGTCAGACAGAGCCTGCAGATTGGGGTGTTCGACGCGGCATGGTGCACACCAACTGGCCCAGTAGTTGACCAGCTTGACCTCGCCATCACGCAGTGTGGCATCATCGAAGCCCGGTTTGCCCGAGAACTCGGTCAGTACAACCGGCGGCGCTGGCTGACCCTCGCGCGCCGAGGGCAAGGCGTTAGGATCGTCGCGGAACATGCCGATGCCCGCGAGTACAGCGAAGGCGCCGAAAATCAGCGGAGGCGCGATCATCAGGGGCGAAATCTTAGCCATTGCGTGACATCCTTTGTTCAACCTTCTCCATCTCGGCCCGTACCTTACGGCCCCGGATCACGCTGAAACCCACCAATGCGATCAGAAGTCCGATTGATACGACGTAGGACCACAAGACGGTATCGGCATATTTTCCAAGATCAGGGATCATCCGCTCACCCTTTCACGCGCCATAAGCGCCTTGGTCCGGCGGGCGCGAATTTCTGTGCCCGTACGATAGAAGACCAGCGCAATGAACAGCAGTACAAAGCCGATGATGCAAAGCAACAGTGGATAGAAGTAGATATTGCTTACCTTCTCCTCAGTATCCGTGCCTGTGATCGCCCCGGCGCGCATCACCGAAGCCCCCTGATGCAGCCCCTGATTCCAGAAATTCACGGCATACCGGCTGAGGAACGCAAAGACCGAGCCCACGAGGCAAAGGACCGAGGTCAGGTCCGCCGCTGTATCCGGATCTTCTATCGCTTCCCAAAGCGCGACATAACCTAGATAGAACAGGAACAGGATCAGGAACGATGTCAGGCGCGGGTCCCAGGCCCACCATGTCCCCCACATAGGCTGCCCCCAGATCGCTCCGGTGGCCAATGCGATCAGCGTCATCACGATGCCAATGGGCGCAGCGGCGCGGGCAGCCAGCGCACTGACATGGTGGCGACGCACCAACCAGACCAGCGAAGTTGCCAGCATCATCAGCCAGCAATTGATCGCCATCAACGCGGCAGGTACATGCAGGTAGATGATCTTTACGGTCGAGCCTTGCTTGTAGTCATCCGGGGTGAAGAAAAAGCCCCAGATCAATCCGACGACCAGACAAAGACCTGAGCTGATCCAGAAGAACGGAAGGACCCGTTCGCTGGTCGCGAGGAACTTACGCGGGTTGGCGTATTCCCAAAGGGCATTGGCTTTGGCTGCGATTGTCATGGGCTCTATCTAGTCCGAGTCGGCGTGGTTCTCAATTGACCTCAGTCAAGCTTTGTGGCCATCACCTAAGATTGATGCGCAGTACCGCTGCGCTGGCAAAGGGTAAAAGTGCGATCGTTGCGGCGGTAATCCCTGCCAGCATTAGCAGGGGCGTTTGCGTCTCCATGCCTGTCGCACCGCGTCGGGCGACCTCGGCTCCGAAAATCAAAGTCGGTACGTAGAGCGGCAAAACCAGAAGCGACAGTAGCAGACCGCCCCGTTTTAGACCAACAGTAAGGGCCGCGCCAAAGGTGCCGATAACGCTCATCGCCGGAGTACCGAGGAGCAGTGAGATCACTAGCCACGAAAACCCGGGTACAGGCAGGTTTAGCAACACGCCTAGGAACGGCGCGGCCAGAACCAGCGGCAATCCGGTGGTTAGCCAATGGGCTAGCGCTTTGACGGTAACAACCGATTCCAACGGAAGCGGCGCGGTCGCGAGCAGATCAAGCGAGCCGTCTTCCCAATCCAGCGCCAGAAGGCGATCAAGTGACAGCAGACACGCCAAAAGCGCGCCCAGCCAAAGAACACCCGGTGCGATGGTCGAAAGCAGCGAAGATTGCGGGCCAACCGAGAATGGCACCAGAACGGTGACGATCAGGAAGAAAGCAAGACCGAGACCAAAGCCACCCCCCGCACGGAAGGCCAATTTCAGATCACGCAGCAATAAGGCGATCACAAGAAACCTCCGTCGAAATCGTCGATGGGCTTGGGCTTGGCCTTGTTGGGGCCAACGTCCAGAACCTCTCCGTCCAATCCAAGATCAATATGGGTCGCAATCAGGGCCGAACCACCCTGCCCCAGATGCGCGCGCACCGCATCCGCAAACATCTGCACGGCGTGACGATCCAGCGAGACCGTCGGCTCGTCCAGCATCCAGATCGGGCGGCCAGTAACCAACATACGCGCCAATCCCAGACGCCGTTTCTGCCCCGCCGAAAGGTTGCCCGCATGGCGGTCAGCCAACTCGTTCAGTTCAAACGCATCAAGGGCCTGCTGGATATCACGGGTGCCAAAGACCGACGCCCAGAAGTTGAGGTTTTCGACAACGGTCAGGGTCGGTTTTAACCCGTCGGAATGGGACGCGTATGCGATCTGGTCTTCTGCCCCGTCGATTTGCCCTGCCAGCGGCGGTTGCAGGCCCGCAAGCGTACGCAGTAATGTTGTCTTTCCGATTCCATTCGGTCCACGCAGAATCAGCGCCCTTCCTGCCTCGAGCGAGAAGCTCAGCCCTTCGAGCACGGGAACTCCGCCGCGTGCGATGGCCAGATCGGTTACCTTTAAAGTCATGAAGCCCGCTTAGCGGATTGTGCGTGTGGGCAAAAGGTCGGAATTGCCGCAGAGCGGCTGGTCGGATCGCAGTGAGGGGCCAGCCCCTCACACTCCCCGGGATATTTTTAGCCAGTGGAAGAACAGATCCTCAGACCGGGATCAGCGCAAGCGCAATGCGGCGGCCTTCGGAAAGCAGCACGTTGTAGGTGCGGCAGGCCGCCGGAGAGTTCATGATTTCGACACCCAGACCTGCCTCTTCCAATGTGGTGCGCAAGTCGGCTGGGATGTGGGTCAGTTCTTTGCCCGTACCGATGAACAGAACATCGACATGTTCGGACAAGGCCAGCAGGGTCTGGTCGTCGGAGTAACCCGCCCAAGCCGATGTACCGGTGGGGCCGGTCAGGACTGCCCCATCATGAACTTCCCCGCCTATCCGAAAGAACCCGGGGCCATAGCCATCAACCGGCTGAGCGTTTGTATATGTGATCTCGTTCAGGCGCATGTGCAGGGTTCTAGCCCCAAAGCGGCAGGCCGGACAAGGCCGCTGTTGCAATCACCAGATAGGCTGCGGCGCGGTAGAGGTTCTCGTACTCGGGTCGGAACATCCAGCCTCCCAGCCAGTTGCCCGCAAGGTTGGGAACTGCCAAAGCAAGGCCCAATCCGATGCTCGCGATCGAAAGACGCCCCATCCCACCGAGATATCCAAGGATCAGCAAATCGAAAGCAAACAGGAACAGTAGGATCGTCGCGCGGATGATCTCAACCGGTAAGGGCCGTGACATATAAAACAGGATGACAGCAGGCCCCGGTATCCCGGCTACCCCGCCCAGTAGCCCTGCAGCCCCGCCGATCGCAGAAACCATGCCACGCGATACCGCTCCCCGGTAGCGCAGACCAAAAACCAGAACGGCCAGCATCGACAATGAAATCAGGCTGACGATATAGCGAAACACTTCGGGATCGGTCCGGGTTAGCAGCCATAAGCCAACCGGTAGAAGTAGCGCGCACCCGACCAAAAGGCGCATCAGATCTGCCTTGTCAACAACCGTCCCTGCGCGGCGCAGGTTCGGGATCGGGCCAAATATGTCCATGACCGTCAGCGCGATGATGGCACCGAAGGGGCCAAGATACGGGCTGGAGATGGGCAGGAAGATCAGGGCCGTCCCAAAGCCGGAGAACCCGCGCACGATGCCCCCAACAAAGGCGGCGAAAATAATAAAGGCCAGACCGGTTGGGGTCTGGCCGAAATACTCAGGCATCAATGTTGGCAAACTGGTTGCCCGCCGTATTCGACGGCTTCGACCAGTCGCGCTTGACCCCCAGCCACAGCAGGATGGTCGAGGCCACGAAGACCGATGAATAGGTCCCGACGATCACGCCCCAGATCATCGCGAAGACAAAGCCTCGGATCACGTCTCCGCCCAGTACATAGAGCGAGATCAGCGCCAGCAGCGTGGTCACAGAGGTCATCACCGTCCGGCTGAGCGTTTCGTTGATCGAGATGTTCAGCACCTCTTTGAGGTCTTTCTTCTTGTACTTCCGCAGGTTTTCGCGAACCCGGTCGAAGACGACCACGGTGTCGTTCAGCGAATAGCCGACGATAGTCAGTAGAGCGGCGATGATCGCCAGGTCAAAACGGATTTGTAGTTCCGAGAAGATGCCGATTGTCAGGATCACGTCATGCACCAACGCGGCGACCGCCCCGAGTGCGAACTGCCATTCGAACCTGAGCCAGATATAGACAAGCACTGCGCCAATCGCCAAGGCGACCGCAATGACCGCGGTCTGGATCAACTCACCCGAAACCTTGGGGCCAACCGATTCTACCGAGACGAACTGGATATCCGGCGCGGCAACGGTCAGCGCTTCTTCGACGGCTGTGACGGTTGCGGCCGCCACAGCTTCGGCCCCGTCCTGTGCCTGAATGCGGATCATCGCGACGTTTTCATCCTCGCCAAAGGTGGGATCAAAAATCTCGGTGATAGTCACATCGCCAAGCTCTAGCGGCGCGATGGCGTCGCGATAGGCGCCGACGTCGATCTCTTGCGCGCTTTGGGTCCGAATCGTGGTGCCGCCGCGAAAGTCGATGCCGAAGTTCAGCCCTTGCAGCAGGAATGACGTGAATGCGATCACCATCATCAAACCCGAGATGCCCAGCCAGACCTTCCAACGGCTAAAGAAATCGAACGAGGTGTTTTGGGGTACGAGTTTCAGTCTCATGTCAAACCTCGATCGTTTTCGGACGGCGGCGTTCGAACCACATCACGATCATCAGACGCGTCACAAAGATCGCGGTGAAGACCGAGGTCAGAATACCCAGACCAAGCGTAATGGAGAAGCCGCGCACGGGACCACTGCCCATGGCAAACAGGATGGTTGCGGTAATGAATGTGGTCACGTTTGCGTCCAGAATGGCCGAAAGCGCTTTTTCGTATCCCAGCTCGATGGCACGCGCCGGACCTTTGGCAGATTTCAGCTCTTCGCGGATACGCTCGAAGATCAGCACGTTGGCGTCAACTGCCATGCCGACGGTCAGCACGATACCCGCGATCCCGGGCAAGGTCAGCGTGGCGCCGATCAGTGAGAGCAGGCCAAACAAAAGCCCCACGTTCAGGATCAGCGCAACATTGGCGAAGATGCCGAACAGGCCGTAGCTGAGAGCCATAAATACCAACACGGCGACAAAAGCCACGATTGTCGCGACCTTACCTGCGTCGATACTGTCCTGACCCAGCTCAGGGCCGATGGTGCGCTCTTCCAGGAAATCCAGACCTGCAGGCAAGGCACCTGCGCGAAGAAGGACGGCCAAATTGGTGCTTTCCTCAACCGTGAAATTGCCAGTGATGATGCCCGAACCACCTGGGATATGGCTTTGGATTACAGGGGCCGAGATCACCTCGTCATCCAGGACGATAGCAAAGGGTGCGCCAATGTTTTCCAGCGTGTAATCGCCGAATTTGCGCGCTCCAGAGGTGTTGAACCGAAAGCTGACCGCAGGGCGGCCGTTCTGGTCGAAGGATGGCTGCGCGTCGACCAATTCTTCACCGGTCACGACGGGTGCGGCGTCCAGAGTGTAATACACACCATCTTCATCGATCGATGGCACAAGCTTCTCGCCAACTCCCGGAACGGCATCCGGGTCAGTCCCGCGTCCAACGACAGGATTGAACGTCAACTGTGCCGTCGTGCCGATAATCTCTTTGAGCTCCCCAGCGCTGCCGATGCCGGGCACCTGAATCAGGATACGATCAGCGCCCTGACGCTGGATCGTTGGTTCGCGTGTGCCAACCTCGTCGATCCGACGGCGGATGATCTCAAGGGACTGGCGCACAGTACGATCATCCGAAGCAAGCTTTTCGGCCTCGGACAGTTGGACAACGATAGTGTCCCCCTCAGCGCGGGCCTCTATATCTGTTGCCCCTGCCCCGGTCAGCGTCTGCACCTGTCGGGCCAGACCGCGCACAACCTCTAATGCGCGGGACATGCCCTCGGGTTGGCTGATGCGCACGCGAATCTCGTCAGGCGCCGAATCCTGACGACGGATCGTGCCGACCGTCGCGCGTTCATCACGCAGCGCGTCGCGGATTTCGGGCCACATCGCCTCCATCCGGGATTCGTAGACATCATCAACCTTGACCTCGGCAAGCAAATGCGCGCCGCCGCGCAAGTCGAGCCCGAGATTGACCAGAGACGACGGCAGCCAGTTCGGCCATTGCGCGGCCTCGGCCTGCATTTCAGGTGTATCAATGCCCAGCTCAATCGCAGCCTTGGCATCGTTAGATTGTTCTACGCGCGTATAAAACGCATTCGGCAGGGCAAGGAACAGACCGATCACACAGACCGACCAGATCAGAACCCGCTTCCAGGAATCAATTTGCAGCATTACCCTGCCTTTTCAAGGAATTGTCGCGCGAAGTTACTTCGCAGGTTCGGTCTTGTTCAGAACCTGAGCGATGGTCGATTTGACCACGCGAACCTTAACGCCCTCGGCGATCTCGACTTCGATCTCGTTGTCGCCTTCCTTGACTTTCGACACCTTGCCGATCAGCCCGCCTTGGGTGACAACCTGATCGCCCCGGCGCACGGCTTCGACCATGGCCTGATGTTCCTTCATCTTTTTCTGCTGCGGACGGATCAGCAGAAAATACATAATCGCGAAGATCAGGATCAGCGGGAGAAACTGGGCGATTGCGCCACCTTCCATGGGATATTCCTTTGTTCTGATGATGCAGAGAGCTCTCTGCAAAGTTTGCGGGAACCTATGCTTTGAAACATGGGTTTGCAAGCAAACCTGGCCCCATTTCGACCATCGGGTTCAAAGGTTTGCTGCCGGACGTTGCAGATATGTTCTAGGCAGACCCTTCCAGTCAGATATAGTCCTGTGGCAGGAGGCCTAATGATTCAATCAATCCAGACCCTTGGCGCGTTTGTTCGCCTGATGCTCGTGACAACCTGTATAGGTCTTCTGGCGTCGCCCGTATGGGCACAGAACGCCACTAGCGAAGAGCCTGCGATAGAAGACACTGAATCAGAGATTTTTCAGGCCCCGGTTATCGTTGACGGCGACACCTTGTTTCACCTGCGCGGCTCCAGCGCGCTGCCCGCTCCGGAACGTGCCGCGAGTGTACAGAACAAGATCATCGAAATCGCCGAGGCCTCAGACGCCGAGCAGGTCTCTATAACCTTCGAGGACTCAGAGTTCGGCATTCGAATCTTTGCTGATGGTGTTCAAGTTTCGATCGTGACCGATGCCGATTCCGAGCTTGAGCAGATGGACTTGAACGTTCTCAGTTTGTTGCACGGCGACGCTATTAAACAATCCATTGAAAGCTATCGCGCAAACCGCACCGAACAGGCGCGTGTTTCGGGTGCCATCGAAGCCTTGGCATGGACAGCTGGATTCGCGCTTTTTGTCGTCGTTATCCTGTGGCTGCACCGGCGCATTCGCCGCCGTACGCTGAAACTGGTCAAGCGTTACCTCAAGGATGTCGAAACCGCGACCGCAAAAAGCGTTCAGGCCGAGGCCATCGCCGCGTTGATCCGGTATGCTCTGAATTTTGTCCTGCTGGTGATCTTTTTCCTCGGCTTCTACTACTACCTTTCCTTCGTTCTGCTTGCCTTTGCCGAGACGCGCTATTTCGCGCAACTCCTGCTGACCTACTTGACCGAACCGGTCCTGCTAATCTTCAAAGGCATCCTCAGCTACATCCCAAACCTGATCATGTTGATACTGATCGCATGGATAACGCTGTATATTATCCGGGGCATGCGTGTGTTCTTTGACGCCGTCGAGGCGGGAACCTTTGACATGGGCGATTTTGAAAGCCACTGGGTGAACCCGACCTTCAACATCGCCCGCGTCGTCGTTATCCTGATCGCTCTGGTCTTTGCTGTCCCTTACATCCCCGGGTCAGACTCGGCGGCGTTTCAGGGGCTGACGATTCTGGTTGGTGCCATGCTGTCGCTGGGCGCAAACTCGGTCGTCTCGAACATGCTGGCGGGGCTCTTCGTGATCTATCGCCGCTCGACCTCTATCGGGGATCGGATCCAGATCGGGGACCATATCGGCGATGTGGTACAGATCAAGTTGATGGAGACGCATCTGAAGTCCATCAAGAATGAACTGATCTCGATCCCGAACGCCCAATTGATGAATTCGGACGTGGTGAATTTCTCGAAGAGAACCGACGGTAGCGGGTTGCTGCTGCACACGACCGTAGGCATCGGGTACGAAGAGCCACCCGAGAAAGTTGAGGCAATGCTGATAGAAGCCGCCCATCGCACCAAGGGGATCAAGGCAAAACCCGAACCCTTTGTTTTATGGACCGCATTGGCCGATTACGCGATAAACTATCAGATCAACGGTTATACCACGCGGGGCAGTATCATCCCGAAAATCCGCTCGGACCTGCATCGCAACATTGTGGCCGTGTTCAATGAGAATAACGTGCAGATCATGACACCTTCGTACATGGCCGACCCGCCCGAGCCGAAAATCCCAACCGAAGAGTGGGATGGCCATTTGGCGCATGAATCCCACGAGGAATCGGATAAGTCGTAACCGGTGCTACACCCTGCCATTCAGATGGTGCATAAGCGGATTCAGTGATTCACGCAGTTAAGGATCTGAACCATGCACGACATCCGCGCCATACGCGAAAACCCAGCCGCCTTCGACGCCGCCCTTGCGCGCCGCGGGGACGCGCCGGTGTCGTCAGACCTGCTGAGGCTGGACGAAAGCCGCCGCGCCAAGATTCTGGCTGCTGAGACAGCTCAGGCCGAGCAGAACAAGGCCTCCAAAGAGGTTGGCGCTGCCAAAGGGCGCGGGGATGAAGCTGAATTCGAACGCCTGCGCGCTCTGGTCGCCGAGAAAAAGGCCGAAGTGGCCCGGATGCAGACCGAAGCCAAGGATCTGGATGCTCTGCTGACCGACCAGCTGATCCGCATCGCCAACCTGCCTGCCGAGGATGTGCCCGAAGGCGCGGATGAGAACGACAATGTCGAGATCAACCGCTGGGGCACACCACGCGAATTGGATTTCGCGCCGAAAGAGCATTTTGAAATCGATGCCGTTCAGAATGGCATGGATTTTGAGACGGCTGCCAAACTCTCCGGCTCGCGCTTTGTGCTGCTTTCGGGCGGCGTCGCGCGCATCCACCGCGCTTTGGCGCAGTTCATGCTGGACACCCATATCAATGAGAACGAGCTGACCGAGGTCAACGGCCCGGTTCTGGTTCTCTCGGAAATGATGCAGGGCACCGGCCAGTTGCCGAAGTTTGGAGAAGACAGCTATCAGACCCGCGAAGGCTGGTGGCTGATCCCGACTTCCGAGGTTTCACTGACCAACATCGTCAACGACACGATGATCGAGGAAAGCTATCTTCCCCGCCGCTATACCGCCCATTCCCTGTGCTTCCGGTCCGAGGCTGGATCGGCGGGCAAGGACACACGCGGGATGCTGCGGCAGCACCAGTTCGAAAAGGTCGAGATGGTCTCGGTCACCCATCCGGACAAGTCGGATGATGAACAGAAACGTATGCTGCGCTGCGCCGAAGGCATTCTTGAAAAGCTGGGCATTCCCTATCGCACCGTGATCTTGTGCACCGGCGACATGGGCTTTGGTGCACGACGCACTTACGACATCGAGGCGTGGCTGCCGGGCCAAAATACTTATCGCGAGATCAGCTCGGTCTCGACATGCGGGGATTTTCAGGCGCGCCGCATGAATGCGCGCTTCCGGCCAGAGGCCGGGGGCAAGCCAGAATATGTCCATACCCTGAATGGTTCGGGCCTGGCCGTGGGGCGCTGCCTGATAGCTGTGTTGGAAAATGGTCAGAATGCGGATGGGACGGTCACCCTGCCCGAGGTTCTGGCACCCTATCTGGGCGGCAAGCTAACCCTTCAGACCAACGGCACGCTGACATAAAAAAACCGGCGCATTTAGGCGCCGGTTTCCGATCAGACAAGGCGGAGAAGTATCACTTCTTCGCCTTTTTCTTATCTTTCTTCTTTCCGGGCTTCTTGTCGGACTTCTTCTTGTCAGACTTCTTATCGTCCTTCTTTTTGGCGTCCTTTTTCTTAACGTCTTTTTTGGGCTTCTTGTTTTTCTTACCCTTCTTGGACTTTTCTTTGACCTTTTCCTTAGCTTTGGAAAACACCGCCTCCATTTCAGACTTCTTCTTGGCCGCCTTTTCAGCCTTCGCCTTGGCTTTCGCCTTTTTCTTTGCCTTGGCCTCGGCAGCGGCCTGTTCTGCCGCCGCGCGCTCCTTTGCCGCCTTACGCTCGGCCTCGGCCTTGTTCGCAGCCGCATTGCTTTTGGCTGTCGCGCGCTGCACAGCCGATTTCCGCTCGGCAGGCTTGCGGATGGCAGCGCGGGGCGCGGGCTTGGGCTTGGCATCAACGACTTCTTTCGCAGCCGCGATCAGCTTAGCTGCGCGGGTGGAACCGACGCGCGGGGTGCCGGACAGATCTTCCGGTTTGGCCTTGGCAATGGCTTCTGCTGTTTTGTAGCCCTTTGCATTAAAGGCCTTTGCCAGCGCTGGCCCTACGCCACGCACCTCGGTAACTGCGGTCATTTCGTTTCCTTTCGTTAACTCCCCCAGATTGTAAACGCACAGCACATACGTTCCTGAGAGAGCGCCAATTCAAGAATTAGATAGGAGGTTACCCGCTTTCGGCCAGGCGATGGCCTGCAGTTCGGCTGGGAAATGGGACAAGTCTTTTGGCGTCTTCATCCCATAGTTTCAGATTCAGCGCCGCCACTGCCTCGGGAAACTTGATCCGTCGCGGTGTGTATTCTGGCGGCAGGTTATAGTGGCACGCGCGCAGCCGGTAAGATGGGATGCGCGCATTGAAATGGTGGATGTCATGCAATGTGATGCAGGCCACCGCATTATCGAACCACCAGCCGAAATCCAGCGCCGAGGACCCCTCCAACGCAGCCAGCTTCGGATCCAGTTCGGGGCGGCGATCCCAGTAGGTGTCTTCGAAATTGTGCTGCAAATACACCAGGAACACCCCAAGCATCCCGCCCAGCAGCGAAAACACCAGCCAGACCAGAATGCCGGTGGCACCGGCGATCAAATACAGCAGCCCCAAAAACACAACAATCGAGAGGTTGTGCAGCACCACGCCCATCACGCCGAACCGCACAGTGTTCTTGGGCCAGCGATAGCGGATGAAGTATGTGAATAGCGCGCCAACCGGCACCAGAATGAAGGGATTCCGATACAGTCGGTAAAACAAACGCTTTTTCCAATCCGCCTCGTTCCATTCACGCAGCGTCATGGTGTGGATTTCACCGGTCTCGCGATGCTCGAGGTTGCCGATTCCGGCGTGATGCAGATTGTGGTTCTGCTTCATCACCTCGAACGGGGCAAATGTGAAGGGCGATAACCCATGGCCAGCCCATTCGTTCTGCTCGCGCGTTTCAAACAACGAATGGTGCCCGCAATCATGCTGCAGGACATAGAGACGCACGGCAGAGAAGGCAAAAACGATCCCGGCCGGGATCATGATGTACCAGCGGTCGACATAGGTGATCGCCAGTGTAAGCGATGCGAAATACACCGCGAATGTTCCGAAATAACTGAGCGCGGCAAGCTTGTTGTCCTGCACCGCGTATTTTCTTGTATATTCTCTCAGATCCATCACGCCCGCTCCCCACGGAGGTCCGACCAATCACAAATTCAAAATTAAGTGCGGAGATCCCGCAAACAAGCAGCACGTGCAAAACAAATGCACGTGCTTGAATGCTAACGCGCAGAAACGGGGCTGTCACGCCCCCTCTCTGAAAATGCTTGAAATTAGCGCAGTTACGCCCGTCCCTTGAGATGCTTGGCCAGTGCGCCTGCGTTTTTCTTGCGCCGCCCTTTGTAGGGGTTCTTGTCCCCTTGCCCGCGCAAAGTCAGGCGGATCGGAGTGCCCGGCATATCAAAATCCTCGCGCAGGCCATTGACCAGATAACGCGAATAGCTGTCAGGCATCTTGTCAGGGTGCGAGCACATGACCACAAACCCCGGCGGACGGGTCTTGGCCTGCGTCATATACCGCAGCTTGATCCGGCGCCCCTGCGGCGCGGGCGGCGGGTGCTGTTCCAACATGGCGGTCAGCCAACGGTTCAGCGCTGCGGTCGGCACCCGGCGGTTCCAAACATCATGGGCACGCAGGATCGCGGCGCGCAGACGTTCCAGACCGCGGCCTGTTTTAGCCGAGACTGTGATCAAAGGAGCACCACGCAACTGCGGCAGCAAGCGTTCGAAGGATTCTTTCAGATCGCGCAGCTTTTCCTGTTTGTCTTCTTCGATATCCCATTTGTTGACGGCGACGACCACAGCACGACCCTCACGTTCGGCCAGATCGGCAATGCGCAGGTCCTGTTGCTCGAATGGGATAGCCGCATCCAGCAACACGACGACGACCTCGGCAAACTTGACTGCGCGCAGCCCGTCGGAAACCGAGAGTTTCTCAAGCTTCTCCTGCACCTTGGCCTTCTTCCGCATTCCGGCGGTATCAAAAATCCGCATCGGGGTGCTGTCCCCATCAGGGTCGGCCCAGTCGATCCGCAAGCTGATCGCGTCGCGCGTGATCCCGGCCTCGGGGCCGGTCAGCAATCGATCCTCGCCGATGATCTTATTGATCAGGGTGGATTTACCGGCATTCGGACGGCCAACTACTGCGACTTGCAGGGGTTTGTCAGCGGTGATCAGCGGGGCTTCGCCTTCCCCGTCTTCGTCCAGCTCGATATCGGTTTGCGGTGTCTCTTCTACGCGCGCCTCTTCAGCCGCGTCAGCCAGTGGCATCAACTGCGCATAGAGGTCCGTCATCCCCTCGCCATGTTCGCCCGACAGACGCACCGGCTCGCCAAGGCCAAGGTTGTATGCTTCAAGCACGCCCGCATCAGCCGCGTTCCCTTCGGCCTTGTTCGCTGCCAGGATCACGTGTTTGGAGCGCTTACGCAGAATCTCGGCGAACATTTCGTCCGTGGGCGTCAAGCCCACCCGCGCGTCAATCATGAACAGGCATACATCGGCCATGTCCACTGCACGCTCGGTCAGGCGGCGCATCCGACCTTGCAAGCTGTCATCGGTTGCGTCCTCAAGACCCGCCGTGTCGATCACGGTAAAACGCAAGTCGCCCAGCCGCCCTTCACCTTCGCGCAGGTCACGCGTTACGCCGGGCTGGTCGTCGACCAATGCCAGGCGTTTGCCCACAAGGCGATTGAACAGAGTGGATTTGCCCACATTCGGGCGCCCCACGATGGCGAGGGTCAGCGACATGATACTCAACTTTCAAGACTCAAGATGCGCCCTTTAACGCATCTTGTCGTCAACGGAAAGCGTGCAGTTCGCCCTTGGTCGACACAACATACAGCGTCTGACCCGCCACAACCGGTGCCGTGGTCGCGCCACCCGGCACTTCGACCTGATGCACCAGCGCTCCGTCGACGGGATTGAAGAAGCGCAGATAGCCGTCGTTCGAAGCCACGACAAGGCGTCCACCGGCCATGATCGGGCCGTAATGGGCAAAGATCGGACCCCGGCGGCCCGGCTTGTTCTTGACGAAGCCCGGCAGATCGATGGCCCAGACAGTCGAGCCATCGGCTGCATCCAACCGTACCAATTGACTGCGATCACTGATCAGAAAAACACTGTTCCCCGCCGGCCAGACTGTGTCAACGGCCCCCTCCGGTGCAGTCCAGTTCCGCTCACCCGAATTCCCGTCGAAGGAAACCGTGCGCCCCGAGTGGTTGCCGATTATGACCGAACTACCCGACACCATGGGCCCGGCGGTCACATCCACGATCTGAGCTGCCGCTCGGCCCCGACGCCCGCCTGCAACGGACGCGTTCCAGCGTAAAATACCGCCCCGGCGGAATGTTGCCGCGACATCACCCGATCCAAAGGCAAAGACTGACAAGTCCGAGGCAATCACGGGCGCAGGTGCACCCAGAACGTTGCCGACGCTCGGCGTGCCTTCGATTTGCCAGATGATCCGCCCATCCTTGGTATTCACCGCCCAACCGGTTTCGTCCCCGGCCACCAGATAGAGTATGCCGCCGCTAACCAATGGAGCACCGCTGCCAGTTGCATTCAGACGTTTCTGCCACCTTTGCGCCCCGGATTTCGCATCGAGCGCGGTCAGCCTACCGAAACCCGACGAGACATAAAGCACACCGTCGGCATAGGCGAGCCCTCCGCCTGTGGCATCCCCGTCCTTTTCATTCGGCGGGATAAGGTTTGTGCTCCAGGCGACCTGCCCTTGGGGCGTAACAGCCGAGACATTTGCCCCGGAATCGAGCGTATATATCAGGCCACCAGCAACAACAGGGTCTGCGGTGATCCGCTGTTTTCGGCTATCGCCGGACCCAATGTTAGCAGACCAAATACGTTGCGGTGTGGCACTCAGCGCTGCGTTGGTAGTGCGGAAGGCGGGTGTACCCGCGCTTTGCGACCAGTTGGCGTTGCGGCTTTGAGCCGGAATACTGATCGGTTTGGCGCCACGGGTTTCAACGGTTTCGTTGTCGATGGAGGCACGAATATCCTCACGCTCACCCGGCAGAATGACTTCGGGTTCCTGACAGGCGCTGAGAACGGTGAGCGCGGCTGCCGCAACGGGCAATCCGAAGCCTGAGAAATAACGTGATAGCATAATCTACAAACTCGCCTGTGATGTTCCGTTTCGCTGCCGGTTAACCCTGCTGGTTCGCCACGGGCTCGGGTTCGCCCCCAAGCGCGACGATCAGTTGAGCCGCGCGCTGTTGCAGATCGACGCTGGCCTCGGCGTCCTGGCGCAACGCCTGCAAACGGTCCAAAGCGGCTTGCGTATTGCCCTCGGCCACATCGATCAGGGCCAATTGTTCTTCGGCGAGCAGACGCAAAGGAGCACCAGGTATGGCCAGCGCTTCGAACTGTTGACGACGATCCGCCACTGGCATCGTGTCAGTTTGCAGTAGCAATGCCTTGAAACTTGCAATCGCGCGATAGATTTCAGGCAAATCCCCCTGCGTGGCGATCGCGTTCAGACTGTTCACCGCATCTTGCGCCGATCCGGCCTCGGCCTGAGAGGCGGACAGCAACATGTTCAAAACCGCGTCACCGCCGACAGATGCAGCATCGATCGCCTGCAGGCTTTGTGCCCGTTCGGCCGATCCGTTTTCAGCCAGCGCTGACAGAATCGCATCACCTAGAGCCTCGGCCTGGTTGGTATCGCGTGCTTTTCGGTATTCGTTGAACGCAGCGCCCCCGACAATGGCCACGACAGCCAGCACTCCAACCCAGCCCCAACGGCGCAAAAGAAGGTACATGCGATCGCGGCGCACCTCTTCGGTGACCTCTTCAATAAAACTGTCGGCGTCGCTCATCCCTGCCCCCAGGCTTAAGTGTCCGGTTTTCTAGCGCCATGTCATACCCCGGCGATCAGGCCAAGCCAAGTGCCCGAATTCATACATTTGCCACCATGTGGGTGACCCTTGCGTAAAAAACTAAACCGAACTATTCAGTTCAGTATGGAAAAGACATGGCCACAGCCCCATTTTAAGGGATAGCGGCTAAAGCCGACCGCGCGAACAGATCTGGAGATTCTACCGCATGCGATTGATTTCATTCGTTAACGCCATTTTGGTTATTGTTGCGTTGTATTTTCTTGTTTTCGAGCGCGACGCGCTGTTTGCTTTTGCAGGTCGCGGAGACGAGCCATCCGAGACCGCGACCGAGGCCTCGGAATCGGTGCAATCACCGGACTCGATCGGCGTTGTCGTGCTGCGCTCGACTGCGCGCGAGATCGGCAGCGCCGTTCAATTACGGGGTCAGACCAAGGCAAACCGCCAGGTCGAGGTCCTTGCCGAAACCATTTCGACAGTCCTGTCCGAGCCCAAGCGCAAAGGAGCTTTTGTCGAAGCAGGAGATCTGCTGTGCGAGCTTGATCCCGGAACCCGGCCCGCGAGCCTGGCCGAAGCCATGGCAGCCAAGCTTGAGGCCGAAAGCCGCGTTCCCGAGGCCGAAGCGCGCCTGGAAGAAGCTCACGCCCGTTTGGCTGAAGCCGAAATCAATCTGAAAGCAGCCCGCAAGCTGTCGGAAACCGGGTTTGGATCAGAAACGCGCCGTATCTCAAGCGAAGCCGAAATGAGCACTGCCGAGGCCGGAATCAAATCCGCCGAGGCCGGTCTGGAAGCTACGCAAGCCGGGATTGAAGCCGCCACCGCAGCAGTAGCAGCCGCCCAGCGCGAGATTGATCGCCTGACCATCAGCGCACCGTTCAAGGGTCTGCTTGAAAGTGATACTGCGGAATTGGGCAGCCTGATGCAGCCCGGCTCGCTCTGCGCAACCGTCATCCAGCTCGACCCGATCAAGCTGGTGGGTTTTGTGCCTGAATCAGAAGTGAATCGGATCATTGTCGGATCGATGGCAACTGCGCAGTTGGTTACGGGGCTGCAGGTCGAGGGGCGCGTGACCTTCCTCAGCCGTTCGGCTGATGAGACCACGCGGACATTCGAGGTCGAGATCACAGTGCCAAACCCGGAACTGCTGATCCGTGACGGCCAAACCGCCAACATTCAGATCGCGGCCGAAGGGGTCAAGGCTCATCTGCTGCCCCAATCCGCACTGACCTTGAACAATGAAGGTGAGCTTGGTGTTCGCACCGTGGTAGCCGACAATGTCGTTGATTTTGTTCCGATCCGCCTTCTGCGTGACACCGCTGATGGTGTATGGGTTGGTGGCCTGCCGGAAACTGCTGATATCATCGTGATCGGGCAGGAATTCGTCACACGTGGTGTGACGGTCGCGCCGACATACAGGGAAGCATCGCAATGACGGGTATCGTCAGTTGGGCCGCAAGCCGTGCCAGAATGGTGCTGGCTTTCATCGCGATTTCGCTGGTTATCGGTGGGTATGCTTATGTCGGGCTCCCAAAAGAGGGTGAACCCGACATCGATATCCCGATGCTCTTTGTGTCGGTGCAGTTTCCAGGGATTTCAGCCGAGGACAGCGAAAGCCTGCTGATCAGGCCGATGGAAACCGAGATGGCCGATCTCGACGGGTTGGACACAATGACCGCCACCGCCGCCGAGGGCTACGCAGGCATTCTGCTGGAGTTCGAGTTCGGTTGGGACAAATCCGCCACCATCGCGGATGTTCGCGATGCCATGAACACCGCGCAAGCTGATTTCCCTGATGGGGCTGAGCAATACACGATTACCGAGGTCAACTTCTCCGAGTTTCCCATCGTCATTGTTAACCTGACCGGCCCGGTACCAGAGCGTACAATGGCGCGCGTTGCCAAAGATCTGCAGGACGAACTTGAGGCGTTGGACGCAGTGCTGGAAGCTGGCATTGCCGGAAACCGCGATGAAATGCTTGAGGTCGTGATCGACCCGCTGCGGCTTGAGGCCTACAACGTCACGGCCGCCGAACTGATCAACGTTGTGCAAAACAACAACCAACTGATCGCTGCAGGTGAGGTCGAGACCGAACAGGGCACGTTCTCGGTCAAGATTCCGTCGTCATTTAAGACTGCTCAGGACGTCTATGGCCTGCCTGTCAAGGTCAACGGAGACCGCGTGGTCACCTTAGGCGAACTGGCCGAAATCAACTATACGTTTGAAGACCGCGCGGGCACGGCCCGGTTCAACGGCGAACCCACCGTCGCGCTGCAGGTCGTCAAGCGCAAGGGCTTCAATTTGATCGACACCGTTGCGCTGATCAAAGCCACTGTCGCCGAAGAACAAATCAAGTGGCCAGCCGAACTGCAGGCCGCTGTTGATGTGGGCACCTCAAACGACCAAAGCCGCATCGTCGATTCAATGGTGCGCCAGCTTGAAGGATCGGTTCTGACCGCTGTCGCGCTGGTTATGATCGTGGTGCTGGCTTCGTTGGGAACACGCGCCGCGTTGTTGGTGGGTTTTGCCATTCCAACCTCGTTTCTGTTGTGCTTCGCCTTCCTCGCGATGATCGGGGTCACCATCTCGAATATGGTGATGTTTGGCCTGATCCTTGCCGTGGGCATGCTGGTCGATGGCGCCATCGTTGTTGTGGAATATGCCGACAAGCGCATCAAAGAAGGCGTTGGTCCGATGCACGCCTATGTCGAGGCGGCGCAACGGATGTTCTGGCCGATTGTTTCGTCGACGGCCACTACACTGTGTGCATTTCTTCCGATGTTGTTCTGGCCCGGTATTCCCGGCGAGTTCATGAAGATGCTGCCCATCACGCTGATCTTCGTTCTGTCGGCCTCGCTGATTGTGGCACTGATCTACCTGCCGGTCGTGGGCGGTGTCTCGGGCCGTATGAGCCGCAGTTTCGAACGCAGCTCGAACTGGCTGCGAGCCCGCACGCCTTGGTGGCTGCGAGTGCTTCTGGTGCCGCCTTCATTATATATGATCTTCCTCGGCGCGATGCAGGTTTTGAACCCCAACTATCTGCTGCCCGGCGGTTCACTTGCTGGCGTGCTGCTGTTTCTGTTCGGCGCCTTCGCTGGGTCGGTCACGCTGAGTGCTGCCAAGATCGAACGCGCCCCGGATGAATATGTTCATACCGCTAAAGAGCACACGCCCTTCGGTTATGTGATCAAGTTCCTGGTCGGCAATCCGGTCATGCCGGTGGTGTCCATCGCAGTCGTCTTTGCGGCGGTGTTTTGGGTCGCATTCATCATATTCCCGCAAAACTCTCGCGGCGTTGAATTCTTCGTGGAAAGCGAACCGGAACAGGCCACGGCCTATGTCCGGGCGCGCGGCAACCTGTCTCTGGCTGAAAAGGACGAAATGGTTCTTGAGGCCGAGCGCGTGATCAGCGAACACCCGGCGGTGATCAACGTATTTGCCTTTGCGGGCGAAGGTGGGCTCAATCAGAACAATGGCGGTGCAGAAGCCCCCGCCGACACAATTGGACGCGTCCAGTTCGAGCTCATTCCTTGGGAAGATCGCCCAATCAGCTCTGAACAGATTACCGGTTGGTTCTGGGGACCGATTGCAGGTCTACTTGGCTTTGCAAAGGAAGAGGTCGCGGCGGAATATGACGGCAATTTTGTTCTGGACGAACTAACCGCAGAGCTGGCAACCCTTCCTGGCTTTATCGTTGATCTTCAGGCGCTGGAACAAGGTCCTGCTTCCGCCAAGCCCGTTCATCTGCGCATCAAAGGCGATAGCTGGGAGGATCTGACGGCCGCGACCGTCACAGCACGAGAAGCCTTTGACACCACACCTGGCTTGATCAAGATCGAGGACACCCTGCCCCTGCCTGGCATCGACTGGCAGATCGACGTGGACGTGGCCAAGGCGGGTCGATTCGGCGCTGACGTCGCAACCGTTGGCGCGATGGTACAGCTTGTGACGCGTGGCATCTTGCTGGGTGAAATGCGACCGGATTCAACCGATGAAGAGGTAGAAATCCGCGTCCGCCTACCTGATCAGGATCGCGTCCTATCGACGCTGGATACGCTGAAAGTTCGCACACCGGACGGGTTGGTCCCCCTGTCGAACTTCGTCACCCGCAAACCCGTGGCTAAGCTCGCCGAGATCAATCGAGCGGATCAACAGCGCTACTATGACGTTAAAGCGGATGTCGAGCCTGGGCTGAGCAAGATCGTGACCACCGGTCCTGACGGTGCAGAGCTGCGTTTGGCAACCGTGCGCGCGATTGGTGAAGGTGCCACACCAACTGGCAGCACGATTACCAGCGCGGACGGGGCAGAGTTCGAACTCGTTCAACTAACGGGTGCCGAGAACGTGGGTGAAGTGCGGTCCGCCATCGAAAGTGGTGACGCTCGGTTTGCCCTGATAAATCCGAACGAACGGATTGCCGTGCTGACCGAGTGGCTGGAAACCGATCCTTTTGGTCGCACCATCACTTGGGAATGGACCGGCGATCAGGAGGATCAGGCTGAAAGCCAGGCGTTCCTGTCCAGCGCATTCCTGGCAGCACTGGGTCTGATGTTCGTGATCCTGCTGGCGCAGTTCAACTCGTTCTACAACTCGGTGCTGGTGCTGCTGGCCGTGGTTCTGTCTACGACCGGCGTGTTGCTGGGCATGATGGTAATGCAACAACCGTTCTCGATCATCATGACCGGGACCGGGATCGTGGCGTTAGCCGGTATCGTGGTGAACAACAACATTGTTCTGATCGACACCTATCAGGAATATAGCGGCTACATGTCTCGCATTGATGCCATCGTCCGCACGGCTGAGGCACGCATCCGTCCGGTTCTGCTGACTACGCTGACAACAATGGCGGGTCTGACCCCGATGATGTTCGGCCTGTCGCTGGATTTCATCGGCGGAGGGTATTCGATCGACAGCCCCACGGCACTGTGGTGGAAACAGTTGGCCACGGCGGTGGTCTTTGGCTTGGGTACGGCCACGGTGTTGACACTGATCGTGACGCCGTCATTCCTGGCGCTGCGAGTGTGGGTCACAACCTACGCGGTATGGCTGGGTAAGGCGCTGGCACGCGCCACGGCGGGTCGATCCAGCCAAATCGCGCAGGACATGGCAATCGGCCAAAGCGCGCGAGATGTGCAAGCAGCCGAAATGATCTGGACCGATGAACAGGACAAAGCTGCCCCTGATCAGAGCGCTCAGGACGACCGCCCCGATCATCCCCCGACAACACCGCTGAAGGCGGCGGAATAAAAAAAGGCGAGCCTTCGGGCTCGCCTTTTCAATTCTGGCAGACGCGTTACTCGACGAACGCGTATTCGCCCAGATCACACAGGTTCAGACCATAGTCTTCAATCGATTCTCCGTCGCTGAAAACACCGCGGATGTCATAGACACACGTGGTCAGCCCGTCCGCGATGAGGACGCCCACTTCGTAATCCGCGCCCAAATATCCACCCTCAAGAAGGTTGCCTTCCCAGCTGCCGGATGAGGCCGGAGACACGTTGAACTCGACCAGATCATAGCTGGTTTCATTGATAATCAAGAATTCCAGATCCTCGGCTGCCGCCGAAGTCGCCATCAACAGTGTTGCAGTCAACGCTGCTGCTGCTCGCATTTTCATGAAGTTTTTCCTTGTCTGTATTTCGGTCTGCAAAGTGTCGCGGCGGCGGGTCCGCGTCAAATGGAAACCGTACCACAGCAGTCGATTTTCTTTTCGAACCGATCCGCACAATCATAGGCAATCAAGGCTGTCGGGCCTAGGCCGCTTCGCTGTCGGCCTGTTGACGGTTCCATAGCTGGGCATATCGCCCTTCGCGGCTGAGCAGCTCATCATGCGTTCCCTGCTCGATGATCTCACCACGTTCCAGAACGACGATCCGATCGGCCTCGGCAATGGTGCTAAGGCGGTGTGCGATGGTGATCACCGTCCGCCCCTCACCCGCTCGGGCCAAAGCATCTTTGATGTCCTGCTCGGTATCCGTATCCAAGGCTGACGTCGCTTCGTCCAACAACAGGATCGGCGGGTTTTTTAGCAAGGTTCGGGCGATGCCGACGCGTTGCTTTTCACCGCCTGATAGTTTCAGGCCGCGTTCGCCGACCTTGGTATCGTATCCTTCTGGCAGGCTGACGATGAAATCATGAATCTGCGCGGATTTGGCGGCGGTCTCTACATCCTGCTGGGTCGCGCCTTCGCGCCCATAAGCGATATTGTATCGAATCGTGTCATTGAACAGGACCGTATCCTGCGGAACGACACCGATCGAGGCATGCAGGCTTGACTGGCTAACATCGCGCACATCCTGCCCGTCGATTTTCAGCGACCCGCCGGTGACATCGTAGAACCGAAACAGGAGCCGCCCGATTGTGGATTTCCCAGACCCGGTGGCGCCGACAATCGCAACGGTCTGACCGGCTGGTACGGCCAAGGAAACGCCCTTGAGGATTTCGCGATCAGGCTCGTATCCAAAGCGGACATCTTCAAGCGTGACCTCCCCACCATTTACCTTCAGGTTCGGGGCGCAGGGTTTGTCCATCACTTCTGCTGGCTGTTCCAACAGATCAAACATCTGCCCCATATCCACCAGTGACTGACGAATTTCGCGGTACACCGTGCCAAGAAAATTCAGCGGTACGGTTATCTGGATCATATAAGCATTAACCATCACGAAATCGCCGACGGTCAGCGCCCCCTTCTGCACGCCCATTGCAGCCAGAACCATCACGCCAATCAGGCCACATGTGATCAGGAACGACTGACCAAAATTCAGGAATGCCAGCGAATAGGCCGTCTTCAGCGCGGCCTTCGCGTAACCTTTCATCGAAACATCATACCGTTCGGCTTCGCGGGTTTCGGCATTGAAATACTTGACTGTTTCGAAGTTCAGCAGGCTGTCGATGGCGCGCTGGTTGGCCTCGGTATCCTGATCGTTCATCTCGCGCCGCAGCTTCACGCGCCACTCGGTCACCGCAAAGGTGAACCATATGTAAAGCGCAATCGTCACCGCAACGACGACCAGATACCAGACGTCGAATAACCATAGCAGGATGATCGACACCAGAAGCAATTCCAGGATCAGCGGCCCGATTGAAAACAGCAGAAACCGCAACAGAAACTCTACGCCTTTCACGCCCCGCTCGATTATCCGGCTGAGACCACCCGTGCGCCGGGTCACGTGATAGCGCATCGAGAGCTGGTGAATGTGCTGGAACGTCTCAAGCGCCAGCGCGCGCAGCGCGCGTTGCCCAACCGGCGCAAAGAACGCATCCCGCAATTGCTGGAAGCCAACAGTCATCATGCGGGCCACACCATAGGCAACGGTCAATCCGATTGCACCCAACGCAAGCGGCGGTACACCTTCGCCCGCCAAACCATCCACGGCACCTTTGTACAGGATGGGAGTATACACAGCGATCAACTTGGCCAGCACCAGCATCGCCATCGCCAAAATGACACGCCGTTTCACCCATGGCTCGTCCTCGGGCCAAAGATAGGGCGAAACCTTGCGGATGGTTCGCCAGCCCGAACGATGCTCGTCCGTGTCGGTTTTGATCGCGGATGGTTGTCTCATCACGTACCTTAACTGCGGTCAGAGAAAAGCCCTGGCCCGGGTTGGGCCAGTGGTCATGTTTATTCAGGAATGGTGAAAATCTGCCCTGGATAGATCAGGTCAGGATCACGGATCGAATCTTTGTTAGCCTCGAAAAGTTTGACATACAGCACACCGTCACCAAACCGGTCGCGCGAGATCGCCCAAAGCGTATCACCCTTTTGAACCGTGACCGAGCGGATCGCCGGAGCGTCGGTTGAGGCCTCACCCGGATTGGTGGTTTCGGTCGCGCGCAGGACCTCGACGGGTTCGCGTTTGAATGGCGTTTCAAGCCTGCTGACCACAGTGCCATCAGGGGCAACCTCATCCACCCTCAGAGTGTACACTCCGGGGTCAATGCCCTCGACCTCGCCGCGCCATTGCCCGTCAGTCGCTGGCGCAATGTCGGCCACAAGCTGGTTGTCCAGATACAAGCGTACGGCCGATCCATCCTGTGCCCGCCCGGTCAATTCCACATCACCCGCGTCCGAATAGCCAATCGTGTCCAGGGCAATCTGCTCTGGCGGCGTATCCTGAACAGTGGGTGCTTGCAAAAGTTCAACCCCTTCTTCGCCCGAGCGCAGGATCGCAACCTGCTGGTCAGGCGCGTCGCCTGATTCCGGCTGAGTTTCAGTCGCGGGCGCGGTCTCATTCACAGGTGGCGTTGCGGCACCTGCAACTTCTGGTTCATTCTCTTCGGTTTCAACTTGGTTGGCTGCTTGCTGATCGGTTGTTTCCGTATCCGTCGTCTGTGCCTCGGCAACCTCTTCGACCGGCTCATCGGCAGCGGGCTCCGACACGGCCGGTGGGGCCGGTTCGGGCAGCGCCGCGATCAGATAATCATCTGAACGGCTGGTGTCTTCGCCTCTCCGGGTCTCAAGAAAAAGCCCGCGAGCGTCGTCTGCAAACGGGATCGATACAAACTCGGCGAACTGGCCGCTGTCATCGACGGTGAAGCTGTGAACAGTCTCACCGTCCAGCAGAACACTGACCTCGGACCCCGGTTCGGCATTGCCGGACAGTACCGCGTTTCCATCGGACTCAACGAATATCTGATCCAGAACCGGCGCGGCCAAAACCGGAACATCCGCTTCTTCGCTATCCGGAGTTTGATCGGAAATCTCGGGCGGTGTGTCTTCAGCAACAGATTCGCCGGCTTCCGCCGCCTGGCTTTCGGGCTGCGCCTCCGCTGGCTGGGTTTCCGGCTCAGCGACCTCCACAATCGGCTCGGATGTTTCGGTTGCTTCCTGCTCAGCCTGCTGTTCCGGCTCGCCGAACAGACCGGACAGGTACAACCCGCCCGCAACGAGCACCACAACGATCCCGGCAACCAGCCCCCATATGAAGGTACCAGAACCTCCGCTTCCCGATTTGGCGTTCATTCTTTTCCTTTCACTCCGCCCGGGAAATGCCCAGTTTGGCGCGCATTTCATGGAGCGGTTGAGCCAACCTATCAATCCCGCTATCAGGGGTCAAAACCCCTAACACAAGAGCAGAGAGCCCTACCTATGTCCCAGAAATCCGTCTGTGTGTATTGCGGGTCACGCAATGGTGTGAATCCTGCCTACTCCGCCGCTGCCCACAGCTTTGGAACCTTGTTGGCCAACGAAGGCTGGCGGCTGGTCTACGGGGCCGGAGATGTGGGTCTTATGGGCGAGGTCGCGCGGGCGGCACAATCGTCCGGCGGCGATACATTTGGGGTGATCCCGGTGCACTTGCTTCAGCGCGAGGTCGGCAAGACCGACCTTACCCGGTTCATCGTGACCGAGACGATGCACGAGCGTAAAAAAGTGATGATCATGAACGCGGATGCCGTAGTTGTCCTGCCCGGCGGCCCCGGATCATTGGACGAACTTTTCGAAGCACTGACATGGCGGCAACTGGGGCTTCATGATAAACCCATTCTGGTGATGAATGTTGACGGGTACTGGGACACGCTGCACACGCTGCTGAATCAACTGATCGGTCAGGGGTTTGCAGATGATTCTCTGGCAGAATTCATCACCTGGGTCGACACACCGGATGCGACCATGTCCGCGCTTCGCAAATTACTGAACTAAATAAACTGGCAATCGGGCGGCGCAAACCGCCCGATTGTCGGCATTCGTTTATGCAGGTTTTGCCAATCGGGTCTTCAGTATCCGTTCGACCTTGTGCAACGGGTGGTTTGTGAGTGTTTTGTCAACCTCGGCCACCACCTTTGCCAGCACTTCACTGTGCAGCCGACGGCGCAACAGGCCCAGAACATGCGGACTGGCAACCAATACCAATCGTTTATAGGCCCCTTTCAGCCCCTTGCGATTCAGAAGGTTCGCCACATCCTGAACGAACAGAGATTTTGCGTGGGACTTCCATGTCTCCTCTTCAACTGCAGATTTCTGGTTCGGTCCCGTATCGGGTCGCCGCCCGGCCCTGTCACTTGGCTTTGTCGGTGCTGCGTCCTGTTCTTCGACCGACACGACGACCAAGTTGGGGTCCTGTGCGTCCGTGATATTCTCCATCACCAGCGCTTTTTCCCCATCGGCGATGATAACCCATGTTCCCTGTTCAAGTGCAGCCATTCGTGATCTCCTGTATCGCTTAGGTTGGCCTTCGCCTGTCCCTTAGACACACCTGTTTAACGATGCGGCGTTGGTGTTTCGCTCGCATTTTGATAGGTTTTTGGTTGATTGGCGGTTCTCTCCCTCCGCCTACTTTACGTAGGTGCTGAAAGGCCGTGCACAATAGGTGGGATAATGAAAGTTGACGTACCGGCAGGTTTTTACCGGCCACCCATCAATTCATAACAAAAAGCCCGCCAGCATCACTGCCAGCGGGCCATTCATTAAGTTCTACCAAGTGGAAATCACATCCGCGAGGCTACGTTTTCCCAGTTCACCAGGTTGTCGAGGAAGTTCGACAGGTAAGCCGGACGCTTGTTTCGGAAATCGATGTAATAGGAATGCTCCCACACATCACAGCCCAGCAGTGCGGTCTGACCGAAGCACAGCGGGTTCACGCCGTTTTCAGTTTTCGTCACTGCCAACGAACCGTCGGCATTCTTGACCAGCCACGCCCAGCCGGAACCAAACTGACCGGCACCGGCAGCGCTGAACTGCGACTTGAATTCGTCAACCGAACCAAAGCTCTCGGTCAGAGCCTTCTCCAGCTCACCGGGCATCGCGTTGCCACCGGGGCCCATCATCTCCCAGAACTGGTTGTGGTTCCACAGCTGGCTGATGTTGTTGAAGATACCGTTCTGCGCGACGGCATTTGCGTCGTATGTGCCAACGATGATCTCTTCCAGTGACTTGCCGTCCCACTCGGTGCCGGCGATCAGCTTGTTGCCGTTGTCGACATAGGCCTTGTGGTGCAGGTCATGGTGATATTCCAGCGTTTCCGCGGACATACCCTTGGCTGCCAGCGCGTCATGTGCATAAGGAAGATCAGGAAGTTCAAAAGCCATCTCGGCCCCCTGTTGAAAATGAATGTTGCGGTTCCAAAGGTTAAATGCTTTGACAGCCGCCGCAGGTCAAGGGCCGCAACACAAAAACCCGGAGGTCCGCGATGCTGACACAGGCGCGCAAAATGTTCTATCGCGCCCGCGGATACTATGCGGGCAACTTGAACGGTGAACCCTTTCGCCTGGACCCCTACCACTCGAAATTCTGGCGCAAGGTATCAGCCGGGGAGTGGGAACCTGAGACATTTTCGGTGCTGGACCACTATCTGTCGCCCGAAAAGGACTATCTTGATATCGGTGCATGGATCGGCCCCACGGTCCTCTATGCCGCGCGCCGCGCTCGCCATGTGTGGTGTTTTGAGCCTGACCCAGTGGCTTACCGCCATTTGGTCTGGAACCTAGAGCTGAACGACATCCGAAACGTATCAGCCTTCAGCATCGCCTTGTCAGATGGGTTTGGAGTGACACGAATGGCTTCAGCGCACGGAGAGGCAGGCGATTCAACGTCATCATTGCTCCACGAAGGAAGCCATGGCACTGACGCACTTACCATCGGTTGGGATCAATTTTCTGAATCCGTCGACCTGACTAATGTCTCTTTGGTCAAAATGGATATCGAAGGCGCCGAATTTTCGGTCCTGCCTTCTATGCTGCCTTGGTTAGAAAAAGATAACCCTGCGCTGTTTCTCTCAACGCACACACCTTATCTGAGCGCAGACAACCGCAGCGCGGCCATGAAAAAACTATCAGAAGACCTGGCTTTCTATAGCCATTGCCACGACCCACACACAGGCGAAACCGGCAAGTCAGCCCTCACGGGCAAGCGTGCACTCACTCAATTCCCGACATTCCTGTTCAGCGCGAACCCCTGACACCCGAACCAGAGATCCGGCCTTCATCTCGACAGAAATACCTTGGGAGTGAGGCCGCAGGCCGAGGGGGCAAAGCCCCCTCACCCACATATCATCAGGCGATCAGGGCTTAATAAACCCCGACCTCGCTGCCGGGCTGCGCCGCAACCTTCAGCAATTTGAACGCATAGTCCGCCGCAGAGCGGAAGCAGACGATGCGGAAAGTCTCAGCGTCGTCCATCCAGAAGGCACCTGCCACCTGCGCCAAACGCGAACGGCGGATCTGGCCGGGTTGGAATGCCTCGGCCGACAGCTCAACCGGAGCCAGCTTGCCCAATACCTCGCGCGCGTTCGCGCCCGAAACGCGGAATACGGCCCGCGCGTCGGAGACGTTGACCGCCAGTGCGTGCGTACCACTTAGCGCGTTGGTCATCGCGGCCAGTTTGGCCTCGACCTCGGCATAAGGCACAAGCACCAGCAATTCGTCGGTGGACATCCAGCAAACACCGGTGTCGCCATTCACAAACGCTTCACGCTGACCGGGCACTTTCTGCCCGGTGGCGTCTTTGACAGCCTTAGCCAGTACCTTATCCGACAGATCACCGCGCAGTGTGATCATGCCCTGTAGGCCGCATTCCTCGATCTTGGCGATGCCATCATATGAGGCGTGGTTCAGTGCGCTGATGGGTTCAGACATTCTGCTTCTCCCCGTCCTTGTCATAGAAGATCGGGTCCACGATCTTGGCCTTGTAGGTTTTGCCGTCAGTGCCCGGGAACTCGACCACTTCGCCCATCCGGTCGGGGCCGTGTTTGATCAGGCCCATGGCGATGCCTTTGCCCAGATTGGCCGAGTAGTAGGTCGAAGTTACGCGCCCGATCATGTTGCGCTGACCGTTCGCATTCACGCCTTCACCAACCGCATATGCTCCGTCGGGCAGAACCGATCCATCCACAGTCTCAAGACCAACCAGTTTCCAGCGCTCAGGATCGGCCATATGGGTCCGCGAATGGGCGCGTTTTCCGAGGTAATCCTCTTTCTTTTTGGACAGCGCCCAGTGCAGCCCCAGATCCTGCGGGATCACGGTGCCGTCGGTCTCATCGCCGATCATGATAAAGCCCTTCTCGGCTCGCAGAATATGCAGACATTCGGTGCCGTATGGCATCACTCCGAACTCCTGCCCTGCCTCGATCAGAGCGTCCCAGAACGCCTGACCTTGGCTTGCAGGGACCGCGATCTCATAGGACAGCTCACCCGAGAACGAGATACGGTAGGCCCGCGCGTCGAACGCGCCGATCTTGCCATCGCGCCATTCCATGAAGGGCAGCGCCTCTTTCGACAGATCCATGCCGCCCAGCTTCTCAAGTACCTTGCGGGCGTTCGGACCTACCACGGCGACCTGCGCATATTGCTCGGTGACGTTCGCGACGTAGACTTTCCAGTCCCACCACTCGGTCTGCAGCCATTCTTCCATGTGGCCATGGATACGCTCGGCCCCGCCGGTGGTGGTGTGGCACAGCCACGTGTCCTCATCGATGCGGGCAACAACGCCGTCGTCGATCAGGAAGCCATTCTCGGAACACATCAGGCCATAGCGGCATTTGCCGACCTTCAGCGTGGACATCATGTTGGTGTACATCATGTCCAGGAACTTGCCTGCGTCGGGGCCTTTGACGATCAGCTTGCCGAGTGTCGAAGCGTCCAACAGCCCGAGGTTTTCGCGGGTGTTTTTCACCTCTCGGTTCACCGCGTCATGCACGGATTCACCGGGACGGACATAGGCATAGGTTCGACGCCAATGGCCGACCGGCTCCCAATCGGCTCCGTTCTTATCGTGCCAGTTGTGCATCGGCGTTTGACGGATCGGCTGGAACACCTCACCACGCGCTTCACCACCAATCGAAGCCATCGAGATTGGAGTATATGGCGGGCGGAAGGTGGTGGTGCCGACCTTCGGGATCTCTGAATCCAGTGCATCAGCAAGGATTGCCAGGCCGTTGATATTACTCAACTTACCCTGATCCGTTGCCATGCCCAGCGTGGTGTAACGCTTGGTATGCTCGACACTTTCATAGCCCTCGCGCGCAGCCAGTTGCACGTCCGAGACCTTGACGTCGTTCTGGAAGTCCAGCCACGATTTCATGCGCAGATCAATCTCGGCATTAGAAGGCATGAGCCAGACAGCGGCCATTGGGGCCTCGGCCGTAGTCTCACCAACTGGCGCTTTGGTGCGCTTCGCGGAGAACCCGACCGCCTTCGCTGCCGCTTTGCCGGCAGTATCTGCATCCTTCAGGACATCCCCCAGGGCCAGCGGGCCGTTCGAAGCCCCTGCCGCCAGAACAAAACCTTCACCGTCTGCCCCCAGCGGAGGACGTGAAGGATCGGGGCGGAAATGCGCGTTCGCCTCGTCCCAGATCAGCTTACCGCCGCAATGCGACCACATATGCACGACCGGAGACCAGCCACCTGACATGGCAATCGCATCGCATTCGACCTCTTCCCGGGCGCCTCCGATCCCCTCTTGATTGCAGATCGCAACTTTCTTGACCCGCTTGCCGCCTTTGACCTTTGCGATCGCCTTGCCCGGATCGACGCGGATACCCAGCTGACGCGCCTCTTCGGCCAGAGGTCCGGCGGTGTCGCGCGCATCAACCACGCGCAGGACATCGACACCGGCCTGTTTCAAGGTAATTGCAGTCCGGTAGGCGTCATCATTGTTTGTGGCGACAATCACACGCTCGCCCGGCGTCACGCCCCAGTTGACCACATAGTCGCGCATGGCAGAGGCCAGCATGACACCAGGCACATCATTGCCTGCGAATGACAGCGGACGCTCAATCGCACCGGTCGCGGTCACGACCTGTTTCGCACGAATGCGCCACAGGCGGTGACGCGGCCCCTGAACACCCGGCTTGTGGTCTGTCAGTCGCTCATAACCCAGTACATAACCGTGGTCATAGACCCCCGCACCCATGCAGCGATTGCGCATGGTGACGTTGTCCATTGTTTCGAGATCGGAAACCAATTGTTCCACGAACTTATCCACAGGCTCGCCATTGATGGTTCCGCCATCAACCGGAGCGCGACCACCCCAGTGCGCAGTCTGCTCGATCAGCATCACCTTGGCACCGGTTTGGGCTGCCACCTTGGCGGCCTGCAAACCCGCGACACCTCCGCCAATCACCAAGACATCGGTGAAGGCGTAAAAGTGCTCGTATGTGTCCGCGTCACGGTTGTCCTTGTCGGGCGCTTTGCCCAAACCCGCCGACTGGCGAATAAACGGCTCGTAAACATGTTTCCAGAACGGTTTCGGATGGATGAACATCTTGTAATAGAAACCGGCGGGCAGAAACCGCGACAGATGCGTATTGATCGCGCCGATGTCGAACTCGAGGTTCGGCCAGTGGTTCTGTGATGCGGATGTCAGACCATTGAACAGCTCTGTCGTGGTGGCGCGCTGGTTCGGCTCAAACCGGTTGCCCTCACCCAGACCGACCAGAGCGTTTGGCTCTTCCGCGCCACTAGCGACCACGCCGCGCGGGCGGTGATACTTGAACGACCGGCCCATCATCATCTGATCATTGGCCAGCAAGGCAGACGCGAGCGTATCGCCCTCGTAGCCCTGCATCGAGGTGCCGTTGAAGGTGAAGTTGACCTTTTTCGACCGATCAATCAAACGGCCATGTTTTGCGAGACGGGTGCTCATGATGCGGACCTTTCGCAGGCGGTATTTCGGATGGCTGTACGGATCATTTGTACTCTCTCCACGTCCAGCCGGGACGCTTGGCGGTGATGGCATCCTTGATCTCTTGCGGCGGCTCGGTTGTCTGCGCCGGATAGGTGCCAAAGACCTCAAGCGTGTTCGTACAGCGCGCGGCGTGGAACCACTTGCCGCACCCATTGGCATGGCGCCAGCGTTCGAAATGAACGCCCTTGGGGTTTTCGCGCATGAACAGGTAGTCGTGGAACTCATCATCTGACGAGCCCGGGCCATAACGCTTCAAATGCGCCTCGCCACCCGCAGCCAGTTCAGTTTCTTCGGCTTCGACGCCGCAATAGGGGCATTTCAAGATCAGCATGTGATCATCCTCTTGGCAGCAGGCGAGACGTATCTGCCTGCAAATTCTGCGTGACGGGCGTGCGAGATTTTTCGACGAAAAATCTTCATCAGTGCGCCACCCCGGCCGCGACGCTTTCGTCGATGAAGCGGCCTTCTTTGAAACGATCCAGCGAGAAGGCTTCGGTCAGTGGTGAATGCCCCGTGGCCATCAGCTGTGCCATGCCCCAGCCCGATCCCGGAATGGCCTTGAAGCCGCCGGTGCCCCAGCCTGCGTTGATAAAGCAGCCATTAAGCGGTGTTTTCGACAGGATGGGTGAACGGTCGCCGGTCATATCCACAATACCGCCCCACTGGCGCAGCATTTTCAGGCGCGAGATCATCGGGAAAGTTTCGACCAATGCGCGTACCGTTTCCTCGATATGATGGAAGCTGCCGCGCTGGGTATAGTTGTTGAACCCGTCCGTGCCACCACCAATCACCATCTCGCCCTTGTCGGACTGAGACATGTAGCCGTGTACGGTGTTCGCCATCACAACGACATCCATGCAGGGTTTGATCGGCTCGGATACCAGCGCCTGCAGCGCGACGGCTTCCAGTGGCAGTCGGAAACCCGCCATCTCAGCCAACTGGCCGGAATGCCCCGCAACCACGATCCCCAGCTTGTCACAATCGATGGCCCCTTTTGTGGTATCGACCCCGACAACACGACCGTTTTCGGACCGGACGCCGGTGACTTCGCATTTCTGGATGATGTCCATACCCATGGCCGAGCACGCGCGGGCATAGCCCCATGCCACCGCATCATGGCGCGCGGTCCCACCACGTTCCTGCCAAAGCCCGCCCAGAACCGGATAGCGCGGACCTTCCAGATTAATGATCGGCACCAGTTCTTTCACACGCTCGGGCCCAATCCATTCGGTCTGAACACCCTGCAGCGCATTCGCATGCGCAGTACGCTGATAGCCGCGAATCTCGTGCTGGGTCTGCGCCAGCATGATTACGCCACGCGGGCTGAACATGATGTTATAGTTCAGCTCCTGGCTCAGATCTTCGTAGAGACCGCGCGCCTTTTCGTAAATCGCCGCTGACGGATCCTGCAGATAGTTCGATCGGATGATGGTCGTGTTCCGACCGGTGTTGCCACCGCCCAACCAGCCTTTTTCTATTACGGCGACGTTCTGGATGCCGTAGTTCTTGCCAAGATAGTAGGCTGTTGCCAAACCGTGACCGCCGGCCCCGACGATAATGACGTCATAGCGCTTCTTAGGCTCCGGCGAACGCCATGCGCGCTCCCATCCGGTGTGATAGCGCAGCGCTTCGCGCGCTACAGCAAAGGCTGAGTAGTGTTTCATGTGCGAATCCGTCCGGTCTTCGATGATTGGGCGCAGGTATGCCGTGCCCGTACATTTTAACCCTGCCGCGCAACGCCGCAATAATGCACTATTGCGACATGAGCGCCCTTCGCGGCTATTTGTCCCTTTTTTCCATGCGCCGACAGGTCTAAGTCAGGGCAACCATTTTGGAGGGACCATGCCGTTCTGGGTTCTCATCTTTTTGATCGCGCTGCTGATCGCGATTTTCCTGGGTTACACGATGCTG
This sequence comes from Ruegeria sp. C10, assembly GCF_056537805.1. NCBI lineage: Bacteria > Pseudomonadati > Pseudomonadota > Alphaproteobacteria > Rhodobacterales > Roseobacteraceae > Ruegeria > Ruegeria sp. C10. Next base: position 130,271 of record NZ_JBQFSC010000002.1, on the reverse strand, counting down.
CGCGGTCGTCGCGGCACCGGCCCGACAGCTGCTTATGATCTGCGAGTCTATCGTGAACAGCTAGCAAGCGTCGACAAAGACTTGGCGCGCGGCGTGATCGCGAAAGCTGATGCTGAGCGTGTACGCACGGAAATCTCGCGCCGTATCCTGGCCGCAGACGCGCAGATGCGCAATGAAGACAAAGGCACCGGGCCATCACGCGTGGTTACCATAATTGCGTTCCTCGCCATGGCCGCCGTTCTGGTTGGTGGCGGGTTGGCGATGTATCGTCAGTTGGGTGCTGCCGGTTTCCCTGACATGCCCCTTTCAGTTCGTCTGGAAATGGCAGAAGACCTGCGCGAAAATCGACCCAGCCAGGCTGAGGCCGAGGGCATTGCCACACCGCTCCAGACGCCTCCGCTGGACGAAAGCTATGCAACTTTGCTGAACCGGCTGCGCGAAACTGTGGCCGAACGCCCCGATGATCTGCAAGGCCATACCCTGCTGGCACAGCATGAAACCAACGCGGGGAACTTCAAAGCAGGGTATGAGGCACAAACCCGTGTGATCGAACTGTCGGGTGACAATGCCTCGGCTCAGGCCTATTCGGATCAGGCAGAGATGATGATTTTGGCCGCTGGCGGCTACGTCTCACCGGAAGCGGAAGCCGCCTTGCGACAGGCGCTTGAGCGCAATCAGCGCTTGGGTCCTGCCCGGTATTATTGGGGGCAGATGCTGGCACAGACCGGGCGGCCTGATATGGCTTATCGCGTTTGGGTCGAAACCCTGAATGACGCCCCGGCCAGCGCGCCATGGGCGAATGCCATCCGGTCACAGATCGATGAATTGGCATTCCGCGCAGGCGTGTTCAACACACCCGACTTTTCTGCTGCATCCGGCCCCAGCCAAGACGATGTAAATGCCGCTGCCGAGATGTCGCCAGAAGAACGACAAGAAATGATCCGCGGTATGGTCGATGGCCTTTCGGACCGCCTTGCGACCGAGGGCGGGACACCCGAGGAGTGGGCACGCCTGATTGCCGCCTTGGGCGTGCTGGGCGAAGGCCAACGCGCCATCAAAATCAGGAACGAAGCCAAGGAAGTATTTGCGGGTAACGCCGAAGCGTTGGAGATGATCGACGCTGCCGCGCTGCAAGCCGGAATCGCTCAATGATCCACGACGCGTTCGAAGACTTCGCAGCATCCCTGCCCCCAATGTCAGCCCTGATGGGGCTGGATCTGGGAGAAAAGACCATCGGCGTTTCCGTCTCGGACCGGATGCGCGGCGTGGCCACCCCGCTTGAGACGGTACGACGCAAGAAATTCACACTGGATTCCGCGCGTTTGATCGAGATTGTGACCGAGCGTGAGATCGGCGGCATTATCCTCGGACTGCCGCGCAACATGGATGGCAGCGAAGGGCCGCGCTGCCAGTCAACCCGCGCCTTCGCACGAAACATGACCCGTTTGACCGATCTGCCCATCGGTTTCTGGGACGAACGACTAAGCACCGTTGCGGCAGAAAAAGCACTGCTTGAGGCGGATACGACACGAAAACGTCGCGGACAGGTTATTGATCACGTCGCAGCAGGTTATATTCTGCAAGGCGCGCTGGACAGACTGCGCTTTCTTTGACGGATCGGAAAACGCCCATGACGAATATGGTTTGGAAACGGGACGAGCTCGAAAGCCCTTGCATCCAAATCTGCGTCGTTCATCCGACCGAACGTATCTGCACCGGCTGCTACCGCACCATTGACGAGATCACGCGCTGGTCAAAGATGGACAGCACCGAACGGGCCGAAATCATGCAGGATCTGCCGGAACGCAAACCCCGTCTGGCAAAGCGCCGTGGTGGCCGTGCCGCCCGGCTGCAAGGGTCCTGATCCGCAAGCCTAGTATTTTGGCGACCGCGTAGGCTTAAGATCACTCAGAGATTCGTGATCCCGCAACTCAGAACCGAACAGTTCAACCAGCTCGTTCTGGGTTGTCGTCTTTGCAGGTCGCGGGCGCAACTCAACTTCCAACTCGTGGCTTTCAGCCTGTTCGGGAGTGTCCTTCGAAAGAATGCGCTTTAGTACTGAGCGAAAAATCATTGCTCTTCCAATATGTAATAAACGACGCGCCACTGCGGGACCGTTCCGAACACCGAGGGGGAAGAGTCCGGAAGCTGTGTTTGAGTGAGTGGTGGCCCACAGCGACGCGAAACAGCTTGTTGCCTCTCCCTCTAAATCCGGGACAGGTAAGGACTTTTTAAGTTATTTGACCAACCAGTCAATAATAGCGCTAACTTAAAGTTGCATTCCGTAACGTCAACGCAAAAAAGAACAATGCCTATGATTACAAGGCATTGTTTCTGAACCATTTTTAGAGCATTTAGCCAGTCGCAAGCCAGGTTTTTGCATTCTCGTATTCCTCAGCCGGGAAATACTGGGTCCGCGTTCCCAGAACATGGCTGGCCATGCGTTGCGCCATTTTTTGCCATGTCTTGTCACCGACAATCGCTGCACGATCCAGCATCCCAATATGACCAGCCGCCAGTCTGAAATGGGCTGCCATTGCAGTCAGACCCTGCCAACCATCGAACTCGCGCAGATCGATCAACAGGCGAAACCCGTCACGTTCGCGCAACAGCGCATCAAGATCGGTTTGAGCCTGACCGTATTCCTGTGAATCCAGTTTGCCCATCAGGCTGATCTGCACGCAAGGTCCGCCCAGATCCGTCACGTGGATCGCCCCGAGAGATTCGCGCATCCAGCGACGCGCTTCCTCCACCTCATCCATTCCAAAAACGTGCACCGGGCAAGGCAGGATCGGGGCAGCCAGGCGGACGCTTGTTTGCACCCATCCCTGGTCCGCCACAACGCCAATCCGGTCGAATCCGCGCCAATGGCTGAGCCCCAACTTGGTATCAGACCATGCGGCGCCCAGATCGTATCCTTTGAACTCGGACCCAACGATCGCCAGCAGTCGTATGGCGTCGTGCTCTTCCAATGCGACCTCAATAGCGGGAACAAGCGTGCTCGCGTAATCTGCGCTAGTGACCTCGCCCGAAAGCTCGACCTCAATAAGGGCACCATCTGCATTCGTGTGAACCGTAATCATCGAACCAACTCTCCAAAGCCAAACAATGGCAGGAGGTTACGGGGATTCGAGCCATTGCGCTACACCACCAGGCAACTGAGGGCGGAAATAGGCGATCATCCGTCCATCCGGTCCAGCGCTGGCATTCGGACCCCATGGTGCAACACCATGCAGACAGTGGCGGTGCAACAGATAGGCTTCGCCTGGGCGTGCTGGTAGTTCGAGACGCGGACAGGTCTCGAATACTTCGCGGCGCGCAGCCTGATAGACATCTGTGATATCGGCCTCGCCCAATTCATGCCGCGGCACCTTCTTCATCGCGGCCCGAAAAGCATCGCCGAGGATTTTGTGGCTTCCCTCCCACAGCACCATTGGTGCTGCGTCCACACTGGCCTCGGTAAGTGGGATACCCAATATCCAGGCATGAGGTTCATCCACCCGCCGTCGTCGATCAGGGCCAGTTGGCTTCAGCCCGTCCACATGCGCCGCATCCCGACGCGCTCGATACCGCGCCGCCGCCTCGCTTTCGCCACGTCGGGGACGCGGATATCCCGGATAGATCACCGAGACCTGCCCTTTGTGCAGATCGATCGATCCAAACTGCTGATGTGCCAGTTCGATGGCCGCGCCCGCCAGTGCAGGCGAACCCGCCACCCTGCCCTGCGCATCATTGTCCAGTGCATCAACGCCAATGAACCACGTGCCATCGCAATCGTGCCAAGCTGCATGAGCTGGATCGCTGACGGACGCACGCGCAGTGGGAAGAGCGTGCGCCGCCCAATCCGCCAACGCTCCATCATAAGGAAACTTTACCCAACCTAGCTCGTAAAACGACGCTACCACCCCAACGCCTTTCTCAGCATATTCAGAGCAACCAGGGTAAGGAATACCGCGAAGACCCGCCTGAGCGGCTTCGGATCCATCGCATGCGCCAGCTTAACGCCCCACGGGGCGGTGATCATAGTCATCGCAACGACGATACCGAAAGCCACCAGATTGACCGCGCCAATGGTCAGCGGCGGGCGATGCTCCGGAGCGATGTTGAGAAATAAAAAACCCAGCACCGACGGTACAGCGATGATCACGCCAAAGCCCGCTGCGGTCGCAACCGCCCGGTGGATCGGAGTGTTATAAAGGCTCATGAGCGGAACACCGAAACTGCCCCCGCCAATTCCCATCAGTACCGACAGAAACCCGACCGAAGGCGAAAGCGCGGCGCGGCGCAATCCCTTGGGCATCGCATCCCCCAACCGCCACTCGGATTTACCCAATCCAAGATAGATGCCGATAACCATACCAAGAATGCCGAACAGCGCCTGCAAAAACTCTGTCCTCAGAGCTGAAGCCACCAGAACACCGATCACCGCACCTACCGCTATGCCTGGCCCCCAGCCGCGCAGGATGCCCCAATCCACCGCGCCTTTCTTGTTATGGCTCAGAACCGACCGGATCGACGTTACAATGATCGTCGCCAGCGAAGTTGCGAGGCATAGCTGCATCAGCTGAGGACCGCCATATCCAAGTGTCTGAAACGCATAGAAAAACGCAGGCACCAGAACGATTCCACCGCCAACGCCCAAAAGTCCAGCCAATACCCCGGCCAAAGCACCGATCACAAGCAAAAGGCCCAGCATCTGGGCCAGCAACATCGTCTCGGGCATCATTCCCCCATAGCGGCTCGAAGCCGTCTTAGCCTACCTGTTCCACCTGCGATAGCGCAGCAACAGAGTCCAGAGCCTGCAGGATCACTTCTGGGCCGGCATTCTCGCGCACAGCACCTTCGGAGAGCATCCGCCGCCATCCCCGCGCACCGGGACGCCCCGCGAACAGGCCCAGCATATGCCGCGTGATCTGGTGCAATCGACCACCGTCGACAAGATGCGCCTCGACATAGGGCAGCATATTTTGCACCACTTCAATGGGATCCGCGACGCTGCCCGTTCCAAAGATCAACGGGTCCGCAGCCGCCAAAATATCTGTCGGTTGGTGATAGGCGGCACGACCGATCATGACACCATCAAGCCCATCCTCCAGATGCTGTTGCGCCTGAGCAAGCGACGTAATGCCACCATTGATCGAGATGTGCATGTCCGAAAAATCAGCCTTCATCCGGTGCACAAGACCATAGTCCAACGGTGGAATATCCCTGTTTTCTTTGGGGCTTAACCCCTGCAACCAAGCTTTGCGCGCATGGATCGTCACCCGCTGACAACCGGCCTTGCGAATCTGGTCGAGGAAAGCAGGTAGCACTTCTGAAGGTTCCTGTTCGTCAACACCGATACGGCATTTCACCGTGACTTCGAGCTTCACCGCCTCGCGCATCGCCGCAACGCATTCCGCGACCTTTTCTGGTGCGCGCATCAATACCGCACCGAATGTCCCTGATTGCACACGGTCAGACGGACACCCACAATTCAAGTTGATCTCGTCATATCCGGCTTCCGCGCCCAGCTTGGCCGCCTGCGCCAATTCCTGCGGGTCAGAACCCCCTAGCTGCAACGCAACCGGGTGCTCCTGAGGATTAAAGTCCAGCAGATGCAGTGCGCCGCCGCGCACCAAAGCAGGCGCTGTGACCATTTCAGTATAAAGCAAGGTCTCAGAACTCAGCAAACGATGCAGAAACCGGCAATTCTTGTCGGTCCAATCCATCATCGGTGCAACAGACAGTCTGGCACTTCTACGGATGTCTACAGGTTTCTTATCCGGCATATCTTGCTCATGTCATCGGAACGCAGCTTTCGCCAAGTACCGGGTATACAGAAAGACCTGCAACCGGCAAACCGTTCTTGGGTTTTGGGAGATGGTACCGCCTCCCTGGCTTGAACAGGGGACCTCTGGATCCACAATCCAGCGCTCTAACCAACTGAGCTAAGGCGGCACTTGTGAGGGGCGATTTAGCGAAGGCGTACGGGGATTGCAAGGGGATTAAAGCTGAATTCGCCAGCTTTGTTCGACCAGATCGACACCGAAGGAATGCACCGGCTTGCTGTCGACAAGCTCCCACCCAAACGCACGATACAGCCCGCAAGCGGCGGCGTGACTCTCATGGGTCCACAGCACCATCTGGCGATATCCTGCGTCGCGGGCGAAACCCATGCAGGCGGTCAGTAGCCGCTTGCCCAGCCCCTGTCCACGAGCCTCGGGCAGCAGCAGAAACAACCGCAGCTTGGCGGTTTGATCATCCAGCCTGACACAGAAAATACTACCCAAACGATCCCCGTCGCACTCGGCGATCCAGCCTTGTTCGCAAGTTGGATCATGATCCGCGATGAATCCCGTCAGAATGCGGGCAACCAGCGGGCCGAAACTGTCATCAAACCCCTCGTCGCGGGAATAGAGCACGTCATGCTGTTCTACCAGCCACGGCGCATCCTCGGCGCGGAAAGGTCTGAGCGTTGCCGTCTCCATGCCCTATCTGAACCCATAGTCGGCTTGATTCTCAACCCATCGCGCGTTAGCACCAAAGCGCATTTCCCGGAGGCGAACATGAGCATCAATACCGAACGCGATATCGAAGCGAACCTGCAGATCGGCCCCACCGATCATGGTATGGTGCGGCTGTTCATTGAAGGTGCCGGTATTGAGATTCCAATGGATTTCGACCCCGAAGAGGCCGAAGAAATCGCCGAGGAAATCCGCGCCGCAGCCCAAGCCGCGCGCGCCATCAAAAGCTAAACCCTGGGGTCGCGCAAAGCCTGCAACCGACGTGCAGAATCCATCGCGAATTTCTGAACCATCTTTTTGCGCCGCGCCGGGGCTAGCTTGCTTTCTGGCCCCATACGGATGATTTCGGCATCATAGGCATCAGCGATGATCAAGCCTGTTTCCGCAGGCAGAAGCTCGGTCGGGAAATCCGTATCAACCGCCCAAAAGAATCGGTCACACCAGTCAAGATAGCCCTGCCATTTGGAATCCGACTGATAATCGGCGCGGCTGGATTTACACTCGACCACCCATATCTCACCCTTGGGGCCCAGCCCCATCACATCGACACGCAACCCTCGGGTGGGGACAAATTCTTCAATCGAAACATAGCCGTGGGTCAACAAGTGACGCGAAACACCACGGGCCAGCTTCTGTCCAGGCTGCATAGTTAGTGTCATTCCGAGAATGTGAACAATTCATGAACAAAAATCAAGCAGCTTGACATAGTACCATTTGGTATCGCAATAATATGAAACCAAATGGTATCCAATAAGAGGTGCCCGATGAATACACAGACCCAAAACGCATTTCGCGCTCTGGCGGACCCGACCCGCCGCGACATCGTTCAGATGCTGGCAGCGCAGGATATGACGATCGCTCAACTAACCGAACGTTTCGACATGACTCGCGCGGCCGTCAAAAAGCATCTGACCGTTTTGTCCGACGGAGGATTGATCACCGTCGAAGCTCGTGGACGCGAACGCATCAATCGCCTTGAACCCAAAGGAATGGCTCCGGTTCTGGACTGGCTCAGCTACTTCGACCGGTTCTGGGATGATCGCCTCGCAAATCTGAAGAAAGCTATCGAAGGGAATAAGAAATGACAGACGCAGTTTTGCAGAAAACAATCTTTCTCCGCGCTACACCAGAAATCGTTTGGGACTATTTGACTGATCCCGACCGGTTGGCCGAGTGGTTTCACAAACCCGAACGTCCCCTGGCCGCTGGACAAAAGCTTGAGATGTTCGGGACGACCAGTGGCGACCTTCTGATTTGGGGTGAAGTGCGTGAAGCGAGACGTCCAGAGTATCTTGAATATACATTCACCATAAAACCGATGGGCGGCGCCGAAAGTGTGGTCAAGTGGACGCTGGAACCCGTCGCCGGCGGTACGCGCCTTGGACTGCTGCACGAGGGCTTACCTCAAGGGGCTGACGCCTTTGGCCTGATCCTTTCGCTGGATGACGGATGGGATGAACATTTCGGCAAGATGCGCACCGCTTTGCACGAAACTGTTGATGCATAACCCCTTGTGCGAACCTGCTTCAGGCCCTACTTAGGCCCGTGGCGGGTTCTGCCCTTCTTGTGACAGGTAGCATTCTGGTGGCCTTAAGCAATTCCGAGGGGGCTGGCTCTGTTCAGGTCCTGGCCTGATTACCTGGCGCCCACCTGTACATACAGGTCCTCGGGAATCAAACCGCACGGTTGACTGGTGGTCCCGCCACATATTTACCTAATAAATCAGCGCCCTGCGCGCACTTCCTGTTTGATCGGCGCAGGCTTCAAACCATGAGCAATCGGTGTTCCACCACGTGGTTTGTTCGGCTTCTCAGCCATGCTCATGATCGCATAGGCGAACTGCACACCCGCAAAGACGATCCCGTTCATGAACCAGATCATGGCCAACGCGATCAGACCAATTTCCGAACTGGTGATCAGATGCCGTAGATTGGCCACGTTGAGCGCCAGCAGCACCCCGACAAAGACGGCCGAGATCACAAAGCCCCAGATGACTTGCGTAATGTAGAGACGGACCAGTTTGGGCATGGCGAACCTCCTTGCGCTGTGATGGTGAGTCTAGCGCATGCAGGGTCGCGGTAAAGGCGTCAGAACGCCTCGGGCTGGGCCTCGCGCGCCATGTGATCCAGCACAGCGTTCACGAATTTGGGCTCTTTGCCTTCCGGGAAGAACGCACGTGCGACATCGACGAATTCGGTGATCACGACCTTTGGCGGCGTGTCGCTCTGGGTCAACTCAGCCCCGGCCGCGCGAAACACAGCGCGCAGGGTCGGATCGATGCGCGCAATGGGCCATTTGGCGACCAATGCACGATCGGTCATCTGGTCGATGGTGGCCTGATAGTTCACGGCGTCATCCACCAACTTACGGAAGACACTGATATCGCCATCCAGCATCTCATCCCCCTCGTAGACCGCGCCAAACCGATGATCCAGAAACTCATTCACAACCTGTTCAGTCGTCTGGCCCGACTGCTCCATCTGGAACAGCGCCTGTACGGCATAAAGCCGGGCGGCGGATCTCATAAGGCGTTTCTGGTTGGCCGGTTTCGGCGCGTCTGTCTGGGTCATGCTGTCGTGGGTCCGTTGCTGTCGCCCGCCACAAGGATGGACTCGGACGGTGGCTTGAAGCCCACGCCCTTTTTGGAAGAGCCCCACTTACGGCTGAGCGCGATCAGATGCAAGGCCGCAGCCGCCGCTCCACCGCCTTTATTCATCTTTTCGGGGTTTGCTCGTACCTCGGCCTGTTCGTCGTTTTCGACAGTCAGGATGCCATTGCCGATCAGCAGGCCCTGCAGGCCCATCAACTGGATTGCACGGCTAGAGTCGTTGCAGACGGTTTCATAATGCGTCGTCTCGCCCCGAATGACACAGCCCAACGCGACATAGCCGTCGTAGTTGCACTGACGGTCGGCCATGGCGATTGTGGTCGGGATTTCCAGCGCACCGGGCACTTCGACCACGTCGCAGGTTCCGCCTGCGGCCTCGATCTCGGCCTTGGCACCAGCGACCATGTTGTCAGCGATGGCACGGTAGAACGGAGCCACCACCAGCAGCAGTTTCACCGGCTTGTCGAAGCTGGGAGTCGGCAGAATGCCATGTTTGTCTTTTTCAGCCATTATCAGTCTTCCTTGAGGATCGAGCGGGTGCCGACGATTGACAGTCCAAACGCGTCGAGCCCCAGATACACGGTTTCAGGCGAGTCTGTCAGCAGCACCAGTTCCTGAATACCCATCTTGGACAGGATCTGCGCACCCAGACCGGTTTGCTTGATCGTGCGCGGGCCTTCGTCGTCTGCGGCATAAAGCGAATTTCGCGGCTGACGGAAAAGGCAAACGACGCCGCGCCTCTCTTCGGCGATCTTTTCCATCGCGCGGGGCAGCTCTCGTGACGATTTCGGGCCGAGACCCAGAATATCGGGCGCTTCATGCAGGGCGTGGGTCCGCGTCAGGACTGGTTCGGGTGTAGTGATGTCGCCCTTGATCATGACAACGTGTTCGATACCGTGGGTCTGATCGGTGAAAATCCGCATCTCCCACGCGCCACCATATTCTGATGTCACCATCTCGCGCGAAGTTTCCACAACCAGATTGTCGTTGCGTGAGCGATAGGTGATCAGATCACTGATCGTGCCGATCTTCATGTCATGCTCTTTGGCGAAGGCGACCAGATCAGGCAGGCGCGCCATTGTGCCATCGGGCTTCATGATCTCGCAGATCACGCCCGAGGGGTTCAGCCCGGCCAGACGCGAGATATCAACGGCGGCCTCGGTGTGCCCCGCCCGCACCAGTACCCCGCCCCTTTTGGCGCGCAGCGGGAAGATATGGCCAGGTGTCGCGATATGCGCCATTGTGTTCTGTTCATTGATTGCCGTCGCCACGGTCAGCGCGCGATCAGCGGCGGAAATTCCGGTCGACACCCCTTCGCGCGCCTCGATTGACACGGTGAAGGCTGTCTCATGACGCGACGAGTTGTTCACCGCCATCATCGGCAGGCCCAGACTATCGATCCGTTCCGCCGTCATCGGCAGGCAGACCAACCCGCGCCCATGGGTCGCCATGAAATTGATCGCCTCCGCGTCAGCGAACTCGGCCGCGATCACCAGATCACCCTCGTTCTCGCGGTCCTCGTGATCCACAAGAATGTACATCCGGCCCTTACGGGCCTCTTCGATGATTTCCTCGATCGGACTGATCGCCTCGCGCAATTGGGCCTCTACCGGTCCGGGGGTTTCAAAACTCATAGGGCAGCCTTTCGCACAACGGGTTTGAATGGCGGGATAGACCAGAGTGAACACAAAGACCAGCCTGTAAGCACTGCGAGATAGATTGATATGCCCAGCGCTATAGGGCCAGCGATGAAATCTGGTGCCAACTCAGTTTACCAATCCTATGCGCCAGTTTTGACTTAGGCCTTTTCTGCGCATTGTTGCCAATAGCTGAACCTTTAGGCCGGTTGCGTGAACTTTGTCCACAAATTGCCCCAATTGGGCCCTTGGATCGCCTGATATCCTGGGCACCAGTCATTGTATAATGTCCTAGCTAGACGAGAATTTGAGCCCAGTGTCTAAGACCGCTGATCTGCCCGCTGCAAATTTCGTGCGTGTAAACGCCCTTCGGCGAAACAGGCTGCTGCTATCACTCATTGCACTGCAGATGGTCTATGCCATTGCCGTTAGCATCTATGTAGGACGGTCATATTGGGATTTTTCGACCTCTTCCCTGATTGTCATCTCAGTTCGTCTGCTTGGTTTCATGTTCGCAAATTTCGTTCTTTGGCGACTTGGCGTTGCCATGTTCGTCGTGCGACCCAAAAAGCCAATTCAATGGATGTTGCAAGATCTGCGATCCAAGATGGCAGATGTTGAAAAAGCGACCGATGCGGTTATCTGCTTTCTCAGCATCGTCGCACTTATCCTGACCTATACCTTCCTGAAGAACGAAATACATGCTGTGAATCCCACACTCTGGGATGAGCAATTCGTGCAATGGGACCGGTTTCTGCACGGCGGCGTCGATCCGTGGACCTTGCTATGGCCCATTTTGGGATCCCCGATCGTAACCACTGCGGTGAATGGCGCCTATCACATCTGGTTTCCCATGATTTACATTGCGGTTTGCGTCGCCTGTCTGGACCGCAGTGACCCGAACCGCAGCACCGTTTTTCTGGTAGCGTTTGCACTGTGCTGGTTTGTAGGCGGCAATGTGATTGCAACCATCTTTGCCTCGGTTGGTCCCGTTTACTACGAACCCTTCAATCTTGGCTCTGACTTCGTTCCGCAGATGGAGTTGTTACGCAAATCACACGAAATCAGCCCGGTCTGGGCGCTGAATGTGCATGAAATGCTGTTGGATGGTTATCGGAATAGTGGGCTAGCAGGCGGAATCTCGGCGATGCCCAGCATGCATGTTGCCTCTACCGTGCTGCTGGCGTTCTACGGCTTCACCTATTCGCGTTGGCTCGGCTGGGCGCTGTCGGTGTTTGCCTTCATCATCTTACTAGGCTCGGTTCACCTCGCCTGGCACTACGCCATCGACGGGTATGTCTCAATCCTGCTGGCTTCATGCTTCTGGTGGCTGTCCAAGAGGCTGACGGCCAAATTTGGACCTTCCACCTGAAGGTCAGGACATCTCGGCCAGTCGCGCGACGTATCGGGCCAGGGTATCGATTTCAAGGTTCACGCGATCACCAACCGAGACGTCACCCCATGTGGTGACCTCTTTGGTGTGAGGGATGAAGTTGATACCAAAGTCACACCCGTCCACATCATTAACCGTCAGCGATGTGCCGTTCAGTGCAACGGACCCTTTCGGAGCGATAAACCGGGCCAGATTGGCAGGCGCCCGCAATGTCACCCGCGTGCTGTCACCCTCGTCTATCACAGAGACCACCTCTGCCACGCCATCCACGTGGCCCGAGACGATGTGCCCTCCCAATTCATCCCCGACCTTCAAGGCACGTTCCAAATTGACGCGCTTGCCCACCTGCCAACTGTCCAGATTGGTTTTCGAAACCGTCTCAGCGCTGATCTGCACATCATACCAATCATCGCCCAACGCGATGACGGTTAGGCAGACGCCATCGCTTGCGATGGAAGCGCCAATATCAATGCCCGCCGTTTCATAGCTTGTCTTGATCCGTGCCCGCAGGTCTCCCTGCTGGTCCAGTTCGGTAACGGTGCCAATATCGGTGACGATCCCTGTGAACATATCATTAACCCTCTGAACCTAGCTTCAACATCCGAGGTAAAGGCACACAGCCCCACCGGCAAGCCCTGCCTTGCCGCGAAAATGACAAAGAGGCATAATTTTATACAAACGCACCAAAAGTCACCACACGAGCAGACCGCATGATCCCTTTGGCCAACAGCCCTAACCGGCGTGTGTTCCTGTTTCTACAAGGACCGCATGGCCCGTTCTTTAACGCGCTTGGTCGGATGCTGCGTGCTGCGGGTGCCCAGGTCTGGCGGGTTGGCTTCAACGCGGGTGATCAGGCCTTCTGGGGCGACAAATCCAGCTATATTCCGTATCGCGGTGCGCCCGACGACTGGCCAGAAACCTTCAGCGATTTGCTCGCCCACCACGGTGTGACCGATATCGTGTTATATGGAGACACCCGGCCCGTGCACGCACGAGCCATCGAAATTGCCAATGCGCGCAGGATCACGGTTCATGTGTTTGAAGAAGGCTACCTTCGCCCCTGGTGGGTGACTTACGAACGAAGTGGCTCGAACGGAAATTCGCGTCTAATGAAACTGGACGTGGCACAGATGCAAACGGCGCTTGCACAATCCGAAGGTCACGCGCCTCCACCTCCGTCTCACTGGGGGGATATGCGCCAGCACATCTTTTACGGTGCGCTCTATCACTGGTTTGTGCTGTTTCTGAACCGCAGATATCAGAAATTCCGACCACATCGAGAGCTGCCGGTTTCGAAAGAGTTTCGTTTGTACTTCAAACGTCTGAGTCTGATGCCCATTCACAGGCTACAGCGGGGTTGGGCCACAGCACAGGTCAGATGGAGCGGTTTTCCATACCATCTTGTGTTGCTTCAATTGGGCCATGACAGTTCGGTGCAGTACCACTCGGATTTTTCCTGTATGTCCGAGTTTCTCGAATTGGTGATCGCCGGATTCGCCAAAGGCGCCCCGGCGCATCACCACCTCGTTATCAAGGAACATCCACTTGAGAACCACCGTGAGCCGCTGCGGCTGCGGGCGCGCCAGCTTGCAGCACAGCACGGCATCACAAACCGAATTCACTATGTGCCCGGTGGTAAGCTGGCCAGGTTGCTAGACGATGCAAAATCCGCCGTGACGGTGAATTCCACGGCAGGCCAGCAGGTTCTGTGGCGTGGCATACCTTTGCGGATTTTTGGGCAGTCGGTTTATGACAAGCCCGAATTCGTATCTCGGCAATCGATTGAGGCATTCTTTGCCCAGCCAGATGCCCCGGGCGGCAAGGCCTATCGGGCTTATCGCCAATTTCTTCTGGAAACCTGCCAAGTCCCCGGGGGGTTCTATTCTCGCCGAGGGCGTCGTCAATTGCTGCGGCGAGCGGCTGATATGATGCTATCGGCTCAGGACCCCTATCAAGGGTTGCTCTCCGATAAAGAGGCCACAACGCCACAGTTGCGCGTTGTTGAATGATCGCGGGCAACCTGCTGCTGGATGTTTCGAAGCGATGCGGGTAACCTTCCCAAAACAAAGACGATTGAGGTAAATCGGCAGTGCAGCGCTTTCCTACCCGATGGATCCGGGGGGTTTCCCTTGTGGCGACCCTTGGCCTGCTGGCAGCATGCCAGCTTCCCAAATCCGGACCGAACAAAAACGAAATTCTAGCCGGGTCGGTCGAAAACGGGGGTAACGCCTTTGTAGTTGAGGTCGACGACCGTGTTGCGCGGGCCACATCGGTGATTCCGCAATACGGGTTTTCGAAATCTTTCCGCAGCGCGCAAAGCGTCGCATCCGATACCGTACGCCCCGGCGATATTCTGAGTCTCAGCATCTGGGAAAATGTCGAGGATGGGTTGCTAAGTTCCGCAGCCGGTGGCGCAACCGTTCTGGATCAGGTGCAGGTCGACAGCGAAGGTTACATATTTGTCCCTTATGCCGGGCGGCTGCGTGCGGCGGGCAATACGCCCGAGCAGCTCCGCACGTTGATTTCCTCGAAGCTGGAAGAACAGACTCCGGATCCGCAAGTCCAGGTGTCGCGTACTCCGGGCGATGGGTCGACCGTTTCTCTGACCGGAACTATAGGCGCGCCGGGAATCTATCCGATTGAGCGACCGACTGGCTCGTTGTCGACCATGCTCGCGCAAGCAGGCGGGGTGGCAGTTGCATCCGATATCGCATTGGTCACTGTGATCAGGGGCAAGCAAAGAGGAACCATCTGGTACGACGATCTGTTCCGCAACCCGGAAACCGATATCGCCCTGCGCGGCGGCGATCGCATTCTGGTCGAACAGGACAGCCGCTCATACATCGCGCTGGGTTCGACCGGCGGGCAATCCCGCGTGGCCTTTGAAAGTCAGGACCTATCCGCCCTCGAGGCGCTGGCACAGGTCGGAGGCCTACAGCCGCTATCCTCAGACCCGACCGGTATTTTTGTTCTGCGTGAGGAACGGCAGGATGTGGCGCGCAATGTCATGGGACGTCCCGAGCTACAGGGTGATCAGCGCATGATCTATCTGCTGAACCTGACCGCGCCCAATGGCCTGTTCATCGCCCGCGATTTCGTGATCCGAGACGATGACACGATATACGTCACCGAGGCCCCATATGCACAGTGGAGCAAATCTGTCTCACTGATTGCCGGAGGTCTGACGCCATTTGCGAATGTGGCGACGCTTACGGGTAACTGATGAATGCTCTCTGAACCGGAGAACACGGCCGGGGGCGAACGCTCCCGGCTTTTTGTTTACAACGGTGGGTTCCTGACACAGTCGCGGCTGCGTCGTATATTGTCTCTGGCCGGGTATGACATCCGGCTTGGTCTGCCACAGCCAGACGATCTGGTCGGGGTCTGGGGCAACAGCCCGACAGCCCATCGGGGAATGGGTATCGCGCAGAAACGCGATGTGCCCGTCCTGAGGGTCGAAGACGCGTTCCTGCGGTCTCTGCACCCTGGACGAAGCGGTGAGGCACCCATGGGTCTGTTGTTGGATCGATCGGGTCTGCATTTTGATCCGAGTGTGCCTTCGGATCTGGAAACTCTGTTAGCCACGCATCCGCTGGATGACACCGCCCTGCTGGATCGCGCGCGAGGCGCAATCGCGCGCATTCGAGAGCTGCATCTGAGCAAATACTCGGCCTTTGACCTTGATCTGACGCCTCCCGATCCTGGCTACGTTCTAGTGATCGACCAGACGCAGGGAGATGCTGCCGTCACCGCAAGCAACGGCGACTATGCACGGTTCCGCGAGATGCTGGTAATCGCGCAAGAGGAAAACCCCGGCGCGCGCATCCTCATCAAAAGCCACCCCGAAACCACGGCAGGCCACCGCAAGGGATACTTTTCCGATCAGGATCTGAGTGACAGAATATCGATCCTCAACAGCCCCATCAGTCCATGGTCGCTGCTTGAAGGGGCCATCGGGGTTTACACGCTGTCCTCGCAGATGGGATTTGAGGCGATATTGGCCGGGCACAAACCTCGCGTGTTCGGGCAACCATTCTACGCTGGGTGGGGGCTGACGCAAGATGATGCACCCCTGCTCCGTCGCCAACGGAATCTTACGCGGGCGCAGCTTTTTGCAGCTGCGATGATCTTGTATCCGCGTTGGTATGATCCCTACCATGATCGCCTGTGCGAATTGGAATACGTGCTCGATACGCTTGAGGCGCAAACCCGGGCCTGGCGGCAGGACCACAAAGGCTGGACCGCCTCCGGGATGCGGGTATGGAAACGCCGCCACCTGCAACGCATTTTCGGCCAGCACCATAAGGTGCGTTTCGTGGCCGAGCAGCCAGAGAACACCAAACAACCCCATATGGTCTGGGCCAGCCGGGCCGGTGAGACGCTGAATGCAACCCGGATTGAGGATGGCTTTTTACGATCCCGTGGGTTGGGCGCGGAGCTGGTTCCACCGCTGTCGCTGGTGACCGATGATATCGGCATTTACTACGATCCAACGCATCCCAGCCGCCTGGAAGAATGGATCACCACGCGCGAAACCTTGCGCCCTGATCAGAGGCTCCGCGCCGAGCGGCTGACAGCCCGGCTGCTGACCGAGGGCCTAAGCAAGTACAACATCGGCCACCCCGCCCCGGACCTACCGAAGGGGCGTCGCGTTCTAGTGCCAGGTCAGGTTGAAGATGACGCCTCGATCCGGCTGGGAACAAGCAATATCCGCACCAATCTGGACCTGCTGCGCGCGGCGCGCGAGGCCAATCCCGACGCTGTGTTGATCTATAAACCTCATCCGGATGTCGAAGCTGGTCTGCGCGACGGCAAGATCGAAACTGATCTGGCCGATGTCATTGTAGAAGGCACCGATCCTGCCACCCTGCTTGGACAGGTGGATGAGGTCTGGACTATGACCTCTCTGCTGGGGTTCGAGGCTTTGCTGCGCGGCGTCCGGGTCACCACACTCGGCGCTCCGTTCTACGCCGGTTGGGGGCTGACAACGGATCTGGGGGCAGTGCCTGCGCGACGTGGCGCGCGGCCTTCGCTGATGGGATTGGTGCACGCAACGCTGATTGACTACCCCCGCTATCTCGATCCGGTGACGGGACAGACCTGCCCCGTCGAAATCGCGGTCGAACGGCTTGCGCAGGGTACGCCATCCCCTACCGGACCCGTAAATCGCATCTTGTCCAAATTTCAGGGCGCGCTGGCAACGCATGCGCATTGGTGGCGCTAAAGGCTAGTGCGTCACGCGCGCCCAGCGATGTAGGATATCGCCGCCTACGACCTGTGTTTTGATCAGATCAAATCGGGGGGCAGTATCCAGAGTATCAAGCCTCAGAGCCCCGATCGCGGACAGACCTTCGGCCCCGATGGTCAGCCCCGCTGTAAAACCGACCAACTCATCGACCAGATCGCCCTTTAGCAAAGATGCAGCCAATGCTGATCCGCCTTCGCAAAAGACACGCGTCAATCCGGCCTGCCCAAGCTGCTGCAACAGATCAGCCGCATCCACGTGATGACCATCCAGCGCACAAGGGATCAAACGGGCACCCAACCCCTCCCATGCGCGCGTACGCTCGGGGTCTGGGTGGGGGCCGTGACAGAGCCAGACAGGGATATCGGACGCGGTTCGCGCAAGTTGCCCCATCAAGGGCAAATCCAGATGGCGCGAGACCACCACGCGCACCGGCTGATGCTGCACGCCCAGATCACGAACCGTCAGCGACGGGTCATCGGCGCGCGCTGTCCCTGCCCCAACCATCACCGCATCGTGGCGCGCACGCATCGCATGCACCGCGCGGCGAGCATTTGGACCTGTGATCCACTGACTGTGCCCGGTTTCCGTAGCAATCCGTCCATCAAAGCTGCTGGCCAGTTTCAAAGTCACAAACGGGCGGCCCTGCTCGGTTTTCAGGAAAAACCCTGCGTGGTCGCGTGCTGCCTGTTCCGCCAGAACACCGGTGGTGACCTCAATCCCGGCCTCGCGCAACATGGCAAACCCTTGCCCTGCGACCCGAGGATCGCTGTCTTCGATCGCCGAGACCACACGGGTAACACCGGCCGCAATCAGCGCTTCGGCACAGGGCGGCGTCTTTCCGTAGTGTGAACAGGGTTCAAGCGAGACATAAGCGGTGGCACCTCGCGCGGCCTCACCCGCCTGTGTCAGAGCCATAGGTTCTGCATGCGGACGACCCCCGGGCTGCGTCCAGCCGCGACCAACGATGCGTCCATCGCGCACGACGACACACCCGACGGACGGATTCGGCCAGCAGGTGCCTTGGCCGCGCCGCCCCAATGATAGGGCCAGCGCCATATATCGCTTATCTGTATCGCTCACTCATCCGTCGAAGGTTGCGGCGGGCGCAACTCGTGGACAAACTCCTCGAAATCATCGGCCGCCTGGAAATTCTTGTACACACTCGCAAAGCGAACATATGCGACCGTATCAATCCGGGCCAGCGCTTCCATTACAATTTCACCGATTTTATTCGAAGGGATATCGGTTTCCCCCATGCTTTCAAGACGGCGCACGATACCGGAGATCATCTGATCAATCCGATCGGGATCAATGGGCCGCTTCTGCATCGAAATACGGATCGAGCGTTCCAGCTTGTCGCGGTCGAAGTCTTCGCGCTTACCGTTGGTTTTGATGACGACCAGATCACGCAGTTGCACGCGTTCATAGGTGGTGAACCGTCCGCCGCAGGCCGGGCAGAACCGTCGTCTACGGATCGCGACGTGATCCTCTGCCGGGCGTGAATCTTTGACCTGAGTATCGATATTTCCGCAAAACGGGCAGCGCATCCGCCGTCTCCTCGTCCCTAGCTGGCCACTTTTTGTAAGCGCTGCGGCTTACTTATCCACAACTATAGGACAGCCTCTAGGGTTTGGGTAGTCGGAATTTTCCACCCCAATATAAAGCGTCACCCAAAATGCGCAGCGACCTTTCTTTCATGCGGCGCGTTGCGGTGTTCAAACAGATATATCCCCTGCCATTTGCCCAGCGCAGGTACCCCATCTGACACCGGTATCGACAGCGATACAGGCATCATCGCGGCCTTGATATGGGCTGGCATGTCGTCCGGCCCCTCATAGGTGTGGCGCAGATAAGCCATCGACGGATGATCCGATTGCGGCACCAGCCGATCAAAGAATGCGCGCAGATCAGTCTGCACCTCGGGGTCGGCGTTTTCCTGAATAAGCAGCGAACAAGAAGTGTGGCGCACAAAGAGCGTCAGCAAACCGTCCGAAACCGGCCTCAGCCAACTGCGCACAGGGGCGGTAATCTCATAGAGCCCCACGCCCTGTGTCTGGATCGAGAATTCTGTCTGCATCGCAGGTCAATTGATAAACGGACGGACGCCGCACCGTGCATTTGCGCCCTGTACCGACATGCTGTCACCCGGCTGGAACCCGGCTGTGACCGAAAAGCTGCCTTTCTGCGGGACATTGGCGGGTTGTTTCAGTGTGAACTGTACCGCCGTCCGGCGTCCCGTTGTCACGCTGGGGCCATAGCCGCGCAGAACGTAGATTTGTTGCTGCCACCCAGCACCCAATTTCCGGCGGGCAAAATCAGCAGCGGCGCACCAATATCCATCAGTATCCTGACGTGTCCTTGGAATGACCTCGAAGTCTGTGCCGCTCATCGGTTCTGTTCGATAACCGTTCGGCGCTGCATCGACAACGCCCGCAGAGCTGGTCATAAGCAGTGCTGCAAATGCGCAAAGTATTGTCTGTTTCATTGTGACCATCTTCCTGTTTCCATGTGAAATATAGACTAGTGCGTCGCCATCGTCAGCACAGCGAACTAACGATCATGTCAGCTTGACCCACGTGGTTCGTGAACAGGCTCTAACCATCCCTCATAGCGGATCAAGCGCCCCAATCCCGGTGCTGTCGCCGAAATGTCAAAGCGAAACCTCAATTGTGCGTCCTCAGCCTCGGTCGATCCGGAAGGTGGCAAAAGAAACCCCGGACACGGAATGCCAAATAAAGCGAGGCGGCGGATCTCAATGGTCAGCCCCTTATCAGTTCGCACCGGCTGCAACCATATTGTCAGCCCGCCGATCTGTTCCCGCACCATGCCACACAGCGGATCAAAAGTGATCCGTGAACGCGTTTTGTGGCCTGCGAAATCCCGTTCCCATTGCCAATATGCGCCGGACTTTCGGATCGTAAGGGTGACCGGCAAATCTTCGCCCGCAGGTGGAAATCGTCCGATGCGAAGTGCCAGAGCGACCAAAACGCCTCGGCCACGCTGAATGCTGCATCGACCAGAGTAGCGACCTTCCCCGCTGTGCAAATCCCTGACCAATCCAGGCACAGCTTCATCTATACCCAGCGCCTGCAGGAATGGATCACGATCAGAATCCATCTTGGGCAAACCGCGATCTGAGAGAAGGATCAGGAACCAGGCACTCATCCCGCCGCCCAAATAGCGCATATCTGTTACGGGCAATCATCCGGTACAGCGGGTTCTTCAGAAACCTCGGCAGGTATCGACACAAGGACAATACCCGCCACGGAACATATAATGCACGCATCGCAGCGGCAAATGCGTCGAGATTTTGGTGCACCTTTCCTTTGACGATCACCAAATTGGTTTCAAATTCGTCTGTCGGCAGGTTCAGGAGAGTATAAAGCTGCTGCCCAAGCGGTGACTGCGCAGTTGCAAATAGAAATTTCTGATCTCGATCATGGCGCAACATGAAGTGAAAAAACCCTGAACACAGCACGCATTCACCGTCGAAGACGATCAAATCTGTATCGATGGAAAGATCATCAGCCACGAGAGATCAAGAAATAACAAAAGGTTCCCCGTGATGCTGTCACGTCGAATGCGCCGCAGCAATGCGACATGACTGACCAGAAGAATGAGAGGGGCGTGCCGGGGAACCCGTTGAAACGGCTTGGTGGACCGCTCGCTCAGGCTCTGACCTTTTCCCCAAAAGGCGCTGACCCGACAACACCGGTCATGTAGCTATTGGCCAAGGCTACGGACATGGCCATTTCTGCCATATCTTTGTGAGTTGCGGTCAATTCCTGGGTATCAGCACCGAGGCTGGCGCATTGCCACGGTTTGCCGCTAGGGTAACGATATTACAGTAACGCGTTTTTTGGGCTGGGTGATGGACGTCGACATTTCACGCATTCAATTGCTGACACGGACCCTTGAGGATCACGCAAGCGCGACCGTGGTGGAACAGGTCCTGAGTGACTGCGCATTGACCCGCAGCGATATTGAACCGCCTGCCAAAAGGTACAGCGCCCACAAAGAAGCGCTGTTTGTCCGACACGCCTGCGATGCACTTGGCGATATCACCTTTGGCGCGCGGGCGGGTCTGGAATTCAGTTCTTCTTCCAGCATTACGGCCTATATCAGCAAATACTCTCGTGATCTGAAGCAGGTGATCGAGAATACGGCGCGGTTTCATGGCATTATCGACCCGGCCCTGGCCTTCAATCTGCGCCTTTCAGGTAACGCTGCCTCGCTTGAGGCCGATTGGAAAGACCCGAGCTTTTCCCGCTATCATCGGCGGACCGAGTTCCTGCTGTTTGGCGCCATCGCCCGGATGCGGGCGTTGACTCAGTTGAATCTGAATCCGATTGAGATACGGTTTCAGCACACAGTTGGGCAACACCAAGCCACCTACCAGAAGATCGGAGGTTTCCCAGTTACCTTCGGGGCCGAACGCTTGGAAATCATCCTGTCGCTGCCCTCGCTGGAAACACCGATCCCAACTTACGACCCTAGCCTGCGCGCGCATTTGGTTGAATTTGGCGAACGCCTGCTGGCCGAAAGACAGTCGCCAAGACAGAAAACCCGAGCACAGATCGAAGGGTTGATCACAGATGCGATGCCGGGGGGAATCGTACAGGTGGACGACGCCGCCTCCCAGCTCGGCCTAAGCCCTCGAACATTGGCTCGCCGCCTGGCTGACGAAGGCACTTCATATCGCGAGATTGTTGAAGATTTACGATGTGACCTGGCGCAGACCTTTATCAAGAACGGTATGCATCTGTCCGAGATCTCGTATTCGCTCGGTTATTCCGATCAGGCTGCGTTTTCCACCGCCTTCAAACGTTGGACGGGTCAGGCCCCGACTGCTTTTCGCAAACGTGTCTCTCATCCGCTTTCATGAAGCTACAACGTGGCCGGGGGTCATCAGCCCAATCACCTCGCCCCGGCCTGTCCATGAGTGGACAGCGGCGATATAAAGATGGCATCGCCGGACTCCTTGCGAATTCCCGCCAATTTGATTTGAAGTTCAGTCATTGTGAGCGGGCGAAAGAAAAAAGCGCCTCGGGATGAGGCGCCTTTCGATTTACTGATCCAGGAAGGACCGCAATTTACGCGACCTACTCGGGTGTTTCAGCTTACGCAGCGCCTTCGCCTCGATCTGGCGGATACGTTCGCGCGTCACGCTGAACTGCTGACCGACCTCTTCCAGCGTGTGGTCGGTGTTCATGCCGATGCCAAAGCGCATCCGCAGAACCCGCTCTTCACGCGGGGTGAGAGAGGCCAGAACCCGTGTGGTGGTTTCCTTGAGGTTTTCCTGAATGGCGCTGTCCAGCGGCAGCACGGCATTCTTGTCTTCGATGAAATCGCCCAGCTGGCTGTCTTCCTCGTCACCGATTGGTGTCTCAAGGCTGATCGGCTCCTTGGCGATTTTCATCACCTTGCGCACCTTCTCAAGCGGCATTTGCAGCTTTTCGGCCAGTTCTTCCGGCGTTGGCTCGCGGCCGATTTCGTGCAGCATCTGACGACCTGTCCGGACCAGCTTGTTGATCGTTTCGATCATATGCACCGGGATACGGATCGTGCGCGCCTGATCCGCGATCGAACGCGTGATCGCCTGACGGATCCACCAGGTTGCATAGGTCGAGAACTTATAGCCCCGGCGGTATTCGAACTTGTCCACCGCCTTCATCAGGCCGATGTTACCTTCCTGAATAAGATCAAGGAATTGCAGGCCGCGGTTCGTGTACTTTTTGGCAATCGAGATCACCAGACGCAGGTTGGCCTCGACCATTTCCTTCTTGGCTTGCCGCGCCTCTTTCTCACCCTTTTGAACCTGCTGCACGATGCGGCGGAATTCAGGGATATCGAGACCAACATATTGGCCAACCTGAGCCATGTCGTTGCGCAGTTCCTCAACCTTTTCGGTCGAGCGTTCGATGAACATCTGCCAACCCCGACCCGGTTTCTCGGCCATTTCGGCCAACCAGTTCGGATCCAGCTCGCGCCCACGATAAGCATCAATGAACTCGCGACGGTTGATGCGAGCCTGATCCGCCAGCTTCACCATCGAGCTGTCCAGTGACATAATCCGGCGATTGATGCCATAGAGCTGGTCGATCAGAGCTTCGATCCGGTTGTTGTGCAGGTGAAGACCATTCACCAGTTCAACAATCTCAGCGCGCAGCTTCTGATAGGTTTCTTCGTCCTTCTCGCTGAAAGTGCCATCCTCATTCAGCGTCGCAGAAATCCGGCTGTCCTGCATTTCGGACAGCATTGCGAAATCGGTCGAGATGCGTTCCAGCGTGGTCAGCACCTGATCCTTCAGCGCTGCTTCCATCGCGGCCAGGGACATGTTGGCCTGATCGTCGTCATCATCGTCATCATCATTGGCAATCGGGTTGCCGTCAGCGTCAAGCTCCGGCCCCTCATCCTTGGCAGGCTTGGCCGCCTGCACCGATGAGGTATCGACAACCGGCTCTTCAACCTCGCCGTCTTCATCCATCTGGTTGCCGAAAGTGGTTTCCAGATCGATGACGTCCCGCAGCAGAATGTCTTCGGACAAAAGTTCGTCATGCCAGATGGTGATCGCTTGGAAGGTCAGCGGGCTTTCGCACAGACCAGCGATCATGGTGTTCCGACCGGCTTCGATCCGCTTGGCGATAGCAATCTCGCCCTCGCGGCTCAGCAGTTCGACTGAACCCATCTCGCGCAGATACATGCGTACGGGGTCATCGGTGCGATCCAGCTTTTCGGTTGCAGCACCAGCCAGCGCAACCTCGCGCGGACCTTCGGTGGTGACCAGTTCGGTCGAGCCTTTGTTTTCTTCTTCTTCGGCTTCTTCATCTTCGATGATGTTGATGCCCATCTCGGACAGCATCGACATAACATCTTCGATCTGTTCCGAGCTGACCTGATCAGGCGGCAGAACCTGATTGAGCTGGTCGTAGGTGATGTAACCTTTCTCGCGAGCCTCGGCGATCATCTTCTTGACCTGGGCCTGGCTCATGTCCAGCGAGATTTCCTGTTCCTGCTCGTCGGATTTGCGGTCTTCGTTCGTATCCTTGGCGGCCATTCAATGCTCCTGCAGGGATGGGTGATTCGTTTGAACCGAATCATTAGCGCGTAGAAGTGATTCGGCCACCCGTTTACCCGTTTTTCTTTTCCAGTGCCTTACGAAAACACCACTTCATCGGTGTTTCCGTTCGAATTTGATGCCAGACGTGATGGCCTCAAACGCGTCTTTCTCGTCGCGGTTGATTCGCGCACCATTGTCGGCGATGTCGAAAACGGCCCTGTCTTCGTTCTGGCTGCGGCTTGTACGGTTGCGCTCTTCGGCGGCTTGCGCCAGCCGATATGTCAGCGCCTCATCGGCCAGATCAGACAATTCCTCTGCCGCTTCGGCAATCTCAGCATCCAACCCCTGGAGCGCTTTGATCTTTGCGAGTTCCTCGGCCAGCGTCATCTCGGCCTTTTCAACGTCGCCCGGTTTGTACACACAGGGGATCACTGCGACATGGCGAAGGGCCAGAAGGTTTTCAAGGGGTTCCGGCCCCAAAGTTTGCATGATGTGGTCTTGCAGGTTATCGGGATCGTCAATCGCATGACGCAGGATTGCCCCCCGCAAGGCCGCATGATCAGGGTCGTGGCAATCCATTTCTTCCAGCTGAGCTTCGAATTGCACAGCAACCTGCGGATTCAGAATGGCAATGGCGAGAATCGCCGCTTCGCGCAGTTGAATATCCGCATCCTCAGCTGAGGCCAGAAACGACGCCCGCGCGCCGGGCGTGGCAGGCTGCGCCTGAGGTTGCCATTTTCCGCGCGGTTGCCACGGACGATTTTGCGATTGTCGCTGCGGGCGAAACAATTGCCAGCGCAGGTCCTTAATTTCCTGCCCGTAATGCGATCGGATCGAGGGGTCGCGGATCAGCTTGATCTTCTCTCGCAGGGATTTATCCAGCGCCGCTTTGCGTTCGGGGCTGTCAAAGACCTTGCCTTCCGTCTCGCGTTGCCAGAGCAGTTTGACCATCGGGATTGCAGCATCCAGCACACCCTGCACCGCCCCCGAACCTTCGGCGCGCAACAGATCGTCGGGATCCTTGCCTTCGGGCATCAGGGCAAAACGCAAGGATTTGCCCGCCTCCAGCAACGGCAATGCCAAGTCGACCGCCCGCATCGCCGCGCGCAGCCCTGCCGTATCGCCATCCAAAGCGATGATCGGCTCGTCAGAGATGCGCCAAAGTAGTTGCAACTGATGCTCGGTGATCGCCGTCCCCAATGGCGCAACCGACGCGCCAAACCCGGCCTCTGCCAAAGCGATCACGTCCATATAGCCCTCGGCCACAACCAAAGGCTGCCCCTTGCCTGCCGCCTGTCGTGCGGGGCCATGGTTGTAGAGGCTGCGGCCTTTGTCGAACAGATCGGTCTCGGGCGAGTTCAGGTATTTGGCGTTGTCATTGGGATCCATCGCCCGGCCACCAAACGCAATGCACCGCCCGCGCGGGTCGCGGATCGGGTACATGATGCGGTTGCGGAATGTGTCATAGGGTTTCTTACCCTTGTTCGACGGCTTGGCCAGCCCTGCTCCGAGGATCAATTCCTCAGCCACGTTCTTACCGGTCAGATGATCCCACAACGCCTGCCAGCCGTCCGGCGCGAACCCGATCTCCCACCGATTCACCGCCTGCGCATCCAGTCCTCGGCGCCCCAGATAGTCGCGCGCCGCCGCCCCTGCGCCGGTCTTGAGTTGCAGGCGGAAAAACTGCACCGCCTGCTCCATCACCTCGGCCAGTTGCGAGCGGCGGTCCTGTTTCTCCTGCGCCTTGGGATCGCGCGCGGGCATCGGCATCCCAGCCTCGCGCGCCAGAATTTCCACGGCTTCTATGAAAGAGACATTCTCGGTCTCTTTCACAAAACTGATCGCGTCCCCTTTGGCGTGGCAGCCAAAGCAGTAATAGAATCCCTTTTGGTCATCGACGTGGAACGAGGCGGTCTTTTCGTGATGAAATGGGCAAGGCGCCCACATATCCCCCTTGCCCTGATTGGATTTGCGCTGGTCCCACATGACCTTACGCCCAACAACCTGAGACAGGCTGAGGCGCGTGCGCAGTTCATCCAGAAATCCGGGGGGCAAAGACATGGGTCAAACCTGCCAGAAATGAAAACGCGCGCCAAGGGGATGGCGCGCGGTTGTCCACAGAGAAATGATCTGACTGTGGATTATTGTTGTAAACACAACTCCAGCCACGCAGCTCCGAGATCCTTCTTACGCACGTCGCGCATCTTTTGCTCATATACCCAAGGCGTGATCAGCGGAACAGCGGCATTGTAGTTCTCGGGCCAGGTAGGACCACTGTCGGCCACCGCCTGCGCCACATCGCGTTCCTTGACCCGGTCAAGTCGTGCTTTCTGTATCGCGGCAACAACGTCGGCCTGATACTTGCAGCTCTGTTCCTTGGTTTCCTGTGCAACCACTGGCGTGGCCAGCACGGCCGCAACGATGGCGATACGCAACATGGGGATCTCCGAAGATTCGTTTCTATCAGCGCAGCTTACCCGCGCGCGGCGATGCCTTCCATCGCCCTTTTCAAATCGTGAACCAGTGTCTCAGCCATAGATCGGAAGACCATGATCTGAAACGTGTTCTCCCCAACGCGCGTGATCGAAGCGGTCATGTGGAACAGCAGGGTCCGGGCGGAGTGGCCGCGCTTGAAGTTCGCCTTACGCAGATCAACAGGCACTACGCGCGCCAGTACGTCTTCGACATCAGCACCCTCTAACCGGACCACAGCCCAGGCATCTGATTGGTCCACAATGGCCGCATTCTCGGTCAGGGTCGCATCAGGAGACGGCCCGATCAGCATCGCATGCGCCGGGCCGAACCAGATCGCCCGCGCGCCAGCCTTACCCGTTGCGCGATTGGCCGATGGATAGGCCATCCCGAGCGCTGCTTTCAAAGCTTCGGATAGCGCCTTTTGCTTACCCTTGAAAGGTGAGATCGAATGGATCGCCCCTACATCCTCTTCGCTGAGCGTTACTGAGCCGATAGTCAAAGGCAGCAACCCGTCGCAGGGTGTTTTGGCGGTCAGATTATCCACGGACGCGCCCTCCTTCGGGGTCAAAGAAAACCGGGTTCACCACTTCACACAGGGTTGTCACGCCGCGCAGATGATCGACCATTTTCACGATTTCTCCATACCTCTCAGGCCCGTCCGCCAAGAAGCCCAAGCCCAACATCGTTTCCAGCGTCGGGGAATAACACACGGAGGTCAGATAGCCCTGATCATTGATGCGCACCGGCTCGGCCTCTTCCCGGTAAAGATGCGCACCCGCCAGCAATTCCTTGCTTTCGCCAATGGGTTTGAGCCCGACCAACCGCTCGCGCCCCGGCTCTTCAAGCCCTGGACGTTGCGACATAGTTTTGCCGATGCAATCCTTCTTTTGCGACACCATCCGACCCATGCCTATATCATAGGCAGTTGTCCGTCCGTGGATCTCGGAATGCGTAATAAAGCCCTTTTCGATGCGAAGAACGTTCAGTGCCTCCATCCCATAAAGACCACCGCCCAGTGTCTCAGCCCGCTCGGTCAAAACATCGAACAGGCTCGCGCCATAGCGCGCAGGCACGGCGATTTCATATGCATGCTCGCCCGAGAACGAGATCCGGAACAAACGCCCCTGCACACCCAGCACCGAGATCGATCCGCAAGCCATGAAGGGCCAGCTTTCTTCATCAAGAGGTGTGTCCAGCAGATCGTTCAACAATTCACGCGATTTTGGTCCGGCCACGGCAAACTGTGCCCACTGTTCAGTGACCGAGATGAACGAGACATCCAGATCAGGAAGCAGTCCCTGATGAACGAACTCCAGATGCTTCATTACGTCGCCAGCACCTGCCGTGGTGGTAGTCATCAGGTAATGCGTCTCTCCCAGCCGCGCGGTGGTGCCATCATCCATGACGAATCCATCCTCACGCAACATCAGGCCATATCGCGTTCGGCCAACTTTGAGGGTCGAGAACATGTTCGTATAAACGAAGTCCAGAAACGCCCCCGCATCCGGCCCCTGTATGTCAATCTTGCCAAGCGTCGAGACATCGCACACCCCGACGGCCTGACGCACCATGTTGACCTCACGGTCACAGGATTGCCGCCACGTGGTTTCTTCATCCTTTGGGAAATAGCTGGGCCGATACCACAGCCCGGCCTCAACCAACGGAGCTTTCCGCGCTACGGTCGCTTTGTGCGAAGTGATAAAGCGTTGCGGTTTGAAAGCCTTGCCTTCAGCCCCAGCGCCCAGCGCGGCAATGGCGATAGGAGAATACGGAGGGCGGAACGTCGTGGTTCCGGTTTCGGGTATCGCGCGCCCGGTGACGTCCGCCAGAATGGCCAACGCTGCCACGTTCGAATTCTTGCCCTGATCCGTCGCCATACCTTGCGTCGTATAGCGCTTCATGTGCTCGACTGACCGGAAGTTCTCAGTTGCGGCCTGTTTGACGTCTTTCACTGTAACATCGTTCTGGAAATCCAGCCACGCGCGCCCTTTGCCGGGAACGGCCCAAAGCTGCGTGATCTCGTATGGCGTATCCTCGGCCTGCGGTGGCACAATCTTCGAGGCCTTGTAGCCAAGATCGCCAAGCACGCCTTTGGCTGCCTCAATCCCTTCACGAAGGCAGGCTGTAGTTGAGAAAGATCCGTTGCACGCACCCGCTGTCACCATGCCCGGCACGGCCCCTGGCGTTGGCACAAAGGCTTCGATCTCACGCTTCCAGATCGGGCGGCTATTCATATGACACGTTAGATGAACCGAAGGATTCCAGCCCCCTGTCATGGCAAGGCAATCCGTGTGTATCCGTTCTTCTCCACTGGCGCGGCGCACTGTAATCGCCTCCAGCCCTTTACGGCCCGAACTGTTACAAACTTGCGCCCCGCGTAGAACCTCGTAGTCGTCAGACAAGGGCGCGTCATGGCGGCTATCGATCACAGCCGCCACATGGACACCAGCATCCAACAAATCACGCGCAGTGCGATGGATATCGTCAGTATTTCCGAAGATCGTCACATTGCGGCCCGGGCTGACACCCCATCGGTTTAGATACGCCCGCACCGCGCCAGCGGTCATGATCCCCGGGCGATCATTGTTGCGGAATGCGACCGGGCGCTCCAGCGCGCCTGCCGCCAGAACTGACCGCTTGGCCACGATCCGCCAATAGGTTTCCAACGGCGCCCCGTTGGGGCGGTGATCCGTATGGTGAAAAACGCGTTCCAACGCCGCAAAGGTACCTTGGTCATAGGCGCCTGCGATAGTGGTCCGGGTCATGATGCGGACATTGTCCATCGCGGCTAACTCGGCCAGCACTTCGTCAACCCAAACGGGACCCGGTTTTCCGTCGACCTCATAGGTCTCGGCCAGCAGACGCCCACCCACGCGACTGTTTTCGTCGGCCAGAATGACGTCCGCGCCGGCACGACCAGCGACCAGTGCGGCCATCAGCCCCGCAGGCCCTGCCCCGATAATCAGCAGATCGCAAAAGGCATAAGCGCTTTCGTACTTGTCGGCATTGTCTTCGCCCGATAGTGCACCCAATCCGGCGGCACGTCGAATGATCGGCTCGTATAGCTTTTCCCAGAAGCTTTTCGGCCACATGAAGGTTTTGTAGTAAAAACCCGCGCCCAAGAACGGGGAAGCCAGATCGTTGATCCCCATCAAATCGACACTCAGGCTGGGCCAGCGATTCTGGCTGCGCGCTTCAAGTCCCGGATAGATCTCTTGCATCGTGGCGCGAATATTTGGTTCTTGACCTGCGCCTGCCCCCACGGTCATCAGCGCATTCGGCTCTTCGCTGCCTGCGCTCAGCACACCCCTAGGCCGGTGGTACTTGAACGAACGCCCCATCAGTCGTACGCCATTCGCCAAAAGCGCTGAGGTCAGGGTGTCGCCCGCATAGCCGCTATAGCTGGCACCATCGAAAACAAACGGAATCGACTGCGTGCGATCGATAAGACCCTTTCCATCGATCCTCATGCCCGCTCCTCCGATGCCGGCTGCGCGTCGATCATCTCATGCGTGACCGTGTTTCGTGTGACCACGATCCATGCACCGCACCCGCCTTCGTGATACCAAAGCTCTCGTGTCGGCCCTGCCGGGTTTTCCCGTTGGTAGACAAAATCATCCCAAGCCGCCTCACCGGCATCCGGGGCCGGTCGGTCCAGATCCACTGCCGCCCCGCGATAATAGAATTCGCGCCGATCCCGCTCGCCGCAATATGGACAGGTGATCCTCATAGCCGCGCGCCCTTCTTGATCTTTTCAATAATACCCAAATCCAACATCGCGCCCCTCAATGCAGATTGTGCTGAGAGCCCTTGCCCTCTTCATCGATAATCCCGCGCCCGGTGCGGAAACGATCCAGTCGGAAGCCGGTGGCATTCTCGTGATACCGATCCGTCGCAATCAGATGCGCAAACACATTCCCCGAACCCGGAACCGCCTTGAAGCCACCATAGTTCCAGCCGCAATTGAGATAGAGCCCATCAATATCCGTTCGGTCTATGATCGGAGAGCCATCGGGCGACATATCCATGATCCCGCCCCAGGATCGCAGCACCCGCGCCTTGCCGATCATCGGCATCAGCGCCATCCCGGCCTCCATCACGCTTTCGACGGTAGGTAAATTACCTCGCGCCGCATAGGAGGCGTAAAAATCCAGATCACCGCCAAAGACCAGACCGCCCTTATCTGACTGGCTGATATAGAAATGCCCCATGCCAAACGTCACCACATGATCGATGCAGGGCTTCAGACCCTCGGTCACGAAGGCCTGCAAGACATGGCTTTCAATCGGCAGCCTCATTCCAGCCATCGCCGCCACCTGACCTGAACGCCCGGCAGCAACCATCGCCACCTTCTTGGCCCGGATCGGCCCACGCGAGGTCTGAACACCGCGCACCACGCCATTCTCGATATCAATACCAGTCACTTCGCAGTTCTGGATCAGATCCACGCCGCGCTGGTCCGCTCCGCGCGCATAGCCCCAGGCCACTGCATCGTGTCGCGCTGTACCTCCGCGCGGGTGGTAGAGACCGCCATACAGAGGGAACCTCAGGTCATCGAAATTCAGATAGGGCACCATCCGCCTCAATTCATCGCGATTGAGCAGGATAGCATCGTCACCCTGACTGATCATCATGTTGCCCCGGCGCGCAGCGGCATCACGCTGCCCGTCCGAATGGAACAGGTTGATGATCCCGCGTTGCGAGTGCATGACATTGTAGTTCAGATCCTGCTCAAGACCTTCCCACAGCTTCAATGAGTGCGAGTAGAACTCAGAATTGCCCTGCAAAAAGTAGTTCGCGCGCACAATGGTGGTGTTGCGCCCGACATTGCCCCCACCGATATAGCCCTTTTCCAGAACAGCGATATTGGTCAGACCATGTTCCTTGGCCAGATAATAGGCCGTGCTCAACCCATGACCTCCGCCGCCGATAATGACGATGTCATATTCGGATTTCGGTTCAGGCTCGCGCCAGTGCGGCGTCCAGCCTTTGTTGCCGGTCAGGCCCTCTTTCAGGACACGTAAGCCGGAGAAACGCATTCAGAACTCCCTACAGGTGTGTCGGCATCAAACCAACTTCACCCAGCAGTAACAACGCCGGAATCCGGTTCCACTCCTGTTTTCGACGAAAACTTGTCGCTGGGCGACCAATCCACACACTCTGACGACTTCGACCTAAATGAAAAATGGCCAACCCGATGGTTGGCCACTCAAGAATCTTCTGTTGTCTGTGCGCTCAGAGGCCCTTGGCGCGATAGCTTTTTGAGACGCGGTCGATCGCAACGATATAGGCCGCCGTGCGCAGATCGTCGACATCCGCGCGATCATGCCAGACTTCGCTCATCGACTGATAGGCAATGCGCATCGTGTCATCGAGACCAGAACGCACCAGCTCCAACTCGCCAGCGCCCTTTAGGTACTTGGCCTTGAAATCCGGAGACATCGACCAAGCGTCACCCAGATACCGATCCAACCGTTCCAGTTCGCTGACGATCAACTCATGCCGGGCTTCTTCCTGACGCCGTTGCATCCGGCCAAATCGGATGTGGCTGAGGTTCTTGACCCATTCGAAATAGGACACGGTCACACCACCAGCGTTTGCATACATGTCAGGGATGATCACCGTACCTTTCTTGCGCAGAATCTCATCCGCACCCGCCGTGACAGGTCCGTTGGCGGCCTCGATGATCAGCGGTGCTTTGATACGTTCGGCGTTGGACAGGTTTATTACCCCCTCCAGCGCCGCCGGGATCAGGATGTCACACTCGGCTTCAAGTACCGCGCCGCCCTCGGCGGAATGTGTGGCGTCGGGATAGTCCTTCACGCCGCCATGCTTGACGATCCACTGCCGCACGGCTTCTACGTCGATGCCATCGGGATTGTACAGTGCGCCATCCCATTCGATGATGCCGACCACACGCGACCCGTCTTCCTCGCTGAGGAACTTGGCTGCGTGATAGCCCACGTTACCCAATCCCTGCACGACGACGCGCTTTCCGTCCAGCGTGCCTGACAAGTTCGCCTTCTTGACGTCTTCCGGGTTTCGGAAGAATTCGCGCAACGCGTATTGGATGCCGCGCCCGGTTGCTTCGACCCTGCCCGCGATGCCCCCCGCGTTCAGCGGTTTACCTGTCACACAGGCTCGCGCGTTGATATCGGTCGTATTCATCCGCGCATATTGGTCAGCCATCCACGCCATTTCGCGCTCGCCGGTTCCCATATCGGGCGCAGGGACGTTCTGAGATGGGTTGATCAGATCGCGCTTTGCCAGCTCATAGGCAAAACGACGCGTGATCTGTTCCATCTCATGTTCTTCATACTGGCGAGGATCAATGCAAAGGCCCCCTTTCGAGCCACCAAAGGGCGCTTCGACCAGTGCACACTTGTAAGTCATGAGCGCAGCGAGCGCTTCGACCTCATCCTGGTTAACCGCCAAGGCATAGCGAATGCCACCCTTTACCGGCTCCATATGTTCCGAATGAACCGAACGATATCCGGTAAAGGTGTGGATCTGCCCCCGCAGACGAACCCCGAACCGAACGGTGTAGGTGGCATTACAAACCCGTATCTTCTCTTCTAGCCCGGGCGGCAAATCCATCAGAGACGCCGCTCTGTTGAACATCAAATCAACACTCTCACGAAAGCTGGGTTCTTTAATGCCGGTCATAAAATCCTCCGTGCCGGTAGACGAGATACGTCATGACTTTTTGTCGCACTGCTTGCCAAATACCGCAATCAGTAACTGCACGTATTTTCATCAGTTTGTGAACTTTACTTTTCAGCTCCATTGGTGAGTCGGGCGTTAACGAAAGCCGCGCGATTGTCCAAAGGCGCGAAACAAAACCACCAATAACACCGGGAATAAAGCTGAATCTCGTTAAAAACGAGCAGCATAGTGTCCACTGCGCCCAAATCTCGCCACGATCCGTGGGTAAATTATTAAAGTTGCGAAGTGCTGGCATCAGTGTGTCTGATCGACCGAGGAACCAATTATGCGCAAGTTTGATTTGAAGGCCCAATTCAACCGTCTCTGCCGCGAAAACAGTTGTTCGCGGCACTTGCGGCACTTTGTTTCTTCGACAGAAGGCACGATGACGATCCTTGCCCTTTTCCTGATCGTGATAGTCTTCACCGTGGCCGGGTTCGCGGTCGACGTCATGCGGTATGATCGCGAAAGGGTAAGGCTACAATACGCACTGGACCGCGCGGTCCTTGCCGCAGCTGACCTGGACCAAGAGCTTTGCCCACGGGTCGTGGTGAATGATTACATTCGCAAAGAAGGTTTCGATACGAATATCATCAAAAATATCAAGGTCGAGCCCGAGACATGCACGACAAACGACGACGGAACCGTGACTCAGGTTGCAGAACTTGAAGGAAAGCGGAAAGTCGAAGCCAGCGCCGACATGAGCATTGAGACACACTTCATGAAATGGAGTGGCGTCGATTACATTGATACAACCGCCACCAGCATCGCCGAAGAATCGATTGGTAACGTCGAAATTTCATTGGTTCTGGACGTCTCGGGTTCGATGCGCGGGACAAAGCTGACCAACCTCAAAAGTGCCGCTGAGGACTTTATCGATGAGATGATCCTGAAATCTGAAGATGGTAGATTGTCGATCTCAATCGTGCCCTACTCGGAACAGGTGTCGGTGCCTGACTACCTTATGAATGCTTTGAACACGATCGGGGCTAACGAAAGGGCCAATTGCATCGATTTCCAGGCTTCGGACTACACAACGACCGATTTCAACTATTACGACATCGTGGACGACGAAGGAAACATCATCACAAAAGGGGATTATGTCCCGCAAACTCTTCATTTCAAGGATAATGGCTCCAGCGACAAAAGGTTCAGCGACACGTTGGTAACCAGCAATACGTGCCGTCTTGAAACCACCACAGATCGGCGAGAGATGACGGTAATCCAGAATGATCCTGACATTCTGAAAGGTCAGATCCAGAATCTTGTGGCAAGCGGCTGGACTTCGATCGATGTGGGCCTCAAGTGGGGTCTAACTTTGCTTGACGATAGTATCCAACCGCTGATCGCTCAGATTGCAGACAGTTCAGAAATTCCGGACTCGTTCGCAATTCGGCCAGCCCCTAACAAGACCACGGACACCCTCAAGGTTCTGGTGCTGATGACGGATGGCGAAAACACTTATCAGCACAAAGTGAATCCGCCTTATAATGACGGCCCCTCGGACATCTATTGGAATGAAGATGCCGAAACGTATTCTATCTACGATGAAGAGTATGACCGCTGGGCTTGGCCTAATGTCGCCACAACTGTGCGGGACAGTTCGTACAGGCGCTGGACCCGCGACAAATACCAAGATCATGCCCATGGCAATGGGACTTATATGCGCTACCGCTGTACGGATTACTACAACGGCACCTGCTATTCGATGGATCGATCGCAAACACGCGAAGACTCCGAAGGGCTTTCAACAGATTCCGATCCGGTAGAACTGGAATGGCCTGATGTCTGGGCGCATACTGAAAAATACGCAATTCGGAATATGTTGCGTCACGCTTATGGCTGGGATCGCGGCGAAGAATTTGCAGCTGACTCTACGACCGAAATTGGTCCTTCGACCAAAAATCCAAATGTTGTAGATCTCTGCGAAGAAGCTGAAGAAGATAATGTCATCATCTTCTCGATCGCTTTTGAGGCACCCTACGGTGTTAAGCAGATGCTGAAAGACTGCGCGATCAAACCTGCCCGTTACTATGAAGCGACCGGCAATCAGATTGAACGCGTCTTCGATTCAATCAGCACCTCCATTCAAAACCTGAGGCTGACCCAATGACAAAGACACTGCGGAATCGGCTTCGGAGATTTCGAAAGAATGAGGATGGAAACTCGTCTATCGAGTTTATCTTCTGGTTTCCATTCTTCCTGTATGTCGCTTATTCAGGCATGGATCTGGGATTGCAGTCCTTCCACCATGCCGATCTTGAACGATCTCTGGATATGACAATTCGGGAAGTCCGGCTTAATCGCCTTCCTGAAGGGGAAGATGAATGGGATCACGCGCTGCTGAAGAAAATGATCTGTGACGAAGCGCTGATAACCAATTGCTCGGAAAACCTTGCGCTCGAGATGAAGTCTATTGATCCGCGGGTCGGCAATCAGTTGGATCCAACCCCCTATTGCGTCGACACTCCGGAGACAATTCGTAAGCCGGACGAAGTTGTTTTTGAACAAGGGACTTCAAATGAGCTTATGATTATCCGCGCCTGTCTTGAGGTTTCGCCTGTTTTTGGGCTTTCGATGCTGAGCGGTATTGCGAAGCAGGACAACGACGGCCAATGGGAATTGCAGGCGACGACCGTATTTGTTCATGAACCATTTGGTGGTTCATCAGCTGATCCTGACGATTCATCTGACACAACAGTGGATGTGGCCGATGCCTCGAACTAACAAAGAAAATCGCAACCTTCCCAAGGCACTGCTGAACCGCTTTCTCAAACGAGAAGACGGCGCCTTATCGGTCGAGGCAATGCTGATATTGCCGCTGCTGTTCTGGTCAATGTTTGCGTCATACACCTATTATGACAGCTATCGCCAAAGCGCGATCAACATCAAAGGAGCCTACGCAGTTGCGGATGTACTCTCACGCGAAGCTGAAGATGTTAACGCCGCGTATATCAACACTATGTACGACCTTCTGGAAAACATGGTTGATACCAGAGCACCGGTCTCGATGCGTGTGACCTATCTGACCTATGATGGTGATAACGATCTCCACGATGTTCTATGGTCCTGCGTGCGGGGCACTGGATATCAGAAATGGACCGACGCAGAGATCGTGAAAATCAAACAACGGCTTCCGGTAATGCCTGATAACGGCTCAATGATCCTGGTCGAAACCAACAATACATATAAAGCGCCATTCCAGATGGCATTCAAATTTGCTGACTTTGAAATGGATAATCTGGTCTTCACACACCCGCGTGTTTTCGACCAGATCGTCAATACCGACCCTGCTTGCTTGGGTGTCTAACTCTTTTCAGCAAGCATCGCCGACAGCATTTCCGACATGTATTTGGTCTCGGCGGCGGCTGTCATGCCGCCTATGCCAATCCTTCGTCCGACACGCCACCAAAGACCGGGCGCCCACTGGTTTGAGCTTCGTGCATGAGTGATTACCAAGAAGCCATTTGATGGCTTAAATGCGAACACGCCCCGGTCTACGCCTTCGACATCCTCGATATTGCAGATCACCTGCCCTGAGCCTGTGCGCAATTGGGATTGGGTCAGCTCGATCCTGTCTTCGGTCGCGTACCACATGCGACGGGCTAACCAGAACGCAGCTGCCCCGGAAACCAGTAAGAAGACCTGCCAGCCTAACTCAGGCGGCGATGCCAACGCGACGTAAATGACCAACGCCCCGACCGTGACCAGCATCCCTACCCCAGTCCAGCGCCGCGGTGCCGAGGCCGCGACCGTGGCCAGCACTTCTTCTTGCATGTTGTTCTCCTGATTGTCCGCCCGCTTTAACCGCTTTGATAAGCAAAGGACAGCACCGCGTCACCTGTCTGAGCATCTTCGCACAGCTTCAGTGTTCCTGCGCAAATTGACTGCCTCAGGCCGACGCATAAGTTCCGGTCAAAGGATCAGGAGGCTTTTATGTCACTCAGACCAACTTTGGAATTCCGCAAGGCGGTCCCGACAATGGAAGGCGCGGGCGTCAAATTGCACCGGGCGTTTGGGTTTCAGGACCCGTCGGAACTGGACCCGTTCCTGCTGTTTGATGATTTCCGGAATGACAACCCTTTGGACTATATGGCCGGTTTTCCGTGGCATCCGCATCGGGGCATCGAAACGATCACTTATGTCCTGTCCGGTACAGTCGAACACAGCGACTCGCTGGGCAATAGCGGCACGCTGGGTGCCGGAGATGTCC
Organism: Ruegeria sp. C10; assembly: GCF_056537805.1. NCBI lineage: Bacteria > Pseudomonadati > Pseudomonadota > Alphaproteobacteria > Rhodobacterales > Roseobacteraceae > Ruegeria > Ruegeria sp. C10. The sequence continues at coordinate 92,426 of NZ_JBQFSC010000002.1, read as the reverse complement.
AGTGGATGACCGCCGGGTCAGGTATCCTGCATCAGGAAATGCCCAAGGGGTCGGCCAGCGGTCAGATGCATGGGTTCCAGCTGTGGGGCAATCTGCCATCAGATCAGAAAATGGCCACCCCGCGCTATCAGGACGTTCAAAGCACTGATATTCCAGAAATCATCGATGATGATGGGACAAAGGTCCGTGTGATTGTCGGTACATTCTGGGGACGTACGGGCCCAGTGGACGGTATCGCTGCCGATCCGCAATACCTGGATATCAGCATACCGGCAGGGGTGAAAAAAACCATTCCGATCGACACATACCGCCGGGCCTTCGCCTATATCTTTGAAGGCAGCGCTGCCTTTGCGGATGCGTCTCGGCCAACCGGTGTTCTTTTGGAAAAAGAAGTTGCCGGGCAAGAGGTCAACATCCGCGACATGTCAGGAGACAGGACGTTGGTTCGGTTCGGGACCGGAGACGAAATCACGGTTCAGGCCGGGCCCGAGGGTGTACGGTTTCTTTTGATTTCGGGCGCTCCGATCGATGAACCCGTGGCGTGGCATGGCCCGATCGTGATGAATACGCAGGCAGAATTACAGCAAGCGTTTCGGGAGTTGCGGAACGGAACGTTCATCCGCCCGGCCCACTAAGGGCTGGTCAGGCGGTAACCGCTTTGCGGACCATGTCCCAGTACACCTGCTCGACCTCATCCAGCGACAGGCGGCCACCGCTGCGATACCAAGTGATCACACCATTCAGCATGGCAATCACCGCTAATGTGGCGATCTTGGTATCGGAGACCGAAAATTGACCCGATTGCTGCCCGTTACGCAGAATATGCTCTAACGAGTCCTCGTAACGGCGGCGCAGGGCCTCGATTTCGGCAAAATTTTCGGGGTTCAGATTGCGCAGCTCCATGTAAGCGATGAACACCTCGTCGGGACGCTGCAGGTGAAAACGGATGTGGAACCCGACAAACTGACGCAACGCATCTTGTGGATTATCAAACCGGTCGAGATCGTCATAGGCGGCCATCAGATCCTGCATGTGATCGCGCATCAGCCGAAACAGCAGGCTCTGCTTGTCGGGCGTGTAATTATAGAGTGCCCCAGCCTGCACCCCCACCTCGCCTGCGATCTGCCGCATTGAAACCGCAGCATAGCCATGACGGGCAAACAGCCCCAGTGCGGCCTCGCGAATACGGGGGCCGGTGATATCGGAATGAGAACCTTGTGTACGCGCCATGCTTCGATCGTATCTGAACAGACGTTCAGATAGAACCCCGCTTGAACCATTCCGACAAAACGTGCATCACGGGATACACGCTGCGACCCGAAGGACTGCGATGAAGCTTTTGCTGCCCATTCTCTTTGTGCTGGCCACCGCCGGCTGCGCAAATATCCCTGAGTTGGAAGGCAGCGAAACCGCCGCATTGCGCAAGGCACCCTACCCCAAGCTTATTGCTTTAGATCCCGCCCTCGGCCCTCCGACCGATCCAATCAGCGAAGCGGAAGAGGTAGAAGAAGACCTGACAGCACGCAGTGAAGCGTTGGCGGAAAAGGCCGAAGCGCTGCAGAATGCCGAGATTAACTAGGATTTCGGCCACGCCACTAGCTCCAAAAGATTAGACGGATTGCACCCCTGCCTCGAACCCGCTAAGGCAGCCCGCAAAGGACACTTCGCCATCGCGGGCGGTATTGCGAGCAGAAAGGACCCAAGGGAATGACACAGGCGCTGAGGCTTGGAATTGCCGGATTGGGAACCGTTGGCGTGGGTGTGGTCAAAATTGTGCGTCGTCATGCCGATTTGTTGCACGCCCGCACCGGGCGTCGCATCGAGATCACCGCAGTTTCGGCCCGTGATGCCAGCAAGGACCGTGGCGTAAACCTCTCGGATTATGCATGGGAAACCGATCCCGTTGCATTGGCCAAACGCGAAGACATCGATGTTTTTGTCGAACTGATGGGCGGCGAGAACGGCGCCGCGAAAGCTTCGGTCGAGGCGGCGCTGAACAGTGGCAAGGATGTCGTCACCGCAAACAAGGCACTGCTGGCGATTCATGGGCAGGAACTGGCGGAATTGGCCGAAGCCGCAGGGCGTGTAATTCGCTTCGAAGCGGCTGTCGCGGGTGGTATTCCGGTAATCAAATCTCTGACCGAAGGACTGGCGGGTAACGAGATCACGCGTGTCATGGGCGTCATGAACGGTACCTGCAACTATATTCTGACCCGGATGCAATCGCAGGAGTTGGGCTATAACGCCCTGTTCGAGGAATGCGCGCAGCTTGGCTATCTCGAAGCCGATCCGAATCTGGATGTTGGCGGCATCGACGCGGCGCACAAACTCGCGCTGCTGTCTTCGATTGCCTTTGGCACCAAGCCGAATTTCGACGGGATTGAGATCGAGGGCATTCAGCATATTAGCCTCGATGACATCCATCAGGCCCACGACATGGGGTATCGCATCAAGCTGTTGGGTGTAGCACAGCGAACGGCGCGCGGACTGGAACAGCGGATGCAACCCTGTCTAGTGCCAAGTAATTCTCCGCTAGGTCAGTTGGAAGGCGGAACAAACATGGTTGTGCTGGATGGGGACGCAGTTGAACAAATCGTTCTGCGCGGCCCCGGTGCCGGTGAAGGTCCCACTGCCAGCGCGGTGATGGGCGACGTTTGCGATCTGGCGCGAGGCTTGCATATACCGACATTTGGCCGCCCCGCGACGACCCTGCAAGACGCAGCCTCCGCCGTTACTGGCTTACCTGCACCCTACTATCTGCGGCTCGGTCTTCTGGACAAGCCCGGCGCTCTGGCAAAGGTCGCGGCGATTCTGGGCGATGCTGGCGTCTCGATCGACCGGATGCGGCAGTATGGGCACACAGAAAGCACAGCGCCCGTGCTGATCGTGACCCACAAAACCACGCGGGCAACGCTGGACCATGCACTGGATGGCCTGCGCGCCACCGATGTGGTGGCCGGAGAACCCGTCGCCCTGCGTATCGAACAAGTCTGACCCCTTGCGGCCTATGCTGCGCGCAGGCTATGCCGGATAAAACGCCTTAGCTGACCAAAGGATATTCGAAGATGAACGCTGCCAAGATCGATTTCAACGACCGCCTGCTGTCTCTGGGCCTTGCACGGGTGGCAGAACAGGCCGCGCTGGCGTCCGCCTCTCTGGTTGGCCGGGGTGATGAGAAAGCTGCCGATCAGGCTGCCGTCAACGCTATGCGTGAACAACTGAACCTTCTGGACATTGAGGGTGTCGTTGTCATTGGTGAGGGCGAGCGTGATGAAGCGCCAATGCTCTATATCGGCGAAGAGGTTGGCACTGGTAACGGCCCGGGCGTAGACATTGCGCTGGACCCGCTTGAAGGCACAACCCTGACCGCCAAGGATATGCCCAACGCGCTGACTGTCATTGCCATGGGCCCGCGCGGCTCAATGCTACACGCTCCGGACGTATACATGGACAAACTGGCCATTGGTCCGGGCTTTCCCGAAGGTGTCGTAAGCTTGGACATGAGCCCGCGCGAGCGAGTTGAAGCGCTGGCCAAGGCCAAAGGCTGTGAGCCTGCGGATATTACCGTATGCATATTGGAGCGTCCTCGCCACGAAGCGATGATTGCTGAAGTCCGCGATACCGGTGCGTCGATCCGCCTGATCACAGATGGCGACGTCGCAGGTGTGATGCATTGCGCCGAAAGCGAAGTGACCGGCATCGACATGTATATGGGTCAAGGTGGTGCGCCCGAGGGTGTGCTTGCCGCAGCCGCGCTGAAATGCATGGGCGGTCAGATCTTTGGCCGCCTGTTGTTCCGTAATGACGACGAACGTGGCCGGGCGGCCAAGGCGGGCATCACCGATCTGGACCGTGTTTATGCGCGCGACGAGATGGTAACGGCGGATGTAATCTTTGCTGCTACTGGGGTCACCGGAGGTTCACTGCTGCCGCGCATCAAGCGGGAACCGGGTTGGGTTGAAACAACGACGCTGCTCATGCGATCAAAAACGGGCTCGGTGCGGCGGATGTCCTACCGCACGCCGATGTGGCCACACAACGAAGCATAGCGGCTTGCGCCAGCGCCTTCAGCAAGAGTATTCATAAAAGACCAAGAGGCCGGATCCGCAGGGGTCCGGCCTTAGTGCATGAGGTGAGATGTGGCATTTCTAGGCGTAGAGCAATCTCTGACGGGGCGACGCTGGATCGGACCGGGGATTGAGGTCGAGCGGTCAGCAGAAATGATGGCGCAGCAGACAGATCTGCCTCGCGCCGTCTGTCAGGTTTTGGCACGGCGTGGTGTTCCGGTGATGGAGGCCGCCGGTTTCCTGGAACCTAAGTTGAAGGAACTGCTGCCCGACCCGCAATCGATGAAAGATATGGAAGTCGCTGCGGCCCGGTTTCTACAGGCTGTGAGCAAGCGCCAAAAGATCGCAGTGTTTGCTGACTATGATGTGGACGGGGGCAGTTCGGCTGCGTTGTTGTTGGTGTGGCTGCGCCAGATGGGGCTTGCCGCGACGCTTTATGTGCCTGACCGGATTGATGAAGGCTATGGGCCAAATGTGCCTGCAATGCAGGCGCTTGCGGCTAGCCATGACCTGATCATCTGCGTGGATTGCGGAACGCTGAGCCACGAACCTATCGCGGCGGCGAAGGGTGCGGATGTGATCGTTTTGGATCACCATTTGGGTGCAGAAACCCTGCCGGATTGCGTCGCCGTGGTGAACCCGAACCGACAGGACGAAAGCGGCGATCTAGGCTATCTCTGCGCTGCTGCGGTGGTGTTCCTGATGCTGGTCGAGGCGGGTCGTCAGTTGCGTGAGGCCGGGGCCAAGGGGCCGGATCTGATGGCAATGCTCGATCTGGTGGCGCTGGCCACGGTCGCGGACGTTGCGCCGTTGATCGACGCCAACCGGGCGCTGGTTCGACAGGGCCTGAAAGTGATGACCCAAAGGCAAAGGCCTGGTTTGGTCGCGTTGTCAGACGTGGCGCGCATGGATACCGCGCCCAATAGCTATCATCTGGGGTTTCTTCTGGGGCCGCGCGTCAATGCAGGCGGTCGCATTGGTCAAGCTGATCTTGGCGCGCGGCTGCTGAGCACGGACTCGATCACTGAGGCCGAAGCCTTATCCGAGCGGCTGGATGCCCTGAATTCGGAACGGCGCGAGATCGAAAACGCGGTCCGCGCGGCGGCTTTGGCGCAAGCCGAGGACCGTGGGTTGGATGGGCCGCTGGTCTGGGCCGCAGGCGACGGTTGGCATCCCGGCGTGGTAGGTATCGTTGCATCGCGGCTGAAAGAGTCGGCAAACCGGCCCGCTATCGTGATCGGGTTCGACGGGGATGAGGGCAAAGGTTCAGGCAGGTCGATCTCGGGCGTTGATCTGGGCGCGTCGATCCAGCGACTGGCTGCCGAAGGGCTGCTGGTCAAGGGTGGCGGCCACAAGATGGCGGCCGGTCTCACGGTGATGCGTGATCAGTTGGAGCCTGCAATGTCGCGCCTGTCCGAGCTTCTGGCCAAGCAGGGTGCAGGCCAAGGCGGTCCCGCCGACTTGAAACTGGACGGGGCGCTGATGCCCGGGGCCGCGACAGTCGATCTGATCGAACAGGTAGAGAAAGCGGGTCCTTTCGGGGCCGGTGCCCCTGCCCCGCGCTATGCGCTGCCTGATCTGCAAGTGCGCTTTGCTAAACGCGTGGGCGAAACACATTTGAAGCTGTCACTTTCGGATGGAATGTCTGGCGGACTGGATGCCATCGCCTTTGGCGCGTTCGACGGCCCGTTGGGGGATCGCCTGTCTAATCACGGCGGCGCGCGGTTCCATTTCGCGGGTCGGCTTGAGGTGAATACCTGGGGCGGACGACAGAGCGTGCAGCTGCGGCTGGAAGACGCGGCAGAAGCTGTCTGACTACCGTTTCAACGCCGCTCAGGAACGGCCAAAAAAGTTTCACAGCCTTGCGTTTTTCGTCTTGCGGGGGGGGAAGGTAAACCGTAAAAGGCCCTCCACAAGCCAGCGTGGCCCGTTCGTCTATCGGTTAGGACGCCAGGTTTTCAACCTGGAAAGAGGGGTTCGATTCCCCTACGGGCTACCACTTGTGCTTGTCTGGTCTAAATGGCCCGTTCGTCTATCGGTTAGGACGCCAGGTTTTCAACCTGGAAAGAGGGGTTCGATTCCCCTACGGGCTACCATTTTCTTCAATGCCAAAATCGTTCCCGGCGACGTATTCTTACAGCATCGTGTTTAGCACGAAACCTGCGCGCCCCGTTTTGAAGACGCGAAATGCGGTTGAAGGCACGCCTGTCAATGGCTGCCCCGGACCGAGTTCACCAGCATTTGGTATTTGCCATTCCATCACCAAGCCTGCACAGTTTTGGCCAACAACAGATATGATTTGGATTCCCAATGGATTACCTCAAAGAACGCAAAGACTTCGCGATCGCGATCTGCAAGGAAGCTGGCACAATCGCCTTCAGATATTTCTCCGACCGGGGCGGTTTGATCGTCGATCAAAAAGGCGCACAGGATTGGGTCAGCGAGGCAGACCGGAATGTCGAAACCTTCATCCGCCAGAGGATCGCCGAGGCTTGGCCCAACGATGGCATATTTGGCGAAGAGCATGGTGAAACACAAGGTTCAAGCGGATTTGACTGGGTGATCGATCCAATCGATGGCACCACGAATTTCGTCAATGGCATTCCGGCCTGGACCATCGTTCTGGCGGGCGTCGCTGAGGAAAATACCGAGATCGGTGTAATCCATGACCCAAATATCAATGAGACCTTCGTAGCCTCGCGCGGAGGCGGGGCAACACTGAATAATGCGCCAATGCGGGTCGCTTCGGGTGTCGCGCTGCATCAAGGAACGGTGGCAGTCGGTTATTCAAACCGGGTGGATAACCGTAACATTGTTCCAATCGTCGCGAACCTGATCGAGCGTGGGGCCATGTTTCACAGAAACGCCAGTGGCGCGCTGTCATTGGCCTATGTCGCAGCGGGCCGGCTGCTTGGCTATGTCGAAGAACATATGAACGCCTGGGATTGTCTGGCTGGTCAATTGATGATCGCGGAAGCAGGCGGCGTGGTCGAAGATCAGGACGCAGGTGTAATGATCCGCAACGGCGGTCGGGTGATCGCTGGTACTCCGGATGTGTTTGATACTTTGTGTGAAATCTCGGAGAACGCGTGGCAGGCCTGACAATCTAGTCGATTGAGCGCCATCCGCTCAGCGGTTTAAGGTCCGTTAGATCGGCTTGCCAATAATGGCCTTGCCCGGGCTGATCATACCTCCGATCAATGGGGCGGCCCGACAAGGAGCACCACAGAAGGGTCCCGACGGCCCCATGGGTAACGATGGCGAGGTCACTGCCATCATGCGTTTCGATAATTGAAGTTACTGCTTGGTTTATACGCCGCTGGGCGGCAACGGCAGTTTCCCAGCCGCGAAAACTGGTGTTGGGGTCGGCAAAGAATGCGTCAGCGGCAGCTTCGAACCGGTCACGCGGCAGAAAACCGGTGGCGCTTCGATCATTCTCGCCAAGTGCGGCATCTTGTTTTATCCGCAGGCTTCGGGGCGCGGCCAGGATGTCGGCCGTCTCGCGGGCCTTTTGCTCGGTGCTGGCCCATAGGTGGGTAACTTCTGCAAAAATTCCGCTGGTTGCGAAGGCCGCAGCGCGGCGGCGGCCTTCCGCGCTAAGCCCCCAGTCCTGAATGGGGATGTTCGGGTCAATGATGACCTCGGGGTGCGTGATGATTAGAAGACAGGGCATCTATTCGGGCAAAAGCACCGGACCTTTCTCGGCGAAGGCCATCTGTACTTCTGTACCCGGCTCTAGCGGCGCATCGACATCGTCATGGACTGCAAAGACCTGTCCGAACGCACCGGTCAGAGTGTACTCCATTCGGACACCCACATAGGTGGCTTTGGAGACGGTCGCTGCAACTCCTTGCGCGGCCCCGATCACAAGTCGAGAAGGCCGGATGGCGACGGTCGCAGGCCCTTCGGTCAAGCCACGGGATGCCAAGGTATGGCGGTAGCCTTCGATCTCGATGGTGGCCATGTCGCCGTCGACCGAGATGATCTGGCAGGCAAGCAGATTGGCCTCACCAATAAAATCCGCAACGAAGCGATCATTTGGGGCGTCATAAAGCTGGCGAGGCGTGCCAATCTGGGCAATCGCGGCATTCCGCATCACGACGATTTCGTCCGATACTGCCAGAGCCTCTTCCTGATCGTGTGTCACGTAGACGACGGTCAGGCCAAGGTCTTGCTGAATGGCCCGGATGTCCTCACGCACCTGGCGGCGTAATTTCGCGTCGAGGTTCGAAAGCGGTTCATCAAACAACAGCACCTGTGGTTCCAACACTAAAGCCCGCGCTACAGCGACGCGCTGCTGTTGGCCACCAGACAGTTCTGACGGGAGGCGGCCGTCAAAACCTTTCAGGCCAACCAGCTCTAAACCGTCCAACGCGCGGCGGCGGGCCTCGTCTTTAGCAAAGCCCGAGAACGTGAGGCCATACATCACGTTCTCAAGCACGCTCATATGAGGAAACAGCGCGTAGGACTGGAACACCATGGATACGTCGCGGTCCGTCGCGGGCAGTTTGGTCACATCGCGATCCCCGATGGTAATCTTTCCCGAGGTGGCCATTTCGAGCCCCGCGATCATCCTCAACGTCGTCGTCTTGCCGCAGCCCGACGGGCCCAACAGCGTGACCAGCTTTCCGGCTTCGACATGCAGGTTAATGTTGTCAACGGCAACGACATCCTTGCCAAACATCTTTGTCACGGACTCGAACCGAACCGGCGCGGCTTTGGACTGCAGGCTCATGTCAAACTCTCCTAAACATTTGTCCGCGACTGCGTCATTCGTCGCCCGATCTTGGTCCGGCCCACGATCAACTGCATAAGGGCAACCACTGACAGCATCACAAAGATCAGAGTGGTGGAATAGGCGATGGCGAGACCATAGTCGTTATTCTCGACCCGCCCGATGATATAGCTGGTCGCCATGTCATATTCCGCGCTGACCAGAAAGATCACTGCCGAAATCGCCGTCATGGCCCGCACGAAGCTGTACACAAGCGCCGCAAGAATTGCCGGGCGCAGTAGTGGCAGGATGATCCGCCGGAAAGTCTGCCACGAATTTGCACCAAGTGTCAGCGAGGACTCGTCAAGGCTGCGATCCAGTTGCGACATGCTGGCGATGCCGGCTCGGACACCGACCGGCATATTGCGGAAGATGAAACTCACAACAAGGATGACACCCGTGCCCGTGATCTCGATCGGTGGCACGTTGAAGGCGAGAATGTAGCTGACACCGATCACGGTACCGGGGATGGCAAAAGACAGCATGGTGCCGAACTCAAAAGCGTCTTTGCCTGCGAAACTCTGCCGGGTTAGTAGATAGGCCGTCACGAGCCCAACTGCAGCCGTAAGCGGCGCGGCGATTGCGGCGATTGTTATGGTGGTCCAGAAACTGTCCCATGCGGCCCCTGTCCAGCGAATTCCTTCCGACTCGAACCGAACCGAGAAGGCAGTGACGTAGTGCTTGAACGTCAGGGAATTATTGACTCCCCACAGTTCAACCACGCTGCCGTAGACGATCATGGCGTAGACGACGATGGTAAACACCGCCCAGCCAAGGGCGACGGTTAGCACCGGGATGGAAAGGCCGGTTGGCATCAATGGATGTACGCCAGCGTCACCTTTGCCCGTGACTGTGGTGTAGCTTTTCTTACCCAGCCAGGCTCGCTGCGCGTAGAAGGCTGAAAGCGTGAAGAACAGAAGCACCATGGCCAGAACCGCAGCGCGGCCTTGATCATATTGCGCACCAACAATTGCAAAGAAAATCTCGGTCGACAGCACATCGAAATTGCCACCTAGCACAAGTGGGTTGCCGAAATCGGCCATGCTTTCGATGAAGCCCAGAAGGAAAGCATTAGCAAGGCCCGGGCGCATCAACGGCAGGGACACAGTTTTGAACGTCTGCCACCTGCTGGCGCGCAGTGTCTGTGCCGCTTCTTCCATCGAGGGAGACACCCCTTCAACGACGCCAATCAGTACAAGGAAGGCGATGGGTGTAAATGCCAACGTCTGCGCAATCAGAACACCCGGCATGCCATACAGCCAGCGAGTGGGTTGGGTGCCGAACAATTCGGCAAAGAACTGCGTTACTGAACCCGACAATCCAAACAGCAGGATCAGCGCTAGGCCGATCACGAACGGTGGCGTGATAATCGGCAGAACCGTCAGTGCGCGCAACGCGCGCTTGTACCGAAAGCCCGAGCGGGTCACGACAAGCGCAAAGCACAAGCCGAGCGCAGTGGTGATGAAGCCGACGAGGATGGCCAGAAACAGTGAGTTCCATGCCGCCCCGCATCGTGCGCCCCAGAAACATCCCAGCCCCCAAAGCCGGTCGTCAAAGAATTTCGAGAAGAACACTGCGATGGAGTACGCGCCCTCTTCCGTCACAAAAGCAGCGAACAGCATCTTGGCGATAGGAAAGAATACAAACGCGGTGACGATGGTGATCACACCACCGATGGCGCTGACCACGAAGACGTCTCCGTTAATCGCCCCACGTGCGGCGACACCCTGGGTCAGAAGGAACAGAAAACTCGACGCGCAGATCATCGCGCCATAGCCCATGCCGAATTGCCGATCACCGAGCTCTCCGAACAAGGCTTCCAGCCAATCGAAATTGTAGCCTCGGATTCCGATGCTGAACCCTTGTGCGATCAGCCAGCCGAAGCCCAGCGCCCCTGACAGGATCAAAATTCGGGCATAAAGCGGATCTGATTTGGCGCGTCTTAACACCAGAAGTGGCAGCAGGAGTGCAATAAGAAGCGGAGCAAGCCACAGCTTTTCACCCTGCCCGATTAGAAAGGCAGCAGGCGCATAATCTTCGTCGAAAGGGTAGCCGTCCAGCGGCCACTCGAACGACCACAGGCCACCGTCAACCATGTACCACGGCAGCAGGCAGAATCCGACCCACCCGGCGATGACCCAGAAGATCAGAACCGGATGGGTCGTTTTTGTCGTGTCGTCAGTCATTTACTGCGGCAGTACCGAAACCTCTTCGTCCCATTTCTGCAGCAAGCGCTTGCGCTCATCCGACGAGCCGTATTTCTTGAAGTCATAGTCGATCAGCTTGATCTGGCTCATGTCAGGCGCGCTTTCCGAAGTTTCAGCACCTTTGTTTGACGGCACTTGGAAGGCATTTACCTGAAGGGCGAGGTTCTGCGCATCGGGCGACAACGCCCAGTCATAGAACTTTTTGGCCTCTTCTTCGTTGCGCGCGCCTTCGATGATCGACATTGAACCGATCTCGTAACCAGTTCCCTCACATGGCGCGACGACCTTGATGGGGAAACCCGATACCGCCTGCTTTACTGCGTCATGCATGAAAACGATACCAATTGTATTCTCGCCTCGACCAGCAGCCTTGATCGGTGCCGAGCCCGACTTGGTGTATTGGTTGATGTTCGAATGTAGCCCCTTCATGAACTCAAATCCTTCGTCCTCGCCGAAGATTTGCACCATCGAGGCCAGGGTGGTGTAGGCCGTACCTGATGAGTTCGGGTTCGCCATCTGAACGTGCCCCTTGTACTCGGGCTTCAGAAGGTCCTTCCAGCAAGCAGGTTCGGGAAGGTTGTTCGCGGCGACAAGATCGGCATTGTAGCCGTAACCAAGCGCACCTGAATAGATGCCGATGGTCTTGTTACCCGCGCTTTCCGCCTGAGAAATCGCCCAATCATGAAGCTGGTCACGCATCGGCGACATGTATTCCATCGTCAGGCCCTCTTCTGCGGCCTGCAGATGCGGATCCCCCGTTCCGCCCCACCAAACGTCACCCTTTGGGTTGGAGCTTTCTGCACGGATCTGAGCAAATGTCTCACCCGAGGATTTACGGGTCATATTAACGTCGATGCCGGTCGCATCCTCAAAACTGCGCGCCATAAGCTGGCACCAATCCTCTTGCGCAGAACAATAAAGTGTCAACTTGTCAGCCTGTGCCGCTGACATCGATGCGGCAAGGGCAATAAGCGATCCCAACGTTGTGGATGTAAATTTCTTCATTGATTTCTCTCCCTTTAAGTTCACTGCGTCCGGATTTCCCGGCTCTTATATGCCCTTCCTCATGCGGCCTTTCGCAATTTTTCGATAACAGCCAACGTCTCTTGATTATCTGACAGGCTCTTTAACAAACGCGCCAGTTCTTTCTCTTCGACAAGCTTTGCGGCCTTGGCAGGTGAGAACCAGTGGCGCTTGCGTTCGTCGCGTTCCTTCCAACGGCGTTTGAGCCGTTCCACAATCAACGGATAAAGCGTTACGCGGCAAGGCACGCTGCTTTTACCCTCGTATCGCTTGTCATAGTGAAAGCACCCGATCGATTTCTTGGAGATAAAGCCAACCGCTCCAGCCTCTTCCAAAGCTTCGATTTCAGCGGCATGCCAAGGCTTCTTACCATCCATCATCCAACCTTTGGGGATGACCCACCGCCCCCGGTCACGCGAAGTGACCATGAGAACCCGCAGTTTGTCGGATTTGTCCCATCGCACCGGAAGCGCACCGATCTGATCTGTGAATTCGGTCTTGCTCATGCGCGCGCCCTTAGCTCTGGCACTACGCAAAGGGCAATGGCAACACATAAGTGCTGTTGAACAAGGTGGCTACATCCAGAACGCCGGTGCACTTCGATTGCTACGCCTCGAAATAGAAACAGTTCTTTGAAGTCTCACAATGAATCGTGGGCTTTGCAACAGAAATTGTTGCAAAACGACTGAAACGCCACAAAAGTGAGATTGAAACCGAGTCGGATTGCCAGATGCCCAAAGCGGAAACGCGCGATAAGAAAACCAACAAGGGCCAGAGTCGGTTCAAGAAATCCGACCGCCGCCGTGAGATATTGTTGGAGTTGAAGCTTCGCCCGCACGTCCGGATCAGCGAATTGGCGCAGCGTTTCAATGTTTCGGCGGAAACGGTGCGCAGGGATTTTGATGCCCTAGCTGATGATGGGCTGATCTCGCGGGCGCATGGCGGTGCCTCTGCCCCGATACAAGGACGTTATCCAAGTCTGGATGAGCGCACCCACGCCCGCCTTGATGAGCGTGAAAAGATCGGCAAATGCGCAGCCGACCTGATTCAGGAAGGCGAGACGGTGATGATCGATTCCGGCTCAACCACGATCGAGATGGCCCGTATGTTGGCGTATCGGGGCATTCACTGCACGGCAATTACGAATTCGATACCGGTGGCCATGACCCTTGGTCACGCACCCGTTGAAGTCATTCTATGCCCAGGCGAATATCTGACCGCCGAGTCCGCCACGATCGGGACAGATACACTGGATTTCCTGTCTCGTTTCAACGTCGATCGCTGCATGATTGGCGCGTCCGGCCTGTCAGAAGAAGGGCCATCAGAGACCGTGCGCGGTTTCGCAACCGTCAAACGGATGATGCTGGCACGCGCCGCGACGCGACATCTTCTGATCGGGTCCGAGAAATTCGACCGCAAAGGTTTGACCCGTGTGGGCGACCTTGACGGGCTGAATTCAATCGTAACTGATACCAAACCAACAGGGGATTTGCTTGGCGCGATCAACGACGCCGGGGTGAAGATTCTTGTCGCTGAGCAGTCCTTACAAAGAACGACAAACCGTGGACAGAAAAGCCACGCATGACTGGGAGGAAGAAATGAAATTTGATATCAAACTACTGATCGGAGCTTCCGCAATCGCGCTCTTGTCACTGTCGGGCACGGCTTCGGCGCAAGACTGCCCGCGCGGTGATCTGGATGCGCGGTTCTGCGATGCCGATGGCGATCTGATCGCGGATATCCCCGCTGATCCTGCCGATCAGATTGATCCTGATACCCTGATCTTTGCCTACACCCCGGTTGAAGACCCTGCCGTATACAAAACTGCTTGGTCGGACTTTCTTGATCATCTGAAAGCGGAAACTGGCAAAGACGTTGTTTTCTTTCCAGTTCAGAACAACGCGGCCCAGATTGAGGCCATGCGTTCGGGGCGTCTGCATATTGCGGGCTTCAATACCGGTTCAAACCCGTTGGCCGTGAACTGCGCCGGATTTAGGCCCTTCACGATCATGGCGTCGAAAGACGGAAACTTCGGATACGAGATGGAGATCATCACCTATCCCGGTTCAGGCATCGAAAAGGTTGAGGATATCAAGGGCAAGCAATTGGCCTTTACTTCCCCTACTTCGAACTCGGGCTTCAAAGCGCCCTCGGCGATCCTGAAAAGCGACTTTGATCTGCTGCCCGAACGCGATTTTGAGCCGGTTTATTCGGGCAAACACGACAACTCGATCCTGGGTGTCGCAAACAAGGACTATCTGGCCGCCTCGATCGCAAATTCGGTCAAGTCGCGGATGATCTCGCGCGATGTGATCAACGAAGACGACGTCATTACGATCTACAAGTCGCAGACCTTCCCGACGACAGGCTTTGGAACCGTGTACAACCTGACGCCGGAACTGCAGGAGAAAATCCGCAATGCCTTCTTCAGCTTCGACTGGGAGGGAACGACGCTTGAGGCTGAGTTCTCGAAATCGAATGAAGGTCAGTTCCTTGAGATGACCTATCAGGAGTTCTGGGACGTCATCCGCAAGATTGACGCGGCTAACGGCGTTTCCTACGCCTGCCAGTAATCGATACTACATCCAACGGGCCCTGCGGGGCCCGTTACCACCCGAACCGGGGGCATAAATGCTGCGGCTTCAAAAGCTTACAAAAACTTATAAAACCGGCGATCAGGCCCTGAAGGCGATCGATCTAGATGTGCCAAAGGGCCAGGTTCTGGCGCTGATCGGGCCTTCTGGTGCTGGCAAATCCACCATGATTCGCTGCATAAATCGTTTGGTTGAACCCACAAGTGGCGAGGTTCTGCTGGACGACGTGGACCTGGTCAAACTCGGCTCGGGCGCGCTGCGGAAAGCACGTCGTGAAATGGGGATGATCTTTCAGGAATACGCACTGGTTGAACGCCTGACCGTCATGGAAAATGTACTGTCGGGACGGCTGGGATATGTTGGGTTTTGGCGGAGCTTCCTGCGACGTTACCCCCAGTCTGACGTGGATGATGCATTCCGCCTGCTGGATCGCGTGGGTCTGTTGCATATGGCCGACAAACGCGCGGACGAACTGTCAGGTGGTCAGCGTCAGCGGGTTGGAATATGCCGGGCGCTAATCCAAAATCCCAAGCTTCTGCTGGTCGATGAACCGACCGCCTCACTGGACCCAAAAACCAGCCGTCAGATCATGCGCTTGATTACCGAGCTGTGTCAGGAACGCGGATTAGCCGCGATAATCAACATTCATGACGTGGCCCTTGCGCAAATGTTCGTACCGCGCGTCGTTGGCCTACGCTTTGGTGAAATCGTATTTGACGGCCTCCCCTCTGGGCTTACGCCTGACAAGTTGACCGAAATCTATGGCGAAGAAGACTGGGAAGCGACCATAGAGAAAGTTGAAGACGACGAAGAGATCGAGGCCGCGGAATGAGCCATCCCGAACTTGATGACCTGCTGGGCAAAGGCTGGCGGAAACCGGCCTTCGTCAAAAACGCCTTACTGCGCTGGACCTTGATCGTTGGATTCGTCGCCTATCTGATTGCGGCATTTATGACCATCGAGGTGGATTGGGGCCGGGTTTATGAAGGCTTGGATCGCGGTTGGGCTTTTGTCCTTGCTTTCACAAGCCCGGATTTCATATCGCGCTGGAGCGATATCTGGAGCGGTCTTCTTGAGAGCATCGTGATGACGGTTGCAGCGTCGGTGGTGGGCATCCTGATATCGATCCCGATCGGACTGGGCGCTGCACGCAATATTGCGCCTCTCCCGGTCTATGTGATCTGCCGAGGCATTGTTGCGATCAGCCGCGCCCTGCAAGAGATCATCGTCGCCATTCTTCTGGTTGCCATCTTTGGGTTCGGACCTTTGGCCGGCTTCCTGACACTGTCCTTCGCCACTATCGGTTTCCTGTCCAAGCTCTTGGCTGAAGACATCGAGGCCATGGACAAAGTGCAGGCCGAGGCGATCAAAGCCTCGGGCGCGCGATGGATGCAATGGATCAACTACGGCGTGCAGCCACAGGTCATGCCGCGACTGGTCGGGCTGTCGATGTACAGGATCGATATCAACTTTCGCGAAAGTGCAATTCTTGGGCTTGTGGGGGCCGGCGGCATTGGGGCAACGCTGAATACGGCGTTTGACCGTTATGAGTATGACACTGCGGCAGCCATTCTGATCCTGATCATCGGGATCGTCATGGCGCTCGAATACCTCTCGGGTATCATCCGCGCGAGGGTCCAGTAATGCCAGTGCTTGAACATGAAGGTACGCAAATCTGGCGCAGACGCACGACCGGTCAAAGCCTTGTGCGTTGGTTTTGCTGGCTGTTGGGTGTGGCGGTCTTTGTCTACTGCTGGCAGATCATCTCGGCCTCGACGACATGGTTCTTTGTGTGGGACGCACCCCGGATCGCGAACGATATCTGGACCCGCGCGACACCACCAAAGTGGGACTACATCACGCACTTAGGCCGCCCGATCTGGGACACGCTGAACATCGCCACACTTGGTACGATCATTGCGCTGTTCCTTGCCGTACCAGTCGCCTTTCTGGCCGCCCGCAACACCACGCCGTCGGCCGTGTTCATCCGCCCCATCGCGTTACTGATCATCGTCTCAACCCGCTCGATCAACTCGCTAATCTGGGCGCTTTTGTTAATCGCAATCATTGGACCCGGAGTATTCGCAGGTGTTATCGCCATAGCCATTCGTTCGATCGGCTTCTGCGCCAAGCTTCTCTATGAAGCCATCGAGGAAATTGATCACACCCAAGTCGAAGCCATCACCGCCACCGGCGCATCCCGCTGGCAGGTCATGGCATATGGAATCGTCCCGCAAATATTGCCCGCCTTTGCCGGGATCGCCGTATTCCGCTGGGACATCAATATTCGCGAGTCTACGGTTCTTGGCCTTGTGGGCGCAGGCGGCATCGGGCTGCAATTGTCGGCGTCGCTGAACGTTCTGGCATGGCCGCAGGTCAGCCTTATCCTGATCGTCATTCTGATTGCCGTCATGATCAGCGAATGGGTGTCTGCCAAAGTACGAGGGGCAATTATTTGAGCCGCTTCACGACCCAAGAGGCTTTCGACGCCTACGAGGCCGTTCGGCATCGGCTTCCGGCTGCTGAACCAGCTATTCAATCCTATCAGCATGCGAACACTTTGATGGATATTGCTGAAGGCTTCGATGTATTCCTTCTGGATGCGTTCGGTGTTCTCAATATCGGCGAGACTGCAATTCCCGGTACAGCCGCGCGGATTGATCAGCTCAAAGCCATGGGTAAACGCGTTCTGGTCGTCTCGAATGCAGCTGGTCACCCTCATGCGGCGCTCGTCGAGAAATACGCCCGGCTGGGATATGATTTTGCGTCAGAGGATATCATCACAAGCCGCGCAACACTGCTGGCTGAGCTAGGCGGTCAACGCGCGCTGCATTGGGGTTTGATGGCAACACCCAGCACCGGCCTTCGCGATCTGGAAGATTTGAACCTGACTTATCTCGATGACGATCCCGAGCCCTATGAGTCGGTTGAGGGGTTTCTGATGATCGGCTCAGCCGTCTGGACCGAGGCACGTCAGGCCCATATGGAAGCAGCCCTGCTAAAACGCCCGCGTCCGGTATTGGTTGGAAATCCGGATATAGTCGCACCACGCGAGCACGGATTTTCAAACGAACCCGGTCTGTTCGCGCATCGTCTTGCCGATCGAACCGGCGTTGTACCCGAATTCTTCGGCAAACCATTTGAGAATATTTTTGACCTGGCTTTCAAGAGACTTGGCCGAGTCGATAAAACTCGCGTGCTTATGGTTGGTGACAGCTTGCATACCGACATATTGGGGGCCCATGCTGCCGGAATCGCCTCGGCCCTGATTTCGGGGTACGGTTTTTTCGCAGGGCATGACGTCGATGACGCAATCACACAGGCGCAGATCATGCCGGATTTCGTTGTGAACCGACCATAATCTGATCACGCCTGCTTAGTTCCGCTTCAAATCCAAGCGCCCGCCCGTGCTTTTCAATACTCGCCATGTGATCAATTCGCGAAGGCATCACAGGTCGTTGTTGGCTCATCGCTTCCCAAATACTGAACCCTGCGCCCTTCATCGAAGGTTGGACTGCCCAACGCACATGCGACCTCTAAGCTCAACCTGTCCCAAACCCGAACATCACCAGCTTCGCTGGTTGTCGCAAAAGAATTTCCGTCTGGTGCCAGCGCGATACGCCAGGTCGGGCCTGCATGGATCTTTTCGACAGGCATGAGCCGACGGTGCGTCGCGGTATCCCACCAATGCAGTTCCCCAGATCGGTCGATTGCCACCAAGGTTGCCTCATCCGCCAAAAAGGCAACATCCGTCGCCCCACCCTTATGGCCACCATAAGCGGCAAGCTCTTCGCCGGTTTCAACATCCCAGACCTTGACCACCTCATCGCTGGAAGCAGTTGCAGCCTGTGTGCCATCACGACTGAAAGCAACACTCCAAAGCGTATTGTCATCAGCTTCGATCACTCTGATCAACTGACCGTCGCCAATCGACCAAATATAGACCTTTCCATCCACCGAGGCCGCTGCCAGCATGCCGCCATCTTCAGAGACGGCGACACGATTTGCCTGAATGTCAGCTGGCGCAAAGCTCTTGACCAAATCAGCCTCTGAGATATCGATTTGCAGCACTCCATCTCCTGTCGCCACAAAGACCTCGGGACCTGACCCCGGCATGATCGACCAGACGGGAGCCTGCCCCAGATCGAGTTGATTTTTCAGCCGCATGGCAGCCATGTCCCAGATTTTCAAGCCGCCTTCGCGATCACCAGTCACCATGGTTTTGCCATCCAGCGAGAAAGAGATCGCCCACACCTGGCTTTCATGCCCCTTCAGCTGCATGGGTTTCATGGAAGCCCCCATCTTCCAGACCCAGATGTTCCCCTCACTGTCACCGATGGCTATAGACTTTGCATCCGGCGTATAAGCGATGCCCAGCGCCTTTGCCCCGTTCTGCAAAACAAGCGTGTCTTTGCCGCCGGGGTCGGTCCCAATCCGCCAGAGACGTACCTGCTGATCCCGGCCCAAAGTCGCCAGCAACGGGGCATTTTGGGCGACTTCAAGGTCCACAACCCTCTGACTGTGCGCTTGCACCACATCGCCAACACGTTCCATGTTTGAATTTTCCAATCGCAGCGTTCCGTCTGCCCCTGCCCCCACCAGCAGATTGTCCGGCGCGGTAAATGCTGCTGCTACGATGTCGGTACTATCTGAAAAACGATCAACAATTGGAGAACCATCCGGAAAACCAATCGTCGTGACCTTCCCGTTCGTATGGGATACCGCGAATGTTCTCCCGTCGCGGCTGAAGGACAGGTGATCGGGGTCAGGCCCCAGCGGACCGCCCGGTATCGGCGGAAATGCAGACGTAGCCTTTGCGTCGACCCAGCCGAATATGCCACCATCGACATTTCCGGCAACAAGTCCTTCTGAAACGGGCGAAAACGCGACCTTTTTGAAGCCCAGCGGCATTTTCGCCAATGGCTCTCCAATTTGCATTCCATTGGAAACGTTCCAGAGGCGAACGGTCCCGTCACCGGTCGCCGACGCGATACGCTTGCCGGTGGAATCAAAGGCCACGCCAAATGCGACGTCATTGCCAGAGAACAGTGTCGTGATCGGGCCGTATCTGGCCGAACCAACATTCCAAAGGCGGACATCCCCATCCGTTGCCGCTGAAACCAACAACTCTCCATCGGGAGAGAATGCAACATCCCTTATCCCGCCGGAATGCCCCACCAGTTCAGCAATAACCGCTCCGCCGGATTCAGCCCTATGAACCACGATGCGCCCATCACGCAATCCAACCGCAACACGCGTACCGGATGCATCAATAGCCATCGTCTGCGCGTCACCAACCGTAAACGGGCTGCCCAGTGGGACAAGCCCACCCTCACCCAGATTTTGCCGAGCCATCAGCATCGCCGCCCTCGCTTCTGATGTCGAACCAGCAGTTTCGGCTCGGACAATCGCTTCGGCGCTGAGTGACAGGGCTAGCAAGGGATCTGTATCCGACAACCCGTTCGCCGCAGCGCCTAGCGCCCTTGCGAACCTTTCATTGGCTTCAGCTGTTGCGGCAACGGCCATCCGTCTGTTGCTTTCGGCAAGGTTGGACGCGCGGATAGCCAAGAAAGACGAAACCGTTGCGCCAATGGCCAGCAAGGCAAGGGCAGCAACGGCAACTTGATTGATACGTCGACGCCGACGCCGGCGCATCTTGGATGCAGCCTGCGCTTGGTCACGCGCGTCTCGTGCAGCGCCCAGAAATTCCCGCTCTAACGCACCGAGGATATTCTGGTTCTTCACCGACCATTCTTCAGCCGACAACAACCTTGTGCCGCGATAAAGTAAATCGGGCTCGCGATTTTCAACATCCCACTCTGCAGCGTCATGCTGAATACGCTGACGCATGCGCAGATCATCGCGGCTTTCTTCGATCCATGAATTAAGTCGCGGCCATGTACGCAGCAGCGCCTCATGCGCAATCTGAACATTTTTGTCATCCAGCGTCAGCAACCGCGCATCTGTCAAAGCTTCAACGACCCGCCGCGTTGTTTCCGGGTCCGAGTCGCGCTCGATCTCATCGATCGGCAACAACCGCCGTGTGTCCGGTGTCCCCTCGCCGGGCGTAACCAGACGCAAGAATAGCCGCCGGGTTGCCTCTTGCTGAACTTTGTCAAAAACGTCTGTAAAAAGTGTCTCCGCTGTCTGGCTGATTGCCCCTGTGACACCACCGGACTGACGGTAGCCGTCCAGAGACATGACCGCACCTTTACGTCGGCTCCATGTTTCATACAGAGAATGCGCCACCAGCGGGAGCGAACCCGCTTCGCGCCCGGCCTCATCAACGATCGCATCAATAAGGGACCTGTCCATGTGCAAACCAGCTGCATGTGCCGGTTCGCTGATTGCGCGGCGCAGCTCGGGCCGTGTCATCGGCCCGACCAAAAACTGGTTTTCCGAGATTCGATCCGCAAGCCACGGTATCTCTGCACACGATGCATAAAAGTCCGCACGGATTGTCAGCACGATACGAACGCGGCTATCTGCAGGGTCCGTCATGGCTGACAAAGCTTCGATGAACTTGCTTCTGCGTTCATGTTTGACCAGCGTGAACAATTCTTCGAACTGATCAATGCAGATCAACAACTCTCCTTCATTCGCGGTGGCCAATCGGCGCGCCGCACTCGGATAGGCGATGAAGTCGTTGAGCGAGACCTGAGCCGTAAGGTGAGAATTGTCGCCGATGAGTTGAAAGTACAAATCGGTCATTGGATCGCGCCCGGGAGTAAAAACACAAACGCGCCAGTTTTCGCTACCGGATATCGCGTTGGCAGCGATCGCTGGCAGCAGCCCTGCTCGCAGAACGGATGATTTACCACTGCCGGATGAGCCACCCAGAACCAATATCCGGCTCTGTTGAAGCCGGGTCACAAGTTCCTCAACAAGATCCTCGCGTCCAAAGAAATAGTCGGAATCCTCTGGCTGGAACGCGGCGAGCCCTTTGTAGGGGCATTCCACCCTACTTTCCGATATCTGCGTCACAGCTTCGGATGCGGCCTCTCGCCGGTCACGATCCAACGCATCATTCATTGCACTGCGCCAGGACACCATATCCAGAAAACGCGCCTGCGGGTCCATTGCCATCCCGTGCTCAATGCAATCACGCCACATTTCTGGCAGGCTGGAAAGATACTCGGTAACGCGATGGAATGGCGGCGGCGCCTTTCCCGTCAGGACATGCCACATCAGCGCGCTGGCCGAATAAATGTCGGTCATCGGCGTCACGGGTTGCCCGTGCTCAGCTTGTTCTGGCGCTTGGTAGAGCGGTGTCCCAGCCATCATGGTCGCGCCGGTCACACCGATCGCTAAATCCTTTGCAATACCGAGATCCGCCAGAAAAACCCTCTCGTCTAGGCCGACCAAAGCATCAGAAACCGTCGTGCTGTTATCGTCTTTGGACCGCTTCACTCGTTGCAGAAGGACATTTGCGGGTTTGACGTCCCGATGCACGACATTCGCGTCGTGAACCGCAGACAAGCCATCTGCCATTGCATCAATCAGTATTTCCACACCTTCGCGTTTGGCCAAAGCAGCGGGGCTTAGACGCTTTAGTCGGTCGGCCAATGTGCCGCGATCCGCGTAGTCCATGACAAAATAGGGCCGCCCGTCCTCCAAACGCCCCACGTCATGCACGGAGACAACGCGCGGAGATCGAATGCGCCGCAACAGACGGGCTTCTTCGAGAAAATGGGTGATGACTTTGTCATTGGTCGCAAGGTTGGCGTGCAGAATCTTGAGGGTTACCGGAACCTCCAACTCGTCATCCCGCGCAAGGACAACCGCCGCGAACCCACCGCTCGCGATTTCACGGTCAACAGCGTAACGGCCGATGAACGCGGGAAAAGTCATGATATTCTTGGCGCTTCAGAGGTGCTCTTGCACATCCACGCAATGATACTTGGTCGCATCCAATATGTTGTGGTCCCTATCGGCAGCAGTAACGCACAGTGTCGTCCCTCCCTCGCGCGCCGATGTCGAGGCCGCCTCCTTCGTCACATAGCTTGGGTAATCATCGTGCCGATGCCACCTGCCTTGAACGGCATTGAATTCGCTTTGGGCATTTCTGCCGACTTGCTCAACGGAATAGCTTTCGCCCCACCATGTATGGAAATGGTTCTTCGATACGTCCGGAGTGAAATTCGCATCGTAGTTTACAAGCAGTTCGTCACCCTCTTTGGCGACCGATACAATCTGCACCTCACACCCATCCACAGGGCAGGCATTGGGCATCGCTGACTGGGCAGTTGCATCAGCACCGAACAAGAGTGTAGCTGCACCCAGGATCAGAGCGCCCTGACGAAGCTGGTTTCCTGAAGTATTCAATGACATCATTCCCTCCCAATCTTGGTTGAAATACGCAATTGGTGCCGATTCTAGCACAATCGCGAGTTTCTTTCTGAGACTTTCACCACAGAAGCCAGAATTCAGGCGTGCCACGTCGTTTATCGGCGGACGACCTCAAACTCTAATGGGCGCGCATCAGAGTGCAAAATTGATAGTGCAGGCGATATCAGCCCGCTATCGGCCAGCATTATGTTCTCGCGCTTAAGCTGGATTTCACGCGCATTCTCGAATTGTACGTAAGTTCCCGACGAACTGCGATCCGCCAGCATCAGCTTCCCGCCTTTCATGCTGAGTACCGCATGCAGTCGCGAAACCCACGGCTCAGGCAGGATGACATCGCATTGACTGGATCTGCCGATCGTTAGCTCCCCGCCTTCCCGACACCGCCAGGTATGATCGTCGTGATAAAGAATGAGCGCAAAGCTTTCATTCTGCTGCATGCCCTCAGATCCGCTGGCCGTCTGCGTCGGCAGATGCATCACGGTGCTTAACCCGTCCGTTGAGGCCACGATTGAATAGGCTTTGACCGGGTCACTCACACCTTTCAGGCGAAGCGATCCGATTGGGGTGAGCATCTGGAGACTTTCGGGGCTTAGATCCTTGGCGACGCTTTCGCTGACACAAGCTTCACCCGGATTGGCCGCGGCCGCCAAACGTGCGGTCAGATTTACTGTTTCGCCAAATATCCCATTATCGCCAATAACAACGGGACCTTGATGAACACCCGCGTGGACCGACAGTAATGTTCCGGGCGGTTTCTGAATCATCTCTACAACCGCGTTTACGGCGGCCTCGGGTTCCTTGAAATAGGACAAGACATCATCGCCTTTTTGCCCCACAGGAACTCCGCCAAACCCAAGTAGAACCTCGCGCAATCGATCGATTTCAAACTGAATCAACTGCTGCGCCTGATCGTCCCCCATTTCTTCGTAGAACGGAGTGCTGTCAGAAATGTCAGCAATTATGGTCGTGACGAGCTTGGTTTCCACGGTGCTACTCGCAATTTGCTTGTCCGGAACGGCAAACCCTATTTGGGATCATAAACATAACCTATACCCCGCACGGTTCTGATGATTTCCGGCTTTTCCGGGTTGGTTTCAAGCTTCCGGCGCAGTCTGGATATTCTGATATCAATGCTGCGATCGAACGGATCCCAGGACCGGTCGTGCGCTTGTTCTAGCAACTGATCACGGTTCAAAACACGCCCTTTGTTTTCAGCAAACACCTTGAGCAGACTATACTCCATCGCCGTTAGCGGGACCTCGGATCCATCCGGCGCAAGAAGTTTGGCTGCCTCTTTATCCAGCGTGTAGTCGCCAAAAAGGGCCAAATTGCCTTCGGAGGCATCTGCAGGCAGACTTTCGTTGATGGCCCCTCGGCGCAATAGGGCCTTGATCCGCGCTTCCAGTTCCCGAAGATCAACCGGCTTTCCAAGATAGTCATCTGCCCCCATCTCAAGCCCGATGATCCGGTCCACTACATCGCCTGCTGCAGTCAACATGATCACGGGCGTCGTGTTTTCAGGACGAAGCGATCTGAGGATCGAAAGACCGTCTTCCTTTGGCATATTGATATCCATGATCATGACATCAACAGCACGAGAGGAGATGACAGACCGGAGCTCTTCTCCGCCAGCGGCTGCAGAAACCTCGTACCCGCGTTTGCTCAGATATTCCTGAAGCATCTCGCGCACGTCGATCTCGTCATCGCAAACCAGGATATGGGTTTTCTGGTCATTCATCCGTTTGATCCTTCTGATCGGCGAGCAGCTTTCCGACAAGTATTCTCAGTTCCGAAGGCGAGACGGGTTTTTCCAGATAGGGCAGACCGGATTCCTTCAGCAGTCCCAATGAGCTTTCACCCATGGTGTCCCCGGTGATGTATGCTGTCCGGGTCAGCATTTTCGGAAAACGCGCCACCAGCGCCTCATAAATCTTGCGTCCGTCAACACCGGGCATGTTCATATCACTTAGGAGTACATCGTAATTGGCGGACTGCAGTTGCCTGAGCGCCTCTTCCCCTGAGGTAACGAAATCAACGTGAAAGCCATCCTTCCGCAGTATCTCGGCATTGATCTCACCCACTTCGACCTCATCATCCACGACCAATGCACGGTGCTTGGCAAAATTCGCGGCGGGTTCGGGTTTTTCTTCAGCCACATCATTTTGCATCTTTGCGACGGGCAGAGTTATCCGGAAGCAGGTGCCGGACACTGCGGCCTGATCAAGCCTGATCT
This sequence comes from Ruegeria sp. C10, assembly GCF_056537805.1. NCBI lineage: Bacteria > Pseudomonadati > Pseudomonadota > Alphaproteobacteria > Rhodobacterales > Roseobacteraceae > Ruegeria > Ruegeria sp. C10. The sequence continues at coordinate 67,179 of NZ_JBQFSC010000002.1, read as the reverse complement.
GACCGCCATGGGACAGAATGATCCGGTGACAGAAAGCAAGCCCGATCCCGGTGCCGTCACCCACCTCCTTTGTGGTGAAGAACGGCTCGAAGATACGTGCGCGTATGGCTTTGGGGATACCGGGGCCATTGTCCTGAACCGTGATCTCAACCATTCCGATGGCAGGCTTGACCTCGGCAGACAGCATGATCTGGTCGCCGATGCCGGATGCGGTCATGGCCTGCTCGGCATTGATGATAAGATTCAAGACGACTTGCGTAAGCTGGTCCGCATCCCCGGCAACTGCAGGCAGGTCTGCTGGCACACTTTGCTCAATGCGAATTTCACCTGATGAGCTACCGTACCCGGCGACATCCGCAGCTGTTTCGATCAGGCTGGGAACATCAACCTGCTCGATCTTGCTGGGCTGCTGACGCGCCATCGCCAGAAAGGTCTTTACAATCTTCGCGCAGCGTTCTGCAGCATTGCCGATTTTTTCAATCCTGACACCGAGATCGGGGTCGGAAATTTCTTCCTTCAACATCAACGAATGACCCACAACAACCGACAATGGATTGTTAAGCTCATGCGCCACACCGGCGAGTAGTTCGCCAAGCGCAGACATCTTTTCGTTCTGGAACAGCAGCTCTCGTTGCTTTTCAAGCTCAGCCTCAATGGCCAATTCATCGGTCAGATCGCGGGTATTGGAAACGATTACTTCTTCACCATTGAACTCGATCAGCCGTGAAGAATCCGCCCCCCAGAACTTTCGTCCGCTTGCATCGACGAACTCCATACGCCGATCCTTAAGCGCCCCCGCTTGCCGGAGGTCTTTCAGGTACCGTTGGCGCTCATTCGGATCCGCATAGTAGGATTTCGAACTTTCTGCATCACCAAACAGCGCCTTTATCTCGGGCGTAGCAAACAGCACCTCGCCGGTGTCGGCATGCGTCATGTTGATGGCTGCTGGATAAGCCTCCATGACCTGACGGATCAAGGCATCAGCCTCTTTCTGGACGGTTAGATCGATCACGCTGGTCACGATGACTTCTTCGCCTTTGTAATCGATCAATTGAGACGAAATCGACGCAGGGAAGGTTTTGCCAGCCGCATTAATCAAGTCGAGCTTGTAGTCATCGACACGACCATCGGCCAGAAGCTGGGTTACAAAATCCGCGCGCTCTTCCGGCTTTTGATAATGCTGTTTTGCAGATTTGGAAGGTCCGAACATCTGCAGCGCAGCAGGCGTGCGATACAAGATCTGTCCATCACCAATCCGCGCCATAGTTACGATTGCCGAACTGGCATCCAGCACCTTTCGGATCAATAGATCGCCGTCGCGCTCTTCGACCTCGGCTTGTTTGCGTTCGGTGATATCCTCACGCGTGACGACAAATCCGCCGAACTTGGTGGGATGAACAGAAACCAGGTAGGTGCGCCCATCCGTTTCCATCAGCTCAAAGTCTTGGATGAACTCGACCCCATTAGCCAACCGGTCCGAAACCCACTGCTGTTCATTGCCGATGGCCTCGGCGTAAATTCCCCGGCGCGCCGTCTCGCGCATCAGGATTTCCCAGTCCAGTCCGGGTTGCAGCAGATCGGCAACCCCCTTGTTCATCTCGGCATATCGTTGATTGAACAGGACAAGGCGGCGATCATCATCATAGAGGGCGAACCCTTCTTTGAGAGATTCGATCGCATCACGAAGAAGGTCCCTCGCCTTCTCGATTTCTTCAAATTCGTTCGTCATGCCCATCGTCATCCTGAATTTTTAGGATACCATTGTTTCAATGCCATTTCAAAATCAGCATCGCGTGTTTCAATTGTTTCAATAGGTGCCAACTCAGCCAAGTACCGGCCGATAAACCTGTTTGTTTTTGAGCCGGATAGCAAGTTGTGTGACCTGCTTCACAGAGCAACAACTGAAACACTTGGCACCGCTTCCAGACATCACAATGAAACATAGAAAGGTCAGTTATTGCCCATCTTAAGTGCGATTGGGTAAAAACGATGACTATTTCATTTAGAACTACTGAAATGATTAACGCGCCTATTTTTGCGTTGCATTCTTCGGCGTCCAATAGTGGGCAATGGAACCAACTGGCGGCGGATCTGGAAGGTCGCTTTAGTGTTCACGCTGTTGATCTTCCCGGGTACGGTCGTAGCCCGTTGACTGGAGATAACTCTCAAAACGGTGCGGCGTTTTCTGCCATACCGGTAATCCGCGAAATCGAAGCGCTGGGACGCCCCGTGCATCTGGTTGGGCATTCCAACGGCGGAGGCGTCGCCATCAAGGTCGCGTTGATGCGTCCTGATCTTGTCAAAAGCCTGACGGTATATGAGCCTGCAGCCTTTCATTTTCTGCAGGCTGGCAATGATGTCAGCAAGAAACTGTTCGGGCAAATCCAGCTTCTCGCGGGTGTGGTGAGCGCCGCAGCAGCGGATGGCGATGCCGCTGCTGGTATGCATCACTTTTTGGATTTCTGGAACGAGAAGGGGTTTTGGAACTCGCTGCCCGCGCAGGCCCGAGACCGGTTCATTGGGATGATCCCATCAGTCATGTCTGATTTTGCAAAAGGTTTTGCTGAAACCTGGCAACTGAAGGACCTGTCCAAGCTTGATATACCGACGTTGGTAATGACTGGTTTGGAGTCACCTGAGATTGCGCAGCACGTCTCAGTTGAGATCGCGAAGGCTTTGCCCAATGCGCGGATCGCGTTGCTGCCCGAGCTGGGCCATATGGCGCCGGTCTTCCAGCCCGAATGGATCAACGCAAGGATTTTCGAACACGTGGCCAATGTGGAGCGGCCCGTTGAAACTGTCAGCTGGCCAGAACGTCAAGCTGCCTGACCGGGGCCGCATTTAGCAATGCGGCCTTCATCAAACCACTGCTACATCAAAAGGAGCAATATCATGGGTATTCAAACATCGATCAACGCCACCACAGACTTTGCGGCAATCAAAGCAAAGCAAAACGTCGCCTGGGGCTCCGGCGACTACAGCAAAGTGGGTGTCACCCTTCAAATTACGGGTGAAGAACTGGCTGAAAGCATGGATCTGATGCCCGGTTCCAAGGTACTGGATGTCGCCGCCGGGAATGGTAATGCCACCCTGGCCTTCGCCCGGCGCTTTTGTGATGTTACATCGACCGACTATGTAGAAGCCCTGCTGGACGCCAGCAGCCAGCGCGCCAAAGCGGAAGGTCTGTTCGTGACCTACAAGGTTGCCGACGCCGAAAACCTGCCTTTCGATGATCAATCCTGCGACGCGGTGGTTTCGACGTTCGGCGTGATGTTCACACCGAACCAACAACAATCAGCAGCAGAGCTGCAACGGGTCGTCAAACGCGGCGGCAAGATTGGTCTGGCCAACTGGACGCCGGACAGCTTCATCGGTCTTCTGTTCAAAACGATTGGTAAACATGTGCCTCCGCCTGCTGGCGTAAGCTCTCCGGCTTTGTGGGGCAGCCGGGACTGGATTGAAGAATCCTTCGGATCGCACAGCACCATCGTTTCGTTCCGACGCAAGAACTTCATGTTCCGCTACCGTTCAGCCGAACACTTCCTAGAGTATTTTCGGACTTTCTATGGTCCGATGCAAAAGGCCTTCGATGCACTGGACGCACCGGGACAAGAGGCGCTGCAGCGCGATATCATGGCCCTGATCGAGAAGTTCGATATCTCAGGCAATGACACACTTTGCATCTCATCCGAGTACGCTGAAATTGTCATGCAGCGCGGCTGAGATCGTGAATCACTGGCTCATCGTTCTTTGACCCAACCGTCAAAGAACGATGAAGATTACCCGGTGTAGTCGATCCACCATTTTCTTGGTATTAGTTTGTTTAAGGGGGATTTTGTTATGGCCGAGCGCACACTTTATGAAAAATACGGTGGGTTTTCACAGATCAGCAAGATCGTGTTCTCGTTCTATGACATCCTGCTGGACAATGACGAGGTTGGACCCTTCTTCGACAACGTGGATATGAGCCGCATGGTCGACCATCAGACCAAGTTCATAGCGTCGCTCCTTGGTGGTCCGGCCTCCTACACCGACAATCAACTGCGCCAGTTACACTCTCATCTCGCAATTACGGATGACCATTTCGACGAGTTGGAGGTCGTGCTCCGTGATGCTTTGCAAAGACACGGCGTGGATGCCGAGGATATCGATATCGTTGTCGCGGAATTCAGTAAACGTCGCCCCTTGATTGTTGGATAAATCATGACCATCGAAGCCATCAATGAACAGCTCCTTCGCGCGATTGGTGTGGGCGTTGCCCTACTGGACCGTCAATCGCTGAAGTTTGGGTTCCGCAATGATACGTTTGACGAGTGGTTCAGTGCCGATGGCCCTTCAGACCAATTGCAGCAGCTCTTTCCTGATCTGGATATCGACACAGTGCAAACAAGCCTGTCCGGCACCGGGCGGCATACATCAGAAATCACGTTCAAAAAGAAACGCCGCACACTGGTGATCGCACTCGATTTCACGGTCGCGCACGACGATGTGCTGGTTCTGGTATGTCAGAACATCACCCGTATCAAAGAGCTGGAGTCCATGATCGACTCCTATTCGATGATGGTCGAACGGAACACCCGCGAGTTGAAGCGGGAAAAGGAGCAGGTTGAAAAACTGCTGCTAAATCTGATGCCCCGGTCGGTCTACGAAGAGTACAAGACTTTCGGCGTGGTCACGCCACAACTCTATGACCCCGTCTCCGTCCTGATGCTCGATTTCGTGGGGTTCACGGATATGGTCGCCTCGCAGGACCCAAGCGTCACCGTCACTGAGCTGAACGATATTTACAGCGCGTTTGATCGCATAGGTGAGCAATTCGGTTGCGAACGGATCAAGACAATCGGAGACGCATATATCACCGTCGCTGGTCTGCCCGATCCGACTCCGGATCACGCCAAGGCAATCGCAAACACAGCCATTCGTTTCGTACGCTATTTGACCCGCCGAAACCTGAGCCATCCGCATCAGTGGCGGTGCAGAATTGGACTGGCCACGGGATCGGTAGTCGGGTCGGTCGTTGGCATCCAGAAGTATGTGTACGATATCTTTGGTCCGGCTGTGAATCTGGCCTCCAGACTTCAGGAATTCTCTGACCCGATGCAGATTTCAGTCCAGGACGAAGTCGCGCAGGTCCTCAAAGATCAGTTTGACCTTGAGAATGTCGGCGCGCGAACAATCCGTGGGTTTGGACAGCAAGACATCTGGCGCTTGTCCGACGATAGCTAAGCGTCAATGCCCGCTGTAATCCTTTGTTCGCACTAAATGGTGACTGATCACTGCAGTGACTACAGTAGGCTGTTTACCCAGCCCCAAAACCACTGATCTTGATCCCGAAATAAGCGGCTACTCGTTTCGGCGTTTGGTGACAACGGTTTCCAGCACCTCGCCTTCGTGATCAACAACCCGCCAGAGGCAATGTCTCTTGCCATTCGCCTTCACAAAATCTCGTCGGCGTGCCACTTCGTTATCGAGAGTGCGCGCAGTTGTTGCATCCGCTATCTTCGGATCTCAGAGGCAAACATTGGACCGAACCTGTTCCAACAGTAGCAGTCGGTTTCGTGACTCAGGTCGATGCCTCGCTCGTGCAACAGATCTACGGCATTCCGAAGCAAGAGCGGGAATCGGATGTACAGCATCACAGTCAAGCGGATGATCTCAGAACCGGTTATTATAGTATTTGAAAGAGGCAGGTCTGGTCATGGGCAAAAGCTACGCAACACCCCTACCCCGCCCAAGTAAAGTTCTTCTGACAAGATTTTTTTGACAGTTCCCCGATTGCAGTTTTCCTTGGTCACACAAACCTGTTCACATAATTCTCCAGAATCTCCTGACGCCCAGATTGTGGTTTCGGGTTGGTATTTTCCTGCAGAACCCGGGCAGAAATCTCTTCCAGACTGCTACCCAACATAGACACTGCTTCCGGCGTGTTCCAACCGGAATACCGTTCCGTCAGCGCGTCCTCCAAGCCACCGTCTTCAATCATAGCAGCCGCAGCTTTCAAGCCTCGTGCACAAATGTCCATTCCGCCGACATGGGCTGCAACAAGATCTTTTGCATCAAGCGATTGCCGACGTGTTTTGGCGTCAAAATTTGTGCCCCCAGTTGTAAAGCCACCAGCCTTCAGGATGTAGTAAAATGCCAAAGCAACCTCTGGCGTGTTGTTCGGGAACTGGTCCGTATCCCATCCGGATTGGTAATCGTTTCGGTTCATGTCGATCGAGCCAAGCATCCCTTCGGCAGCGGCGACCGCAATTTCATGCTCGAAACTGTGTCCGGCCAGGATCGCATGCCCCTGCTCGAGGTTCAACTTGACCTCGTCCTCCAACCCGTACTTCCTGAGAAATCCAATACAAGTCGCGGCGTCGTAGTCGTATTGGTGTTTAGACGGCTCCTGAGGCTTGGGCTCCACGAGAATAGTTCCTTTGAACCCAATCTTGTGTTTGTATTCAACGACCATGTTCAAGAAACGGCCCATGTGGTCCAACTCGGTTTTCAAATCCGTGTTCAGCAGGGTTTCATAGCCTTCTCGGCCACCCCATAGAACGTAGTTTTCTCCGCCGAGCTTATGAGTCGCATCCATGCAGGATTTCACTGTCGCAGCTGCAAACGCAAAAACGTCGGGATCAGGATTGGTACTGGCACCAGACATCCAGCGACGATGGCTGAACATATTGGCCGTGCCCCAAAGCAGCTTGGTGCCAGACACCTGCATCTTTTCACCGATATAATCGGTGATATCTTCTAATGTGCGCAGGTTATCGGCAAAATTTCCCTGTTCGGGCCGGATGTCAGCGTCGTGCCAGCAAAAGAATGGCTGCCCCAAAAGCTCAAACAATTCGAATGCAATATCTGCCTTCTGACGGGCCCGGCCCATATCGTCCTGAGGATACCATGGGCGTTCGAACGTAGGTCCACCAAAGGGGTCTCCGCCCTCCCACGCGAATGAATGCCACCAGGCCACTGCAAACCTCAGATGGTCCTCCATACGCTTGCCCATGATTATTTCATCCGGGTCGTAGTGACGAAAGGCCAACAGGTTCTTGCTGTCCACGCCTTCAAACTGGACCTTCTCGATCCCTTCAAAAAATCCACTTGGCATTTCTGCCCCCTACTCTGCTTTTTGCGCTGGCTGCTTGCCTAGAATGATCATCGACAAAAGATCGTCGTCAGTGACATCTGCAATATCGACCGTCCCAACCAGTTTTCCGTTCTTCATGACCGAGGCGCGGTCGCACAGTTCCATGACGGCGTGCACATCGTGATCGATCAGAAATATCCCAATTCCTTGCGCCTTCAGCTGGTGGATCAGATCCGCCACCATCTGGGTTTCATGCGGCCCAAGCGCCGCAGTGGGTTCATCCATGATCAGAATGCGGGCATTGAAATAGACGGCCCGAGCAATCGCCACAGACTGTCTTTGCCCACCCGATAAGGCGGAGACCGGGTCATTGAACTTTTGAAAGTTTGGGTTGAGCTGTGCCATGATCTTTCGGCACTCGGCCTCCATGGCTGCGTCGTTGACCAAACCAAAAGGCGTCGTCATCTCGCGCCCCAGGAACAAGTTTGATGTCGCGTCCAGATTGTCGGCCAAGGCGAGCGTCTGATATATCGTTTCGATATTGTTCGCCCGGGCGTCACGAGGATTGCCAATCTCGACCAGCTTGCCATCGATCAGAATCTCGCCGTGGTCCATCTGATACGCGCCGGACAATACCTTGATCAACGTGGACTTTCCGGCCCCGTTGTGGCCAAGCAGGCCAACGACTTCACCCGGATAGAGATCGACCGACACATGGTCGACGGCCTTGATCCCACCGAAGGAAATCGAGATGTCGCGCATCTCGACCAATGGCGGCGCGCCTGAACCGCGCCCAGTGCCAGAAGGTTTTTTCTGCGTATCCTGAGCTTGCATCACTTTGCCCCCAGTCGGTTGCGGTAAACGATGTCGATATAGACGGCCAACACGAGGACGCTGCCGACGACGATGTTCTGAAACGGCGCGTCAACGCCAACCATTGCCATGCCCGATTGCAGCGCCTGCATGATCAATGCACCCAGGATCGCGCCATAGATGGTGCCGATGCCGCCCGACAATGCGGTTCCTCCGATCACTGCAGCTGCTATGACCCGAAGTTCGTCGAGCGTACCAATGTCGTTCGAATGGTTCGCCAAGCGAGCCGAGGCGACCACCGCGGACACGGCGCACAAGAAACCCATCAAAGCAAAGATTTTCACGGTCAGCAGCCGAGTGTTGATACCCGAAAGCTCTGCCGCATCCGGGTTGCCGCCAGTGGCAAAGATGTACCGACCAAACCGGGTTTTTCGCGCCACAATTGTCAGCGTGACAGCCACGATGATTAGGATGAGTACAGAAATCGGTATGCCGTATCCGACGACCAGCCCCTCTGGCATTGTCTCTCCGCGCGCTTCGAACATACGTTGCAGCCGCCGCGTTGGTATGGCGTAACTGTTTACGATGTAAACGTACCCAAGGATGGCGATTGCGATTATCCCGGCCAGAGTGGCTTCGGCCCAGACAGGTTTGACGGGGAATCCATGTGCCGCCTTTGCGCGACGACTGCTCCGCAAAGCCCAGATCGCGATTGCGGTAGCAAACAAGCCGAACAGCCAGCTTGTCGTCGTTCCCAATGTCCCGTTGGTCCCGCCAAACATCAAGAATGTACTATCCAGAGGACCAATCGTCTGACCGCTGGTCAAATACCAAGCCACATTTCTCCAAACCAGAAATCCACCAAGCGTGACGATGAAGGCTGGTATCGTCAGGTATCCGACCATCCAGCCATGAAACGCACCAATCAGCGTGCCGACAAACAGCCCAACAACAATGGTGATCGCCCAGGTTGCTGGATTGTTCAAACCCATCCCAAGGACTTGTGGCAAAAGCTCGGTTTGCGTCATCGCCATCACGGCCGAGGTTGTTGCCAGCAGTGCACCAACCGACAAGTCGATGTGCCGCGTGACGATAATAAATACCATCCCGCATGCCATAATGGCGACCGAAACCGTTTGGATGGACAGGTTGAACAGGTTACGAGGGGTCAGGAAGCGCCCATCTGTGAAGATGTTGAACCCGATGCACAGGATGACAAACGCGCCGATCATTCCCAAAAGCCGCATATCCAGTTCCAGTTGCTGGAACAGGCTGGGTTTCGCTTTTTCAGGTACCGGCTGAGACGAAGTTTCGGTCATTTCCGATCTTTCAAATTCAGCAATAGTCCCCGGCCCAGACGGGGCCAGGGACTTTGAAGTTTAGTTGCAGGGAGCAGGTCCGTTTTCAACGCCCTGACACAGATCTTCCAATGGGATCCATCCAGCGTCCACAACAACGGATAGGTTGTCCTTGGTGATCGGAACGGGCGCGAGGAAGACCGAGTTCATCTCGGTGCCACCAGGGGATGTCCAGCTCACTGCGCCTTCGACGTCAGCAGGGCTTGTCCCTCCGCTCAGTGCGACTGCGATTTCGCCAGCGGCCTTTCCGAGTTCACGAGCGTCCTTCCATACCGAAACGGTTTGAGTGCCCAGCGCAACGCGGTTCAACGCTGCGTGGTCGCCATCCTGACCTGACACCGGAATGCCTTCCATACCCTGTGCTGTTAGGGCCGCAACAACACCGCCTGCAGTACCGTCATTCGACGCAACGACTGCATCCACGTTGTTCTCGTTCGCGGTCAGGATTTGTTCCATGTTCCGCTGCGCGTTCGCGGGCAACCAACCATCTGTGTAGGCTTCACCAACGATCACGATGTCACCGCTGTCGACGGCTGCTCCGATGATCTCTTGCTGACCCCCGCGCAGGAAATCTGCGTTCGGATCAGTAGGAGAGCCTTTGATCATCACGTAGTTGCCTTTGGGCATGGCCTCAAAGACAGCCCGAGCCTGCATTCTGCCGACTTCCACGTTGTCGAAGGTCAGATAAAATGCTCGGTCGTCCTCGATCAGACGGTCATAGGCTATCACAGGAATACCTTCGTCCGCCGCGGCCTGAACCGCGGGACCAATGGCCTGCGCGTCCTGCGCTAGGATGATAAGCGCGTCCACACCCTGGGCGATCAGGCTTTCGATGTCCGATAGCTGCTTTGCGGAGGACGATTGCGCGTCTGCCGAAATGTACTCGGCACCGCCTGCTTCAAGTGCCGACTTGATGGCCGCTTCGTCTGTTTTCCAACGCTCCTCCTGAAAGTTCGACCAGCTCACGCCGACCACTGGCTCTGCGAATGCGGTCGAAGCCAACAAAGTGGCCACAGCCGAAAAGCTGAGAATTCTCTTCATGATTTCCTCCCATTTGCCGAGCCATCGCATTTCGATTCGCGGCTCTCACAAACTTGAATACCATATTTATTTCAGCCGGTAAAATATTTAGTCTGTTAGGACAGGCGAAATCCAAATAGATTGAGGTAAGAACCAGATTCGTGAGGCCAAGATGCTGAAAAGCAAAGCTTCTCAAAATGCCGCGGACCAGCGGAACATTACGCGCCTGCGGGTGTTGGAACATATTCGGACAAGAGGCTCGATCTCCAGGATAGATATCGCCAGCGCTTTGCAGACCAGCCCTGCGACGGTTACTGCAGCCACAGCCGACCTCATATCTGCGGGGCTGATCAAAGAGATCGAATCCGAACCGCAATCCAAATCCGCCAAAAGGGGTCGGCCCAGAGTTTTACTTCAGCTGGATGGCCGCTCTTACCTTGTTGCGGGCCTCAAAGTGGCGCGCCACATGATCTCGGTCATCCTTGTAGATTTCAAAGGCAACGAGGTCACGTCATACAAACATCCGTTGGACGACGTCCGGATGACGCCAGGCGCATTAGTGGCAACTATTCGCAAGGCCTTGGATGAGGCCTGCGCTCAGATCAACGAGACCCTCGACACCTTATCCGGAGTGTCAATTGGGGTTGCCGGTCTCGTGGACGCAGAAAGGAACTTTGTACACTGGTCCTCTTCACTTACCGATAGAAACGTCGATTTTAGCCAATTTCTGGAAACAGAGCTGCCCTGCCCCGCCTTTATAGAAAACGACGCCAACCTGGTAGCAAAGGCGGAACAACTCTTTGGGTTAGGCAAGGGTTTTAAGAACTTTCTTGTCGTCACGATCGAACACGGCGTTGGGCTTGGAATTGTCCTGGACGGTAAGCTATATCGCGGGGAAAGAGGCTGCGGAGCGGAATTTGGCCACACAAAAGTCCAACTGGACGGCGCGCTTTGCCAGTGCGGCCAGCGGGGTTGCCTTGAGGCCTATGTCGGGGACTATGCACTGATCCGGGAAGCAACCGTCGCCGATCAACGCATTGGAACGGAAACCATTAAAGAGATCCACGAAAATGCTCGATCCGGAGACGAAAGGGCGAAATCCGTTCTGGCCCGCGCGGGCCAGATGTTTGGTCTGGGAATATCCAATCTGATCAATCTGTTTGATCCCGAACGCATTATTTTGTCCGGAGCTCAGATGGACTTAGAACACCTGAATTCGGACGAGGTGATAACCCGAATTCGCAGTGGCGTCGTGAATGTCGATACCCCCTTGCCGGAAATCACAGCCCATCACTGGGGCGACCTTATGTGGGCCAAGGGAGCTGCGGCGTACGGGATTGAGCAGGTCTCGATCCTCAAGGTAAAGGAGCTGTCGACAAATGCGCCCTGAGCTTTGTATCCTATTCGCTTTTGCATCTGCGGCCAGCGCAGAAACTCAAGCTCCGCAATTCCAAAAGATTGACATAGGCGCTCATATCTATGACGGCGGCTGGGAGCACTTTGTTGGCGGCGGAGTCGCCGTTTTCGATTGTGACGGTGATGGGTTGCCCGAACTCTTTGCAGCGGGCGGCACCAACACATCCAAACTGTTTAGAAACACATCGCACGAAAGCGTTTCATTTCGTGCTGATACCCCCGAGCTGCTTTCCATGGTCGACGTAACTGGGGCCTACCCGCTGGATGTCGACAGTGATGGCGTTATGGATCTGGCTGTTTTGCGCGTCGGCCCCGATCTTCTTATAAAAGGTGAGCCTGATTGCAAGTTCCGCCCTTTCAGCTCCCTTGGCTTCAGATCAGAGGATCATTGGACAACCGGGTTCTCTGCCACCTGGGAAGCTAATCAGACTCTGCCAACATTGGCCTACGGAACTTATGTTGATCGTCACAATCCCGACGGCCCGTTTGAGACTTGCGGACCCACGGTCCTATACCGGCCCAGTGGCGGCAGTTACCAGCCACCGGAACATCTCGAACCAGGCTATTGCGCGCTGTCCATTCTCTTTTCTGACTGGTCCCGCACCGGGCAAGCGGATCTGCGGGTCAGTAACGATCGCCATTACTATGTACGTGGCGGCCACGAGCAATTGTGGGCAATGGAAAAAACTCCACGCCCCTATTCGAAAGAAGACGGATGGTTGGCATATTCGATCTGGGGCATGGGCATCGCTTCACGAGATCTAACAGGCGATGGCTTCCCCGAAGTTTACCTGACTTCTATGGGTGACCAAAAATTTCAAGTTTTTGACCCCGAAGCTGGCGGCCCAACCTGGCGAGACGCCACTTACAGCAAAGGCACAACCGCTCACAGGCCACATATTGGAGACGACGGTCGCCCATCAACTGGATGGCATGCGCAATTTGGCGACGTTAACAACGACGGTCTAGACGATATCTTTGTCGCCAAGGGAAATGTCGAGCAGATGCCAGATGCAGCATTGAATGACCCCAACAACCTACTGTTACAACTGGAGAATGGTCAATTTCAAGAAGCTTCAGTCGAGGCTGGCGTTGCCTCTATGGCCAAGTCGCGCGGCGCGGCTTTGGCTGACTTCAACAATGACGGCTGGCTTGATCTGGTGGTGATTAACCGGGGCTCGGAACTTGAGGTCTATCAAAACCAGCCCCACACCGGGAATTGGGTGATGCTGGACATTTCCCAAGATAAACCAAACCGCTTCGCGGTCGGCGGCTTTATCGAGGCCAGGACCGAGTCAGGTGTGGTAACCCGGGAAATCACAATCGGTGGAGGGCACACCAGCGGTATCGCAGGGCTTCATCATTTTGGACTGGGGGATGCGAAGGCAATCGAAGTTCGGGTTATTTGGCCTGATGGCGAAGAAGGAGGATGGCAGGAAATCCAATCAAATCAGATCATTCAAATTGAGCGATGATCATTGGTCAACCGGCAGTCCACTTGGAACCTGATCTGGAACACCAAGACGTTCCGCGGGATCTTCCAGACTGGCCAGAAAGCTCAGTAGCGCGCTGATCTCCTGATCCGTCAGACTTAGCCTTGACAGGTCGCTGCTTCTGGCAATCGCATCCAAATTCTCTGGGTTCGACAATGGAAGCTGATCCTTTGCACCCGGAAAGTCAGGGAGCACAGCCATTTCCAAGGAGTACGAACGCAGGGAATCCTCTGGGTCGAGATGATGGCGCACGATATCTTCAAGCTGCGCATAGGCACCGTTATGCCCGTACGGGGCCGTCAGCGTTACATTGCGTAACGAGGGCGTGCGAAACGCAAACGCATCCTCTGCGTCACCAGTTACGCGTAGGCGCCCATCATCCCGGACATGGCTTTCGAACCGCGCCGCTTTTCCGGGTCCTATCTGCGGCATCGCTATGGAGTGAAATTTGTGGTCTGTTTGGAACCAGCCCGAATGACAGATGCTGCACCCTGCTTTCCCGTAGAACAACTGCATGCCGCGCTGAGCATCTTCCGGCAACTCAGATTCCCCCCGCATCGCAAGGTCAAACGGGCTATTGACAGCGCGCCATTCGAAGGCAATGAAATCAGCTATTACATTCGCAATAGCGGAAAAGGTGATCGTATCTCCTGGTGCAACCTGAGAAAAACGCTGTTCGTATTCCGGGATGGCCGCGACGCGAGCCGCTATCAAATCCCACGCCCCGCCTTCCTGAGTAAGCAACCCGAGGCGTACAGCCTGGCTGACGTCATTCTCGGAATAGTGGCCTGCCATCTCATCAGGAGACAGCACCGGAAACATTGCCTGAGCTGCCAGAGCGGATTTGAAACCTGACCTCATATGAGTGCCCAGCGGCGTCCTGATACCGTTCGCGCGTGTCGGATCAGTTTCAAGGCGCCCATCATGAAAGAAGACTGTGAACTCGGTTGCGCCAAGATTCCAAAGACCCGGCGAATTGCGCGGGATTCGTTGCTCCGGCGGGTTTTTCGCATCGAATCTCCGCTTTGCCCCCAGACCCGCACCACCTTCACCGATCCCAAGCGAGAGCCCATCGGACGTGCCGAGTTTGGGGTGATGACAAGTCGCGCAGCTGATATTCCTGTTCCCGGACAAGATCGGGTCGTAGAAAAGCAGTCGCCCAAGTTGGACCTCTTTCACGCCAGGTTCAACAAATTCTGGGATTGGCCCAAGGTTCTGAGCCGCTGCCACCGTAGTGGACGCAATTACCACGCTAAAAGCAACAATCGGTGTAACAAGCCTCATGTCACACCCTCTGAAATCTGCAGAATCAATGTCTGCTCGTAAGGGGCTTCAGGAGCGCATATGATCGACGGGAACTCGGGGATGTTGGGCGCGTTGGGATAACCCGATGGCTCGATGCACACGCCAGCGCTCTTGTAAAAGGGTTCCGTGAGGTGAGCCCCGGAGTAAATTTGCACCCCTGCCTGGTCTGACCATACAGATAGCTTCAAACCCGTGGGTGTAGTAAGGTCGGCGACCGGAAGCCCCTTCTCTCGTGCGCTGTTGAAAACGAAGTAGTTGTCCAAATCCGTCAAAACGGCACTGATCGCTTTCGGCGCGAAAAAATCCATACCACTATCTCTTGCGTCCACAATCTTGCCCGAGGGAATACCCTGATTGTCAACTTCAAGATAACGGTTTGAAGTCAGCCGCAGACAATGTTCTGAAATGCCCGTTACGCAACCCAGGCTATAGTAATTATGTTGCGCTATACTTACGGGTGTCGGCCGATCCGGCTGTGCTGAAATCGAATAAACCAGACGCGGATAGTCCAGCCTTACTCGCACTTCAAATCTGACGGTTCCTGGATAACCGCTGGCACCCTCCGGGGAAGTGAGGCGCAATATGGCCTCGTTTGCTGTCATCTGCTCAAGAGCCCAATTCTGATACGATAGGCCTGCCCGCCCACCGTGCAAGGAATTCCGACCCTCGTTTGCGTCCAGTTCATACCGAACATTTTCCATGTCAAAACGCGCTGCTCCGATCCGGTTGGCGACACGCCCAACGATTGCGCCCAGATAATTATTATCGGTCACGTAGTCCCGCGGGTTCTCGTATCCAAGGATCATTGGCATCCCCTTGTACCACCAACCTTGAGTTGTCGCCCCGTAGCTGAGTAGCGACACGCGCATGTCGCCATCATTCAGGACGGCTCGTTCGATTTGAGGAGGTATGTCCCGCCTTTTGTTCATCGTTTCGCAAAAGGTGCTAAGGCCGAATAATATTGCCGGTAACGTTGGTATTCATTTTCGAATGCATCGATCAGATCCCCACGAGGCTCGATCACCGTGTCGATTTTGGGCGACATCATCACAGAGTCCGGGTTTGCGCCATTGACGGCGCACATTGCCAGGCGGGCGGCGCCGATGGCGGCACCAAATTCACTGCCCCGGGGCAAGGCAAGGGGCGTATTGAGCACGGTGGCCAGGTTTTTCAACCAATACCGAGATCGCGCACCGCCGCCAACGGCCAAAAGGCTGGTTGGCTTTGTTCCGGTACTCTTGAGGGCCTCCAAACAGTCCCGCATTGCAAAGGCGACGCCTTCCATGACAGCCCGCGTCAAATCAGTGGTCTCCGAGGAGATATCCACACCCAGGAACGCACCACGGATTGCACTGTCATTGTGAGGCGTCCGCTCACCTGAAAGATAAGGCAGAAACGTGATCTCTGATGGGCCATCCAGATCGGCAGGCAGCGAGGCGATCATGTCCCCAACGGACTGGCCCAGATTGCGGGAAAGCCAGTTCAAACTGTTTGTCGCAGAAAGGATAACACCCATCTGAATCCACCTGTCAGGGACAGAATGACAAAAAGAATGTATCGCCGTTTCTGGCGCTGGAGCATAGATGTCTCTGGACACCAGCAACACACCTGAGGTTCCGAGGGACAAGAAGCCAGTTCCATCGCTTGTACTGCCTATCCCACAGGCGGCAGCGGCATTGTCCCCTGCTCCCCCTGCAATCACGACCGGTCCAGACACTCCCCACTCTTGCTCCAACTCGGACCGCAGCTCCCCGCCCGGATCACTGCCTTCGACCAGTCGAGGCATTTGTTCGATGTTCATGTGACTCTGTTCCAGTGCGGTTTCCGACCATCGCCGCGCACCAACGTCCAGCCATGAAGTTCCGGCACTGTCAGACATATCGCTGACGTAGTCTCCGGTCAGCCAGAGTCGCAGGTAGTCTTTCGGTAGCAGGACCTTGGCAGTTTTAGCAAACAGGTCAGGCTCATTTGCGCGGACCCATTCCAACTTGGGGGCCGTGAACCCCGGAAAAACGATATTGCCTGAACTCGAACGCATACCCGGCAGTTGATCAAGAATTTCTGCCTCTTTAGATGCCCGCGTGTCGTTCCACAGAATGCACGGTCGCAACACGTTACCATTGGCATCCAAAAGAGTCGCACCGTGCATGTGCCCGCTCAAACCAATGCCGCGCAGCGCAGAAAACGCGTTTCCGTGTGCAGCCCGAAGCTGACTGACGACTTCTTTGCAAGCTTCCACCCAATCCAAAGGGGACTGTTCGGACCATCCGGGTTTTGAGGAAGACGTAAGGATAATGGACTCAGCGCTACCTGCGACGGAACCTGCGTCGTCGACAAGAATCCCTCTAAGACCAGATGTTCCCAAGTCCAATCCAAGATACATCTTTGAACCCACCTATCTTTATTTTAGTTGCTAAAATTAATAGCCGAATAGATATTGTCAACAAAAGTTTCAGGCAAGTTGGTTTCTCTGTGAGATAACCCCGCACCACTGCAGATTTATCGACCAAACGGCGAAATCCGTATCTCTGATCAGTAGCGCAAATCACAACAAGCGCAGCTGTCTTGTTCCTGCGCATCGCAAACATGAAGCCAATCGTCGCCCTGTTCGTTGAGGAAGTGGTTCCCAAATTACTTCGCCAAACACCTCGCAGTTAGCTGCGTGGTATAGTTAGGTTCATCCGCTTTTGCGCGTCCAATTCTGGCTTGTATTGAACAACCAATCTCAGAAAATTGCCCCATTTCCACAACTAGCGGCGCGGATCATGAAGCCCGTCATTCGTCAGATGAGTGGATTCTGGCAATCCAAGCGTGGATAACCGCACGACAAATAATAGCGCGAATATCCGAGTATCATCTTACAACGAAACGCTGGGTGGGTCCTAGGCTTCAAACTCCATTGGTGCTGTCAGACAAATTCGAACCAGTCTCAATTTGACTCAAAATCGTGAACCTATCCGGAACAAAGTTGACGCCACTCGTCAAGAGCGGCGGTTCGCGTCAGCTTGAAGGAGTCTCGGCTGGTGAGGGATATTTCCTGGTTAAAGTGGTTGTATACGTAGGAATGGTCGGAAGCGAAATTCTGTAAACTTCGAATGCGCCTTAAACCCTGCATCGCGCGCTCGCGTTGTTGATACGGCAGGTGCGAGTTCTCGATGCGGTTGTTGAGCCACCTGCCCGTCGGTTGTTTTTCGATCGTGCCCAGCTCTCTGACCGCGACTCTGTGTCCGGCGAAGCGAACCGTGACGACGGTTTCCGCTTTACCGCATCGCTTCATCAATTTCTTGAGGAATTTCAATGGTGCAGCTTTGTTTCGACGTTTGGTGACAACTGCTTCCAGCACTTCGCCCTCATGATCTACGGCCCGCAAGAGGTAATGTTTCTTGCCATTGACCTTCACAAAAACCTCATCCACATGCCACTTCCATTTCGAGAATGCGCGCAGTTGTTGCACCCGCTTACTTCGGATCTCAGAGGCAATCATCGGACCGAACCTGTTCCACCCATATCGGACAGTTTCGTGGCTCACGTCGATGCCTCGCTCGTGCAGCAGAACTTCGACATTCTGAAGTGAAGGCGAGAAGCGGATGTATAACATCACCGCAAGGCGGATGATCTCGGGGCTGGTTTTGAAATACTTGTAAGAGGCAGGATTAGTCATGGGCACAAGCTACGCAACACCCCTGCCCGCTCACCCCAAGTTCTTATGACAAGACCCTTTTGAATGTTCATTGGTTTTCGCGATTCAGGTCTGCTTCCGGGTCGATGTAGCAATGGTTCTTGGCATGCCAAGGGCGTCACTTCACTCCGGCGAAGAGTATTTGTTTCTTGCGGTCTGCATCCCTTTGACACAAAACGAAATCGTTCTCATGCAAAAAGCCCTGAGGGGAGGACGCAAGTAAGAAATGCCCAAAATCATCTCGCCCTGCGACTAGCGCAACCAAAGTTCTCACGCCATTCTGCTGTTTCATTGAAGGCTTTATGAAACGCAACGCCGCACCAATGCGTCTATCGTCTGTGTTATTGGGCCCGGATGCGTGAAAGAGATGCCCGTGATGCATGGATGCCTGCCCCGCACGCAATTCGGCAGCAACTGCATCTTTTTCGTTCACATCGACTGCGATTTCCTGCCCACGTGATAACAGATTGTTTTCGCTGAAAGTGTCCACGTGAGGCACGATACGGCTCTTGTGGCTGCCAGGAACAAACTTCATACACCCGCTTTGCTCAGACGCTTCTGAAATCGCAACCCAACAGGTAACCTCTTCAGCATCATCCAATCCCCAATAGGTCAAGTCTTGGTGCCACGAGACTATCTTCGATGATCGCGCTTCTTTTACGAAAAGTGCACCGCTCCAAACCATGAGGTCCGGCCCTAACACCGTTGAAGCAGCATCAATCAGCTTCGGATGGCGAAGTAGTGCATCGAATGATGGTATCAGCCTGTCCGGATAAGAATATAGAAGCTTGAGTTTATCTGGGTCGTCTCTGAGAATATGCTCAGCTTTCTCAAAATCATTGCGCAGCGCTTGGACCTCAGAAGCCGTCAGGATATCCAGCGGAGCTACGAAACCGTCTCTTTCATAAGTCTTTGCAATATCACTCATTCGTCTATCCATCGTCATTTTCTGAAAACGTTAACTGCACCTTCATTGATTGGCTTCGATCAGACGCGACCTCAAAGGCAGTGACAGCCTCGCCAACTTCGAAGGAATGCGTTACCAACTGGTCGACGTTAATTAGTCCGCTTCGCATCATCTCGACCGCGACTGAGAACTCGGAATGGAAACGGAAAGACCCGCAAAGCACTATCTCTTTTGCAGTCAACGCCTGCATCGGCACAGTCATATCTCCGCCCAGACCAAGCTGAACCAATGTTCCACCCGGTCGCAAGCATGCGACGCCAGAAGCCAGAGCCGATTGAGCCCCGGAACACTCCAGTTGTACATCAACCTGACCCTTGTCGTTTTCAAACTGCTCCAGTTTTTGTGGATCGGTGTAGGTGTTGATGACATCGTCTGCCCCGCATCCACGCGCCAGAGCGAGGGTCTGGTCCGAGATATCCGTCGCCACTATTCTGGCCGCCCCAGAACGACGCGCCGCCAAGATCGTGAGGCAGCCGATTGGACCGCATCCCGTGATAAGAACCGTTTTACCTAAGAGGCTCCCAGCTTGTTTAATCGCGTGCAAACAGACCGCCAAAGGTTCGGCCATAGCGGCCTGCGCAGGACTTAACCCATCTGCTGGAACGCATTGACTGGCTTTCGCTACGAGTTTGCTTTGAAAAGCGCCTTGGATATGCGGGAACGGCATCGCGCTGCCATAGAACTTCATATCAAGACAGTGGTTTTGCTGCCCGTTCAGACAATAACTGCAGGATTGGCAAGGTCGGGATGGAGAAACTGCAACCAGCTGACCTAGGTGTAGCCCCCGCACACTTGATCCAACTTTCACTATTTCCCCGGCGATTTCGTGTCCAAGCACCATCGGCTGACGCAACTTGATCGCACCAAAACCACCGTGGTTGTAATAATGCAGGTCAGAGCCGCAAATCCCTCCCGCGCGCATGGCAATCAAGACTTCGTCTGGCCCCACGTCGTGCACATCCCGGTTTTCCAACCTCAGATCTTTTGCGGCATGGATAACAACAGCAACACTGGCCGTAGACATTGCACGGACTCCCTATACAGATTGCCAAAAGATACGGATAGTCGGTGCTGACAACCAAGGGATTTTTGCATGACGCTTGAAATGTTTAGCCTAGAGGGAACACGCGCGCTCGTAACAGGCTCTAGCCAAGGCATCGGATTTGCGTTGGCTCGTGGTTTGGCTGCCGCCGGTGCGCAGGTCGTTTTGAACGGGCGCGATGCCACTAAACTAGCGTCAGCAGCATCCGAGCTGAGCGAAACAGGTGCCTCGGTACGCGAACTTTCGTTCGATGCAACCGATCATGAAGGTGTCCGATCTGCTGTGGACGACTTTGAAGAAAAAGTCGGCCCAATAGACATCCTGATAAACAACGCCGGAATGCAACATAGGACGGAGTTACAGGATTTCCCCGCTGATGCCTTCGAGCGCCTGCTACAGACAAATGTAGCGTCCGTCTTTCACGTCGGTCAGGCTGTGGCACGGCACATGATTGAAAGAAAGTCTGGTAAGATCATTAACATTGCGTCGGTTCAATCCGCATTAGCAAGACCGGGTATTGCGCCTTACACGGCGACAAAAGGCGCCGTGACCAATCTTACAAAAGGAATGGCAACTGATTGGGCTAAGTATGGTCTAAACTGCAATGCCATTGCGCCTGGATATTTCGATACACCTTTGAACGCCGCCTTGGTTGCCGACCCAGAGTTTAGCTCATGGCTTGAGAAACGTACCCCGGCCGGTCGCTGGGGCAATGTAGAAGAACTTGTCGGCGCCGCCATTTTCCTTGCTTCCCCTGCATCCAGTTTCGTCAATGGTCATACTCTCTATGTCGATGGTGGAATAACGGCGTCACTTTGATCTGCAGCTTCCAATCGCCTGCTAAGTAAGACCGACTTAGATATCGTTCATAGCGCCGACCCCAAGGCAATCACCACAACCACCATTAATGAAGCGGCCATCGCAATATTGATCCTTTGATGCGATCTCTCGCTTAAATCAAGGCTACCCAGCTTTGCGCCAGCACCCAGCCAGATCATGTGCACTGGAACCCAAATCATATTGAATACTACGATTTTTATGACGACCTCCCAAACGGGCGCATCGGGCAAAAAGGCAAACCCTGAAAACAATGCTGTGCCGACCACGTAAGCCTTGGGATTGATGAACTGAAGTGTCAGACCGTTCGCAAAACCAAGCGGCGAAACCGCAGGAGAAAATCCGACCTTTGAGCCGGCGCTGGCAATACGCCAGGCGAGAAATACCAGATACCCGACAGAGGCGAATAGCAACAAAGTTCTAAGCACCGGTACAGCCAAAGCAACCGCAGCGACTCCAGAGACAACTAACATCATGTTGATGAACCCGCCCAGCATCAGACCAGCCACAAAGGCGAGTCCAGCTCGAAAACCAAATGCTGATCCGATACCCGCAGTTGTTAGAACACCCGGGCCCGGCGTAATCAGCAGAAAGAAAACCGCGACAGCAAACTCAAACACTTTTCAGATTGGCCTATTACAGATCTCTGCATTCCGGCACAGCTGTGATCACCGATCCGTCCTTATGGTGTTGCAGCAGATTGTCGACAGTCAGGTCACCCATTGCTGCACGCGTCTCAAAAGTCGCGCTACCAGCGTGAGGGAGCAGAACGACATTGGACAACTCGCGCAATGCTTTTGGAACGCGCGGTTCGTCCTCGAAGACATCAAGCCCTGCCCACCCGAGCTCACCATTTTGCAATGCAGTAATTAAGGCAGTTTCGTCGACAACCGAACCTCGACTAACGTTTATCAGAGTGCCGCCTGCCCCCAACGCGCGCAACACCTCAGCGTTGACCAGCCTATTGGTCGACCGGCCGCCAGGCGTGATGCATATGAGAACGTTCACATGCTCTGCCATTTCAACCAAATTGTCGAAATATCGGTACGGGACATCCTTTTGATTGCGGGTGTGATATGAGATTTCGGGTGCCCACGGCTCCAACTTATCAACAATCGCCTGACCAATGCGACCAAGACCAAGAATGCCTATTTTTTGATTGTCCGCTGATCGCGTCAAAGGGGCATTACCTTCAACTTCCCATCGCCCGGACCGGACGTAATCATCGTCACGTATGAGCTCTCGATAACATGACAGCAACAGCAGAACGGCGGTGGTTGCGACTTCTTTGTTCAACACATTGGGCGTGTGCGTCACAACAATCCCACGCTCAGCCGCAGCATTAGCGTCGACGGCGTCGTAGCCGACTCCATAGACGCTGATCATCTTCAGATTACTGAGTGAAATCATTAGGTCATGCGGAACGCCATCATGCCCGTTCGTTACGATATGCGTAATACCTTCCGCGTTGAAATCGTCCAATTGTTGAATATTGAACACTGAGGACAGGCGTTCTCGCATCCGTTCAGTGATCCCTCCGATTTGCAACAATTCAGTCATCTTGGCCGACCTTTTGCCGCTGAACACCAAGCCCATCGATACGAAGCTCCATGACGTCGCCCTTTTTCAGATAAACTGGTTCCGGTTTGATCCCCATTCCAACACCGGGCGGTGTTCCGGTTGAAATGACGTCACCGGGGTGCAGTGTAAAAAGTTGGCTTAGATGCTCAATGATCTCGGCAACGGAAAAGATCATCGTGGCGGTATTCCCGGTTTGCATGCGCTGACCGTTTACATACAGTGACATACCAAGATTCTGGGGATCCGGCACCTCATCCCGGGTCACTAACCACGGGCCGGTAGGGCCATATGTGTCGCAGGATTTTCCTTTGGTCCATTGACCGGTCAGTTGCGTTTGAAAATGCCTTTCCGACACGTCGTTTACGATGCAATAGCCCGCAACATATTCGAGTGCGTCGGCCTTGGAAACGTATTTGGCCGTCTTACCAATGACGACCCCCAGTTCGCATTCCCAGTCGGTATGTGTAGACCCCCGCGGCATAACAACATCATCATAGGCACCTATGACAGCCGAGTTCGCCTTGAAAAAAAGTATCGGATGCTCGGGAATATCTGCGCCGGTTTCTGCAGCATGGTCTGAGTAGTTCAAACCGATGCAAAGAAATTTGCCGATGTCACCGACACACGGAGCGATACGAGGGTCACCCTCTACAATTGGCAGGTTGTTCGGATCCAATGACCGCAGGTTATCAAGCGTTCCGTCATCCAACATATCCCCCGTGATATCATTGATATGAGCGGACAGATCCCGCAATTGACCCTCAGAGTCGACCAGGGCTGGCTTTTCCGAGCCCTTGGCTCCGTAACGAACAAGTTTCATTTCTGTTCCTTTTAGTGGTTATCGCGTGGCATGAAGCCTCGCGCGATATCGCGGTAGTTTTCTGCACCCTTGAGCGTCATACCGCGATCCAACCGATCTACTTTTTCGCGGAATAATTCCTGCCAGGGGGATTGGTTGGGCGGGGTTGAATAACCACCCTTTGCCTCCAGATCGCGGGCGCGTTCATGCAGCTCTTCAAGCGAAACCAGCATATCCGCTGTGCCTTTTCCAAGATCGATGCGCAGTCGGTCGCCATTTCGCACCAAGGCCAACCCACCACCCTCTGCAGCTTCGGGTGAGGCATTCAGGATAGACGGACTTCCTGATGTACCGGATTGCCGTCCATCACCGATGCAAGGAAGGGCTTCTATGCCCTGTTTCAACAAATATGCGGGCGGCCGCATGTTCACGACCTCTGCAGCACCAGGGTATCCTTTTGGTCCCGCTCCGCGCATAATCAGTATACAGTTTGCGTCGATGTTTTCTGCAGGATCATCGATCCGATGGTGAAAGTCCTCAGGCCCATCAAACACAACCGCCCTGCCCTCAAATGCATCAGGATCATCCGGGTTCGACAGGTAGGTCTCTCGAAATGCCTTTGAGATCACAGATGTTTTCATAATCGCACTCTCGAACAGGTTGCCTGAGAGATTGATGAACCCCGCCTGTCGCTTAACCGGGCTACTTACAGGCTTGATTACGTCGCTGTTCTGAGACCGGCGCGTCGAGCAGTTATCGCCCATCGTCTTACCGTTCACCGTTATCGCATCGGGATGCGGCAGCAATCCAGCATCAAGAAGCTCTCCGACAACGGCGGGTACACCTCCGGCCTGTTGGTAATCTTCGCCCAGATACTCACCCGCAGGCTGCATGTTAACCAACAGTGGAACGTCGTGGCCAAGTTTCTGCCAGTCATCGTTGGTCAACGGAACACCAAGATGCCGAGCGATTGCATTCAGGTGGATCGGCGCATTCGTCGATCCACCAATCGCAGAGTTGATAACAATCGCATTCTCAAAAGCCTGACGTGTCATCACATCGCTGGGGCGTAGATCCTCCCAGACCATGTCCACAATGCGTTTACCCGTTTCATAACTGATTTGACCGCGCTCTCTGTACGGGGCTGGTATGGCGGCTGATCCGGGCAATTGCATACCCAAGGCCTCAGCAAGCGAATTCATGGTCGTTGCTGTTCCCATCGTATTGCAATAACCCACCGAAGGTGCTGCGGCGGCTGCGATTTCCATGAACTCATCGGTGTCGATTTCGTCAGCCGCAAGGTCTTCGCGCGCTTTCCAAATAACCGTTCCCGATCCGGCGCGCTCACCTTTCCACCAGCCGTTGAGCATGGGGCCGACCGACAGGGCGATCGCTGGGATGTTGACGGTCGCAGCGGCCATAAGAAGCGCGGGCGTGGTCTTGTCGCAACCAATGTTCAGAACAACGCCGTCAATCGGATACCCGAATAGACTCTCAACCAAGGACAGATAAGCCAGGTTGCGGTCGAGTGACGCCGTTGGCCGTTTACCTGTCTCTTGTATCGGGTGGACCGGTATTTCGATGCACGTTCCCCCGGCGGCGATGATTCCATCGCGAACACGTTTGGACAATTCGATATGATGCCGATTACAGGGGCTCAAATCACTGCCGGTCTGAGCAATGCCAATGATCGGTTTGCCTGATTGCAGTTCCTCACGGGTCAATCCGTAATTCAGGTATCTTTCCAGATACAATGCCGTCATCTCAAGGTTCTCAGAATTCATGAACCACTTGCGAGATCGCAAATCGTTTTTTGATACTTTTCTCATTGGCCTGACCAACCCCCGTCAATTATATGCGTGTGTCCTGTGGTGAATGCACTTTCATCGCTCGCCAGATAGACGACCAATGCAGCAATCTCTTCTGCTTTCGCTACACGCCCCATAGGCTGACGCGCCACAAATTGTGCAAGGGCCTCTTCTCTGCTGCCCAATTGCTCTCCCAACGCATCTACGCGGTCACGCCAACTGGGACTATCGACTGTTCCCGGACAAATGCAATTGCACCGGATTCCTTTTGTTATGAAGTCCACGGCTACCGATTTCGTCAGCCCGACAACAGCGGCTTTTGTCGTTCCATATACAAAACGATTTGGCGCACCGATTATGGAACCCAGCGCGGAAGACATATTGATTATCGAGCCTCCTCCGCGCTCTAACATTCCCGGCAATACAGCCTTTGTCGTGCGCACCATTGAGCGCACATTAAGGTCCATTGCGAAATCCCACTCTTCATCGGTTGCACCCAGAATAGTTCCGTGATGCACGAACCCTGCGCAGTTGAACAAAACGTCCGGCTTCGCTCGCGCGACCCCATGATGAATGCTGTCATTATTCGTCACATCCATCTCGAATATTTCGAGATTTTCGAGATTCCGACCGCGAATCAAATTTAGTTTTTCAGGGTTAATATCCGTCGCATAGACTTTTGCACCCTCTCTTGCCATTGCAATTGCGCTTGCAAGTCCGATCCCCTGTGCGGCGGCTGTGACCAAGACGCTTTTTCCCTTAAGTCTTTCTGACATATAAATATTCCGACCTCAAAAGTGGCGACTGGACAAGTGTTACTTCGTCCCACAGATCAACCGAGAAGCAAAGAAACCTTGGCGGATTTGCAACGACTTCTGGCATGTGGGCACAGAGCCGTTAGCGTATGACTTTGATTTTGGTTTGGCCATAACCATGCGTGGCGCACCTTCGGAAGGACAGTAGATGATGAGCAAGCAGTTCAAAGTGGCTCTGTTGGGAACCGGCCTGATGGGAGCTCCTATGGCGCGGAATATTTTGCGCGCCGAGTTTCCGCTCACTGTATGGAACCGCAGCTTGAAAAAGGCAAAACCGTTGACAGCAGAAGGCGCGACATTGGTGGAAACTGCCCCGCTGGCGGTTTCGGGTGCAGACGTAATAATAACCATGCTCTCGGATGGATATGCGACCGGCGCGCTACTTGCTGACGAGGCTTTCCGCGAGCGACTCAAACCGGGGATGATCTGGATTGATATGTCGAGCGCCAAACCCGAACACGCAAGAGAGCAATCCGCGCAGCTTTCCTCGATGGGGGTGCTGCATCTGGACGCCCCGGTTTCCGGTGGCACCAAAGGTGCCGAAGCTGGCACCCTTGCGATCATGGTCGGTGGCGATCAGGACGTTATGAAGCGCGTGCGACCAGTTCTGACAGCAATGGGCCGGCCTGTACATGTTGGCCCAAGTGGTTCTGGTCAATTGTGCAAATTGGCCAATCAAACAATTGTCGCTGTAACAATATCGGCTGTCGCCGAAGCGACTCTGCTGGTTCAGCAAGGTGGTGCGGACCCCACCGCGTTGAGGGCCGCACTGAAGGGGGGCTTTGCGGATAGTATTATCTTGCAACAACATGGCGAACGCATGTCTGATGGAAATTTTGCACCCGGAGGTTTGTCTAAGTTTCAACTCAAGGATTTGGACAACACGCTGGAGGAAGCACGAAGCCTTGGCGTTGAGCTACCTAGCACCCGATCTGTGCGCGACCGTTTCGAATATCTGATAGACGAAATGGATGGGGCCGAAC
This sequence comes from Ruegeria sp. C10, assembly GCF_056537805.1. Taxonomy (NCBI): domain Bacteria; kingdom Pseudomonadati; phylum Pseudomonadota; class Alphaproteobacteria; order Rhodobacterales; family Roseobacteraceae; genus Ruegeria; species Ruegeria sp. C10. The sequence goes on along the minus strand of NZ_JBQFSC010000002.1, from coordinate 40,185 downwards.
TGGATCATTCGGCTTTGTATCTAGAACTCAAAAAACGGAACGGAATGCTGTGACGCGGATCCTGATTATAGGCGGCGGAGGAATGCTGGGCCAGAAACTGGCCCATCGCGTGTCGACCCAAGAAACCTTTGGAGCCGATGCCCAAGTCTCACTGTTCGATCTCTCGTTCCCGCCCGAAAGTGCGGCAGGTAATCAAATTGTGGGGAACTTGACTGCGTCAGGCATAGCTAAGTCTTTTGCTACGCAGCGGCCAGACGTCATTTTTCATCTTGCAGCTATCGTTTCAGGCCAAGCTGAAACAGACTTTGCGTTGGGTTGGGATGTAAACCTTATGGCAACGTGGGCACTGCTGAACGCACTTAAGGATGAACACGAGGCATCAGGAAACGAGTACACACCTCGTCTGGTTTTTGCCTCGTCCATAGCAGTTTTCGGGTCACCATTCCCCGAAAAGATAAGCGATGAGTTCCTCTCGGCACCTTTGACAAGTTACGGAGCGCAGAAAGCGGCGGCTGAATTGATGATCACGGATTTCAGCAGGAAAGGATACATCGACGGTATTTCCTTGCGCTTGCCCACTTTGTGTGTGCGCCCGGGCAAAGCCAACGCTGCCGCTTCGTCCTTCTTTTCGGGTATAATCCGAGAGCCATTGAATGGGGATGAGGCTGTCTTGCCAGTTGCCGAAACCGTTCGCCACTGGCACGCCAGCCCCCGCGCCGCTGCGACTTTTTTGACCCATGCAGCAACAATGGACACACAGCTTTTGAATGACAGACGCGCATTGAACATGCCTGGCGTAAGTTGCACCGTCGCCGAACAAATCGAAGCTCTGCGCCAAGTGGCCGGCCAAGAAGCGGTTGACCTAATCAGGCAAGAACCCGACGAGACAATCGAACGAATAGTCAAGAATTGGCCGCGAGACTTTCAAACAGATCGCGCTCAGGAGTTGGGGTTCGAGGCGGAATCAAGCTTCGACGATATAATTCAGGTGTATTTGGAAGACGATTTTCGGCTTTAGTCGCCCATCGTCTTTCCAGTTAGATGGCGTTCCAGATGGTCGTGAATTTTCTCTCGTGTTAACTGCTCATCCCCTGACAATGCTGCTTCAAGTATATCGGCATGGTGTCTTATGTTCTGAGAAATGAATTCAAAGTTCCGGTCTGCCACCATCAACTGCTGTCTGAATTGCGCATAAACTCGGCTATGCATTTGTTTTAAGGTTTCCGAGCCACAGGCAGAAATAAGTGTTTGGTGAAATTCCTTTTCCGAGGCAAACCATATCTCGATAAGGCCGCTCGGGTCGTCTGTGGCGTGAATGCGTTTTTCGATATGGCTGAGTTTGTGATGTGCGGCCGTCAATCTTGCTTCCCAATCCACCCCGCCGTTACGGATCGACATTGCGGTGCCTTCGGCCTCCAACAGAACACGGACGTGCGTCAATTCGATAAGCTTCTGCGGCGATCGCATTGGCACGCGGAAACCTTTTTGTTCCTGAAAGTCCACCAAACCAACAGCGGCCAAACGAAAAAGGACTTCACGAACGGCGCTCGCAGAACAGCCATACACTTTACGAAGTTCTTCAGCCCGCACCTTCGCTCCATGCTCGAATCCATTAGAGATCAGGCGCATCTTAAGATCTTGATAAATATCTATTTCGTCGTTCATTCCAGTATGCACCTTCAAGTTTTGTCCAAGTAGCGTCCTAACCTTATTTTCGAATTATCGCAAGAATCTCGAAATTTTTAGAAATTTCAATTTTTTCTTGTTGCATTCGATTCTTCGGCTTAACGTTTACCTGCGCGACAGCAAAGGAGGCGGCAAGATCTTCCACACCGCGCACGCTCAACGTCTGGGAGGACAATATGAAAATAGTCAAGACAGCGGCCCTGGCGGCCGTAGCCACGACAATGGCAGCCGGTTTCGCGATGGCTGAAACAACGAAGCTTAGAATTCAAACCCATTTTTCGCCCGAAACTCTGTCAGGCCAGATGGCTGCAAAATTCGTTGAAGACATTCAGGAAATGTCGAACGGCGAAATCGAAGTTGAAATGTTCTATTCCTCTTCGGTGGTCAAATCAGTTGAAACCTTCGATGCCGCAGCTACAGGAATTCTGGATTGCGACATGACGGGCGGCGGCTATCAGACCGGTAAAAACCCGGCCTTCCAGTTTGCGGGCGACCTGCTCGGCGGATATCAGAACCCATATCAGCAAATGGCTTGGCTTCTTCATGGCGGCGGAAGAGAAGCCGTAAATGATCTATACAACGGCTACGACATGGAATTCATCGGATGGTGGATTCCCGGGCCAGAGTCGCTGTCTTCGACCAAGCCGATTGCAAAAGTGGAAGACTTCAAAGATTGGAAGTTCCGCTCGCCTCCAGGCCTTGCTACCAAGGTTTTTGCGGAACTTGGTGCTTCTCCGATCGTGATGGATTTCAACGAAATTTTCACGGCTTTGGAAACCGGCATCATTGATGGTGCGGATGCTGCGAACCTGACGAACAATGTGGGCCTCGGTCTGTACGAAATCGCAGGTCACACAAACTATCCCGGTTTCCACTCGATGCCTGCAGATCACCTAGCTTGTCGCAAAGACGTCTGGGAAGCGATGCCCGCGCATCACAAGAAGATCATGGAAGTCGCAATGGATAGCCTGGCATTGCACAATGCCACAATCAATGAGGTGCAGAACGCTCAGACTGCAAAAGACCTGAAGGCAAAAGGTGTTCAGTTGTACGAATGGTCGCCTGAAGACCTGGCAGCGTATCGCGCGGCCGTTCAGGTCGGTTGGACTGAGTTCGCAACGACACCTGAAGCACAGGCACTTTTGGAAAGCCACATCAACTTCCTGCGTGACCTGGGCGCAATGCAATAATCAGGCTTCGATCGAACTACGACACACGGAAAGGCCGCACTTGCGGCCTCTCCGGATCGGCGCCGGGATCCAGAACTTCATGAAAATCACCAGAATAATAAGTCATGTACTGCAGTACGACATGCCGGAAGTTCTGGGCTACTCGCAACAGTATTATGACAAGCGTACAACCCATCTGGTCGAGATTCAGACAGATGAAGGGGTAACCGGTTGGGGGGAGTGCTTTGGTCCCGGAAACGTAGCCATTGCGAACAAATCCATCGTGGAAAAGGTAATCCAACCAATGGTCCTTGGCATGGACCCTTTGGACAAAGACGTGATCTGGCACAAGGTGTACAATCTTTTGCGAGACCATGGCCAAAGCGGAATGCCAATACAGGCTTTGTCCGGGGTGGACATCGCACTTTGGGACATCGCCGGCAAAATTTCTGGCCTCCCCCTCCACAAGCTTGTCGGCGGGGCTCATCGCGCAAGCGTTCCTTGCTACGGCTACGGCATGATGCTCCGGGATGAACCGATATCTAGTCTTGCAAGCCGTTTTGAGGATGAAGCCGCAAAGATCAAGGCAATGGGATTTACCGCCACCAAAATGAAAACGGGCTTTGGCCCGAAGCCTGATGTGAAGCTGTGCGAAGCAGTTCGACGCGGAGTTGGTGACGACTTTCCTTTTATGGTCGATGCAAACCATGCCTATACGACTTCAGACGCGTTCTTTGTCGGTCGGGCGCTGGAAGAACTGGACGCATATTGGTTCGAAGAACCGGTCGCGCCAGAAGACATTGACGGATACCGCGAACTGCGCACTTCGCTTAAAGTAAACATCTCGGGCGGAGAAGCGGTATTCAATCGCTGGGCATGGCGCAATCTTCTTGAAAACCGTGGCATCGATATCGCGCAGCCAGAGGTTTGTGCTTTGGGCGGTGTTTCAGAGTATCTCAGGGTACTGTCTCTATGCCACGCACATTTCACTCCGGTCGTAAATCACGTCTGGGGTAGCGCCATCGCCGTCGCAACTAATCTGCATTTACTAGCGGCCATGCCCGCAATTCCAGGCGGCTTGCATCCATGGGAGCCGATGCTGGAGTTCGACACAACGGACAACAAGTTTCGGGACGATCTGCTGACCGAACCGCTGGAAATTCAAAATCAGGTCAAGGCCAACAACGGCCGAGTCATGATCCCGACTGGCCCCGGATTGGGTGTCGAGCCGGACCGAGACTTTATCGATCACTACAGGATCGAAGGATAAGGACGAGGGTTACGCGATGCACAAGAACTCAGGCGGACTAATTGAATGGCTCATACCGTTGGCCTTCGTCGCAACAGCCAGCTGGCTTGTTTGGCATCTTCCCGCATTCCTATTGGACTGGCTGCCTTACACCTCTGAATCCCTCAAAAGTCAGGTAACTGAAATATATCTTCGCAGCGACGTTACGCCCGAATTGTCTGGCGTATTCGGGGGGTATGTCGACATCATCGACATGGCCGCGCTCGTCCTTCTACCGTTTCTTGCAGTGATTGGTACCAAGACCGTACGCCCGGCGACGATGGAGTTCGAAGGCTCGACGGTAATGGACCGTTTCGCCCTGTTCATAGGTCGAGTGACGATGATGATGATCGCAATCATGACTGTCGTCATGCTCTACGAAGTCTTCATGCGCTACATACTGGAGAAGCCGACCGAGTGGGCGAACGAAATGACACTCTGGTTCGCCAGTTTTGTGTTCTTGATGTCTGGCTACTACGCCATGCAGCAACGCAGTCACATTCGAATATTCCTGATGTACGACGCAGTTCCACGTTGGCTTCAGCGCGTTTTTGATACGGTTTCGACTATACTGATCGTGCTATTTGCCTTCTTTCTTGTCTACGGCAGCTACAAACAGGTGTTCGTCAACAAGCTCTACAAATGGGAGCTTTATGGCTCTGCCTTCAATCCGCCGATCCCGGCGACGTTGCAGCCGATGGTGCTGATCGTGATTACGCTCGTCGCAATGCAAGCAATTTTGAACCTGGTCGCGGATTGGAACAAAGAACCGGAAATCCACACAGATGAACCGGACGAAGACGAAATTGAAATGATCAAACGGGCGGTGGGACAAGACTGATGGACATTGGAACAATCTCACTCATCCTGATGGTCGCCCTGATTGTGCTTCTGGCGATCGGGATGCCCTTGGGTCTGGCCTCGGCTTCGCTTGCGGTTCTGGTTCTTGTGCTCAAGTTCGAACCGACACTGCTTTTAAACCCGTTTTCATTCGGCGACGGGATTCTCACCGGTCGGCCAGGGACTGGGCCGCTCTATATCCTGGCGCAGAAGATATACGGGCTCTTAACGGACTACGTGCTCATATCCGTGCCATTGTTTATCTTCATGGCGTCGCTGCTAGAGCGGTCCGGGATCGCGCGCGACATGTATTCGTCGCTGAATGTCTGGCTGTCCAGAACACGCGGCGGCATCGCGATCGTGACTTCGATCATGGCGGTGATCATGGCAGCCATGTCCGGCATCATCGGCGGTGAGGTTGTCCTGCTGGGCCTTATCGCTCTGCCCCAGATGCTGCGCCTGGGCTACGATCAGAATCTCGCGATCGGCGTCATCTGCGCCTCTGGGTCGCTGGGCACCATGATCCCTCCTTCGATCGTTCTGATCATCTACGGGCTGATCACCGAAACCTCGATCAAGTCACTGTTCACCGCGTCTTTCATTCCCGGCTTCATGCTGGCCTCGATGATCATCCTGTACATCATCATCCGCACGCGGTTGAATCCTCATCACGCTCCGCTGCCGGAACCGGACCCGAACGACCCCGAACCAGCCGAGAAACGCAAACTGTTTGGTGCCTTCATGAGCATCGTCGTCGCCGGATTTTCCACCGTTCTGTTTATTCGGGCCGCTTTTTTCGAGCTGTCAGGCTCAAACGCTGCCAGCCAGGGCGAACCAGCGCGATTGGGGACAGCTGACTACCTGCCCTGGTTTGCCGGTATCACGATCGTCGCCCTTCTGCTGATTTTCTTCGTCTTTGGCAGACAGCGCGCAAAAATCGGTTGGGAAATGGGCAAGGGTCTCGTCGCGCCGCTGGTTGTAATCGGCGTCGTGCTCGGCTCGATCTATGGCGGGATCACAGGCATCACCGAGGCTGCTGGTATGGGCGCCTTCGCCGTCCTGATCATCGCCATCCTACGGGGCGAAGGGTCGTTCGAGCTGGTTTGGGACAGCTTGATGCGGACACTAAAATCCACAGGCACCATCATCTGGGTTACGATCGGGGCCGCCGCGCTGGCGGGTGCCTACACCATTGCTGGCGGGCCCCAATACGTGGCCGACCTGATCGTCGGCCAGGAGCTGCCGACCATGTTGGTCATTCTGGTAATGATGCTGATCTTGCTGTTCATGGGCGCATTCATGGATTGGGTCGGCATCGTACTGTTGATCATTCCGGTCTTTCTGCCGATCGTCCTGCGCCTTCCTATCGAGGAAATCGGAGTCTTTGGCCAGTTGGAGCCGAGTCATGTCGCCATCTGGTTCGGCGTCGTGTTCTGTATGAACATGCAGGTCAGCTTCCTCTCGCCCCCTTTCGGCCCGGCCGCGTTCTACCTGAAGTCGGTGGCCCCGCCGCATATCAGCCTAACGGATATCTTCCGCGGCTTCCTGCCATTCATCGGGATCCAGTTGCTGGCACTTTCCGTTCTTCTGATCTGGCCGGGCATCATCGCGCTGCTGTTGTGAGGTTGCACCCATGCTGACACAAGATCAGATTGGCAAGTTCCAGACCGATGGATACCTCGTGGTTGAGGATGTAATTCCCGGCGATGTCCTGGGTCGGGTGCAAGCGGAATACTCGGATGTCCTGAACCGGCTCTATGACTGTTGGTACGAAAAAGGGCTGGTCAAGGACGAGCCGTCCGGAATGACCTTCTGGGACAAACTTCTGTCCGCCTATCAGGCCGGATGCGACTATTTCCAGCCGCTGGACATCTCGCTGCCCGGCGATCGGATCATGGCGGACACACCGTTCCATATTGGGCCCGCGGTGTTCGACTTGCTGACGGCCCGTCCCATGCTTGACATCGTCGAGCAGCTGATCGGGCCAGAGTTGGTGAGCAATCCAATCCAGCACGTTCGGCTGAAGCCCCCTGCCCTGAAGCTGTCCAAGGACGAGGTGCGCGCGCACATCACCGCAACGGACTGGCATCAGGACCGAGCGGTTGCGCTGGAGGATGCTGATCAGACCGACATGGTCACGGTGTGGATTGCCGTCAACGATGCAACCGTCGAAAACGGCTGCCTGCAAGTGCTGCCAATGGCACAAGACCAATCTATCCTGCCACATTGTGCCCGGACGCAGACAGGCATTGCCGACGGGTTCATTGATGAAGGCCGCGCCGTGCCCCTTCCTGTCAAGGCCGGCGGGATCATCCTGTTTCACCCTTTGACGCCACACGCTTCGCTGATCAATAAAACGGACCGGTTCCGCTGGTCGTTCGACATCCGCTTTAGCGCGGCAGGCCAGCCGACCGGTCGAGATCATTTCCCCAGCTTCATCGCGAGGTCCAGATCGCGCCCCGAAACCGAGCTGCGAGATTGGCGCGTCTGCAAGTCCAATTGGGAGGCGGCTCGAGCAAGACTGTCCGGCAAGCCGCATATAGATATTCACCGGTGGACATCGGACTCACCGTTCTGCGCCTAGCTGCTGCCGCCAGGAAAGCTGATTATGACTTTTGTACGTTTAGATCGAACAGATAGCGTGGTGGTTGCAACTCGGCACCTGGAGGCCGGCAGTATGGTCGAGGATATCACGACCAATGCACGCATCCCCTCGGGGCACAAGGTCGCCACACGGAATCTTGCACTCGGCGATCCGGTCAGAAAGTACGCCCAGATCATCGGCTACGCCACCCAACCGATCGAACCCGGCGACCATGTGCACACCCACAATGTCGAGTTCCGGAACACCAGTGTGGACTACGAGTTTGCGACGGATCACAGGCCCACCAAACCTGCCACCTCGGTCGATACATTCATGGGCTACCACCGGGACAGCGGTCGGGTCGGCACACGCAATTACATCGCGGTTCTGACCACAGTGAACTGTTCGGCGACTGCGGCCCGCATGATCGCCAATCACTTCACGCCGGACAAGCTGGCCAAGTTTCCGAACATCGACGGCGTGGTGGCCTTTGTCCATGGAACAGGCTGCGGAATGGCCGATTCCGGCGACGGTTTCGAAGCCCTTCAACGGGTCATGTGGGGGTTTGCAAAACACCCCAACCACGCTGCCGTTCTGATGGTCGGTCTGGGCTGCGAGATGAACCAGATCGACTGGCTGCTGGACGCGTATGGGCTGAAGCAAAGTCCCACCTTCCAAACGATGAACATCCAGAACGTCGCCGGATTGCGTCGGACCGTGGAAATGGGCATCAACAAGATCAACCAGATGCTTCCCATTGCCAACGAGGCGAGGCGCAGCGAAGCCCCGGCGTCCGAACTGATGGTTGCGCTGCAATGCGGTGGCTCGGACGCTTGGTCCGGCGTGACCGCGAACCCGGCGCTCGGACATGCCTGCGACCTGTTGGTTGCGCAAGGCGGCACAGGTGTCCTTGCGGAAACACCCGAAATTTACGGAGCCGAACACCTTTTGACCCGCCGCGCCCTTAGTCGCACAACTGGGGAAAAACTGATCGGACTGATCGATTGGTGGCAGGACTATACCGCTCGCAATCACGGTTCGATGGACAACAACCCAAGCCCCGGCAACAAGCAAGGGGGTCTGACGACCATCCTAGAGAAGTCGCTGGGGGCAGCGGCGAAGGGCGGCACCACCCCTTTGACCGGTGTATTCAGATACGCCGAACCCATCACCGCCAAAGGCTTCACCTTCATGGACAGCCCCGGATATGACCCGGCCTCGGTGACCGGTCAGATCGCGGCTGGGTGCAACCTTGTGTGCTTCACCACGGGACGCGGCTCTGCATTTGGGTCCAAACCGGCACCCACGCTGAAAATCGCTACCAACTCTGAATTGGCAGCACGCATGCCCGAGGACATGGACGTGGATGCGGGCGACATTCTGAGCAAAGGCGCCAGCGTCGAAGAAAAAGGACAGGAAATATACCGACGGCTGCTCCAAGTCGCCTCTGGCGCGCGGACCAAGTCCGAGGCGCAGGGCTTGGGTGACTACGAATTTGTTCCCTGGCAAATCGGAGCGGTGATGTGAAACGGATCCTTGTAGCCGGCGGCGGATTAATCGGTATCCGCCACGTCCGCGCCGTGATTGAGCATCCCGGCTGCATGTTGGTCGGGTTGGCCGATCCAGATGGCTCGATCCAGATCGACGCGCCGCGTTTTGCTAGTATGGACGAGGTGCAGGACCCGGTAGATGGCGTCATCATCGCCACTCCGACCCGCCTGCATGCCGAACATGGCATTCTGGCCGCATCCCGCGGTTGGCACATGCTGATCGAAAAGCCGGTTGCCGCGTCGGTCGATGATGCACTGCGCCTGAAGACGGCCGTTCGCCAGGCCAATGTCCGCAGTCTTGTAGGCCACCATCGGCGGTATCATACAATCTTGCAACACCTGAAGGAGGTGATCGCGCAAGGTACGATCGGACAAGTCATCAATGTCTCGTTGCTGTGGGCCATGCGCAAACCCGACAGCTATTTTGAACAGAACTGGCGGACTTCCGATGGCAGCCCAGTCATGATCAATCTGGTGCATGATATCGATGTCCTGCGCTTTGTGATCGGAGAAATCTCGGATGTCGTCGCCCTGCCCGGAGCGCCCATCCGCGGGTCGGATAGGATCGAAAGCGGGGCTGTCGCGATCGCATTCGAAAACGGCGCGACGGGCACTATCAGCTTTGCCGATACCGCACCCAGCCCCTGGGGGTTTGAGGCCGGAACCGGCGAAAACCCGAACATCGGCACGACCCATCAGGACATGATCTGGATCACGGGAACCAGTGGCGCTGTGAGTTTTCCCTCCATGACCCTGTGGCGCGGACAGGATTGGGGCACTGCGGCCCAAAAAGACCAACTTACACGACCGGAACAACAACGCGCACCGCTAGAGGTGCAGCTGGATCACTTCCTTGACGTGATCGATGGCGCTCCTCCACTGATTGACGTCGAGGATGCAGCCCGAACGCTCGAGGTCACATCACGGATTGAACAGGGGCTAAAGGCGCGAACGACCCGAGCGCGGGCGCCGGCCTGATGGACATGCGGCCCGGCCAAATGCCGGACCACCCAAAAACCAATGATTATCCACCGGGCAATATGAGCATTAAAAAAGCAAAGCCGCCCGCAACAAACACAAGAATAAAAACCAGACACATTCACGGAAAGGGAAACCAATGAGCAAACCATCAATCGGGTTTATCGGCTTAGGACTAATGGGCGGAGCCATGGTGAGCCGACTGTTGGACCAAGGATATTCGGTCGCTGTATTGGGAAACCGCGACCGCACGTACCTGGACGCCGCGATTGACCGAGGCGCCCGCGAGATGCAAAACGCCCAAGAACTGGCTCAGGCCAGCGACATCGTGATGCTGTGCATGGGCACCTCCGAACAGGTCGAGAGCCGAATGCACGGTGCAGATGGAGTGATTGCGGGATTGAAGTCCGGCGCGATTGTCATCGACTTTGGCACCTCGCTTCCTGGCAGCACACGCGCCTTGGCCGAGGAGGTTGCTGCAGCCGACGGAAGCTATCTTGATGCACCGCTTGGCCGGACACCTTCACACGCGCTGGAAGGCAAGCTCAACATCATGACATCTGGTGACAAGGCTGCCTTTGACAAGGCCGAGCCGATACTGAAAGATTTGGGCGAAAACGTTTTTTACCTTGGCCCCGTTGGGTCCGGACACACGATCAAGCTGATCAACAACTTCTTCGGAATGACCGTTGCGAACGCGATGGCCGAAGCCTTTGCCATGGCTGACATCACCGGTGTTGACCGAAAGCAGCTGTATGATGTGATGGCCGCAGGGCCGCTGCATTCCGGAATGATGGATTTCGTCAAAGCCTATGGCGTTGAGAGCGACCCAAATCAGCTGGCCTTTGCCATCAAGAACGCGGCAAAAGACCTCGGGTATTATGACCGAATGGCGCGCGAGGCGGGCGTTACCAGCGTGATGTCGCAGGGCGCGCTTTCGGCGCTGAATGACGCCCGCGACCACGGTCAGGCGGATGACATGGTAAGCCAGATGGTTGACTACTACGTCAAGCGTTTCAACACCTGATCGATGGCCGTCTCCGCCAACCCCACCGCTGACCTGCCGCGCCTTGGCATTGTGCTGATGCTGATGGCGTGGCTGTTCTTTTCGTTGGTTGACCTTGGGGCCAAGTGGTTGGCGTTGGCCGGAGTGCCAGCATTTCAGTTGGCGTTCATGCGCTATGCGGGGCACTTCGCGATCTCAGTGGGCGTGATCGCCAAGGGCGGGATAGAGGCTGGTCGGTTCAAGACTGACCATCCATGGCAGGTGATAAGCCGGGCCTTGCTGCTGATCTCGGCGACCGTTTTCAATTTTTATGCCCTACGGTTTTTGCCACTGACCGTTGTGTCGGCAATCATGTTCTCAAGCCCGGTCATCGTGTGCTTTCTGTCCGTCTTTGTATTGAAAGAAAGCGTGGGCCCATGGCGTTGGGCGGCTATCATCCTGGGCTTTCTGGGGGTGTTGGTTGTCGTACGGCCGTTTGGTTCGGCCTTTCATCCGACCATGCTGCTGATCGTATACAATGCCACCGCTTTGGCTTTGTACTCGATTATGACGCGCAGGCTGTCCGGGGTTGTTGCCGTTGACACTATGCAATTCTACCTCGGGCTTACCGGTACGGTGGTCCTGTTGCCGTTCGCCATCTGGTTTTGGGTCCAGCCAGAAAACACGTGGAGCCTGATTGTACTGATCGGCCTTGGTGTGTTTGGCTGGTGCGGGCATCAGCTGCTGACGAACGCGCATCGGTTTGGAACGGCGAACCAGTTGATGCCATTCACCTATTCGTTCCTAATCTACGTGGCAATCTGGGGTTATCTGTTCTTTGACACGGTACCGGACGCATTCACGTTGGCGGGGGCTGCGCTGATCATGGCTGCCGGTCTCATCATCTGGAAAAGAGAAAAGAAATGACGCGAATTGCCTGCATCGGCGAAGCAATGATCGAATTGTCCATGCTGGAAACCGGCGCGAAGGTGGGCGTCGCGGGGGATACGCTGAACACGGCCATCTACATGCACCGTGCCGCGCATGACCTGCAGGTGGAGTATGTGACATGTCTAGGCGACGATCCGTTCTCAAGGCGTATCGTGGACTTCATCGCCAGTCATGACATCGGAACATCCGGCATCCGCATCATTCCGAGCGCCTCTCCGGGACTATACGCGATCACTACATCTGCGGACGGTGAACGCAGCTTTACCTATTGGCGCAGCGAGGCGGCCGCCCGTCAGCTTTTTGCCGATCACGACTTCAGCCCGCTGAACGGTTACGACGTGCTGTACTTGTCAGGGATTTCCGTGGCGATTCTTCCGCATGCAGTCAGGCTTGCGCTTCTGGACTGGCTCGAAGGCTCTTCCGTTCGGTTGGTATATGACAGCAACTTTCGTCCGCTTCTTTGGGACAGCGTCCAACACGCTCGGCAGATTAACCAACGGCTTTGGCAACGTGCAGACATTGCCCTGCCGTCCATTGACGACGAGATGGCATTGTTCGGGGAAAGCGCGGACCAGGTGGCTGCACGCTTTGCCGATCATCACGGTGTCGGTGCGTTGAAACGCGGAGAGAATGGCCCTTTGTCCATCGGTCAGAACACTGACCAAACCTATGAACCTGCCAAAAACGTGCTGGATACGACAGCGGCGGGCGACAGTTTCAACGGTGGGTACCTCGCGGCCTTGCTGATGGGGAAATCACAGGCCGACGCCCTGATGGCTGGACACAATTTGGCTTCCACCGTTGTTCAATTCCGCGGCGCGATCATTCCCGGATAAGTGGCGCGAGATCCTCAGCCCCAACGAGACCCAAAAGCGGCGCTACCGGGTCCGGCTGCTTGACGGCCTTGGCAATTTCCGACGCGCAAGGATCGTTCAGCGCCCTGCCCTTTGCGATCTCGGACATGCAATAGGAGATCCAGGCCCGCATCCCTGCAATCACCGCCTGAGAGCCGGTCTCACGGAGTGTGGGAACAAACCGATACGGCAGCTTCTGGCTGCCATCCATCGCGATTTGGTCCAGACGGTGCGCCAGCTCGGGGTTTTCAAAGCGGCGCAACAAAGCCTCGGCATAATCCGGAACCTGTGCTTGCAGTGCAGCGGGCAGCGTTGCGCCCGCATCCTTCATCAACTCAGAAACCAGCGGGCGCAAAACCGGGTCTCGAACCGCTTCGTGGACGTAGGTCAGGCCCCGCTCCAACCCGGCATAAGCCAACAGGGAATGGGCACCGTTCAGCATGCGCAGCTTTCGCATCTCGTGCGGGGCTACGTCTTCGACCAGTTGCACACCCGGCCAATCCGGGTGCGGACCGGCGAAACTGTCTTCGATCACCCACTCCGAGAACGCCTCGGTCGGAACAGCCATAGGATCGCCGCTGATTGCGCGAACGGCGTCCGTGGTAGCCGGGGTGATCCGGTCGACCATCGCGTTGGGAAAGCAAACAGAGTCCCAATTCACGTCCAGACCGGCTGCTTCCGCAAAATCGGCAACTGCCGTTTCGAGCGTCTTGCCGTTTTCCATGCGATTGTCACAACTTAGTACCGTTACTGGCTTGCGCCGTTCCGCAAGGCCATAAGCTAAAAACCCGATCAGCGTCGCAGGCCCTTGCCCTGCCAGATCGGCGGCAATCGCTGGATCCTGAAGGTTCAGCTTGCCCGCGGCGTCCAAGTGATAACCTTTCTCGGTAACGGTTGCCGAAATGATCTCGGCATCCGCCATCACATCGAATATCTCTGCGCGATCCTTGGGCGCGACCAGAACGTCACGCAGAGCTTTGATGCGCCGGACTCCCTGCCCCTGTACGCACAAATCGTACTCGAAACCCTGTCGGGCCAATCCATCCCGAACCGAGGATGAACGCAGACTGACGCCGACAACGTCCCATCCGCCCGCTTGATCGGTGTAGTCCAGCAAATGCGCCCGGGCGAAGTTTCCAAGACCGAAGTGAAGAATTGTACCCATCTAGCTTTGCAACCCGTAAACCTGTTTCGCCAGATCGGCCGCCAGCAATCTCGCCAGATGCTCGGCACTGTCCCGACCGAAATAGCCGCGCGCAACCTGCTCCGCCAGATGAAACGCCACACCCCGTCGCCACAGGTCGTGACGTGCAGGAATGGACAGAAAAGCCCGCGTGTCGTCATTGAATCCGGCCAGATTGTAATATCCGGCCGTTTCAACGACCTGATCGAAATACCGCGCAATCCCGGCTGGGCTGTCGTGGAACCACCAAGGCGGCCCGATCCTAAGGCACGGCCAATGTCCCGCCATCGGGGCCAATTCACGGGCATAGGTGCTTTCGTCCAATGTGAAAAGTATGATGCGCAGTTCTGCCGAGTTACCGACCCGGTTCAATAGCGCCTCAAGGCCCGTGGCCCAATCCATCGCGATTGGAATGTCGGCCCCCTTGTCCCGTCCGAAGTCTCGCAGTACCGCGTGGTTCGTGTTGCGCTTGCTGCCAGCATGTATCTGCATTGTCAGGCCATCATCGACAGACATCTGCGCCATTTCGATCAGCATATGCCCATAGAACCGGCGAGCATCCTGTTCGGTACCTTCCCGCCGTCTCAGCCGCTGGTACAGCGCTTCCGGGTCGTCCAGCCACTCGGTCTTTACGCGTTCGATACCGTGGTCGGTGGCAGTACATCCCAGCTGGATGAAATAAGCCCGCCGCATTCGCAGCGCGTTGAGGTAGCCATCATAGCTGTCCAGATCGCAGCCTGTCAGCTCGGCCAACTTGTTCAGGTTCTGTACGAACTCCGGGTCCGCCCCATCCAAAACCCCGTCTGGGCGGAACGTCGGAACAACCCGCCCGCCCCAACCGCTTGTACGGATCTCCCGATGCTCCACGAGTGCGTCAAGAGCGGAATCCGTGGTCGCCAGAACCTCGATCCCAAACCTGTCGAACAAAGCCCTCGGACGAAATTCGGGTCGCGTCAGCTTTTCTGAGATCTCATCATAAATCAGGTCAGCCGTGCGAGAAGACAACGCCTCAGACACGCCCAGCGTTTCGTGCAGCACGTAGCTCATCCAGATCCGGGATGGCGTTCCCAGAAACAGATGCCAGTGTTTGGCAAAGGTGCGAAAAACGGCGCGGGGATCCTTCTTTCGCCCCTCTTCCCCAACGCCAAGTTCGGACAAAGGAACGCCCTGCGAATAGAGCATACGGAACACGTAATGGTCGGGAACCACAAGCAGCTCTGCCGGGTTGGGAAACGGCTCATCGGTTGCAAACCACCCCGGATCGCAGTGACCATGCGGAGACACGATTGGCAGGTCCTTGATGCCCAAGTACAGGTTTTCTGCCATGCCATTCAAATTGCCAGTCAATTCTGCCTCCGATACTGCTGCCCGCAATTGTTAACACAGTTTTTAATGGTTGCATCTTTCCCGTTCGAACCCGCAGACTGACCGAGTGATCCGGGGGAATGAATGAATATTGCGCTGATTGGTTTGGGGATGGTTTCGCGTACGCATGTCGCTGCCATTCAAGCATCGGATCAAGGCCTCAGTCTTGCCGGCGTCCTCGGGCGCAACTCTGAAAAAGCAGCTGAGTTCGCGCGGCGAAACGGCACCCGCGCATTCGGCTCGATCGAGGAAATCGCAGACGACCCAAACGTCGACTTTGCGATCATCGCAACACCGCCCGATCAGCGCTCAGAGTTGGTTCGGGTTCTTTCGAGCGCTTCGAAACCGATCCTGATGGAAAAGCCCATCGAGAGAACGCTGGGCGCCGCGACAGCCATCGTCGAGCAGTGCGAGGTATCCGGTGTGCCGCTGGGCATAACCTTTCAGCACCGCGCCCGCGCCGCCTCGCAGGCGCTGAAATCAGCCATTGAACAGGGTGAGCTGGGCGCGATCGCCACGGTGGAGATCCGTGTCCCCTGGTGGCGCGATCAGAGCTACTATGACGAGCCGGGTCGCGGCACTTATGCGCGCGACGGAGGCGGTGTCATGATCTCGCAGGCAATCCACACGCTTGATCTTGCGATGTGGCTGCTGGGGCCGATCTCGGACATTCAAGCCATGATGAGAAAAACTCCGTTACACGATCTCGAAGCTGAGGATTGGGCAGGTGCAGTCTTTGAAACGGATAGAGGCGCCGTGGGCACTATGATGGCGACTACTGCCGAATATCCCGGGGCCGCTGAGTCCATTACCATCCAAGGCACACGCGCCAAAGCGCATCTGGAGTCAGGTGTCCTGACCTTAACGACTTTCGATGGTGATAAATCCACGGTTGGCGAAACGTCCGCCACAGGCGGAGGGGCCGATCCCATGGCGTTCACCCATGCTTGGCATCAGGCGGTCATCGAGGATTTTGCCAAGGCTGTTGCCGATGGCACGCTGCCCATGGCCACCGGACGCAGTGCCCTTTTGACCCACGCCGTCATAGACGCGATGCAGATCGCCAATCGAACCGGCCAGAAAACACGAGTCATCTCATGAGCCTGACCTGCGTCGCCCTTGGCCTGGACCACCGCCATATCTATGGCATGACGGAAAACATGCGTAAAATCGGCGTGGACTGCGTTGGCTACTGGACACAAGGCGATCCGGAAACGCTACCGGGCTACGTCAAAAGGTTTCCCGATATTCCGCGGCTGGCCCGACTGGAAGACGCCCTAACCTGTGGGGCGGATCTGGCGCTGATTTCGGCAATACCGGCAGATAGGGTCGCGTTGACGATCCGCGCCATGCAAAACGGCATGGATGTCATGAGCGACAAGCCGGGCTGCACGACGTTCGAGCAACTCGACCAGATCAAGCGAGCTGTCGCCGACACCGGTCGAATCTGGTCGGTGAATTTTTCCGAACGATTTGAAACGCCCGTCAGCACCCGGGCGACCGAGTTGGTCGAGTCCGGTGCCATCGGGCGCGTGATCCAGACGGTTGGGCTTGGCCCGCACCGATTGAACCGGGCAACCCGGCCGGATTGGTTTTTTCAGCGTGACCGCTATGGCGGCATTCTGACCGACATCGCCTCGCATCAAATCGATCAGTTCTTGCATTACACAGGTTCGAAAACCGCAGAAATCACGAACGCTTATGTGGCGAACTACGCAAACCCCAAAGATCCCGGATTGCAGGATTTCGGAGAACTCAATCTAAGAAGCGAGAATGGCACCGGGTACATCCGGGTTGACTGGTTCACGCCGGATGCCTTGCCAAACTGGGGGGATGGTCGTCTGACGATCCTCGGAACCGAAGGATATATCGAGTTGCGGAAATACGTCGATGTGGGTGGGGCCTCAGGGACAGACCATCTGATCCTCGTCAATGGTGAAACCTGCCAAAAGATCGACGCAGCCGACGCCGGCCTTCCCTACTTCGCGCGCCTGGCCGATGACATCCGCAACCGGACCGAAACCGCGATGACACAGACCCACTGCTTTACGGTCATGGAGCTGGCACTGCACGCGCAGGAAATGGCGGAACGCAGATGATCAACGTTGCGATCCTTGGCGCTGGTATCGGTGCGCAACATCTGGACGCTCTGGAACGGCTTGACCGCACCTTTCGCGTAGCCGCCGTGGTCGACCAGAATACGGACCGGATCGAACAGATACGGCAGAACTCGGATTTTCGAGCACTAACCAACATTCAGGACGCTCTGGATGATCCGGCGATTGATGTCATCGACATCTGCCTGCCGCCCCATCTGCATGTACCGACCACCCTTGCGGCACTGGCCGCAGGAAAACACGTTGTCTGCGAAAAGCCTCTTGCGACCTCGATGCAAGATGTGGATCGGATCACGGCAGCCACACGCAACGCGGGCAAGCAGGTGTTTCCGGTGTTTCAATACCGGTGGGGCCCGTCACTTGCCCAATTGCGCCACTTGCAACGCGCAGGCCTGACCGGAGCGGTCCAAACTGCCGCGCTTGAAACTCATTGGTCCCGAGGGGCTGACTATTACGCAGTGCCGTGGCGAGGAACATGGGCCGGTGAACGCGGCGGCGCAGTGCTGGGCCATGCCATCCACAACCATGATCTGCTGACTCATATTGCGGGTGATATCGCCTGGGTGTCTGCAATGGCGACAACGCGGGTCAACCCGATCGAGACCGAAGACTGCGCCGCGATCTGTTTTGGCATGACTTCCGGTGCTTTGTGCACAAGCAATATCACCTTGGGCGCCGCCACGGACGAAACCCGCCTGCGGTTCGTCTTTGAAAAGGTGACCGCCACCTCTGGCACCGAACCCTATGCCCCGGGTCAAACGCCCTGGACATTCGTCGCGCGAGACCCTGTGAATCAAGCCGCTATCGACGAGGCCCTTGCAGCCGCCACTGACGAGCCAACAGGTTTCGAAGGGTTCTTTACCGAAGTCAGCAGGGCGCTGCGGTCCGAGGCAAATTCGGCCGTTACGCTGAAGGATGGCGCTGCATCCATCGGCCTTGTGACAGCGATTTATCACGCGGCGCGCACCGGGCAGCGCGTTGCTCTTCCCATCGGGTCCGATCACCCGCTGTATGAAGGATGGCTGCCATGAAACAATGCTGGCGTTGGTTCGGACCCGATGATCCGATCGCCCTTGCCGCTCTCCATCAAGTCGGGGTTCAGGGCATCGTCACCGCGCTGCATCACATCCCGCCGGGACAGCCCTGGGATGAACCAAGCATCGCCGATCGGCAAGCAGTTCTGGCTACTGCCGGGTACAGTTGGGACGTTGTCGAAAGCCTGCCCGTCTCCGAGGCGATCAAAACACAGTCCGCAGACATGGCTGAACATCTGCAGGCGTATAAGTCCAGCCTCAGGTCCCTGTCCGCCCGTGGCATCAAAGTCGTTTGCTACAACTTCATGCCAATCCTGGATTGGACGCGCACCGCCCTTCGCGCACCGCAGCCGCACGGCGGAACGGCCATGCTGTTCGACCTGACCGATTTTGCTGTTTTCGACATACATATTCTTGAACGTCCGGGCGCGTCCGAAGACTATTCCAGCGACGTCCAGCAAACGGCCAAGGATCGCTTCTTGCGCATGTCGGATAAATCCAAGGCCCAGTTGCAGCATAATGTCACAGCGGGGTTGCCCGGCGCCAACGATCAGTGGAGCGTGCAGGACGTGCGCGCTTTGTTGCAGACCTATGCACATATCGACCGTGACCGGCTTCGCGCAAACCTGATCGACTTCCTGTCAGAAGTCGCCCCAGTCGCCCAAGAACTGGAACTACGCTTGTGCTGTCATCCAGATGATCCGCCGTTCTCGTTGCTTGGTCTGCCGCGGATCATGTCCAGTACCGATGACTACGGCGCCGTTCTGGATGCGGTTGATTTGTTGGCGAACGGCGCAACATTGTGTACCGGATCGCTGGGAGTTTCCCCCGAATTTGATGGGCCGGACTTCGTGCGCAGGCATGGCGACCGAATTCACTTTGTCCATCTGCGGAATACCAAACGCATCGCCGGATCAGACAGCCAGAAACCGGACTTCTATGAGGCCTCGCATCTGGAGGGCGACACCGACATGGTCGGCACAATTCGCGAACTGATGAACGAACAGCGCCGCCGCAAATCCCAAGGGCGTTGCGACTGGCAAATTCCGATGCGGCCCGACCACGGACAAGAACTGCTGAGCGATCTGGGCGGACACAGTACTCCCGGCTATCCGTTGATCGGGCGTATGCGCGGGCTTGCGGAACTGCGCGGCATCATGGCGGCGTTCTCGTAATGCGTCGGATCAGGCGGTTTCTTTTCGCCCGCAACACTTCTTTGCTTGCCTGAGCGCCGCATTCTTCGTTTAATTACGGTACGTAAACGGGCAGCGGGGTGTCTTCCGGACTCGCCCGACGTCTGTTCAAGACGCGTGAAACTCCCGCGAAAACCGATGCGATTAGGCATCATTTTTCGAAACGCCTGCCATACGGCAACGGCGAAATATCGGGAGGAGCCCAAATGAATACTGCAGGCGTAATAGGTCTTGGCGACATGGGCAGCGGCCTTGCCAAGAACCTGATCAAGAATGGCTTCGAAACATCAGGTTTCGACCTGAGCGAGACGCGTATGACGGCATTTGCTGACATGGGTGGCCGGCCCAAGGACAGCGTGGGACGGGTCGGTCAACACGCCGCCAGTGTGTTTGTCATGGTAATGAACGGAGATCAGGCCCGCGATGTCATTCTGGGTGAAAACGGGCTGGTTGCGAACATGGCCAAAGGCGGAACGGTCATCCTGTCGGCGACCATTACCCCGGCCGAAGCCCGCGCCATCGGGCAGGATATGGAAGGCTCGGGGATTAACTTAATCGACACGCCGGTCTCAGGTGGGTTTCCCGGCGCGCAGAACGGCACATTGACGATGATGGCTGCCGGTGCTGCGGATGCGCTGGACCGAAACGCCGAAGTCATGCAGGCAGTATCGGCAACCATTCATCGGGTCGGAGAAAACGCTGGCGACGGGCAAACCGTGAAAGCCTGCCTGCAATCCCTGATCGGATCGATCTTTTCCGCCACATTCGAGGCTGCGGCCCTGGCGGCCAAAGCCGGTGTCAGCGGTCAGGCATTACTTGATGTGTTCTCCTCATCCAGCGCGGGGTGCGGCGTCGTGAATTCCGCCCTTGAAAACATCATTGATCGCAAGTTCGAGGCCACCGGCAGCCATATCGCAACCATGCACAAGGATCTGACGATCTCGCTGGCACTCGCCGGTGCGTTGGGCGTTCCAATGCACACAGCATCATCCGCTATGCAGATCTTTCACGCAGGAAAAACCAAATACCCGAATGGTGACAACTGGGTGTGTACTCGCGTCATCGAAGAAATCGTTGACGCAGAATTGCATCGCTGAGGGGACCGGACATGAAATTGGGTGTAATTTGCGACGGCATTTCCAGCGATCTGCGGCATGCCGTGGACGTGATGGACGAGTACGGCCTGGACTATGCAGAGCTTCAATTCGTTGGCGATGCGGAGGTCGGGGATCATTCCCCGCAGCAAATTGCCGAGCTCGACGCGCTTTTGCGCGACCGGGGCAAGCCTGTGTCATGTCTGTCGCGCCATATCTTTGCGGGGATGACAGCTGCCAACAGGCCCGGCGACGACCTGCACACTCGGCATATGGACGCCTTGAAACGCGTAATCGACATGGCGCATGTTGTTGGGTCTCCGCTGGTTCGGATCATGACTCAACGAAAAGAGCAGATACTGTGGGGAAAAAACGGCGCCGAGAAGTGGAACGTAGCGCATGGGGTATGGGACTCGATGCCGCCGCTGATCGCGCCGGCGGTTGAACTGGCAAGAGCTGAGGGCGTGACGCTTGTCGTGGAAACCGGAAACGGCACGCTGGTCAATTCCAACTATACAGCCCGAAAGCTGATTGACGAGTTGGACGCCAAAGACTCTTTGAAAGTGCTGTGGGACCCCGGAAACAACTGCTGGTGCCATGAACTGGCATACCCGGACGGTTATGAAGAACTGCGCGGCGGCTATCTGGGTCACATTCATATCAAGGACGTAAAGGTCGACACGCCGCGGGCAACACTGGAAGTGCGCCGCATGGGGGAAGGTCAGCTTGCGCCATTGTTCCAACCCATCGCGGACGCACTCAGATCCGACGGCTATGATGGCGTCATTTCTTTCGAAAGCGTTTATCACCCCGGCAACGGGAATTTCGAAGATGGTTTTCGTCTGTGTGTGGACAGGTTCAAAAGCCTGTTTGCATGAACGTGCAGTCAATATGCGTTCAAAATCAAAAGTTTGATCCCCATTGCTGAATGCCAAATGGGGTGTAGAAAGCTGGGCGCGTTCGCGTGAAATCAAGGAAAGGGCCTGCTGGATGAAGCAAGAGTTTTTTGACCTGTCCATTGAAACGTCGGGCAAATCCCTCATAGACATCAGCGGGATCGTGCAGCGTGCGGTGTCCGAACACGAATTTGTCTCGGGCCTGTTGACCCTTTGGTGCGTCCACACCGGTGCCGCGCTATTGGTGCAGGCCAATGCCGATCCCGATGTGCTCAAGGATATCGAGACGTTCTTCGAGAAACTCGTACCCAAGTCACCAGGCAAGTATCACCACCGCCCGACCGAGGACGACAACGCTCCATCGCATCTGCGGGCGCTGTTGACGCAAACTCAGGTATCGATCCCGGTCGAACAGGGGCAGCTTCCGCTGGGTCGCGTACAAAGCCTGTACCTGTTCGAACATCGGGAAGCACCCAAGGCACGCCGATTGAAGGTGCACTACATCGGGACGTGATGCCTTGGATCACATGGAGCGTTGGCAGTGCTAACGCCCCATCCAGCCCCCGTCGACTACAAGGATTTCACCGTTGACGAAGTCCGACGCAGCGGAGGCCAGAAAGACCACCGGTCCCGCAAAATCAACAGGCGTACCCCAACGGCCTTGGGGTGTTCGTTCCAGGATCGACTTCGACCGGACCGGATCATCCCGCAGGGCTTGGGTGTTGTCGGTCGCGATGTAGCCAGGCGCGATCGCATTCACGTTTACGCCCTGCCCGGCCCATTCGTTGGCCAGGGCTTTGGTCAGCTGTCCAATCCCGCCTTTCGAGGCCGCATAGCCCGGAACGGTGATGCCGCCCTGAAAAGTAAGCAGCGATGCCGTGAAAATGATCTTCCCCGAGCCGCGCGCCAGCATGTCCTTGCCGATCTCGCGTGACAGAACGAACTGCGAGGACAGGTTTACCTCCATCACTTCGTCCCACCAGTCGTCCGGGTGTTCGGCGGCGGGTTTGCGTTTGATCGTGCCGGCATTGTTGACAAGTATATCAGGGGTTTGTCCGTCGGCCCTCAACTGATCAATGAACCCATGCAGCGCGGCGCGATCCGAAAAGTCGCATTGGTAGGCCCGGAAATTGCGTCCCATCGCCGTCACGGCTTTTTCGACATCCGAGCCAGACAGCTCGAGCGAGGCGGACACTCCGATGATATTGGCTCCAGCCGATGCCAATGCTTCGGCCATACCGCGCCCGATACCGCGTTTGCACCCGGTCACAAGGGCCGTCTTTCCCGTCAGGTCGAAACTTTGCAAAACACTCATGAACGCGGTCCTACTTCGATCAGGCTTTTCATTGCGGTTGGGCTGCGATCCAGTGCTTCGAACGCGGCCTGGATGTCTGCCAGAGGGCTGACGTCCGTGATCACAACATCCGCGTCCACTCCGCCCGAAGCGACAACTGCAATGGCTTTCTCGTAATCCTCTGGCTCATAGACCCGAGCACCGATCAGTCGCAGCTCTCGCCAGAAGAACTGGAACAGGTCGATCTGGGGCTTTTGAGCATGGATCGCGACCATTACGATCCGGGCCCGAGTCGCGGCAACGGCGGTCATTGCATCGACACCGGGCTGCGTTCCTGACACCTCGAAAACCACATCTGCCCCTTTGTCGCCCGTGCGCGCGTTGATTGTGGACACCAGATCGGTTTCGATTGGGTTGATCGTGTCAAAGCCAAGTTTTTCAGCAATCGCAAGACGGTTCGGATTCACTTCGGAAATCACGACATTTCCACCCGCGTCCCGCGCAACCATGGCAACCAGGATGCCAATCGGGCCGCCGCCGATAACGACAACGTCCTCTCCAGGTTGCAGGTCAGACAGCCGCACATCGTGGCAGGCAACGGCAACCGGCTCGATCAGCGCCGCGTGATCCATGCGCAAGTCATCCGGCAGAACGTGCAACGTGTGGGCCGGAACACTCCAGATCTCTTGCATTGCGCCATCGGTGTCGAGGCCGAGAAACTTGAGATTCTGACAGATATGCTGATGCCCCCGCTTGCAAGCTGGGCATCCTCCGCAATGATCAAGCGGTCGGACAACGACCTTCTGGCCGGGTTCGACCGTATCGACGCCCTCGCCCACCGCTTCGACCACACCTGACATCTCATGCCCAATCACCCGGTTCAGGCCGACGCGGGCATCCATGTTGCCGTGGTAGACGTGCATATCCGTCCCGCAAATCCCACAATAGGCAACACGAATGGCAGCCTCGCCGGGACCCGGATCTGTCGCTTGGGCTTGCTCTACTGCAAAGCTCTTATCGCCCCTGTAGTATGCGGCAGTGATCGTCTGGGTCGTCATCTATGCATCTCCTTGTGTTCCGCATTCAATTTGTCCCAGTCGAATTCCACTCCGGTTCCCGGGGTATCCGGGGCCACGGCCAGACAGTCTTCGACAACTAGTGGACGGGTCGTGTACTGGTCTATCGGGAATGAGTGTACTTCTAGCCAGCCTGCGTTGGGTTGCGCAGAAACAAGGCTGACGTGCAGCTCCTGCATCCCATGACTGCAAACCGGAATGCCGTGCTGTGCGCTTAGCGCGGCCACGCGCAGCCAGCCGGTGATTCCACCGCAGTTTGAGGCATCGGGCTGGATAAAACTCAGTTTCGCGTCATCAAAGGCGTATTCAAATTCGTGTATGGTGTGCAGGTTTTCACCCATGGCAAGGGGAATACCCGTCGCTTCGACAATCCGACCATAACCTTTGTAATCGTCTGGAATAGTCGGTTCCTCGAACCACAGAATATCGCAATCGGCGAACCCTCTGGCAGCCACGATGGACTGTTCAACGCTCATAGAGTAATTCGCATCGACCATGAAGAACCGGTCCGGCCCCAGCATCTCGCGCACCGCCCGGGCACGTGCAAGATCGTCGGCCAGGTCTGGTTGACCGACCTTGATCTTGACTGCGTTGAACCCACGCGCAAGGTAACCTTCGGTCTGACGCAGCAGTTTCTCCAACGAGAAATTCAGGTCGATCCCGCCGGCATAGGCCTTGCACCTTTTCGACGCTCCACCGGCCATCTGCCACAATGGCGCATTCTGCGTTCTGCCGCGAATATCCCACAGTGCAATATCCACGGCCGAGATGGCAAACGAGGCGATCCCGCCCCGTGCCACGTAGTGCACGTGCCACTGCATGGCATCGTACAGGCTTTCGATCTGTTCGGCGTCTTGTCCAACAAGGAACGGTGCCAGGTCATGCTTGATCATCGCCAGAATGGCGTGACCACCCTTTCCCCCGGTATAGGTATACCCGACCCCCTCGACCCCATCCGAGGTTTGAATGGTGACCGTGATCAATTGAAAAAACGTGTGATCCCCATGTTTGGCATCGACTAGGACTTCGGCGAGCGGAACGTTGAACAGCCGCGCTGATACACTTTCTATGCGATTCATTAACCTAAGACCTTCTGCTGCCTGGCAATAACCCGAGACTGTAAAAGGATGACCGCAAATAGAAAGCCTCCACGTATGACCATTTGCCAATAGGCACTGAAACTGATGGTGCCCTGACCGTTTTCAAAGTTTAGAACGTTGAAGACCAGCCCCAGCAACAGCGCGCCGGCGACCGTCGCAGGGATCGATCCCATCCCACCCGTCAACAAAGTGCCGCCTACAACCACGGAAGCGATGGCTGACAATTCCCATCCGATGCCTTCAAGGGGTTGCCCAGCTCCAAAACCCGAGGCCAGAAAGACTCCGGCCAGCCCTGCACAGCCACCCGACAGCAGGTAGACAAAAGCCTTGGCGCGATTGACCTTCAGGCCCATGAGGTTCGAGGCATCCTCGCTGCCACCGATCGCCAAGACGGTCCGCCCGATGGTTGTTCTTTCCAGCACCAGCCAAAGTGCCAGAGTCAGTCCGGCCACGATGACGATTGCCCATGGAAACAGGCCAAACGCCTGCCCCATGCCAAGCTTGGTGAAGTTCGACCCCCAATCGACCGAAATTGTCTGGGCGCCCGAAATCACCAATGCGCCGCCTTTTGCGGCCAGCATGGTGGCCAGCGTGGCGATGAAGGGCGGGATCCGAAGGATGATTATGCAAAAGGCGTTGATCGCCCCGAAACCAACCCCGGCAAGAACGGCCCCCGGCAACGCAACCTGAATCCCATACGGGCTGAGATAGGCCGCAACAACCGAGGTAAAGGCCGCCACGGATCCGACCGACAGATCAATCCCGCCGGTCATGATCACAAAACACATGCCCAGCGCAATCGCGATGAACATCGCGTTGTAATTCAGGAAAGACGAGAAATTGTAGGCGCTGCCAAAGTTGTCATAGCGCATCAGCCCGAACAGAATCAAAGCCAGCAGTGCGATCCACACCGTCACCGAGGCCGAATTACGTCGAAGGTATTTTCGCAGGTCAAAAGCCGTTTCATCCAACATCGATTAAGTCCTCCGAAACTGCTGGACCCAAACGGCCAGGATAATGATGACGGCCTTGGCGATCAGTGCAACTTCGTCCTCTACCCCGTTGGCCAACAATGTATATTTGACCAACTGGATGATGACGGCACCCAGTATGGCACCAAAGATCGGCGCTCGCCCGCCTTGCAAAAGAGCCCCGCCAACAACCGCGGCCGCGATGGCATCAAGCTCCATCAGATTGCCGTTGCGCGCGGCGTCCGAGGCCGAGTTGATTGCAACCACGATCAAACCGGCTAGGCCCGCAAGCACCGCGCAGATGACATAGGCCCCGATCTTGACCCGTCGGACGGGACCACCCGACAGATAGGCCGCGCGTTCATTGCCCCCTATGGCCAGCAGGTAACGGCCCCATGTGGTTCTGGTGATCACCCAAAACAGCACACAGGCAATGGCCAGCGCCAGCCAGCCCTGGAACGGCAAACCAAGCACTTTACCAGTTCCAAGATAACTGAATGAAGGGTTTGAAAACGTCTGCAGGTTCCCGTTCGTCAAGACTTGGGCAATACCGCGACCAGAGATGAAGAGAATGAGCGTCGCAACGATGGGCTGCACGTTCAACACGGCAACCATCACGCCGTTGAATACCCCGCATAGCCCCGCAATGAACAGCGGCAGGACAATGGCCAAAGTCACGCCTAGCATCGGATTGGCAGCGCCCAGATCCGACAGAAAGATCAGCGGAGCAAGCGCCCCCGCCAGCGCCATGACCGCCCCAACCGACAGATCGATCCCACCCGTGGCGATTACCAGCGTCATCCCCATGGCCACGATGGCGATCGTAGCGACCTGGCTGATATTTACGAACAGGGTTTGCAGTTGCAGGAAATTAGGTGTGAAAAACGCGTTGAATACCAATAGGGCGACCAACGCGGCGATGCCGCCGTGAAAGCGGAAGGGCATTGATGCGACCCGTTGCGGCAACTTCATTGCGCGGTCCATGAACCAGTTCCTTCTTCATGATGCGCAAGCGCGCGCACCAGTATGTTCTCGGTGACCCCGGGGTTGGTCAGTTCCTTGACCGAGCGTCCCTCGTGCATGACAACGATGCGGTCAGCGCCTTCCACCAGTTCTTCGAATTCCGAACTAATGAGGACGACACCAAACCCCTTCTCGACATAAGACCGAATGAACGATTGGATCTCTCGCTTGGCGCCAACATCCACGCCTCGGGTCGGCTCGTCGAGTATTAGGATGTCGGGCTGCGTCGCCAGCCAACGGGCAAGCAGCACCTTCTGCTGGTTGCCGCCGGACAGCTCGCGAATTGGTTGGTCCATATGCGCTGCCTTGATGCCCAGATCGTCGATGAACGCCTGAACGATTTCGCGCTCGCGGGCAAAGTCGATCTGACCACGGCTGGCCAGTTTCGGCAGCAGGGCCAGCGTCATGTTCTCGCGCACGGACATGTCTGGAATGATCCCTTCGGCCTTGCGATCTTCGGTCAGAAAGCCGACGCCGTTCGCGATCGCGTCACCCGGTCCGGACGGTTGACCGACCGTGCCATGCAACTCGATTGCGCCGCTGCGTTTCCCGTCCACTCCGAACAAAGCGCGCGCCGCCTCGGTCCGGCCAGAGCCCAGCAATCCGCCCAACCCGACGATTTCCCCGCGGTGGAGTGTGAGATCGAAATGCGTCAGCCGCGGGCCTGTTGAAACAGAGTCCGCCCGCAAAACGATATCGCCTTTCTTGGCCTTGGCGCCTGCGAAGTCCGTCAGACCGTCTGCCGCGATCTCATCCTTGTTGCGGCCCAGCATGTCCGCGATCATTTCCAGTTTGGTCGTGTCCTGGACGTTACGCCTGCTGACGGTGCGCCCATCTCGCATCGTTGTGACTCGATCGCATATTTGGAACAGCTCATCGAGGAAATGCGAAACATAAAGAACAGACACGCCCTGTTTCTTCAACTCGCGCACAACACCGAACAGCACCTCGACTTCGCTGGCATCCAGCGACGACGTAGGTTCATCCATGATGACAAGTTTCGCATCCAGCGATACAGCCCGCGCAATTGCAACCAACTGCTGGATCGCTGTCGAGAAATTTCCTAACGGCTCGGTCACGTCGATATCTATGCCAAAGCGCGTAAGCACCTCGCGTGCGCGCCTGTTGCCCTCGCGCCAGTCGACCAGAAAGCCGAGACGTTTGGGCTCGTACCCCATGATGATGTTCTCGGTCACTGACCGCAGCGGTACCAGGTTGAGCTCTTGATAGATGGTGGCAATTCCGGATTCCTGCGCTTCGCGCGGAGTGGAGATGCGGCTCGGCACACCCGCCAGATGAACGTCGCCGGCATCCCGATCGTAAACTCCGGTCAGAACCTTGATCATCGTCGATTTTCCGGCACCGTTCTGGCCGATCAGCGCATGAACCTCGCCGGGCGCGATTTCCAGGTTGGCCTGGCTCAGTGCCGGTACGCCGGCAAACGACTTTTCAATTCCCGACATCGAGACGAGCGCATTCATGAGATGTCTTCCTCCGATTGCTTGCAGGCGGCGCCGACCACAGGCCAGCACCACCCACCAGGGAGAATCAATAGGCTTCGTCGATGTGATCGGCCGCATTGTCCTTGGTAAAGATGCGATCTTCGACTTTCACCCATTCCGGGATCGCCTCGCCAGCCGCGTATTTATTCATGACTTCACAAGCCAGAGGGCCGAAGAAGGGTGAGCTTTCCACCGTCACCCCCATCTTGCCATCGATAATAGCCTGAAGTGCATCGCGTGTCCCGTCGATCGAAACGATTGTCACGTCCTCGCCGGGCTTGCGGCCGGCCAGTTCCAGAGCCTGGATCGCACCGATTGCCATCTCGTCATTGTGGGCGTAGACCACGTTCACATCGGGGTGCGCCTGCAGCAGGGTTTCCATCACCTGACGACCCAGGTCGCGCGCAAAGTCACCGGTCTGAGAAGCCACGATCTCAAAGCGGTCATCCGCTGCAATCGCGTCGTCGAAACCTTTTTTGCGGTCATTTGCAGGTGAAGAACCAGTCGTGCCCTCCAACTGGACGATGACGCCATTGTCGCCGTCGAAATTCTCCATCAGCCACTGTGCGGCCCGGTTGCCCTGATCAATAAAATCCGACCCAAGGAACGCCACAAAATGCTCGCCCGGCTTGGCAACGGCCGGATCAACCGAGCGGTCCACCAAAAAGGTCGGGATTCCCGCTGCACGGGCCTTCATAACGGCTGGGATCAACGGTTTTTCTTCCCGCGGGGGCAGGAACAGAACGTCGATGCCTTGGGCGATCATGCTGTCCACATCCGCAACCTGCTTGGCCGCAGATCCGGCCGCATCCGTCGCGATCAGATCCCAGCCACAGGCCTCGGCTGTGTCATGGAAAGATTTCGTTTCGGCAATGCGCCACGGGTTGTTCGATTCCATCTGCGCAAAGCCGACCTTGTAGCGATCCTTCTGCTCAAGCGGTGGCAGATCCTGCGCGATCACCGTGGTGCCCAACAGCGCACCCGCGACAACCGTCGAGATCAAAAGAGTTCTGCGTTTCATGGTTATTCCTCCTCCATTGGTGCGGTCGCCTCCGTTTTGACCGCGAGTTTTAGGTCATGCCCAATTCATGTAAGTCGTCTGTTTCCTCAGATAGCCATCGAAGCCATACGCGCCGTCTTCGCCCCCAACCCCGGACAAACCCCAACCGGTGTGAAATCCCTGTACGGCCTCACCATTGGAGCGGTTCAGGTACAATTCGCCGAACTTCAAACGGCTCGGGGCCTCCATCAATCGCCGGTGCGATGCCGTAAAGAGATAGGCAGACAGCCCGAATGATGTGTCATTCGCTACGTCTATCGCCTGATCAAAATCATCGACTCGCATGGCTATCGCCACAGGGCCAAATACCTCCTCTTGCATCGCGGCATTGCCGTTGTCTGAGACCTCAAGAACCGTCGGGGACATCCAGTGTCCTTTGCGGTGCGCGCTGTCCAACAGGGGCCCGCCTTCCAGATGGACCGTGGCACCTTCCGTGATGCTGCGCTTGATGATTTCGTCGACCTTGGACACCTCGGCCTTGCTTACTTTGGGACCCAGATCGCAGTCCTCCATCGGATCCCCGATCGACAAAGCGCGGGCCGCATACACGAATTTTTCAAGAAACTGATCCGCAATGCCGCGATGCAGATACATACGCTCGTTGCAGGTGCAAATCTGGCCGCAATTGGCAAACCGGGCGGCAATGGCGGCCGAAACAGCAGCGTCAATATCCGCATCCTCCATCACGATGAACGGAGCCTTACCGCCAAGCTCGAGCCGGACAACCTTGATCCGGTCGGCCGCGGCGCGAAAAATCTCTTTACCGGCTCGTGTGCTGCCGGTCATTGTGATCAGTGAGGTATCGGGGTGTTCGACCAACCGCTGCCCTACCACCGGCCCCTTGCCTGTCAGAACATTCAGAACACCGGGCGGAAACCCGACCTTTTCGGCAAGCTCGGCGATCGCGAGACCGGACAGCGGCGTGATTTCGTGCCCCAACAGAACAACAGTATTGCCCGCGACCAGCGCAGGCCCGACTTTCCTGGCGGCCAATGCCAGCGGATAGTTCCAGGCCGTCAACGCAACAACAACGCCATAAGGATGACGCCGGATCTGGATTTCCTCGGACTTGTTGTCCGATGCCACTATGTCACCCGAAATCCTCCGGGCCTCTTCAGCCGCATGGCAAAGAAAGGTAACAGCAGCATCAACTTCACTTCGGGCCTGCGTGATCGGCTTGCCCTGCTCGACCGTGATCAAGGCTGCCAGACGCCCGGCGTCAATCCGAATGGCTTCGGCCAACCGCTGAACCAGTCGCGCCCGCTCGATCGCCGGGCGCGAGGACCACGAGCTAAAAGCACGATGGGCCGCCTCGACGGCCGCATCCGCATGAGCGGCACCGCCATCTGGAACTTGCGCAACGATCTCTTCATTTGCAGGGTTCTCGACACCAACCGTGTCCGCGTCAGAGTCGGTAAAGCGGCCATCGATGAACATCGA
This sequence comes from Ruegeria sp. C10, assembly GCF_056537805.1. NCBI lineage: Bacteria > Pseudomonadati > Pseudomonadota > Alphaproteobacteria > Rhodobacterales > Roseobacteraceae > Ruegeria > Ruegeria sp. C10. The sequence continues at coordinate 8,952 of NZ_JBQFSC010000002.1, read as the reverse complement.
ATGCCGAACCACCTGACCCAACTCCTCCACCACAGACCGCAATTTCACCTCCCGCGTTTGCTCGGTCAGACCACATTGGCGACCGCACTGCCGATCAAAACACTAATAATATTATTTCGTCAACACTAATATTAATTACTATTCACTAATATTAGTTGCGTGTTCTCCGCATAGTCGATAAAAAGGAAGCGAACAAAAAGGTTGAGCGATGAACGATCAAGCGAACAAGACCGGGCAGCACAGGGGCGTGGGACGAGTCGCGGGCCGGCAGCGCATAACGATGCATGATATTGCACGCGTCGCCGGGTGCTCACAGACGACAGTATCGCTGGTTCTAAACAAGAACGATTCCGTCAAAATCTCCGAGGACACAAAGCAAAGAGTCCTGGATGCCGCCAACACGCTTGGATACGCCATGCCCTCTCAACTCAGGAAACCCCAGGACAGCGCGCCTCGACCCTCGGCGTTAGACGGCACCATCGCTTTTGTCGTGGACGATCTGGCGTCGAGCCCCGAAATGGTAAACGCGTTTAATGGCGTGAAACAGGCCGTTCGGGACACGGGAAATCTTGTATTGCTGGCAGAAACCCAAAACGACCCCGAGGTCGAACCCAGAACGCTTAGGTATTTCCTCGACCAACAGGTTGCGGGCATCATTTACGCAACCGTTTTCACCCGGCGGGTGGTCGTTCCGGAAATACTCAGGCAGACCGCAACCCCGGTTCTGCTGCTGAACTGCTTTTGCGACGACCTCTCTTTTCCTGCGGTGATCCCCGGCGAAGTCGCTGCTGGACATACGGCGACCAACGCCCTGATCAAGGCGGGGCACAAACGAATCGCCACCATCACCGGCGAGCCGTTCATGGAATGCGCCGCAGGGCGAACGACCGGGTACAGAAACGCCCTTGCTTCCGCCGACATCCCATTTGACGAGGATTTGGTCATCGAGGGCAACTGGCTGCCCAGCGCAGGCTATGCAGCCACGCGCGAATTGATGGACCTGCCCTCTCAGCCAACCGCCATTTTCTGTCAGAATGACCGAATGGCAATCGGCTGCTATGAGGCGCTCAAGGAACTTGGCCTATCCATCCCCGAAGACATCTCGGTCATCGGATTTGACGATGACGAAACCGCGCGACACCTGTCGCCACCCCTGACCTCGATGATCCTTCCAACTAGGGCGATGGGACGCTGGGTCATCGAACAGTTGTTCCACGGTCCGACGGATGGTCAGCGACACCCTCTCGTGAAGCTTGAATGCGAACTGGTGGAGCGCGACTCGATCAGCGAACCCAAACGCCGGGCCTGAAGGCGAAATCATGACGGAAACCTTCGATCATATCGTCATCGGCGGCGGCTCTGCCGGCGCAGCAGCTGCAGCGCGACTGGTCAACCAGGGCAAGTGCAGGGTTCTGGTGCTGGAGGCCGGGCATTCGCACCGCCATCCGTTGCTGGACATGCCGCCGGGTATCTTCAAGATGATCAACGGGTCCAAGTTCATGACCTACCACCAGACCGAACCGCAGGACCACCTGGACGGTCGCGTGCATGACATTCCGCAGGCCAACGTACTGGGTGGCGGGTCGTCTGTGAATGCCCAGGTCTATATGCGTGGCCGCCCTTCTGATTATGATGCGTGGGAGAACCTGCTCCGACAGACCAACGACAGAGTCGGCTGGGGATGGGATGATGTGCTGCCCTACTTCCGTAGAATGGAAGACAATAACAGGCTTCACAATGACCTGCATGGCAGCAACGGTCCGGTGCAGGTCTCGGATCCGGGGCATATCGACGACATGTCACGTTGGTTCGTTCAGTCGGTCCAGGCCCTTGGCGAACCATTCAACACGGATTTCAACGGCGCAACGCAGCGCGGTGTCGGTTTCTATCAGTTCACCAATCGCGCCGGTAAGCGCAGTTCGTCGGCCTATGCGTTTCTCACCCCTCTCGAGACGAACCCGAACTTGACCATCCAGCTTGGCGCAACGGTCAGCAAAGTCATCATCGAAAACGACAAGGCCGTCGGCGTGCAGTATCGAGACAAACGCGGAGCCCACACGGTCCGGTGCGATGGTGAAGTTGTCGTTGCGGCGGGCGCTCTGGTGACGCCAAAAATCCTAATGCTATCAGGCATCGGACCTGATGCACATCTTGCCGATCACGGTATTCCCGTGATCTGCCCATTGCCTGGGGTTGGCCAGAACCTGATCGACCACCCCGAAGTTCCAATTACCGCCTTTGCCAACGGTCCCTACGGATACTTCAAACAAGGTGAGGGCTGGCGGATGCTTCGCAACGGCATCCAGTTCAAACTGTTCGGCAGCGGACCGGTGACTTCCGCCGGAGTCGAAGCCGGCGCGTTTGTCAATCCGTCGATTCCTGATGGAGAACCAACCATTCAAGCTTTTTGCGTGCCAATTGTTTATCTGGATCGCGACGCTCTGGACGAGGTGCAGGATGACTTTGGCCTGACCGTTACGACCGTCGTGGTCAAACCGAAATCACGCGGAGAGGTCCGGCTTCGCTCGGCCGATCCTCACACCATGCCAGTGGTCTCGCCCAACCTTCTGAAGCATGAAGACGACATGCAGGAGATGATCCGGGGACAGCGGTTCTTTCGCCAGGCATTCACGTCGGGCCCGCTTGCACAAAGGATCCGCGAAATCGTCATTCCGATAGCGGACGACGACCAGACGCTGCGAGCACATTGTAAGAGATTCGTAAAAACCAACTATCACCCGGCGGGCACTGCCAAAATGGGCCGGGACGGCGACGGAATGGCCGTGCTGGACGCCAGAATGCGTGTGCGCGGGATCGAGAGCTTGCGGGTGTGCGACATGTCAGCCGTGCCCGACATCAACGCCGGCAACACAAACGCACCTGCCATGATGCTGGGCGAACGATGCGCCGACCTGATCCTCGGTATCGGATCAGCCCGCGAGATACGCAATTCCTAACCTGAGCTGCGGCGTCGCCCGTCATTAATCCGATTTCTAACGCAGAATATGGCATCGCCCTGCCCGACCCACCGAAAATAGACTACCCTGCCTCAATGCGCAGAACGTGGCCAAAGGTCATGGCGCGGACGGAAAACGCCTTACAGAAAATCGTCCCGCCTGGGCGTGAAGCAGTCGATCAACTCTCCGGCAGCCAGGCAAACACAACCATGGCTTACACCGGACGGAATGATCAGGCTGTCACCGGGCTCCAACGCTCGCTCCTGATCTCCGATGACAAAGTTGAACCGCCCGGACCGCACAAAAGTCGACTGCACATGCGGATGGTCGTGCAACACGCCTTCGGCACCTTCTTCAAACCGGAATGAAACCATCATGAGGTCTTCATTATCCGCCAAAACCTGGCGCGTGACACCTGATGCAGGTGATACAATCGGATAGCTCTTGGTCATAATGCGAGGTCCTTAGTCAGTTGGCGGCGTTCAATTTACTCGAAATACTCGGCATGTTTCGAGTGAACCTCCTCGATGGTCTTGTCGATGCGGCCCAGATGGCGGCGTATCATCTCGGTCGCAGTCGCCTCGTCGCGGTCTGCTAGCGCTATTGCCAGCTCAACATGATCCCGAACCAGAATGTCGGCCTCGCTCTCGCGCCCAAGGCTTAGAACGCAAAGGCGGTCGATCTTTCTTTTGCATTCCTGAATCGTGTTGAAGGCCAGCGGGTTGCCGCTCAACTCACAAATCAGTTGGTGAAAGTCATAGTCGAGCTGATGGAACTTCTCGGCTTCGTTCCTTGAAACGACGTCTTTCTGCTGCTTGAGATTGTCCTCCAGCAGCTTCGAATATTCGGGCTTCCAGTTCCGACATGCAGCGCGCACCACTTCCAACTCGACCGAGAGGCGAACAAAGCGTGCATGACCGATGCGTTCCATGGAAAAACTACGTACCCGCGTGGCTTTCTGTGGCCGGATCAGCAGCAAATCCTGCGCCTCAAGCCTGTTGAAAGCATCGCGGACCGGCTGCCTCGACACTTCGAACTTTTTTGCAATATCTGCTTCGGACAGTTTTGTTCCCGGCAGAATTTCCAGTGAAACGATCGCCTCGTACAAACTCTCATATACGATGTCAGTGGTGGTGCGCCGCTCGATTTTATCCGTAATACTTTGCATTTCCTGCCTTTTTCTGCGCGTGACCAACACCGGCGGCATTCTGGGCCACTAGGCCTCACCCTCCGATACTCCTCAATGTATCTCCAGCCAATCCATTTAGCACGGGCCGTGCGAAGCCTTTTGTGGCTCCCAAACAAATTTGTTGACAATACTAGTATCCTAGTCGACTACAATAGGCAACACGGCTGAATGCTCGTTAAGGCTCAAAGACCAAAACGGGCGCACTGACTGGATGACCGGGGACCCAAAGGGACAGGAAAATGACCGAATTGAACGCTGAACAGATTGGCCCTTACTTGGAACTGGCAGGGAAGGTTGCGATCGTAACCGGCGGCGGACGGGACATTGGCCGCGCCTGCGTCATGAAACTGGCCAAGGCTGGAGCGTCGATCGCGATCAACTATCACAGCTCATCTTCGGGTGCGGAATCGGCGGTTCAGGAAATAACGGCTGCCGGAGGTAAGGCGATTGCCATACAGGGCGACATGACCTCCGGTGCGGATGTGGAAAGGCTGATCTCGGAGACTATTGCGACATTCGGACCTCGGATCGACATTCTTGCCCACGTGACCGGCGGATTGCTGGCCCGGAAGACCCTGTCTGAGATGGATATGGAACATTGGTGCCATGTCATGGACCTGAACACCACTTCTTTTGCCCGCACTGTTCAGGCCGTGTTGCCGCATATGAAAAAAGGCGGCGCGATCGTCGGGTTTGCGAGTCAGGCGGGGCGTGACGGGGGTGGCCCAGGCGCGGTCGCCTATGCGGCCTCGAAGGGTGCGGTCATGACGATGACGCGTGGATTGGCCAAAGAACTGGGGCCGGACATCCGGGTAAATTCGGTTTGCCCGGGCATGATCGACACCGATTTTCACAATGTCTTCACAAAAAGCGAAGTGCGGACCAACGTGGCCGGCGCCACGCCGCTTAAACGCGAAGGCACATCCGAGGATGTCGCCAATCTGGTCGCCTATCTGGCCTCAGACGCCGCTGCTTTCATTACGGGCGCGAACATCGACATCAACGGAGGCCTGCTCTTTTCATAACCGGCCTTCGCCGGGCATCGAGTCAACTGTCTGTTTTCTAGGGAGGAAAATATGAATATCAAACTGACTAAAACGCTGATGAGTGCCGCGACCGTGGTCGCAATTACCGGAAGCGCATCCTTCGCAGAGGATTGGCGCGGGTGGAATATCCACGTGGATGGTTACCCAAACACCATCGCAATGGACAAATTCGCAGAACTCATTACGGAAAAAACTGGCGGTGAAATCAGCCTTCAAATGTTCCATGGGGGCACACTGGGCAGTCAGCCCGACGCGGTTGAACAGGTCCGCGCAGGCGCATTGGAAGTCGGCAACTTTAACCTGGGCCCAATTGGCCCGATTGTCGCCGAGGCCAATGTTGTATCGTTGCCCTTTATATTCAAAGACGTCCCGCACATGTTCCGCGTCTTGGACAGTGAGGGTGGCGAGGCAATTGCGGCGGGTATGGCAGCCAAAGGCTTGACACCTCTTGCGTGGTATGACGCTGGCGCTCGCTCCTTCTACAACGGAACAAAGGCAATCAACGCACCTGCCGATGTCGAGGGAATGAAAGTTCGGGTCATGAACAACGACCTGTTTACAGGCATGATTTCTGAGCTTGGTGGCAACCCATCGCCAATGGCGTTTGCCGAAGTTTATCAGGCCCTGAAAACCGGTGTCGTCGACGGTGCCGAAAACAACTGGCCATCGTACGAGTCAACTGGCCACTTCGAAGTTGCAGGTTTCTATTCGCTGTCTCAGCACCTGATCATACCCGAATGTATCTGCATTAATACCGACACGTTCAACGCACTTTCACCTGAGATGCAGGCCGCGGTTCGAGAGGCAGCTCAGGAATCTGCAAAACTTCAGCGGCAATTGTGGGCCGAGCGCGAAGCAGCCAGCCGTACAGCCGTCGAAGAAGCTGGTGTGGTCGTGAATGAAGTGGCAGACAAAGCCCCGTTCCAAGCGGCTATGGGCCCGGTTTACGAAGCCTACTTTGCTACGAACCCCGATTTACGCCCGCTTGTCGAGACTATCCAGGCGACGGACTGATTTAGCTACATTGGGTCTGATATTGTCCGGTCCCGCACAAGCGGGTCCGGACGCCTGATCAAGAGTTGTGAGCCAATGAGTTATACTTCCCTGACCCCGACATCTGTGCGCAAGATGATCCAGATCCTGGATTGGATCGCCGACGTGTGCCGGGTTTTGACCGGTGTCGCACTGGTTGTCATCACGGTCATATTCGGATGGCTAGTATTTGGTCGCTATGTTCTGAATGCGACGCCGACCTGGGTCGAGCAAGTCGCCTTGCTTCTCGTCATGACAATTGCGTTTCTCGGTGCGGCAGTAGGTGTACACGATAACACGCACTTGTCCGTGTCTCTCGTGCGTTCTGCAGTTCCTCCACGTGTGAGGACCATTTTGGTTATCTGCACAGACGTGCTTATGGCTGGGTTCGGCGCCTTGATGCTGTGGTTCGGAGCTCGACTTACGATCTTTAAGTGGGGATCGCTAATCCCATTGATTCAAGTCCCCGAAGGCTTGCGTTCATTGCCTCTCACAATTGGCGGAGGACTTATATTACTCTTTTCCGTTGGTCATCTAATCCGCCTCTATGTCGGTTTTGACGAGCGCAATGACAGCATCGAATAGAGGCGAATGATGGGAATACTTCTGTTGCTTGGCGTGTTCGCCCTCTGCGTTCTGATCGGAACGCCTGTAGCATTCGCGCTTGGAATAGCGGCCATTTCGGCATTTTGGTTCGAAGGCTTACCCTTGATGATCGGATTTCAGCGGATCGTCTCCGGGATCAATGTATTCTCGTTGATGGCGATCCCTTTCTTCATTTTTGCAGGTGAACTGATGTTCCACGGCGGGATAGCCATGCGTCTCGTCAGGTTTGCTTCGGCCGCTGTCGGGGCCGTGCGCGGCGGCTTGGGAATTGTAAACGTGTTTTCTTCGATGCTTTTTGGGGGGATTTCAGGATCGGCCATCGCAGACATTTCCGCACTGGGGTCTATCTTGGTTCCTGTGATGAAAGAGAAAGGTTACGATGCAGATTACGCCGTAAACGTGACCGTCACGTCCTCGATTGCCGGTATAATTATTCCACCCAGTCACAATATGATCATTTTCGCGATCGCAGCCGGGGGTGGAATATCGATCTCGAAGCTGTTTCTTGCGGGCGTTGTTCCAGGAGTTTTAATGTGCCTTTGCCTTGCTGTGGCGGCGTACCTTGTAGCGGTGCGCAGAGGTTATCAAGCTGAGACTTTCCCGGGTTGGTCAGCGCTCGTAGTGAGCTTCTTCAGTGCAATTCCAGGACTTTTGACGGCTGTGATTATCGTCGGCGGTGTGTTGTCGGGTATTTTCACCGTTACGGAGTCCGGAGCTTTTGGGGCCATTTACGCATTTGTGGTCACTCTGATCGTCTACAGAAGCATAACGTGGGAAAACTTTTGTATTGCCGTCTCTTCTGCTGTGCGCACGACGGCGATGGTAATGATATTAATCGCATGCGCTGGTGCGTTTGCCTACATGCTGACCTTTTACAGAGTTCCGGACAGAACCGTAGATCTGCTTACTGGGTTGACAGAAAATCCGATACTCATCCTGCTGATGGTAAATGCGGTTTTGTTGTTGCTTGGAATGATTATGGATATGGCAGCTCTAATTCTGATCTGCACACCCATTTTTCTACCCGTTGCCAACAGCCTTGGGATTGATCCGCTGCAATTCGGGATGATCTTGCTCGTGAATTTGGGATTAGGATTGTGCACACCACCGGTCGGATCGTGCCTGTTTGTCGGTTGCGCCGTGGGTAAATTGCCAATGGAGAAAGCCGTGCGAACAATATGGCCCTTCTACTTGGCAATTCTCTTCGCATTAATGCTTATCACTTTTGTACCCGCGATTTCACTAACACTGCCAAGCTTGGTTGGGTGAATAAAGTACATTCAAGTTTAAAGGCAGACACTTGAAGCTAAGCTTGGGTTCGAGTTTCTCTCTTAATGAAAAAAGGAAGCTGACATGTCGCAAAAACCCAAAGTGAATGCTCCCGTCGAGCAGATCAGTGTTTTTGATGTCTGCGGTGGCGAAATAGAGATTGGTCGGCCCAAAGATCGATGGACGATGCTTTTCGTCTATCGCGGGCGTCACTGTCCCAGATGCAAGCGATTTCTCAACAAATTGAACGCCATGCTGGCTGATTGGAGCAGCGTCATGGATGTAGTGGTCGTTTCTGCTGACTCTAAAGAAAAGGCTTTGGCCGACAAGGAAGAGTTCGGTTGGACATTTAACTTGGGCTTTGGATTGACCGAAACGCAGATGCGATCACTTGGCCTCTACGTGTCGGACCCTCTTTCGGAGGCTGAGACAACCACATTGTTTGCAGAGCCCGGCGCATTCGGAATTCGGCCAGATGGCAGTTTGATGTTGGTCGACATTTCGAATGGCCCTGCTGCGCGCCCGGATCTTGAAGAATTGCTAGACGGAATGAAGTTCAATATCGAAAACAACCGACCGACCCGGGGAACAGTTTTTTAACTGCAACAGTGCAGTCAGGCGAATTCGAACCAGTCTCAGCTAGGCCAGTATAGCTGTCCTTCATTCGTCACAAAGACCCCGCCACTCGGCGAGAGCGGCGGTGAGTATCAGCTTGAAGGTGCCTCGGCTGGCAAGCGCTCTTTCTCGTTGAAGTGGTTGTAGACAGAGGAGTTGACGGCGGCGAGCTTCTGCAAACTTCGCATCCGCCTGAAACGTTGCATGGCGCGTTCGCGTCGTCGGAAAGGCAGGTGCG